>NZ_JAMOZI020000002.1:0-1020144 GCF_023667485.2 Rhodococcus sp. MSC1_016
GTCGCGCCTTCGTCGTCGATCCACATATCCAAATCAGGGCTCAGGCGCACCGCATCGAACCAGCGGCACCCGATCGCCGCCCGGACCGCCGCCCCGGTGCTCTCCCCCACCCCGAGGTCGATCACCTCCGGGCGTCCGTCCAACCCGACCCGCACCGCCTGCACAGTCATCGTGGTCTGAGTGAGTGCCGAAAGCGTCGTTCGGGGGGATTCGTTCGAGTTAGCGGCGCTCAGTCGCCTATCTGCTGTTCAGAAGATTGATCGTCTAGTTTTGGCGCCGGTGGGGCACAGGATCGACCTGTGCCCCTGCTCCGGCCGCGCCCCTACTTCTGGGTGATGACGGGGCGAACGCCAGCGGTGATCGCCTCGGCGAGGTCCTGCGCCGACGGCGGGGACACGAGCTTCTCGAGGCCTGCCCACAGTTCGTCGTAGAACGTGTTGGCGGGCTGCCCTTTGTGTTGCTCGAAGATCGCGTCAACGGCGGCGGCGACGCGGGCGATCTGGGTGCGGTCGTGGTGCTCTGCGAAACGGATCACACTCATTGTGCTGTAGTTCTTTCTCTTGAAGGATCAGGCGATCTTGCGGTAGCCGAGGTGGTCGACGGCGACGTAGGCGATGTGCGGGGCCATCATCCCGAGCGCCTGGTGATGCCCGGCGATCTTTCCGGCCAATTCCTGCGCCTCGGCACTCGGATCGGCCGAGGACCTCACGGTGCCGGGCTTCGCGGTTTCGGCCTGCCTGTAGCCGAAGTTGTCGACGATCAGGGTTCCGAGCTGCGGGCCGAACTGGCCGATGCCTGCCCACTGCGCCTTCAGGCCTTCGGCCAGTGCGAGCGCTTCCGGGGTGGCGTTGGAGCTGTCAATCACGATCACAGGAGTGACCTTTCATAAGGGGAACACTAGTAGTACTTTGTTAGGTCGGGAAGGTGTGGTGGCAGAGCGGGCAGGTACCGATCCAACGGGCAAGTGCGCGTTGGAGTTCGCGCACGATTCCGTACAGGGTCAGTCCTGCCCAGTCGCTTTTGGGTCGGCCAGCCGCAGGGTGGTGAGGAACAGATGCGCGGCGGTGACCAGGGTGGCGTGGTGATGCCAGCCCAGCCAGGAGCGGCCCTCGAAATGGTCGAGTCCGAGACCGGTTTTCAGCTCCCGGTAGTCGTGTTCGATGCGCCAGCGGATCTTGGCCAGACGCACCAGCTCGGCGATCGCCGTGTCCTCGGGCAGGGTGGCCAACCAGTAATCGGTGGGCTGGGCTGCGCCCGAGGGCCATTCGGCGAGCAGCCACGCTGGCGGCAGGGCACCGTTCTCGTCGCGGGCAATGGTGCGGTTCGCCGGACGCACCCGCAGCGCCACGAACCGCGAGCGCATGACCGCGGTCGGATTACCCGGACCGGTCTTGGTGCCGCGACGCCAGGTGATTTCGGTCAGCGCCTCGACTCCGGCCGCCAGCACGAGATCCCTGCAGGTCGCGGCAGCGGCGTAGCGGCGGGTCGGAGGCCGGCCGCGTCCGGAGTACGGGGCGGCGGCCGGGACCGCGTCGCCGGGGTGCGCGAGGGTAGCGCCCTTGACCGCCACGACATAGACCAGATCACGGTCGGTCAGGCCCTGGCGGAAGGTGGCCGAGTCGCCGTAGCCGGCGTCGGCGACGATCACCGGCGGGGTCCGGCCCCACGAGATCAACTCGTCGAGCATCTCGAGGGCCATCACCGATTTGGTGCGGTGACGCTCGTCGTCGGGAATCGCGCTGCGCCGCCGGCGGGCGGCGATCGAGGCGGCCGCCGCTGGATCGTCGGCGCACCGGTCGTCCCAGCTCTCGGGCAGGTACAGGCGCCAGTCCAGTGGCGCGGACGCCGCATCGGTGGCGGCGTGCACGCTGACCGCGACCTGACAGTTTCCGACCTTGCCGAGGGTGCCCGAGTACTGCCGGGCCACACCCGGCGAGGATCCACCGTCCTTGGCGAACCCGGTGTCGTCGATCACCCACGCGTCCGGTGTGATCAGATCACACGCCTTGCGGGACAGCATTTTCCGTACCGGTACCACGTCCCACGGCGAGGTCGTGACGAACTGTTGCAACCGTTGGTGATCGACCCCGAGTCGCTCGGCCATCGGCTGCATCGACTTGCGGCGACCGTCGAGCATCACCCCTCGTGCATACACCCCCGCAGTCGCCCGCTGATCCTTGCGTTTGAGCGATGAGAAGACCTCACCGACGAACGACTCCAATTGCTCGTCGAGGCGAGCAAGACCGACTGCATCCACACCTCCGATGCTCTCGAGAATGGAACCGGAACTCGAGCCGACACGCCGAGGTAACAAAGTCCTACTAGGCATGGTTCCCGTTATTGAAATGTTATCGGCGCGTACCGACAGCGTCACAGCCGTTTGGGCCGCACCATCCCCGACAGTGGGTCCCCGTGCTTGGCGATCGCGGCGGCCAGGAACTCATCCCCAGCGGTGTCGGTCGTCATCGAACCTCCCCAGGTCATCCATGTGGAATCAGGTGAGATTGACGCTAGAAGCAGGGATTGGAGGTGTTTCAGTCACGGCGAGGGCGGCGACCGTTGCCGATTGCACGTCGAACGAGAGTAGGTCCTCGGACACACCACTACTCGTTTCAGGGGCAGCGCGCCGACGATGGATCATGCGTTGTTACGCCTGCGACGCATTCGTCGCGGCCGAATCGACTTGTGAAACTGCTCGACAAGCTGATCGTGAGCGGTTTCGAGCGCGGGACGCTCGGCTAGCAGTTGTCCGGTATCGCTGTAGGGGTCTTCATTCGGGGAGTACTTGTGCTCCGCAGCCGAATGAAGTTCCCTGACGGCGTCAGCCTTGCGCGCCAAATACTCGTCCAGCAGGTGCAGTTGTTGCGCAACAATTGCCATCTGCCTCGTTAGCGCCCAAGGATCTGAGTCCTTAGGAGCCGCACGGCCCGTTCCTTCGAGGTGGCTTAGGTCCGCGCTCAGCTCGGACTGTCGTTGCCCGGACAATTCCAGCATCGAGCCGGTCAGACGAAGCATCTCGTCTCGACGCCACTTGTCCGTCTCTCGCTGATCTGTACGCCACTGAGTGAACAAGAAGTTGGCGACGGTAGCCGCAATTGCAACGATCGACAGTGCAGTAGCCCACATTCCGGACAGGCTACGACCACCAGTCGTGGACGACCACATCAAGTGTCGACTCGCGCGGCCGAACCCACGATCGCTAGGGAATGACGCACGATGTGGCGCCGATTCCGGCCCACTCCAATCCGATCATGCCCAGCTCCTCAAGGTCGGCCCAGGGCACCACGAGCCCGCCGTCGACGACGGATCGCACCGTCACGGCCATCACCGCATCGGGCGAGCAACGGCCCGCGCGCTCACGAGCCGTACCGACGATCGGCTCGAACACTGCCTGCACCACTCCTGCCGGCAGCAAGTCGTCCCGACGACGCGATGGCACCGTCACGCCGAATCTGACGACCGCCGCGAAGAATGCGTCGACATCGTCGGTGGCGGCGACCAGCAGGGCGCGGTGCGCAGTGATTCCCGCGGCACAGTGTGGTGAGCCGCCCTGTCGTGTCAGCCACGACAACCCACACCGGGAGTAGTTCTGATTGACGGACGGCATCGTTCATGGTGGGCACCGTACGAGGGTCCCAGCCCGACGAGACAGCCGGTCAGCACCGAGCCCCCCGGTATTCGTAACGGCGGCGAGCATGCGAATGACTTCCTCCCCACCTGCCGTTCTCCTATGGCACCACGTTCGCGGTCGCGGCGGATGCACTCGTCGACGGAGTCGGCACCTCGACCACGACGACGGGCACATCGCACGGGCGAGGAACTCCTTCCAGACAGCGAGGTTGCAGTGGGTCGAGCAGGGCGTCATCGCACACGACACGCCGGCCCTCCCGCAACGCTGCCGCGGCCCGGGCGCGCTGAGTGAGGGAGACGTCCTCGGTGAGGTCACATTTCTGCGGTGAACAGTCCGGCGCTGAGGTCGTCGCGGTTGATCCGAACCCGATGCTCCGGGTTTTGCTGTACCCACGGACGCGCGAGGGCCGCTTTTCGTGGCGACTGAGGCATCTGTGCTGGTGATAGGGGTGCAGTTCGGGAAAGTGGCACACTGAATCTGTGCAAGTCAGGTCGAACGCGGCAACCCCGCCGGCGCACCCCAACTGGCACCAGCCGTGGATCGGTCCGTACGCGCGCCGGCCGTCCACCATGCACGGTCACCGCCGACCGCGGCTATGGCGAGAAAGCCGTCGAAGACGACCTCCACGACCTCGGCGTGCGCCACGTCATCCTCCCCCGCAAGGGCACACCCTCAGCTGGCCAGCGAGCCGAGGAACACGGACCAGCATTCCGACGAACAATTAAGTGGCGCACCGGAGTCGAAGGCGGGATCAGCGCCCTCGAACGCGGATACGGCCGGGACCGCAACTGCATCGACAGTACCGAAGGCGCCAAGATCTGGGTCGGCCACGGGGTCCTGGCGCACAATCTGGTCACGCTCAGCAGCCTGGCAGCGTGAAAGACGCGATCGGAGAAGTCTGTGACCAACCCAACCCCGACCGGTCAAGAACGGCCGAATCATGCTCGCCGAGGCGCCTCGTTTTTCAGGTCGAAGTTACCAGCTGTAGTCGTTGTGTGCCACTTCTCTCCCGGCCTAGTGCGTTGACCATGAACGTTGGCCGGGGTGGGTGACACACCGCTGAGAATCCGGCGCTATGTCCGGGATGCTGCACTCTCAAGGGCGGTAGTAGCTGTCGAGAGCGTGGGGTGGTTTGTGGCGGAACCGGTTCGAGCGCGTCGGTTGACCGTGCGGAAGGCATGCGGCTGCAGCAGATTGTGCGCCGCGGCAAGGGGTCGGCGATCCGGGTGCGCCGGGCGATGATCATCATGGCATCGGCGTCCGGGACACCGGTGCCGGCAATCGCGCGGCTGGTGGCCGCCGACGAGGACACCGTTCGGGGTGTGATCCACGCGTTCAACGACAAAGGCTTGGCCGCGCTAGACCCTCGGTGGGCGGGAGGCCATCCCCGCCTGATCACCGATGACGACATCGCCTTCGTCGTCACGACGGCCACCACGCGCCCGGCCAAGCTCGGACAGCCGTTCACACACTGGAGCCTGCGCAAACTCGCCGCCTATCTGGCCGACAACCCCGTCCGGGCCGTTGGGGTCGGGCGCGAGCGGCTGCGACAGATCTTGTGTGAGCGTGGGATCACGTTCCAGCGCACCCGCACGTGGAAAGAGTCCACTGACCCGGACAAGGAGGCGAAACTGGACCGGATCGAGCAGGTCACCACCAAACACCTGGACTGGTGCTTCGCGTTCGACCAGTTCGGTCCGTTGTCGATCCGGCCCTGCCACGGATCGGCGTGAGCACCGCGGTCCGAGCCGCATCGGCTGCCCGCGACCTACCGCCGCACCCACGCCAGTCCGGTACTTCCACGGCTGCTACAGCCGCGTTGACGACCAGCTGTGGGGCGTGACCCGCCGCCGCAAGGGCGGCGATCACAGGCTGGCCGCGTTCAAGTCGATCAGGACCGCGCCCCGACGGCGAGCCGGTTTATGTGATCCTGGACAAACTTTCGGCGAACAAGCCACCCAAAATTCGTTCCTGGGTGGCGGAAAACAACGTAGAACTGTGTTTCACGCCGACCAACGCGTCCTGGGCGAACCCGATCGAGGCCCAGTTCGGGCCGTTGAGCACCTTCGTGATGGGCGATTCGAACCACGCCAACCACACCGTTCTGGCCCGGCGCCTGCAGGACTACCTGCGCTGGCGCAACGTCAACGCCCGCCACCCAGACGTCCTGGCAGCACAACGCCAAGAACCGCGCCCGCGTCCGCAGCGAACGCCAAAAACGCTGGGGCCGACTACGGGCCGGCGCAGCCGCGGCCTGACCGGTGAACGTTCATGGCCAACGCACTAACGCCTAGTTTTTCGTCTCTGGCCAGACGAGAAGTGGTGAGCTAACGGGATTGACCCTTCGCCCCATCGGCGGTCCTCCAACCTCAACCGTATAGCCACCCGGAGGGAGGCTTGGGACCTTGAGACACGCGAAACCACTCCTCGCTACTAGGTTGGCCTGTTCGACCTCGAAACCAAATTCATTCTTGACGGATACTACGAGTGGCTGAGGACCTTCTTCGCAGACCACCTCGACACGAAATGGATCACTGCTACCCACCAACTCGGGAACGTTCACTTGAACGTCGGAACTCGCTCTTGCTTTGAAGATCAATCGCGTCGCAGTAACGACGGATTCGATTTCATCCAACGCGGCGACGTTGCATTGGAGGCTGCCATGCTTGTCGGCGACTCGGCGAAGCGAGTTGTCACTTAGTCGAACGTTCTTCGGTAGCGACGGCGCAGGGACGGTGCCGTCGCCACCCAGATCTTCCCCCTTGTAGGTGGAGTGAATCTGCCAGGCCCCACTCGAAAGCGAGGCGGTTGTACCCGTGACCTGCTTCGTTCCCACGATTGCGTGACGTCTCGATGCGCTATCGGCATCTGACTCCTCAGCCGTCTCGATGTCTTTGTAGAACTGAAGAGCCTCGCGAACGCGGGCACCGGAAAGGTCCGGCATGCTCGTGTCAGTCAAGAAATCCACATCTCCCGATCTCTCCACGCATGCATACGTCGGAAGCAATTGATAGATCGAAGGTAAGGATCGCGCGAACTGATGAAAATCGATACCAATCCTCGCCAAGAGTTTCATGGGCCCATGCACCAACTTGTCGAGAGCGTCTATCGATCCGCGGTATGGTGTTCCCAAGGTGATGATCTTGTTGGTGATCTCAGCACCTCCCTCGAGGTACACGTATGAGCGCGCTATCAGTCCGCCCATCGAGTGGCACACAAACGTCACCTTTGCATCGCGGTTCTCAATGGCTGCGTCCCGCCACCGTTGCAACGCGACCTCGACCCGGCGTTTCAGCAATCTGGCAGTATAACGGTTGGATAGGCGCCAATCGTAAGGGAACAAAATGAGGTTCGGTGCACCGAGCCCCTCGCGAGAATCGGTGCTGAATCCCACACTATTCAACCGCTCTACGATTCTCTCGTATCCGTGCACAGGTGACCAAATTCCGGGTACATGGTGCAAGCATGGCATCAGTGCGCCTGCCGTAACTCCGTCGTCAGGCGACTCGTCGCCTATCCCATCGGGCAATTCGAGTGACTTAATCTCGCGGCCAAACGTTTTGATCGCCCCGAGCAGAGCGCCTGGACGGACCGACCACACTTCGGTCTCGTCGCGAATCAAGGTACTTCCCATTATCCCAGGGATAACCACGACAAGGTCATTGCTGTTCATTCTTCGCCTTCTACGCGGGAGGAATACAAGAGTGGAATTGCTTTGAGAAACTGAGCCTTTGAAGCGCCGAGCCGTGCCAGTATCTGGGTCCAGTCAGATACTCGATCAGGCGCGATCTCCGCTGCCATCGAGATCATCTGCCTCGCGGGTTCGGTGTCATCCGAGACTGTCATCGCAGCGGCGGCATAGAACGACGAAATGGCGACGAGATCGCCTGCTTGTGCAGCCGCCGCACGGTCGAACAGTAGAAGTGACGCATGCAGAAGGGGCTTTTCGTCGAAGTCCAACGCGATTTGCTCGAGTCGTGCTGATGCTACGTCGGCATCCTTGTCGGCAAGTGCGGTGATTTCGTGGTGAATATTGTACTTGGACAACGAGACTAGCCATGACGCCCGCAGCGCGTTGCTGTTCCCCGTATGTGCGAGCTGACGCAGGTGCTCCACCACTACATCGTCGCGTACCGCATCACCGCGTGTATCGACTAGTTCGAGCTGCTGCTCGAAGCTTGCGTCGACAAGCGCTTGCGCCAGCTCCTTCAGGATCAGTGCTCGATATGCCGCGTCGATTCCAATCTGCTGAACCGTTGACCGAATGTCTCGAAGCACTTGGACACGTTCGGGCGCCGCCACCAGGTATGCCTCTTCGAAGGCGACGTCGTACGTGTCCTCCAGCAGCTCCATGTTGTTGCGTAGGTAGTCGGCACCTTCGAGATGTGTCGGCTTCGTAACCCACTCCCCGGCGGCTTCCAGATCTTGAATGCTCAGTCGCAGCCACTCAGGCACCCCGGACCTGGAATTCTCTGCCCAGGCACGGTCGAACTCATAGGGATCGTGCGAGCGGCGTCGTCTCGCTAACTGATGGATGTTGAACGTCATCCGGGATGTTTCCGGGCCCTCCGCAAGTGCTTGGTGGAGCCATGCGGCGACCTGGGGATGTCCCAGATATGCCTCGCTCGCGCGCGCTGCCAGGAGAAATGCTCTCTGGCCTGCAGTGTCGACACCGTCAAGGGAGCGTTGCAGAGCCAGGTCAGCTGCCGGCAGGTCGCCTGTTTCGATTCCGCTGTATTCGATCGTTGCTAGTGCGCACGCGATGCCCTCGAGGTTGCGGTCCTCGATCGGTCGTGCTTCGAGATACTGGTCGAGCGCGGCGGTGGCTGCCTCCAGACTCAACTGGTACTCACCCTCCCCGTACGCGCTCCGGGCTTGGCAGTTGCGGGCCGCACCAAGTTCTGGTCGATACGATCCGTCACGCACGACGAGGGCTTCGAATACCGAAACTGCCAGGCTCGCCGACTCAACAGCCTGCCGAAACTCCTCTCGCTTGCCATGTACTGATCCAAGAACACGCAGCGCGTTTCCGTGGAGGTGTGTGCCCTCCCCGCCAGCCTCCACGTAGCCCGCAACGCCCTCCTGCGCATAGCGCAGTGCCATATCGGGGTCGATGTCGATAACTGTCTTCACCGATTCGATCTTGATATGAGCAAGAGCACTCGCACCTATCCGGCCCTCGGCAGCCAACGTGCGGCCGATTTCGACTGCGGCGACAGCAGCTGCTGCAGAGCCGATAGAGTTACCGAGCGAGTGAAGGTGCCTCGCGAGTTGCGACAGCGTTTGGGCAACATCCGGCAGGTAGCGGGGATTCTTCGCAGCGAGTAGCTGATAGCGACTGACAGCCTCTCGCGATGCGGCTACGGCTCGCTCCGCGTTGCCGACATTTGCCAATCTGTTTCCGTAGTTCGCGGTCACGCGGGCGACGTCCGCTTCGAGTCCTGGTTCGGACTCGAGCGCCGCCGTATAGATGCCAAGTGCTTCCTCGGTATGCTTCAGCGCGAGTGCATGATTTCCTAATTGCATGAGACAGTTCGCGTAGTTGTCGAGCTGCATGCCGAGGTCGGGCCGGCGAGCGGGCTCCCTGGAAGCCAGCTCTCGCGTGATCGCAACTGCCTCACGGGTGGCTGCTTCAGCCAGTTCGGGACGTCCCGAGGTGAGAAGTATCGCTCCGTGGTTCTGCAGCGAACCCGCGAGGTATTTACGTTCTGTGTCCGTTGGATTTTCTATTGCCCTGTATCCCTGCACGACCTCGGCGATACAGTCGAGTGCGGCAATTAGCTGATTGTTGTCGAGGTATCTGTTTGCTAGGTCGTTAAAGCACGCGATGCGTTGGGCCAGCCATAGGGAACCATCGTTAACCGTTTGGTCGAGAATCGACTTGGCCTCAAGTGCTGCTGCAAGCCCGTCCGAGAACTCGCCAACCGCCGCATAGTGACTGCCGAGGTTGCTCAGGGCTTGAACCAGGGTCAGTTTGTCCCGCGTTCGATCGCTCTCCTCCACAAGATCTTGTAGTACCGTTGCGGCGTCCTTGCTGGTTGCCAATGCTTCGTGGTGATCGCCGGAGGCGCTCTGCGCCAAAGCTAAGGTGTTCAGTGCTGTGCCGAGCCGGTGATGGTTCTCGCCGCCCCTCGCGAGGAATTCCCGTTCGAACGCAACCGCTTGCGCCGCGACTTCAACCGCTTTCTGGTTTGATCCGGATTCGATCAGCGCAATCGCGTAGTTGTGCGCGGCGGCGGCGAAATCGGGGATGTAGTCCGGCTGTTCGCCAGCCAGTCGGCGGTATTCCTTGAGCGCAGTCGCGTTCGTATCCAGGGCTGCACCGATTTGCCCGGCCTCCTGATAGCAATTCCCCAGATGCAGTAGGGATTGAGCACGTCCGTCTCGCGATGAGGTGCTCGCGATGTCGAGATCCGTCCAGCTAGCTACGGACTCCTGCGCGAGCGAGATTGCGAGGTCGGTGTTTCTAGCGCTCAGCGCCTCGATGGAAACTCCCATTAGGGCGTAGGCAAGGTGCTCGATCATCGTGCCGCCTGCATCTGCGTGCTGGCGCAAGAGCGCGAGGCCCTCGGCTCCGGCCCGCATCACGTATCGCCACAGATAGCGGTCGAGATGTCTATCTCCGCTGGTAACTCGGGTCGTTTGAGACAATCTGGCTGCTCGTTGAACTAGCGCCTGCGCCACGACAGCCTCGGGTTGTCCCCCGTCGAACTCTTCCGTCGCCTTTCTGCGGAAATGGTCCGTGATGAGTTCGTGCGCGAGCCGGTATACCGCTATTCCTTGCTCCGAGTCCTCAACTATGTAGCGCCCCAGCTGGCGCAGTACCCAGCTGATCTCCGCACTGGTGAACTCTGCAGGATTTCGGCGAACCTCGGAATTGGCGATCGCTAGCCAGTCCTCCTCCGGTAGCCCGGCCCCGAGCCCCCACTGAAGGGCTTCAAGTAGTTCCCCCGCAACAGCACCGCTGTGTTGGCCCGGTCGCGATGTTTCGGGTTGGTCGACGCGGTTCGTCGCCTGGTCGAGGGCGTCCCCGATCCCACTACTCACATGTTGTTCCCACCCTGCCTGCGTTGTGGAGACGGGTAGCTCTCGCAGTTGATCGGTGACGAGCCGCGCCAGGAGAAACGACGGAGTCGAATGGCTATCGAACAGACCCTTGAAATGCTCTAATACAGCATCAGGATCCATATCAACCGATACGCCCGTGAGCCGACTCCGCATGAACATCTCGATCGATTCCCAGCCGGACCTTCGATACTCGTCCTGATCTAGATCAAGGACGCGATCCGAGGCAATCGGTCGTTGTCCCTCTTCTGGGCCAGAGGTAAGCACGTCTTCGATGCGGACCTGGGCAGGCGGGGCTGTTTCGCTCATGAATGAAGCAACATTGTTGCGGCTGCTCGACGCGGGCTTCAGCGAGATTGGGCGGGTAGCTACCACAATCGTTGCAAAAGGCGCCAGAGGAAGAATCAAGCGCTCGACGATATCGAGCGCCTCATCGCGTGCCTCATCCAACCCGTCAACGACGATGACCGGGCGTCGACGACCACGCGGGGAATCTGCGCGGAAGTAGCGCTCCAATCCGCCGAGCAATTCGTTCGCGTTTCGCTGGAACTCAGCGGCCGGAAGATATCCACTCGCAACGAGCTCACGGTCGATAGCGGCGGCGGCGACGTTCCTATCAATACCGCGGGCACTGATCCGCACGACAGGGTGTTGTCGAGGTACGCAATTTTCCGAGGTGGCGTCCGACGTGATGACATGATCAATCAAAGCACTCTTCCCACAACCTGCGGCGCCAACCAGGACAAAAATCCCCGGCTCCGCAGCCTCGATCCAGGAGTTCAGTGTCGCCACTTCAGCGGTCCGGCCGCTGAACACGACCACACCGTTGGCACCGTCAAACAGATCTTGAACGATCACGGGTTGACTGTCTTCGGACCACAAAGGGTTCCGGATCATGGGACGAGAGTCGCCCACCTGTGAAAAGAGCGGCTTGGCGAGTTTAGTCGGATCCCATTCCTTCTGTACTGCGTCACCGAGGTCGTCACCACGGATCAAACGGTTGCGTGGCGACCAGCGGCGCCACAATTCGTCGGCATGCGCCGCATCAGGATCAGGCCCTGAGGTTAGCAGTTCCTTAAGGCGAGGTCCCAACGACTGTTGCCGAGCGCGCTCATTCGAAGCGCAGGATGTAAGTACGCCGATCCAATTCGCCTCTCCCATCGTGGGATAAGCCGCGAAGAGTTCGTGCACCAGGATCGATACATTTAGTGCCGCACCGGAATGGCACGTATCGATGATGAGAAGGATCTGGCTTGCCCCCGACAGCGAGCATGGCCCGGCGAGTTGCGCTGGACTGAAACCAGATATGGCATCAGCTTCGCTATCAGTTGCGAGCAGACGGACGCCGTCCGCCTTCGAGCCCTCAATACCGTGGCCCGACCACATCAGCACTAGACATCCAGCTGATGAGGAGAAATGGGATTTGATCTCCTTCAGTCGCGCGGTTACGTCCGCCTCGGTCGGATCCGCCAAGACCCTCCCCGTGAAGTGATCTCCGAGCAACGATGCGACCGCTGAGATTTCTGCGACAGAATGCTCAAGTTCAGGTAGTTCGTCAGCGCTGTAGGTATTGACGCCTACCCCAACGAACAGCCCGTCGACATCGGACGCCATGATTCGATCTCCTCATCTGCTGAAGTCAACCAGCTATTTGCACCACGCGATCGCACCCAGAAACGAGGATCCCTCCGCGCTTCGAACGAAATCATGCAGGCGCACGGTCTGCGGCTATGTGGCGGCGCTCCGCCGGACTCGCCGACATGTTGCGGATCGGAGCGATGCTGTATTTCGGCTGGCGACCGAGTAAGCGAAGAAGAGAGCTCCGGGCATCACTCATACCTCACCACCTCCGCGGCCAATGCGTCCCAGTCCTGAGCCACCGCGCGACCTCGTATCCGCCGATCGTGAGCAACCTCGACTGCCAGACATCCCATGCGGAGAAGCACCGGAACGTTCACGTGCCGCAACGCCATACCCTTCCGGTCATCGAGCACAATCATCCGCGCCAACGTCTTACCGGCGGACGCGAGCCCAACCAGTGAATGGGCCGCGAGGAGCAGCTCACCGCGGCGTGCCTGCTCCCGCTCGTCCAGGCGCGCACTGCCGGTGACCGCGTACGCACGGGAATGAACATGGGTGCGGAGAATGACCTCGGTGGTGATCACACTCAGCGAAGGGGTGAGGATCCCGGATCGCACGTTCAGCCCATTGCCCGCCGAGGAACCCAGGTACACCTCGTGCGCGAACTTACGGAGTGCCCGGTGGTCGAGCTCATTCAGCCAGGAGGCACCGGGCATCGGCAGGCTCATCGGGGTCACCAGGTCCGCCGCCAAGTGCTGGGCCCACAACACGAGTGCCTCCGGGAGGGAGTCGACCTCCCGAAACCGGCCCCCGACCGTGACGTCGTGCTTGTTGCCGTAATCCCAGCGGACGCCGCGGAACTCGCCCGCACGAATCTGCCGGAGCGCCTCGAACGGACGAGCCAGATCATGCCCAGGGGAGCGGACCCGATGGGCACGACCGCCGAACCCGGGACCGGTGTAGTCGATCGGCAACCTCTCGCCGGCCCGCTCCCGCGCCCGCATCCACCCGGTCTTCCTCGTCGCACCGAACCCCTGAGCAAAAGCCCCGTCGAGGGCGGAGTCGTACCAAACCGCCGCCACCCCCAGCACGGTCGCGAACCCGACCGCGAGCACGTCGTCGCGGTCCCACGGGATGCGCTGCCGGGCCCGCCACCGGTCAAAACCCACGCGCTGATCGGAGGTGAGTGCGGCATCGAGGTCAACGTCGGTCCAGCCGCGCTGGATATGGAGCCGGTCATTGGCGGCAGTCAGCTCCGCATACGAGGTGCGCTCGGCGGTGTCGTTCTCCGGCAGCCGGTCCGGGACCCCACCGGCCAGGGCGGTGTCGGTGGCCGATTCCAGCTCGGCGAGCCGTCGGCTGAGGGTGTCGAGGTTCCGGTCCACCGTATCGTCCATACTCATTGCGCGGCGGTTTCCGGGAGCCGGTCCAGGATGACCTCGAGTGCCCCCTCGGCACGCTTGGCGTCCGCGTGCTGCCTGCGCAGTTCCTCACGCAGTTCCTTGTTCTCCGCGGTCAGCCGTGCGTTCTCACGCGAGAGTTCCCGGATCCGGTCCAGGAGTCGTTCACCGTCGGCGACGACCTTCTCGAGCCGCTCCTGCAGGCTTTGGACGACGCGGCGTTGCTTCTCGTCCCGGTTCTCCGCCTCGATCAGCACACATCGTGCGATCAGATCCAGGCGCATCGCGTCCGCCACCACCTGACCGGTCGTCCACGGTGTCCAGCGGGCACCGGCCGCAGCTACGCTGGCTCCGGCGATGCCACCGATCCCGGTCACCAGGGCAGTGCCGCCAGCGATGCCGAAACCGCCGGCGGCGATCGCGCCGCCGCCGAGGGTGGCCAAACCGGCCGAGGTCGCTGCCGCCCCGGTCAATCCGGCGGCACTGCCGATCGCGGCGCCGATCACCGGTGCCGCCCAGCCGCCGGTGGCCACGCCTGCCGCCAGGCCGGCCGCACCGATGACGGCCACCTTCCCCCAGTGCACACTCTTACGCCTCAGCCGACGAAGCAGAAGGGTGTGCTCTTCCCGCATCCGGTCCAGATCCGCCCGGTCGAGGTGCGGGAACTCGTCCACCAACGCCTCGAGGGCGGTGCGGCGGGTGGCGGCGTGCCAGGAGGCTTTCGCCGGCCACGGATCGAACAAGATGAGGTCAACCAGCACCAGCAACGACCGCTCCCGCGAATCGAACAGCCGAGGAAGGCGCCGACCCTGGTCGGCAATGGCGCCCGCCGCAGCCGCCGTCTCCTGGGTGTCCATGTCCACCAGCAGTGGTGTCAGCCAGTCCGCGCGGTCCGGCCGATCCTCGGCCGCCACCCGGCGGAAGCCCGCGACGGCCTCGTCCAGCACCGCTTTTTTGGCGGCCACGGACTTATCGGAATTCGTGGCGTCGAGATCCGACTTCATCAACGACACCTGCATCGCCGCCAGCGCCACCGACTCCGACCACTCCAACGTCCCGATCGGACCAACATCATTCGTGGACATGACCGCCCCCCTTCGCACCGACACCGATGGCTTAGTATCACCGATCGATCCGACACCGCGGTTCAGACGCCCCGGAAACTACCGTGACGGGTTAGTCAGCCTGCACCTCAGTGTCATTCACGCGAACGACACTCGGCAGTGGACTGACACATGGCATCGACGGCCTCCGCCCGGTGCCGCATCCGGCAGAAGTCCGCGGCGCTGCCGCCTGGCCTGAACGCCGCAGCAGCCGTCGTCGTCGTCACGGATCCAACCTCTCCAGGCCTAATCACCCGCTGTTACCACCCGCATCGGCTACGCCCCCGCCGGACGAACCTCAGCCTGTTCGCGGTGCAGGCGGACACCTCATTTGCTAGTTGGGGCACCGATCGACGTCCCGGCCGTCGACATTCACCGTGGCCCGCCAATGCCACTCGCTACCGAGAGCGGCCACCACCGCGGAGGGAAGTACCGCCGTCACCTGACCGGGCACGCTGACATCCGGTGCACCCGAAAGATCTGCTGCTGCGCGCCCGCGAAGGTGAAGTAGGCGATCTGGACCCGGTCGACTATGCCCCTACCTCGAAGCGATGGGACACGGCATGCCCCCGCACGGCGGGTTCGCCATCGGCCTGCAGCGGTGGGTCTCGCGGCTCCTCGAAGCCGACAACATCCGATACGCCACCCTCTTCCCCCGGGACATCTATCGGATTCGCCCTGACAGGCTGTTGCACAAGAGAAATGGTGCGAGTCGATGCGCCCCACGTCGTCGACCCGCACCAAGCCAATTCTCGGTGCTCCTCGCTTGACAAGAGAGGTTTCCCACAATCGGATCCTTAGGCGGCGATCTGTCTGGGTGCGGACCTGCCTGAGCAACGATCCAGCTGACTCACCCCGAAATGGTCCGCCCTCGGATCTTTGCTCCGCAGACCTTGCGCAAAGAGGGCTACTGAGGGCTGATCGCGGCTCGTGCTCGAAGATAGGTGACCCAGCTGTAGCCGTCCCTCTGGATTCGCTCCGTCTCTACCCATCGCGTCGGATCGATGTCCGGAAACACCACGTCCCCGTCCAGATCGGCCTCGATCTCGGTGATCTCCAGGCAGTCCGCACTATCGAGCAGCTGAGCGTAGACCTCGCCCCCGCCGAAACCGATGACCTCTTCGTCCCCCGCGGCCGCGAGAGCCTCGGGAATCGAACCCACAACCGTCGCACCCGTCGGCGCCCAATCAGTGCGACGGGTCACCACGACCGTTCGCCGACCCGGGAGAGGCTTGCCAATGGAATCGAACGTGCGTCGCCCCATCACCAGCGTCCGCCCGAGCGTCAAACCCTTCACCCGTTGCAGATCATTCCGGTCCCGCCACGCCAGATCCCCATCCCGCCCGATGACGCCGTTCCGGGCAACCGAGGCAATCAATGTCACACGCACCCGACCATCATGCCCAACACCGAGTCACAACCTGGACACCTACCCCCGAACGGCCTCGTCGCCGACGGAAGAGTCGGAGCAACTGGCACCGAGGTACCTGGTCCTGACGCCGATCGTGTCGTTGTCGAGCTCAACGTACGCCAGCTGCGGAACGCTTGAACACAGTTCGCCATACGCCCACCGAGCCGCATTCTCGAACATCGGGCAAACGAGAAGGTCTTCGTCTACACCCCGCCCGTCAACTTCTGCACCCAACGATCCACAGCCTCGCCCAACGCATCCGTGTCCACGAACCACCCACGATCCCCGAGCTGGTCGTCGGCGAACGAAAGTCCCACCCGCATCGTCACCTCGAACCCCTCCGCCGGCAAGGCCCGGCTCCTCCTCACCGGGGACGGGAGTCCGTGCTTCGCAGTGAATGTCCGACGGCTCCCCACGCTGTACACGCCCGGACCGTATCAACCACACAGAACGACAGGGACAGCACCGCCGGCGCTTCATCGGCCCCGTTCCGAGGGTTCACCGAGTCCGATGGGGCCTTGCCATAATTCAAGGATGTCAGCGGGTTGATGTCCCCGTTGCCACCGCCACGACGTGGGTCTCAGCCGCGGGCCATAGCGTCCTCGTCGCCGAAAACCCTTCCCCACTTCGTGGTTCCGGTCAACTCGGCGGCCGCCGCGCGGTAGCGCTGCCGAAGCCCCGGGAACTCGTGGTCGAGTCGACGATGCAGAGCCAGGCAGTCACACAACAATGAGCGGGCGGTCGCGCTGGCGGTAAACAACGCCGCGGCCGTCTGCAGTGGTCACGGTGACACGATCGACACGACCAAGACGGAACCAGCACGCCTCGGTCGGTGCATAGTTCGCCTGCGGTACCTCATGGTGCCGGATCTTGGCTGGGCGGAGGTTGTTCGCCGCCGCGGCGGCCAGGGCGGCGATCTTCCCGAGCCTTGTCGGGGCCCGGTCTCCCGACCGGAGGTTGTCGCCGCTGGCACGGGGCAGTGCGGTCGCCGACTCGAGCACCGCCGCATCCGGATAGCCCTCCCACAGCGCGGCGACCTTCGGCAACGCCGACGGCAGCAGGGCGAACAGCTGCTCGGGCCCGGCCAGGAATCCCGAATCGCCTCGCACTGAGTCGCCATCGTGGAGCACTCCAGGCACAGCAGGTGTTTGACCACCGCCTTCAGACTCGACCGGATCATCGCCCGGTGCCCGTCCTTCTGGTGCAGGGCCGCAACGACCAGGCGATTGCGGAGATGAAAGTACGCCTGCCAATCGATCGCGTCGTCCTTATCGCTCCAGGCCATATGCCATACCGCCACCCCGGGCATGCTGACGGACGGGAAGCCGGCGGCTCGGGCATGGAGCCCGTATTCCACGTCGTCCCACTGGCACCAGCGATGACCCAACCGCAACTGGTCGACGGTCTCGACCGGGTCAGCCGCCAGCTCGGCGGTGTGACGAGGGCGTGGCGGTTCGATCGGATGGCCACCGTCTGCCACCCCGAGTCGGGCCGGGTGACCGCGAGCTTCGCCGGCAGCGCCGGGAACGCGTGAGTGTCGCGTTCAGTTACCGCGATGCAGACACTGCCGGTGAACCGGCCGCGGTAGACGATCCCGTCGAGATCGTCATGGGCTCGGTGAATGGTGCGGCCCCAGGCTGGGTTCGGCCGTGCGTCGTGGAGTCGAGGGCATGGTTGCCGCCCACCCGGGTCGCCCACGCCCCTCGCCGATGCCAGACACATCGAGCAGTTTCACCGGACGAGTAGATCGCAGGCCGGTCAGATACAGGTCGCCGCGGTGGCGGTCGATAGCATCCGTAGCGTCGCGCATCGGCGCGTCATGGATCACACGATTGCCGGGAACCTAGTTCCCAGGGCGGACCCTGGGAAGAGTCACGACTCCTCCCGAGCGTTGTGCAATGTGAACCAGCGGCGAAGGAAGGGTGGAGGCATGATGTAGTGCGACGCACAGGGGCGGCACGATGAGGCAACCCGGGCAGAAGAGATGCGACGGACGTGGTTGTTCCACCATCGTCATCGAGAATCTGCGCTGCGTCATTGCCGGCGGGGGGTTGTCGAATCGGCACGGCCGACGACGTCACAGAATGAGCGACACAGCTATACCGCCGTACAGGCGAAACTGAAATACCGTCGACGCTGCGGTGAACGGAAGTAGATTTTTGCACACTCAGAGGAGGATTGGGTGCAGGTATCGGATAGGGTAGGTGTCACCTCAGGTCGCGCGCTTGCGCTTCTCGTCACGGCAGCAGTGGCCCTGAGCGTCGGGTTTGTCGTTGCGCCGGCAGCATTGGCGGGAGGCGGGTACGGCACCTTCTACGACAACCGCCCCCTGGTGGACTCCCTCAAGGTGAACTTCGCCGAGTACTGGAGAGCAGGCACGGGCAATCAATCCCCAGGCTTGCAGGACATCGTCGACTACTGGGCGCGCTATCACGTCGCCAAAGCCCTACTAGCGGCCCTACTGCTGGGGGTCCTCATCGCACTGGGAATTCAACTGTGGCGAGGCTTCCTCAAAGCCCGCAATCCGACTCCGTTCGCCGCGGGCGGAGGCCTCGTCGCTGCGCTCTCGGCCTTCGCACTGATGCTGGTGATCGCGAACATTCAGGGTGCGCTTGCGCCTTTGTCATCGTTATTGCCGTTGTTGCCCACCGTCGAGTTCGAGCGGGTCGGACGCGCCCTCGCGAATCTGAATACGAGCAACCAGAACCTCGCCCTGGCAGCGATCGAAACAGAGTTCGTCCGCTACCACGCGATCCTGGCGGTGACCGCCACCCTCGTCGCGGTCTTGCTATCGACGGCAAGTGTGTTGTCCTGGCGGTCGTTTGCGAAAACTACCGACAGCCGAGTCAGGCGATCCGCAGCAGCAATCGGTATTTTCCTTACGGTTCTGGTCCTGGGTCTGCTCGTCGTAATTGCGGCGAACGTGAGCACAGCCGTGGCTCCAACGGAACCGCTACGAAACTTCTTCGGCGCCGGCTAGCAACCTAGCCGTCTGCTTCCTGGTCGGCGTCGAGGACCTGATGTCGGGTGGTGCGGGACCAGGTGTAGGCGCCGCGGTCACAGCCGACCAACGTTCCCGACAGGTTCAGCGATCGCAGATCACCGTCGAGCAGGGAGGCGACGGTGATGTCCCGGTTCAGGATCATCCGGGTGTGGGTTTTGCCGGCGAGCCGGCGAGCCGCCGTGCGGCGCACCATCCCCGACCATGGGATGGGAATGTTGCGGAGGATGCCTTCTGCTATCGCACCGACGAGGGACAACGCCACATACAGGTAGCCACCGCGAGAAGCGTCGATCGGCTCGAACCGGCGGCCCTGCAGTGGGTCACCGAGTACACGCATACCGCTGCTGTTGAATGAGCTCGGTGGATACGGGGATCCGGCACCCGCGATCCGCTGCGGCACCGATAGCGGACTTACCCGCAAAGAGTCGCCCAAAAACGATGTGGTCGCATCGATTCGACTTTTGGGCGGCAGTCGAGGGCAGCGAAACGCGGTGGCCGCCCCGGCTTGCCGATGACCGATACTGAACCCATGGTTTCGGCTCTCCTCACCGCTACAGCAGTACTCGCACTTCTCACCTTGGTCCCCGGGCCTGACATGGCCGTGGTGACTCAGGCCACCGTCTCCGGAACCCGCACCGCCGGCCTGAAAGTTGCGGTCGGCGTCGGTGCTGGACTCCTGGTATGGGGAGCGTTGACCGTTGCCGGGCTGTCCGCATTGCTCGCCGCATCAGCCGAGGCGTACACCGCCGTCAAACTCCTCGGCGCGGCATACCTGCTCTACCTGGGGCTCAGCGCGTTGCGGCGGAGCCGGAACCTCGTTCACTACGCCGCGGACGTGTCCACCGCCGCACACCGCGTACCGACCATGCGAACGGGAATAACCACCAACCTGCTCAACCCTAAGATCGCCGTCTTCTACACCGGCGTCCTCACACAACTCGTCCCTGCAGGCTGGCCTGTAGGCCCGGCGCTGGCGCTGCTCGTCGGCATCCACGCGGCCCTGACGATGGCGTGGCTGTCCACCTACGTCGCCCTCCTGGCCCGCCTGCGCACAACCTTCACTCGGCCCCGGGTACGGCGCGCACTGGACCGCGTCACCGGCACCGTACTCGTCGGTTTCGGCACCACCATCGCACTGCAGACCCGTCCCTAAACACTTCTAGGCCGATTACCGGCCGAGTCCGGCACACCGACGTTAGACAAGTTGGTTTCGTCGCTAGTCGAGTAATCCGAGAACCTCTGCCGAACCCTCCGGATCGACCGGCGGGCATCGCCCTGCATCGCGGCCACACACGCCGCCGCGGCTGCGTCGATGCGGTCGTTCTTGCGTCGGCCGCCGCGGGAGAGTTCCCACACCCGGGCGGTGGCGGTGGTCCGACGTCGAGGACGACCTCCCCGAGTGCCAGAAACCACTGCACGAGGCGATGTCCGAGACCGTAGGCGTTCTCGACCGCCAAGGTGCGCTGCGGCCAGGTCTTGGCCCAGGCGATCAGCGTCTTGTAGCCGGTGAGGATGGAATCGATGCGGATCGTGCCGAGATCAGTGTTGGTGGCCGGATCGACCGCGGGTGGCGGTGTGGGTGGACTTGTGCGGATCGATGACGATGACGATCGTGGAAGACGGTCCCCTTCCCTGCTCGGATTGGGTGGGAATCCGAGCAGGACAATCCGACTTCAAGTACCACTCACAGCAGATTGGGTTCACGACTCCTTTCAGTCACTCCGCGAACGCAGACCGGAGGGGTGGACACAGCCCACCAAGGTCAACCCAACGGGCGGAACAGGAATTGCGAGAGTCAGCCCTTCCGGCCTGCTACGGGATGTTACGGGCAGCTGACCCGATCAGAACCGCTGACACTCATACAAGGCGGAATCACGTCACCGTCGACAGCCGGTGCCCGGGAGATGCCAGAGCAGCCACAAGTCCTGGGTACAGACAGGTGGCTCCCCACTCCAACATTTCGAGATCCGTCGTCTCGACTGCCGCCCGCCTGAACAGGCGTCAATATTATCGGTGTGTGAGAAACGACCTCCGGCGCGCGCTGATTCTGATGGCTGAACACGACCAACAGGTCTTGACCGAACTGACCGCCGCCGGCGAACTCCCCTCACCCGACTACCACCCTCGGATGCGCTCGGTTCACGAAGCAAACGCTGCCGCACTCCGACAGATTATCGACGGCCACTGTTGGCGAGGAGAACACCTCGTCGGCGCACAGGCAGCCGAAGCCGCATGGTTGATAGCGCAACACACCGTTTCGGACTTGGCCTTCATGTCGTCGTGCGCGAAGAGACTCACAATCGCGGTGAACGCCGGGGATGCCCCCGGCTGGCAACTCGCCTTCCTCGAGGACCGAGTCCGGAGCTTCACCGGACTTAAGCAGCTCTACGGCACACAATTCGACGTCGGAGAAGACGGCACAGTAACCCCACTGCCGATCGAAAACCCAGACACTGTCGACGATCGGCGAGCCCAACTCGGCCTCAACACCGTGGCCGAACGAGCAGCAGAAATCCGCTCACGTCATTCCTGACTGGCCCCAGCCCTCCAAGACGTCAGAACACGCAACAGCCCCACGCTACAAGACAGCAGATTCCAGTTGTCATTCGTCGCCGAAACTGTGGCTATGCGGCATCAACCGAGGATGCTGCAGTTGATCCCAACCCATCCAGATCTGCAACGTTCCCGTTCGACCCACAATTGCTTCTCGCATAGAGATCCCAGGACGTGACACCATCGCGTGAATCATGAAGTGCTGTAGCTCCCCCGCTCGGGAGGCGGTTCCTTGGCTGTCCTCATTTCCGGCCTGTCGCCGGATGCGGTCACCCCTCACGGAGAGGTCTGAAGGTCGACGATCAGAGCGATCCTGCTACAGCACGTTGCGTCCCTCTGACGTGACACTCATGTTCAAGCGGGTTCAGCCACCCCGTTCCCGTCCGCCACGACAATGTCTCGAAGGTGCTGTTCCTCTCCCCTGCCGATGATGATGCTACCTAGATCGGTGCTGGCATCGATGACGATCACTCCACTGGTCGAGGCTGAGACCGCCGCGGCCATGCGGCCCACGTCGGCTCCGCAGGCGGTCAGCGCGGTGATGGCGCCGACGGCAAGAGCGGCAGCGGCAGCTGTCCGGCGGGGCAACCTGTAAGCCAGGGTCATCGGTTTTGTGGTTCCTTTCGGTCGACGGTTGCCATGCCGCCCGGTGGTCGAGTTACTTGAAGCGTCGACGAACCAGCGGCCGTCGATCCTCCGGGTGGTCACGATCTGAGTGCCGCGGTCCACCGGCTGTCCGGGCCTCATCAGGGAGAGGTCGACCAGGTAAACCTTTCGGACAGCTTGATCACTTTTCAGGGCGGACTTCACGCTGGATACACGATGGCCATGCCGCGACTCGCAGACAATTACCTGTTCAGGGGCCGCAAAGTACAGTTCTAGTACATGTCGAGTACGTATGTGCTACAGTTGAGGGGCGAAATACCTCGCAGACAGTAGAGGAGACATGGTTGCGGGGGTTGGCACCCTCGCCGTGACCGAAGGGTCCGCGGAACGCTTCCGAATCATTCCCGAAGGGGAAGTGCAACACATGACAAAGACACTGAAAGGTACGCAGTCCACCCATACGAGAACAGAAAGGATGAAGGCACGAAACCGCAGGCCGATGGGCCTTCGGACCCCGACCACAGCATCGGCGAAGGTCGATGTCCCAGTCGGCTCGGACATAACGGTGACTGTCACCGTCCGTGGTCCTGACTACAGGGCCGTCACCGAAGCAGTGAAGGAAACGGTCAAGTCTCTCGCGAGCCTGCGGACTCCTAAGGAGGGAGTGCACGAGTCGAGCGAACGCATTGACCGTAGGCCGAAGGCAAGCGACAAGGAGGTGGAATTTCGCAAGAAGATGATCAAGCGACTCGAGTGCCTCAAGTCGTCCGACGTGGGAAGAATCCTCTACCCCACGTCCAAAGAGGCGCGCAGCTCGGTCGCAAAGCGTAGGGAGAGCGGCGAGCTCATCGGACTGAAGACTAGCAGGGACTACAACTACCCGAAGTTTCAGTTCGATACGAGCATGAATCGGATCCACGATGTCGTGGCTTACGCCAACTCTGTGATGGGTGCCGATACGGACCCCTGGGGCGTAGCTGACTGGTGGGGAACTCCCAGTGCGGTTCTCGGAGAACAAACGCCACTCGAAGCGTTCGGCGCGGGTGCTCTGGACCGGGATGCCGTCGACAGGATTTGGAAGTACGAAATGGAGTGATTAGTGGAAGCATTTGCAAGCTACAACGGGGCCATCGCCCAGACCCAGCGCCTACAAGCCGGCGTCATCCTGTATCGGGTTGTCGATACGGAATCCCTCAACCACTGGCCGGCCCACTCGTTCAACAGCACGAACATCGCCGACCTCGAGGACACTCGGACGTTACCGCTGACTGGACCCGTGAAACCTGGTAGAGCACAAGGTCGTTTCGATCCGGTACACGACGAATGGATCTGCAAGAGCGGCTCGAGTCTAGGCGGGTACATCTACCTGGGCCTGACGCCAGGCGCCGCATTCGCCGAAGGAGTCTTCCGGAACAAGCGGATGCCCAAGAGCGGTCGCATCAGCAGGAACTGGCTTCGCGACAAGTCTGTCGCGAAGATCGAACTCAGGTCCGATACCGAGGTGATTCCTCTCGATGACACGGTCACATTACGCACACTGGGATTCGATTCCTCGTTCGTATCCGCTCCCTGGGAGCGGTACTACGAAACCCGGATCAGTGCTACGAACATGCTGGTAAAGAACGATTCAGCTTCCGGCGTCCGCTACCCCTGTCGACACGACGGCGATCACAAGGCGCTCATGCTGGTCGAGCGCGACATTCCGCCGATCCTGGAAACCCTCGATACGATTCCCCTCGACGAAGACGGATGGGGACTAGACCTGTTCGAACAGTATGTCTCCCGGTTCCCCTCCTGGTTCCTCGGACCCACATAGAATTGATTTGCTCGGATGCAACTCCGTCCGCGGTGCACGATGCTTCCAAATTTCTCGATATATAGAATCCCCAGGACTGAAGCGTCCTGGGGATTCTCTGCGTCAACGTCTCCTCGTAGGTGTCGTCACCTGGGTCCGCTCTGTCTCGTTGCGGGGGAAACCGGCGAAGCGGCTGCGAGGCTGGCGCGATCGCCGAACAGATCACCGGTGCTGTCGAGCTCCTCCGCGACCTAGCCGCAATCGACTCAAATCGACGCTGTGCCCAGGTCGCCGTGGACAAGGCACACGCTGATGCTGCCAGCAGGGTCGCGCAGCTTAGCGACCACTCGCGAAAGCGCTCGACGACCGCCGCACCAACGCCTACGCCCAGCACGCCGCCGAGGTCCTCGAGCGGTGGCGGCAACAGATGGAGACCGGCGACGCGGAACACCAGGATAAGGTGGCCGAACATCACCGAATCATCGAAGGGTTGCGCTACCGCGTCGCCGAACTCGGTTTCGGAAACAGCTCGGTTGGACGGGACGCCGAACGAGCAGGCGGCGCGGCCGTCGCGACGATCAGCCGACTCGAAGCAGCCGTGACCGATGCGCGAGCTGCGATCCAGGCCGAACGAACCCAGGCCGACAACTACCGGGACGAGTTTGCCAGCGCCCGAGCGGAACTCGCCGCCTCTCGAACTCAAACCGAAGCAGCCAGAGAACGCAGCGCCGAACTGCGTATCGACCTCGCCGCGACCCGGGAGAACGCCGCTAGAAAAACGAAATGTGGCACACAAGCCTGCGACCACGCTATCGGGGCAGAATCTAGCGAACGTCGCAACAGGCCTACACCGTCAGCAACAGGCGCAGCCAGCGCCGAATCGACGGTTCGGACGGCAGCAGAGACCACTTCCGGACCGATACCGTCCCCGTGCAGGACGCCGATACGGACGGGCGTGGCTTACCATGTGTGCCGCTTCCATCTCATGCTCGTGTGTTACGTACCAGCAGTCCGAGTTCGGCACTCGCGGTGCAGGCGCGAGATACGTCGACTACGCCGTCGCGGCGGAGCTTGGAGGTCATGCGCGTGAAGCGGCTGATCTCGGTCTCGGATCGTTCCTGCCACATGTGGACGGGATCGTCGTCCGGGCTGCAGTCCAGATCAAGGATGGCCCCGACGAGCGCGTGGTGCCGCGCGGAAAGGTCGTCACGTACCGTCACAGCAGCCATCGAGTCCCACCAGTTTGTCATCATGTGGTTCTCTAAATGCCCGCTCAACCACGTTATCCCCAGTATCGCATCTGTTCGCCGGTGGATCTCCGCGGCCATCTCTACCGGGCACCCACGGTTCTGCGCTGTTTCGATCAGTTCGAACGCCTCACCAAGGAAGCGCAAATGGTCAGCGGTGTCTGCGGACGTCGACGGTGTGGGGCGGCCGCGTAACAGAGCGTTGACACCGGGGCGGTAGCGGTCGATCTCGGCAAGAATGTTCACCGATGCCGGCCGCCGGCGCAGGATCCACGAAGCGGTGCGCTCGATGAAGTGCTGCACGGTGTGCAGCACTTCCCACCTTTCACTGATTCCCGCGTTGGCACGACGCCTGCCGTCATCCCATAGGTCATCGATGTTGAAAATGCCTCGTACGACTGCATACGCGGCTGCAACGGCCGGAGTCTTCACACCCAGCCGTTCTTCGAGCTGGTAAATCAATCCTGGACCGACGTGATTGATCAAGTCATCTGCAACCTTTGTGGCGATGATTTCACGTCTGAGGTAGTGCTCGGTGGTTTCTGCCGGAAGTTGATCACGGATCGGCTGGGGGAAGTATGCCGACAGCACGCCCGCGAAGGCGGCGTCTTCAGGAATTCGCGAGTCGAGGAGCTCATCTCTGACGATGTTCTTCGACTGTGCAAGGAGGACCGCGATCTCCGGACGGGTGAGCCCAAGACCTGCCCGAGTCCTGGTGACGAGTTCCTTTTCTGTCGGCAGGAACTCGGTTGCGCGCTTGATTCCACTGTGTTGTTCGAGATTGTCGATGAGCCGCTCATGCCGGTTCAACAGCAAGGGCGCCTGTGATGCGGCCAAGCTGATGGCCAGGACCTGACTTTCGCTGTTCCGAAGAACCGCATTTGCGACGTCGGCAGTCGCCTCGGCGAGCATCCTGTTGCGCCGCTGCTGATCGATGCTTCCGCGCTGTTCCGCCACGTCGAGTGCGATCTTGAGGTTGACCTCCAAGTCCGAGGTGGCCACCCCGGCGGCGTTGTCGATGAAATCCGCGTTGATACGGCCTCCGGCAGTCGCGTACTCGATTCGAGCACGCTGGGTCAGCCCCAAATTGCCGCCCTCTCCGACAACGGAGCACCGCAGTCGGTTTGCATCAACCCGAACCGAATCATTGACCGGATCAGCCGCATCCGCGTGGCTTTCCCCACTTGCCTTGACGTATGTGCCGATTCCGCCATTCCACATCAGATCCACACGCGCGGTGAGGATCGCTTTGATCAGGTCGTCGGGCGAGATCAGGCTGCGATCGATCCCCAGAGCGGACTGAGCTTGGGAAGACAGTGAGATCTTCTTAGCCGACCGCGCCCAAATTCCCGCGCCGTCGGACAGGATGTCCCGGTCGTAATCGTCCCAGCTCGATCCGGCCCGCTCGAACAGGCGTTTACGTTCAGCGTATGACCTCTCCGGGCAGGGATCCGGATCGATGAAGATGTGCCGGTGGTCAAAGGCGGCGACGATCTTGATCGAACGGGACAGCAACATTCCGTTCCCGAACACGTCACCGGACATATCGCCGATCCCCACCCCGGTGAATGTGTCGGTGTCGACATTGAGGCCGAGTTCGTCGAAATGTCGGCGCACCGATATCCACGCACCACGAGCGGTAATGCCCATCGCCTTGTGGTCGTACCCGCGCGAGCCGCCTGATGCGAACGCATCCCCGAGCCAATAGCCCACCTCTACGGCGATCGAGTTGGCGAGATCCGAGAAGGAGGCGGTGCCCTTGTCTGCGGCAACCACCAGATATGTGTCCGGAC
Organism: Rhodococcus sp. MSC1_016; assembly: GCF_023667485.2. NCBI lineage: Bacteria > Bacillati > Actinomycetota > Actinomycetes > Mycobacteriales > Nocardiaceae > Rhodococcus > Rhodococcus sp. MSC1_016. The sequence continues at coordinate 27,190 of NZ_JAMOZI020000002.1, forward strand.
CGTCGTAGGTGAGGGTTCTGGCGGGGGGGACGGCTGCTCCAGCCACCAGATTGTCGGTCACATCGAGCAATCCCCTAATGAAGATCGCGTATGCCTCTGCCACAGTAATATCCGCGCTTTTACGCACGAACGCACCTTTCGCGCCGACCGGCACGATCGGCGAGTTCTTCACGGTCTGGGTCTTCATGAGACTGAGCACTTCGGTGCGGTAATCCTCGGGGCGGTCGGAGAACCTCAGCCCGCCCCGAGCAACCGCGCCGCTGCGGGCATGGATTCCCTCTATCGCGTTGGCATAGACGTAGATCTCGCGGTAGGGAACGACGGGCCCCGTCTGAACTAGTTTGCTCGAATCGAGCTTGAACGCGGCGTAGGGCTTCGTTTTACCGTGGTCGTCGAGTTGGTACCAGTTCGTTCGGATGCATGCAGTGACGAATGCTTCCAGCGATCGTAGGATCCGGTCCTCGTCCAAGGTTGAAGCGGCATCGAGGCGTTCTTTGACTGCCAGGAAGGCGCCGTCCACGTCGCGTCCCGGTAGATCTGGATCGAAGCGGCTCACGAAGTAGCGCACCAGAGCATCCGCGAATGCGGTATGGCGCAGCAGTGTATTGATGATGTAGCTCTCCGAGAGTCCCAGGCCCGCTTGTCGCACGAAGCGGCATACCGCGCGCACCAGGACTACCTCACGCCAGGACAATCCCGCCGCGACGATCAGCTTCGCGTAGTCGTCGATCTCGAATCCGTGCAGAGCGTGCGCTTCGAACCCCTCCGACACGAGCCCTAACGATTCGCTTTGCCAGACCCGTGGTGTTTGGAACGTGAACTTGTGGAGCGCGGCGCTGTCCGGAATATGCATCGGCAACGGCAGGTCTTCGCGATCGGCAACCCGCAATCCGAAATGTTCGAAAATGTTGGACACGTCCGCAAGGAGTGGCCGGCCTGACGGCCACAGCATGACGGCCTCCACCAGCTCGGGGGATCCATCACAGAGAAAGATCATTCGGGGGATCAGATCGCCCACGCGATCGGTGAGGAGCAGATGCGCGATAGCTTCGTCGGTATCCGCGGCCAACGGCGTGACCATATGGTCCAGTGGTGCCACCCGGGTGCTCATCCCTAGTCCTTCCAACAATTCGATGCCGTAAGTGTGCGCGATCACAGCATTGAATTGACCCATCCAGGACGGCGATGAGAAGGGGTTGGAATATACAACTGGGCGATATGGATTCGGTGATTGCCCTCATACAGTCTCGGTGAACCCGACTGGAGGACAGGACATGACTGCTGTGCACACACGCGTCGGCGGACCGCAGCTGGAGCAGGTTCGCCGCATCGTCACCGAGATACCCGGACCCCGATCCCAGGAACTCGCTGCCCGTCGATCCTCGGCTCTGCCAGCCGGGTTGACCAGCGGTGCGGACATCTACACCGCGGCCGCCGGCGGCGGAGTCCTCGTCGACGTCGACGGTAACTCGTTCATCGACTTCGGCAGTGGCATCGCCGTGACCACCGTCGGCAACGCCGCACCGCGGGTGGTCGAGCGCGCAACTCGGCAGCTGGCGAAGTACACGCACACCTGTTTCCTCGCCACCCCGTACGAGCCGTACATCGCGGTTGCCGAGGCGCTCAACCGGCTCACCCCCGGCGAGCACGAGAAGCGGACGGCGCTGTTCAACACCGGTAGCGAGGCAGTGGAGAACGCCGTCAAGTACGCGCGAGCGGCCACCGGCCGGCCCGCGGTAGTCACGTTCGATCACGCGTTCCACGGGCGCACCCTGATGACGATGACCATGACTGCGAAGAACCAGCCGTACAAGAGCACGTTCGGCCCGTTCGCCCCCGAGGTGTACCGCGCACCGATGGCCTACCCCTACCGGTGGCCGAGCGGCGCCGAGAACGCGGCCGACGAGGCGTTCACCCAGTTCGAGATGCTCGTCGATTCCCAGATCGGCGCCGACACCGTGGCCTGCGTCGTGGTCGAACCGATCCAGGGCGAGGGCGGATTCATCGTCCCCGCCGAGGGATTCCTGCGGCGGATCGCGGACTTCTGCCGGGACCGCGGGATCCTGTTCGTCGCGGACGAGGTGCAGGCCGGCATCGCCCGCACCGGGACGTGGTTCGCCTCCGAGCACGAGGGCATCGTGCCCGACCTGATCGTGACCGCGAAGGGCCTGGCCGGCGGAATGCCCCTTGCCGCGGTCACCGGTCGCGCCGACATCATGGACACCGCACACGCCGGCGGGATCGGCGGCACCTACAGCGGCAACCCCGCCGCCTGCGAAGCCGCCCTCGGCGTCTTCGAGACCATCGAGGAAGACCACCTGCTCGAACGGGCGCAGACCGTCGGCGACCTCATGTTCCGCGAACTGCGCGACATCGCCGCCACCACCGACATCATCGGAGACATCCGCGGCCGCGGCGGGATGGTGGCGATCGAACTGGTCCAGCCCGGCACCAAGACCCCCAATCGCGAGGCCGTCGCCGAGATCAACCGCTACTGCCTCGCCCACGGCCTGCTCACCCTGACCGCAGGCACCTTCGGCAATGTCCTGCGTTTCCTTCCCCCGCTGTCGATTTCGGACGAACTCCTCCTCGAAGGCTTTTCGGTTCTCCGCGATGCGTTCGCCGCTCTGTAGTACCCCGCACCCGAGGAAGGACGATTCCCTCATGACCACACCAGCGCAACTGCACCATCTCGTCGACGGACAGTGGCTCGCCGGCGAGGGCGACACCGTCGTCAGCACCAGTCCGGCCGATCCGGACGTCGTCGTCGCCGAGGGACGACTGGCAGACACTGCGGCACTCGACGGGGCCGTCGCGGCAGCCCAACGGGTCAAGCGAGCGTGGGCACGTACCCCCGCCCACGAGCGGGGCGCGATCCTCCTGCGCGCCGCAGGCATCGTCGAGAACGCAGCCCAGGAGTGGGGCACCGAACTCGCACGCGAAGAAGGCAAAACCAAACCCGAAGGCATCGGCGAGGTACTGCGCGCGGCCCAGATCCTGCGCTACTACGGCAACGACGCCGACCGCGACGCAGGCGAGGTGTTCTCCTCACCGCGCCGGGGTGAACGCATCCTGGTCACCCGCAAACCCGTCGGCGTGGTCGGTGTCATCACCCCCTTCAACTTCCCCATCGCCATCCCGACCTGGAAGATCGCCCCGGCACTGACCTACGGCAACACCGTGGTCTGGAAACCGGCCAGCACCGTGCCGCTCCTGGCGATGCGCCTGGCCCAAGCCCTCACCGACGCCGGCCTGCCCAGCGGTGTGCTGAACCTGGTGATCGGTGACCGGACCGTCGGCAACGCTCTCAACGCGCACCCCGGCATCGACGCGATCACCTTCACCGGCTCCACCGAAGTCGGCCGCAGGATCGCCGCGACCGGCGCCGCCCGCGGGGTTCCGGTGCAGGCAGAGATGGGCGGCAAGAACGCCGCCGTCGTCCTCGGTGACGCAGACCTCGAGCTGGCCGCCGAGCAGGTAATGTTCGGGGCCTTCCGCTCGACCGGGCAGAAATGCACCGCGACATCCCGGCTGATCGTCACCGACGACATCGCCGAAGACTTCCTCGCCGAACTCGGCAAACGCGCCGACGCCCTGAACGTCGGTAACCCTGTTCAGGACGGCACCGAGATGGGGCCAGTCGTCAGCGCCGCCGCCCGCACCTCGATCCAGGCCGGGATCGATCGTGCTATCTCACAGAAGGCGCTGCCGATCGCCGGCGGCCACGAATACTCCGAGGGCGCCTTGGTGACAGGCTATTTCGTCCCTCCGACGATACTCGAGCTGCCCTCGCAGACCCCCGATGTCTGGAGTGAGGAGCTGTTCGGCCCCGTCCTGGCAGTCCGGCGAGTACGCACCGCCGAGGACGCCTTCGCCCTGGCGAACGACAGCGAATTCGGGCTCTCTGCCGCCATCTTCACCCAGGACCTCACCCGCACCCTGGACGCCATCGACGACATCGACGTCGGCATTCTCCACATCAACTCCGAATCCGCCGGCGCCGACCCTCACGTCCCGTTCGGTGGCGCGAAGAAGAGCGGATACGGTCCGAAGGAACAGGGCCGCTCGGCCCGGGAGTTCTTCACCCACACCACCACGGTGTACCTGCGCGGCGGGCCGATTCGAGTCTGAGACGGTACCGCACCGCACCGCCGTCGACATTTCCCGGGCGTCAGGCTCACCGTTTCGGCGCGACAGACGTGCAGGGTGGGCCAAGCAATGCCTGTCTCCCATCGCTAGACGTGAGACCGAGGTATCGGTTAGTCGAGTTTTACATCTTCTAGTCGAGCACCCGAAGTAGTTCGAAGTAGTTCCCGTGCTTTCAGCGCGATCCAAAGCTCTGCTCGAACGTGTGCGGAATCCAGGTCGCGATCGGTGAGCTCGACAATCTTTCTAATTCGGTTACGCATAGTGTGCCGATGCACGCCGAGCGCCGCGGCTGCAACTTCCGTCTGCCCATTTTGCTCGAGAAAAGCCTCGAGGGTTCCTACCAATGTGCTGGCGGCAGAGGGATGCTGACAGTCGTAAGCATCGAGTGGCCCCAACATTGACTGCTCCAGCGCCTGAAGTTCGTCACTGCTGCGACTGCCCAACAGAAGTGAAAACGTCTCCAACTCACAGAAATCGATGAGTTGTTGCGACTGCAGTCGACTTACCCGGGCCGCGGTCCCTGCCTGCTTTACACTCCGTTCTGCACAGAAGATCGATGCGGGAGCTCCTCGGCCTGCCCCAATGACTCGTTGAAGCTGCGCGCCGAGTTGGTGGTGCAGTCGGACTGCGAACTCCGTCCGGTCAGCGGGCAGTATCACCACGATCGCGGTGTCCATCGATGCCATCAGGTAAGAAGCACCGTACGAGCCGAGCAAACTCGCTGCCTCTCGCTCGGCTGCAAGTAGCGGACCGACGTCAGAGAAAACGACTGCCACGATGGACGAGTCGGCGTCAAATCCAAAGTAGCGCAGCAAACCGACGTCGAGATCGGCGCTCAGACTCAGCAGCGCACGTGTGATTGCGGCCCGCAACCGGTGCTCAGTATCAACGATCTTCGCTGGCTTGCCAAGCTCGATCGAGATCAGTGAGACTGCGTGAGAAATCAAAACTCGACCAGACGGCGACAACGGTCCGGCCGAACGCACCGCCAAGAATCCACGTAATTCCTCCGCGGCCGAGATTCTCTGCAACGTGCAGTAGCCGTCACCGTCGGCCACGACCTTGCTGTTCTGCCTTCGCCGACCAGCTGCCGCGCGCGCTGACTCTGTTGTCGACCGGGCGAGGTCAGCTATCCGGGCGGAATCGACACCGTGTTCGGCGAGGACGCGGCCGTCGGTATCAATCACGGCGACCGTTGAGGACACCGCGCGGGCAAGAGCTGAGATCACGGCGGGTATGCCCCCGCTCAGGGTCTCCCTGGCAAGTTTCTCCTGCTGGTTGACGACGTCCTGGACCTCTCGAATTCGGTCCGCTGTCAACTCGTCGATCACCGCACGGGAGATTGCGATGAAGGGTGTGGAGGGCGGGACAGCCAGGATTGGAAGACCCAGGGCGTCGCCAGCCGCGCGTATGCCGTCGGGGACGCTGTCGAAGGTGGTGCCGGTATCGAAAGCGAGGGCGGCCGCGCAAGTTTGAACCAAGGCATGGACGTAGCCGAATTGCGACTCTGCGCTTCCGCCGATCTTCAGGCCCGTAGTCATGACTAGTTCACCACCGGATAGCCAGGGTGTTGGATCAGCGAGCTCGATGGGGTGTGCCCAATCGATGACCCTGTCTGCGCCCTCGATTCCGGCGACGAGTGAAAGGCCGAGCCCGTCATACGCTGCCAGCCGGCGTACTGTTATCGCCACATTCCTCCTCGTCGTACTTCTTGCTAACGGTCTTGTCTACGGTGCCACCCGGCCAGCTTGGCCATCGATCGCATACATAGGATCGATGGGCAGTGGGACGCGCTGTCCATGGGCGGCACTTACGCCCGAGTGAGTTCGACCCCTAGATACCCTATATGGTGCTTACTCACGGCTGTTCGAGTGAATTATCGCTTGTCTACCGGTTCTCGACGCCACAACATCGTATGGTCGCCTCTTCCCCTGCTCGCTCGCGCTCCGGCTAGGGAGCGTCCCTATGAGGCGCGACATGCTGAGGCCCATCCTTACCTTCCAGGGGCCTGCTCGCTGGTGTCAGGCGCTCAGGTCGGCGCCGCAGTAATCGCGTCGAAGGCGCGGATCGTGTTTCGCAGGAGGGCCGATTCTCCGCCCCCGGCCAGCTCGACAGATTGGCTGCCAAAATATCCGCGGGTTAATTCACAGAGACCGTCCGGCGGTCAATATCCAAGCACAACATCACGTTGGAACCCGGGACGGGGATCCGACATTGGGTGGGATACATCCGCCAGTCATGTCGGCGCTCGCCGGACTTGCCTGGAACTCCTCTCGTGAGTCGACCCCGCCGGCGAAAGTATCGTCAATCGATGCCGATGGCATCACCAAATACCCGTGCAGGCTCATTCGCTCGGACAGGTACCGGGTGCTGAATCTGGCAAGTTCGGATGAGCATGCATTAAAGGCGCCGCCGAACATGCCGGTGGCCGTCGAGGACGGCCACTACGACAATCGATTGATCAGTCAAACTGGCTGGAACGACGTGACTACCGCGTACCACCGCGAAGTAATCGCGGTGAACACTTCCACCGCAAACAGCTCGACGACCAAACCGACAAGCCCCGAGTATCCCGCGTTGTCTCCTCGCTGCGCATCGTGTTACCGAAAGACGCTCGCTACGGCGTCGACTCGGCGGGTGCGGGACGCAGGCGGTTCACCCTGCAGGTCTACAGGCAGGTTGACCAGTGGCGCCGTCAGGAGCCACCGATCACCAGGCCTTCAAGCCAGACCAACACAGTATGCCGCCCTCAATTGGCACCTCCCACGTCGTTCCTCCTCAGTGCGACGGTGCGGTACGAATCAACCTCGTTCCATCCTGGGTGACAGTCCAACCGGTGGAAGTCGTCGATCCTCACCGACACCGGACGACGCCTACTGGCTGCGCGACCGGCTTTTCGCCTGCCCCTGCCGACCTGCTACACATCGGGCTCGGGCGCCACGGCCTCGTCCGGGGCATTCTAATCGAGATAGAGCTGCAGAACTGCCGTGACACAACCGACTTCGGCCGCGACTACTACTCCGACGGGTCAGTTCTGCTCACCTGCATGCCTCGCCCCGATGTCGACTACACCGCGTACACCGACGCTCTGTGCGATGCGGGGGGTGAACCGTGCCGGAGCCCGGCCGACGATGTGGGTGTGGCGTGTTCGTCGTCATGCGGATCCCGTTCGGGAAACAATTCGAGGCTCCAAGTCGGTATGCACCTGATGATTGCACCTCGCCGATTCCCGTCACGACACGCCGCAGGCGCCGTCCTTCGGGCGCTCCGACCATCGCGGTTACCGTCTGGTACACCCCCGCACCATGGGCGAGAGCGAAGGAGCCCCACCAGCACGAAACACGACTGACGCTACTGGCGGGGCCCCGTTGCCAGCCCATAGTCAAGGGCAGCAAATATCAGGTTACCAAACAGGTGGGAGATCCGGTTACGTCCGGTTCTTCTAGTTTGATGGCGGCATGCCGCAAAAGATAATCGGCCGTACGCCATCGGTCATCGAAGCGGTACGCCTAGATGACGTCGAACTCGAGCCTAGCCCCACGCGCATTCCACCTCGAGAGAGATCTCCCGCATACTGCTTCCTTCCGCCAGTTTTCGAGTCACTGGTTCACTACTGGTTGTTGGAATCTGATGCCAGGGGCCGTTCCCCACCGACTGCTGCCCGACGACCAGATCGATACGACCAGCCTAGGCTGGAAACCAATGGAATTGCGTACAACGATCCTCAAAGGCTCTCATAACCAACCCAAATAACGATTCACCGCCGGTTGCTGCGCGGATGGACCAGTGTGTTTCTCAGCTGGGTGAACTCAGCAGGTCACGTGCCCGCAGGGCCAACCACAGCTCGGTGATATGCGCGGTCGCGGAGAGGTTGCGGCCGGTGATCTCCTCCACCCGGCGCATTCGGTAGACCACGGTTTGGCGGTGCACTCCCGTCGCGGCGGCGGCCTGCTGCCAGGAACGATCATGAGTGAGGAAGATGTCGAGAGTTCTCGTCAGATCACTTCCGTGTTCGGCATCGTAGCGCAACAGTGGGCCCAAGATGCGGTCCACCACCACCTGCGCTTCTTCAATATCTCGCAGGACCGACAACAAGGTGACGTCCGCATACCTGCTGAGCCGGTTGGGAACGTTCGCCGCATCGCGCACCGCCCAATTCGCTTCCCGAACCGCGGCCGCGGCCCGGGCCGGTGAACCGAGCGGGTCGCTGACGCCGACTGCCGTATCAGGGCCCAGGCGACGGTGCAGCACACTGATCGCGCCTCCGGAGGCGGGAACCAGAGCGTAGAGCAGGCTGGACCGTTTGAGCAGGAGGTGGGGGATCCTGCGTCGGTCGAGGCTGAGATGGACGTGCTGCTCCCCTGTCTCACTCCCGCCGCGGGCGGCGATGAGCACGCAATCGTCCGCGACGAGTGTGCGCTCGGAGAGCTGCCGGAGAGCGTCGTCGTCGTCGAGCCGGTTGTCGATCAGATGTGCCAATAGTTCCCCACCAATACGCCGCTCGTGTTCGCGGCGAATGCCTCGTTGGGCGAGCAGGACCGCCGCTGCTGTGGCGATGTGCTGGAGGAGCACAATATCGGGAGCGGTGGCGCGGTGCGCGTAGGTCAGTAAAATTGTGGGCTCTTCGTCGGGAACTTCCACCACCTGCGCTCTCGTTCCTGCGGCCTCAAGATGAACAACTCCGGGGAGGGCGCCGGCGCGTAGGCGGACTTCCGTCAACAGCGCCTCTCGGAGCCCGTCCGGTATCGCATCGGCGTCGTCTAGAACCGGGCGCCCGGTCTCTGCGTCGAGGACGGCGAGCTTGCACGCGAGATCGCGAGCGAGTTGCGTGAGTGCCCCATCCCGCGCCGGCTGGGTGACTGATCTGCGGATCATGGTGTATACCCGCTCGGTCACCGCCAATCGACGACCCTCGTCAGCGGTAGTGGCGTCGGCGACGGCCCGCCCGATCGCGGCAAATCCCACCGAATAAGGGGCGAAGATGACGGGGAGGGGCAGTGAGTCCGCTTCCGTGGCGGCCGTCGGGTCCAAGGGCGGTGTGGCGGGGTCGATTCCGAGTACGAGACCGCTGATTCCGTGTTCGACCAGACCATGGAGGAGGGCGATCTGGCCGACCGGGGTGGGTGGCAGGGTACGGCCATTCTTCATGAGCAATTCGCCGCCGGTCATCCATTCCCACGGCCTGTCCAGATCGGAAGTCTGCGCCCAAGTCACCCGGGTGCCGATACCCCCACGACCGGCCTGAAGCGCGAGGCGTAGGTGAGGCGTATCCAGCAGATCGCCGACGCTGAGGGCCATGAGGATTCTCCCACCAAGTTGGATCATCATCTAAATGAGATCATCAAATCTATACCTTGTGAGTATTCACCCCTGGATATTCCAGGACCATAGTTGGCCTCACCAGTTTTCTGCGGACTACCACCATGGATTTGGACGACCCGGAGGTCGACGTTGGGCACACCCGCTCCTCGCTACCAGAAAGGAACCGCGATGACCCGCATGGCAGTGGTCACCGGCTACCACGTCGTCGCCAAGGTCGCCGATTCCGAGATCGTCACGCAGGCGATCGGATCGGTCCAACGCGACGTCGGCTTGATCGACGCCGCCACCAACAGTGACTTCATCGTCCCCGTGTCGGACATCACCGGCGATGCCTGGAACAGGATGCTTCGGGTACACCTGGGCGGCCTGCGCAACACGGCCTATGCGACGTTGCCGCAGATGCTCGACCGCGGCCACGGACCGAACTTGGCGATCGGTGGTGGCGACGGCGATTCTCATTACGCCGAAGCCAGGGGCGCGGTCATCGGGTCCGCGCGGACCCTTGCCGCCGAAGTCGCACCGAACGGACTGCATATCAACTCGATAGCCTCCGGCCCCACCTCCACCCGGATGTGTAGCAGCCGATTTACCCTGGCGAGCACCGGAATATCTCGCCCTGCAGTCCCGGCGGTTGTGCAGGCCCGACGAAGTTGCCCGCAGCGTTCAGTTCCTCCTCGGCGAAATGGACTTCTGTACCGGAGAAGTGTTGTCCTCCCACAGCGGAGCGGTGATCTGATGGATACTCGGCAGCACCAAAAGGGGCGAATAGCGCTCGTCACCGGCGCCACCCCAGGGATCGGTCGCTCCATTACCCAACGCCTCGCTGCTGATGGAGCGCGAGTCGGTGTGAACGGCCGCAGCGGGAACGCGAGCCTGAAGGCCGTCGTCGAACGGATCAACGGATTGCCGGAGCCCGCCGATATTTTCCGACCCCGCCTCGATCCGGTCTGCGGTGGCCGCGTTAGAACGCAGCGAAGGGTCCGTCGACTTCCTGGTGTGCAAATGCCGCCTACATGTCCATGGGGTGCACTCGGCGAATACCCAAAAGAAGACTGGTGGAAGATCGTCGAAACGAATCTCACCGGTGAAACAGTTCGGGCAATATGGTCCGGCATGCGCCGGCGCGGCAGAGGCAACATCGTCATCGTCACCTTCGAATGGGATGTCACCGGATGGCCACGCGCCACCGCATACGCCGCGTCGATGTCCGGGCTGATCAACGTCACCAAATTCCTCGGATGGGAACTCGCCCCGAGAACATCACCGTCAACGCTGTCGCACCCGGTGTCATCGACACCCGTCAACTCGAAGTCAGCGCAGCCGACGCAAACTTGACCCTCACCGACATACACAACCAGTGCGCCCACGACATCCCCGTCGGCCGTATCGGCCGACCCGACAAAATCGCCTCTGCTGTCGCACTTCTGACACGCAAAGAGATCAGTGCCTACGTCGGCCAGTCAATTCAGATTAATGGAGGAACAACTCGATGCCGAGCGTGACCAATAACTCCGCCAACAGTCAGACCACGGCGCACGTCGGTCAGGTTGATGGACTCAGCGTCCCCCGCTACGCTGGCCATTCGACCTTCGCCCGGCTCCCCCGCATCGAGGACGTCGCCCGCTACGATGTCGCGGTCGTCGGTGTACCCTTCGACACCGGTGTGACATACCGGCCCGGTGCAAGGTTCGGCCCCGCACACATTCGCCAGTCCTCCCGACTGCTGCGCCCTTACAACCCTGCTCTGGACATCGAGCCGTTCGCACACCAGCAGGTCGTCGACGCCGGCGACATCGCGTTCAACCCCTTCGACATCGACACCGCCGTCGCCCAGATTGAAACCAGCGCCCACGAGCTCATTAAGGACGGTGCGACACTGGTGACCCTCGGCGGTGATCACACCATCGCGTATCCCCTGCTCAAGGCGATCAACCGGGTGCACGGCCCGGTCGCACTCGTCCACTTCGACGCGCACCTCGATACATGGGACACCTACTTCGAGACACCCCTGACCCATGGAACCCCGTTCCGTCGGGCAGCCGAGGACGGTTTGTTCGTCTACGGCCATAGCGCCCACGTCGGCATCCGCGGGTCCCTGTATTCACGGAACGATCTCGCTTCCGATGCAGAACTCGGCTTCCAGATCGTGCACTGCCGAGAATTCACTCGCCGGCCGATCGTCGATATCATCGACCAACTCCATCAGACCATCGGTGAGACGGCGCTGTACGTGTCGATCGACATCGACGTGCTCGACCCCGCGCACGCCCCAGCAACCGGAACCCCCGAGGCTGGCGGTATGACCAGCCGCGAACTGCTCGACATTGTCCGCGGCTTCGACGGACTCAACCTGGTCGGCGCCGACATCGTCGAGGTCTCCCCCGCCTACGACCACGCCGAGATCACCGGGGTTGTCGCAGCCAACCTTGCATACGAGTTCATCTCCCTTCGGGGGAAGAAGTCGTGAGCTCCAATGCGTCACCGGGAGCAAAGGATCGTTAAATCATGACGACACCCGCCGCACCAGTCCAGTGGCCTGACGGTAAGAAGGCCGCTGCCTGTTTTACCTTCGACGTGGACGCCGAATCAGCCCTGCTCGGCGTGTCCAGTCAGCACGCGGACCGCATGACCGCTATGTCACACCAGGCCTACGGACCCCTGGTTGGCGTACCCCGCATTCTCGACCTGCTCCACCGGAACGAGGTCACATCGACCTTCTTCGTCCCTGGGTACACAGCCCGCCGGTATCCGGATGTCATTCGTGCGATCATCGATGCCGGTCACGAGGTGGCCCACCACGGGTACCTGCACGAATCGATGGCCGGCCTCAATGAGATCGAGGAAGCGGCAATCCTCGATCGCGGGCTCGATGCCCTCGAGTCCGTCACAGGGCAACGCCCGGTCGGCTATCGGGCTCCCATGTGGGAGCTAAATTGGCATTCCCCCGGACTGCTCGCTGATCGTGGATTTCTCTACGACAGCAGCCTCATGGACGCCGAACACCCCTACGAGCTCGCGGTGGCCGGTAGCCGACGCCTCGTCGAGATTCCAGTCCAGTGGGCTCTCGACGACTGGGAACAGTACTGTTACATTCCGGGGTTCTCCGGTTCGGGCCTGATCGAAAGCCCCCGTAAGGCCGCCGAGATCTGGGGGCTCGAGTTCGAGGGAATCCGCGTCGCAGGAGGATGTTTCGTTCTCACCAGCCATCCGTTCTTGTCAGGTCGACCCTCGCGCGCAGCGGTGCTTGAGGAGCTTGTCCAATATGTAAAGTCCTGTGACGATGTCTGGACTACGACGCTGGGCGAGGTTGCAGACCACACGCGGAAACTGGAACTAGCGCCTCGATCGATCAGCCGACCCGATCCGGACGATCTCTAGATTCGCGCGCGACCGCCAGTACAGGGTTGGCCGGGCGGGCTTGATCGTTCAGGTCCCGCTCGGCTACCAGCAACATGGCTTCATTCCCACAGGGCATTCGGTCTCGTTGCCATTGTGGCCACGAGACCGTCCCGAAGTGCCCGGCCGGGTAAACCGCGACGGCGGTTCACCGACAACCTCGAACACGTCGACGCCCTCATCGTGCCCGGCAAAGGCATCGCACTCTTTCTCCTCACCCACCCACTCATCCGAGGCGAGAGTCGACAAACTCCATGAGCCGCCCGCATACGCACCGCAATTAGTGGTCAGACACGGAGGCACCCTCCGCGGAAGACTGCGACGGCAGCTCCCGCTCCGATCTACTCTAGGAGATGCACTCCATCATGGCGTCGTTCGTGCGGTTCAGGAGATCTTCGACCCCATCGACGTCATCAACCCCGGCGGCATCATCGGGGACCCACCGCCGGTCACCGACGACCTCGCGCTCGCCGGTGTCCCCGCCCCACCGTGGCGCACCGGCGAGCGCTCTATGAGGAATGACCCGCATCTCGAGGACGCAATGACCAGTGCCGGGTTCTACCGAACACCAATGGGCAACCTGGAGCATGGGTCCAATCGACACGGCATACCGACAGACTTGATGGTCCGTCCGCGCTGGCCAATCGGACCACCATATCCCAGGCCCCCGGCGCCTACCGTACGCCAAGAACGCAGATCGCAGCCAGCCTCAAGGGCTGCACAGACAACAAGGTCATGACCAACTCAGTTCTCGACAGCAGCCTTCACCGATTGCCTCCGATCTCTGTATCGCCGGGGCCGTCGGGCTCGTGGTCGCCACGATCTACGAGGTCCACGAATACCTCGGCACACCTGGACGTTCACATAACAAGGGCGTCGACTGCAGGATCGTAGCGTCATGCTCATCGCGTCCGAGCGGGCGACGTCGCCGACGGTTTCCGCCGCTTCTCACAGATCCGACTGGCACCAGTACCGAACACGCCCTCGCGTAGCTACCCGAGATGTTTGAAAAACGCACCTGCGACCACAGCCGACATTGCGGGAAAGTGGGGGTGCATCGGTAACCTCACTCAGGTTTCGATCTGCACCTCAATGCTGGCCACCGAGCTGATGGACACACTCCCCGTAGGGTGGGCCGACCCCTGGTCGTTGCGCAGCCACCGCGCAATCCGCGTGCGCCGATCGTGCCCCACGGCAGGCAGTACCGTACTCACCGTTCCGTCGGTGGTTCGATACTCAACTGAAGGCGGCCATTTGCACCAATGTACAGATTGACACTCATCTCTTAGACGAAGAGTCAATTCTCATTCTAGCTCCAGGGCGGCATTGTCTTTGACAAGAGGAAAGGATCACGCCTCGGCTTACGATGCAAGGAGTGGAGACAGCTGTGAACGAAGGCGACATGAGGCAAAGTCCCGAGCGATCCGGCGACTTTTCGATCGAGACAAGAGGGATCGATCCCGTTCCCGACGCAGAGCGCCACGGACCTGCGTGGCGGATCTTCACAGTGTGGTTCTCCGCGAATATGATTCCGCCGACCTTCTTCATCGGCACCCTTGCCGCAGCCGACTACATTCAGCTCGGCTTCATCTCAGGTCTCATGGCAGTCATTTTGGGCAACGTCATTGGCGCATCGTTTGTCGGGCTGACAGCCATGATGGGGCCGAAGACGGGTATGCCTCAACTGGCGTTAGGACGTCTCAGCTTCGGTAGATTGAACGTCGTGCCCGCAATCTTGAACTGGGCAGGTATGGTCGCGTGGACTGCTGTCGATACCGTTTTCGGCGCTGCAGCCCTCAGCATCTTGACCGGATTTCCGTTCTGGATCGGAGCCCTGGCCGTCATCGCAATCACGGCGCTCATAGTCATGATCGGTTACGAAGCCATCCTCACGTTCCAGAAGTACATGGCATTCATCCTGTCGATAGTTTTCGTGATCGTCGCATTCCGAATCGTGTCCGTCGGGCAGTTCGATCGGCCGGACGGTTTCAACGGAGCGGATCGAACGGGTTCCTTCATTCTCATGACGACCATTGTTGCGTCATTCGCCCTGTCCTGGTGCGTCTTTGGTTCCGACTACACAAGGTACCTCCCTCGCGAGACATCAGAAAGGAGAGTCTTTGCCTTGGCTAGTGGGGGTCTGTTGGTTGCCTGTGCTTGGCTCGAAATCTTGGGCCTTGCTGTTGCAGGCTTGGTCAGCGGGAGCGCTGTCGGCACTATCTACGCTGATGTTCTCGGGGGCGGCGTTCTGGGGACCGTGGCCATGGTCGCGATCTTCTTCGGGATTGTCTCTGTCAATGTCCTCAACACCTATACAGGGTCGCTGTCTCTATTGACGGTGGGATTCCGCATGCCACGTTCGGCATCGGCCCTCGTCGTAACGTCCTTCGCCTTCGTGCTCGCCGTATGGCTTAATTCGAGCAACTTCGCGGATACCTTTGCAAACTACCTCCTGCTGATCAGTTATTGGATTGCGCCTTTTGCCGCCGTGGTTCTGACCGACTGGTGGCTACGCGGACGGGTCGCGGACGTTTCGAAGCTGCTGGATATTCGTGAATTGCAGATTGGTTGGCCAGCCGTGGTGTCGTTCGCTCTCGGGATCTGTGCATCAATACCATTCATGAGCACCACCCTCTTCACCGGACCAGTGGCAGCCGGCGTGCTGCACTATGGCGATATTGCTTACTATGTAGGCTTCACAGTTGCTGCCGGGGTGTACGCGAGCTTTCGGGCGATGGGTTCCTTGAGTGGCCAACAGATGTCAGTTCGGCGGGCAAACACAAATGCGGAGGTCGATAAATGAGTACCAGCCCTTTGACACTCGTGCATGGCCGCTACGTCATCGCTTCAGCGAAGCCACCGTACGGCGAGGTTATTCGAGATGGCGCTGTAGCTGTGATTGGAGACCGAGTTGTGGAGGTGGGCGCCTACTGCGATCTCGATCGCCGCTATCCCGATGCACGCAGAATTGGCTCCGCCGGTCACATCGTCATGCCGGGCCTGATCAACAGCCATCACCACGGTTGGGGCTTGTCGGCCTTTGCGCTAGGGGCCTCGGATAACCGTCTTGAATCTTGGTTGATCGACCTTGCCGCACTGCCGCATGTCGATGTCTACTACGACACCCTCTTCGCGGCGACTAGGTTGGTTCGCTCAGGTGTTACGACGGTGCAGCACTCGGGGATATCTCGTGATTTCGGCCAGCTGAGGAATGAGACGGAATCCGCCTTACGCGCTTACGCGACAATCGGAATGCGGGTTGCCTACGCGCTACAGGCACGAGATCGCAACACGTTCGCGTACGAAGACGACGACACCTTCTTGTCTAGGCTTTCGCCCGGCCTCGCACAGGAGACCAAGTCGGCCCTCGCACAGATGGGGGAACCCTCTTTCGAAGAGTTCGAGTCACTGGCACGCGAGCTAGTGAGTCGCTATTCCGGGAGCGCCCTGATCAAAGTTCTGCTGAGTGCGGAAGGCCCTGAATGGTGTAGCGAGCCACTGCTAAACGGAATCCGTTCTCTCGCCGATGAACTGCACGTGGGGATTCACATGCACTGCCTGGAGACGCCCCACCAGCGCGAGTACTTTCGTAGTCGGTATGGCAAGTCCGTACTGTCCTACCTTGATGACCTGAACTTTCTCCGTTCGGACCTATCGCTGGCTCATGCAGTCTGGATGACGGAGGAAGACATTCGGCTGTGCGCCGAGCGTGGAGTTTCGGTATGCCACAACCCGAGCTCGAACTTGAGATTGCGTGTTGGAGTAGCGCCGCTTCCTGAAATGCTCGATCGTGGGATCAACGTGGCTCTAGGCCTGGACAGCAGCGGGATCAACGATGACGACGACATGCTCCAGGAGATGGGTCTGGCTGCGCGCCTTCATAGCATGCCACGTGGGCTCAACTCTAAATGGGCGCCCGGATCTGTTGACATCTTGAGGATGGCAACCATCGAAGGGGCCAAAGCCCTTGGAATGGGCGACGAGGCTGGCTCCCTCGAGGCAGGCATGCGGGCCGACCTCGTTCTGCTCGACTACGAGTCGATCTCGGGGCCGTATATGGCTGACTCCGTCAACCCGATCGACGCAGTCGTGTACCGAGCCAGAAACCGACACGTCGACATGGTCATGATCAACGGGGATCTCGTGCTCAAAGGCGGTGAATTCACTTCAATCGACGAGCCGAGTGTACGCGAACAGCTCGCGGCGTCCGCGCGTAACGCGCCGAGTCCACGTGTAACAGCATGGACCAACGCACTGAGAAAGATTCGTCCGGAGGTCGAAAAGTTCTACGCGGGATGGGCAGAGCCTTCGTATAAGCCTTCGTACTTCCCGAACTCGCTGCTCTAGCACGATATAGGGTAATCGTCGGCCTTGAGGGGTTACGGGCGGGCCCCTCTCACCGATGGCCGTGGGTTACCGATCCGGGATTTTCCTGCCCGGTCTTTCCGAAGTGGCGGGAGAGCCGGTGCTTACAGAGGTCAAGGTGGGGGCGGCGGAGGTCGAGGAGCTGACGTTGCGGGAGCAGTTGACAGGACCAGTCGAAGTCCTCCCATGCGGCGGCGAGATTGCATCCGCAGCGGTGGAAATGGCTAGTGGGGCCATCGCGACGTCGTTTGCTTCGCCAGCTAGCGCAAGAACCGCAGCAGCAGCGACCACGGTAAGCAGACCACACCTCCACCGGCGGCCGAACTCCATTCCGGGAGGAATCACCATACGTATCGCGGCACGTGCCGTGCCATCTCTCAGTTCAGAGCTGCTCTCCGAGGCCGCCGTTCTTGCCGGCATCTGCTGGCGACCGGACGTTCGGCTATTGCTGACACCCGGAGGACGACTGCGCTTGAATTGAACAAACCCTCTGACTCATTGACATGATCGACCAGCATGGGTACTTTCTCACATTATTGATCATGTGATCAACAGTCAGGAGTCGTTGGAAGTACGGCGAGGCTCAAATGAGCTCCTGAAAATTGCGACTCGTTGACCACACCTGTCAACACGGTCCAGCACACCCCCGGGCGTTGAAGCAGCATGCCTATTTGTAACGCGGCCTGGCGATCACAATGCTCACCGCCCGGTGAGGCTATATACGAGGAGTGGTCATGACGCTTTCCGCAGACCCGTCCAAAGACCGAGCCGGGCAAATCGAAGAAGCAGGGGTCGAGTTCATCCCCGAGGAGGCACGCGACTCGAGCCCGCTCAACGTCTTCGCCGTGTTCCTGGGTGCGAACCTAAGTTGGACAGTAGCGATTTACGGTTGGATAGCGGTCGGGCTCGGTCTCGACTTCTGGCCTGCCGTGTTGTCCAGCACGGTAGGCACCCTAATTGGCGCCCTCTTCATAATGCCCGTCACGCTCATGGGCCCGCGGACAGGGACGAACATGACCGTTTCGAGTGGCGCTCATTTCGGCATACGCGGGCGCATTGTGGGTTCGGGGCTGGCACTGGTGTTCGCGCTGATGTTCGCAGCGTTGACAGTCTGGACCAGTGGAGATGCGATCGTGGCGGCTTCACACCGCCTGTTCGGAACGCCGGAAGGCAATGGAGCACTGGCCGTGTCGTACGCGATCGTGACGATCCTCATGATCACCGCAGCGCTCTACGGACACGCCACGATCGTCGCTATGCAGAAGTTCTGCATCCCCATTGCCCTCGTCATCATCATCGCGGGATTCTTTGTCTACAAGGGGACCTTCCAGTTTCACCAGCCGCACGATGACGGCTTCGAGTACGCGCTCGGTAGCTTCTGGAAGACATGCATATTATCTGTGGTGATTTCCATTGCTGGACCGATCTCGTATGCACCTGCAGTCGGTGACTACACGCGGCGATTGTCGAGGCGCTACAGCGACGGTGCCGTGAGCGGGTCCGTGGGGCTGGGACTCTTTGTCGGCATCGTCTTGCCAGTGACATTCGGGTGCTTCACTGCGATGGCGTTCACCAATCCGACGAACTCATTTCTCGGTGACCTGGTAATGGAAGCACCGGGGTGGTATGTCCTACCGATCCTCGTCCTGGCTGTTCTCGGCGGTTTCGGACAGGGCGTCCTATGCATCTACAGCAGTGGGCTCGATCTCGAGAGCTTCTTCCCCCGCCTACGCCGCCTCCACACGACTGCTATTGCAGCGGCGTCCGCGGTCGTGCTCCTCTATCTAGGAGTGTTCGTGGTCGATGCCGTCCAGTCCATTACTGATGCGACGGTAATTCTCAATGCAGTTGCGACACCTTGGGTCGCCGTGCTCGTCATCGGCGTGCTCCGCCGCCGCCGCCATCTCCATAGCTACGACGCCAATGACCTTCAGGCCTTCGCCCAGGGACGTCGTGGTGGACGCTACTGGTTTGTCGGCGGATGGAACATTCCGGCCGTCGTGGCTTGGTGTGTGGGCTCGGTCTTCGGAGTCCTGTCGGTCCACACCTCGACCTTCCAGGGCCCGTTGTCCCATCTAGCCAATGGTGTCGATCTGAGCGTCGTGGGCTCCGGCGCTATCGCGGCGGCACTCTACCTCGGGGCCCTCGCCATCTGGCCGAAGTCCGTCGAGACACCGGAATTGGCCCACACCGGGCCATCCGATGCGGGGCTCTGCCCCGCGGCGCATATGTCGACAAGTGCCGAGTAGGCTCGCGCGGCCGCGGGGGCTGCTTACCGGTCGTACCTTTCGCCGAGGCGGCGGTTGCGTACGCCTTCCGATGCCGGAACACCGCTAAAGTGAGGGACCCATCGAAGGTGACTTGCTGCGTGGGCGCGACGTGTCATCGACGATCAGATCGCCGCGCGCTTGACCGCGAGTCACGCACCATCGTCAGCCTCTCCCGCCGAAATGCCATTTCCCGCTGTATCCCGGCTGAACTCCCCGCACTGGAGTGGGCGCCGGCAACCACCCGTGCTTCCACTCTGTCTTCTCAAGAACGGCCCCGCTCGGGCGGCGTACCAGCCAGCACCCAGTTGCCGTAGGCGGGTGGCATACCAGCCTGGGGGTGTTCGCTCTCTTCTAAAGAGTGTAGGTCAAGGACGGCCGGTGTCGAACGCGCCGGAATCCCGTCGCAATGACGATTCGCATCGCCGACGGCTACTATCCGCGCGACCAGTTGATCGTGGGCGGTAACGGACGATGAATCTCGGCTGGCGACGGCACTCACAGGGCGCAAGTTGACTCACTTGGGCCCCGATCTCGCTCCGGTCCGGCCGGCATCGGCTGTCCACCTGCCGGTTCATTTCGTATCCCACCGAGAGCACGGGTTTCCATCGGCCACCGTGCGAACCACGCTATCGAACTCATCGTCGTCGTCCGTAGCGGTGGCGGATCGAGGCATGAGTCCGGCTTGCGTCGGCCACCACCGGGCTGGACCTTATCGATATACCCCGCAGTTGACTGGTCGGCACGGAAACTGAAGCAATCGACGGCAATCCGGTGAAGCTGAAACACATGTGTCCAGATCCACCAAGGCTAGTGGTACATCCGGTCTCTGCGATACTGACACGCCAATCACCACATCCGGACCTGGCCACGATAGCGACGCTGCCGAGAGAACCGTGCCCACACCAAACCCGCGGGCACGGCCCGTACCCGCCGTTGCGTATTCAACTGCTAAGCCAATGTACCGGGTTCCAGCCCGAGTTCGTGTTCGGCCAGCGTCCGAACCATGTTGCCGAGGCTTACAGTTGCGCCGTAGTTCACCAGAGCGTGCGCATTGAGACCATCGATCATTCCCAGGAGCTGATAGGCGACGAGATCTGGATCTTCGGCCGTTAATTCTCCAGTTGCACAGCCTGTCCTGATGAGTTGGGCGAGGAGGTCGAACCACTCGTCCATCCGGGTTCGGACCTCGATTGCGAGCAGCTGGCTTCCGCGTCCGAGACTCCACGCGTCGGTCCAGATCACGGTCACGTCCTTGCGCTCGTCATCGAGCATCCAGTCCAGGAACACTGACAGCTTTTCGACCGCCGATTCACACACGCCGATCCGCTCGGATGCCTCGACTATCTCCGAGGCCACAATTTCACCGAACGTGCGTGCGACCAGAGACTCCATACTCGGTTCGTAGTGGCTTACCAACGCCGGAGTCACTCCGACGCGTTTGGCAATTGCCCGCAGACTTATCGCCCTCAATCCGTCCTCCAGGGCGATGTCGCGGGCAGCCGACTGGAGTTCCGCGGCGCGATCGATGGGCGACTTGCGCCGAATACGCGCCTGATCCATTGACATAGTCGACCAGTATAGGTAGCTTTTCACTACCCTTATTGATCGGGTGATCAACAGTGGAATTTGATGCACCACGGGCGCACGTCACTCCGCACCCCGTCACCCACGACTCATCGCACACCCCTGCCCACGGGGCACAGCAGGTGTTCGACACTCAGCACTAGGAAATGAAGACACCATGACATGGCATATGCCTTCGGAAACATCTGAGCACGAACGCATCTGGATGGCCTTTCCAGTAGCGGGTTACACCCTCGGCGACGATGCGACCTCGGCCGACGAGGCACGCAGCACCTGGGCCGCGGTTGCGCATGCCGTGGCCGAATTCGAACCGGTCACGATGGTCGTCGATCCGAACGAGCGTGATATCGCGGCACGCTACCTTTCATCCTCCATAGAGGTCGTCGACGCGCCCCTCGACGACTCCTGGATGCGCGACATGGGTCCAACGTACGTATACGGAAGCGACGGCGGGCTTGCTGCCGTCGATTGGACCTTTAACGCATGGGGTGCGCCCGAATGGGCGGTATGGGAGAAGGATCGCGAGATAGCGAAGTTCGTCGCCGGCCTGACCGATACGCCTCGCATCCTGTCGACACTCGTCAACGAGGGCGGCGGCATCCATGTCGACGGCGAAGGCACCGTCATCATCACCGAAACCGTGCAACTCGACCCCGGGCGTAACCCGTACACCGACAAGGAACGTGTCGAAGCGGAACTTGAACGAACCATCGGCGCCAGCAATGTGATTTGGCTGCCCAGAGGACTCACACGTGACTACGAAATCAAGGGAACCCGAGGTCACGTGGACATGATCGCATGTATCCCGTCACCAGGCACCATCCTGCTGCATGCCCAGAATGATCAGAGCCACCCCGATTACGATGTGAGCCGTCAACTCAAGACCTTCATCGAGGGCACACGCGACGCATCGGGCCGCGAGTGGAACATCATCGACCTTCCAGCACCGGATACGCTGAAGGACGACGAGGGCTTCGTGGACTACAACTACGTCAACCACCTCGTCGTCAACGGCGGAATTATCGCCTGTGGGTTCGGGGAGGCCGAGGCCGACGCCCGCGCGCGGAGCATCCTCGCCGACGCCTACCCCGGTCGGCGCGTTGTCACGGTCGACGCCCGCCCGCTGTTCGTTCGTGGCGGCGGCGTCCATTGCATCACGCAGCAACAGCCAGTCGCGGCAAAACCTTGAGCCTCAGCGCCCTCGTTGCAGCATCGATCTGCATCACGCAGCAACATCCGGTCACGGCAAGGCCTCAAGCTTCAACGCCCGCGTTGTTAGACGCGGGTCAGCGCCGCCCTCAGCGTGTACGGAGTCAGATATCGGCTGGATTGAACGCTTTCCTCCGGCATATGTCCCGTAGAGATCGGGACATCAACAGTTCGACTCGTTCGAATTATCGCTCAAGCACCCAATTACGACCCGCCCGACACCGAGTTCGGTGAGGTCGACAAGGCCATTCCAGCGGGTAACTCGGGTGACCACACAGATTGGCGAACAGACACCTCTCTGGCACAAGCGTAGGAGAAGCAACCACATGAACTCAATGAGAACCTTCAGGAACTTTATCGACGGCGCCCACGTCGACTCCGAATCAGGAGAATTCAGCGACCTCGTCGACCCTTCGACCGGGCACGTTTATGGGCGCGCCCCCATCTCGAACGGTACCGATGTGAACAGTGCGTATGCCTCCGCCGAGCGGGCGTATGCCGCGTGGCGCCTCACGACACCTGCTGATCGTCAGGACGCTCTGTTGAAGATCGCCGATGCGGTCGAGGCCCGAGCCGATGATCTCGTGGAGGCCGAGTCCCGGAACACCGGCAAGATCAAGGCCCTGCTCGTCAGCGAAGAGCTCCCGCCAATGATCGATCAGATTCGCTTCTTCGCCGGCGCTGCCCGGGTGCTGGAGGGCCGCGCCGCCTGTGAGTATTTGGCCGATCACACCTCCTGGATCCGCCGGGAGCCGCTGGGCGTCATCGGTCAGGTCGCACCGTGGAACTACCCCATGATGATGGCGGTGTGGAAGTTCGCCCCGGCCATCGCCGCCGGCAACACCGTTGTACTCAAGCCTAGTGACACCACCCCGGAATCGACCCTGCTCCTCGCGGAAATCGCCGCCGAGTTCCTTCCACCCGGCGTACTCAATGTCGTTTGCGGAGACCGCACCACCGGCAACCTCCTCGTCTCACACCCAACTCCCGCCATGGTGTCTATCACCGGATCCGTGCGTGCGGGCATCGACGTCGCCCGCACGGCAGCCGACGACGTGAAGAAAGTCCACCTCGAACTCGGAGGCAAGGCCCCCGTCATCGTCTTCGGCGATGCCGACATCGACGCCGCCGCCGAAGGCATCGCAATCGCCGGCTTCTTCAACGCTGGGCAGGACTGCACCGCGGCAACCCGCGTCCTGGTCGCCGCCGACATCCACGACGACTTCGTCGAAAGCCTCCGCAATCGGACCGCGGCAATCACCACCTCCTACGAGAAGGGACCCGATGACGAGGACGCGCTGGTGCCTCCGGTCAACAACGCCGCCCAGCTCGACCGAGTGCTCGGCTTCCTCGAACGAATCCCAGACCACGCAAACCTTGTCATCGGCGGTCACCGTCAGGGCGACCGAGGATTCTATGTGGAACCGACCGTAATTGACGGCCTACGCCAAGACGATGAACTCATCCAGACGGAGGTCTTCGGTCCGGTCATCACCGTTCAGACATTCGAGGAGGAAGATGAAGCGCTCGCCCACGCCAACGGTGTGGCCTATGCGCTTGCCTCATCGGTCTGGACCAAGGACTTCGGGCGAGCCATGCGGATGTCTCAGCGTCTGGACTTCGGCTGCGTCTGGATCAACACCCACATCCCGCTGGCCGCCGAGATGCCGCACGGCGGATTCAAACATTCCGGATACGGCAAGGACCTGTCGGTGTATGCGATCGAGGACTACACCCGCATCAAGCACGTCATGGCCAGTCTCTGCTCCTGACCCTCCGCACCCCGGCCCGGCCCGGCCCGGCGATCGGGACCTTATCGAAGAAACGGATTCTCACCATGCAAGAGATCGAAACGGACGTGGTTGTCATCGGCGCCGGCGCTTCCGGGCTCACCGCCGCCAATACCCTCATGGCCGAGGGACTGAGCGTGACGGTCCTTGAAGCCCGCGACCGCGTCGGAGGTAGGTTGTGGACCGACATCATCGACGGCGCAACCCTCGAACTCGGTGGTCAGTGGGTATCGCCGGATCAGACTGCGTTGCTCGCGATGATCGACGAACTCGGACTCGACACGTACTCCCGATACCGTGAGGGCGAGAGCATCTATGTGGCCGAGTCGGGCACCGTGAGCCGGTTCGACGGCGACTTCCCCGTCGAGGTCTCGACACAGAAAGAGGTGCAACGGCTCATCGACACCATGGACGAACTCGTCGCCGGGTTCGATGTGCAAGCGCCGTGGGCACACCCTAAGGCCAGCGAATTCGACTCCATCAGCTGGCGCGACTGGCTCGCCGAGCAGACCGACGACCGGGAAGCTCGAACACTGGTGTCGATCTTCATCGCCGACGGCATGCTCACCAAACCTGCCCATACGTTCTCTCTCCTGCAGGCATTGCTGATGGCGGCATCGGCGGGCAGTTTTAGTAATCTGGTCGACGAAGGCTTCCTACTCGACAAACGCGTGGTCGGGGGTTTGCAGCAGGTGCCGTTGCGCCTGGCAGCTCGACTCGGCGAACGCGTGCATCTGGGTCAGCCCGCGCAGAAGATCCGATGGGACGAAAACTCGGTCACAGTCGTCAGCGACGCACTCACGGTCCGCGCGCGTCACGCGATCGTCGCGGTCCCGCCGAACCTCTATGCGCGAATAAACTTCGAGCCCGCTCTCCCCGCCCTGCGGCAACAACTGCAACAGCATCTCTCGTTCGGTCTGGTCATCAAGGTGCACGCGGTTTACGAGACGCCATTCTGGCGAGAAACAGGTCTGAGCGGCACCGCCTTCGGCCCCCACATGACCCTTCACGAAGCCTACGACAACACCTCTCTCGGCAGCACGGGCGGAACACTCGTCGGGTTCGTTTCCGATGCCAAGGCCGACGCCATGCTCGCATTGAACCCGCAGGACCGGCGAGCCCATCTCTTGGAGTGTTTCGCCACCTATTTCGGGTCTCAGGCGCTCAACCCGATCGTGTACTTCGAGAGCGACTGGGCCAGCGAAGAATGGACGCGCGGCGCATACGCTGCGAGTTTCGATCTCGGTGGACTCAGCAGGTACGGTGCCGCTCTGCGAACACCGGTCGGGCCCATCCACTGGTCGACCAGCGATCTGGCAGCCGAAGGATTTCAACATGTCGATGGCGCCATCAGGGTCGGCAAGGAAACTGCGGCGGCAATCGCGGCACAGCAGAGAGGCGAGTGACCATGCGCACCGCCCTTGACTCATTTCAGCTTGTCGAGGCGAGCATCGCCGACTTCCGTCACGCCCTGGAAACGGGCACCGCTACGAGTGTCGACCTCGTCGCGGCCTGCCTGAACCGGATCGGTTTCTACGATCGTCACGGACTGTCGCTTAACTCCGTCCCGGTCCTGAACCCCAACGTCTTCGCCGAGGCCCGATCCGCCGACGAGCGTCGGCGAACCGGCACCACCCTGGGCCCACTCGACGGCATTCCCTACACAGCCAAGAACAGCTACAAGTTCGCGGGAATGACCGTAGCCAGCGGTTCACCCGCGTTCGAACACCTCGTCGCGAGCGACGACGCGTTCACCATCAGCCAGTTACGCAAGGCCGGTGCTGTCCTCATCGGCCTGACGAATATGCCTCCAATGGCCGCTGGCGGCATGCAGCGCGGAATCTACGGACGCGCCGAAAGCCCCTACAACCGGAATTTTCTGCCCTCGGCCTTCGGCTCCGGCTCGTCGAACGGCTCCGGCGTCTCCACAGCGGCGAGCTTCGCCGCGTTCGGGCTGGGTGAGGAAACCTGGTCGTCCGGCCGCGCACCGGCATCACACAACGGGCTTGTCGCGTACACACCCTCGCGCGGAGTCATTTCCATGCGCGGCAACTGGCCATTGTTCGCGACGATGGACGTCGTCGTCCCCCATACACGGTCCATGCAGGATATGGCGGCGCTTCTCAATATCATCGTCGCGGACGACGACGATTCACGCGGCGACTTCTGGCGAGCGCAGCCTCATATCACCCTTCCGAATTCCTCCGATATCCGTCCCGCCGACTACCTGAATCTCCTCGACTCCGGCGCGCTGCGAGGCAAACGGCTCGGTGTCCCGAGGATGTATATCAACAAGGACCCAAATGCCGCGGAACCGATCACGACTCGCGCCTCGATCATCGCGTTGTGGGAGAAGGCAGCCGAGGACCTGACCGCCCTGGGCGCGACCGTCACCGAAGTTGACTTCCCGGTCGTATCCAACTACGAACGAGACCGGCCCGGTGCACTCAGCATGGTCGACCGCGGCTTGGTGCCCGAAGAGTTCCTGCATTCGGAAATGTACGACCTGATCGTCCACACCTGGAACGATTTCCTCGCCGCCAACGCCGATCCACACCTTTCGTCCCTGGCAGATGTCGACGGTAACAAGATCTTTCCGCATCCGCCCGGCTCCGCTCCGGATCGATACGAGGACGACCCAGGGATGGCGGTCCTGGTCGAAATCGCACGGAAGGGCGCGATCACGCTCGAGGATATTCCGTGTTTGGCCGAGGGACTCAGGGGTCTGGAGCAGGCGCGGCGGCTCGATCTCGAAGTATGGCTCGACGAGCAGGGCCTCGACGCCGTCGTGTTCCCCACCAATGCGGATGTGGCACCGTACGACGCCGACTACAACCTCAGCTCCAACGACATCGCCTGGCGCAATGGCGTCCGGTACTCGAACGGCAACCTGGCGATTCGCCACCTCGGCATTCCGACCGTCACAGTCCCCATGGGGGTCATGAACGACACGGATATGCCCGTCGGGCTGACGTTCGCCGGAAAAGCCTACAGCGACAACGATCTATTGAGCTACGGCTACGCGTTCGAGTCCGCGCGTCAGAGACGCAAGAGACCGCCGTATACGCCGCCTCTGCCCACCGATCTGTTCCCTTACACACCATCACCCCTGCCGACTCGGCCGTCGTCGTCGATATCGGTGACCCTGAGTGCGCAGGTATCTCCCGTCGATCACGATGGTGACGTCCGGATCTCCATCACGGGTACCGCCCAGTCCGACCACACAGTCGTCCAGATTGATCTGTTCGTCGACGGACAACCGGTGGCCGTCCGCCGTGTTCGCGACGGATTCCACGGAACGTGCACGGTATCTTCACGGCTCCATTCCGAACCCCACAGCCCGTGGCGAGCGCCCTACGGTTCATTAGTGATGGCAGTCGCCCGCGACAGCGTCGGTGCGGTCTCGGGTTCATATACGATCGTCGCGGGATTGTGAACTAACTGGGGAATATCAGCATGGAAGGCGGGGCCGTCGAAGCCAGTCTCGCCCTGCTCGCACCAATCGTGGTCGTCGCCCGGTTGTCGGCTCCCCACGGAACACGCCTCTTCAGCGTCTGAAGCGGATCCCACGTCCCACTATTCGCTTGAACCGTTACATGACGCGGGCGCCGAACGCCTCGCGGCGGGGCTTTGTTTCCGACTCTGACTTGAGCCGGAACGGCCACGCTAGGGCCGTGTCACCGGCCCGGTGTCACCACCACCTACAACCATGGTCTCGGCCTGCATAGTCGACTGGCAGGAAGCATGCGCCATGGGTGCTTCATCCACGACAGCAGGTGCGTCACCGTCTGGTTCGGCATGCGAGTCCGTCGACCAGACCGCGACGAACTTATCCAGAGAGGCTGCGTGTGAGTGTGGGCACGATCAGTCGGAGCTGCTGGCGCGTGCAGGCATGTATCAGGCTGGTCGACTGTGCAATGAAACGTCAAACGAGCTCGATGATCAGACCACTCGCCCCGGCGATTGCCCGATCCGCGACGTACCCACGCAGTTCTTCTTCGGTGTCCGGAGGTCGATACCGGTGGTGAAAATCAGTTTCCCGCCCTGAGGCATCTACGCGATGCCGCCGAGCTGGATCACATGGACCCACCGCACCGTACGCGACGAATGTCGTCGTAGATGAACCTCGTCGAAGTATGGTTCGAGATCATCGAACCTTTGAAATCTACCGCGGAGTCCGCACTCACGATTAAGATCCGGTCCTTCGTCAATGAGCGGACTTCGTGAGCGCAGCCTTTCGTCTGGACGAAAACCGCTGGAGAACGCTGACAGTCGAAAACTTCCAGACAACACCGCACGAGTCAAAATTGTTTGATGAGACTCACGGAACGATCGACTATCGTAAACCCCAGAGATTCATACAATTTGAATGCACCAGTGGGGCTATCCGTGTCCACATCGAGAACCGCCCGCTCAAGTCCCGCCGTCCGATATGCATGAAGCGTGTGCGCGATGACGGCTGGAGCGAGGCCGCGACCACGCCAGTCCCGTACAACACCAACGGCGTTCAAGTATCCAAAGGAATAGCCGTGAGGTTTCCACTCCTCTTCGTTGACCGAACTGGTTACGAAAGCAACCACACGCTCATCGCCATCCTCGTTCGGAGCTAGAGCTACAAAAGAGAGATCTGCGCGGGAAGAACTCAACCGATCGTTGGACTCCCATTCCTTGCGATTGACCGGTTGAGTGCCCCAATGATCCTGAAAAGACTCGTTGAAAGCCATGCGAGTTGACTCTGACCACTCAACTCCGTACGGCACGATCCGAATCTTCGAATCTAGTGCCACAGGGGGCATCGGGTCAGCTAGATCGCGGTCAAGTTCTGCCCACCATCGCAGTGACTGGTATCCGCTCCGGTGAAACAAGTCAACGGTAGCGGTATCTTTCTCTTCCGCATCAGCACCCAACCAGCCGGGGAGCGCTTTGTCTGAACTGGCTAGATGCTGCAAACCTCGTTGTTCTTGCCAACGAAGTAGTTCAGTGCCGATCCCTTCCCTTCGACGGTCGGGATGAACTGCACAGTCCAGTGTGACCCATACGATTGATTCCTGGCCGTTCAGGAGCGTTGACGATGCGTAGGCGACAGCATCGCCCGCTTGGTCGATCGCGATAACCGAGTCCTTCGCGGGGTCAAAGTCGTCGCTGTCGAACTCTTCCTCTAGCTCATCGAGCATCACCACAGAGCGTGGACTGTCAATCACCGCAGATGCCCGCTTGAGCTGTAGTAAGGTTGGAACATCCGCTTTCGTCGACGGCCTCCAAATCAGATCGTCTCCGATAGTGGGGATTTCGACAATATCGGGCGCTTCGACCCGCACGTTCAGTGGAAGCTGGTCACGTCCGGGGGTGTTCGTTTCCATATAGCGACCCTATAGAATTCCACGTGCCGATTCCAACGATTTCGCAACAAAGTGATGTTGCTAACGTGACATTCCATTCTATTGCCAATGGGTCGGCAACTGTTCCTGCCCTTCGTATTTGACGACGGATTATGTTCGGCGTGGATGCGAGCGACGGGGTTGATCGAGTAGGCCACCGGGAACCGCGTCTCGCACCGTATGTCCTCAGCGCAACCCACGCGAGTCCGACGCGTGTGGCCCGAACATGTTCGTGAGTATGGCCAATTTGTTCTGCGGAATCCCGGCGCCCTTACGCGCTTTCTGCCACTGATGTGGCAGAGGTCGCGCGGCGCTCCGGCGGAGCTTGGACCCACGGAACACGTATTACATTCACAGGCAGCGTATCCGGTTGGTGATACACCATTCGAATGGCGGAAGACAGCACCGAACGCACAGATCGCCATAGAGTCCGCGACCGCCGACTACATCGACGACACTCCTTCATCTGCACCGTGGCGAGTCGTGACGGGAAAGCTCTGGTGGAAAACGTGACAGGCGAAGTCTTCGCTCGATACCGATCGACCGGACCGACGTTGGCTAGCACGCCGGTGGGGCCACCGACGCGTCGGTCCCTCCCCACAGAGGGCGTTGAAACCGGCTGCATTACTGCCTTTGCCATTGTGGGGCCACTCGCTGATCCAACGGGCTACAAAGCAGCACCGATACCCAACCAAGCATGCGGTCCCATCGCTGACAACGGTGACCTGCCGCGAGGCCCACGGTGGATGTCGTGGTCGGAGGAATCGACCTGTATGGCGCGACTGAACTTCGCGACGCAGGGGGCGTAGGCGACGGACAGGTCACGCCTGCTATCGGGCCACTCGATCGGCCACCTGCGTGGTGTCAGACGCCAGCGGGTGCGAGGGTGATATCGAAACGCACCCGCGCCCAGGTGCGGCCTCCGAGTTCGCGGCCGTCCGGGGTCGGTGTTCCGGGCGCCTGCTGTGCGAATTCCTTGATGAGGGAGTCCTTGACGCCGAAGACGGAGTCGCCGACCTCGATCTGCGGGTCACCGTCGACGAAGATGTGGGTGACGAGGGTGCGCAGGTTCTCAGCGGTGACCATGAAATGCAGGTGCGACGCACGGACCGGGGAACGCCCGGTAGCTTCGAGCATCTTCCCGACCGGTCCGTCGTGAGGGATCGGGTACGGCACCGGCGTCAGACCCCAGAACCGGTAGGCGCCGTCCTCGTCGCTGAACAGGTGCGCCCGGGCCGCCATCCGGTCGTCGTCGTACTGGACGTCGTAGAAGCCGTCCTCGTCGCACTCCCACACCTCGATGCGGGCGCCGGCCACCGGTTTGCCGTCGGTGTCGGTGACAATGCCCTCGACCCAGCACGGTTGACCGGATGCGCCGCCGGCGATGTCGCCGCCGAGCGGGATCTCAGGGGCGTTGTCGACGAAGAACGGGCCGAATACGGTGGCGTCGGTAGCGCCCTTGTGGGCTCGGTTGTTGACGGCGATGGTCTGCATCGAGGCGCCGAGCACGTCGGAAAGCAACACGAACTCCTGGCGGCGTTCGTCAGTGATGCGCCCGACTGCGGTCAGGAACTCGATGGCGGTGTTCCATTCCGCCTCCGTCAGCCGCACGTCGCGGATGAACGCGTGCAGGTGCCGGGTCAGCGACTGCATCACCTTCTTCAGTCGCGGATCGGTGGTGGCGTCGAACGACGCGACGACCGCGGCAACGAGGTCTTCCTCGAGCGCCTGCTGCTCCGGGCCGATCGGTTCGGCGGTGTGGGTAGTCATGGTTTGTGTTCCTTTCACAGGCTGGAGGTGTCGCCGGCGTGGGCGGCGCGCAGGAGTGTTTCCAGGTCGTTGGCGGTCACCGGGCGGGGATTCGAGTCGGGGACGATGGGCAGGATCAACTCCACGGCCTCGGGAATCTGCGTCTCGTCGAGGCCGTAATCCTTCAGGGCTCGCGGCGCGTCGAGGCTCGCCCGCAGCGCGTTCAGGCCGTCGACCGCGGTGCCGGCGCCGAAGGCCGCGGCGATGCGACGTTCCGCCTCCGGGGCAGCGGGCGCGTTAAAGGCAAGCACGTACGGCAGGACGGTGGCATGGGTGTGGGCGTGCGGCAGGTCGTAGGCGCCACCGAGGATGTGGCAAATCTTATGGTGCAGACCCGATCCGGCGGAGGCGAATGCGACCGCGGATAGGTACGCGCCGTACAGGGCCCGCTCCCTGCCGGCCAGCTCCTGCGGATCGTGCTGTACCGCGGGTAATCCGGTGGCGAGGGCCTGGATGCCCTCGGCGGCGAGGGCGCGGTTGATCGGGTCGGTGCGCGGCGCCCACATCGAGTCGATACAGTGCGCCATGCCGTTGAGACCGGATGCGACAGACAGCTCCACCGGCAACGACAGCGTCAGATGCGCGTCGTAGATCACGGTGACGGGCAGGACCCTGTCGTCCACGCCGGTTGTCTTGCGGGCGGCCTCGGTAAGCCCCCACACGTTGGTGGCCTCGGATCCGGCGTAGGTGGTGGGTACCGCGACGATCGGGAGTCCGGTAGTCAGGGCGACGGCTTTGGCCAGGCCGGTGGTCGATCCGCCACCGATGCACACGAGCAGGTCGATGGCGTTGTCCGTCGCGACCGCCCGGGCGGCGTCGGCGTTGGCGATCGGGACGTGCGGGGCGACGTCGTCGTGGAACAGCGTCACGTCGATGCGTTGTGTGACCTGCTCCGCGACCGCAGATTCGGATCGCGATGCGATGACCATGACCCGCCGCGCACCGTGCCGCACCACTTCCGCCGCGAGATGGTCGGCGGCACGGCCGGATTCGAACAGCACTCGCTGCCCGAGGGTGAGGTGATCGAAAGACAGATTCATGGGAATAGCTCTCTTCATCGGGTCGTGACCGGTGCACGATCGGACATGGTGAGGTGCAGACCGTCGAGAATCGTGTCAAGCGAGGCCCGCAATGCCGCCGGATTTGGGGCGGTGGCCGCGACGTAAAAGTCGGGGCGCAGGATCACGAAGTCGGCGCCGATCTCATCGAGCCACCTCGCGTAGGTGCCGTCCACATCGATCACGTCGCAGTCCTCACCTGCCGTCCCGATCCGGACACTGCGTCCGTCCAGGCCCTCCCACAGTCGGCTCTGCTCGTCGGTGAGCACGTCGGCTGGGGATGCACCGCGGCCGATCACGGTCCAGCCGCGGCCCGCGACGTCGTCGAATCGGCCCCGTCGACCATCCGCCTCCACGACGCCTTGGACGGACAGTTCCCCGGCATGCGCAGTGCCGGAATGCCACAGGCCCGGACCGAGCGAGGCGATGTCGGTGTCGACCGGGGTGCCGTCGGAGGCGGCGAGTTCGGCGATCATCTGCTCATCTCGGGCGGCCGCTTCGTCGGCGTCGGCTATACAAATGATCTTGCCCAGGCGCATCGAGAAGTCGATGTAGTGATGGACGTGCCCCTTGCGTTCGGTCCCGTACGATTCGAGTACGTCGTCGCCGGACTTGCCGGACAGCACGAGGTCCAAGCGCCATGCCAGAGCCACCGCATCCCGAAGGCCCGCGCACATGCCCTCTCCCGCGAACGGCGGCATCAGATGTGCGGCGTCGCCAGCGATCAGGCCGCGGCCGTTGCGCCAGTTCTCCGCCCACCGCGCCTGGAATCGGTAGACCGCCGAACGCTCGAGTTCGGCGTTTGCCGGGGTAACGCCCCACGGCTCGAGCAGGCGCCATGCGGACTGCTCGGAGGCGAGTTCCACGGGGTTCTCGCCGGGCAGCACCATGTACTCCCAGCGGCGACGGCCCGGGCCGCCCGGGACGATCGTGGTCGGCCGGGCCGGGTCGCACAGTTGCCAGTGCTTCGGCCCGAGGTCAAGGCGCGAAATGTCCGGCATGATCATGTCTAGGATCAGCCAGTCGAAGAAGAACCCGTGGTCGGCGAAGTCCAGGCCCAGCGCCGTCCGGACAAAGCTGTTGGCCCCGTCGGCGCCGACGACATACTTTGCACGGATCACCTCGGTGGCCGAGACGCCGTTCGCTCCGGTGACCTGCCCGGTCAGCACGATCTCGTCGTCGTTTTGCACGAGGTCGGTCGCCAGCCACCCGCGCCGGATCGTCACGCTCGGCAAGCTCGCGGCGACGGCGCGCAGCCGCTTTTCGAGTTCGGGTTGGGAGAACCAGTACCGCGTGCGCCACCCCGATGCCGCGATGGACTTCCAGTCGACCTCGAGGAGGTTTTCCCCTTTCGCGTTGCGCCAGTAGTAGAGATCGTCGTGGTACTCGATCGCCGGGTCGTTGTCCGAGTCGATGCCCAAAATCGCGAGGATTCGAGCGATTTCGTGATCGTAGGTGACTGCGCGGGGCTGTTCGTAGGGCGCCGGCCATTTGTCGACGACCGTGACACGGTGACCGCGCTGACCGAGCAGTACCGCCAGCAGCGTTCCGACGGGGCCGCATCCCACCACTGCCACATCGACGCTGTCCACGAGGTCGTACTGAGCCGCCTGAGTGTCCGTCATTGCACTTCCTCTTCACGAGTGAGCTGGGTCATAGAAATGGTCCAATAGTGACATAGCCTTCAATATTGAGCAATGCCTCATTATTGGCTGCACGCTCATCGATGAACCCGTCACGGTCCACGCTCGTGCGGCAATCGCGTAGCGTTTGCAACGTGCCTGCAACGACGAACAGCTCCGCAACGCCTGCTCAGGCGTCGCGCCACCAGCGCCGACGCGAGAAGACCCGCGCACGGCTCATCGACGCTGCCCGCAACCTGGTAGCCGAACGCGGCGTCGACGCGGTGGGCCTGTCGGACATCACCGAAGCCGCCGACCTGGGGGCCGGAACGTTCTACAACTACTTCCACTCCCGTGACGAGATCGTCGAGGCCGTGGCCGAGGAATCGATCGAATCACTGGGCGCCAGAATGGATTTAATGACCGCCGACATGCCCGACGCCGCGGAGGTATTTTCCTCGTCGCTGCGTCACCTCGTGCGCCACGCGATCAGCGATCCCCTGTGGGGATGGTTCGTGGTGCGACTCGGTGTTGCCCACCCCAAGCTCATCGACATTCTCGGCCCCCGAGCCGCCCGCGACCTACGCAAGGGTGTGGACAGCGGACGATTCACGATTCCCGACGTGGACATCGCCACGTCGTGTGTGTTCGGCGCCCTGCTGTCGACCCTTCATCACGTCGTATCAACGCGGACACAGGACGGTGCCGACGAAATCTTCGCCCAGGCAATGCTGTGCATGGTGGGCGTCATTCCCGACGAGTCCCGAGACGTTGCTTCCCGCCCACTACCAAGACTCCCCGACCTCTGACCGCTCCGTAACATTCCGTAGGATCTTCGTGCCCTGATAACCAGCAGACACCGACTGGGAAGCCTTGACCAGCGCGAACCGGATAGCACCGCCGCTAGGGCTCCCGTTGCCGTAGCGCCGTTTGGATCGGATCGACTGACAACAATCGACAGGTCTGACCCAGATTCATGGCCGGAAGCGCATTTGACTGTCGATTCGCCGGCAGCCTGCCATTCTCGGCGATCGAGGCATTCCGCTCCGCGAAGGGCGTGGTCAGCGGCGGATCCTAGAACCTCAGGCGGGTGGCCGAACTCTCCGCACTGTTAGGATGACCTTTCACGATTGCGCTGGTCGGCAATCCAGGCGGCGATCTGCGTTCGCGATGTGAATCCCAACTTGGACAGAATATGCTCCACATGACCTGATGCTGTTCGCTGAGATATGACAAGCCTCGCCGCAATGGCCCTGTTCGTAAGACCTTCCGCCACCAGCCCGGCGACCTGCAGCTCCCGTTTGGTCAGAGATGTGTCGTCACGCTTTGGCGCAGCCTTTGGGCGTACTCTGAGCGCATAGGCCACGGCACCCTCAATACCAAGACGCCGACCGTTCGAGTACGCCTCTTCAAAGGCCTTGTCACCGAGCACGCTGCGACATGATCTTTCGGATTCATGATGGTGGATAGTCAATTCCGGATATATGACCGATGAAGTGTCTACGGAGGATCCAAGGATATCGGCAGCACCCATGAGGACAGCGGACCTGGTGGCATCACCCTCGTGACTTGCAGTCCATGCCAGCGACTCTAGGGTCTCAGCGACAGCGACAAGATCATCAGCTCGACTGGCCAATACCAGAGCTTGTTCCAGTCTTTCACGTGCATCGCCATAGAGTCCTTGGCGAATTGCATCGATACCCGTCGCCCACAACGAGTAAGACCGATACACGGATTCACCTCGTGGTTCGGTTATCTCCAGAACACCTTTGTGGCAAGTAGCTGCCGCACCGTGGTCGCCCTCTATTGCGAGCGCCACCCCGAGCAGCATCAGCGCCGGGATACGTAGCATGAATTCTTCCCGAGTACCTAGTGTCGTCAGGGCATGCTCGAGTCTCGAGCGCGCCAGGTGATGGTCGCCTGACCACAGCGCTAGGCCCCCTTCTGCAACAGCGAGTCGCGCATCAACCACCTGATCGGACGAGCCCGCCACCAATGCAGCAGTTTCCTCGACCCGCGCGGCCCCGGCGACACTGTCGCCCTGGATACCAGCGAGGACTACGCTCGCGAAGAGCGCCTTCATCCGCTGCTCGGTTCCTTCGTTCGGTCGAAGTGACAGTGATCGGTCGAGCCAGCGACGACCTTCAGTGAGTTGGCCCTGCGCGAGCCAGAAAGGAAAGAGCGCGGCAGCCATCTCGAGTGCTGCATCTACATTCGCGACTCTGATGAAATAATTGATTGCTTCACGTAGATTCGACTGCTCGCATTTGAGGCGGGCTATCCACCGCAACTGTTCCGAGCTAATCCATTCCGCTTCCGCATCGAGCGCCAGGTTCTTGTACCAATGTCCGTGCTGGTCGGTGAGATTCTCGTACTCACCAGCATGCATTGCCCGCTCGCGCCCGTACTCACGAAGAGAATCGAGCATTCGGAACCGTACCTTCGAATCGACCTCTTCCCTGGTCAGAATCGACTTGTCGACTAGCGAAGTGAGCACGTCCGCCACGTACTCCGGTGCCGCGTCTCGTTCGCATAGACCTTCAGCAGCATCGATTTCGAAGCTTCCGGCAAAGACTGAGAGTTGCGCCCATGCCTTTCGCTCTTTTGGCGAGCAAAGA
Source organism: Rhodococcus sp. MSC1_016 (assembly GCF_023667485.2). Classification (NCBI taxonomy): domain Bacteria; kingdom Bacillati; phylum Actinomycetota; class Actinomycetes; order Mycobacteriales; family Nocardiaceae; genus Rhodococcus; species Rhodococcus sp. MSC1_016. Next base: position 63,760 of record NZ_JAMOZI020000002.1, read on the forward strand.
TTGTAACTCCAATCGATGCACAGCCTAAGGGATTGCTGGCGTGTGGGCGCCGATCTATTCCCAAATCGGAGCAGCTTGTATCGGTTTCCCAGGTTCTGCCCAATTTGATCTGCGGACATCACACGCAGCCTCGACGCCGCCATCTCAATCGATAGCGGAAGTCCATCGAGATTCCGACAGATCCCAACGACTGCATGGATGTTTTCCTCGTCGATCTCAAAGTCCGAGACTATCGACCGCGCGCGCTCGATGAACAGTGTCACGGAATCATAGCTGCTAGCGCCCTCGACCGAGGGTGTAGGAGTCGCATCAGGAATCGCGAGCGGGTGAACGCGAACGGCCCTCTCCCCGCTTACTCCAAGAGACTCACGGCTGGTGGCTACGATCCGCACACCACCACATGATCGAAGAAGTACTTGAGCCAGATACGCGACAGCATCGACTACGTGCTCACAATTATCGAATACCAGCAGCATGTTTCGAGACCGCGCGAAATCAACGAGTGCCTCCTCCAGAGGGAGCTGAGACGATTCACGCAACCCTACCGCGTTCACCACGACGTTTACGAGAAGCGCCCCTTCCGCTAGCTCGGATAGGTCGACAAGCCACACACCGTCCGCAAATGAATTTCTCAGATCAGCAGCAAGCCGTAGGGCCAACCGCGTCTTACCCACACCTCCAACCCCCGTCAATGTCAGTAACCGAGCGGTCTTCAGCAGCTTCTTCGCTTCAGAAAGCTCAGTTCTACGATTCACGAGGCTCGTGAGTTCCAGCGGAAGCACCGGACGGTGCACTATGTACTCGGCGGGTCCGTTTGACGCGGACTCGTCACGAATATCTCTGGGGCGTACGCTGTTCCATGTGTCGCCGATACGAACGGCCCGCAGGGTTGAATCAATCGCAGCGGTATCAACTGAAGCGGTGGGGCGGGCTTCGAGCTGCTGCAAAGACCGACCCAGGTCTGCCGTGGTGGGTCGATCCCGCGGGTCGTAAGCCATCGCTCGCTCAATCACTAGCCGCAGCGGGATGGGTATGCCGACATCAGGTATTGGTTCCCTTGCAATCCGGATAAATTGCGCGACAACACCTTCATCGTTACGGCGCTCGAAAGCTGCATGTCCTGTGACCGCAGAGAACAACGTCGCACCGAGACCGTAAACGTCAGAGGCGATGCTTGGGGAATCACCGCGTAAGACTTCGGAGGCTGTGTAAACTGGCGAACCGGAAATAACGCCAGTTTCGGTCTCGAATCCTCCTGCAATATACGCAATCCCAAAATCTGCGAGTGCCGGCTCATCGCGGTCGGTGAACAAGATGTTAGAGGGCTTGACGTCGCGATGGAGAATGCGATTGCGATGGATCTCCCCCAGGGCGTCGGCAATTCGCACGCCAATCCGAATGGTCTCGCTGGCAGAAAGCGGTCCGTTTTGCCGAATTCGTGCATCGAGAGAACCCCTCGGGTAGTACTGCATCACGATGAAGGGACGGCCTCCGCTCGTGGTCCCAACATCGAATATGTTGACGATATTCGGTGCACCTGTTAGCGATCCCATTGCCTGCTGTTCGCGGAGGAATCGAGCCACATTCTCCTCGTCCATTCCGACCGTGAGTACTTTGACGGCCACCGCTCGCCCAAGGGATGGCTGGACACACCGGAAAACTGCCCCAAAACCGCCGGACCCGACAACCTGAGGATCATCGAATCCTGCCGCCGACAATTCCTGAGCGAGCCTCGCCGTCACGTCGGGCGCCGCTCGTCGGCCATCCTCCTCAGCCATCGGAGATCTCCCGTTTCGGACTCGTCACTCTCGAGCACAGACAGCTGGTGTGGGCAACACCGATGCGCGTACCCTATCGACCTGATGCCAGGCTACCGCTTGACGTAAATATGAGGGCACGATCGTGCTTCGTGATAGAGGTCGATCCGCGTGCGACAGGGGTGCGCTGTTATCGGGAATTCGGTAAATCCGGGCGCGGTGCGTGAATGCGGCACTGTTTGCCTGCGAAGCTGCGGATTCACTCGACGGCTGCGCCGGCGCGCCAGCATCTGATCGGCGTTATCGGTGCGGACCACTCTCCGTGGGCCGACGCTACAACAGCGATGTTCGGGCCGTATCGGCGCCGGAATTGCTACCCCCGGATTCTTCGGACAGGAAACTAACTGATCGATTCCTACGAGCCGGCGACGGCACTCGGTGAGCGTCGGCGGTCACGACGGCGGCGGATCGATCAAGGGATCTTGACTAATAGTCCGAAGATGATCACGATGCGAGTAGCGCGACTCTGCGCGGACGGACCACACCGAATTCCCGGATTGCGCGCTCCCTTCCTGAAACGGCATCGGTCAGCTCCCGAGGGCCGTCAAGACGAGAGGCAAAGATACAACCGCCACAAGCGTCTGCACGGCAGTAATCGAACTCATCAGTTGGGTATTTCCACCCATCCGTGCGGCGAGGATGTACGCCGACGGGGCGGTGGGTACCGCGCAGATGATGATCACGCTGTCGAGCGCGACGCCCCGGACGCCGAGCGCCGCCGCGATGCCGACCGCCGCGAGCGGGAGAACACCGAGCTTGAGGATTGACGCGAGTGCGATGTGAGGGACGTCTGTGCGTCGCAGACCAACCACCATGGATGCGCCGGCAACCAAGGTTCCACAGATCAATGCTGGTTCCGCCAGCATTGAGATCACCGACGCGGCGAAGACGGGAAGCCTTACATCCGACTGATTGACCAGCAAGCCGGCGATACATCCAAGAACCAGGGGGTTGGTGCACAACGCTCGTACGAGGTGGACGCCGGTCGTCTGGCCGCCCTGGGTGCCGAAAAACGATAGCGCGGTGATACTCACAATGTTGACCGCCGGCACCATCACCGCAGCGGCGAGCGCGAATGTCGCCACCCCGCCCTGGCCGTGAAGGGCGAAGGCCAGACTCAAACCGATATAGGTGTTGAGGCGCGTGCTTCCCTGGATCATCGACGTCAGCGCTGGGCCGTCGAGGCGTAGCAGGCGCCGACACGCAATAAGGATGCCGGCCATGACAACGACCGGAACGATCACCGCGGCTGCGGTCGGCAGAACCGGCATGTCGGCCAGGTCGACGTCAGCGAGAGAATGCACAAACAGTGCCGGCGTGAACACGAAGTAGGTCAGGGACTCGAGTCCGCGCCAGAACGTTGAGTCGGTCAACACATGACGCCGAAGGGCGAGACCGAGGACGAGAAGCAGGACAATCGGAACGATGGCGGTGCTGACTGCTGACACATCTGCACACCATGGTGCAATGGGTCAGTGCAGTTCAACCATGACAACATGACCGGGGTTCGGCTGGCCGCAGATCTGGTCAATCTTGACACCGGAGCGGGGTGGTCACGGGAAGAAGTCGAGGAGCTGCTGCATAAGCACGACATTCGGTGGCCCCAGGTGACCGATCGCGTGGTCGCCGAATTGCGTCGATGGGCGGAGCGGCTGGCCCCAGTGTTCATTGCAGACAGTGCGCAGGCACGATGTGATGCGATCAACGCGGTGCTCACGGAGGGAGCCGGACCGGCCTATCTGACGATGCACGACGGGCTCCGGCCCCACGTGCACTTCGCTGCCGATCAAGACACCGTCGCCAGCCGCGTCCGCGCGGTTACCGCGGGCAGTCTGGCCATCTTCACGATCGAATCCGAAGGCCGACGGCTAGGCCAATGCGCACTCGACAGATGCACGATGGTCTTCGTCGACACGAGCCGAAACGGCACACGGCGCTACTGCTCCACGAGATGCGGAAATCTCGACGCCGTTCGACGCCACCGCGCACAGTCGCGAACTTCGAAGCAGAAATCTTGACCGAAGTCGGCAACAACCTGACCGCCGCCATCAGAGCTGAGCTCTCAACCCGACACGTGACCGGTATCGCGATCAAAAGCGCCGACGCAGCAGACCACGGCCGCCGTCGGCTCCGAGCGGAGGCCGCGGTGAAGGAACGGTCCGGACTGCCGGCCCCAAATGCGCGTCGAGGTCGGCGGCGGGCGCTTTGCTCGTGTTGGTCAGTGCGAACGAGGACCATGCCGCAGCGCCGGACGAACAGGTCGGGTGCGTCATCAACCACCTCCGGGTGGGCATCACCAGAACAAAAGTCGCAATCGGAACTTGACTATGAATTCCTAGTAGAACTACGGTTTGCTTATGAGCATAGCCCCTCCTACTGACCGTCGACGGCGGCGCACTCATATGTCGGTTCTCAACTCCGCTGAGCGACTATTCACGCTTGATGGATACCGAGCCACTACAGTTGACGCGCTCGCCAAGGAGGCCGACGTCGCGCTCAGCTCGATCTATGCGAACTTTCCCGGCGGCAAGGCTGACGTATACGCAGCCCTTGCCTGCCGCACGGCGAACGACCATGTGTCAGTGATGCGCGCGGCCACCACAGCGCAATCTCCAAAATCGACGCTACTGAATGCGTTTGACGCCTACGTCGAATTCCACAGTGTCCGGCCATTGGCATTTCGACTGCTCGCGCTAACGGACGTCGACGACCAGGAAACTGAACTCATAATCCGGGCACGCGAACACATCGACTCTACGTTGCTCGAGCTTACCGACGAACTTGCCGCTGGAATCGAGGCACCTACTGAGGAAGCCAAGCTGCTGGTGCTATTAGCGTGGGCAACCATTAACGGCATCCTCAGTCTCCGCCACCGCGGTTCGATCACACAAGCGACCGCAGACACACTCATCGAACTCGCCCGCGCTGACAGCGCCCGCCGACTGGAGGATCTCGAAAATGCTTGAAGGCGAGCTTACTACTGCTGAGAGACGCCGGATCAGTCTTCACGCAGCCATCAATCAAGGTCGCCACTTTGCAACTCGGCGAAAGCCAGTACATAACCACAAGCCAGCGATGCCAATATTTAAGATCCCCGATACACCTCTAGCAGCCGCTGCCCTATCTGAAGCACGCGCCACGCTGAGCCCCACCATTCTCGCGCATAGCTTGCGCTGCTGGCAGTGGGCGAGCGCACTCTCGCACTATGACAAATTGACCCCCGACCCAGAAGCACTTTTCGCCGCTTGTGCACTGCATGACATTGCGCTCGGCGCGGCGCCCGATGATCACATTGGTTGCTTTGCACGATTGGGGGCCGTGACCGCAAGAAGCTTCTTACTCGATCACGCGATGGGATCAATCGCTGACATTGTGGCCGCAGCGATTGCACGCCATATGGATTCCCGAACCCCGAAGGCATTAGGGTCAGAGGCGACTGCACTCCACGCCGCAGCGCACTTGGATGTCGCTGGCTTGCGAATGAGCGACATTGATCCTTCATTCGTTCGCGATGTCCTTCAAGAATATCCCCGCGACCAATTCCCACGCGAGTTCGGCGCACTCATGAGGTATGAAAGTCGAGTGCGCCCCAGATCCGCCGCCGCAACGCTCTGGAAGATCGGCATGCGTATCCCGATCGCTCTCAACCCATTAGACCGACGAGAACCCCAATCTGAGCGGCCGAGGTGATGCCCGAGGTGGGCACCGTAACCGTTACGGCACCCACCGTGTCAACGGACACACCCGACGACTTCAAGTTGGGTCAACCGGGCACACTTACCCACTCAATCTTCTGACAGCGTCCGGTTGAACTGGCGAAAGCCGGTGACGAACACCGTCGGCAGCGGGATTTCACGATTTCCCCGAATCACCGACCGACACTTCCAACCTGTCCTCGCCCGCAGAGCCTGTCGACACCTCCAAGGTACTGGATACCCGTGTCCTCTTGAGGATTCCAACTCGCATTCACTGCGCTCTCAAGGGGCCGGTATGAAGTAACAATCTCCAATCGGTTGCAAGCGGCCCCTCTCCGAATGCGGTTAGTTGCCAGCATGAAACACGGGCGCATCGACTAACACGGCGAGAGAATCGACGCCCGCCGCTACTCGATCTCGGGATACGCACCCGCTCCCGAGCTGACTGCGTCACCGACGCCTTCAGAGCCATCGGCCCTCCGACCGCTCAACCAGGTGAAGAATCACGCTACAAGGTCGTGAACCGCCTCGTAAGTCTTGTCCGATCCATACGGAATCCGCACTGCGGACAGATGATTGCCAATACTCTAGATCAAGGCAACGGCGCAAGCGCCACGAGTACTTCTCTGGGTCGACGAGTGATTGTGCCACCGGTGTTGACCCACGTCGCTCGCGGGCTGAGCCGCATTCCAGGATATCGGTCCATCAGAGCCCCGATCGCGGCTATCGCCTCAATTCGTGCGAGGGGAGCGCCCAAACAGGCATGGACGCCGCGGCCGAACGCAACATGTCCCGGCGCATCCTCACGTTCGGGGTCGAATCGACCCGCGTTCGGGCCCCACGTAGCTTCGTCGAGGTTCGCAGACTGAAGACTAAGGTAGACTTTGTCTCCCTCGCTCACAGGACAGCCCTGAATGGTGCCATCAACTTTCCGAGTACGGACTAGGAACTGGGCTGGTGAGTCGACTCTCAGCGATTCCTCAATCGCATTCGGCAGCAACGTGCGGTCGGCGACGACCGTGTCCCATCGGGATGGGTCCTCCAGCAATCGCCATATACAATTGGCGATGAGACTCCGTGTGGTGTCTGTCCCCGCTACGACCAACTGGAATATATGGGTCACAATCTCGGCATCCGACATCGTCCGCTCCCCCGGTGCGGCGAAGCAGAGGTTATCGAGGACATCATCGGACCGTTCAGTCGGCCGCGCTCTCCGCTCGGCAACCAGGCCGCCGAGCAGACCGAGGAGCTGGCCAAATTCCGGCAACTCGCCTAACGGGGCGGGAACAGTCTCGACGACAATATCGCCCCAGTCCTGAGCTTTGGCCCAGGATTCTTCTGGGATGCCAATAAAAGTGTGCATCACCGAGGCAGGGATGACCCGCACGAACCGTTCGTACAATTCGATCTCGCCGTCGGCAGGCAGGCCGGCGATGGCCGATTCGACTATTCCTTCAACCCACGCACGAAGCGTCCGTAGATGCGCAGGTGCGAAGTTCTTTCGCAACCGATTGCGCAGCTCGGTGTGCACAGGTGCATCGGCGTTAGTGATCGTAGCGAAGGGCAAAGGGACATCTTCAGGCTCGATACTGAAATTGCCTTTGTTGGAATAGGTTACCGTGTCAGCGAGTACGCCTCGGATGTCCGAGTCGTGTGTCAAGACGTGCAGCCCCTCCCTCGGAGTGCTGACGGGGCAGCGTTCGCGCGCCGCGGCAAGGTGTGGGACAGGATCCGGGAAGTGATCGGGGTTGAGCGGATCGAAGATTTGCGGGCTTTCGATATGCGAAGACAACGTGTATTCCTTAGGTGGGTGGAAACTGTCACGATATTCTCGTCATCAAATCAACTCGTTCTTCATCGGCGACGCGGTTAAACTGCGATTTCATGTCCCGGCCAATGGTTCGGCGCCTTCCCTATTGGCACCGAGTCACTGGCATGGTCATCCTTTGGCTGGTCGACGAAGAAGTGGACCTTCAGGCGGCGACCACCTGGACGGGTAGTGATTCGAGCCCGCGAAGAACATTGTTGAAGTGACGCACTGGCTCACCCGATTCAATACTGCTTACCGTGTCGGCCAACGCGCCCAGAATCGCCGCTCCCTCCATACGTGCGAGCGCCTGCCCGGCGCAACCGTGCAATCCGTAGCCGAAGGCGAGATGTTCCATGTTGTCTCGTCCAATGTCGAAGCGATCGGGGTCGTTCCATCTGCGTTCGTCCCGGTTCGCTGATCCGTAAAGTACCGCAAGCCGCTCCCCTGCCGGCACTGTCACATCTCCGACCACCCAATCGGCGGTTACGGTTCGACCGAAAACTTGTATGGGAGACTCATAGCGCAAGACTTCTCGGAACGCCTGAGGTATGAGGGACCGGTTTTGCCTCAGCGACTCCCACTGTTCCGGGTGCTCGGACATCAGCCAAACGGCGTGCCCGAGGGCGTGCACTGTTGTGTCAATCCCTGCCGTCACATATGTCATCACCAGCCATGGTGCGGATTCCGTAGGAATCTGTCCCGCATCGGCAGCTTCGAAGACCGCACGACCCATGCTATTTTCCGTTAGTTTCTCGCGGGTGGCGGTAGTCATCACATACTCGATGAGTTCAGCCAGCTTCGGCGCCGACTCGCGGGTGCGTGCATTGTCGGGACCAAAACAGTTGAAGTTTGCGTCAAGCAGTTCCAGCAGCTGATCTCGCCCAGCTTCAGGCAGTCCGATCAGATCAGCGACGATCTCCAACGGGAATCGCCTTGCCAGCTCTGAGATCGCATCGAATGACTGCCGCGCGACGAGGGGCTCGACGATGTCTCGCGCGCGACGGTTGATATCGACCTCTAGTTTCCGCAAGGCGCGCGGGGCGAGCCGGGACGCTAGCACGTTGCGCAGTCGGTCATGGAGAGGTGGGGCCGCGCGCAGAATGCCATCGCCAACGTAGGCGTTGCACTGCTCGTTGAACGCGATGTCGGCTGATGAAAATTGCTCCCATGAGCCCAGCACATGACGGGCCTCTGCATAGCGCGGCACTGCCCAAACGTCGGAGGCATCCAGGAGAACTACGGCTCCGGCGTCTCTCAGTCCGCGGAAGGCCGGATAGGGGTCGGCCATGAACTCATCGGTGAAGATATCTAGATCGGATCGGGGAATGGTTTCGGTATCGGCCATTGCGGTTGTTCCTTCACTGCATCGGTGTCTGGTTGGCAATTCTGGCGAGCTTGGCGGCCGAGATCGGGAAATTTACTGCAACCGCAGTTCCGAGGTTTTCCGGACCTGTCGGCCACACCATTAGTCCACGGCGATCGGCGGCGGAGCCTTCCAGTACGGTTGGTGCACCGCTCGGCGGCAATTGTCCTGCGACTCTGATGCTTAGCCCGAAAACCTCGGTCCAGAAGAAGGGAACGTTGGAGTTCGGCGCGCTGGCAGCCTCTCGGCGCAAAAGTGTTGCAGACGCGATCTTTGCCTGCCGTAGGGCATTCCACCAATGCGGCCTGCGCGCCATTCGCCCCGCACTCGTAGGCATGGACACGACATCGCCTGCGGCGACAATGCCCGGAGCGACTTGACAACGATCGTCAACAACTACTCCGTTTTCGATTCGGACGCCACTTCCACTCAGCCACTCGGTATTCGGCACATCACCCGCCGCAGTAACTACCAAGTCGGCTTCGGCGATGACGGTGCGATCGAACGTAAGAACCTGGCGTGGCATCTCTTCGTCGAACCCTATCCGCACTCCCTCACTCACAACACGGACTTTCACACCATGGTCAACCGCTGCGGTGAGGCACATGTCTGCTAGCAAGGGGCCGAGGTGCGCAGACAGCGGTTTCGTCTGATCGACCACGGTGACGGCCTTACCCATCTTGACCGCAGAAGACGCGATCTCCATGCCCAAGAAGCCACCACCGACGACCGCGACGTCGCCGGCGCGAGCGAGTCCATCGCGGAGCGCCAGAGCATCGTCGAAGGTTCGCAATGTGACTTCACGTCGAGTGGGATCCGCCTCGATCCGTCGCGCTCGCGCACCGGTGGCGATGACAAGCCCGTCGTAGGGGAGCTGTTCTCCATCATCGAGGGTCACCAGGCGGTTCACACGGTCAAGACCGGCTGCGGACGCGCACGTGCGCAGGGTGATGTCGTTCTCAGAGCCGCCAAGAAAGACACTGTCATCCGACTCTGAGCCGACGAGTATGCCCTTCGACAACGGCGGTCTTGTGTATGGATGATGCCGCTCATCACCGAGCATGGTGATCTCGCCCTCGAAGCCATAACCACGAAGCGCAGTTGCGCAGGCCAAACCCGCTTGGGAGGCCCCCACCACGACGATACGACGGACGGAACTCATGTCGACGTGGGCGTGTTCGTCTGGATTCGCAGGGCGGCTACGGGGCAGGCGCGCACCGCCGCATCGGCGAGAGGGCGCGAATCTGGATCGATCTCGCCAATGTCAACCACGAGCTCATCCTCGTCATTCAGGTGGACGAGGTCCGGTGCAGCCTGTTCGCACAATCCATATCCTTCACATCGACCGCTGTCGACTATCAACCGGTCAACGTCTGGGCTACTCATCTGACTCCTATGCTTTTCGGCCGACTTGCGCGGGCCTGTGGAATCGTCGGGGATGAAGGTGTGATTCCCGCGACAACCGTATGTTCGCGGCATCTTGCAAGTCAAGATTCATGTCCCGAATTTCAGGACATTCCACACACCGTAATCCACACTACGGTTTGGAGTCCGGCGGTGCCAAATGCGTTGTAGTTAGCCCTTATCCACGAAGTCTGCCAAGGTTGTTTGTGCACATTCGTCGCCAGACCGCCACCTTTTTGTGCCCTCCCTCGGCAGGTGCGCTCCGATGCGCAAGTCGTTCGCCGAACGCCATGCGAGGTGGCGGTGCTGACCGTTCGCCCTGAGTTGTCACCACTGCTCGCTACAGCACCATCGATCGATGGCCTGCCATGCTAGGAACGACATTGCTTTGTCGCAACGATCTCGCCACCGTCTCGTCCAAAGGCGATACGACGGGTCGGCAACGTTGGCAACGCATCAAGCGTAGGGGCATCCGACCCGTAGCTACAGCATGCCGCCCAACAGATACCGGCCACGCCGACCAGGAAGATGGAAAAGGAGGCGCGGGTAGGCTTTGCGTTGTTGTAGGAAATTATGACGCGGCAATGAGGCATCAGTATCATGTCCTGCATGTCAGGACAACGCGCTCTCTCGGGTTATCGTGATCGCAACTCCACTGCCGATCGAGCGCTCGACGTACTCCTGCTGTTCAGAGACGACAAACTGGTTTGGACGGCCACGGAGATTGCCGACGGTATAGGTGTTGCTCGATCGACGGGTTACCGCTATCTCCAGAGCCTCGTCAACTCTGGCTTCATCGAAGAATCTGCCAATGGGTTTCGTTTAGGGCCCAGAATTTTCATGTTGGCGCAACTTGCACGAGCTAGTTCGAGCCTGTCAGATATCGCCCTCCCTGCCATGAAATCACTGGCAGAGAAGTTCGGTGAGACTGTCCTCTTGACGCGCCGCTCGGGTCGGTCCGTGGTGTGCATAGATCTTGTTGAATCGGCGCATGCGGTTCGACTGTCGTACGAACGCGGGCATGTGCTTCCTATTAATGCCGGCGCAGCAGCGGAAGCCCTCCTTGCCTGGGCTCCGCAGGGCGAGGTAACTGAGTTACTCGCGGCAGCACCTCTCGAGCGCTTCACTGCAAAAACGATCACCGACCCGACAGAGTTGCAGAAGCGCCTAGCGCAGATCCGCAAAGAAGGGGTCGCTGTCTCTCACGGCGAACTCGACGACGAGATCTTAGGAGTTGCAGCGCCTATATACGACGCAAAAGGGGCTGTCATCGCGGCATTGAGCATCGCTGCGGTCGCTTCGCGAATCCCCAGCCGAGAACTGAAGTCCGTCAAGACTGCCGTGAGGAGTGCTGCTGCAGGTGTGTCCGAGCAGCTGGCTGCCGTTGATTATTGACCCACAGGTGATCCTGTTCGGCCGTATCGAACAGTTCCACGGAAGCACTCTCGCAATCACCCCGGTCGAAACTGGAAAAGTGGCTGACCCATCAATCCACAAGTGTCGGGGGTTTCATGCAGTGACACTATTCCTTCGCCATATCAGCGTCTGATCTCGAACGCCTCCACCACCGGCATCAGACCGACTGACTAGGATCTAGACGCTTGGTAGTTGCCAGGCGTACGTCTCTCGGTTCGTGACGCGATCTGACAGCCGCTCGTAATGTATGCGAGGGTGCTTCTCCGAACTTTCGCTCGTAGTGACTGGCAAATCGACCGAGGTGGTTGAATCCCCAGTTGAGCGCCACTGAAGCGACTTGAGTGGTGTCATCACCTCGTTCGAGTTCGGCGCGCACACCGTCGAGGCGTATCTGCCGGATGTAGGTGGTCGGGGACATCCCGAACTGCTCCTGGAAGAGATTCTGCAATTGGCGTGCTCCGACGCCGGCGATGACTGCGAGATCACCGATCGTGTATTGAGAACCGGGGAAGCCCTCGATGTGGTCGATAACCTTCTGTACCGCTCGCGGATTACTTACCTCCGTCGGCGCGTAGAGCTGTGAGGTCATCGAATGTGGCTGCTGCACGAGCAGGCCCGAGATCAGTGCCCTCTCGAGATACGCAATCTGCGAAATCAACCCCGGGTTGGGGATGCCGGCCGGGTCGTCGAGCGTATCGAGGAGAATCCTCAGCGTCGAGAGCCACCGCGCTCCCGCCGGGCTGGTCAAATCCATCTCGAGCTCGAAGCGGATGTGCTTGTCGACCGGGCGGCCGAGCATGTGCGCCAATTCGCCCTCGAGGCCGGCTCGATCGATCTTGATGCAGATCTGGGTGGCGTCGGCCCGCCACAGCGGAAGGATGGTGTGTTCGTTCGGGGTGAAGACCGCCGCGCGCCGGGGTGTTGCGACCGTGTGTTGATCGCCGCACCAAGAGACCACCTCACCGGTAACCGGGACGTTGACGTGATAAGTGCCCAGATCACCGGGATCAACACTCGCCTCGTTGCCGAATCTGGCACGTCCGATGGTCAGGTGGTTCAGCCGCACCGCCGATAGTTCTGCGGTAGCTGTCTGCACGCGATTGCCGACCAGGTTGACCTCTGCCGGGTAGAAGACACTGTTCAGGTTGTCCCGGAACTCGTCGATGTCATCGGTGACACAGCGCAGGGCAGGGTTCGTGCGGGGTGGCATAGCGAACAGAGCGCTCGGTTTCTCCCCGCCACGGTCTGGCGCACTGTCTGTCATTGTCGGCCTCTTAGGTCAGTGTGCAGATTCTCGTCCGGCGTCCCGTTACCGGTAGCGGACATTCGATCGCGTAAACCGGATTTCACGGCTGGTCTGTCATTACTACCGTCTATTCCACAGTGGCACCGGTCACATATCAAGCAGTGTAGAGGAGACCCGATCATGACTCAGACGCTCGAACCCACCCCCCAGATCACCGACGCCGATGCGTCGCGGCCGAACTGGGACGTCGTCGCCAAGGCGACCGCGCTCATTCCGCTGATCCGCGAGTACGCCGAGCAGGGGTCCGTCGAGCGCCGCGCCGCCCCTGAGGTGATTACCGCACTCGAGGCCGAGGGCCTTTTCAAGCTGTTCGTCCCGCGCCGCTACGGCGGTTACGAGGTGAACCTGAGGACAGCAATGGAGACCGTCGCCGAGGTTGCGAAGGGTGATGGGTCCACTGCGTGGGCCGTCACCCTGCTGAATGTGTGCACCTGGTTCGGCACCACATTTTCCCAGCAGGCGCAGGACGAGGTGTTCGGGACCAATTCGGATGCCAAGTGCTGTGGCATTTTCACTCCTGGCAGCAAGGCCCAGCGCGTCGAGGGTGGCTACATTGTCAGCGGTCAGTGGCCGTATTCCTCTGGATCGTTTGCCGCGGACTGGGCCACCCTGGGTATTGCACTCGATGTCGAGGAGGGGGAAGATCCGCGCGCCCTGGCGCTCATCCCGAAAGATGCGTGGACGATCAAGCCGACCTGGTTCGTGGCCGGGATGAAGGGCTCGGGCAGCGACACCATCGTCGTGGAGGACCACTTCGTCCCGGACCACCGGATTCAGCGGTTTGCCGCGATGCGGGAGGCGGAGTTCGCCACCCCCCACAAGAGCACCGAGCGCAACTCGAACATGGCGTTCATCCCCGTCGCCGCGCTGATTCTGGTGGGCGCCCAGCTCGGATTGGCCCGGCACGCAATGGAGCTGACCTTGGAGAAGCTGCCGAACAAGATGGTCGCGTACACCAAATACAAGGCGGCGAAGAACTCACCGACGCATCAGCTGGGGGTGGCCGCGGCCGCGACGAAGTTCAACCTCGCCGAATTGCTGATGCAGCAGGCCACCGCCGATATCGACAGCGCCGCCGCTCGCGGCGAACTCCCCGACCTGATCACCCGCGGGAGGATTCGGAACAACACCGGAATCATCGCGGAACTGGTCAAAGAGGGAATCGACATTCTGATGACCACCAACGGGGCCGGTTCGTTCGCCGACGCCAATGTCCTCAACCGGATCTGGCGCGACGCCGAAATCGCCGGACGGCACGCCTACGTCACGCCCGAGGTCGGCAAAGAGGTCTACGGGCGCTTGCTCATCGGCGCCGACGACGCACTCACGATGGACGTGTAACCATGAATCAGCACGTCGCTCGAACCGACGCAACGGTTGATCCGACGACGTTTCGGCGCTCCATGCGACACGTACCCACCCCGGTCGCCATCGTGGCCACCACCGCCGAGGGCAAGCCAGTCGGTTTGACCGTCGGGTCGTTCACCTCGGTATCACTCGAGCCGGCGCTGGTCACCTTCTTCGTCGACAAGCAGTCGACCACATGGCCGCGGATGGAACACTCGGACACCTTCACCATCAACATTCTCGGTCACGACAAGGGCGAACGATGCCGATCCTTCTCGGGCAAGGGCGTCGACCGCTTCGCCGGTGTCGAATGGACTCCCTCCGACAAGGGCGACCCCGTTCTCGCCGAAGCATCGGTGGTCTTCGAATGCGCCAAACACTCCACCCGTGTGCTCGGTGACCATGTTCAGGTCGTCGGCGAGGTACGCAAGCTGCACGTCCTGCGCGAGGAACTACCGTTGGTCTACCACGGGGGCACCTTCCTCAACCTCGACCACCTCATCAGCGTCTGAGTGCCCCGCAGTTGTCAACCATGATCAATACGGAGCAGCCATGATCTACGAACACGCATACATCACCACCGATCCCGACAGGCGAGCCGAGTTCGAGGATGCCTTCGCCCGGGCCGAAAAGTACCTTCTCGAAGCCAATGGGGGTAAGACCGTCGAGCTCGTGCGCAGTGTGGACCACCCCGGCCTCTACCTGCTGCGTGTCGCCTGGGACTCCGTCGCCGACCACACCGAGGTGTTCGCATCGTCCACTAACGGAAAGCTCCTCGCGGAGGCGATCGGCCACTTCTTCACCGACACACCCCAAGTCATCCACTTCGAGGACACCGCAGTATGACATCGACCCAACCGACGACGTCGACATCCAATCAGGGAGTCGTTCCCCGGGCGGCCGGCTACGACCCGGTCCTGACCATCGACCTGCCGGCCTTGGTCTCGGTCACCAGAGGGATGAATGCGATCGCCCACGCCGTAGAAGGCCTGTACGCCGCCGACCGGTCGCCCATCGGGTCGATGATGGCATGCGAAGGAGCCCGGGGACTGCTCACCGCACTGCCACGCCTGGTCGACCGCCCCGACGGCCTCGAGGCCAGGGGGACACGGAGCCTGGCTCTGCGGAGCGGTACTGGGCGCTACCACCATGACATTGCACCACAAGCTCTGTCACGTGTTCGGCGGCAGCTTCGATCTCCCGCACTGCGATACCCACGCGATCGTGCTCCCCCACGTATTAGCCTTCAAAGGCCCCTGTCGCCCCGACATGGCCACCGCCCTGACCGATATCTTCGGTGACGGCGATCCCTGGACAGCCTTGTGGCACCTTCAGCAGTACTTGCCGATGCCTCTCTCCCTTGCCGATCTCGGATACGAGAAGAGTGACATCGCCGAAGTGACCGGCCAGGTGACTGCCAACCCGTACCACAACCGTCGCCCCATCGACGAAACCGACATCGACACCCTCCTCAAGCGGGCATGGATAGGCCGGGCGCCACATCCGTCGACGACTGCCACCACACCCGACCGGGACCTGAGTATGGAGCCCTCGTGACCGACTTCCCTCCCCCCACTGCCTCCACCGAGACGGTCCTCCACAGCGTGCACATCACCTGGAACGACGACGTGGACGGCGATCACGGCACCCACGTCGCCCAAGCGCTGAACAAGTACGCCACCACCGTTCCCGGACTGTTGTTCTACCGCGCCGGACCCGATCTCGCCCTGCAGGACCACACTGCCGACTTCGGGATCGTCGCACTCTTCGACACCAGCGCAAGCTACAAGGCCTACGCCATCGACGAGGGACACCACGCCATCATCTCCGAACTCATTGCACCTGTCGCACGTACCCGGACCTCCACCCAAATCGCATTCACATGCTGATCCTGCGCGGTGCCTGACCGCCCTTGTCTGCCTGTGTTGCCGACAGGCCCGGTTAGATGAATCCGTACCTCAGCGACCATTTGGATTCGGAAGCTAGCCACGACCTCATCCGAATGGGATGCAAGGAAGTGACAGCAGACGTCAGATCCAGACTACCGCCTGCTCGTTTTTATCGGTGCCTTATAACTGGTCGAAGGGAGCGGTCTGTCGCATAAATCACTGCTGCTCGGAAACTACTGGACGCCTCCAGCATTTGGCAGTACATGCGCGCGTGTCAGCGTTGCAGGGCGAACCCTTACCTCACATTCTACGTCGCCAAAAAACCTGTGTCGGCGTAGCTCCCAAGCAACCATGAGGCAGAGCATTGTTTGGCGATCCGCTCAAATCCTATGACCGCTCCTGAACCGCAGGACACACCCCTTGACTGATCGTCTTCACCGGATTATGTTGCGCTACAACAGTATATCCGAACCGCACCAAGTCCCGAAGATCGATGAGGTATCATGACCACTGGTAGTCGTACTATGCGTGCTGTTCGCCTCTTCGAGCACGGTGGCCCATCCGTGCTCCAGAATGTTGAGGTTCCAATCCCCACCGTCGGCCCTGGTGACGTGCTTATCAGAGTTCGTGCCACAGCACTTAATCGCTGGGATCTCAATTATCGAGCCGGAATACTCCCGAAGACGCTGCCAGGTCGGCCTTCCTGGCCCTTACCTTTCCAGCTTGGCCGGGACGCAGCTGGCGACATCGTTGAAGTCGGATCAGATGTCCAGAGTTGGGAAGCCGGCGATCGTGTCGTTCAGCTGACTCATCCAGCTTGCGGCCTCTGCCACATGTGTGTCCGTGGGAAAGACAATCTCTGCATCAACACCGCTTACCCAGGGCATCAGATTTTCGGTGGTTATGCTGAGTACATTGTTCGATCGCAACATGAGATTCTCCGAATCCCTGAGGGAGTCGATTACGCCGCCGCCGCAGCGACACTGTGGTCCTACACAACACCGCTGAACTGTGCTGCAAACCGCGCTCCGATCGGATTCGGGGAGACAGTGCTGATCACCGGCGCGAGTGGCGGACTCGCCATCGCTGCCGCGCAGGTCGCGCGCCTACACGGCGCAACTGTGATCGGTACAACGACGAAGCCTGACCGGTCGGACGAGCTGGAGGCGGCTGGATATGACCACATTCTCAATTCGCTGAATCCGTTTCTGCCTGAACAGGTTAAAGAACTCACGAACGGGCTGGGGGTTGACGCAGTGTGGGATTGTGTCGGCGGCAATGAATTCATGAGACTCGCCATCGAATCAGTACGGCTCGGGGGAACCATTGCGGTCATGGCAATAAACAGTCCGAAAGTCGACATCCCTTCGGAGTCCTTCATCGCCGGAGAAATCACCATCACCGGTGTTCGAGCAGCCAGCCGAAGGGACCAGGAGCTCTGCATGACAATGCTTGGGCAAGGAAGAATTCGCCCCGTCATCGACAAAGTATACCCATTGAAGGATGCAGTTCTTGCACATGAATATTTGGAGGGGCGGCATCAGATTGGCAAGGTACTCCTAGCTCCATGATGGGCACGACCACAACTGTGCACCATCCGGACAGGTCGCCGCCGCCGAATCCTCTCTAAGCTAACTGAGGAGTCGGCGAGATGCCCTCGACAGCTATATGATTGACGGCGCGGCTGCAACGCAAGCTTGACGCCGATCGCTAATAATGTTCAGCTCTACCGTCCACAGCTGGGCATGACGCGACTGGAATCAGTCAAATCGGTGATGAGTGCCGCACTCTTGGCGATCTTCCACGAACCGGCTAAGGAATGAGACCGACCTACACTCGCTCTGGCGCAGATCATTCCAAAAAGTCACGTAGAGATTGAGAGCGGGCGGGGTGGCGCAACTTCGACATTGTTTTGGACTCAATTTGCCGTATGCGCTCACGGGTGACCCCGAAGGCCTGCCCGATCTCGTCCAGGGTTCTTTGTTGGCCGTCGTTGAGGCCAAAACGCATTCGGATTTCCCCCGCTTCACGCTCGGTTAGCGTCTCAAGGATCACTCGCAGCTGATCGCGCAACATGGTGAATGACACAGCTTCAACGGCTATCACGGCCTCCGTGTCCTCAACGAAGTCGCCGAAATTGCTGACCCCCTCGTCGCCAATCATCTGGTCAAGAGACATGGGTTCACGCGCGTACTGCTGGACCTCAGATACCTTTTCCGATGTGATGTCGAGTTCCTTGGCGATCTCAACAGGCGTGGGATCACGGCCGAGTTCCTGCATCAAGTCACGCTGTATACGGCGGAGCTTGTTGATGACCTCCACCATGTGAACCGGGATACGGATAGTGCGGGCCTGGTCGGCCATTGCACGGCTGATGGCTTGCCGGATCCACCAGGTAGCATATGTCGAGAACTTGAATCCCTTGCTGTAGTCAAACTTCTCAACTGCTCGGACGAGTCCGAGGTTACCTTCCTGAATTATGTCGAGGAAGGACATTCCGCGACCGGTGTACCGCTTCGCCAGCGATACGACCAGACGGAGATTTGCTTCAAGCAAGTGGTCTCGGGCTCGTCTTCCGTCCTGAACGAGCCACGACAGATCCCGGCGCAGGGATCGGTGTAGTTTGACCTCATTGTTGGCAGCACCACGCAGCTTCTCAGAGGCATAGAGCCCCACATCGATCCGTATGGCGAGATCTACTTCCTGTTCCGCAGTAAGGAGGGGCACCCTCCCGATCTGCTTCAAATATGCACGGGTCGAGTCCGCGGAGATTGTATGCTCGGCGTCTTTGCGGGCCGGTTGCAACGTCTGGGACTCACCTTCGTCCCCGTCAGAGCTCGCAGTGGCTCTATGTTCGTCCGGGTCTTCTGCGTCTTCATCAGCATCTTCTGCCGCGTGAGCTGTCTGAACTACTGCCACCGGTTTTCCTTCGCCGGCTGTGCCTGCCCGCATCAGATTGTCCACTGCTCTTGCGGCTTCCCGCCCGACTTGGAGCTTCCCTTCGGAAATCCCAACTGCTGTGGATGTTAGTGCGTCGGGCGCTTGAAACCCGGCATCAAACTCAGCAACGATAGAAGCTTCTTTTGCGGTCATTATGTCCTTCGCGATGCTGTCAGGGCATCGCGAAGTGCACACGGTCTTCGCGGAGAGGCCTTCAGGTGTCGTTGGGCGCGGCATAGACGCAGTGATATTTTATCATTCACCCGCAGATGCAAGTGTCTCGATCCGAGCGTGGGGACTCACTCGATACCGTCAAATAGTCGCGTGCAACAGCGCCACCATGCCGATTAGCAGGGTGGATAGTGGGATTCTCAACCATGGACAGACTGCTGTTGACGAATGTCCGCGGGGATCCACGAGACCCTCTCCCCGATCGAGCTGCTCGGAGTGATCGGCAGACAGTATGGCGAAGCCGTTCGTAGCGCGGCGGGCTCCGCTTAGTAACCAGATTTCCGGATGAGGTACTGCCAGCCCGCATCGAGTTGCGCGGGGTTCCAAACTTGGTCGCGTTTGGACTGGGTCTCTGACTCGTCTGACCAGTGGTGTGGACCGCCTGCGGCCGCTGCCATAAGTTGTGTTCGACATGCTCTCTCGAGCAGTACCGCATGCATGACGGCGGAGGCGGCGTCAGGACCGACGGTGACCGCCCCGTGGTTGGGTATGAGCACCGCGTTGGCCTCGCCCAGCTGCCGTGCGAGGGATCGGCCTAGTTCGCGCGTGGCGATCAGGGCACCCGTTTCTGTGAATCGGGGTAGCTGGGGATGGGTGAAGGGAACCGCGTCATGGGAAATGGGGAGAAGTTCACAATTGAGCGAGGCGAAGGCCGCTAGCGCGGGTGCATGTGTGTGCACCACGCTCCCGACATCTTGACGATTGGCAATGATCTCAGTGTGAATCGGGTACTCAAGATGCCGCTTCCCACCTCCGGCCAATACCACGCCCGCAGCTGACACTTTTACGATCCTGGTCTCGTCGATCTCCTCGAATCCCCATCCGGATGCCTTCATCCAGACGCCGTCCCCTTCCACGTCACGGACGGAGGCGTGGCCCCACACCATGTCACCGAGTCCGGCCGCGGCCAGTGCGCGGCTCGCCTGAACCACTTCAAGCCTGGGATTATCCATGAACTTCCTGCCTAGGCCCAAGTGTATGGCTCGTCGCGTGGTCCAGCACGATGACCTCGGTCTTCTTCGGCGCAAGTTTCGTCAGCAATTGGTGGTGCATATTCTGATGGGCCGGTGCAAGGCCTGCCTGGTGGATTGGGATGGCGATGCGCGGGCTGACGGCGCGGAGGAAGTCGATTCCCTCACTCAGCTTCATCCACGGGCCGCCGGCTGGGAGCAACAGGGTGTCGACATCGAATGGTGGCGGTTCAAGGGAATCACCCGGGTGGAAGAGCGATCCGCCGACGAGGTAGCCATTGTTGTCACAGCCGGGCAGGTCTGGGTGAATACATGCGTGATCGCCACCGGTCACGGTGATCTCGACACCTCGCAATCTGAGGATGTCTCCCGGTTTGGCCACGCACCTCGACGGTGTCATGCTGGCAAGTGTGGCTTCGGCGCCCGCGCTGTGCACCAAATCCGTGTCCGGGTTGCGTTCGAGAAGCGCCCGGAGGCGATCGTTGTCGAGATGGTCGGGGTGGGAGTGGGTGATCAGTACGAGATCGATGTTGAGCAGATCCTCGAAGTCACGCGAATAAGTACCGGGATCGATCAAGACCTGCACGGTCTTGTCCCGAAGCGGAACTTTGACAAGTACACAAGCGTGCCCGAAGTGGGTGATCTTCATTCGGTGTTCCTAATCACTGGATAGGGATACTTACCGCGAACTCTTCGTCGCGATTGTCCGTCCTTGCGGGCAGCTGTCGGTGACGCCCGTTTTGTTGTCTGCATTGTGTCCTGCATTGGCAACTCAGGGACAGGCGCCGGCCGTCCGATCTGAGCGCACGTGCGCGGGCACCGTCGGTAGTTGGCGCCCCCGCTGGATCGCCGGGCACTTGAAACGCCATGCCCAACAGCGCCGTTCGAGTTACTCGGTCAACTCCACCGTTTCCTGTGAGCCCGCAAACGGCTACGTGAATCACATGTTCCCGCCTCCACTCACTCGGGCGGTTCGACCTCCAACTTCAGGGGACATCCATGACTGCGGGCGGTTAGGGGTTTACAACGGTCATCCACATGGGGTCACTACGGCGTTGCATTGCATCCACAGCTTTGACCGCGTCACCGAGCGCGAACCGCTGGGTGATGAGCTCATCAGCGATGAGCGCACCGGTACCGAGGAGTTTCAGTACTTCACTCGCATCCGTGCGCGTGCATGAGCGAGTACCGACGAACCGCCAGCAATTGGACATGATGGCGATCGCAGGCAGAGGCACCGAAGCGGTGTTACCACCCATGTGCACCAATGTCGCACCGGTTGCCAAGGCCGCCATGGCCTGGCCCGTCACCGGGCCGTCCGGGATGAAGTCAATCACCGCATCCGCTCCGTTGGGGACGAGTTCACGCAGGCGTCGAGTCAATCCTCCAGAAGATTGCCAGTCGTCGGCGAGATCGTCGAGGGCGACCAACTCGGTTGCCACAGGGCCGGCAAGGGCGCCGACGGCGTGCAGGCGTTCCGCTGTGCGGCTCACGAGGATGAGCCGGGAGACCCCGAAGTGCTCAGCGAGCTTCACCGTGGAGGTCCCCATGGTGCCCGTTGCCGCGGTTACCACGATGGTCGACCCGACCGGTAGGTCTGCGCATTTCAGCGCGCGAACCGCGTTCGCGAGATCATGAACCTTCGCGGCAACGTCGAAGCCAACGCTGTCGGGAAGCTGGTCGATGAGCCAGTACGGGACGCGAATGTATTCGGCCAGGCCCCCGTCATGGTATTCGTCGTAGAGTGGCATCGGGCCTTCCCCAAACGCCGCGAATCCGATCATCGCCTGCTGTGGGCACATCATGTCGCGGTCCGTGCGACAGTACGTACAATCGCGACAGTTGAGATTCGGGTGCACACGGACCCGATCTCCTACTGCGATCCGGTCAACCTCCGCACCAATCGCCGTGACTATTCCTGCGGCCTCGTGTCCGAGAGTGGTCGGAAGGTGTTTGAAGAGCCCGTTCTTCAAAAGGCGCATCAGTCCCGGCGCTAACCCCGCGGCGGCAACCTTGACTACAACGTCGCGCGGACCTGGCTCGGGAATCGGGATCTGTTCCAGAACAATAGAATCTGCTCCGCGGTGGGCACGGGCAGCAAGCATTGTGGTCATAGGGCTACCTTCGAGTGCGCGGCTTTGAGCCGCTCGGGTGAATACGGGTCCGCAGTCCGAGACGTTTCGGCGACCTGGGGCAGTTCCCGGTGAGACAGTAGCCTGACGTGCTCACTCGGATCGACGCTGACGCTTGCGTGGGCGATGCCTAGAGGAATTCTGACGAAATCGCCGGGATGTAGATCGACGATGCCGCGTTGCGTCAGTAGCGTGCGCCGGCCCCGTATTTGATACTGGATCTCATCCCCATCGAGGGTGCGGCGGTAGCGGCGCTCGCCACTCCCGTCTGCGACCGTAACTCCGAGTCGAAACTGCGGTGCCGCGTAGAGCCAGCTGGTGGCGGGTTCTGCGTCGGCGCGCAATACGTGCATTCGATCCGGCGTGGTGTAGACGTGATCGAGAATCTGACGCTCATCGACGGGAAAAACAACGATGTCGTGACCGGCGGCACCCATGCACTGGGTGATGGCTTCGTTAACGTTGCCAGCCTCCCAACCAGGAAAGGGCGGAGAAACGGGTTGTGACCTACTTACACTCGGGATGAGCTCCTTCACCGGCGCCGGTATATAGAACAGCAGGTGGCTTTCGCAGCGCCCATAATTGTCGTGAGCGACCCCTCGTGGGATACGGGAGAAGTCACCGGGCCGGTGTTCGATGACGCCGAGCTCCGTCATCAGCGTACGTTCACCATCGATCTGGTACGAGATCTCGTCAACATCGCAATTGCGGTGGTAGAACGGTTGACGGTTGTCCATAGTCTGCCACTCGATGCGAATCTGGTCGTTCTCATAGATGCCGCGGGGCGGAGCGAAGGGTTGGGCACGGTACTGCTGTGGATAGTGCACCACCGTCAGCAGTGGATGGTCCCGCCATAGCTTGATAGGGGTCTTGCCAGGGTGTGGCGCCGCGAGGAGGAGATGTTCGTCGCGTTCGACGCTGCGCAGCGGTTGTTCGGATGCCATCACCATGACGTCCTCGACGACGTTCATGGAGACCTCCTTGATTCGTGTGACGGCCTCGCGAGGCAGATGCAACGGTCAGCTTGTGGGAAGTGCGTGATAGTAGCGAGCCGCGCCGGGATGCAGCGGTATCGGGGCGCGGCCTATCGCGGACGGGTCCAATGGGTAGGTGATCGGGCTACCTTCCGGCGGCAAGTGGCGGTACTGCTCCTCGATTATGTGACGGGTCTCGCCGAGGATCCAGGCCACTGCGTACGCAACATCGTCTGCCAAGTCCGTCGTGGTGAGCATGAGAAAGTCTGAGAAGTCCAACGTGCGAAACGAACTTTGTCCGGGGAAGTAGCCGTCGCCAACCGTCGCAGCCGGCCAGCCGAAGTTCGTTTCGAGGGCGGACAGCACGTCCGGCTCCACCTCTAAGAAATTGAAGTCGGCACCGAACTGCTGCCACTGCGGCAGCATTACCGCCTCCTGTACGATCGCGTTTGCTTCGCCCGATAACACGTGCGCGAAGGCGTCCTGAGGCCTCTCGTCCTCGAGAAATTCTCCGCCCCAGCCGGGAATGTCTACGCCCGCTTCCCGGAGGAGAGCGCGGGCGGCCAGACCGACATGATTCACGTTGTCATCGAGAGCGGTTGCAGCCTTCAGCCGTGGAGACTGTTCACGCAGTTCCGCGAAAGTCGTGACACCCACGGAGCGGTGAATTGCCACGACCAGGCGATCGCGCTGCGGAACAACGCCCAGCGCCCTCAGCTGAGGGAAGTATTCGTCTCGATAGATTCCACGTCCGTCGAGCGCTGCTGAGGCGAATGCAGCGGGGGTGGTCATTGCAATGTCGACCTCGCCGCGACCTACCGCGCGTACCCCGTCGGCGAATCCTCGACCGTTCCAGATCGCAACTCGCGTTCCGTGGCCGCTCCGGTCGGTGAGCTCCTGGGAAATCCAGCCGCAGACCCGGTGCAGATTGGCCGCTCCCCAGTCGCCCTGCATATGCAAGGTCAGGGACCGCTGGATCTTCGGTTCCTCTGGTCGGTAGGTGATCAAAGTATCTCGTCTCCTTACTGCCACGTTTGGGTTTTCGGCTCTGCACGAACGAGGTTATTGACAGCACCCACGCCGTCGATCTCCACACTGATCTTGTCACCGTCGTTGAGGAAGACCTGCGGGTCGCGCCGGTAACCGACTCCTCCGGGTGTACCCGTGAAAATTAAATCGCCGGGTTTCAGCACGGTGAACGCCGAGATAGTGGCGATGAGCTTCGGGATCGAGAAGATCAGCATGGACAGGTCCGACTCCTGTACCGTCTCACCGTTAAGGGTTGTCCTGATACCGGCATTGTTTAGGTCGATCTCGTCCGGGGTGACGACATAAGGGCCGACTGGAGTGCTGGCATCCCAGGCTTTCCCCTGCATCCACTGGTGGGTCTTGTACTGGAAATCTCGCATGGTGGTGTCGTTGGCAACGGTGTACCCAAGAACATGGTCGAGGGCGTCGGATTCGACAATTCGGCGGCCTTGACGGCCGATCACCACAACCAACTCCCCCTCATAGTCGACCTGGGAAGATTCCGGCGGCAGCATGATGTCGTCGTGGGGACCGATGAGATTCGAGGCAAACTTCGGGAAGAGCACGGGGTAGGTCGGGAGGTCGCGCTTGGTCTCTTTGACATGCGCGCGGTAGTTGAGTCCGACGCAGAATATCTTTGAGGGGTTTGGTACTACGGGGAGTAACTGCGCCTCCTC
Source organism: Rhodococcus sp. MSC1_016 (assembly GCF_023667485.2). Lineage (NCBI taxonomy): Bacteria > Bacillati > Actinomycetota > Actinomycetes > Mycobacteriales > Nocardiaceae > Rhodococcus > Rhodococcus sp. MSC1_016. The sequence continues at coordinate 88,761 of NZ_JAMOZI020000002.1, forward strand.
GACGGGGATCTGATCGCGATCGTTGCGGGTGGCGTCGCCCAGCAGCGTCAGGGGGGTGCCGAGGCCGATTTCGGTGATTCCTTCTAGCGGAACCAGTGCAGCACCACGCACTTCGCCGACCCGGCGGACCCCGTTGTGCTCGAAGGTAGTGTAAGCCATGATGATTAATTCCCTTCACTGGTTCTGCGCCACGAAGCCAGCTGACCGCCCCACAGGTTCACGGTATTGGGTATGGGCCTCCACCGCCTTGGCACGTAAGTGACGCGGTCGTCGTGGAACTTCTCCATTTCGGCCGAGAGCTCGATGTGATTTCCGTCAATGTCATCGAAGAAGACAAAGAGATTATTGCCGGGACCATGCCTTCCCGGCCCCCAGGTGACATTGACATCCTCATCGGTGAGTCGGTCACACCAGGCCTTGAAATCTGCCCAGTCCGCAAGATCAAAGGAGAAGTGGTCGATGTCCCCACCCTGCCCGACATCGACCACCGCCAAGGTGTGATGGTCTCGGTCACTGCGCAACCACGCGAATCGTCCGTCGTCGAGCTGGTCGGAGATGCGGAAGCCGATCACATTGACGAAAAAGTCTGTAAGGGACTCGACGTTGTCGGTGGCTAGGGTGATGTGTTGGTACTTAATCGGCCTGCGACTCGTGTCCGCGGTGGACTCGCCGTGTCGCTGTACGGGGCTGTGAAAATGCACTGGGGTGCCGTGGGGGTCAGAGACGACAACGCCGACCCCTGTTCCGACCGCGGCGTCGATGTACTCGGCATCGAGGGAATTGATGTTGTGACCCGAATCTGCCAATCGCTTCGCAATGCCATCAATACCGTCGACATCGCGTACCTCGAATCCATAGTGTCGAAGACCTTTTTCCCCTTCGATCAGTTCGATGACGTGATGGCCGCCTCCCCACCCCAGCCGCAACCTGCCATCGGGCGACTCCTCGTGCACGACCAATCCGAGCACCCGCTCGTAGAAATACGCGGTGCGGAACGGATCTGGGACCGAGAATCCGATGTGGGAGACCGCGGTTCGGGTCAGTGTTCCGGCCGCATCGCCTTCCTGCAGCACCACACGCTGTGCCTTAGCCATTACTTAAAGTCCTCTCTCGTGGCGAGTTTATCTCGCCAGATACGGGTGTCCATGACAGAACGTGCGATGCGATGTCGGTGGTTTCGTTCGGGTACCATACCGCCGCGATCACACGGTCTGGACGGACCAGGACGAACCGCCCAGTGTAGGTCGCGAATTCGCGGACCAGGCTGCCGTCGACGTCGATGAGAACGCGACGTCCGGAGCGGGGCATCTGCTCCTGAACGGCGACCTGTACTTCACACGCGTCCACACTGTGCACGATCTGTCTGGTTGCCAACCAGTCAGTTTCGGCGGTCTCAACACCGAGTAGCACCCATCCATTGCCAATAGCGTTATCGAGTAGTTGTATTCGGTGGGTGTACGTGTCGAATACCAGGGGTTGCCCAATCTGCGCACCAACAGATCCAAGGGAGTCCGCGGCGATGATCATGCCCGCGCTATATCGCTGAGTCGGCCGGTAGCGCATCTCCTCCAGGTAGGCGCGGCCCTGCTCTGTCGAGAGCGCCTGCTTGACGGCGGTGTCGCGACGTTTCGCGATCCGCGAGGAGGTGGTCATCACTACCCGTCCCAGCCGCTCCGACAGTCGTACAGTTTCGAGTGCGTGCGGATACCTCTCGCTTTGATAGGTTGCCAGGATGGCGGGATCCAGCTTTCCGGCAAGCACGTCGGCCACCTTCCAAGTCAGGTTTGCTGCGTCCCGAATTCCGGAGTTCAGCCCCTGCCCGGCGAAGGGCGGCATCATATGTGCAGCGTCGCCCAAAAGGAATGAGCGTCCGATCATCCACTTGTCAGCGATAACCGCATTGAAGCGATAGTTGACTGCGCGCTCGACCTGGTCGCGGGTAATTCGGCGGTACTTTGAGACCAACCCTTCGATCAGTTCGAATGAGGGCTCCTTGTCAGGGGTTCCTTCACCGTCGAACAGTCGAAACTCGTACCTACAGCGCCCGTCGAGCCCCGGCACGATTACATGAGGGCGATGCGGGTCGCCGTGGTGCATCGCGAATCGTTCGGTGTGTGGATCGTCGAGGGTATCGACAACTAGCCACACGTCGTTGTAGCTGCGCCCCGTCATTTCGATTCCTTGCAGGAGCCGCGTCGCCGAGCGTCCACCATCGCAACCGAGTACATAGGCAGCACCGAGCGTCAATTCCCCCGTCTCGGTGGCTGCTCGTACTGCCACCCCGTCGGTGTGCTGTTCGAACCCGGTGACGCGAGCTCCGAAGACAAGTTCTACGTTCGGCGACGCAGTGAGCTCATTCGCCAAGACGCGTTCAAGATCGGGCTGCGCGAATGGGTTCTTGAATGGGTATCCGAGCCGGAAAGGCCTTGGCCCACGCGCATCGAAAAGCGCTGCACCATCGCTGCTGTAGTAGCGAGTGCCGGTACCAGGAACCACCACCTGCAACACGCGGTCAACTATGCCGGCCTGCTGAAATATGCGCAGTGCCTCGTCGTCGATGCTGATCGCCTTTGGCTCATCGCTCGTGGCATGGTGTTGCTCGAGAACGACCACTCGGACACCGCGCGCGGCGAGTAGTGCAGCCGCCGTCAGGCCCACTGGCCCCGCGCCACAGACAACTACGTCAACGTCGCGGTTCGGCGCGGTCAGCGCCATTGCGTCACCCACTTTCACCTGTACTAGTTGAATCACCTTAGAATCACGGTCCCGTTTTATGGAAGACCCGTCCTGCAAAGCAGGACAGATCAACGGGTAGTGGACTAGAGTGCCCACCATGGTCGAACGTGTCGAGACCGGCGGTGGCTACCGCGAACGCAACTCCACAGCTGATCGAGCACTGGGCATCCTTATGCTGTTCGACGCTGACAAACCAGTGTGGGGAAGCAATGAGATCGCAGCCCGTTTAGGGGTGTCTCGCTCGACCAGCTACCGGTATCTGCAAAGCCTGATCAGTACCGGTTTCATTGAGGAAGCGCCCGGAGGCTTCCGGCTGGGACCGAAGATTTTCGAGCTGGCGCGGATGGCGCGGATAGGTCTTGGGCTTTCGGAGATCGCTCTGCCCATCATGCGGAAGTTGGCCGCGCAAGCCAATGAAGCGGTTTTACTTACCCGTCGATCAGGACGTTCGGTTGTCTGTCTGGACCTCGTCGAAGCACACCACATTGTGCGCCTGTCCTATGAGCGGGGCCACGTACTTCCGATCAATGCCGGCGCCTCCGCAGAAGTTCTCCTAGCATGGGCGGATCCCGCTGAGGTCTCCGCAGTTCTGGCGCAGGCGCCGCTGGAACGATTCACCGCGAGGACACTCACTGATCCTCAAGCGCTCATCACGCGGCTCGCCTACATTCGCAAGCGAGGTATAGCGCTGTCGCAGGGCGAACTCGACGAGCACATTCTCGGCATCGCTGCACCAATACGCGACGCAACGGGTTCAGTCTGCGCCGCTATCAGCATCGCGGCGCTTGCCCGGCGTATGCCGCGCAGTGAACTGACGAGTGCAGAGGTCGCGGTCCGCACCGCCGCGGCCTCAATATCGCGGCAACTCGAGATTCGCGACGCGTGACGGAGCGTCCCGTCCTCATGTTCAGGCGAAAGCGGCTGGAGCGCGGTGCGAAGTTCATCGAGTCGAGCTGGCGCGAAGATGAATCTCGCTGCGTACTGTCACCGGCGCGACAACAGGATTCCCATCGATTCTGTCCATTAGCATGCGCACAGCAGCCTCGGCAAGCTCCCGCGGACGTGGATCAACGGCCGTGACGGGGGGATAGCTGAGCCGCGCCGTACTACCGTCCACTCCGCCGACGATCAGGACATCTTCGGGAACCCGAAGCCGCCGTTCGTGGCACGCTTGCAGCGCACCGGTGGAGTACCTTTCCGCGGAAGCAAATATCGCGTCCGGTGGTGAAGAACCGTCCAGAAGCTCGCCCGCGGCACGGTACGCCTCAGAACCTAACGCTTGGAGGGGAACCGGCGCGACTATAGCTTCCTGGTCATTACGGTCACACCATGTTTCGTATGCACGTCGGGTCTCGATGGCCCACGACCAAGTTGAGTCGGCCCATAACAGTGCAACTTTCGTAGCTCCGACGCCCTTGAGGTGGTCCAGCAGCGCGGTAGTGCTGTTAATCGTATCCGCGGTCACGAAATACGGGCGGTCCAACCGTCCGGTGTCGGGCTCAATTGTCACTACCGGAATCCCCATAGATTCGAGGATGTCGATGCGTTGATCCATTTTCGACGGGTCGCAGATCAGCACTCCGTCCGGGTTGATCACCGCCCACTGATCCGACGTTCCGAGAGGTGGAGGAAGTACGAGCGAATTTCCACGAGCGAACGCTTCGCTAGCCGAGGCAGATGCAATTGCGAGGTAATAGTCCAGGCCGATGAGTTCCGACTCCTCGGATGAGCCGCTCGTTCGTGGAAGCGCCAGCGCTATGGACCTAGGCGCCCCGCCGCGCATGGCTTGCGCGGCACGATGAGGCCGGTATCCCAGATCGGAGGCTATGGCACGGACTCGTTGACGGGTTTGTGCGTTGACTTCGCCCTTGTCGTTGAGGGCGTGGGAAACAGTCGAGATAGACACTCCCGCTGATGCAGCGACATCTTTGATGGTTACGCGCCTGGCTCGTCGAGATTCCACCGCCTCACCGTAATCCATCGGGTAACTGCGTCTGCCTCTTCCCAACCTAAAACGTTTTCGGTAGTGTCCTGGAGCGTGAACCCAACTTCCCTTCCCGATGGCGCGATCGTCAATGCCAACGTTCGAACGATGGACCCCGATCGTCCGACGGCCGAAGCGGTCGCGTGGCGCCAGGGGCGCATCGTGGCGGTCGGCACTGCAACGGATGTCCTCAGCCACGACATTGATGGTGAGATTCTCGACGCAGAGGGCGGGACGGTCACTCCGGGTTTGATCGATTCCCACACACACCCCACCTGGGGAGCAGAGCTTTCGCGAGGAGCCGATCTACAAGGAGTTCACAGCTTCGATCAGGTGCTGGAGGTGCTTCGACGCCAGGCCGATGTTGTTCGAACCCGTGGCGAACAGTGGGTTTTTGCCTGGAACCTAGACTATGCAGCGCTCGGGGACCGTCAAATTCGGGGCGAAGACCTGGCCGATTCGGTCTACGGGATGCCAGCGGTCGTCATGTTTCACGATGTACACACTGCCGTGGCGACGCCGGCGGCACTAGCACACGCGCGGATCAACGGCAGCGAGCAGTTCGTTGACAACTCCGCAGTTGTATGTGACGCGGCCGGCCGCCCAACCGGAGAATTGCGAGAGGCTAGCGCTTATAACCTCTTGTACGACGCCGCTCCCCCATTAACCCGAAATGACCATATCGCGCACGTCGATCGGGTCCTCAAGGAGTTTGCTTCTACAGGCATCACCGGCGGTGTCATTATGGATGGCACGCTCGCAACACTTGAGCTTCTGAACGAAATGGAGGCTGTCGGAACTCTGCCGGTTCGGCTTGATGTGGCTCTCTGGCATGCCCCTGACCGTGACGATGCAGGGGTTTCCTCGCTCATCGAGCAATTGGCCGCCGGCGGCCGTCGATGGAAAACAGGGTTAATCAAGCTATTTCTCGATGGAGTTATCGAAACAGGAACAGCATGGCTGTACGAGCCCGACACATGTGGTGATAGCGACCGATCCTATTGGCCTGACAGACAGCGCTTTGCCGAAGTCGTCGAAAGGTACGCGTCCGCAGGATTTCAGATTGCAACCCATGCTATAGGCGACCGAGCCGTCGGCGAAGTGCTGGACGTGTACGAATCCGTTGGTGTTTTGGCAAAGAACGGCGCACCGCATCGGATCGAACACATCGAAACTCTGACTGACGGAGATCTATCGCGATTTCAACAACTGGGAATCATCGCCTCCATGCAGCCGTTACAAATGCAGTGGCGCCATGAGGACTTGTCAGACCGTTGGTCTGCCCGTTTGGGGCCGACGCGAGCCTCCCGCGCGTATCGAACACGCGATCTGATCGACTCGGGCGTGCCGCTGGCGCTCGGCTCCGATTGGCCCGTAGTTCCTTTCGATCCGAGAATCGGCATGGCATGGGCCCGTCTGAGGAGACGTCCGGGGGACCTGAGCGCGCAACCGTTTGAACCCGCACAAGCCATCGACGCCCACGAAGCCCTACACGGCTACACAGCGGGCGCTGCACAAGCACTGGGGGATCACTCCCGCGGGATCATCTCCGAAGGCCGAAGAGCGGACTTAACCTGTTTCAGAGGCGATCCGATCACTGCGTCGGCGGACGAACTAGTTGAACTGCCCATCCTGGCGACCTACCTCGATGGAGAGTGCTCATATCGAGAGGAAGCGCGATGATAAATTCGCAGGACGACCACGACACAGGGCTTCGAAAAGACGCATTGGGGATGTGGGATCTTGTGTTCTTCGTCGTCGCCGCCGCCGCGCCGTTGGCAATCATGTCGGGCGTTGCGCCCCTGGCGATCCAGTTCGGAGGGATCGGCGCTCCAGGCGGGTATCTACTCGGCGGCGTGGTAATGCTCGTATTCGCCATCGGCTTCACCGCGATGACCAAGCACGTCCCCAACCCTGGGGCGTTCTACGCCTACATCTCAGAGGGCGTAGGTCGGAATGCGGGGGTCGGTGCGGCGTTCGTCGCGCTCGCTTCCTACATTCCCATCGCAGTCGGTTTCGTACCTGCAGTGGGAGTATTCGCACACGAAGCCGCGAAATCAGTTTTTGGAATCGATCTTTCGTGGGGATTCTGGGCCGCGATCGCAGCCATCGTGGTAGCAGTACTCGGCTATCTGAACGTCACGGTCAGCGCGAAGGTGCTCGGAACCATCCTAATTTTGGAGGTGCTGATCCTTCTCGTATTCGCAGCGCCCGTAATCGTGCAGGGCGGTGCAGACGGATTGAGCCTAGCAGGGTTCACACCTGGCGCGGTTTTCGCGCCTGGGGTGGGTGGGTTGCTAGTTCTTTCATTCGGTGCGTTCCTTGGTTTCGAGTCGACTGCTCTTTATCGGGGCGAAACCCGAGACGGCCAACGTGCTGTGCCGAGGGCGACATACATCGCCGTGGGATTTCTCGCCTTATTCTACTCCCTCATCGTTTGGGCAGTAATCATGGCGTTCGGCCCCTCAAAGGCGATAGACGTCGCCAATACGGACCCCGTCGAAATGTTCTTCATCGCAACCACCCAGTGGGTCGGTAAGCCCGCAAGTGAGGCCATGCATCTTCTCTTGGTTACGAGTGCACTCGCATCGGTACTCGCTGTGCACAACTCGTCGGCCCGATACCTCCAGACGCTCGCGCGTGATGGCGCTCTTCCGCGCGCCTTGGCGCGCATCAATCCGGCAACGAGATCCCCATCGAACGCGAGCCTATTCGTGACGTTTCTTACCGTGGTGCTTGTTGTGGGATTCGAGATCTTTGGCGCAGACCCATACCTACAAACTTTTCTCTGGCTTAATGGAATCGGTATTGTAGGAATCATCGGCTTGCAAGTGTTGTGCTCGATTTCGGTAGTAGTCTTCTTCGCTCGCGATCCCCGCGGTGTTGGCGTATTTCAACGCGCGGTCGCACCCTCACTCGCCACCCTGGCACTATCAGTCGCGCTCTATTTGATAGTTACAAACTTTTCGATCCTTACTGCAGCAGGAGCAGCGACCAACCTTATCCTCCTCCTAGTCATACCCCTTGCATTCGCAACAGGTGTCGTCGTGTCACTGGTGAAGTCGAGAAGAGACGCCAAGGTTGATTCGGCGACAGCCATATCTACAGCGGGTCACACAAGCTGAAGTCGCACGACGCCCGTCGTCGAGGCCCGCTCCGCCCTACGGCGTCGTTAGGGCTATGCGAATCGCAGCACGAAACCCCGGAAAGTCTGCGGGCCAGAGATGGTACAGGTTCGGTGGGCCGCAATGAAGAATGGGAACAAGCCATAGACGATGTCGGCGCTCTCGGCTAGGAGTATCGACTTAAAGCGCCTTGGCGTGCGAATCTCTCCGTCGACATCTCCGCGCTCTGCTATTGACACATCGGGGGCACCAATTCACCACGAGCGGCTCGGAGGAACTCTTAGCGCCAGTCATGAGCCAATACACGAGTACAGCGTTGGCGAACAGAATCACTGCGGTGACGAATGAAGCAACGTGCGCGCCGGCGATAACGCAACTCTCGCGGACTTTAGGAACATCGCCCCTGTCGTATCTGGCATGGATCTAGTGGGGCAACCGTGCCTCCGCAGACGTCGATCACCCACAGAAGTTGTGTACCGGTTGGTCCGAGGTCGGCACTGATCGCAGGGACCGCGAGGCCGAGGACCGTGGCGTCGACCGGTATCAAGAGCATAGCGAAGGCCAACACGGTCAGGCCGGCCCAATCGCGAGCGCTCGCCCGTTGCTCATTCGGCTGTAGAGATTCCCCCACGAGTTGATCGAAAGACTCAAAACCGAGCTGCACCGTCCAGCCGATTCAGTCGTTGGTCAGCGTGTCAACCGCCCGCCCAGCTGATCCAGGGTGCGACCCGCCCGAACGCAAGCAAGTCTTCCGGCGAAAGCGACTGGCTTGCGTGCTAGGAGGTACAGCTCACCAATGACTTTCAGCAGGATACCGGCCGATACGGATCTGTGAACGCGGTTGGCCGCCAAATGCGTCTCCGTGCGATAGAGGTGATCGTCGCGGAGTTTCCGCGGGCTGCGCCGGATGTCATCAGCGATACCCAGGAGCGCGCTTAGTACGGAGTTCATTCGTCGGAAGCCGCAGGCGTCGATCGCCCCCACCCTGTTTCACGTGTTATGTGTTCGATAAACGGCATCGCCCGATAGGGCAAGGGAGTCGTCAGGGCCAGGGTGGTTGTCGAATGGACCACTCCCCGCGTCGCAAGAATTTGCTGGATCAGGTCCTGTAACCCCGCCTGACTTGGTGCCGCGACTCGCACGAGTAGGTCCTCTCGCCCTGTGGTGGCGTGCACCTCAAGGACCTGAGGGTTCGCTGTCAAATGAGCAATAACGTCGCTGAGCATCGCCTGCTGAATCTCGAGGGCAAGGAAAGCCTGCACGGGTGCACCGACCTGCGCGAGATCGATCTCCACTCGATAGCCGGTTAAAATGCCGGCTTCCTCCAGCCTCCTCAGCCGGGACTGAACAGTATTACGTGAGACTCCCAACGTGACGGACAGATCGACTACACCTCTGCGCGCATCCTGCACAAGCATCCGGAGCAACGCAGTGTCTAGCCGGTCAATGCTGAGCAATCTTCCCACCTCATTCCATGACGCCGAACGCAAACTGAACGATCCGGTCAGTTGTTAGCCCGTCTCTTGACCCATCGGCGATCCTTGACCACTCTTGTATACACATCAAGAGCACATCGCCGCGAGCCCGCGGATTCCTGAACGGTGTTTATCCTTATGACTCAATTGACCGGCATTGCAGCGACAACCACCGACTTTGATCTCGGTAGCCGCTACCGTGTCTCGTCCGGTCCTGTGCTCATGACCGGCGTGCAGGCAATCGCTCGGATGTTAGTCGAGCAGCATGAACGCGATCACCGATCCGGAAATCGCGTGGCAACCTTCGTCTCTGGGTACCAAGGAAGCCCCCTGGCTGGACTCGACAGACTGTTGGCGAGCATCCCGGAACTGAGCACCGAGCACGAAGTGCATCTAGTTCCGGGGGTGAACGAAGAGTTAGCTGCGACCGCGGTGTGGGGCAGCCAGCTGGAATTACCCACGGGTCAGCGAACACACGATGGGGTCGTCGGTGTCTGGTATGGCAAGGGCCCAGGCTTGGACCGCGCCAGCGATGCGCTGCGACATGCAGCGATGTATGGCGCACATCCAGGAGGCGGCGTACTGGCGCTGGTCGGTGACGATCCCGCTGCTAAGTCGTCGTCCGTACCGGCTGCCAGTGAGCGGTCATTGGCCGCGTTGTCAATGCCAGTATTCTTCCCCCGGAACGCAGAAGAGATCGTCGAATACGGCCTTTATGCCATCGCCTTGTCTCGGGCATCCGGATGCTGGCCGGCGATGAAGCTCGTGGCGGACGTTGCAGACGGTCTATGGACCCTCGACCGCGATTTCACCAACTTTGACATTGCCATCCCGCAGATCGAATGGGAAGGGAAGACTTGGTCGTATCGGCAGCGGATTCTCGCTGCGCCGCCGGACAGTCTGTTGGCCGAGGCAGACCTCTACGGTCCGCGGTGGAAGATGGTTCAGGCATTCTCCGCAGTCAATGAGATTGATCGTCTTGAGGTCGATACGGCAGATGCCTGGCTCGGTATCGTCGCCGTTGGTACCGCCTACGATTCAGTCCGACAAGCGTTACAAGACCTTGGCCTGGGCGAGGAGGACTTAACTCGGAGCGGTATCCGGATACTTCGGGTCGGTATGCCATATCCTCTCAGCGCCGGGACAGTCCGGCGACTGTCTGACGGCGTAGAACGGGTCCTGGTCGTCGAGGAGAAGACCGCGTTTGTCGAGTCTCAAGTCAAGGAAATTCTCTACGGTCAGGAATCCGCTCCAGGAGTACTGGGAAAACGCGGCGACACCGGGGCCCCCCTCGTTCCCGCGGATGGCGAACTTACAGCTGCCCGTCTGATCGGCCCGTTACGCTACGTGCTTAAGGACCGGGTCGCCGTCGCAAGTCCGCTGCCCCAGCCATTGCAACTGACTGTTCTAGACACCAAACGAACTGCGTACTTCTGCTCCGGATGTCCACACAACCGCTCAACCGCGGTGCCCGACGGTTCTCTCGCGGGCGGCGGGATCGGTTGCCATTCGTTGGTCACGATGTCCTCGCGCACCGATTCCCAAGTTACCGGTCTGACCCAAATGGGTGGGGAGGGCGCTCAGTGGATAGGTCAGGCGATGTTCACCACGGTCGATCACATCTTCCAGAACGTCGGAGACGGCACCTACTTCCACTCTGGTCAGCTCGCGGTGCAAGCCAGCATTGCCGCAGGTGTGAACATCACCTATAAACTCCTCTACAACTCAGCGGTCGCGATGACCGGCGCCCAGGATGCCGAAGCTGCACTACCGATTCCAGAGCTCACCCATAAGCTCGCGGCCGAGGGCGTCACCAGGATCATCGTCTGCGCTGAAGACCCTGCACGTCACAAGGGTGCGTCTTTCGCCAAGATTGCCCAGGTGTGGGACCGTAGCCGCCTCGACGAAGCCCAACGACTCCTCCGGGACACGAAGGGCGTCACCGTGCTGATCTACGATCAGCAATGTGCTGCCGATGCACGACGCAAACGCAAACGCGGTTCCTTGCCGATGCGCAGAACTAGAGTCGTGATCAATGAAGCTGTCTGCGAGGGCTGTGGCGACTGCGGTATCAAGAGCAATTGCCTTTCAGTGCAGCCAGTCGATACCGAGTTTGGTCGTAAGACAAAGATTGATCAGACCAGTTGCAATACCGACTACACCTGCCTCGACGGTGAGTGCCCGTCATTCGTCACCGTCGAACTCCCTGAAACCGCCACCGTACCGCGCACACCGACGCCAACTCCACCGTCAGTTCCCGAACCGACAGCAAAGCAGACTCTCCATACTCATAACGTCTTCCTCGCGGGAATTGGCGGCACCGGCATTGTCACCGTCAACCAAGTTCTCGCAATGGCTGCCTTGCGAGCTGGCCTACATGTCGAAGGACTCGACCAGACTGGTCTAAGCCAAAAGGCTGGGCCAGTAACGTCCCACCTACGCATCAGTACGGAGTCAGGTGGTTCGTCCAATCGCATCAGTCCGGCAGCCGCTGACTGCATCCTGGCTTTCGACCTACTGACCGCAACAGATTCCAAGAACCTCACGTACGGTAATCCGCAGCGTACCATCACAATTGCCTCGACCAGCCAGACCCCGACCGGGGAAATGGTCTACGATGCATCGGTTGCCTACCCAGACAACGAAGTACTCATCGAACGCATCAACCGCGCATCCAAACATCTGGTCTCATTCGATGCGATTGAAGCGGCGAATATTCTGTTTGGCAACTCTGCCGCGGCGAACTTCCTTCTAGTTGGCGCCGCCTACCAGGCTGGAGGAATTCCCGTCCCGGCATCCTTCATCGAAGAGGCCATTGCCCTAAACGGCGTCGCGGTGAAAGCGAACCAGGCAGCGTTTCGCTGGGGTCGAGTTGCGACGCACGTACCCGAGGCCTTCGCGAAGGCGACAGCACCGATTTCTCGTGCTCACCGTAGTGACGATGCCGTACCAACGGACTTGATGCGCACTCTGTCTGTGACTGGCGAGACCCGTGAACTAATCGAACGACGGGCGGCGCAGCTCGTGTCCTATCAGAGCAAAGCACTCGCACGCCGATACCTAGACGTGGTCCAAATGGCGTGGGAGGCGGAACGCAAACTCGGTCCTCACGACGAGTTCACCACCGCGGTTGCGCGCGGACTGCACAAACTTATGGCATACAAGGACGAGTACGAGGTCGCCCGGATGCTTACAGATGCACAATTTGTTGCGGCGGTACAAGCGGAAGTGCCCGGTGCCGAGAACATGACATACAAGCTGCATCCTCCCACTCTGAAGGCCCTCGGTCGGAAGACAAAGATCGGCATTGGCCCTCGTGCACACATTTCACTCCGACTGCTTGCGAAGGGTAAGGGTTTGCGGAACACTCCGTTTGATCCTTTTGGATACTCCCATGTCCGGAGACTTGAGCGTCGCCTCGTCGCCCACTACGAGGCGATGGTGACCAACCTGGCCGGCAACCTCGACCTCAGCACCCACAGCAAAGCGGTAGCTGCTGCGGAGGCCGCCGAGATGGTCCGAGGATATGAGGACGTCAAACTTCGCAACGTCGAACTCTATGTATCTCAACTCAAGAATCTTGGCATAGACACCACGAGACTGTCTGGATGACGCGATCGCCAGGGCCAATGAGGCATCTTGGCCCTGGCCAACCAGCAAAGGGTGATATGTGAGTGACCGAACGTGCCCTGTTTTCCGGAAGACCGATTCCAACGTCCAGTCGCTGAGAGCAACGGGTTCGTCTGGCTCGATTCGAGCGCTGGCGTGCACCGCCCGATCCCCATGCATGCTGATGCACAAACCAACTCTTGTGAAGACTGCTGTCCACGTACAGGCGCTACTGGTTTTCAATGTCGAGTTCATCTCGGGACAGACGAGTTGACCTTCCCAGGACGATCATCATCTGCCCCGTCAATCAGTGCGCATGCTTCAGCTGCTCACGTCTTTTCGATCGAGTAGACCAGCGCAAGTTGATCGCGAACTGCCGGGCCACACCTCAGTTTCTCTACACTTTCCCAAAGCCTTTGAGTGAATCGATCCTTCTTCATGCCGAACCTTTGAAATATCTCGTCCGGCGGAGGGCCTCCGAAGGGAGCCCAGATCTCGGCAAAGCGCAGAATCTCTAATTCCTCGCTCGGTTGACTACGAACCCCTACTCGGCGCTCTTTGAGCCTGCGGTGGCGGGCCGCTCGATAGGAACGCACTGCATCGGCAATGTCCGGAAGGTGCTCCGTGGTGTCGTCACCAAAAACCATTCTCGTATTCACATTCTCGTGTGCAGTCTCACTTGTTGGAGGAAATATCCCGAGTACGTTCAGCACGCGACACGCCCCAGTAGAGGATTGCCATACATAGAAGCATGATCGAGAGAACTAGATCTACTCGAAATCCCCACAAAGATCCGTGCTGCTCAGCTAAGGTCCCCGCCGTTGGAGCCCCCAAGGCGTTGCCAGCGATCATCGCGCTGGAAAGAACTGTCATGTAGAGCGTTTCGCGACCCGCCGGTGTGCGTGTGGCTGCAATCTCATAGATCGTGACAATGATTGGACCGACACCGAGGCCCAATAGGGCCAGTGCGCAGCCGAGATGCAAACTATTATCCATCATCGGTATCGCAAAGCACACCAAAACGCTCCAAATCGCTGAGATGAGCCAGCTTTGGTAGACGTTCAGACGCATCCGCAGCGCGCTTATTCCAATCGAGGCAACGCCCGACCCGATGCCGAAACCTGCATAGATCAGGCCCGCATCGGCAACTGCCCCGCGTTCGCCGGCGAAAGCAACAACAGAGTTCATCAATGCCCCGAGCAAGGCACCTACAATAATCATGCTCACTACCAGCGCTGCTCGATCTGGACGGAAGAATCCTTTGAGTGATTCAGCGGCATGCGTGCGATCGACCGCAGCCGGCAGCTCTGTCACGGTGTGGTGACGGCCGAACATGAAGCCGAACACGAGTACGATTCCAACACAGGCAATCAGCGGGGTCTCGATGAAGACGCGCGCGAGCAGTCCGACGATGACCGGACCAAACACGAATGTCAGCTCGTCGGCGAGTGTTTCGTAGCCAAATGCTGCACTCTGCGCCTTAGAGCGTTCGGTCTGCGAAACACGATTGTTGACAATGGCCGTCCATCGAACTCTTGCGAATGGTCCGATAGGAACAATAGTGAGTCCACACATACCACTAGCTGCTAGAAGCACTGGGAGACTTCCTCCGGCCGCGGCAAGAGTCGCTGCGATCGATAAGGAGTTCGCGACAACCAACACTTTGATTACCCGACTTTGCCCAAAGCGGTCTGCACAGCTGCCCGCGATTGCACCGCCTACCGATGCTCCAAGCGCGTAGCTTCCCGCCGCTAGTCCTCCCTGTGAGTACGAGTCACGGACGACAGCAACGTAACTGCTGATGCCGAGTGTAAGCATCGCAAAGGGAAGGCGCGCCAGGATGCCGATCGGCAAGAACAACAATCCCGACTGACGGCAGAGCCAAAAAAAGGGGCTCCTGGTGGAGGGTTCAGCATTTCGAAGCGACACTGGCAACCTTTGCATGGATACGCCGAAGCGGTGTGCCGACGTCCCTCCACACCGTCGACACCCAGACCCAATGACTAGGGCTGGAGCCCCGACATAACTGCGTGCAGTGATCAAGGTAGGACAGCACGCAGCTACCGTCAAGCGGTGTTTGCATGGGCGGGAAATGCCGCAACGCCCGTTCAGGCCGTTCGAAAACTCCCTTGTAGCAACGCAACGCGCAACCGCCAACGAATCTGCCGGAACTTAGAACGACTGAGAAGTCGTTGTTCGTTGTTCACCTCAAGCGACACATGCCCCGAAATATCGGTCCTCCGCTGCCCATTGGTCTAGCGCCGTTGTATCGCGGCACGCTCGATTGACACCCTGTAACGAATGGGAGAGTGTTCTTTACACACTGACCTTCGACTGGAAGCTGTGCATGGTCCACCATCAAGTGTGTGTTCGTGCCGGAATGAGGGACCGACACGTACTACGACGAAGCGCGGGACGTCTGTCCACGAACCGATCCCACACCCGAGACCGTGGCAGCCAGGGTCTTCTTCAAGTCTTAATTGCTACTACTGCACGAGTTCGGTCGATGTCGCTCCCACTAGAAAGTTCGAAAAATGACGGCTTCTATCCCGCGAAACGACGGGCCCGGCGCTACCTCGCAGCAGAGTCAGCCACGCCCCGCTCTTAACGGTCGGCTCGGCGTGGCCGGCATTATGTTCATGGTTATAGCGGCAGCGGCACCGCTGACTGTCATCGGGGGTGATGGGCTGCTTGCCATCGCTGATGGACCTGGACCCGGTGCCCCCGTGGGCTTTCTAATCGCAGGGTTCCTTCTTCTTCTGTTCGCTGTCGGGTTCGTGACGATGACACCGTTCGTCCCCGAAGCAGGCGCCTTCTTCTCCTACATCAACGTCGGCTTGGGCCCGCGGTGGGGGCTCGGCGCCGCGTTCACCGCTCTAGTGACATACACGGCTATTCAGGTAGGTATGTACGGGTACATGGGCTGGGCGCTAAATGATCTCATAGTTTTCTACGGTGGACCCAGCCTCCCGTGGTGGTTTTGGGCGTTCTCGATCCTTCTACTTGTGGGCGTACTCGGTTATCGAAATATCGAGCTTAGCTCCAAAGTCTTGGGTTTAGCACTTATCCTGGAGATCGCTGTAGTTGTCATTCTGGACGCGGTCGTCTTCATCCAAGGAGGCGAAGAGGGAATATCCGGGACGTCATTCAGTCTTGACGCCGTCAGCTCTGGTCCGCTAGGGATTGCTGTTCTCTTCGCCTTCGCTGGGTTTATGGGATTCGAAGCTACAGCGGTGTTTCGAGACGAGGCCCGGACACCGGACCGTACTATTCCTCGAGCCACTTATCTTTCGGTGGCTGTCGTAGGCGTGTTCTACACAGTCTCTTGTTGGGCAATCGTAGAGGCCTGGGGCCCGTCGAACGTCAAGGAAGTCGTTTCTCAGTCGCTGGCCTCCGACGGAAACGCACTACTCGACACCGCAGAACTATATGTGGGATCCACATTTCGAGATTTCATGCAGATTCTTCTCGTTACCAGCCTTTTTGCGTGCATTCTTTCATTTCACAATGTGATTTCTCGCTATCAATTCAACCTTGCCGGGAACGGATTGCTTCCTAAGACTCTTGCGAGCGTCCACCAGACCGAGAATTCACCCCACATATCCTCGCTCGTGCAGTCCGCCACTGCTCTCATTCTTATTGTTGTATTGGCCGGCGCAGGCCTGGATCCGCTCGTTGGCGTATTCGCGTCGATGGCTGGGATCTCCACGGTAGGCATGATTCTGCTACTGATACTGACATCGATATCTGTTCTCAACTTCTTCCGACGTAACACGACTGCACGCGATGGAAGGGTAGTCACAACATATTTGGTTCCGGCTCTGTCCACTGCCGGGATGTGTGTGGCACTGTACTTGGTGCTGTCGAACTTCACTATGGTTACCGATAAGTCTCTGCTGGTAAGTGCGATGCTTGCGTCCGTGCCGGTCATTGCGTTGGTGGTCGGGCTATGTAGTCGAATGTCGTCGCGGTTGGTGGCAGCATCGAGCGCCGAGGATGGATCCCGGAATGGCTGACAGCTCGTGAAGAAGGAGAACCTGACGATGACAAAGCGGCTTGTCGAGGTGGCTGGCGGCGAAGGTGCAGCGATTCAAGTCAACGACGGTGAGTACATCAGGATCGTCAATACACACGGCACGCAAGTCGTAGATTTCTGGGCCCATCGTCAAAACGACCCCAAGGAGCATCTCGGATTGAGTCAGTGCCGTGAAGTACTACAAAAGATATACTTCACTGAGGGTGACACCCTGTTAACCAACAGGTACAAGCCATGCCTGACCATCGTGCGCGACGATTCAGGGATAAGTCACGATACGCTGATCGCTCCATGCAGTGACTCCATGTACAGGTTTGCTGGTGCGGCCGATGGACATCGGAGTTGTGCTGACAATTACAGGGCAGCGTATCCATCATTCCCAGCCGAAGACCCACCCCAACCCTGGAATTTATTCATGACTGCGTCGATTGGTCCAAAAGGCGAAATTTCGTATTCCCGGCCGCCATTGCGTCCCGGAATGACGATTGAACTACGCGCCGACATGGCCATGACGATTGTGGTCTCCTCCTGCCCTGACGACTTTTACCCGACGAACGGTGGAGACGGCAGTCCACAGCCAGTACATCTTGAGATCGACTCAAATCTCCAGATAATCCACTAGAAAACTATCGGGAGATTGAGCGGATCATGATTATCAAGATTTCTGGGCTCCGAACAGAAGGTGAAGCAGGAAACCCTCAAGAGAACTTAGCCGAACTCAATCGAGCGGCGGAAACTGCCGCCAGCCACGGGTCGAATCTACTTATCACCCCGGAGCTGTTCGTCACAGGCTACGACATCGGAACGATGCTACTGACACTAGCCGAGCGCGATTGGCTAACTCCGGTCAGAGACATCGCTGTCGCTCACGATATCGCGTTGCTGGTCGGTCTTCCTGAGAAGATCCCTGGGGTCGGCGTGTTCAATAGCGCGGTCTTCGTCGACTCTAACGGTGACGTACTAGGTGTTCATAGGAAGACACATCTGTTTGGCGACATCGACAAGACTTACTTCGAGGCTGGAAATGAACCTGTGACGGTTGTTGATTTTCGCGGCGTTCGAGTCGGAGTCATGATTTGCTATGACGTGGAGTTCCCGGAGAATACGCGCATGGCTGCGCTCGCCGGAGCCGAACTCCTAGCTGTGCCCACCGCGCAAATGGAACCGTTCGAATTTGTAGCGGAGAATGTCATTCGGACACGTGCGTGGGAAAATCAAGTCTATGTGGCCTACGTAAACCATACTGGAAGGGAGGGTGACACCTCGTACGTAGGACGCAGCAGCATCGTCGGTCCGGACGCCTCCGTGCTCGATCAGCTGCAGATGGAAACCGGGCTAATCCATGCCACCGTCGACACAACACGTGTGCAGCGAGCACAGAGGCAGAATCCATACCTATCTGACATTCGCCCTGGCCTCTACCACTCGCTCGTGCGAGGCAAGTTGGCTGAGTAGCAACCGCAATAGCCAGCGCCGTGATGCCAAACGTCCTGGACTGCAACGCAAACAGCGGAGGGTCTTCTGCTGCGCTCTTCGAACCGAAGTGTCGCGCGGCAGCGCGAGCGAAGACGGGGCACGCTCGGCGCTGCATCAACCAATTGGAAGGTACCACCCTACCGAAGTTTCCACGACGGCGATGTCGAGAGTGCCGACGCGCGTGTCGAGGCCCTGTGGCGGCGGGTGTCTGTTTCGGGAGCTGGTGCGGTCCGCGCAGCGTTCGACGCAACTGGTGCAACTGGCACTGTCGACCTCGGCCCCGTCAGCTCCGCGCTAAGGTGGCTAGCAGGCACGGCGAACACGCTGGCGTGGGTGAGCCGACAGGTCAGGACGTTCCGCAGGCCGCTGTGGGCAGTAGTCATCGAGTGCTCTTTCGTCGAGTCGAGTTGGTAGTTTTCTTGCAGAATCACGTGATCACTGCCCAACTTCCGCTCCGACAGCCGATGCAGTCCTCATCCGGCTCGCACACCAACTTGCTAGTACCCCCGATCGCAGTCAACGAGTTCCTCGCTCCGCATCGTCGGCGCTGCAGCGACTTCGCGCGTGACGCCGACTACGTGCGCGGTGTGCTGCGTGATGGGAACCGCCGTACTAACGAGGAGGCAACGCACACCCTCGACGATGTGCACGCTGCAATGGGAACGGTGTAGGGACGATGCCTGACCTGAGGTGCCCACACACCAATCCACGCTCACGCTGATGCCAGGTTGATGGACCGCCACAAATGCCCCGCTCACCCCGGCCGGAAGGCTACGGCTCGTTCAGCGGTGCGAGCATCACCGATCGGGCACGTCGCCGCAGAGGCCGGTATCTCTCGCCGGTGTCTGTCGAAGTGGGTGAACCGGTACCGCTCCGGCGGTGAAGCCGGGCTGCAAGACCGCGCCAGCGTCCTGCGCCACCAGCCGGCCACCGTCGACCCGGGACTTGGTCGCCAAGATCGAGATAATTCGTCGGCAGCGGAAATGGTCGGCCCGCCGCATCGCCGGCGAGCTTCAGGACGCGGGCCACACCGTCTCCCGTCGCCACGGTCGGCAGATGGCTTGTGCGCCAGGGCATCAACCGGCGCCGTTTCATCGACCCGAATGGAGCCTGTGAGCGCCACGCCGCCCGATATCCGGACCATTGGTGCACGACGAGGTGAAGAAGGTCGGCCGCATCCCCGACACGGGCGGATGGCGCATGCACGGGCGCGGCAGCACTCACGCCAAATCCGTCAACCGGACGTACAGGCGTGGCACCCCCACCGGATATGTGTGCCCGCACTCGGTCGTCGACGGGTTCTCTCACCTCTCCCACACCGAGGCGCTGCCAGACGAGGGCGCGTCACCGTAGTTGGTCTCATCAACAGGGCGGAACTGTTCTTCGCTGCCCACGGCATCGCCCTGTTTACCAGGGTTGTCACGGACAGCGGTGCCTGCTAGCGCTCGACGATGCTCGCGCACCATCCGCCCCTACACCCCACGTCACAAACGGCTAGGTCGAGCGCTACAACCGCCTTGCCGAGGCGTTCCTCCACGCCGGCGATTTGGACCAGCGACGACTAACGCGCTCGGTCGCTGAACGCCTTAAACATCCACTACCACTACCACTACCACTACCACTACCACTACCACTACCACTACCACTACCACTAGCATCGACCCACACTCCACCGGGAACCGCCACCAGCGACCCGGCTCCACACCGGTCACCAATGTCATGAGCACTAACAACGGGTGAGGGACGCGAGCCGCAGGCAAGGAAGCGTTGCGCTGCCTGAAGAGAAGCCTCTCGGACGATGCTCAACCTGCAGCTCTCTACGATTCATCACCAGAACCAGCGGCAGGCCCGGTGGGCACGTCTCACGTCCGGTGCGGCTGGCTACACCCCACACCGGCACCGCGGAGCAGTCACTCGACCCATCAAATCTCACACAACAACGAAGCCAAACATTGCGGCTTGACACGGAGAGGCGCCACCCTCATGGACATGACTGTGGCAACCACTCACATCTTTTGCGCTCCCTGTCAGGCGACGGGAATTCCCGAGATCAAACCCCCGTCAACGGCGAGCTCTGCTCCCGTAATGTAGCTCGACTCATCGGAGGCCAGGAAAAGAACAGCGTTCGAGACCTCGATGGGCGCCGCACTGCGGCCAAGGGGGATTCGGAGCGAGCTCGCAGAGAAGCCCTTCGTCATTGGTGTGTCGATATGGCCGGGGTGAACTGAGTTCACGCGAACGCCGCCCGCCGCTAACTGAAGCGCCCCTGATTGTGTGAGACCTCGTACTCCGAATTTGGTCGCGGAGTAGCCGATGGCCTGGTGACTTCCGCGGAGCCCTTCAACTGACGAAATGTTGACGATTGAGCCACTGCCGTGCTCAATCATCACGCTGGCGACTGCCCGCATTCCGTAGAATGTTCCTGAGAGGTTCACATCGATGATCGTCTTCCACTCGTCAATGGGATAATCAACGAGTGGGTGCCCCGATGCGACTCCTGCGTTGTTTACAAGAACATCCACTCTGCCGAACTCTTCGATAACGTACTCGACTGAGCGCTGCCAACATTCAGGGTCTCTGACGTCCAGATTCAGGTAGAGAGCGGCTGGTCCGATCGCGTCAGCAAGCGCCTCCCCCGGTCCGTCCAGGACGTCGGCTATGACAACTCTTGCCCCCTCAGCCGCGAGTGTGCGCGAGTGGCTTTCGCCCATCCCGCGGGCGCCTCCGGTCACAATCGCAACCTTGTCGGCGACGCGTCCGTTCGTGGTCTTCATACCGTTGCTGTCCTTAATCGGGCGCGCCGCCATCGACGCTATGCGAACGTGGATGATTTGTGAAAGTGTGATCTTTAAGGATTTGGCGAGGATGGTGTTCGATGCCATGGTTTATCAGCCATGTCGACTTGGTTCGGTGCGATTCTCCGGTTGCTTCGGCGACGCACTGTATCTTCACCTAGTCCCTAGCTGTGGTACGCGGGCACAAGGATTGCCGCCTTTCCAGCTGGTTGAGGTGAGCACCCGGCCGGTCTGGGCGTGGACGGAGCAGAATTTCAGCTACAGTCAGCGAGCAACGTCGATCCGTGTGAGCTGATTGTCCACTCGCCCTCATGGCAGATGAACTCGTCGTGAATCTCGGCAATTCGGCTCGGCACCATCGGGTTCGGACCACTAAGCACAAACAGAACTAGCGTTCCGGTCGATCGAACGGAACCGTCCCGTTCCGACCAAAGCCGTAGATTCGTTACAACATGGCGTGTTCGACGGTCGCGTTGCGCTTGTCGCTTCGCCAGCGCAGCTTGGATCTCTTCGGTTCCGCGATTAGTCCGCGTCGGCGTCTGGAAAACCGCATCGGCACTGAAGAGTCCAATTGCTTCCTCCGCGCGACCGCCGTCGACAAACTCATACATCCGGTGCAATAGTGCACGACATCGTGACTCAACTTCGCCTGGCAGCCGGAATGGCAACTCACCTGCGGTGTCCGCATCTATTTCTAATGACATGTGGTGTAACCCTCTCGCGAATCGCTTAGCAAATCGTCGTGCTCAATCACAAATCAGACCACCTGGTTCTCAATGGTCCCTACCCCTTCAACATCTACTCGCACGACAGATCCGCTCCGAAGGAATTTGCCCTGCTTGTGGCCGACTCCACCGGGAGTGCCCGTACTAATGACATCGCCGGGGAGCAAAGTGGTTCGATGCGAGAGGAAGCTGATCAAGTGAGGAATCGACCAGATCAGTTCAGATGTCCTCGCCTCCTGCCTGAGCTCGCCATCCACCCATGTTCGCAACAGGAGATCCTCAGGGTCATCGAACTCGTCAATTGAAACCAATGCCGGGCCCATAGGCATGAAGGAATCGAAGCTCTTTGCCATATTCACGTTGGCCGGTTGATTACCGATTTCCCCTCTTTGAATGTCACGCGCACTTACATCATTAACGACTGTGAAACCCGCAACATGTCCCCATGCAGCCTCCTCGCTGATTGCGGAGGCGCGACTTTCGATCACAACGGCAAGTTCACCTTCGTAATCCAACTTGTCGGGCGCAATCGATGGACGGTGGATGGGGTCGAAAGGCCCCGTTACCGCGCTTGGAGCAACGAGCGAGGCGAAAGGTTCTCGGGTTTCCTCTTGCCCTGTCTCGATGCGGTGAGCATGGTACGCCCACCCCATGATCCAGATCTTAGAGGGACTGAGTACGGGTGCCAGGAGATGCACGGCCGACATTGGAACCTGCGCCGTAGCGGTTTTTGTCGTCAACGAGGTGACGGTCTCACCTGCCGCAAAGGCCGCTCCGAGGTCCTTGTACGGTGTGTCAAGGAGCGAAATGTTGCTGCCAGTGAGAAGGCCGATGCCGTCCGTCGTGGTCACAAGTTGAGTCATCGTTCATGCCTTCGGATTGTGGGGGGACATAGGCGTGCAGCAGCATCAGCCTGGAATTGCGAGCAACCTGTCGAGCGGCTCGCCGGCGCGCAGTCGCCCTACAAAGTCGGCCGGATCGAGCTCCACGCCCGACGGATTGCGTCGGAACTTCTCCGAGCCGTAGTACTCGCTTTCATCCTCACGGGTGGCGAAGTTCGAGCACGTCAGCTCGATGATGTTCTGATCAGGATCTCGGTAGTAGAAACTCGTCAGCGGCCCATGATTGGCGGATCGGTGTGGCAGGAAGCCCTGGTCCGAGAGTTGCTCGAACTTGGTTGCCAAATCGTTGAGGGATGACATCATGAATTGGAAGTGATGCAAACCCGGCCCGGTCGAGTCGACCGCTAAATCGGGTACTTCGAACAGTGCGAGAATTTGGTTGTATGGGTGCTCGTCCTCGTGGACTTTGAAGAACGCGAGTCGAACATCCGAAGCGCGTTCCTGGCCGCCCACATCCGTCTTTCGCGTGTCCGGGGAGGGTTTCCGTTCCAGGAACGGACCGTGACCGAGTAGTAGCTCGTACCAATGCTGAAGCGGCTCAAGCGATCGCGTTTTCAGGACGAGTTCTGACATTCTCAACTGCACCTGGCCTCCGCCCTGGCCGGGCCCTTCGACGTTGGGGTGATTTGCGGCAGTCATAGTTCCACTCCTTCGCTATATGTTTCGTGAGTCATCTCATCGCTAAGATCCTGCGGTGTTGCGAATCCGCAGACGCGGTCCAACAACGGACCCGTCTCGTTTGGTAGAGCCGCTCCGCGCCAAGCGACATGTCCATCTGGCCGCACCAGCACCAGTGGGTATGCGTAAAGCGCGGCGGCTTCGCGTCCAGAATCTGTCAGCGGATCGATGTCAAGCACTGTGATGGGTACTCCCCTATCACGGGCGGCATCAGTCAGGTCGTCGACAGTAAGTTCCTTGACGAATCGAACTAGGGTGAATCCAATTCCGAAATGGTCCAGAATTGAGACGTTTTCGCTAATCCAGACGTGTGGGGCCCTAGATCCTGGTTCGGTCGATGGTACGTATATGTCGGGTCGGTCCTCTGTGTGTGGGCCATCGTCAGGCACGCAGATCGGGGAGTTGGTGTAGCGATATCCGAGTTGGACTCCGACCGTGGTGAACTCTCGTGTGCGCAATCGGACGATCTCTTCGCTCGCAAGGGCGCGCGCCCTCGATCCGTGGCTGCTGTCGTCGTCGAGTGCGACGCCGTGCGGGACCTGCTGGTCGAGATGCCAGTTTTCTGCGGCCCATCGGTTGTTACGTTTTGCGATTGGGCGTCGTTCTGTTTCGTAGCTTTCGAGTAGGCCCTCGCCGCCCCAGCCGTCGATGATCGCTGCGAGCTTCCATCCGATGTCGACCGCATCGCCGATACCTGTGTTAGCTCCGAATCCACCTTTTGGCCAACGTAAATGGGCCGCGTCACCGGCGATGAAGATCCGACCGTGCCGGTATCTCTGCGCAACGACCTCGTGCCCAGTCCAGCGTTGCGCTTGGAGGATCTCTACATCTACCTCCGTGCCAACGGTGTCCCGGACAAGCACCCTAGCGTCGGGGTCTCTACCCGAGTTCGGGACGTAGACGGAGCATCGCCACAGGCAATCGCCGTCGACGGTGGTCAGATACGGTCGCGACGCCGAAAGAACGGTGTGGATCTGTCCGACCTGTCCGAGTCCGACCTCGTCTAGCAGTTCTCGCAGGTTTCGAGACTTGAAGTAGATTGCGTAGTTGTGGCCCAGGGCGAAGGCGCCTTGGAGCTTGGTTCCGATCGACTCGCGAACGAAGCTCCGCGCGCCGTCACACCCAACGACGTACGCAGCACGGATGGGGACTGTGCTGTCGGTCTTCGAATCTATAAGGACTGCTGTGACCCCATCTGGTTCTTGTTTCAAGTCTGCCACCCGATGGCCGTAGCGCAGCGTCACAGATTCGCGTGCAGCGGCAGTCTCCGCAAGAAGTGGATCAAGCTTGAACTTTGCTTGCATCATGGGACGCTCAGGGGACGGGAACTCTCCCGCGACGGTGTTCGTGGCTGCACCGAATCTCGCCAGGACGTGGCCGACCACACTGGTCGCAAACACGACGTCAGTCCGATAGCCTACCGGAGGCCAACCTAAGCCCCGGGCCCTCTCTGCAATGCCCCACCGTCGCATGTGTTCAAGCGAGCGCGAGAAGATGTGCTCGCCTGCAGGAAAACGGATCTCACCGTTCCCGGCTTCGGCCAGGGTGCACGAGACCCCGCGCCAGCCGAGTTCATTCGCTAGGGAAAGTCCGACCGGACCACCTCCCACGATGAGTACCTGTGTGTCGACAGGCCTCTGGTCACTCACTTCTGCGCTCCTCGCAACAACTGTTCAGCGGTACCGGATACTTCGACGGGCCGTGACTGCGCTGCCTGTTACCTCGTATCGGCAGCTGAGAATCGCGTCGCGATGTCCGGTCCGATTTTGACGGCGGATTTCCCCGTGATCGAGAACGGTAGGCGCTTCTTGATTCCGCGTCAAGAAGAAATTTGTGGTCCGATGATCGCGGCCGGTCGCCCGGTCCCCGGAGACTGGGTGGTGGCGGACAGATTGCCACCGCCCAACGAGGGGACCCGATGGCGGGGAAGTGGGATCTGCGGGGTGGGGAGTACCAACGACAGCTGATCGACGGCTTGATCTATCTGGACTTTTCCGATAGAACTCTGCCCAGCGTGAAGTGATTCACGTCTCAACGACGCGTTGGTGCGGTGCTATGTGCCGCTCGTCGATCGCTTTGTCATCTTGACGAAACACCAAGACGCCCCTTCCCTCTGCCACCAAAGCGGGACACGGTCGACACCAGCCGCACATCGGCCTGCCACTTCCAGAAAATCGAAAGGCAAGAGATGAGCACACGCGAACAATCCGTACGATCGACACCACGAGAAGGACACGCGCCCGAAATTCGGCGGGTTGTGTTCTCAAGCTATCTCGGAAACACAATTGAGTATTACGATTTCATCCTCTACGGGTCGGCCAGTGCACTTCTATTCGGCCCCCTGTTCTTCTCCGACCTAAGCTCGAGCTGGGCTTTCGCTGCGTCGTTCGCCACCCTCGCGACCGGCTACATTGCCCGGCCCTTGGGCGGGGTGATCTTTGGATTCATCGGAGACCGAGTTGGTCGCAAACCAGTCCTGCTTGCGACCATGCTGCTGATGGGCGTGTCCAGCGGTCTAATCGGCGCACTCCCGACCTACGCCTCTGCTGGCGTAATTGCGCCGATTCTCTTGGTTACTCTCCGAGTGCTACAGGGATTTGCGGTGGGCGGCGAATGGGGAGGCGCGGCGTTGATGATTGCCGAACACGCACCACCCGAGAGCCGTGGCCGGTACGCCGCTATCGGACAGTCCGGCCTCGCCTCGGGCGGCCTGCTATCCACCGTGGCGCTGGCGTTGGTCACCCAACTGCCCGATAGCGCGTTGTACTCCTGGGGCTGGCGACTGCCGTTCTTGGCTAGCTTCGCGCTTGTGCTCGTTGGCCTATACGTTCGCCGTCGCGTGAGCGAGAGCCCGCTGTTTCGTGAGCTTGGGGAACGCGAGGATAACGTCAGGACCAAGTATCGGATTCGGATGATCCGACTACGTCCGCTTCTGCGAGGATTTGCGATCACTCTTCCACCACTTGTTGCATCTACCATCGTCGGCGCATTTGCCGTCTCGTACTCGGTCAAGGCGGGTTTCACACCATCGACAACTCTTGTCGCTTTGTGCGCCGCATGGGCGTTGTCGATCGTCTCAATGCCCTGCTATGGGCGCCTATCGGATCGGGTGGGCCGCCGCCCCGTGTACATCACCGCTGCGCTCGCTTTTGCCGCTCTGTCGTACCCGTTCTTCTGGCTAATCGATACAGGTTCCGTACCCCTGCTCTTCGCTGCATTTCTCGTGATGTTCTCGCTGGTCACGGTCGCGATGACCGCAGTCGTCGGATCCCTGCTGGTTGAATTGTTCCCTACCGAGGCGCGATTCACGGCGGTCTCTGTTGCCTACCAGGGTGGGGCAATCGTTGGTGGCCTAGCGCCGATCGCAGCAACTGGGCTACTTGCATTACCAGTGGGAGCAGGTGGCGTGTCGGCCCTTCTTGCCGGCGTCGCCTTGATCGCTATTATCGCTGCCTGGACTGCACCGGAGTCTCGCGGGTCCACGCTCCGCGGAGAGGTGGGTCGCACGGCGACGGAAGATAAGCGCTCGTAGCTTGCAGACGCGTTCCGGACCGGCGTTCGCGCTGGGATGCCGCTAAGCGGCAGACAAGTCGAGCATCGACGCGGAGCGTGTAATGTTGCGAGCCAGCCCGGGCCCAACTTAAGGGTCGACGACACTTTCTTGAGGATGGCGAGTTGCCCCGGAATCGGCGGGATATTCCGCGCGAGGAGCGGCTGTCAGCACTGCTCGACGTAGCGCAACGACTCTTCGTCGATCGTACATTTGACGCCGTCACCATGGCTGAGATCGCGAGGCAATCCGGCGTCAAGAGCGGCGCGGTGTATTGGTATTTTCCGACCAAAGATCACGTGTTGGCCGCTGTTATGGAGCGAGCGAGCGCTGCCTTGTGGCGAGGGCTCGACGAACTTCCCGCCGATGTCGCCCCCGCGGATCGACTCGTCTATTTCCTCACCAGCCTTCGCCCCTTGCGGAGCATCCATGTCGCGATGCACTCGCGCATGGCGAGATCGGATGTAGTTGCCGATGCCCACCTCGTTCTGATGAGCCGATTTCGGGAGCTTGCAATGTCGGCCTTAGACATGAGCGATGGCGAGTTTGACCGTTCGCTAGCTGTAGAAGCTCTGTGTGCCGCCTTCGAGGGGGCCAACATGGATCCCGATCTTGAACGTTCGGGGACGGAAATCGTGCAATTCCTTCTGACCCGAGTGCTGCTTCGTCAGGGCCGGGAGGCTCCGCGACATATGTGACTGTGCCCCGGGGTGGTACGGATCGTTGGCGGGAATCTATCCCTCGACTGACGAGGGTGGAGTCAGCGTTAGCCCGTGATCCAGGGCTGCAGTGGGCGGCAGCTCCTTGGCCTCTTGACTCTCAGTCATGACATGTTCTTAACTATTACCCGAGATGGCCGAGCTCGGCTGTCTTCAGTGAGATGAAGGAAGACCATGACTGAACTCTCGGACGGCGTATCCACCCGTCCCCTGCCCAGCCTTGACTCGACTGGCCGCTCTGCTCTTTTCACCGACGCGCGGACTGCGAACACCTTCGCCGATATCCCGGTGACCGATGCCGAACTGACTGAGATCTGGGAACTCGCCCGCTGGGCGCCAACCGCAGCCAACACGCAGCCCCTACGAATCACATTCGTAGGCAGAGGCGAAGGACGCGATCGACTCGTACCTCACATGGATGAGGGAAACCGGGCGAAAACAGCGTCCGCGCCAGCGGTGGCAGTCCTCGCTGTCGATACCCGCTTCCACGAACACGTACCTACGCTACTGCCCTTCCGCCCTGAGTTGCGTGACGCATTCGAAGCAAACGAGGAACTTCGAACAAACACGGGGCGGTTCAACTCCGCACTTCAGGCCGGATATTTCATCCTCGCGGTGCGTTCGGTAGGACTTGCCGCCGGCCCGATGGGTGGATTCGACGCGAAGGGGATCGATGCCGAGTTCTTCCCCGATGGCCAGTGGCAGTCGATTCTCGTTGTGAACATCGGGCACCCCGGCGAGACGCCCTGGCTCGACCGGCTACCCCGACTCGAGCAGTCCGATGTCGTCCGGTGGGCTTGACAGAACGGGAGCACGTCGATGCCTGAACCACAGCACAATTTTTTCGAAGCGAACCGCATCCGGCTGCACTACGCCGAAGCAGGCGATGGTCCTGCAGTCATCCTCTGCCACGGATTCCCCGAACTTTGGTACAGCTGGCGACACCAGATTCCCGCGCTTGCAGAGGCCGGATACCGTGTAATTGCGCTCGACCTGCGTGGGCACGGAGAATCTGACGCGCCCCCCGCGATCGATGACTACAACGTGTGCCACACGGTGGGTGACGTCATCGCACTGATGGATCACCTCAAGATAGAGACGGCCGCCTTCGTCGGCCACGATGCGGGCACCACCACGGCCTACCACGCCGCCTTGATGCGCCCCGACCGCGTTCGCGGAGTCATGGGACTGTCGGTCCCATACATTCCGCGAGGCCCACAGAGTGTTCTCGAAACATTCGACGGCGCCGTACCTCCTGGCTTCTACATGCAATATTTCCAGAAGCCAGGTGTGGCCGAGGAGGACCTCGGTGGGGACGTTCCTGAAACCCTCCGGCGCATCTTCTACGCCAACTCCGGACTGAACCCAGAGACACCATTCTTGATGACGGTTCCGGACGGCGGTACTCTCGTCAACGAACTTCCCTCGCCGGAAGGCCCGATCGCATTTCTAACCGACGAAGATCTCAAGATCTATTCTGATGCCTACTCACGCAGCGGATTTCGCGGCGGACTCAATGGGTATCGGGTATTGCATCGCAACTGGGAGCTGACCGCGGCATGGCACGGCGCCTCGCTACCGGTACCCGCTGCCTATGTCGGGGGAACCGCGGACACCGTTCTCCATTTCCCCGGATTCCGCGAAGCGGCAGAGGCCATGGGCGACGCCACCTTCCTCGATGGGGCTGGCCACTGGATTCAGGCCGAGCGCCCCGACGAAGTCAATGCAACCCTACTTGCCTTCCTGAACTCGTTGCCACACAAGTAGGTGCCGATCCTGCCCCAGCCGTCTTGACTCCGGGGCAGGATCGGCCTTGTTGGGATTCATCGATCCCCGCTACACCGCCCACCCCCGAATGTTGAAGATTGATCGCTGTCGCGCACCCTCCTGACGGCCGCGACAGCGATCACTGCTACGGGGAATACGTGCGACAAGCCCCGACGCCGATACTCGGATCATCAGAGCACGGCGGATGCGGTAGCCAACATCATCTTGCACAGACGAACGACATTCACAGGCTCTAACACGTCACCACACCTTCGAACCTCTTTCATTTCAGTCAAGCCTAGCCACTTACTTGATACCGCGAATCGGAACGACCGCGATGCCGGCTACGATCGCTACGACTGAGCCGAAGGCAAATAGGGTTACGTATCCTCCTGCATAGGTGATCAACGCACCGGCGATCGCTGAAGAGAAAAGGGTAGGAGCAGCGGTAGCGACTGCCAGAATCCCCATGTCGCGACCCTCAGACTCCCCGTCTGGTAATACAAGTGACATTAAGGCAAGGTCTACCGACATGTATGTCCCGAAGAACGCGCCAGATAAGACGGCGTAGACGAGCATTCCTGACCATGTGGGAACCAGGATCGGTACGAGCATTGCCAAGCCCATCCCAACCGAGCACACAGCCACGAAGAGCTTCCGTCGATCAAGTTTGTCAGCAAGAAATCCAGCAATACCGGCCACGAGAATCCAAGCAAACGTCTGAATAGTGCTCACCGTTGCGACTGCGATCGCCGGACTGTGGCCAGGGAGATTCTCGACCCCGATATGATCCTGAAGCGTGTAGAAAAGATATCCACTGATCACGAAGTACGATAGGAACAGCAGGAATCGGCTCGCAAAGGCAAGCGTGAAGTTACGTGATGTAAACGCGCCGAAAAACTCTGAGGCAACGGAGAGACGTGCCCCTTTGCCACCCTCACGCATCGTTCTCGGTCGCCGCTCATAAGGTCCTTCGGGGGAGACCACAAGCAGCACCATGGTCGCGGCCACCAAGAACACTCCGATACCGATGTAGGCAAGTTCAGGCTGCACTCGTGCAGCAAAGTTGACCCCAACCAAAATGCCTAGAGGTGTCCCTAGTCCCAGCACCGATGATGCGATTCCACGCCGGCTCTCGGGGACCCGGTCGGGAAGAATCGCGGTCAGGGCGGCCTGGTAGAAGTTGCTGGCAAAGAACACCAGTGCGTAGACGAAACCCAGCAGAAGAACAGTGTCGAGAGAACCCATCAAGGCAGTCAAGAGTGCGGATAGAACTGCAGTCACCGCCAACCAGGGGGACCGGCGACCGAACCGACCGCTGGTCCGATCCGAGATCGCGCCGCCAAGCGGTAGCGCTAACAACGTTGCAACCGCAGTCATAGTAGTCAGCAGCGCGAGATTGCCTACCTTGTTCGCAGGATCGATCGCCTCTACTTGGGCTGGGATTAGCACGGTCTGAATTGCTTGGTAGAGGCAATACATCGCAGTTGTGGCGGGAAGCAACGAAGCCAACAACGGCCACAACGGGCCACGGGATGTAGCTACACCACCAACGGACTTGGAGGGTACCAACTGATCGGCCACAACTAGCTCCTTCAAGGCAAGAGGCCTGATCTCCCAGCTATCGGTCGACAAGGCAAGAGATGTACTGCGGGTCCGCGCATCCAGCACATGACCACAGACAAGGAAAGTGTGACGAAGATAGCCAGGTAGTCGCGAAAGCACAAGCTTTCCAGTGAAATTCACTCGCTATGAGCGAAAATACCAGTATCGACGGCCTCAGACACCGCTCGCAACGTCGCAACACACTCTTGAGGCGGAGTCGAGAATGCTCTATCGCACGCACCCTCGCAGCTGCCACTCGCGCCTCGCCGTGTCCTACCGCGCAAACGAAATCCCAGACAGGGGATATACCTGTCGATTCGCTGGAACCAACGAGGTTGACCAGATCGGGTCTTGACGCCGCATCAAGACATGCGATTAACTGTAGGCACTGTGACGGGCAGCACTAGCGCGAACAGGGCGTCGGATCGTCTTCCCGATTGGGAGACTGATTTTCGTCGTATAAATGGGAGCAACCCGTCTGCTCTCGTCGCGAGCCTCTTTCTCAAGTGGCACAGCCCATCTGACGAACAGCATCGAAACTAGACATGCGCCACGGCCGGTGAGGCATGGTGCGACGAGGGAGTTTGTGTTGAAGATCTTCGACGTCCGAGACGTTCCGGCCGCAGTTGACGCCAGACTTGCTGTAACCGAGAACCCGCGACACCGCCACATCCTTGAGAATTTTCGTCGGCACGGACTTTTGGAAGTATCCGGACTGTGGCAGGACATTCTGGTTCCGTCGATGACCGTTGAACATCCTGTGTATCGCTTGATGATCGGTGGGAAGACTTTGATTCTCGATGGAATGGAGGCTGTTCAAGACTTCTACCGAGGCACCGCAGAGGGCGTGGAGAACGTGTTTGGGCCGCTAGAGGAAGAGATCGCGGTCTCGGACCACGGCATTTTCTCGGAAGCACTCTTCGGACACGTCGTCCGTGGAACATCTCCGATGCTCGCCGGCGAAGATGTGGAGCCTGACAAGGTCTATCAGATCACTCACTACATCTCGTCATGCTGGCCGTACGTCGATGGACGGCTTCAGGGTGAACACGTTTACGACGACCTGGATTCATGGGTAGTGACCGAAGTAGATGAGTCAGCGATCACGACTCCCGACGAGGCGCGGCGGATCCTCGCGCCATATCTGATGGACAGTCCTCTCTCCAAGATCGAGCAGGGTCTTACGCAATTCGGGGTTCGGCTCTGAATCCAGGGTCCTCCTTCCTTAGAGTTGCACTCTATCGTCGCGGCAGATGCCGATCTGGCGGTCGGAGTACCGAGGTACCGCGACGTGCTGATGGGTAGGCCGACGACTGATTTCTGACCTGCATCAGCTCTGACACAGCGCGATCGAAACTTGGTGCGCGCTGCCGGTTCACTCAAGCACTGGAGATGAAGTGAAAATTCTCAATCCACTTGATATTTGTACCTCGCCGGATGCGCTGTTGAAAGCAACCGAGAATCCGAGGCACCGAGCCATGATCAAGAACTACAGGCGGCACGCGATGCTGGAAGTCTCTGGCCGATTCGAGGAGGTTCTGGGTCCAGGCATGCTCGTGGACGACCCGGTCTACCGGATCTTTGAGAGCGGCAAGCAACTCGTTCTTCACGGTCGCGCCGAAGTCGCAGCGTACTATCGAGAATTTCTCGCCTCGGGGGCGACTGTTTTCGGCCCTTTGGAGGAACGCATGGCTGTCGCCGATTGGGGACTGGCGTTGGAGTCCTACTTTGGTTGTCATCTTCGCGGACATGAGCTCGTCGCGTTGGGTGTCGAGGTCGGCAATCCCGATGCCTTCTATCAACTGAACCGGTGGGTCTGTTCGTTTTGGCCATACGACGAGAACTGCCTGCTGATCGGCGAGCATATTTACGAAAACTTCGCCAGCCGTGAAGTTCACGAGATCAACGAGGACGACTTCGTTACACAGGAGTTGGCATCAGCGCTACTGAATCCTCTACTCGATGGTCCAGATCCAGACTGGATGACCGGCTAGCCATAGTGGCGCGGGTGTGAAACCACCTCGAGTTATCCAACTTCCCGCCACGCCTACCCCTGCCATTGCCACCATCTATTCGTATCGATCATCCACGGAGAGCCATGACGCGAAGATTCGAGGGAAAAGTCGCACTCGTTACGGGTGCAGCACGTGGGCAGGGACGCAATCACGCGATCCGCCTGGCGCAAGAAGGCGCCGACATCGTCGCGTTCGACCTCTGCCGCGACATCGATTCAGTCCCCTACCAACTAGCCCGTCCAGACGACATGGCAAAGACTGTGGGCGCCGTCGAGGAAACGGGTCGCCGGATTGTCTCTGCGGTAGTCGACGTGCGTGACGGAAGTGCCGTCTCAGCTGCAGTCGATCAAGCGGTCCAGGAAGTTGGCCGTCTCGACTTGGTGATCGCGAACGCTGGAGTTGCAAGCTTCAGTCCAGTTGAGGATATGTCCGACAGTATGTGGTCCGATATGATCGGGACGAACCTTACGGGTGTGTTTAATACAGCGCGGGCCTCAATTCCTCACCTGAAAGAAGGCGGGCCTGGTGGCGTCATCATCGCCACAGGATCGGTCGCCAGTTTCAAATCCAGCGGTAACCTCGCGCATTACAGCGCCGCCAAGCATGGACTGATGGGGCTAGTCAAGTCCTTAGCGATTGAACTAGGCCCTGATCAGATCCGAGTCAACGCAGTCCTTCCCACCACCGTCGATACGAACATGGCGCAGAGCCAGGCGCTCTACGATCTGTTCTTCCCCGACCGGAAGAACCCTGGGCGACAGGATCTCGCCGAGTTCATGCCGGGACTGCATGTACTTCCGATTCCATGGGTCACGGTGGACGATATTAGTAACGCCGTCCTTTTTCTGTGCTCGGACGAAGCCAGGTTCGTGACCGGGACTGACCTGCCAGTGGATGCAGGTTGGCTCATTCGATAGTCCAGTAGAACACTACGTTCGCTGAAGCCTTCGTTCCACTCATGTGGCTCGCCGTAGCGATGGATCGACCATCGTGGACCCGGACGCTCCAACAGCGTATGCCCACATACAAGAGTCCACCGATGGGGTGCACAAGGCAGGAAGTGACCGTGTCGTCACATCTGCTCTGGGCCGGACACCCCGCAGGGCGATGATGCGTCCCAGTCGCAGTCGCCCAGATCCCGCCCTCGTCACTAGTCTCCTGAGTGCAGCCACGGTTGGCCCTTATCGGCACTGCCCTCTAATCCATCGATGCTGTCGCCGGGTGCAGTGAATCGGCGAGATACCGTGGCGAGATAGACGCCATCGGACTTCCCGTAGAGCCAGTTCGATCGATCCGAAGGCCATCTCTTGGGAGCTCCATACCCACTCGGATGAGCGGCACGACGTTCGACGACTGCAGTTTCGCTGCCCCGGACTGACTGGTTTCGGGACTCCGGTTGGTACACCGGCGTGGCTTGGGAGGCCCTAGCGAATTGGCCCATGTCGGCGTCAATCAGCACCGAGCGTGTGTGCCACGAAATGCTCCTCCCGGCGGCTTTCGGGTGACGGGCAGGTAACGGCGTCGACAGCATCGCGAGCCGGCACTGGCGTGGGACGGCGCCGTGCCTTCAGTGCTCGATAGTCTGTATCCCCAACGGCGTTCAGCTCTTTCCGGCGTTCCTAGGTTCAGAATCGTCCGGACATTCGGTGCCGTCGCCAGTCAGTTCGTGATGCACTGGCCGAGCAGTAACGCTGGTCATACGCCCGAAGCTGATGTGGGTACCGCACGCCCCTCGATCTCGTCCGAGCAGGTCGTAGAGTGCCATATCTCCACCATCGTGCCTGTGCACGGGTCGGCAATGAAGTGACTCGGGCTATGAGTATCACCCGTCCAGAATCGAACATCCTGTTCACCACGACCAATACCGACGAAGGGGCTTCGGCGAGCGTAGGGAAGCGGCTGCGATCCGAGCAGAGCAGCATGGGTGATCACTGATGCCGTCAACCGCCTGCAGCCCACGGACGAGCATGTCTGGTGTTGTGCGGGCCGGCTCCGCCTGCGAGGGGAGCGGAGTGGTCTCCGCGGCGAATCGGGCGGCTTTGACGGTTCGGCTGAGGACTGAGGCGAGCGGCGAATCGCCGCTGTCGACGAGCAGTCCTGGACACCAGATTGAACACATCGATGCCGTTCTCCGTCGATCCGATAGGCCGGTGCTTCCCTGAACTGAGGTCGCCGCCATCACCTCCAAACGGTCTCCCCCGAACGGATGCGGCGCCACCACCAGCAGGCCCGGTCCCCGGACTGCACGCGCACGCTGATGAGCTGGGTCGATGCATTCGACACCTAACGGCTCCACGCCTTCTTCACCAGAGCCCACCCGCATGCGCGGCAAGGTGACCGCGCACAGGAAGATTGCGTACCGCCATCTACCACCTCGGATGCCAGCGACGGCCCCGGCAGTCCGACCACATTTTCGTCGGTGGATCCGAAGGGGCCAAGATGCGAGTCTCACCTGCTCCGAATCCTGCTAAGCCAGTTCGCCGAAGTCGGCACCGCGTCGGTTCACAGTGGCGGTACCGACGTATGCCTTCAGTCCGCCAAGAACTTAGGCTCCTTTCCAAAATCGAAGGCAGTACGGCGGCGCATTGACAGCACACCGATGCAGTCCTCTCGGCGTTGCCAAGAGGAGGGTTGACAATCCACGCGCGATTCAACAAACTATTGAATCTCAACGCACGGTTGAGAATCAATAGTTGAAGGGCATCACGGATGACGCTTGTCGGAACTGAACCACAAACTGCCGGTCGGGTAGCGCAGAGACTCATCGACCTGGGGTGCCGCTTGCCCGCTCCCCCTGCCTCGGCGGGACTCTACGTCCCCGCAGTGCGCAGCGGGACTCTCGTCTATACGTCCGGGCAGCTGCCGCTCGCGGCGCACGGGCTGTTGGCGATTGGAAGGGTTGGCGCAGAGGTCTCGGCGGAGCAGGCGGCGCAGCTCGCTAAGGCCTGCGCAGTGAATGCGCTTTCCGCAATCGGCACGGTAGCTGACCTCGATGCAATCACAAGGATTTTGAAGATGACCGTCTTCGTTGCATCAGCGCCTGGATTCAACGCACAGGCGCAGGTTGCGAATGGCGCGAGCGAGCTCCTCCTCGAACTGTTCGGGCAGATGGGCAAGCACACACGCAGCGCCGTCGGTGTTGCCGAACTGCCCCTAGGCGCACCCGTTGAAGTAGAACTCACGGTGGAGCTTGCGACCAGCTAGTCCGTCCCGCTTCTGACGCAGTGCTGCATCCGCTTCTAACATGCTCTCACCAGCGGTCATTCGTTGACTACCTCGCCAAGTTGCCCGCGGATTCACCAACACTCATGGCATATCAATGAACCGTTGACTTCTACGATTAGTTGAAGTTTACTGTTCAGGTCCGATGGTGTCGCATCCCTCACACCACAAAAATCAGATCGATTCCCACCAGGACAACCTCGAATGGGTCGCCGCGCCTACCGCATCACCTCCCGACCAGGAAGAACCATGCCGCACAAATCAGAGAACTCACGAGACGACACAGCACGTCTGGCTGCGCCGGACCCCAGAAGTATGCCGGGTGCGATCGAATCAACTGATGCACTTGGGAAGCATTTGAAGCCTCGCCACCTGGTAATGATGAGTCTGGGCTGTGCGATTGGCACCGGACTCTTCGTCGGCATGGGCAAGGGCATCGCAACCGCCGGGCCTGCAGTCCTCCTCGCCTTTGCCCTCGCGAGCTTCCTCATCATCCTTATTATTCGGATGCTCGGGGAGATGGCGGCGGCCAATCCAAACAGCGGCGCCCTGTCGGTGTACGTTGGCCGCGCGATGGGACCGACTGCCGGCGTCACCTTGGGGTGGTTGTGGTGGGCAGCAATGGTCGTCTCAATCGCCGCAGAAGCGACGGCCGCAGCAACGATCCTGCACTCACTGTGGCCGTCTTTACCCCAATGGGGCCTCGCGTTGACCTTCATGGGGATCTTCACCGCGATGAACCTCGCGGGAGTCTCGAAGTTCGGCGAAATGGAGTTCTGGTTTGCCGCCTTGAAGATCGGGGCAATCATCATCTTCCTCGGTGTAGGCGTAGCGATCCTGCTTGGAGCAATGCCAAATGCCGAATCCCCCGGCCTAAGTAACCTTTTCGATCACGGCGGCTTCATGCCAAATGGCATCTCCGGCATTGGCGCCGCTCTGTTGATTGTCATATTTACCTTCGGCGGCACTGAGATCGTGGCCATCGCAGCCGCCGAGACTGAAGACCCCAAGAAGAACATCGCTCGTGCAACCCGTTCGGTGATTTACCGCATCTTGATCTTCTTTGTCGGATCGGTGGTGATCATGGTGACGGTGTTGCCCTGGCACTCGAAGGAATTGCAATCAGGACCATTCGTCGCGGTTTTGAAGTTCGCAGGTATCCCTGGCATCGACCTGATCATGGCCCTGGTAATCGCCACCGCTCTTCTTTCCTCGCTGAACGCCAACCTTTATGCGGCATCCCGCATGATCTTTTCACTGTCGAAACGGGGCTCTGCGCCCCAGCGATTCTCCACTGTTTCGAAAAATAAGGTGCCGCGCGCCGCCGTCGTCGCTTCGGTCGCATTCGGTTTCGTCGCTGTTCTGCTGAACTATCTCTGGCCAGAGACGATTCTCTTTGTCCTCCTCAACACGGTTGGATCTGTGAATCTGCTTCTTTGGGTGGCTGCGGTTCTCGCGCACATCGTGTTGCGTCGCCGTGCCGACCGGGATCCGACCATTCAGCTGCCACTGAAGATGTGGGCGTTCCCGTACCTTTCTTATCTTGCTGCGGCCCTCCTCGCCGGGATCTTTGCACTTGCGCTTCTCGACGCGGCCTCCAGGACTCAGATCCTTGCGACTTCCGCTCTTGCATCTGTGATCGCTCTGATCTACTGGGTTCGGCATAAGCGCCTGGGATCGGCGCAGGTAGATTCCTCGCAACCGGTGCCCACTCAAGTCAACGCCGCTTCGACGGAGGCGACCTCCATTTGACCAGAAATTGTTCGGTAGTTCTAATCTGGTCCTTGCCTGTGTGTTCGGCAGGGCGGTGAACAGCTGGACCCCGGCGCAGGTGCTCGCCGCCGAGGCTCATGGCTTTCCCGGCGCCATCTCCGCTTCTTCCAATTCGTTCAGGTAGTTATAAATCGTGAAGCGAGTGATCTCGAGCTCGGATGCGATCATTTCGATCGCATCTTTCAAGAGGAAGAACCCCTTGCTCTTCAAGTATCCAACCACTTGAACCTTATCCTTCTTCTTCATTTCAGAAACACTGACCCCCGAGCAGTCGATCGCCCGACGAATCAAATATTCAGCGAGCTCATCGACATTCTTAGGAAACCATTCACGAGAAAGGCCCGATTGGTGAGAAGGAAGCGTCCTGGCGACTCGAGCGTCAGGGGATATCACCGGCGGCACGGATTCACTTCCCCGGATCATCGCCGAAGCTATACTCTGAAGTTCAGCCCACACGGAAACATCACTATTGATACATAGTGCGGCAACCGGCGAATTCGAAATATCCCGAATTATCATCGTCGACGATTTCAATCGCCGACCATCGGGCAACGATGTCTCATAGCCGATGTCGTTCTCAAACCGGCCCTCCGAGACCCGCTCCAAAAGGTAGTTCGTTGCCGGGTCACCAACCTTGCGCCCTGTCACATTACCGTGAATTGCAACGATCGAGTTCGGCATCTTACTGAAGTCGTGCAAGATTATTTCACTGGAAATCGGCAAGGTTCTTCCCAGAGGCTCAATTAGTTGGCTGAAGACAGCAATCAACCGTTCGCCATCCATCGTCGCCGGTGGAGGGTTATACCTTTCGAGGTCCGCTCCTCGATCATTCGATTTGCTGTTCACTTCCCCACTCCTGGTTTCGGCCTGGCATTGAGGTTGCTGAAGCGCGTGCCTCGGTTCGCCTACCCCATGCCCATTCTACACACTTTGTTGAAATTGTCCGTGAGGGCGGCGGCTCCCAGCGTCGATGGGACTCGGGTGCGCCGCGATACAAAGCGGTCCTTCCCAGCGAGAGTTTGCTCGGGACCGACGATCCGACCGCGGCCGCGAATCGCCCCACTTGCGCGCTCGTTATGGGAACGAGTGCAACATGTGGTTGATTATTTCGGTCCACACGGGTACCTTGAGCGACATCTGTCCTGTCACAGGCCAGCGTCATGGATACCGAACCGGGTCGCGCGAGAATCGATGGGTGAATTGTCTCCGAGCGCAGCTATTCAGGAAAATCGAAATTCTTCGATTTCATTTGCGCGAAGATCATTGTCGAAATCTGAATTCAGTTAGGATTAAGAAGTTGGTATATGAAGACCGCGCGTTCCGCGAAGCGGAGATTCGACGATTCTATCCTGGCACGCGAACATACACCTACCTGGATAATGCCGCGGTTGGGCTTGTCTCGACTAACGTTTGCAACGCGATGGCAGCGATCACTGAGGCGCATCGCGATTTCGGAGTCGCAGCCGCCAATTCTTGGGGACCACTATTTGCCGATGTAAGAACGAGGGCGGCTCGTTTAGTTTCCGGCTCTTCGTCCCGAATCGCATTGACGCAGAACACGTCGATGGGAATTGCGCTTGTCGCGAATGGGCTCAATTGGAACGAGGGCGACAATATCGTCCTCCCAGCCGGGGAGTTTCCGTCGAACTCATACCCCTGGCAGATGTTACGCAATCGCGGGGTGCAGATTCGTCCGGTTCCAATGGCGAATGGCCACGTCGACCTACCTTCCCTGTACGAGGCGGTGGACTCCCGGACGCGCGTAGTGACGATGAGTGCAGTTCAATACTCTTCGGGATATCGGTATCCGTTGGAAGAGATCGGCGACGCTTTGCGATCGCATTCGGCTTTGTTCGTCGTCGACGGTACGCAGGCTGTCGGTGCGATGCGGGTTGATGTCAACGCCGCCTACATCGACGTATTGGCAGTTAGCGCGCACAAATGGATGCTGGGGCCATTTGGCATAGGCTTTGTTCACCTTTCCGACAAGGCTTTCGATGCGCTGAGGCCATCAACTACTGGGTGGATGTCAGTAAGGGATCCATTTGCCTTTACCGCTGAGCCCGAACTTGCAGAGGATGGGCGGCGATTCGAGTCAGGTACCGAAATCGCGGCTGGCGCGGCGGGGCTAGGCGCGACGCTCGAGTTAGTGGAGACGATCGGTGCAGAGCGGGTCGAAAGCATCGTTCTTGATCGCGTCGCGCTCCTGCGCGATATGCTGAAAACCCGTGGTTTCAGGCTTCTTTACGACTATCCGCCGGCCAACAGATCAGGAATCGTTCTAGCTGTCAGCGATCGTGAAGAATCCGCCGCCGTCCACCAGCGACTACTGCGCGAGCAGGTTCTATGCTCACTCCGTGGGGGCGGAATTCGGTTCTCACCGCACTACTTCACCTCTGACAGCGACCTAGAGCATGCCTCGAAAGTCGCGTCGGGCTAAGCACCTCGTCGGGCCGCCGGACAGGGAATGTCATCACCAAGCAGCTCTGGCACTGGGAGTGCCATCCAGTGTGATCGATCTCGGTGCAGATGGTGCGGAGTGCGCGATCTGAGCCTGAGTCCAGCCAGAACTACTTGGGCCCAGTGCTCGCGGAAGGGTTGACACCCGGCCGAGGATTGAACGTCCGACGAGACACTTTGGCAGGAGCTGTTCACCGGATGGTTCACGGAGGTCCGCGCCCTGGTGGTGACTTGACGGGGCGGCTGATCGTGTCTGCCCCACCTGCGAGCCGAAAGACAACCCAGTGGATCGAAGGCCCGATGCCCATACTCAGACTCCACCCCAGAGCGAAGGGTTCACCTCGCTAGCAAAGATGCGCGGTTCGCAACTGGAATTCGCCCATGGAACCGTGATTGACACGTACATCTACCGATCCCGAAATTTACAGGCACCGCGCCGTCGGCGCACGCTGATCCGTGCCGGGTTCGCGGACTGACCAGGAGATGCATGAATTCGCTTGCCAGCCGACATGCGCCAATGTTAATTTTGACGACCGTTATGCGGTACCGACGCCGATATGATCCAAATCCGATCCGACCACCAATCGTCCGGAGAACCCTTCTTTGGCCGCCTCCCACTTCTCCACTGGCCACGTACTCGGTGCAAAGTGGTTGAGGACCAGCGTCCCGACACCGGCCCGCTCAGCGACACTCCCAACTTCCTCGATTAGTGTGTGCGACCGAACCATGTGTTGGTATACAGCTTCATCTTGTGTGCTGCGCGGGTGCGGAAAGCCCGCCGCTACCCACTCTCCTGCCATAACCTCATGCACGAGAATATCGGCACCCGTCGCCAGTTCGATCAGGTTTTCACTCGGACCAGTGTCTCCTGAAAAGACTATTGAGCCATCGTCGGTGTCGAATCGGTATGCGAGGGCTGGAAATACCGGTGCGTGCTGAACGAGCGTTGCCGAGACCGATACGCGATCATCCTCATAGAACTTGATGGGGCTCATCCGTGGGTGAGGATCCAGGTTGGGATCTGCTAGATACTGCGCAGGAATAGGAACGTCGAAACCTTCGAAGAGCTCGTTGACGTGTGGCGTATGGTTGTCAAACATTCGATCGTTGAAGTCCGTTGCATAGGTTCTCTTCATCAGCTCTACGGTCTCTCGCGTACCGGGCGTCGGATTCTCGGGAGCGACCGGCGGTGGGACGGGCCCTCCGCCGCTCACCGGGGGCAATTGTCCTCGATTGCCCGGCCCCCATACTTGGACCTTTTCACCGCCGCGCCCCAACCCATTGGCCAGCCCGTTGTTGAGCACATTGTTGAGGTCGCAGATGTGATCCGAATGCAGATGGGTCAAGAAGATCGCTTGCAGAGCATCTAGTGGACCTTTAAGTTCGACGTCCCATGTCCCCAGCCGAGCACGCTTGATCTGTTGCCCTACCCCGTGGCCTGCGTCGATCAGGTAATACTTCTCGCCGACCGCGACAGCGGATGCTACGCCGGCCCGCTCTCCGCCGTTCCACCAGTTGGGTCCACCTGCGGTGCCGAGCAGGACAAGCCTCGTGTTTGCTTCTGAATACAGCGGGTCCCGAGTGTGTTTCGCGGGTGCAGGATCAGACTCCTCGCTGCTATCTGCCGAACATCCTGAGACAACCAGCGAAGCAGTACCTACTGCGGCCATTGCTGTCAGTAGTGATCGCCTGGGGAAGGCGTGCTGTGACATCGTGCGTGCTCCTCGGGTCATCGGTCAGTCGAACGTGGGAAAACGCCTATGAGGCGTCCGTCCGAGGTCGAGCCGACTGGTCATGCCGTGGTGCCTTCGTCTTTGGGTCGCGGCAGACCAGCATCTCTTAACCGCAGATAAAGATGGCACGAGTCTCATGCAGAGTCAAATGTGTCGTCCATCATGATGACGTCGCTCGTCCCGTACTGCAGTTGGATGCGTTTGAAGAGTGCGCAATAGGTACCGGGAACCAGAGGTTGTAGCTACTCGAACCGCCGAGAGGGCGGAGAACCGGCGCTCGCTGCCGTCATTCGGCTTCGGCCGGCACTGCTAGGCAACACGTAGTGAATCGGACTGTCGTCGCAGTCGCTCGACCGACCAGATGCTGCGCTACAACGTTCTTCGTTCGGGTTTCATGTCCTGCGTTAGGGTCCCGAGGATCCTGGTTCTCCGAATTGTCCTATACAGGGGCGTCGGATATACCGGGGCGCCTTCGCCTCGCCGGCCCTTTGGGCATCAGTATCACCGCAGCTAAGATCAGAAGAGCGCCCAGCAATTGCAGTGGAGACAAGAGTTCGCCGAAGACGGCGGCACCAACGCCGATCGAGAATACTGGTTGTAGGGCAAGAACGTTATTTGCTGTCGCTCCATTCACACGCGGCATACCGTAGTTTGTGGCCAGGAGGTTCGTTGTGCTCAACGCCGCCGCACCCATGCTCAGGCCGAGGACCGTCGGCAGATCATCGAGTCTGAGGGTAGCTTCGCCACTGACGATTTGGAACGCGCCCACGATTCCCGTCACTATCGCGGCGGTGACGAGCATGACAACTGCGGTCGCTATGGGCGTGAGCGTATCACTCTGGGCACGTTGCCCCACGAATCCGATGCCCATGAAGATTGCCGCGGCCAGTGCGCAAGCAAGTGGAATGATACTTCCAGTGTCCAGTGCGGCCCCATACAGGGAAATGAAGACTGCGCCGGTAAAGGCGCACAGGACCAATGCCCATTTTTTGGGCCCTAGACGGTCTCCGAACAGAGCCGAGCCGAGAACGGCGACAACGGGCAGTGCCAACACTATTGAGACAACTGAGTAGTTTCCGTGGATGAATGCATACGCGCTCAGCGTCACTCCCGCCCCGTAGAGTACGACTCCACGTGCCGCCGAAACAGCAAGATCGCGTTGAGAGGCTTTGGAAATTGCCAACACGAGCGTGCGCGGACCCGCAAGCGCGCTCAGGACAAGCGCACCAAGGCCGCATCGCAGTGTTATTTGCTGGACCGGCGTGAGGTAGATGTCCAACGATCGAGCAA
Organism: Rhodococcus sp. MSC1_016; assembly: GCF_023667485.2. Taxonomy (NCBI): domain Bacteria; kingdom Bacillati; phylum Actinomycetota; class Actinomycetes; order Mycobacteriales; family Nocardiaceae; genus Rhodococcus; species Rhodococcus sp. MSC1_016. Next base: position 132,436 of record NZ_JAMOZI020000002.1, read on the forward strand.
AAACTCCGAGGAAAGACCCGCAACCAGCTGCGGCTACTAAGCTGGCGATAGCAAGTTGGTCGCCTCCGAGGCGAGTTCTGCGCTCCTTCAGCGGCTCTTCGGGTTTGAGATTCTTCACGGGTACATGACAGCGAGATCGACGAGCGATGAAGGCTCGGTGGCGCTCGTGCACAGCAAGGGACGAATCACGACCACTCTCGATAGGCTCGGTCAACACGAATTTGCATTTCTGGGTTAGTCCACGCACAGACTACTCGATTGGGGTGGTCGGCCGCGTGTCACATTGGGCTGGCTCGGATGGGCGCGTCACGCAGATCGCCCTTTGCTTCGCCGGCCCGAGCTGTCATCGCTCCCCGACGAGGTTCTGCGTGCACAATACCCGCGGGATCGGTTTTCAGCCTTCAGGGCAGTTGCCCTAATGCTCGTCGTGGTCGGGTATTTCACTCGCGCCGCCGTCTCTCGAACACAGCTGCAGGCCATCCCGTATCCCTCCGAAGACCCGCATTGGGAGCACGACGAGTCGACTTGTCAACCAACCTGGTAAGTGCCCATTCCTCGCGCTACCAGGCGTTTTCCCACGGTGGTGACAAGATCGACGGAACACGAACTTAGTCGCTTGCCTCGGCGAAGACGTGTGCCCACGATGTCGAGATCTTCCTCGAACGCCGCGTCGATGAACTCAATCGACATCGATACCGTGACGCCACGGAGCTTCTCGGGAACGCGGTCTCCCGCCCATGCTGCGGCCATAATCCCGACATCAACACACCCCGCGAGAGCACCTCCGTGAACCATCGTTCCGATGGTGACGAGCTCCTCTCTATATGGCATCCGAAGTCTAGCGTGGGAGTCTCCAATCTCAATCAACTCAATACCGAGGTGTCTTACAAAGGGCGAGTTGGGAAGGAACAGCTGCATCGCCTCGGTGCCGGAGGTAGGCACCATCGGATCGGGAGTTGCCGCAATGGGTTCGGATGACATATGTCTCCAATCAGAGTGTTACTACGCTTTCGGAATGCTACTACAGTTTCGTGCATGGCCGGGAAACGGCTGACCACTGGCCTAAAATGCCGGGCGTTTGCGCTTGACTTTCTAGACGATGTCGACGCCACTCCTTGAATAGTTGCGCGAGAGGCAAGCATGGAAGTACAAGACCATCTGCGAGGGTAAGCTTTCCGTAGTTGCACCTTCGACTGTGAGATCCGTCGTGAGTAGCTTCCCCACGCGCCTTGTGGGTGTTAACAATGATCACGTTTGGACTGAACCATTCGACCAGACTTCCCGAGACGCGCAGTCTGCAGAAGAGCGACGATCAGCTCGCGCACACCATTCGCCCAGGATTGACGGCGGCGGTTCGCCGAACGGGTGCGAGAAGACTGCATCGAAACGCCTGCGGTTGTTTCCTCCCCACCTGCAACCACTGATCGCGAACCTCGTGCGCTTTGCGATCTCGCCCGCCTGTCAGTAGAGCGTCGCCGCAGCCGCTGCCCTTGGCGTGACCTCTCGCTCCGCACGCTCGACGAGCTTCGCGCGATCGAGGTTCCAGCGCTCACCGTTCCCGGTTCCGACGATCGCCATCCGGTCGAGGTCGCCGAACGCATGAGCGCGACAATCCCGGACGCGAGACGTGCGAAGATCGTGCCGTTCGGCGCGTTGCGGACAGCTGATAATCTCGCTCACGCCGTCGTCCCGGAAATCCGCCGGGCAAGTAGCCCAGACAGGCGCGCTCTGGGCAATGCGGCTCGGAACTGGCACCTTTGAAACCCGAGATACCGGCGGTGTACACATCCTCAATCAACACGATCCAGCGATGAACGGACCTTCCCCGGTGAGACCGCCCCTGAACGGCTTCCAACCTCAAGCCCTCGAGATCGCGCGCACCGTTGCCGGCCTGTCGCGCGGCGCACTCTCTCGCGCAATCGGTGTCGATCCGTCCACTATCCACAACTGGGAAACCTCGCGATCACACCCCCAACCCGAGCATCTCGCCCGGATCGCCGAGAAGCTGGGAATCGCCCTCGACTGCCTCATCGTCGTTCCGGAGAATAAACGAACGGTGGCCGACCTGCGAATACTTGCGGGATTGACGCAATCACAAGTCGCACACCGATCCGGGCTCAACACCACCACACTCGGCCGGATCGAGCGCGGCGAGAGCTCGCTGTCCGATCGCCATGCCGCTGCACTCGCAGACGCCCTGCACCTGGAAGAAGAAATGGTCCGTTCCGCGTATACCCGCACCCGGCCGCCGACCAAATGATGTGGCTTCGGCCCTCGCCCACTGCGGCGAGGATGGGATGACGACGATTCCGCTGCGTATGAGGGGTTCGCGGTGACCGGGCTGGAGGAGCCGAAGGGCGCACGCGGCACCGCGAACACAGTGAGCCGTCCCCCCGTTTGATCTGCACCTTAGACCGTATGTAGTGACTACTCGCGGAGCGGAGTAGTTGCTGGCAGGGACCTCGCTCACGCAACCTCATGGGTTACCGAGCGATGTTTTCCGTGCTCGGCCTTTCCAACAGGTGTGAGGAGGCCCCGGTGTTTTGTGAACGTACGAGTGTTGGGTTGGATGTGCATGCCCGTTCGGTCGTCGCGGCGGCGATCGACGGACAGACGGGCGAGGTGTTCAGGGCGCGGTTGACGCCCTCGCACACCGACGTGCTCGAGTGGGTCGGCAAACTTCCGGGCCCGTGCGCGGTGGTGTACGAGTCCGGACCGACCGGTTTCGGCTTGGCCCGCGCCCTGAGGTCGACGGGGTGGCGCTGCGAGGTGGCGGCTTCGTCGAAGCTGCACCGCCCGGCCGGCGATCGAATCAAGACCGACGCGCGAGATGCTCTGCACCTGGCTCGGTTGCTGCGGTTGGACGAGGTGGTGTCGGTCCGGGTCCCCAGCCAGGCCGAGGAATCCGCCCGCGATCTCGTCCGCGCCCGTGAGGCCGCGCGGCAGGATCTGATGCGGTCACGGCATCGCGTGTCGAAGTTGCTGCTGCGGAACGGGATCGTCTATTCCGGCGGCAAGGCGTGGACCGAGCTGCACGATCGATGGCTGCGGCAACAGAGGTTCGACCAGGCGTCGACACAGGCGGCCTTCGACGACGCCTACGAGACGGTGGTGTTGGCCACCGCCCGCCGCGCCCGGTTGGACGAGAAGATCATCGCGCTGGCCGGGGACAGCGAATTCACCGCCATGACGCGGCGGCTGGGGTGTCTGCGAGGCATCGCGACGTTGACCGGCTTCGCGCTCGCGGTCGAGATCGGTGACTGGCAGCGGTTCACCGGTGCCGGCATCGGCGCCTACCTCGGGTTGGTACCCAGCGAACACTCCTCCGGGCAGAGCCGCTCGCAAGGCGCGATCACCAAGACCGGCAACACCCACGTGCGGCGGCTGCTGGTCGAGGCGGCCTGGCACCATCGGACCACCTACCACCCGGGTGTGGTGTTGCGGCGCCGCTGGGACCAGGCCCCGGCCGCGGCACGAGCTCGCGGGCACGCCGGAAATCAGCGCCTGCACACCCGCTGGGTCAACCTGAACCTCCGCAGGAAACGGCCGGTGATCGCCAACGTCGCCGTTGCGCGGGAGCTCGCCGGCTGGTGCTGGTCGCTGGCGGTGATGCCCGACTGAACCGGCCACCCCGAACTGACCGTTGGTGGTCACGAGGCGAGGAACCGCAGCGCGAGGAGCAACACGCCCTCAGGCTATTGAGCAACCGAAGCGCGCGAAGCGATTTCGGCCACGCTCGTCCTTAGATCAGCGCACTGCTCCAGCCGAACACATGGTCCTGCGGTAACCAACCCGCGCATATCAGCTTTGACCACGCGTCGTGCAACGACACGCTGACCTCGGACTCGCCCCACCAACGGTCTCCCCCTTCCCCCGACGCCGCCCAAGCGTGACGCCGCTCCTCGCCGGGGGTCAAGGCCGAGCGCTCCGCGTGGGCCTCCGGCCCAGCCATGACCCCGACTGCGGGCGCCATCCCATCGGCAACTACCGGGGGACGGAATTCCCCTGTCCTGATGGATGTTTCAGGACCAGTTCGGCGTGCCCTACTTGACAAATCGCCCAACATATCAGCCTGAATCCACCGATGGATTGAGGTGGTGGGTGGGTCGTAACGGCGAGATGCCCTTACGTTTTGGAAAGATTGGGCTTGTCTAAGGTCCGATCCTCCCCATAACGAAGGGCATCTCTAGGGTGCAACTATCTCATACCCGCCCGGTACGGGCAGCGGTGTTCGATGACCGCAACCTCCTCGCCTCGGCCGGCCTGATCCCGGTGCTGGAGTTGGCCCAGGAAAACGGGCTCGCTGACCTGGCGGACGAGCACGTGTCGGTGCCGACCGACAAGGGCGCCAATGCGGGGCGGAAGGTGACCGCACTGGTCGCGGGCATGGTCGCCGGCGCCGACAGCATCGACGACATGGCACTGTTGCGGCACGGCGCCATGGCCACCGTGTTCGACCGCCCGTACGCGCCGTCGACGCTGGGCTCGTTCCTGCGGTCGTTCACCTTCGGGCACGTCCGCCAACTCGACGCGGTCGCCACCCGCTTCCTGCGTGGCCTGGCCGAACGGACACCGCTGACCGGCGCTCCCGACGCCGGTGGGCGGGTGGTCGTCGACCTCGACGATACGATCGTGCCGGTGCACGGGCCCGGTAAGCAGGGCTCCGGGTACGGATATACCGGGGTCCGTGGGTTGAACGCCCTGATCGCCACCGCCACCTACGAGGGGCAGGCTCCGGTGATCGTCGGCCAACGCCTGCGCCGCGGGGCCTGCGGATCGCCCCGCGGGGCGGCGCGGATGGTCACCGACGCCCTCGCCGCCGTCCGCGGCCTGCACCCACCGACACCCGGTGGGGCGAAGGAACGGGTGTTGGTGCGGGCCGATTCGGCGTTCTACGGTTATCCGACCGTGTCCGCGGTAATCGGGGCCGGCGCGGACGTGTCGGTGACCGTGCGGATGACCGCGAAGGTGAAGAAAGCGATCGCCGCGATCGAGGAGTCGGCGTGGACACCGATCGAGTACACCGACGCCGTCTACGACGAACCGAGCCGGGCGGTGGATCTCGCGGGCCGAGGTCGCCGAGATCGAGTTCACCGCGTTCGGCTCACGACTCGCACCCGAGCGGACACCCGGCCGGCTGGTGGTGCGTCGCATTCCCGACCTGCGTGAGCACACCGACGGTCAGGGCACCTTGTTCGATACCTGGCGGTTCCACGCGTTCAGCCGCCACCACGGACCCGGCGGTGCTCGATACGGTGACCGCGGACAAACTTCACCGCGGGCACGCGATCATCGAACAGGTCCACGCCGACTTGAAGAATTCCGCGCTCGCGCATCTGCCGTCGGGGCGGTTCGCCGCGAACAGTGCCTGGCTGGTGCTGGCGGTGATGGCGTTCAATCTCACCCGCGCCGCTGCCAGCCTTACCGGGAAGTCGCTGGCCAAGGCGACGACCGCCACCATCCGCAGGACCCTGATATCTGTCCCGGCCCGGATCGCGTCCTCGGCCCGTTGCCTTACCCTGCATCTGCCCCGGTGCTGGCCCTGGGAAACCGAGTGGAACCGGCTCTTCACTCACACAGGGAGACGAAAACCGCAGGCCACCTAATCCGCCCCGCCATCTCCGGCCCGACGTGAAAGACCCAGTGGAACAATCCGACACCGAGGTCGGACGATCACCCACACCCACAGAGCCCCTCAACGCCCACAACCAGATCCGCTACCCGACCCACACCCGTTCGGTGGATCGAGGCTTAGCCGAACTCAGGTGCGCGGATGATGGAGTAGGCGGCGAGCGCGAGGCCAGCGGTGACGGTCCGCGCGCCCGAGGATGTCGATCGAGCCGAATCGGGCGGGGCGTTAGGCATCAGCAGCGGCGTCGCGGCGAGTGCGATGGGAATGTTGAGGATACCCTGGCCAGCGGTGTTCGTCGGTGATCATTCCGACGAGGACTTTGACCGCTGACTGACTCGAACTTCTGGTTTCGTCAAGGACGCAGGCGTGCACTTCGACATGTGCCCGGCGCTCAACGCGCGCACCGACTTGTGACCTCCACGGACAAGGGCTACGGCGGACACACCCGGGAGGTGCTGGGCCTTCGCGAGGCGGGACACTGCCGCACCGGTGAAGTCTTGTTGTGGCAGATTTGGATCGCCGCGGCCGACCGATCGCTCACCTCTCTACGGGGTGAGGCAGACTGGTTGACGTGACCGTTTTCGAAGGTAGGGCTGAACCTGATTTCGTTGGTGAGGATTTCACCGACGGGCGAATGGCGAACCAGTTATGGAGCGCTCGGAGGTACACGAGTTGCAGCTTTCGCGACGCTGATCTATCAGGATTGCAGACCGAGATAGTCACCTTCACCGACTGCGACTTCACCGGTGCGAACCTGACGAAATCGAAACACAGTGGAACCGCCTTTCGGAACTGCCATTTCGAATACACACAGCTTACGAATAGTGAGTTCCGGCACTCGACCTTCGTCGGATCATCTTTCGTCGAAACGCGCGTTAGGCAGGTCATCCTCGAAGAGGTCGACTTCACGCTCGCCTCACTCGGCGGTGTCGACATGCGCGGCGTCGATCTGTCAAGTTGCCGCCTTCGTGAGGCTAACCTCACCAAGGCCGACCTCCGGAAAGCGGTTCTAGCTGGTGCGGATCTATCGGGGGCGCGTACTGGTGACATGAGACTAGACGAAGCAGACCTGCGGGGAGCTCAAGTAGATGCGGCATTGTGGACCTCTGCGAAACTGGACCGAGCGCAGATCGAGCTGGGGCAGGCAGTCAGCTACGCGGCGGCACAAGGTCTCATCGTCTCTGCTGGGTGACTAACAGTGAGCCTGCAAACGCGCACTGATGACACTGAGGCAGTGTTCCGAAGTGGTGCGGCTGAATTTTTTCGATGAAGTGGAGTGTGCCGCTGCCGTTCAATGAACGAGGGCTCCGGTATCTGGGTTCAGCGACCACGCTGGAACCTTAATATCGGAGACCTCGTGCACAGCGTAGTGGCGTAGGGGCGGGCGGACCTGACCGAGCAAAATGGGCGATGTTGGTTCCGCCTCTGCATCGGGCAGAGAGGCAGATCGCCCGCCGAAAAAGGTGAAACAGCAACTATCGACGGGATAAAGTGGCGGATTCGGTCGGGTAGCCGTGACGCCACGCGCCGTCCCGGCACATGTCGTGCCAGACGTCTACGGGTTGTTCCGATGCGGTCAACGGCGGGTGTGGGCGCGGATCCGGACGGCGTTGCAGACACTCGCCGATGCCGCGAGTGCGATCGTGTGGGACGTCAGTGTGGACTCGACCATCGCGCGGTCCCCACCAGCATGCAGCAGGCAGGAAGATCATCGAAATACGAATGGGTGGCGATTGTGCGTGGTCGACGCTGTTGCGGTTGGGATGAAGGAACGCACGACAGCCGCTGTGCCGACCAATAATTCGGCGAGGTACGCAAACGTGATGTGAACCCTGTTCCTCTACCGGAGTTGACCAATTTGCGAGAGGTCGTTATCTTTGCTCTCCTGTGTGCGCAGGATCGCAAGTGCACTGACTAGGCAGATCCCTACGATGAAGATGACAATGAGCGGGAGAGCCGTCTCTGTCGCTGCATAGATCGCGGTGACGGCGAGTGGAGCCAGTCCTCCCCCAAGCAATGTGGCGATCTGGTAGCCGAGGGACGATCCGGTGTATCTGCTCATGGTTCCGAACTGCTCCGTAATGAATGCCGGCAGGGGGCCATGGATTGCTGTCAGGCACAGGGTCAGCGAGACGAACCCAAGCAGAGTCGGAATGAACATGCCGCTCTGAAGCAATAGGAAGAACGGATAGAGTAGGACAGCGGCCCCGGCGACTCCACCGACCATCACCGGGCGTCTGCCAACTAGGTCCGAGAGTTTAGCGAAAGCCAGACCACTGAATATCCCGACTGCTTGGCTAAGCGCACTTGCCAAGAGGACTGCCGGGCGTTGCCCCCCACTGCTCACAGCGAATGTGATCGCGAAGGTGACCATGGTCGATTGAAGCGCAAAGCCCGCGATGCCGGACATCGACACAGAGAGGAGTACCCGCCACTGCCCGAGGGCTTCGGAAAGCGGCGTTCGCGTGCGCTCCCTCGGACCGGGCGTATTCCGCTTCCTCGCATCTATGAAGACAGGGCTCTCTTCTACGGAAGTGCGCAAGTAGAGTCCAACGACGAGAAGTACTCCTGACAACAGGAAGGGGATACGCCAACCCCATTCGAGAAACTGTTGCTCCGGAAGCATAGAAGCGCAGGCCATTGCGGCCATCCCAAGTAGTGCTCCCGAGGGGGCACCCGCATAAGCAAAGGACGCGACGAAGCCGCGTGACCGCGGATGGGCATGCTCCATTGCCATCAGCACGGCTCCGCCCCACTCGCCACCCAGCGCGATACCTTGGATGATCCGTAGCGTGAGCAGCGCAGCAGGGGCCCATGGTCCGATGGATTCCGAAGGTGGTACCAGACCGATCAGAAGCGATGTCACGCCCATCACCGAGAGAGAAATTATCAGCACGGACTTGCGTCCGACTCGGTCTCCCATATGCCCGAATATAATTCCGCCGAGTGGCCTGGCGATGTATCCCGCTGCGAACGTTGCAAGTGCTGCGGCTGCACCGGCGGCGCTTGATAGTTCATCGAAGAACACTGGGCCGAAGACTATCGCCGCGGCCGTTCCGTAGAGAAGGAAGTCATAGTACTCGAGCATGCTGCCTATGTAACTGGAGAGCGCGACTCTCCTGATTTCGCTTCGAGGGTGTGGCCTCGTTTGGAGGTCAGCTCTTTGTTCGGTCGGCATCCGTACCCCTTAGGTTCATGGTGGCCTGAGATGAAGCTCAAGTAAGCGGAAGCGAGGTTCTGCGGTGACGGGGACTCCTCACTCCGATGTACAGAGGGTGAGGACACGCGGGTCCGCAGAATAGTGGTCCCCCGGAGTGATGGGATCTACGCGTCGGTCGAGGACGACCGGCTGGCTGGCTGGCTGGGCCATGACCGCGTGAGAAGCTGAATCAGGTCGCCATCGAGAGTGACCTGCCGTGCTGCCAGGAGCGGCCGCCGTTCGGCCTGCACACGGCGAGCGCTAGCGCGAACGCGACCGCGCGGCAGTTGAGGTTTCTAGTGCGGGAGCACTGTCGATGCGTCAGGAAGCCGCGTTCAAGCTCGGCAATCGAGCAGGATTTTGCCGATATGGTTTCCGCTGTCGAAGTATCGGTGCGCCTCGGAGACATCCCCAAGCGCGAACACTCTGTCGACCGTGGCTGAGATGGATCCGTTCTCGATGAGCGGAATCACTATCTCCTGCGTCTTGTGCATGATCGTCGTCTTCTGTTCGATTGATCGATCTCGAAGGAGGGTTCCGATCACCGAGGCTTTGCGACGCATTAGTTGAGCGAAGTTTAGTATGCCCTCTGCGCCTCCCTGCAGTCCGATGGTGACGATGCGCCCGTAGGGTTTGAGTGCGTCCAGGTTCCTATCCAGGTATGCACCTCCGACTGTATCCAAGATGATGTCAGCGCCACCTTCGTCAGCGAGCCGCTCAGCGAAGTTCTCGTCGGTGTAGTTGATCAAGATATCCGCGCCAAGTTCCTTCGCGGCGGCCAGCTTTTCCGCGGTTGAGGCGGTGACGGCAACACGGCCGCCAAGTGCCTTGACCAGCTGGATTCCGAACGTACCGATCCCTCCGGTCGCTCCGTGGATTAGCACGGTTTCCCCTTTGGCGAACTGGCCCGCTAGGCAGATATTCGCTACCAGAGTAGCTGCAACTTCGGGGATCGCTGCTGCGTCACGCAATCTGACCCCACGTGGTGCGGGGAGAACTTGTCCCGCGTCAACGGCGACCTTCGTTGCGTAGCCGCCTGATGTCAGCAGTGCGATGACGGGATCTCCAACTTCAAGGCCCGTGACCCCGGTGCCGATCATGCTGACTTCTCCCGACACCTCAAGTCCGAGGATATCCGTGGCGTCGGGCGGGAGTGGGTAGCGGCCCTGCCTTTGAACGGAGTCGGCGCGGTTCAGTCCTGCCGCGATGATATCGATGACTACCTGTCCGGCTCCTGCTATGGGGTCTGGAAGCTCCTCTACCGTCAGCGTTTCCGGGCCACCTACTAGTCGTGAACGAACGGCTTTCATCGGGACTCCTCTTTCTAGGTCAGTAATGATCAAGGCACCGATCCGTGCCTTCGCGGAGCCGCGTCTAGATCGGATTCGACTCTTGGATGGCAGTAAAGACCATGACCCGGATCACAGTCAAGAGCCGCGAGACCGCCTATCGTTAGTTCATGCCACGCAACAACCAGACGGTGCCCAGGCACGAACGCGAATCTGCGATCGTTGCCCATGCCAGCCATCTTTTCCTTTCTGCTGGATATCGCAATACGAGCATTGCGGCGGTAGCACGCGCCGCAGGAATGGCAACAGGGGCGGTGAATTGGTATTTCCCAACTAAAGATGATCTCTTCGCCGCTGTTATTCGGGCCTACTTCTCCGACGAGTTACGCCGCATCCAAGCCGATCCTGAAAGTTGCGGCGATGCCGGCAAGCAACTTGCTGGTGCACTCGCCGCGCTGGTTCCGTATCGGTTGCTGCACAGGGAGGCCTATGAACGCATGGAGGTGTCACCCGCCGTACGTGAGGCTTACAGCGAGGTTCAAGATTGGGTCGATGAACGCTTGCTCGCAGCGATTCGCGATCGTGTTCCCACGGGCACGGACATCGAATCGGTCACCGACGTCGCCCACATCCTTGCCGAAGGTGTGCTAATCGGCGGTAGGCGTCGCGATCGCCCGACTGAGGAACTCCTCCAGCTGATTATCGATCTCCTAGCCACCGCAGCGGTGGGAAGCCCCTTCACCCTCAGGCGCCGGAGATCTCTTGACTGCACGTCATGAATGTGGAATGGTCGCTCTTGGATGTCGACCAAGAGCGAATTCTCAGCGATTCATAGGAGATTCAGGTGAGAGGGCCCTGTGCCACGATCGTCACTCAGCGCGCAGGCCTCTTCCGCCTGTACGGTTCGCAACCCACCCTTTCGTCTCGGGTGCGCCGATGAACGACTTCCGGGGGACTCCTGTACTAATTGTCGGTGGCGGTCCTGTTGGTCTTGCAACCGCGTATGTCCTTGGTATGCATGGAGTGCGGAGCATTCTGTGCGACCAACATGAGGCGATTAATCCACATCCGAGGGCGCATGTGGTCAACACGCGCTCGATGGAGCTTATGCGTGCATGGGGCATCGCTGACGCGATCAGGAAAGACGCGATTCATCTTCCTTCCGGTCTTCGATATGTTTGGAAGCAAACAATTTCAGGAGAAGAGTTCGGGTCAATTAGCCTTGAGGACGCTCCCGAGGAGCACAAATCGCGACGGCAGCATGCTTCTCCTGAAGCTAAGACGTCTTGTGCGCAGGACCGGGTCCAGCAACACCTACTGGATGCTGTTCATGCACAGGGCATGGCTACCGTCCGGTACTCATCGCGCGTCAGTGGACTTGACGACACTGGCTACGGAGTGACGGCCACCATCGATTCGGACACGGGCAGCGAACAGCTTGACGTCCGGTACGTCGTGGCCGCGGATGGCGCCTCGGGATGCACCCGGGAGCGACTCGGAATCGGTCAGTCAACCCGGCAACCTTTTGGTCATCAGATAAACGTGTACTTCCACGCAGACCTTTCACGCTGGACCAAGCCGGATCATTCAGTGTTGTTCTGGGTCATCAACACAAGATGTCCAGGCGTTTTCATCGGGATGGATGGCAAGCGGCGCTGGACATTCAACTTCGGATACGACCCTTCGGTAGAAGACGTTAGTGACTACACAGCCGAACGTTGCGCGGGCTTAATTCGAAGCGCGGTGGGCGTCGCCGATCTCGACATCGACGTCCAATCGATCGGCTCGTGGTCACTGGCAGCTCGGACTGCAGAGAAATACCGACTGGGACGAGTATTCCTCGTCGGAGACGCAGCACACCAATTCCCCCCCACGGGAGGCCTTGGTATGAACACAGGCATCGCTGATGCCGATAATCTCGCCTGGAAGTTGGCTGGTGTCATCAGGGGCTGGGCGTTGGAGTCTCTTTTGGACACCTATGAGACAGAGCGCCGACCGGTCGCTGTCCAAAACGCCGACGGTAGCGTACTTAACGCGATCAAGATGGCCGACGCAGGACTGGGGCCTAATACGCATGGCGTCGCGCGTCGCTTGGAAAGTTCGGACGCGGCAGTCGCCGCGGCTGAACGCAAACGCTTGGCATCGGTTATCCCTCTGCAAAACCTGCACTTTGATGATCTGGACAGGGAGATTGGATACGTATACGGCTACTCCAAACCATCGATGCCACGCGTCGATCCGCTCTCCGTCGCGGTAGTAGGTGGCCGCTTGCCTCATGTGTGGGTGACTCGAGCTGGCAACCAGCTCTCGACCTTGGACCTTCTAATACCGGGGTTTACTCTTATCGCAGGGGTCGACGGTCCGCCGTGGGCTAAAGCCGTCAGGGGGTTATCGGCCGAAGTTCCCGTCCAAGCGCTCGTTGCTGGGGTGGATTTCGAGTTTGGATCGTCGAATGCGCTCGGACTTGCAGACTCAGGCGCGGTTTTGGTGCGGCCAGATGGTCATATCGCCTGGCGCGCTGAGTCGCTTCCGCCTGACCCCACCGCGGATGTCCTCCGAGCCATCAATTCTGCCCGCCGCTAGTCTAGGACTCGGTGTAACTTCCACGGCGCGTCTTCCCAAGAGTCGTCCGAACGAACGAATAGTGACACGGGTACACCACGCGTTGGACGCCTCAGAATAGCCGTACGAGTCGTTTCAGCGCGACACTGTCACGCACGGTCGAAGATGATCACAACTTCCAGTACAGAGCTCCGTCCCGTGTGCCGACACATGACGGTGGGCACCCTTCACTCACTATCACCTGAGCGATTCGTTTTGCCTTACGCCATGGTTGGCATCTGGCACGATCGGTTATAGTGACCGGCGGGCCAGGTCCTTCACTGGCAAGAAAATCTCATCTTCGATGCCCCTTCAGAGGTACGCGCCCTGTCCTACCACTTCTTGCTCTCCAGTGAGCGGATGGGCCCAACTGACTGCCCTCGACCTAGCCTTCCGCACAGGTAAACCCGTGATCCGTTCTCCGTCGCCATGTCCTGAATCGACTGCCGTGTCTCGTCTCACGACAAGGCTGTCGTGTCTGTGCGGCCACGCATGGCACTAACAGCACGCATGGCGATCTCGTTGGCGAAGTTCCGGCTTTCTGCTGCTAGCTATAGCAACCGCTTGTGTCGCATAATCCCAGCCACGGACGTGACCGGAGCCGTGCGCCGGGACTCCACGTCATGACCGAAGTGGTCCGACTCCAAAGCCAACACTGGATCCTCGCCCACGAGCTTCAAAACGACAGTGATAAGTCGAAGACGGCGCGACCTCATTCGACTACTAGCAAATGTGATCGCGGATGCGCTCACCTCGTTACGCGGCGTTGCGGGCGTGCAGGTGAGCATCCGTGTCCGACACTGATGTGGTGAATCAGCTTGAGAAGATTGTCTCGCTCGTCCGCGACGTCGTGGGGCCTGACCTCCTTGGGACGTATCTCCACGGATCCGCCGTGCTGGGGGGGCTTGCCCCGGCGAGCGACCTGGACGTTCTTGCCGTCACCCGGCGGAGTCTTGACGAGCGGAGGCGGCGAGCGCTTGTCGCGGGCTTACTACAAATCTCCGGTCTCACGCCAACCGTTCGGCCCGTTGAACTCACTGTCGTGGTCCAGTCCCAGGTGCGCCCCTGGCGGTTCTCACCGATCGGGGACTTCCTCTACGGCGAGTGGCTGCGCGACGACCTGCAGAGAAGCGGGCCTCCCCTGCCTCATCCGATGCCGGATCTGGCCCTGATACTTACCATGGTCCTGGCCGGCAACCATCCCCTGAGCGGGCCGGCTCCTGCGGAGCTGTTGGACACAGTTCCGCACGCCGACCTCGTTCGAGCGAGCGTTGAGGGAATTCCCGAACTTCTAGCTGGACTGGACGACGACATCCGCAACGTCCTGCTGACTCTTGCCCGCATCTGGACTACCACGGCCACGGGTAGGATCAAAACCAAGGACGCCGCCGCCGACTGGGCAGTGGCCCATCTCTCCCCGGAACACCGCCCCGTCCTGGAACATGCGAAGAGCTTGTACCTCACGTGCCGCTATCAGGACGAGGTCTGGAGCGAGAGACTCAAAACCCAGGTCCGCCCGCATGTGAATGCCGTGCTCACCCAAATCGATCGCCTGCGCCAACAGACATGACGTTCCATCATCCACTGTTGCTGAGTGGCGCTGGGCCGTGACGGCAGATACCACAGCCTCCGGCCGCATAGCCACGCATCGGGCGGGCTACCCTTACCCGCCCCGGTACGCATGTCCATGTCCTCGACCGTCTCCGCGCTCAAACACTAATTAAAAGATAGAAATTCGGCATCCACCGGTGCGCCGACATTCGGAGTTCGGGATATTCAAAGTCGCCCGCACACAAGAATGCCCTTCCAAGCGAAACCACAGCATCGAGCGCACCACGAGCCCGAATGGACACAGGTCCGGGGTGCGGCCGAGTTCGTACGCCGGCTTCGGTTTGCACGTTCGGTGGGACCCAGCAGTAGCGAGATCTCGTGATCCGTACCTTGGTCGATGGCGGGAATGGGTCGAGAAGCCGGAACGTACTCGCTGATCTGGTCGTTTCCCTACCTGCTCAGTTTCTCGCACCTTAGTCGACGCCACTTGCCGGTGATGTCGTCAGCGGTACACCCGGGAAGCGTTACCGAACAAGACCGGTATCTCTCAGGATCGTGGTTAGGGATATGGTCGAAAGTATCGGTGCAACAGCGAGAACAGGATCGATTACGGACCCGCCGCACCGTCGAAACCATCAACACCTCCCCTCTCGGGGGTCTGCCCGATCGTTGCGACCAGCGTCTCCACTAGGAGCTCGACAACCGCGGCTGGAGGACGGTCAAAGGTTCGCGATCGTATCAACAGGCCCTCGAAGATCACGTGCGCAGTGTCAGCGATGAGCTCACCATCGAAACCCATGGGAGCGTGTTGCGAGACGATCTCCAGCACACGGTAGTCCAGCCAGTTGTGAATGCGCATGTATGCGGCACGAACGGATTCCGAGGTATCGACTCGCTCGTACGCATCTCGGTGCAGCGCTCGGTAGGGCTCAAGTGCGAGAAGCGCCTGTACCAGTTCTATACGCGGGTCCCCGCCTATATCGGGGTCCGACTCGATCTGGGATGTTGCTTCTCTGAATTCAGCGGAAACCACTGCCGCGAACAGTTCGTCTTTGGTGGGAAAGTACCAACGGACGGTTGCGGGCGCGATACCGACGGCATGTGCAACGGCAGGCACGCTGGTCCCACGATAGCCGTGCCTGACAAACAGTTCGCGGGCGTGTTCGAGGATGGCACGCTCGCGCTCCACCCTCGGGACTTCCTGGTGGTTCCTAGGCATGATCTACCACCATCTCTCTTGACTTTGAGTCATGAGATGAACTTTACTGACCGTGGATGTAATTGCTGAGCTGCAACGAGGAGACCAGGCGGGAATCGATGACTTAGGCCTGCCAGACGGCACATTCGCCGGTCGGCACCTCGGGGACACGCATAGTCTCGACATCGAGACATCCCCACCTGGTCGACGAGGTACTCCGTGAGTATCCCCCACAGGGCAGAATTTCAAAAATAGTGGCTGCGTGCAGATTCGATGCAGGCTTGCACACTTTGCGTCATTGATGCCTGATGCACCAACCCGAGCAAGTTCGAGCTGCCAACCCGGGCAGTCGAAGTACGTTGAGGAGGTCTCTTCATGCGCCTGTACGCCACGGACCAGGGAGTAGCGCGCG
Source organism: Rhodococcus sp. MSC1_016 (assembly GCF_023667485.2). Classification (NCBI taxonomy): domain Bacteria; kingdom Bacillati; phylum Actinomycetota; class Actinomycetes; order Mycobacteriales; family Nocardiaceae; genus Rhodococcus; species Rhodococcus sp. MSC1_016. Next base: position 148,318 of record NZ_JAMOZI020000002.1, read on the forward strand.
AGCATCAAGAAGGGGTTCTGCAAGTGCTCGACCTTCCATATACCGATATAGGCGACCTTCTACGCGGACCCGGCCTTGATGCGGCCAGGAAGGCGAGGGTGATCTCCGAAGTGAAGATGGAAGAAGCCCACCTCCGTCCGGTACTTCGCCGGCCAGGAAAGATCCTGGCTGTAGGACTCAACTACCCGAGTCATGCGGACGAAGCCCTTGAGAAGTTCGCAGCGGTTGGTCGAACCGATGTGGAGCTCCCGAGCGAACCGAATGTCCAGGTGGTCGCTGGCTCGGCGGCGACCTCCCATGGGCAACCCATTCTCCTTCCTCCTGTCGCCAGTACACACGTCGACTACGAAGGCGAACTGGGATTGATCATCGGATGCGCCGCTTCCAAGGTCAGCGAAAATGACGCGTGGCGTTATGTATCCGGCCTGACGATTATCAACGATGTCTCAGCGAGAGATATCCAACGCCGGGCATACGCGGGAGACCCGAATGCATCAATCAGTGTCGCGAAGAGCTTTGACACATTCAAACCAATTGGACCATGCTTGGTAACGGCTGACGAGTTCTCCGAGAACGTCAATCTGCGTCTACAGACTCGAGTTAACGGCGAGCTACGCCAGGACGACCACACAGGCAACTTCCTCTACCCAATTTCAGCCCTGATCGCCTATCTGTCACAGTTCCAAACGCTTGAGGCAGGCGACGTCATCGCCACTGGAAGTCCACGTGGAGCGGGACAGTTCGCCGAGACCTTCCTCCGCGATGGAGATCTCGTGGAAGTCGAGATTGAAAAGATCGGTGTTCTGCGCAATCGGGTCGCGGCCGCGCCCTAGGCGATTCGCGACTCCCTAGATCGCGGTTTGAGCCGAGGCGCCCTCGACGCCATTCACAATGCGACTGCAGATTCGGCTCCAGCCAGGCGCGGGCCGCCTTCCTTCTGGTGACAGACGACTCTACGCTGTCTGAACTACAACACTATTCGCGTCGATCCCAGTTCTCTGCTTACTTGCCACTAGCCATGCTATCCATGCTATCCATGCTATCCATGCTAACCGCTGGAGGGGCGCTGCCTAGGCGAGCAAACCGAATCAATACCGCAGGTTACGCACACTGACGATGATGAAAGCGCGCGTCTCATTGGGGACAAAACACGTGGCGCCCGGTTCGTGCTGAATTTCGGCGCCACCCGGCGCGAGGGAGAGGTGCCGTCGATGGCGGCGATTTCTGGCGCCACTACGGTCGTGTGCAGCAGGATCTCGCTGGGCGGGAGGCGCTGTGGCCGCGGTGATCGGCAGCGCCACCACCTTTAGCGCCGACTGTCCGCACCCCACGATGATCGCGACAAAGACCACATAGCACGCGACAGTGAATGTGTGCTGTGTGGGAGCAACCACGGTATATCCAGAGTGACGCCTCACCGCGAGGTTGGCAGAGATGTAGTGGTAAGGCTCCGTGGCGCGCCATGATGCAGCGGAGCTGGTGATGTGGGCATCCGCTCACCCGTCGAGGCCGATCTCTGCTCGTGACCGTCTATTTGCATGCATGCACTCATTGAAAAAGTGCTACGCATCCGGGAGGGAGACGAGCGGAGCTGCGGTCTCCTGCGCAGACTTCCTTGAGTTCCCAGCCCCTAGAATGAGTGGGCCACGAAAGTCGAGGACGGCGTGTCCGAAGAACCAAGGTGGGTATGAAGTTGGATATGCATGACAAGCTTCGGGCGCTGTACCCACGTCACTTCTGGACACCTATTACTGAGGGCGAATCCGGGGCCGGAATATACCGGCTCATGCCAAGAGGTGGCGACCGACACGTGCTCTACATGAAGACGGCGCCCAGCAAAGCTGTTAATCCGGCGCTCAATCTTGACGCCGAGGCGGACCGACTCGAATGGCTGGGCGCGAAAGGAATCCCGGTCGCTCGGTTGGTCGATCGTGGATACAACGACACAACCACCTGGATGGTGACAGAGGCCGTAGCGGGGATCCCTGCCGCCGCGAATTGGCCAGATCACCGACGCGAAGCTGTAGTCGACGCACTCGCCGACCTAGCGCGCACACTGCATGCGCAGCCCGCAGACGACTGTCCCTTCGACCGGCGTTTGGCAGTATCCATCGCCGAGGCGGAGGAGGCGGTGAGCAACGCTCTCGTCAACTTGGACAACCTTGAGGACGAATACGCCGGCTGGTCAGCCGAGCAGCTGCTGTGTGAGTTGCACCGTACTCGACCAGCTGTGGAGGAAGCTGTCCTATGTCACGGCGACTTCTGCCCAGATAACGTGCTACTTGACCCTGAGACCTGCCAAGTCACCGGACTGATCGATGTGGGGCGACTAGGGCTCGCCGACCGGCATGTGGACCTAGCCATAGCCCTTCGTGAACTGAGCACTGATGACGCCCCCTGGTTCCAAGCACACTTCGCACGGAGGTTCGTTCACCGATATGGGCAAGGCGATATCGACCAGGAGCGCGTAGCCTTCTACACCCTGCTCGACGAGTTCTTCTAGGATTTCGGGCAAAGGCCCATACGAGATGCTCAGCTATTGCACCGCAGTCTCCGGTAATAGAACCCGGTTGATGTGCTCGGATACCGCAGGAAGAAGTTCAAGATCTGGAAGTGAACATGAGGCGGTGATTTCGGCGACTGCGCGCGCATACAGCTCGCAGGTGGCACACAGTGCGCGCGTCAGGTCTTCTCGGGTGTAGGGAGCGAACAGCTCGGGAAGCCGTCCTTGATAAGCGGTGTCCAGCCATTCATCGATGTGATGGCCGTTGTGCAAGGTGTCCACTGGGTCGACCCTCAACAACCGGGTATGCCACTCCAGTACGGTCAGTAGCAGTGCCCGAAGTTCTTCCAGACGCAATTGCGCCGGCCACAGGTCGCCGCGTGCGATGTAAATGGGAATCTGGCTGGCCTCGAACCAGAACTCTCGCTGGTTCGAGACGAATTCGGACTCGGTGGGCCGTGCTCTTTCCGGTCGGCCGGTCGGGGCGGGCAGATTGGCGGTGATCCCGGTTTTGTCCAGCAGTACTAGGTAACCGCGCTGATAGAGCGCGTCCAGGCCACCGTCGATCATCAGGGTGACCCGCTCAGGACCTGCAAGTGTCAGATCAATCTTCCGGCCTCCAGCCAGAACTATGAGGTAAGTCGGCCAGTCCGGGGCACCGTCCTCTTCGTTGGCGAGATGAATGCTCATCAGCTGTTCTCCAAGTGGTGCAGCCCAACCGTCATCACCGGCCAATGCGGGCACAGACGTGCCGACGAGTTCAATATCGAGATCGGAGAAACGATCAACACGCTCGTTACGCGCGCGGGAACCGGTCTGGATCGCAGCCTCGATGCCGTCGTGAGCCGTCGCGAGCGCGACAATGCGGTCAAGGACTTCAGCGGCGGACTCCATACCCAACAACTACCACGGAACACGTCGGTGGTCGGTCTCCCACCCTGCCTTCCCTCTCACCAGGATGTGCCGTCATAGACGACGATCCCTGCCGCTGGAACGGTGCACGACGACCCATCCCTCCTCGACCGCACCGAGACCTTCCGGACGGCAGGCGAACGTCGGGGCACCGGACAGCACACACATGAACGTCCTCCGCGCGCTTCCCTGAGCAATTTATATTCAACTTCTCTGATGGGCGCTCGTTGGCTCCCTTAACGAAGGCCCCACATGCATTCCTGGGAAGGTGTCCCACGCCACGCCGTGGGAACCTTCGTTAGCCGATGGTTGTCAGAGCGCCTCTCAAAGCGTTCTCCATTCCTTGCAACATCAAATTCTCCATTGCGGAGGCGCGATGCTTGGGCGATGGCAAGGAAAACTCTGATGAGCGGTGTCGGAGTCTCAGGAAGCGAGGTCTTGTGCAGTACGCAGCAATTCCATCGTGGTACGTAGTTGGAGCACTGCACTTTCGGATAGTTCGTCGGCCTGCCACGCGATATGGCCATCGGGTCGTACAAGAATCGCGCCTCGATCGGTCATACCGAGCAGCCTGTCACCTTCACAGGCTATATCGCGTCCGAGTATGAACGACTGACATGGTACTCCAGCACAGGCCTCTTCCAATGTGTCGACCCAGTTCCCCCCGTCACGACCCGCGAGGAGGATGAATCCTGGCATGACGAGGTCCAAGGTAGAGATCGCGACACCGTTGCGGGCAATCCACGCGTGAGGTAGACGAGCACCCAGCACGGGCCGAGTGATTACGTCGACGGAGTCACTATCTGTTGCGTCGCCGTAGATGTACCCAATCTCGAGCTCAAGATAGTCGAAATGAGGTCGCTGCAGCGGGATTGACGCGCTCAGGCGTTCTCGTTCTGCTCTGGCGACCTCGGGATCTGTACTCTCAAGCTTCGAGGCGATGTCAATGGTGTTGGGTCCGATGCCAGCGTCGGCCATTTTCAATGCGTTTGCGATACTGCTCTCTGCATTTGCAAGCGCGACAGGGCGCCGTTCAGATTCGTACGTGTCGAGGAGCGTCTCAGAACTCCAACCATTAATAACGGCCGCCAACTTCCATGCGAGATTGTCGGCATCGACGAGTCCGGTATTCATACCTAGACCCCCGGTGGGTGGGAACTGATGTGCTGCGTCGCCTGCGAGGAAGACGCGGCCCTTTCGGTATTGCTTGGCGGTGCTTGCACCTAAAATCCATGTTCCGACCGACCGGACTTCAACGTCGAGATCCGGGTCCCCTACACCTCCACGAATGAGGTCAACGCACCGCTCTATTGTGTAGTCGGCGACGGATTCGGTCGATGGGTCGAAACCGACGTTGAATGTCCAGCGATTGCCGCCCATTCGAATAATCACGCCTGGGCACGCAGTGTTGAGAACCCAGAAGAGCAGCGCGGAATCGTTGTCTGTCCAGCGCGTCAGGTCGGCGTGGAAGTAGATGTTGATCTGCCTTCCGAACTCGGGGATGCCCTCGATATCGATCCCGAGATTCTTCCGGATGGTACCTGAAGCGCCTTCGGCAGCAACAACGTACCGTGCAGTCAGTCGCTCAGGTTCGCCATCCGCTTCGACAACAACGTGGACTGCGTCACCGAGGTCCTCGACCTCTACTACTTTGGTGCCGTAACGGACGGTTGTCATCCCCTGCGCTCGAACTGCATCAAGCAAACGCTGTTGGACGCGGTCCTGTGCACATGACGCGATTGTCACGGGTGACGCTCCGAGGCGCCTGGACAAGTGCTCCGGCAGTGCATCGCTTAAATCGATCCGGCCGAACTCTTCGCCGGCGACCGTGTGCTTCCAGACGAAGCTTAAGCCACAGTTTAAGTCGACTGAGTCTTCAATGACAGCATCGTAGATTCCCCAGCTACGAAGCAATTCCATGGACCGTGTGTTCACGACGTGAGCACGTGGATGCGGGTTGATTCCGCCGAATTGATCACAGATAGTGCTGCGAACACCATGCTTACCCAGTACGTAAGCAGTCGCTAGTCCGACCGGCCCAGCTCCAACGATCAGGACTGGAATTTGCTCGTTGTCAGTCACGGCCGCCTCACGAGCTCAGCGAACGGTTCGCCGGTTTCGAATCTTGCGATCAACTCTTCCGGATCAAAGTCGACGCCGATCGGGTTGGCAACGAAGGCACTTGAGTTGAAGAACGCTTGCGTCTCCTCGTCGGTGGCAAAACTGTCTATCTGAAGCTCGATCTGATTGCCGTCGGGATCTTTGAAGTACATCGACATCGTCGGGCCATGGTTAACGCACCAGAACGGTTCCAGTCCGTCCGCCTTCAACCGCTGATACGTCCCAAGCAGGTCGCCGAGGCTCTCATAGGTGAAGGCGACGTGGTGCAGTCCAGTGTGCTTGTCCTCGGGTTGCTCGGACGCGCCGGTACCGATGAACGCCACGCGGTGGTGTTCATCGTCGTAAGTCATGAACGCCAGCATGTCGTTGGCGAACGCTACACGTCCGTCGAGGACGCGAACGTACCAATCGGTCATCTCTTGCACACGATTCGTCCGCAGGACGACGTGCGCAAGCTTGGTCGGTGATGCCATTGAGAACCTCCAGTGAGTGTCAGACACCTCTTGACTGTGATACAAGACACGTTAAACCGACTCATGACTGTAAGTCAAGAGATTCTCCGGATTGATGCCTTGAACAGGTAAAATACTGTGCTCATATCAGTGGACTGAAGACGTTCAGACGGCAGCGCCCTAGCCGGAGCAGGTTGTTGCGCGCGATTCGCCAAGTCACGTTCATGGGGCAGACCGGCGCGTAGACGCCGACCCTGGAGCCCTTACGTCGCGGCGACCTAGCCGTAGCGCCGGCGTCAACCCGGCCCCTAACGCACAAGCATTGTATTAAGCGGCACAGAGCGATCCGGGCGTTTGCACGTCAGCACAGAGAATGTTCGGTGATCACGGCCACGCCTTTGGGCCGCGAGCCTTCCCGAACCTCACCCTCACTCAGCGGGACGACTTGGCGATCGCCGCCGCCACGAGTGAATCTGTGAGCAGATCAATCAGGTCGCCGGTCGGCCGATCGACACGGCGCATGCTGATCAGGATGCCTTCAAACAGTACGTGCGCCGCCTCCGCGATCAGTTCGACGTCCGCACCTGGTGGCAGTCTATTCGAGATTGCAGCGAAGAGCCGCTCCTCCAGCCAGTCCTGCACCTGCTCGTAAGCGACGCGGATGGACTCCGACTCCTCCATTCGCTCATAGGCCTCTCGGTGGAGGGCTCGATAAGGTTGAAGTTCCGTCAAGAGCGCCACGAGCTCATCTCTGGGGTCGCCTGCGACCGCGGGGTCTTCCTCGATTCGCTCGCGTGCCGTGGAAAAAATCGAGGTAAGTGCCGCTGCGAAAAGGTCATCCTTGGTGGGAAAGTACCAGTGCACCGCGGCGGAAGCCATACCCGCCGCGCGACCAACAGCGGCCACGCTCGTTCCACGGTAACCACACTCGGCGAACAAGGTCACGGCCTCATCAAGAACAGCGGCCTCGCGCTCTTCTTTCGGGATCTGCTGTCGGTTCCTGGGCATGCGACCAGCTTACTGCTCCCCCTCTGCTCTTGACTGGCGGTCGAAACATACTCTTAACTAGAAGACAAGAGCGGTGTAAGGCCGCTGGCGACAGTGAGGTAGGACCCATGCGTCTTTATGTGACCGATCAAGGAATTGCTCGAGAAGACCGGACTGGAGTGCTATCCCTCCTGGATCTTCCATATCGCGATCTGGGGGAGCTACTCGAAGGTCCCGGACTCGAAGCCACCCGCGATGCACAGGTACTTCGTGAACTACAACTCGACGAGGTCGCTCTGCGGGCGCCCGTACACCGACCGGGGAAGGTTGTAATTGTCGGCCTTAACTATCCCAGCCATGCCGAGGAAGCACTCGAGGCGTTCGCTGCCATTGGTCGTGCGGATATCGAGACGCCCACCGAGCCGAACCTACAGTTAACTGCAGGATCGGCGGTGGCCGACCCTGATAGCACGATCCTGCTTCCCTCCGTCGCCGCCACAGAAGTCGACTACGAGGGTGAGCTTGCGGTCGTGATCGGGCAGAGAGCGACTCATGTCAGTAGTGATGACGCATGGAAGTACGTTGCTGGTCTCACGGTCGCCAATGATGTGTCCGCTCGGGACATCCAGCGCCGCGCAATGACTGGTGACACCGCCGCATCGATCGGCGTATCAAAAAGTTTCGACACGTTCAAGCCTCTCGGTCCCTGCCTAGTCACCGCTGACGAATTCCCCGATGACGTCGACCTTGCTATCCAAACCAGAGTCAATGGCGAAATCCGGCAGGACGACCGAACGAGCAGCTTCATCCACTCCATTCCAACGCTAGTTGCGCACCTGTCGAAGTACCAGACCCTCGAACCTGGTGATGTGATTTGCACGGGCACTCCACGCGGAGCGGGAGTCTTTTCCGGAACGTTCCTACAAGAGGGCGACGTAGTCGAGGTCGAGATCGAGCGGATCGGGGTATTGCGTAGCCATGTGGGGGTCGCATGAGCCTCACAACGAACGGCAGCAGATCGAAAACCGCAATCCTCAGGAACGCTCAGCTCGAGTCGATCCCCCTCGCCGACCGGGACCTTCCGGCCACCACATACGACCTCCTGACTCGCGCAGCTGAGCACGATCATGACGCCACCGCGCTCCAGCTGCTTCCAGGGGGAAGTCGGTGGGACGAACCGCAAACCTGGAGTTACGGTGAATTACTGCGCCGCGTCAACCAATCGGCGAACCTGTACGCGACACTGGGACTTAACCCGGGCGGCACTGTTGGATTGATGCTGCCCAATACCGGTTCTACGTACGCTGCGTTGCTCGGGGCACAGGCGCTCGGTATCGCGAACCCGGTCAACCCGATGTTGGCCATCGATCACATCGTCGATATCTTCCGGCTCACCAACGCCAAGATACTAGTCGCGCCCGGGCCCAACCTCGACGCCTCAATCTGGCGGAAAGCCTGCGAAGTAGCAGCCCGTCTACCGTCACTCCAAGCAATGGTAACTGTAGATGGAGGATTAGGTACTCCGACCGCGGGAGGGAACGATTTCGACAGGCTTGCGGCCACTCAAAGAAGCGATCGTCTGGACTTCGACTACCGCCCGAAGGCGTCCGATATCGCCGCGTACTTTCACACCGGCGGTACCACGGGAACACCAAAGGTTGCTCCACATACCCATGCCTCTGAAGTATATGTCGCGTGGGCCCTCAATCAGCACCCAGTCTTCGAGGGGGAGACTGTGGTGCTCTCGGGCCTACCCCTCTTCCACGTAAACGCGATCCTTATCACCACTTTGGCTCCGCTTTTTGCCGGTCGGACCGCAGTTTCACTCGGCACTCTCGGTTACCGGGATCGAGAGGCAATGGCAGACTTCTGGAAGATCGTAGAGCGCTACCGGGTCACAACATTTTCCGCAGTTCCGACCGTCTACGCGTCCTTGCCGCAGGTACCGGAAGGCGTTGACATTTCGAGTCTCCGCGCAGGCATTGTCGGAGCTGCTCCACTGCCGACAACGGTACGCAGTCACTTCGAGACCACCACTGGGGTGCCGATGGTCGAGGGCTATGGGCTGACCGAGGCCACCTGCGCAAACACTATCTCCCCTATGGTCGACCCCCGTGAAGGATCTGTTGGGCTTCCGCTTCCATACCAGCGGATCAAAGCCGTTCGAACCGATTCCGCGGGGTTGCCGATTGCTGATTGCGACCCCGGCGAAGCCGGCATACTCGCCATCGAGGGACCCTGCGTCTTTCCTGGGTACCTTCGTGCGGGGCCGAATGGAGCAACACCGGACCCTACCGGAACAATTGCTGACGGGTGGCTGCTCACCGGTGATCTCGGCAGAGTCGACTCTGACGGGTTCGTCTACCTCACAGGGCGAGCCAAAGACGTAATCATCAGGGGTGGGCACAATATCGACCCTCGCCTGATCGAGGATGCCTTGCTGGCCCATCCGGACGTGAAGGAGGCCGCAGTTGTCGCACGACCTGATGCGCACTCCGGAGAAGTCCCCGCCGCCTATGTCGTACTCCGCAAAGGAGCAGAACCAAATCTGGAAGCGCTGCGGGCCTGGGCTGCGGAGCATGCATCGGAACCGGCTGCTGTTCCCCGGTTCATACACAGTGTCGACAAGATCCCGATTACGGCGGTTGGCAAGGTGCATAAACTCACCCTGGTACATGACTCGATCCGAAGGTTGGTCGAGCATGAGCTGCAGGTGAGTGGTCTTGTCGGGGATGTCTCAGTGACCGATGAAGGCGGACGTCCACAGGTAACTATCCGGTTCGCGACCGACGTCGCCACCGACAGGCACAAAGATGAACTCGCTGACCACCTCGGTAAGTACGCTTTCTCCTACCGCTTCGACGAATTGCCCTGATCGACTGGCTGTTGCACCCGTGTTCTCAGCGCAACGAAATTTTGCTCGCGCAGACCGTCGACTTCGAGGATCGACGGCGCTGCGCTGAGAACAGCGTGTGCAAATTCATCTCACAACACCCTCAACGCATTGCGTCGATGACTGCTGTATAGATCCGTTCGGGTTCTTCGGCAATGCGATTGAGCACGTACAGCCACCATTGTGAACCGAACACGACGTACTCTCTGGTGTGTAGTCCGGAGGACTTAAGGTCATCGAGAGTTTGGCCACCGAGTCCGCGAAGCATCTCGAACTCGACGTGGCCGGCATCGAGCTCAACTTTGCGCGACGCTCGCAGATCCTGCAGAATCTGCTGATCGTGTGTCGCTATGGAGGTTAGGTGTCCTGCATCGATAAGTGTGTGCGCGTACCGGAGATACGCTTGTCGGAGTTCGATATCCTCGCGTCGGTATGCAGTTGACTCCGGCTCAAAGAACGCTCCCTTGACGAGACGGATCCGACCAGGCCGCTGGATAAGCTCGATCAGATCGTCTGAAGTGCGATGCAGTCGAGCCTGTACGGTAATGCCGATGTGGGAGTACATCTCGCACAGCCTTCGATGTGTATCGAGGATCAGGTCTGCGCGGTCGGAACCCTCCGCCGAGATCATAAGTTCCACGCCGGCCACTTCGCTGGCTTCGGCCAGCCGGACGGCATTTTGAAGTCCCAGCTCTGGGTCTACGACAAGCCCAATGTGGGACAGATCAAGTGACACAGAGCAATTCGCTGACGATTGCCGGATACGGGCAATCAAGTCTGCAAAGACGTCACATTCCGAGTTGGCGAGTTTCTCATCGCGGGCGCTCTCGCCCATGTAGTCAATGCTGGCGGCATGTCCCCTTGCCCAAATTGCGGGCAAGACGGCGAGTGCGTCGTCCAACGACTCGCCGCCGATGTATCTCGACGCTATCTTCTTGCTGATCGCGCGAAGGTTAGGGTCTGTCATGAAGGCATGTTTCGCCTTTTCATCAAGCGCAAGCCTGCGCATTGATTCGGCCGCTTCGTGCCTCAGGTCGGGATCTATGGGATCTTCAATCACGCAGCTAAGGATACGCGCCTGCATGCAACACATTTGGCGCCGCATCTGGATACAGCCGTCAGCCGAGCCGCTAGGGGCACGCCGCACGCACGGCCCGGAACGTAAAGACTTGACTCGCCGCAGATGCGGCAATACAAGGAATGGTTCTGCACTCCACTGACCAGTCGAATGCAGAAGCCAGCCTCGCCGCATATCACGATGACTATCATTATGGAAGCCAATTCCTTCGCGGTGGCATCGTAGCCCAAGGCGTCAGTGCGCGGTGACGCGTGGCCCGAACTGGCGAAGTTGGGGCAGCGTAGTGACCACGTGACAGATTACGTGGTCATCCAGGCACACGTGGCGATAGGGAACATCACCAGGAAACCGCACAAAGTCACCCGCCTCCACGTTGACCGGATCTGCCAATGGCCCTGTCCGAAGTCTTCCCTTTATGACATATACGTGATGGAGCGTTCCGGGAGGATGCGCTTCGACGGGATCTGAAATCTCAACCCCCCGATGGAGTTCCAGAATGTGGTTACGCACATATCCGGATCCATACACCTCGTCCAGTACACGTTCAGACCACCCTTCATCTTCCGTCCATTCCGCTTCACCGTTGCGTTGCACAAAGACAGGAGTTCCCCACTCGGTAAGCAGGCGGCGTGCAGGGATATCGAGCGCCGCCCCGACGAGAGTCAAGGTTTCCACGGTCGGGTTTCCCAGTCCGTGTTCAACTTTGGACAGAGTCTGCTTCGACAAACCAGAGCGTCGGGCAAGCTCACCCAGCGACATTCCTCGCTCTTGGCGGTAGCGCCTTACATTCCGCGCAACTAATTGGTTCACTTCGGACACACCGATCACCGTCACTTATAATCTACTATCCGTCATTCTTGACGAACGACATGCACAGTCGGCATGATGTCACTTATAGCATTCGTTCCGTCCACCGGAGTTGACACTACTACCAAGCAGTGCCCGTGGGCCGCCATCCATCGAGGTGACCAGATGACAACGATCGCCGACGGATCACGCGATAGCAGAGCAGCCGTAGAAAAGGCCGTTAGTTTACTGGCGTGCTTCGAAGAAGGCGCTGCAACTGCGCTGGGGGTAAGTGAACTGGCTCGCCGTGCAGAGCTGAGTAAGTCCACCACTCACCGCGTACTGGCGATGCTGGAGCGCAATGGAGTGATCGAACGTATCGGAACTGGCTACCGACTCGGCACCAAGCTATACAGTCCCGGACGTTCGGCATACGCCCCTGGCCAAGAGGATGTCCGCGATGCGTTAATTCCGTTCGTGACAGATTTATACACAGCCACACGTGAAACAGTGCATCTGGCGGCGCTTCACGGAACAGATGTCGTGTACCTAGCGAAGCTGTACGGCCACCGGCACCTCCCGTCGCCATCACGCATCGGCGGAACGATGCCCGCGCACTGCACAGCAGTCGGGAAAGTTCTGCTCGCCTATCATCCGGAGAGCGCACAAGAGGTGCTTGCCGGACCGCTGCGGCGGTACACCGATCACACGATCGCCGATGCGTCGGTGCTCGAAGCCGAGTTGCGTCGAATACGCCACGCGGGCCTGGCCGCCGAACACGGCGAGGTTCAGTGTGGTTTGAGCTGTTTCGCGGTACCAGTTATGGGCCAGAACGGCAGGCCGGTTGCAGCGCTTTCGGTTTCCGGACCTACGGGGCGGCTCGATTCCCGACATCACTCTCATACGCTGCGCATGGTCGCCAGTGCAGCCTCGAAGGCGCTGCAAAGCCGACGTCGAAGTCTGCCAGGGGTACCGCACCCTAAGCATGCGATTGCTAGCTGAGTACTGTCCGGCGCTAAGAACCGAGGACGTCGCCAAGGTCGATGTCGACGGCTGTGACCCACGCTGGTTCGGCCACCAGTAGGCCCAGCTCGGCGTCAGCGATGTCGACGTCGACGACGTACCGGAAGTTTGCCGCTTCGGCGGCCGCAACTGTCGCGAGAGCGCTGATCGTTCCATGTTGCGCCTCGTTCCACCCGACGGCGTATACAATCTTCCTACAGCTCGGTTCCGCCTCGCGGATCCCCACGACCACCGCCCGGAGAATGGCTGTAAGCTCCTCCGCGCTGTTCACCGCCAGCACGCGCACCTCGATGTCGTGGGCGGCGACTGGGTAGCTGTGTCGTAGTCTTCCCCGTGCGCACCGTTGCAGTTCGATGGACACCGTCCGTCCGGTGTTGTGGCGCAGACGGAGCCTTCCTTTCGAATCCGACCAGGAGAGAATCTCGGCGGACCATGGCTCATCGAATCGCGGTAGCACCAGCGGGTCAACCATGGGTTCCGTCGCTCTCAGCCATTCTCCGCATCATCGGTTTCTCGATTTCGCCGGATGTGCTGGGGACAGGGCGTGAATGGTTCTCTGCGGCAGTGTGCATGAGGCGAGTTCGGTGACATCCGCGACGCCGATCATGTTGACAGGGCCGGTGCAGCGGTGGTGGAGTCCGGGTAGCGGATACTGAGTGCTTCGTTGTCTTGATGGGCAATGCAGTGCAGGGATCGCCGGGTTGACCTGGTCGGCCAGGACCGGACATCGTGGGGTATCCGAGAGTCATGACGCCTTCTTCCTCAGAGACGGTCGCCGCCAGCGTCGGAGCTGAAACCGCGCACGCCCATGCCGCCGTCAATGGAGATCGTTTCACCGGTGATCGGTCCGCTCTGCTCGCGCGAGGCGAGGAGCACGTAAGGGCCGGTGAAGTCCTTGGGGTCGGTGCTCGAGTCGTGCAACGGGATCGGGGGTGCCGGTGTGTCGGGGCCGCGCTTGGCGAATGATGCTGAGATCGAGCGTTCCTTCATCGACAGTGATTCCGGGCCGCGCAGGTCGGTGTTCATGCCTCCGCAGGCGACGCCGTTGACCCGGACTTTCGGGGCGAGCTCGTACGCGAGTTCCCGCATCAGGCCGAGGCAGGCGTGCTTGCTGGCGGTGTAGACCGGGCCGCCGCCGTTGACGTAGAAGGAGGCGTTGGACAGGGTCATTACAATGCTGCCTCGAGTCTTGACGAGCTCGCGCCATGCCGCTTCCGCGGCCAGAAAGTAGCCTTTGACGTTGATCGAGAACACCTCGTCGAAGGTGTCGCCGAGTTCTTGCGCACTCAGCCTGGTGAGCTGGCGTTGGTAGTCCCACAGGCCGGCGTTCGCGACGAGGGTGTCGAGTTTACCGAAGCGCGTGATGGTTTCGGCGACCGCTGTATGCAGTTGCTCGGAGTTTCGGACGTCGGCGGCAACCGCGTGCATACGGGAGGGGTCGGCGGAGTTGGCGACGACTTTCTCGAGCAAGTCGAGGTTGCGTCCGACGATGGTGACCGATGCTCCCTCGGCAAGATAGCGTTCGGCGACCGCACGGCCGATGCCGGTGCCGCCGCCGGTGATCAGCGCGGTGTAGCCGTTCAGCCAGCCGCTCATGCGATGTTCCCCAGGAAGTCGGTGACCAGGCGTTCGAACTCCGTCTGCCGCTCGAGCTGGACCCAGTGCCCGCAGCGCCCGAAGACATGCATCTGGACGTTCGGGATTTGTTTGAGCAAGATCTGGGAGCCCTCAAGGGTGATGGTGCGGTCGTCGCGTCCCCACAGAAGCAGTGTTGGAGCTTTGATCTTGTGCAGGTTCTTCCACAGTGGATCCATGCCACCGCGCTTGGCGAAGGCGGCGTTGTAGAGGTGGTAGAACGCGACGTGGCTCTCGTCGAGAGACGATTCGTAGCGGGCGCGGACGACGTCTTCCCCGAACTGCTTGTGGTCGAAGACCATGGTTCGGATGAACGCGGCCATCTTCTTCTCACTGGGACCCGAACCGTTGAAGTATTTGAACATTTCCTTCTGTCCCTCGGTCGGGGTCGGCCCGAAGGGCAACCACCCGCCTCCCGGTGCCATCAGCACCAGCCCGCTGATCCGCTCCGGGTGGGTCTGTGCCATCGCAATCGCGGCGGCGCCGCCAAGGCTGTTGCCCAGCAGGTGGAACGCGTCGATGCCGAGGGCGTCGAAGGCCTGGATGAGGGCGTCGACAGTGATCGCGGTGATGGACCGCTCATCAAGGTCGGTGGCGGTGGGCCGGTAGCTGCCGCCGAAACCGGGCTGGTCAGGTAGCAGGATCCGGAAGTGCGGTGACAAGGCCGCCAGGTTCTGGTGGTAGTTGCTCTCGCCGGAGGCGCCGGGCCCGCCGCCGTGCAGCATGACGAGTACTGGACCGTCTCCGGCGACCTCCGCCACGGCGATCTCGCCGAGGGACGTCTGAACGCGGTGATGCTGGATTTGGATGTCGGGGGTGGTCGTGATCGTCACGGGAAGTCCCATCGTTGTCGAGTGGTCAGAAGAATGTGGAGATGTTCTTCGACTGCAGGATGTTCTGGTCGAGCAGGATCGTGCGGCGGGCCACCAGCAGGCCTACGTCGGTGCGGCGCAGGATGTCGGTACGACCGCCGGCGAAGATGTTCGTCTCGCGTTCGAGGCGGTTGCGGTACACCATGAACGCCGAACGCACCACCAGATCGGTGCCGGTGAAGCCGGGGTGCTCGTCGGGGTCGAGATGACGGGCGGTGATGTTGGTGACCAGATGCCGGGTGCGCGAGGGCGGGTCCTCGGCCCAGGCCATGCCGGAGTCGAACCGACGGATCCGCCATGCCAGCGATTCCTTGGTTTCGTCGTAGAAGGCGGCCTCACCGCGGGCAGCGATCGACAGGGCCTGCTGCCGGCGCAGCCGGTTGGTGCGGGTCGGCATCCAGTAGTCGAGGTCGTCGGCGAGTAGGTCCAGCCAGTCGGTGAAGCGGCCGTCGTCGAGTAAGTCAGCTTCCTCGTAGTAGAACTGTTCGACCTCGAAGTGGGTGTCTCGATCCGCGCGTTGTCCGGCCCGCGGTTCGGTACGCGATGCTGGTTTTGTAGTGGTACTCACGTATTCGATCCCTTCTATGGGCGTAGCTGCCGGTGACGGTCAGCTCACCCGCGCAGTAACTTTCGGAGGTCGGTAGCGGTGTCGGCCAGTCGCTGTGGGTCAACAGCCAGCGCGCGGTCGATCATGCGTCGGGCCGCGCGGACAGCGTTCGAGTCGTCGACGGCGACGGCGCCGACGACCACTCCGTCGCGAAAACCGAACGTAGAAAACGCGGTCGCGCCCAGTTCGCCCCGCAGGACGGTCATCTGGGCATCGGCCATGCAGCCCACGGCTTCGATATGGCGGTGGTGGCGGTCGGTCCAGAACCACGGTGCGGTCCCCGCCGGTGCGGGTACGCCGAGAAGGGTGGCGGCGGCACGCTGTCCGTCGTGTTGGGCAGCTTCCCAGTGTTCGGCTCGCGGTGCCAGGACGCCGGCATACCGGACGCGCGTGGGGTCACCCACTGCGAGTATCGCCGGGTTCGAGGTCACTTGTCCGGGGTCGACGACGATGCCACGGTCGACCTCGAGGCCGGCGGTCTTGGCGAGCGTTGTCTCGGGCACCATGCCCACACCGAGGACTACCACGTCGAACGTTCGAGGCTCGGCCTCCCCGGTGATGGTGGCGTCGATACCCGTCCCGGTGTCGGTGAAGGACTCGACGGCGCCCAGGATGGTCTCGATTCCTCTGCTGGTGTGCTGACCGTGTAGCCATGCCGCGACTTCCTGGCCGACTCCGGCAGCAATGGGCAGCCGCTCCGGATCGACCAGAACGACGTCACAGCTGAGATCGACAGCGGTGGAAGCGACTTCGGCGCCGATCAGCCCGCCGCCGACGACGAGCACCCTCGCCCCGCGGTTTAATGCGTCGCGAAGGCGGTCGGCGTCGTCACTGGTGCGCAGTACGTGCACGCGGTCGCTGTCGACGCCGGGAAGGCGCGGTCGGGCGGCCTGCCCACCGGTGGCGAGCACCACCCGGTCCGCCGGGAGCATCTTGCCGTCTCTTAGTTCGATTCCCCCCTCGGCGGTGCGGAGCGCGGCGACGGTGGTGAGGGTGCGCAGCTGGACTCGGTTGTTGTCGTACCACTCTGCGGGCTGAAGGGCGATCTGCTTGAGGTCTGTGGCTCCGGCGAGGTAGCTCTTCGACAGCGGCGGCCGGTCGTAGGGGAATTCGCCGGCATCGATAATTGTCACGTCCCCCTCGTAGCCGCCCGCCCGCAGCGCCGAGGCGGTGCTCACACCGGCGATACCGCCGCCGACGATGAGGATTCGGTCGCTACCGGTCGTCACGCCGGGACCTCGTTCGGGAACAGAAAGACCTCGCCGTCGCGTACCTCGACCCGGTGCGGGCATGCGTCCTTGGTCGCTGGAAGGCCGTCGACCGCGCCCGTTTTCAGGCAGAACTTGCTCGCATGCAGGGGGCATTCGACGTGCCCGTTCTCCACCCAGCCCTCGGCGAGCGAGGCGTCGGCGTGGGTGCAGGTGTCATCGAGTGCCCACACGCTGCCGTCGTCGTCGCGGAGCAGCGCGATGTTGTCGGCGGTGCCGGTGACCGTCTTGTCGATGGCGATCCCTTCCCCTTCGGGGATGTCGTCGAGCGCGGCGACGCGGATTCCAGTACTTGTGGTCATGACTGCTCCTCGTGCCAGGCGGGGGTGTTCATCAATTCGCGCCAGCGGGCGTAAAACGCACGCCCGGCGGCGTCGCTGTAGAGTTCGCTGGTTTTGCCCGGATGGCGGCCGTCTTCGCGTTCGGAGTCGATGCCCATCTGGTAGTTCAGTGCGACGCTGTTGGTGATGAAGCCGCGGGAGATGGCCTGGACTTCGCTCCAGTTCTCGCCGTCGTCCTGTTCGAAGATGCCGCTGGGACCGAAGGTGCGTAGGTTGTACAAGCGTTGAGCCTCACGCACGTCTTCGGGCATCGACTTGTCGACGATGGTCCACGCCCACACCTCCATCTTGTCCGGACCTTTTGGGTGCCAGATGCGGATGGAGCCGTTGACCGGCAGGTAGGAGAAGTTCGGGAATACTGTGGCGTGGCCGTTGGTCAGTGGTCCTTCTACCCGCGCATCACCGAGGCGCTCGCGCAGGGCGGCGTAGTCGGTCCAGTTGTGGACTGTGCGGGCGTCGAAACGGTTCTTCGGGTGCACGGGGAATCCGGCGCCGTGACCGTTCGGGTCGACGTACTGGCGGCCGGTGCGATGAACGATCTCGTCCTTGGGTGCCTTGCCGGTGGGCGAGAGCGCCATCAGCGCCGAGGCGTGGCTCATGTTCACGTGGTACCAGTCGGTGGCGAACTGTTCGGCCGAGAGCTTCCAGTTCCCGTCGAGCACCCATTTGTGCACCCCACCTACGACGACGGTGCCCTCGTCGTCGTGGTCGAGCATGGCGTCCATGTACCAGGCCATGCCGCCCAGCGATTCCCGCAACGAGATCGGCTGTGGGTTCCAGGTTCCGAAGATCAGCCCGTGGTAGGTCTCGATGTGCGGAACCTCCACGAGGCCCCAGTTCTCGGCGTCGAAGGTTTCCGGGTAGCCCTCCTTGTTGGGGACACTGATCAGCTTCCCCTCGAGGTCGTATGCCCACCCGTGGTAGGTGCAGGTGAAGTTGCGGGTGGCCCCGAAGTCGGCTCGGCATACCCTGGCGCCACGGTGCCGGCAGGAGTTGAGAAAGGCGCGGATTGTGCGGTTCTTGTCGAGGGTGACGATGACCGGGTCTTCGCCCATGTACGTGGTGAAGAAGTCTCCGGGCTTGTGGAACTGGTCGGTGTGCGCGAGGAACAGCCAGCTCGGCGCGAAGATGCGGCGCATTTCCTGCTGGTAGAGCTGCTCATTGGTGAAGATGGCGCGGTCGAGCAAACCACCGTCGGAGTCGACGAGCCCGGAGACGTCGAGGTTGTGGGTCATCGCGGCCGGCCGCTGCAGGGCACCGCGAGGTGCCGTCGTCGCTGCGCCTCGCGGTGGTTCGCAGGCTCCGCCGCAGGCCCCGGACTCGGCGGCGGGTCGGATGGTGGAGGTCATGGGATTTAGACAACCGGGCCGAATGAGGTTGTTCCAGGGCGCGTTCCGTAGCACGGAACGCGCCCTGGGATCGATGTCGATCGCGCGGCAGGGTGGCAGTCATGCTCGCCGCAACTGCCGTCTCCCAGAGCGCCACAGATCCCCTGTCCGGTCTCGTTCTCGCAGACGTCCCCCAACCTGAACCGAAACCCGGCTGGTCCGTCGTCCGGGTCGCCGCCTCCTCACTGAACATGCACGACTTGTGGACTCTGCGCGGTGTCGGTCACCCACCCGAGCGCTTGCCGATCATCCTTGGTTGCGACGCCGCCGGCTACGACGAGGACGGCAACGAGGTCATCGTCTATCCGGTGATCGCTGATGCGGACGCTGGCATGGGCGATGAAACGCTCGATCCGAACCGGGCTCTGCTCTCCGAGCAGCACGACGGCGCCTTCGCCGAATACATCACCGTCCCCACCCGAAACCTGATACCGAAACCCGACTGGTTGTCCTTCGACGAAGCCGCGTGCCTGCCGGTGGCGTGGACCACCGCGTACCGGATGTTGTTCACTCAGGCGAAAATCACCGCCGGTGACCGGGTCCTCGTCCAGGGCGCAGGCGGTGGTGTCGCCTCTGCTGCGATCAAGCTCGCCGCGGCCGCCGGTGCCGTCGTATACGCCACCAGCCGCAGCGAGAGCAAACGCGCAGAGGCCCTCTCTTGGGGCGCGCGCGTTGCCGTCGGTACCGGTGAGCGGCTGCCGGAGCGAGTGGACGTGGTCATCGAAACCGTCGGTGAAGCCACCTGGGCGCACTCGATGAAGGCCCTGCGCCCCGGTGGAACGATCGTGATCGCCGGCGCCACGTCCGGCGCGAACCCGCCCGCGGACCTGAACCGGATCTTCTACCTCCAGCAGCGCATCCTCGGCTCCACCGGCTGCACCCGCAGCGAACTGGTCGCCATGCTGAAAATGATGGACGCCACCGGTCTGCGCCCAGTCATCGACCACACGCTGCCGCTGACCGAAATCCACAAGGGCTTCCAGCTCATGATCGACGGCACACTAACCGGCAAACTTGTCATCAACCCGATCAGCCAGCAGCAGTGAGGAGCTCGCACATGTCCACCGCGGTCGTCGGCCTCTCGCACTCCCCCCTCATCGGTAAGAACGACCCGGCGCCGGAGGTTCTGGCCCGCATCGACGCCGCCGTCGAGAATGCTCGCGTGTTCGTGCGGGACTTCGACCCTGAACTCGTCGTGCTCTACGCCCCCGACCACTACAACGGCTTCTTCTACAAGGAAATGCCCCCGTTCTGCCTGGCCACCGAAGCCCACTCGGTCGGCGACTTCGGCTCCCAGTCGGGTCCGCTGTCCGTCGACACCGACGCCGCGAAGGCACTCGCCCAGGGTGTGCTTTCCCGGGGAATCGACCTGACGGTGTCCTCTCGGATGATCGTCGATCACGGCTTCGTCCAGCCGCTCGAGGTACTCTTCGGCGGCATCGATTCGGTGCCGGTAGTGCCGATCTTCGTCAACGGCGTCGCCACTCCGCTAGGCCCGCCCAGCAGGATCCGTGCTCTCGGCACCGCGGTGGGTGAAGCCGCCGCGCTGCTCCACAAGCGGGTGCTGTTCCTGGGATCCGGTGGTCTTTCGCACGATCCGCCGGTCCCGGTACTCGACGGTGCCCCGCCGCGGGTGGCCGACGCACTCATTGAAGGTCATCCGCCGACTCCCGAGCAGCGGGCCAAGGGTGAGGAACGGGTGCTGCAGGCTGGTCGGGACTACGCCGCCGGTGTGGCCACGACGATGATTCCGATCAACCCCGGTTGGGACAACCTGGTGCTCGACACGTTCGAGAACGGCGCTCTTGCCAGAATCGACGACTGGACCGTCGAATGGATGGGTGCCGAGGGCGGTGGATCCTCACACGAGGTGCGTACCTGGATCGCAGCCTATGCCTCCCTCGCCGCTGCCGGCCCCTACGAGATGACCTCGCGCTTCTACGAACCCGTTCCGGAATGGATCGCTGGATTCTCCGTCACCATCGCCACTCCCAAGGGAAAGTGATGAGCAGCGACAAGTCCACTACCCGTGCGCACTCTTCGATCATCACCGCCGCGAGCGTCTCACGACGCTGCTTCCCGGTGGGAGTTGCGCGGCCCCGGCCGTGACATGCTCGGCGATATCGACGTCGAGAGTGTCTGGGCGGTCCCGCAGCGGATGACCGACAACCGTGTCGCTACCGGCGGCGCCATCACCGCCGTAAGATTGGCCTGACTTCCGACCTTCGTGCAGCAATCTCTTCATCACCGTTAGTCACGGCCCCGCGAACTCGGCACGGCGGCACAGGTCCAAGCTCGAGCAACCCCAGCACACTTCGAATGGGACGATCGGACTACGCAGAGCTCGCCGATGGTCGAAGTGATGCCTTCACCGCGTATGAATTCCAGGGTGACTCAACACTTTCGCCCATCCATACACCGAGGATGACTTTACTGGCCTCGAACAATGGCGCAGGTAGCTTCCCGGGTTCTACCCACACCCACTCGGGAAAAATGTGCTTCTCTCCAGAGTGGGTCTGAATACCCTCACTCAGGGCATGCACTCCAAGCACGACAATCCCGCCGCTGTCCCGGGGATCAACGCCGAGCGCGAAGGTCGCTACCTCCCGCAGGTCGGTGATCCCAGCTTCTTCCGCAGTTTCTCTTCGGGCAGCGTCCTCGACACTCTCGCCGATCTCGAGATGCCCTCCGGGGAGGCACCACGTTGATCTTTCGCCCTCCTTTACGCGGTGGCCGAGCAGAATTCGCCCATCATTACGTTCGACGATCACACCTACGCCGACTACCGGGCGCCCATACGCTGACATTCATTTCCTCCGGGTTTTCATTCAGGGGGCCGGACACTAATCAGTCCCGCGTTGCGGCAGGGCTAACCGAGCAGAAGATCCGTTCCATCCTCATTGCCAATACTCTATGCAGGTACGGCTCTCGCGGACTGCGCACGGGTGGCGCAGCCGACTACAGCCGTTCGAGGACCATGGCCATGCCCTGGCCACCGCCGACGCACATGGTTTCGACACCGAACTGCTTGTCGCTGGACTGCAGGTTGTTCAGCAGGGTCGCGGTGATCCGGGCACCGGTCATGCCGAACGGGTGACCGAGAGCGATCGCACCGCCGGAGACGTTCAGCTTGTCCTCGTCGATGCCGAGTTCCCGCGCCGACCCGAGGACCTGCACCGCGAACGCCTCGTTGATCTCGAACAGGTCGATGTCGGAGATACCCATCCCGGCGATGGCCAGGGCCCGCTTGGTGGCCTCGATCGGACCCAACCCCATGATCTCCGGCGACAAACCGGACACCCCGGTCGACACGATCCGGGCCAGCGGGGTCAACCCCAGTTCCTTGGCCTTGGTGTCGGACATGATCACCAGGGCGGCGGCGCCGTCGTTGAGCGGGCACGCGTTACCGGCGGTCACGGTGCCGTCCGGCCGGAACACCGGCCTGAGCTGGCTGACCGCCTCGTAGGTGGTGCCGGCGCGGGGGCCGTCGTCCTTCGACACCACGGTGCCATCGGGCAGCGTCACCGGGGTGATCTCCCGCTCGAAGAAACCACTGCCTATGGCCGCCTCGGCCCGGTTCTGCGAGCGCACCGCCCACCGGTCCTGCTCCTCGCGGGTGATGCCGGTGATCTGCGCGACGTTCTCGGCGGTCTGGCCCATCGCGATGTAGGTGTCCGGGACCAGGCCCTCCTCACGGGGATCGACCCAGGTCTGCCCGCCCTGGGCCAGCTTCTCGGTGCGGGCCTGCGCGTCGGCGTAGAGCGGGTTCTGGGTGTCGGGCAGCGAGTCGGAGCTGCCCGCGGTGAACCGGGACACGGTCTCGACGCCGGCGGAAATGAACACCTCACCCTCGCCGGCCTTGATCGCGTGCAGCGCCATGCGGGTGGTCTGCAAAGACGAGGAACAGTAGCGGGTGATGGTGGTGCCGGGAATGAAGTCGTAGCCGAGCTGGGCGGCAACGTTGCGGCCCATGTTGAAGCCCTGCTCACCGCCGGGCAGCCCGCAACCCAGGATCAGGTCGTTGATGTCGGTGGGATCGAGGGCGGGCACCTTGTCCAGTGCCGCCTGCACCATCTGCGCGGCCAGGTCGTCCGGGCGCATGCCCTTGAGCGATCCCTTCATGGCGCGACCGATCGGGGAACGGGCGATGGAAACGATGACAGCCTCGGGCATGAATGCTCCCAAACTCAGTTTATGAACGGACAAAGATAAGGCACTGCCCCGTGCGGTCACTCAGAAAATGACGTCGAGCAGCGCAGTCCTGCTTTGACTGCCTTCCGGAATGAGCTTGGCGGTGATGCTAGACGGCTTGGGCATTAGCCCTGTGAGTACGCGTATTTCGACCGACACGACTGCTATTACGGCTGTCTAGAGCGCTCGGCAGAGACTCGACACTGTCCGTTGCTATCGCCTGAGGCGATTCCTGAATTGTGTCCGGATCGGAAAGATGGTAGACGTCTATCAGGTAGTCCGCGGTTCGCGGATCACAAAAGCCTGCCACGACAGCCTCGCGAAGCTTCTCCCGGAAGCGGTGCATCGCCATTCCAAAGTTGATGAAGACTTCCTCGTCAGGCGCTCCACCATATGGCGCCCATCGACCGGCGAACGTGACAAGCATGTCTTCATCCTGCGGCGCGACGTCCCTGTTCGCGGATCGCAGCTTCGACTCGACACGACGGCGTCGTTCGATACGGTACGCCTTCAGCTGCGCCACGAGCGTCTCGCCACCATCGCTGTCACTCGAATCACCCGCAGCGACATATGAACTGATGGACATATGAGTTGCTTTCTGGTCAAAATCAACTGGCAATCCAATTCCGAAACGGCCGGTCGATCTACAATCGTCAGTGCCAACATGTACGGGAGGTTCTGGATAGCCGCACCAAACCTCTGACCGCGACCATTGCGAAGGATGTTGTTGCAAAGGTCGAACTTCCTTGATCCGATCCTGCGCAGAACGTCAACTAGTTGATGGTCGCAGTGTCCCAATGCATCTATAGCAATACGAACTTGCGGTGGATCAACACGCTTTTGAACGGGATTCGTCAGATTCCAGAGCGGTTCCGCCCGCAGGATCGTCCCCTTGCCGCCATCCGGGTTTCCATCGCCAAGGTCCAGCACACAGATACGGCATTGCCGGGCCACGTTGGGCAATCACGTCGAAAACAGGTCGCACCAGTCGCTTCGCCCGGTTCCGTCGCAGGAGCTGGACCTCCAGGGCCCACTTTCCGCATTCGGTGGGTACCGAATTCGTTCCATACGTTCCTTCCCCAGCATGTGCGCCCCCAACGTCGTGGCCACCACGACTCGACCACACTCTTGCCTGCAAGTTAAGACCATCGATTGGGTCACAGTCAAGTAGTCGCCCACATCGTCCGCGAGGGCGCGGCACCCAACCGCCCAACGACGCAAGGAGGGACTCGACCGATTCGCAGCCCAGGCAAGAGCCAGCCATGCGAACCCCGCCAGCGTTCGACATATCAGACGACCCAACACCACACAAGAGGATGGATCAACGAGTTCAATGTGAGATTTTCAGCGCATCAAAGATCGGAGATGCCTTGCAGAAGAGAACTATTCATGATGGACTGCTGATCAAGGCTGTTTTGATTTGGAACGCGCCTGTTGACGAGCCAATGGTCATTGTCTCGTCGGCCTTTACGTCCCGCGCGGGACGTCTCGCTAAGGGGCGACATCATCGAGGTCATGGTGCCCCACTTACTCCCCCGCCCGCCCACTCACGGCTTGGGCGGGGCATAGAACCGCCGGCCGGTGGGCATTATGGCGGCCCGGCCGGCGGCCTGCGCGCAGTAGAACTCCGAGCCACCCTCTGGGATCTTGGCGCGACACGCCCTGGCCTCGCAAATCCCCACCACTATGCCGACCGACGATGCAGAGACTCAAGAACAAGGAAACTCATTGCCCACACTGTTCATCCATGCCGTCATCGCGCTATTCTCGTTGCTCCTCCGCGGTCGCGCACCATATCCCATGAGAGTGATAACCGAGATGGCGCGTTCCGCCTCCCTTGCCAACTCGATTGCAATGAGAGCGTGTATCGCTAATCCGGGATGCACGGCAGACGAGAACCTGTCGGCAGAGCAGTACATCCGTGCGCCGTCCTCGTCGGCCTCCGACCGCAGCACTGTGTCACCGACAGCTACACGCACGCAGGAGAAGAACCCGATGCCATCTAGCTGTGGAGAACCGGATTCGAATCGCTTGTCCCGTTAATCTCCTCCCCAAGAGAGCGACTTGCACAACTGCAGAGCCATGCCAGAGCCGCCTGTCCCTTCATCACGAAGTCCTGAGCTCGCGGCTGAAGTAGCGCGGTAACTGCGCACGGGACAGGCCCTACGGCATTCTCCGCGCGGGCTGTTCGGGTTTGTCGCTTTCACCTTGACCGGTGACAGGACCAGCGCAAATCGCGTGCTTGCAGTTCTGCCGGTATCCAGGTACGAATCTCGGTAGTGCGTGCTTGATTCAGAACCGCGACACAGTACGCAGTTACCCCAAATCGACCGGCAATCTGTGATCTAGGTGTCCGTTGTCTATCGGCGGACTGAAAGTGCGGTGCCCGACTCCAAAGTCGTTGATACCAAGTTATGGTCGCGATGATGCGGTTCAGCGCGCCGGAGTGATGCAGAACTCGGTCTGACGACTCGATTGCGTCGCGGTCATCCAGCAGATACAGAGGCACGGCCGAGAGTCCCCTCCCTCTACGTCGCCGGAAGACGCGCGTACTTTAGCTTCGGCCCGATTCGCTGTGTGCACAAGCGAAGGATCCTCGCCAAATCCACCCAGCATTAGCCCTTCACGTTCTGTGTCAGGGTGAATGACGCGGCCGTCGCTGCGCCGTTCATGCCTGCACGGCGCGCGTCACTGCGCGACAACACGCGCCAGTGCTTCTATCTCCTAGTCAAACGTGCGTTCGTTGAGGGTCACGGCGTCAGCGAGGGTGCAAAGTGTCGCGATTGCTTGGTCGTAGCTTTCGCCGAGATTGGCCAGCAGTTCCTTATGGACGCGCAGTTCTTCGGCGAATACATCGTCGATGAGGCGCCGGCCGCAGTCGGTCAGTTCGATGAGCGCACTGCGGTGGTCGTGGGGGTTAACGGTGCGTGTCAACATTTTGCGCGACTCCAGAGCTTTGAGCGCTTTGGATACTCCCGCCCTGGTCATGCTGAGCGACTCCGCCAACCGGATCGCAGTGATGCCGTCCGAGTGCCGAAGAGCCACGAGCAGTGCAACCTCGGTGGTGGTCACACCAGCATCGGCATACACCTGCTCGACGGACAGCTCCAGTGATGCGGCGATTTCCTTGACCAGTCCGACGACAACCATCGGTGTCGTGTCGAGGTCCGGTCGCGCCTTGCTCCATGCTTGCGTGGTCCGCTGTCGAAGCGTGCTCATACACTCTCCAGATTGTTAACTCGTTGACAGTGACTTGGTGTGCCAGACATGAATCAATCGAAAGCCGGTGGCGTCACGATGCTAGATGCGGTGATCGTCGGAGGGGGGCCGCCGGAGCCAGTGCGGCAACGCTCCTGGCGCGATCGATGCGCAAGGTCCGTGTCGTCGACTCCGGACGACCAAGGAATTCACCAGCCGGCAGCGTCCACGGCTACCTCGGCCTCGATGGTGTGCCACCAGCGCATCTGTCGCAGGCGGGGCGCGCCGAGGCACAGCTCTACGGTGCCGGGTGGTCGACGGGTGTCGCCGTGTCCGCACACAAGATGGCCGACGGGACTTTCGCGATCCGGGATGACACGGGAGAAGTTCATCGAGCCCGCGCGGTGGTGGCGACCGGCCTGCGCGATGACCTCCCCGACATCGACGGGGTCAGGGAGATGTGGGGTCAGGGTGTGGCGCACTGCCCGTACTGCCACGGGTACGAGGTTCGAGGTGGCCGCATCGGCGTGATCGGTGGCGGAAACCGCGGCTTCACGTTGCACCAGGCTGAGCTGCTTCGCCTGTGGTCCTCTGACGTCGAGTTCTTCCCGCATACGGTTGAGCTCACCCACGCCGAGCGCGAACGACTGACCCGCTGGGGAGTGACGGTGACCGACGGCCGGGTGAAGAAGCTAGAACACGTCGGCCACGACATCGCCGTCCAGATCGAGGACGACAGGGTTGCGGCCAGATCCGCAGTGTTCGTCGGTCCGCAGTTCGTGCCTAACGACGCCCTGTTAAGGGAACTGGGGTGCCGACCGACCTCCGAGGGATGGATCGACGTCGACGGCGCTGGCGCAACCTCGGTCGGCGGTGTGTGGTCTGCGGGGAACGTCACGGATTCGCCGGCGCAGCTCATCCATGCTGCGGCGCAGGGGACCAGGACCGGGATAGCGGTCAACCGAGCCCTGCTCGAGCACGATGTTTTGGAGCGCTCGACGCGCCGCTGAGTCGCAAGCCTCAAGCAGCCGACGTGAGTGATGTCCGGTACTGCACACCTCGTTTGAGTATCGCGTGGAGAACATTGCATCGTCGTCGGGCGAGGCAGATGAGCGCGGCGCGGTGGTTCTTGCCTTCGCTGCGTTTACGGTCGTAGTAGGCGCGGGATGCAGGTTCGCGGAGTGAGGCGAACGCGAAAGGTACATGGCGCGTTTGAGTCTGGCGTTTCCGCTGTGTTGGCGGTGCTCCCCGCGGATGGACGTTCCGGACCTGTGGGTGTGGGGTGCGACACCGGCGTAGATGGCGAGGTGGCCGGCGTCGTGGAAGCGGTCGATGTCGGCGATCTCCACCAGCATGGTGACGGCGGTGCGGGCTGCGACGCCTGGCATGGAGGTGAGGATGGGACTGGCGGGGTATCGGCCCAGTTCGCCCGTGAACTGGGCCTCGAGGCCGCGCGGGCTTCGGGACCTGGTGAAGCTGCCGCGCCAGCGTCCGCAGCACGAAGTCTGCCTTCTCGGCACCCGGCACGGTGACCGTCTGCTCCTCTAACGCTGCCTCGATGGAGGCGGCGACCGTGTCGCCGATACGCGGCGCGACCGCCCTGGTGACCTCACGAAGCTGGGCACTGGTTGTCGCGGCAAGTCCCACCGGGCCACCGAACTCGGCGAGCACCGCAACGCCAACGGGCAGGTACAAGTGCTCGCCGATTGCGCGCTCGAGTGCGGGGTGCACGGCGAGCAGCACCGACCAGATGCGGCCGCTGATGCGGTTCTCCTCGGCGGCGAGGTCGGCGTCGAACCCGGCGAGCATCCGCAGCCCTTCGACGATGTCGTCATGTCGGGCGATCAGCAGCAGTGTGTCGGGCAAGGTGCGGGCGGCGCTCGAGAGTGCCGTCTACGCCTGTTCACGAAGCTTCTTTTTGTCGACCTTGTCGAGAGCGGTCAGGGGAAGCTCCTGTCGGAATTCGATCCTCTTTGGCACCCATAGTGCTCCCTTCACGGTTCGTACGTGGGCGGACAGTTCTGCTTTGCTTACAGCGTGCCCTGGGCGCAGGATTACTGCGGCGGTCACGGCTTCACCCCACTGATGATCTGGAAGTCCGTATACCGCAGATGCGGCAACGGCAGGATGGCTACCGAGTGCGTCCTCGACTTCACGGGGGTACACGTTGAATCCCCCGCTGATTATTGTGTCTTTGATTCGGTCGACGATCGTAATGAGGCCCGATTCGTCAACGCGGGCGACATCGCCGGTGTGCAGCCATCCATCCCGGAGCGCGGTGGCAGTTTGTTCTGGTTTGTTCCAGTACCCGTCCATTACCAATGGTCCTCGGGCACAGAGCTCGCCGGGATCACCCGGAGCAACTTCCTTCCCTTCGGGATTACGCACGGAGATCTCGATTCCGGGCATAGGGCGTCCGCAGCTAGCGAGCGCGGCGGGATCGTCGCTGTGTTCTGTGGGGTCGAGGACGGTCAGCGCGTTCGGCGCCTCAGCTTGGCCGTAGTGCTGGCTCAAGATCGGTCCTAGAACTTTGCGTGCTTGGAGGAGTCGTGTGGGGTCAATCGGCGCGGCACCGTACAGGATCCAGCGCAGGCTGGACAAGTCGGTCTCGGCTGTCCGCGGGTGGTCGAGTAGGGCGTACAGCATAGTGGGAACGAAGAATGACGCGGTGACCTTGTCGTTCTCGATGGCCCTGAAGACCCTTTCTAGGTCGAACGTGGCGTGTATTTCGAAGCTGGCACCATGTAGCAATCCGGGTGCGATAAGGAGGCCGGCGGCGTGGGACATCGGCGTGGTGATTAGGAAGTTGGTCTGGGGTGGCCACGTCCAGCTGCAGCTCGCCCAGGCGTTGGCGACCAGTGATCGGTCTCGTAGCATGACTCCCTTGGGTTCGCCGGTCGTCCCGCCCGTGTAGAACAGGTACAGTGCTGGGCCGCGTGGATCGTCGGCGGCTGGGTGGGCTTCGGCGACGAGGTTGTCGAGTTCGGTAAGCGTGACTACGCGAGTGCCGGCTGGGTTTGCTCGGTCCGGGAACCGTGTGGAATCGACTAGAACGAGGTCTGCGGAGCTGTCCTGGAGGATGATTCGGTCTGAGTCAGCCGTGCTGAGGGGATGCAGGGCGACGTAGCGCAGGCCGGCCAGGCACGCGGCGGCCATGACGATGAAGGCCTCGGGGCGGGGCCCCGACAGGAGAGCGATTCCGTTGCCCGGCGTGAGGCCCAGCCGACCGAATGCTGCTGCGGTGCGGATGATCTGCTCGGCTGTCTTTCGATAAGTCAGGTCGCGGCGGGTCCCGCCTTCGTCGGTGAAGCGAAATGCGA
The DNA here is from genome assembly GCF_023667485.2 of Rhodococcus sp. MSC1_016. Taxonomy (NCBI): domain Bacteria; kingdom Bacillati; phylum Actinomycetota; class Actinomycetes; order Mycobacteriales; family Nocardiaceae; genus Rhodococcus; species Rhodococcus sp. MSC1_016. The sequence goes on from NZ_JAMOZI020000002.1 coordinate 177,893, forward strand.
TGTGGTCAGGTCGGCGGCGAAGCGCTGACAGGATCAAGTCTGCATAGTTGACGGACTTATGAAGATTGGATTCGGTGGTGTGGATCATTTAGTTCTCCCGAAGAGGGTGACTGCCGCGATGGCCTCCTCGTATCTGTATAGACCGCCCCCGTTCTCGGCGATCGCGATTTGCGCGTCGGGGACCTGTCGGTCGCCCGCTTGCCCTCGTAGTTGTGTGACGAGCTCGAATACTTGCGCTAGCCCAGTTGCCGACACTGGGTGGCCGCGGGATTCGAGGCCGCCTGACGGATTCACTGGGAGGATTCCCCCCAATGAGGAGGCCCCGGATGCGGACCAGGGTCCGCCGTGCCCGATTGGACAGAAGCCGAGGTTTTCAACTTGCTGTATCTCGCCGAAGGCGGTGGCATCGTGCACCTCTGCGACATCGACATCGCCGGGATCGATTCCGGCTTGCTCGTATGCGGTGAGCGCGGCGCGGCGGCCGATGTGGTTAGTGGCGTCGTCTGGGTCGCGGTCGGTGCCCGAAACAAGGACGCTGCCCAGTACCTTGGCAGCGTGTCGGTAGGACGCGCGGGTTCTGGCGAATTCGGCGCTGGTTACTACAACCGTGGCCGCGCCGTCGCTGACTGGTGAGCACATGGGGACGGTTAGAGGCCACGCCACCCGTCGTGCCGCCAGCACCTCGTCGACGGTGAACGGACGGCGGAACTGCGCTCTAGGGTTGTGGACGGAATGAGCGTGATTTTTTGCGGACACCGCCGCGAGTTGAGCCTCGGTTGTGCCGAATCGCTCCATGTGAGTCCGTGCCAATGCCGCGTATACCTCCATGAAGACCGATCGCTCGCCAGCCGCAACCTCCAAGTCAGGACTCAGCGGAGCTGCAAGCTCTGTCAGTGCAGTCAGTGCCTCGTCACGACGCGCCACATCCAACGCGCCGTCGAAGACCTCGAGGCTTTTGTGTGGGTCTGCACTGACGAGCTTGTCGACCCCGACAGCCAGCGCTACATCTGAGAGACCGGCACGGATGTGGGCGATGGCCAGCCAGAGCGCGGTCGCCCCTCCAGCGCAGGCGTTCTCCACATTCACCACGGGTACACCGGCAAATCCGTGCGGACGAAGCGCGACCTGGCCGGGAATCATATGTTGCCGATCGAGGGCCTTTTGGCTGACGTTCGCGTAGAAGATTGCCCCGATAGTGTCGCGGGATATCCCTGCGTCGCCCATTGCTTCACGCGTCGCTTGGCCGACGAGGTCCGATACAGTCGAGCCGAGGTGGCGGCCGAATGGGGTAGCCCCGACTCCGAGGACGATCACGTCGCTGGTCACGCGACCACCTGGTTTCTCAGGATACCGAGGCCGGTAACTTCCAGCTCGACAATGTCTCCGGGCTCTAGGAACCGACCGTGCTCCATCCCGCATCCGGTGGGGACAGTCCCAGAGCACAGGACCTCCCCCGCCTCCAAGGGAGTCGATGTCGACGCGAAGGCGATCACATCGGCGAACGTGTGGTCCATATCAGCGGTCGTCCCTCGACTGACCTCTTCACCGTTGATACGCGCGACCATCTGCAGCTTGTAGGGGTCGCCAATTTCATCGGATGTGACGATCCAGGGTCCGAGCACGTTCGAGTTGTCGAAGTCTTTGCTTTTGCTCAGGCCCAAACCTGTCGAGATCTCTTCCAGTTGGGTGTCCCGCGCACTGAAGTCATTGAAGATGGTGTATCCGAAGACGTGTGTTTCGGCGTCCTCCCGAGCGATGTCCATCCCTCCGCGCCCTAGGACGCACGCGAACTCGAGTTCATAGTCTCTCAGCGTCGAGTATCGCGGCCACCGGACTACCGCGCCGTGTCCGGCGACGGTCAACCTGTTTGCCACGTAGTACAGAGGGCGCTCCAGCTGGATGGCCGGTAGTTCGACTTCTTCGACCGCAATCTCTTGGATCCGGGCACGCGCATTGCGGAAGTGATCCATGAAGCACCCAAAGTCTCGGATCTGCACGGGCCGAGGTAATGGAGCCTGCCATTGCACCTCGCTTGCGTCGACGATGGCTTCCTCCGGACGTGCCTCCGCGATGCGGTCGAGCTCTTGACGTGCAGACCCCTGTCCGTCGATGATGCCCTGCATTGTCGCCAGGGTTGCGGATTTCTGCCCGGTCAGCGCCTGGTACGCGCGGGACAGCATCACGAGCCGTTTCCCGTCATCTATCACGAGCGCGGTTTGTTCGGACGAGTCATGCGTTACGGTAGCCAATTTCATTGTTGGTCATCTCCTTCGTGGAACAAGAGTGTGGTCCGCGGCTTCGCTAGACGAATGCAACAACACGCGCGGGAGCCGCACTCGCGCCGGCGATCTTGATCGGGAAGAAGGCCACGCGAAAGCCGGAGGCTGGCAAGGCGGCGAGATTGGTCATCTGCTGCACGATGAACACTTCACGTTCTCGCCCAGCACGATGCCCATCCCACAAGACCGAATTGTCGCCCGAGTCACGGAATTTCTGAGCCATAACTGCGAAGCTCAGGTCCCATCCAGCAGCATCGGTGCCCAGCACCTTGGCGCCGCGCTCGGCCAGAAATAGGGTCCCTTCCCTACTCATCCCTGGATACTGGAAAAATTCAGGGTCAGCGAGGGTGAACCGTTCTTGTCCCGTCCTCAAGAGGACGGCTCCTCCGGCGGGTACAGGGGCCCCATTCTCACTCAGCGCCGAGTCGAGAGCATCCACAGAGATGGCCGTATTCGCAGCACATCGGCCGCGGAGATCGAGGACCAATGCTTCACACCAGAGCTCATCCAGAGCAATGTCGGTGATAGTGCGGGACGGCATTCCTTCGCACGTCGAGCCGTAGTGCAGCGGAGCATCGATATGGGTACCGAGATGGGTGCTGAAATCAGACAACCGCTCGGACCCCCATCCCTCGCCGTCGGGAAGATCGTCGACACTGCATTGCAGTGCCGATGCGAACTCCTCCCTCCCACTTCCTGTGGGGTGCGCATAGTCGACCTGGGGAGACACCACGATCGCGAGTTCGCGCAACGTGTCAGGTAACAGATCACGATCGGCAGGGTCCAGGGTGCGTGTCAGATCGATCAACGGCACGGTAACAACCTCCACATGTTATTGGACGGCCAGCATAGAACTGGACGTGCGACATAGGCAAGGGTTTTCTATCTGACCTAATACACGTGGTGTTTGCGGCAGCACTGCCATTCGCCATCCTGGGCCCACCCCAACTGGGGTCCAATGATTGGACGAGTAACCTAGTACGAGATCGGCAGGAACCCCGGTCACGCCGCTAAGCGGGTGAAGTTGCTGAAAGGAGAACGTTCATGGCGTCAAGACGAAAGCAGGAGATTTCTGAGGAGACTCAACGGCGACTGATCGTTGCAGCAACCGATTTAGCAGCCGAGGGCGGCTCAGCCGCCATGTCAATACAGGCCGTGGCGACACGATCGGGCATCAGCCGAGGATCTGTGTCGTGGCACTTCGGGTCAAAGGACGGCCTCCTTCAGGCTGTCGTGAAGGAATCGTTCCGGTGGGGCATGGACTTTCTGCGCGCACGTCTCGAAGCCGCGCCTGAACCGGGGGTTCAGGCACTTATCGAGGCTAACTTTGTAATGATGTCACAACCGGAAGCACGGATTTTCTCGACGATTCTGCTCGAGGCGATGCACCCGGATTCCACCATCCGCGCGGCCTATGCCGAAAGCTACGCGACACTCCGCCGCTTCTACGCCACGTATCTGCAATCTGTCACTGCAATTGCTGACTACGAGGCCGCAGCTGTTGCCTTGCTAGCAGGAACTCTCGGCATCAACATCCAACATCGGCTCGATCCAGAGCGTGTCGACCGACGCGCTGCAGTCACGACCTTAGAGTCTATTTATGGACGCGGACTTGAGGATTCGAAGCAGTCCTACAACAGGGAGTGACATTGTCGCCACTAGGGCAGTCGATCATCCCGGAGGAGTCGGCCGCGGCCAGAAGCCGTTCGAGCACCTGATCCAGACTCCGTCAGCCGCCGGCCGCCGATGCCGAGTCCAGATCGTATGCCAGGGGACGAACGCTGCGGAACGTCGCGCCAGGCGATCCCACGCCAATACCGGTACATGATGCCCTCGACGATCGACCGGACAGCGGCGAACGGGCGACCACGCCGTCCCGCACGGCCGGGAACCACTCCGCGATCGCATCCCATTGCGCATCCACCAGCACCTGCTCGGCTACATACTTCATCCAGTTTGCGACGCGGAGCGCCTCAAAGTCGAGGTGCGTATCGATGCCTTTGTATTACTTCGCTCAATCATTCTGTCCGCGTAGGGTTTCAGCATGTGAGGACGTCGACCTCCGCGGCGCGATCAACGACAGGCTGTGGGAGTCAGCGCCCGACTTAGACATCAGGTGTGTAGTCGGGGAGCACATGCACATCCTTAGCCTCGATCCCGCCTCGATCCCGCCTCGCAACGCGCCCGATAGTCGAACCGTAACCGGTCATTGTTGCTTCAGTGCAGTTCCGCCATCGATCGCACGTGGCGCGCCGCGACCGACAGCGACGCGAGATCGTGAGTGGATGCGGCGTCGATCTCCGCCAACGTGCGGCGTGCGCGTTCGATTCTGGCCCGATTCGTACTCTCCCACAGCATAATTTGGGAAGTCGGTGCATCACCGGGCTTCCCCGCGGACAACACGTCCCGGGTCAGGAGCCGGACGGAGCGGTACAGGTCGTCCCGCAGCGCAACCCGGGCGAGGGTGTGCCACCGCTCGCCCCGCGGAAGCGCCGACACCTTGATGAGCCACCGATCCACACCGAGGTGATCGGAGAGCGCGAAGTAGAGTTTCGCCACCTCTGCGACGTCGTGGCCGAGCTCGCGGGCGACGTCGACGATGTCGAGCAGGCTGAAGCGGTAGAGGCCGTCCGCGATACGCCGGGCGATCGACGTTTCGACACCCGCCTCGTCGTAGGAGCGACGCGTGGCCTCCATCGCCAGCGCCTCCGCGCCGCGGAGCCATCCGCCGACGTCGCCGGAATGAATGCGGACGTGGCGTCGGAAACTCTCGATCTCGGCGTCCACCGACAGCGGCTGACGACGGTTGGCGAGGAACCACCGCGACGCGCGGTCGAGCAGCCTTCGGGCCTCGATCACCAGTTCGTACTCGGTCGCCGGCGGCAGCTTCGCGGCGGCGATGTCGGACCAGAGTTCCGCGAGCCCGAACACTTCCGACGTGATGACGAACGCGCGCACCACATCCGCCGGTCCGGCCCCCGTCTCCTCGCGTAGCCGGTACGCGTACGTGAGCCCGCCGCGAGCGAAGATGTCGTTCACAACCTCGGTGGCGAGGATCTCCTGGCGCAGGGGATGCGCGTCGACGGGGAGGAAGGAGCGCAGTGCGGCCGGGAAGTACGCGCCGAGCCGTTCGGAGAAGTACCCGTCGGAGAAGACGGCCGTATGCTCGAGTTCCGCCTTCAGATCCAGCTTGGCGTGGGCGAGGAGCGTCGCCAGTTCGGGCGAGGTCAGTCCGAGCCCTGCCTCCGACAATTCGGCGAAACCCTCGGCGTTCGGAAGCGCCTCCAGCTCGCAGTCCAGACCGCGCCTATCAACCAGGTCATTCACCATCCGCGAGTGCACATCCACTATCCGATGGGCGTTCGACCGGGCGTCACCAAGGACGCGGTTCTGCGCACGGTTGTTCGCGAGCACGAGTTCGGCCACGTCATCGGTAAGCGCCGCGAGCAGGTCCGAGCGCCGGGCCGGGTCCAGCCGCCGGTCGGGGGGTAATGAATCGAGCAGGATCTTGATGTTGACCTCGTGGTCCGAGCAGTCCACTCCAGCCGAGTTGTCCAGTGCATCGGTGTTGACAAGGCCACCCGCGCGGGCGAATTCGATCCGGGCGAGCGGAGTCATACCCAGGTTGCCGCCCTCGGCAATGGCGAGTGCACGCAGCCAGCCCGCATCAATCCGGAGGGTGTCGTTCGCTTTGTCACCCGCGTCCGCGTGCGACTCCGACGAAGCCTTGACGTACGTTCCGACTCCGCCGTTGAACAGCAGATCGACCGGGGCGGCGAGGATGGCGCGGATCATCTCCGGTGGCGTCAACGTGGTCACCATCGGAGCGAGTCCGAGCGCCGTCCGCATCTGGCTGCTCACCGGTATCGATTTGCTCTCGCGCGACCAGACGCCGCCACCTTCACTGATGAGGGTTCGGTCGTAGTCGGCCCATGACGATCGCGGCAGCTCGAACAACCGGCGGCGCTCCCGCAGAGCCGGTTCACGGACGGGCGTGGGGTCGATGAAAATGTGGCGATGGTCGAACGCGGCGATCAAACCGATGCCGGTACTCGCGAGCATGGCGTTGCCGAAGACGTCGCCGCTCATGTCGCCGATCCCTGTGACCGTGAAACTGTCACGGTCGACGTCAATTCCGAGTTCGTCTAGGTGCCGGGTGACGCTCACCCATGCACCCTTCGCGGTGATGCCCATTTTCTTGTGGTCGTAGCCGACCGAGCCGCCGGACGCGAACGCGTCACCGAGCCAGAAGTCGTAGGTCCGGGCCACCTCGTTGGCGGCGTCGGAGAACGTGTTAGTGCCCTTGTCCGCCGCCACCACGAGGTATGGGTCGTCGCCGTCCCGGCAGACGACGCGGTTCGGATGAACCGATTCGGCTGTGTCCGAACGATTGTCGGTGACGTCGAGCAGCCCGGATATGAACTGCCGGTAGCACTCGAGACCGGTCGACGAGGGCGTGCGCACGACGAAACCGCCCTTCGCGCCTGCAGGCACGATGACGGCGTTCTTCACTGCCTGCGCCTTGACGAGTCCGAGGATCTCGGTGCGGTAGTCGTCGAGGCGGTCGGACCAGCGGAGCCCACCGCGCGCGACGGGTCCGTATCGCAGGTGCACGCCCTCCATGTCCGGTGAATAGACGAAGACCTCGTAGAACGGTCGCGGCCGCGGAAGCTCGTCGATCTCGGCGGAGCGGAGCTTCAGCGACAACTGGGGACGAGCCGGACCGAGCGCACCCTCCCGATAGAAGTTGGTTCGGGTCGTCGCTGCGACGAGACCCGAGTAGGCGCGCAGGATGCGGTCAGCGGCGAGGCCCTCCACGTTTGCGAGCAGCGATTCGACTCGGCGCGCGCGTTGTTCGACCTCGTCGTCGCGGGAGGTGCCACCACCGGGACGGGATGGATCGAAATGCGCGTGGAACAGATCCACGAGCGCCGACGCGAACTCGGGACGCGCCAGTAGGACCGCTTCGATCCGGCCCTGATCATAAGGCAGAGCACTCTGCCGCAGGAAGCGGGCGTACGCGCGCAGGAGCACGACCTCCCGCCAGTTCAGGCCGGCGGCGAGCACAAGCACGTTGAACCGATCCGCCTCCGCGCGGCCCGACCACATCGCCCGAAACGTCTCCATGACAGCCTCGGGTCTAACTGATCCCGACGCCGCTGCGGACGCGACGAGCGGTCCCGGGGACACCCGGAAGTCGTAGAGCCGGCACACCAGTCCGTCGGCGCGGCGGAACACCGACGTCCGCTGACCCTCGACCTCGAGGTCGAGGCTCCCGAGAAGTCTGAGCACCCGCTCGAGCGACACGGTCGAGCCTCCGCTGTAGAGCGTGACCCGAAATTGCCGGTTCTCGTTCGGTCCGACGGTGTCGACGCGCAGGTCGAATGCGTCGGCGGTCAATCCGTCGAGCATGGCGACGTCAGGCACCGGCGGCTCCTCCTGCTCTTCGACATAGCCTTTCGGCAGGGACAGTGCGAGCGTGGACGTAGTCGAGCTCATGGGTTCTCTCCGTTGAGATCCGGGCGCCGGGTGTTGTGATGGGAAACGAGAAGGATCCGTCCCGCGGGCGCCATTGACCGCAGGGCGGATCGAGTGTCGGGACACGGTTGTGTCGGTGGATGGGATGTGTCAGGAGTTGCGGTGTTCGTCCGCGGTGTCGAGAACCGAGTTAAGGATCGCGAGCCCCTCGCGGGCCTCGGCCTCGGTGACGGTGCACGGCGGCACAGCGTGAATACGATTGAAGTTGGCGAACGGCAACAATCCTCCTGCCTTGCATGCCGCGATCACCTCGTTCATCGCCGCACTGGAGGTGCCGTACGGAGCGAGGGGTTCCTTGGTGGCACGGTCGGTGACGAGTTCGATCGCCCAGAACACGCCGAGTCCGCGGACTTCACCGATCGACGGGTGCCGGTCGGCGAGGCCCCGCAGCCCGGGACCGAGGATTTCGGCACCGATTCGGGCCGCGTTTTCGACGATCCGCTCGTCCTCCATCGCGGTGATCGTCGCGACGGCGGCGGCGGTGGCGAGCGGATGTCCCGAGTAGGTGAGTCCGCCGGGGTACGGCCGATCGGCGAACGTCGCCGCTATCCTTTCGCTGATCGCGACACCACCGAGCGGGACGTAGCCGGAGTTGACCCCCTTCGCGAAGGTGATCAGGTCGGGAACGACCCCGAAATGGTCGATCGCGAACCACTGTCCGGTCCGGCCGAAACCGGACATCACCTCGTCGGCGATGAACATGATGCCGTAGCGGTCGCAGATCTCGCGGACACCGGCCATGTAGCCGGGTGGGGGCACCATGATCCCCGCGGTCCCGGGCACCGATTCGAGCACGATCGCCGCAATCGAACTCGGCCCCTCGAGGCGGATCAGCTGGTCGAGGTGCTCGAGCGCGCGCTCGGTTTCCTGCTGCTCGTTCTCCGAGTGGAACTGTGACCTGTACAGGAACGGTCCGTGGAAGTGGACGACTCCGCTGTTGCCGTAGTCGTTGGGCCACCGGCGCGGATCGCCGGTGAGGTTGATCGCGGTATCCGTGCCGCCGTGGTACGAGCGGTACCGCGACAGCACCTTGTAGCGGCCGGTGTGCAGCCGGGCCATGCGTACCGCGTGCTCGTTGGCGTCGGCGCCGCCGTTGGTGAAGAACACCTTGTTCAGGTCGCCCGGGGTCCGCTCGGCGATCAGCCGTGCGGCTTCGGAGCGGGCGTCGTTCGCGTACTGCGGTGCGATGGTGCACAGCTTCGCGGCCTGCTCCTGGATGGCGGCAATGACTTTGGGGTGTTGGTGCCCGATGTTGGTGTTCACGAGCTGGGAGGAGAAGTCGAGCAACCGGTTTCCGGCGCCGTCCCACACGTACGAACCCTCCGACGCGAGGATCGTCATCGGGGTGATCTGCTCCTGCGCGGACCATGAGTGGAACACGTGTGCGCGGTCGAGGGCATACGCGCGCTCCCCTTCGGCACGGGCCGCGTCGAGGGACTGACCGGTGGGCAGGAGTTGCTGGGAGACTGCCGTCGTCGTCATGACCGTAGGTCCTTTCCGGCTCAGTTGTTCTGGGGGAAGCCGAGGTTGATGCCGCCGTGGCTCGGGTCGAGCCAGCGGCTGGTGACGACCTTGCCGCGGGTGAAGAACTGAACACCTTCGGTGCCGTGCGCGTGGGTGTCACCGAACAGCGAGTTCTTCCAGCCACCGAAGCTGTAGTACGCGGTGGGGACCGGGATGGGGACGTTGATGCCGACCATGCCGACCTCGACCTCGTTCTGGAACCGCCGGGCCGCGCCGCCGTCGTTGGTGAAGATGGCGGTTCCGTTTCCGAACTGGCTCGAGTTCACCAGTTCTAGGGCCTCGCCGTAGGACTCGACGCGGATCACCGAGAGGACGGGTCCGAAGATTTCGTCGGTGTACACACTCATGTCGGTGGTGACGTGGTCGATCAAGGTCGGTCCGAGCCAGAACCCGTCCGCACCGCCATTTGCCTGCACGGTGCGGCCGTCCACCACGATCGTGGCACCGTCCTGTTCGCCGGCGTCGATGTAGGAGGCGACCTTGTCGCGGTGCACCTTCGTCACCAGCGGTCCCATGTCGGAATCCTGGGTGCCGTCGCCGATCTTCAACGTGTCGGTGCGCTCCTTGATCTTCGCGACCAGTTCGTCGGCGATATCCCCGACCGCGACCAGGGCGGAAATCGCCATGCAGCGCTCCCCGGCGGACCCGAAGCCGGCGTTGACCATGGCATCGGCGGCGAGATCCAGGTCGGCATCCGGAAGGACGATGGCGTGGTTCTTCGCCCCACCCAGCGCCTGAACGCGCTTGCCGTGGGCGGTACCGGTGGCGTACACGTACTGGGCGATGGGGGTGGATCCGACGAACGAGATGGCCTTGATCGCGGGATTCGTCAGCAGTTCGTCGACGGCGGTCTTGTCGCCCTGCAAAACGTTGAATACCCCGGCCGGCAGGCCGGCCTCAGCCCAGAGTTCGGCCATCCAGATCGCGGCGGTCGGGTCCTTCTCGGACGGCTTCAGCACCACGGTGTTGCCGGCGGCAATCGCGATGGGGAAGAACCACATCGGGACCATGGCGGGGAAGTTGAACGGAGAGATGATGCCGACCGGGCCGACGGGCTGCCTGATCGAATGTACGTCCACATTCGTGGACGCGTTTTCAGTCATGCCACCCTTGAGCACGTGCGCTATGCCGCAGGCGAATTCGACGACTTCCTGGCCGCGGCTCACCTCACCCAGCGCGTCGGGGACGACCTTGCCGTGCTCGGAGGTAATGATCTCCGCCAACTCGCCCTTGCGGGCGTTGAGCAATTCCCGGAACTTGAAGATCACCTGGACGCGCTTGGCGAGGGAGGTGTCGCGCCAGCCGGGGAACGCCGCGGCGGCGGCGTCGATCACGGCGCGGGCGTCCTCGACGCTGGCCAGAGCGACCTGACCGGTGACAGCACCGGTCGCCGGGTTGGTCACGGGCGCGGTGTCGCCGCTGGTACCGGCAAAACTCTTGTTGTCGAACCAGTGCGAGATCGTCCGGGCGACGTCACTGTGTGTCATGAAATGGGTGTCCTTACGGAGAGAGCCGAGACGCGGAAACTCCGCGCGAAGTGCGATGTCTTCACTCTGGCCCGTAAACCATCCCCCGGACGCCGACGGTCTGCATAGAAAAACGCCTTCTGGTTTACACTGCGTAAATGCAGCCCACCGTCGCCGAGATTCTCGCACTTCCTGTCGTTCAGGCCGGAACGCCCGAGGTGATCGGCGGCAAACCGCTCGATAGACCGGTGCGATGGGTGCATGTCAGCGATCTACCCGACATGTCGAACCTTCTCCAGGGCGGCGAACTTGTCCTCACCACCGGCCAGGCCCTCGCGGACGACTCGTTGAGCGTGGCGTACCTGGAGGGACTGGCCGCGGCGGGCGCAGCCGGACTCGTCGTCGAACTCGGCGTCCACGTCGACACCGTGCCGGAAGGGGTGGCACGCACCGCCGACAGGCTGTCGTTACCCGTGATCGCACTGCACCGTCAGATCCGGTTCGTCGATGTCACCGAGGAAGTGCACCGATCGATCGTCGCGGAGCAGTACGACGAGGTCGCCTTCGCCCGGCACGCGCACGAAATCTTCACAGACCTGAGCATGAAGCGGGCCTCGCTGGGAGAGATTGTCGACGCCGCAGCCGGCATGATCGACGGCCCGATCGTGCTCGAAGACCTCAACCGGCAGGTACTGGCCTTCGCGGCGCAGGGAACCTCGGCTGCGGCTACCCTCGCCGACTGGGAACGACGGTCGCGGCTGACTCCCGTATCGCATCAGACCGCGGTCGACGGGCCGGAGTCGTGGATGACGACACCCGTCGGCGCACATCGACAGAAATGGGGACGACTCGTCCTCCCTCGACCCGTCTCCGCCGATGGTCGAGCGCGGATGACCCTTGAGCGAGCCGCGCAGGCGCTCGCCCTGAACCGCATGGTCGAACAGGACCGGACGGCGCTCGAGCAACAGGCCCAGAGCGGACTCGTCGACGAACTCCGCCGCGGACACATCCACGACGAAGCCGAAGCGACCGCGCGCGCCCATGCGCTTGGTCTCCGGCCGGCACTGAGCTACTTTCCGATGACGGTGCGAGTCAGCCAAACCGCCAGCGCTGACCAGGTTCTCGCGCAACGGCGCCGAGTGAACACGCTAGACGCCGTCCGCCACGCAATCCGAACGTCGCGGCAAACCGCAATCACCGCGAACACCCGCGCGGGACAGATCGACCTACTACTGTCCCAACCGCCGACGTCTTCACCCGACGCACTGACCGAACTCTGCACGGCGATCCGCGCCGCACTCGCCCGACTCGACGGCGTCCAGCACTGCACGATTGGCGTCGGACCCGAGTCGACTCGACTCCTCGACGCTGCGGGCGGACTGGTGGAATCCGCTCACATCGCCGAAGTCGCGCTGGCATTGCCACCCGGTGACAAAGTCTTCCACCGGGCATCCGACATCCGTTTGCGCGGTCTACTCGCACTCATCCGGACCGACCCGAGGGTGCAGGCCTTCGCGGAGACCGAGCTCCGCGGCTTGCTGGAGCATCAGGCGCGCCATGGCGGAGACAGCGTCAGCGTCCTGCGCAGTTTCCTCGAACTCGGAGGCAACAAAACGGAACTCGCGAAGAAGCTCCACCTCTCTCGCCCCACGCTATACGCGAAACTAGCCACGATCCAGCGCCTGCTCGGTGTCGACCTCGACGATGCCGAGTCCCGAACATCTCTTCACACGGCGGTTCTTATCACCGACAGCGTCGCGAACACACAACTACCAAGACGAATTGACGATTTTCGTTGAAGCGCAGACTTGCTAGCCGTAACCACAGTGATCTGACTACAGATTCGTGGCGAGGTTTTGAGGAAGCTGCTCGCCCCGCCGATGTGTTCACCCAAAGCTACCGACTGTCCGGTCAGTCGTATTCCTTGGTCGTCCGTGTTTGCTCTCTGCGGGGCCGACTCACCGTCGCGGGGACGGACAGCCACTCGCGGATCGCTTCGGATCCGCTGTCGAGGGCGGGCGGGGGCACGTCGTGGCTCGCGGGCGTGTGGGAGAACTCGAGGGGGTGCCGCACTGTCGGCATTGCATCCGGCCCACTCCCGATGGTCACGACCGGATCCAGGCCCAACTCGCGGGCAGATCGGACTCCCCCGGCGACATCCTGGATCGGGGCGACCGGCACCCGACAGCCCCGCAATCGTGCGAACCAGTCCGTGGACGTACTCATGCGCATCGCCTTCCGCAGAATCGGACGCAACTCCACCCGGTTGACGCTGCGCGCGGACGCCTCCGCGAACCGTGGGTCTTCCGCCAGTTCGGGCACGCCGATCTCGTTACACAAGCGGCGGAATTGACTGTCGTTCCCGACCGCGACGATCAGTTCGCCGTCGGCGGTGGGGAACGGTTCGTAGGGGTAGATGCTCGGATGCTCGTTGCCGATGCGGGTGGGCACCACCCCGGCCAACGCGTAGGCACCGGTCTGGTTCACCATGGCCGACAGTGCCGACGACATCAGGTTGGCCTCGACTCGCTGTCCCTGACCGGTTCGTTCACGGTCTTGCAGAGCCGCGAGGATTCCGACGCAAAGATGCAGTCCGGTCATCACGTCGAAGACGGCGATCCCGCTTCGGTAGCCCTCGGTATCAGGGCTGCCCGTGATGCTCATCAGCCCCGACATTCCCTGCACCAAAAGGTCGTAGCCCGGCAGGTCGTCTCCACCGTGGCGGCCGAACCCGGTGACGGACGCGTACACCAGTCCCGGGTTGTCCGCGGCAACGGACTCGTAGTCGAGGCCGAACCGGTCGAGGTCGCCGGGCTTGAAGTTCTCGACCAGCACGTCGGCGCGGTGGATCAACTCCTGTACCACCGCCCTATCGTCGGCGTTCCGAAAGTCGAGCCTGATGGAGTGTTTGTTTCGGTTCAGGGAAAGGTAGTAGGTACCGTCATCGCCGCGAACCGGGGGCTTCCAGTTCCGGGTCTCGTCGCCCTCGGGGCCTTCCACCTTCACAACGGTCGCCCCCATGTCTGCCAGTAACATTGTGCAGTAGGGTCCGGCGAGCACGCGGCCAAGATCGGCGACGACGAGTCCGGCGAGTGGTCCTGTCGGGCGGCGGCCGAAGATGTCGCGCCACTGCGAGACCCCCGCGCTCTGCGTTTCGGAGTTCATATTCTTTCCTGTCTCGGCAATAATCCGGGTATGGAGTTGCATCACATTCGGGCGTTTCTGGCGGTGGCCGAGGAGCTGCACTTCGGCCGAGCGGCCGAGCGGCTGAATATCTCTCAGCCACCGCTGACACGGGCGATACAGCTGTTCGAGCATGAGCTGGGCGCTATGCTGTTCGACCGCTCTACGCGGCGGGTCGCACTCACACCGACGGGGCAGGCGCTGCTGGAGCCGGCCGGCGACGTGGTGGCCGCGTGCCGCCGGGTCGAGTGGGTGGCCCAGGCGGCGGGGAAGGGCACAATCGGACGTGTGCGGGTGGCATATGCGGGCGCTTCGACGCACGTGCTTGTCGGCAAGCTAGCCAAGCAGCTGCGGGCGGAGTTTCCCGGGATTCAGCTCGAGCTCCACAGCTCTAACTTCGCTCTTCCTGCGCTGGACAAGGTGATCGACGGTTCCATGGAAATCGGTTTGGGACGGTGGGATTTCGTTCCTGCCGGCATCGCCTCGACAACGGTGGCGGCCGAAGAGCTGGTCATCGCGGTGCCGGAGGAGCACCCCCTGGCCCACCATGGCACGATCGCGATGGCGCAGCTGGCTGGTGAGCCGTTCGTGTGCCTGCCGCCCTACGCAGGGTCGGTGCTCACCGACCGACTGCACCGCCTGTCGCATCGCGCCGGGTTCGTAGTCGAGCCTACTCAGATCGCACCGGAGTCATGGACGCTACTGTCCCTGGTTGCCGCCGGAATCGGTGTTGCGCTCACGCTGTCGACGATCGCGGAGAACGTCGTGCAACCGGGGGTGGTTTTTGTGCCGCTGTCGGACGACGTCGAACCGGTGACGCTGAAGATGGCCTGGCGCGAGAACACTGCCAGCCCAGGCACCGCGAGTGTGCTGGCGGCGGCACGGTTACTGGTTTCCGGGCGGCGACGACAGCACGATTCGTCCGGGCACGCCGCCCGCCGCGAGGCTGGCGAGCGCACCGCTGACGCCTTCCAGGGTTAGATTGCCAGGCAGGATCGGCGGCCGCGGCAGAGTGTTTTCTTTGGCGATCTGCACCAGTTTCTTCAGTTCGTCGAGTGTGCCCACGTAGCTGCCCTGCACGGTCAGGAGCTTGAGCGGCATCAGCACCGTCGGCACCACCATCTCGCCGCCGAACAGCCCGATCTGCACGAGCCTTCCGCCCTTGGCCAGTACGTCGAACGCGATCTCCGCTGTTTGCGTGTTGTTCACGACGTCGATCACGGCGTCGACCGGCCCGCCACACATCGACATCAGGTCGGCCGCGGAATTCTCTCCGTCCGAGCAAAGTGTTGTCCGTGCCCCGGTTTCTGTCGCGATCGCGAGGTTGGCCGGATTTGTGTCAACCGCGCAGATGTTGCGGTGTCCCAGCGCCGCGAGAATGCCGACGACCGTCAGTCCCACTCCTCCGGCACCGATCACCGCGACGGGTGCGTCCGGCGGCAGTGGCAGCACCTTGTTCGCGGCGCTGAACGCGGTGAGCCCGGAACAGGCCAGTGTCGCAGCCCAACTCGGGTCGAGTCCGCCGATGTCTATCAAGTACTTCTCATCCGGAACGGACACGAATTCGGCATACCCGCCGTGCCGGTTCACGCCGAGCGACCGCCCGGAGGTGCAGTAGTTCTCCTGTCCTGCCGCACACCGATGACATTGTCCACAACCGATCCACGGGTAGACCAGGCGCACGTCGCCGACCTCGAGATCACGCACCTCGTGGCCAACCGATTCAACGCAGGCGACGATCTCGTGCCCGAGCACGAGCGGATAGGGAATTCCGCGGTCGGCGAGTCGGAGCTGGCCGCGCCGCCCGAGGTCGTAGTGCCCTTGCTGCAGATGCGTGTCGGTGTGACAGACCCCGGAATGCAGAACACGCAGCCGAACCCCTCGTCCCTCAGGTTCCTGCACCGGAACGTCGATCTGCCGCAGCACGGTGTCGTCTTCCATGACCGCGAAAGCATGCATGACGCGCTCCTCTCGAATCTTGGGTTAAATGCGTCTGGAGTCACATCGTGCCGATAACTCCCAGTGAAGGGAAATACCCGATTCGTAGCGAATTGTTCCTGTTTCAGAAATAGTTCACCGTTCCGCAGGTGGGGGCCAAATTTGCATCAATAGACCGATTCCGTGTTGCGAAACGGGACAGCTTCGTGCCGAACCGAGGGTGTAAACCGACAGATCAGGCCCTTTGATCCTGATTGTTCCGAATATCGGTACGGCGTCGTCCTGCCGATATCCGGCTCGTTCGTCGACACCAGCGCAAGGAGTTTTCGTGTGACCATCGTCAGCCCCGACATCCAGACGACCGCCGAGCTTCGCAGTCATCTCGTCCCCCGAACCCTGTTCATCGACGGCCGCTGGGTGGACACGGATTCCGCGTTCGACGTCGTCGACCACGGCACGGGCGAGATCATCGGGTCCGTCGCTGACTGTACGCCCGCGCATGCCGTGGCCGCACTCGACGCCGCCTCCGCAGCTCAGGCCGGTTGGGCCGCAGTGTCACCGCGTGCCCGTGCCGATCTCCTGCACTCCGCCCACGACGTCATGAGGCCGCACGCGGACGCCTTCACGACGTCCTTACCCTCGAAAGCCGGTAAGCCCCGAGCCGACCCCGCAGCGAGTTTCGCCTCTCCACACAGTTCCTGCGCTGGTTCGCCGAGCAAGCGGCACACGTGCACGGAATCTACTCTCCGTGAGCGCGGGGAACCAGAAACATGCAGCCGATCGGCTAGGTATCGCGCGCTCGACGCTCTACTGGAAGATGCGGGTGCTCGGGATTGACGATTGCCGGTGGGCCACACGTGACACGTGAGCTCTGCAGGTGCCCAGAGCGGCCGTCGTTGGCAAATTCGCGTCCCGCCGACCTCGTGGTTCCGCCTGCGTGAGGACGCTGGGTCGTGAAGGTCAGAGTAAACGATGTCACTGATGGCTATGCAGGCGTACTTGCAGAGTTCAACACCCATGCCGTCGCACTGCAGGCGCGGATCTGAGTGGGAATGCCATCGAGGGTCGGGGCGGGGGCGTTCCCGTGAAAACGGGGTCGGTGGCGGGCAGGATGACTCTCGCCGCGCCCTTGCGGCTGGGCAGCTTCCTCGGCAAGGAACAAAGCCGCACTCTGACCTAGCGATCTGCCGCCTTCTCGGTGCATGGCTTGCTGGTAATCGTTCTACCAGTGGTGCTCTGCAAAGCTGATGGCCTACCCGCCGTCGGTGGCGGGACGAACCTAAAGAGATCGCCGTCGCGAGGATGACCGTCTACAAGCACTTCCGCACCAAAGACGAACTTAATCGCCGCGTGTTTGCCCTACGTTGACGGCCGTAGCCGGACACGGCTGCAAAACGCAGTCCTCGAAGACGCGGCCCCCGTGGAGAAAGTTCTTAATCTTCGACTCGCTCGGCGACTGGTTCGCAACCCCCAATGCCAGAGGATGCGCGTTCGTGAATGCGACAGTCGAACTCGCCGATCCGGAACCTCCTGCAGGAAAGGCCGTGCTGGATCATAGGCACCGCACTCGCGAGTGGATTGCGGAGCTCGTGGCCGCCCGCGGTGTGTCCGACCCCAAATTTGTCGCACGGCAGATCGTCCAGCTCATGGAAGGTGCCGTGGTCCGAATACGATCTGAGCATCTGGACGCCTTGCCCATATGGTCGGACCACATGTGGCGATCGTTCGGATTCGAATACGACGGGCGGTACCTCGTCTTTCAGTAGATGTAGCCAAGGTTGAGCGGACTGGCGGTTCGGCTCGACGAGATCGTCAAGGAGAACCCCGGCGGCGCTGGCTGGTTTCACTGTTTCGACGCGATAACATCCACGTTCCGACGCTATGCGATCCAGAGGCCACACACGTTGAAGATCGACGTCGACGCGCCTAGGCCGGTTGCACACCGACACCGAGCGAGAATGCCCAGTCGGCACGAAAGCACTGTGTCACCGGACGCCGGAGTGAATCACTGAAGCAGATCTTCAGCCGACGCCGTGGTAGAAACTAACGTACGATCGTTCCAGGCGCCGCCGTCGGCCGAACTTGCTTCCATGCCGTCCAGGCAATGCCGTCCAGTACACCGGAAGGACACAGTGGCTCGGGTAACAACGGGGGGAATGCGCACCAATGCCGCCATCCGAGAGGCTGCGGTCCGCCTGTTCTACGCTCACGGATACGAAGCCACGTCGCTACGCACCATTGCCAGCGACGTCGGCATCCAGGTCGGCAGCCTCTACAACCACATCAGAAGCAAAGAAGAACTGCTCGCCGAGATCATGTTGTCGGTTATGGAGGAGCTCCTCGACTCGGCGAACGCGGTACTCGACGGCGCCGAGGGCGGAGCGATAGACCGGTTCAAAGCGGTTGTCGACTTCCACATCCGGTACCACGCCGAGCACGCCCGCGAAGTTTTCATCGGCAATTCCGAACTGCGTTCACTCGGCGGTGACGATTTGAAGAAGGTCCTCGCCAAGCGCGTCGAGTACGAGCAATTGCTACGAAAGCTCGTAAAAGACCTGGAAAGGGAGACCGGCGCCGATGTCCTGGACGTCAAACTGCAAGTCTATTCGATCCTGGCCCAGGGCGCACACGTCTCATCGTGGTATAAGCCGCGAGGACCCAAGACGCTCGACGATACTGTCAGCACCTATATCGCCATGGCACTGAGGCAACTCGGCGTCGATCCCAATTCCTGACCCAGCCCTGCTATCTGGAGCTAACAGACCGCCGAAAATAGGCACAAGCCGCAACTCTGCGCGCACTCACGCATCTATGCGCAGGGCGCGTATCTTTCGATACAACGTCGTTCGGCCGATACCCAGGGCTTCGGCGGCCTTACTCCGATTGCCGGCGTACTGTTCGAGGGCCCGGAGTATGGCTTCGCGCTCGACACTTTCGATCATGGTCCATCGTTGTCTAGACCCAGACTGACGAATATTGGCCGGAAGGTCAGCAGGTTGCACAATTCGGCCGGGTATACGCCGCGCAAGGAGTTCGACAGTGCGGCGCAACTCCGCGAGGTTGCCTGGCCAAGGCGCCCTGATCAGCAACTGCTGCGCTTCCGACGAAAACCGCGTAGTGCGCTCGGGGCCTGACATTCCCGCCAAAATGATTCCGGTGAAAGCCGGGATGTGCTCCGCAATCTCTCGGAGTGCGGGCAGTCGAACGGCCGTACCCAGTTGACTCACCAGTGCGCTCACATGCTCGGGCGCATCCTCGATGTCGACAGTTGCGACGATCGGCACGCTAGTGCACGATCGGCGGGCGAGCGCTTTGATCCGGTTGACGTGGGCAGGCTCGAGATCCTGTAAGTGTTGCAGGACAACAGCACGGCCAGTGTTGAGAGCATCCATCGCAGTAGCCAAACGGGCCTGGGCATCGCCAGGCATCCACATCGCGACGTCGAGCAGGAGCGGGTCGCACTGACCGAAGTTGGTGCGCAGAAAGGCCAAGGCGGTGTGTAGCTTTCCTGTGCACGTTCCGCCAACGACGACCAGACGTTCCCGATGGCGAGCGACTTGCGACAACTGCTCCTCGATTTCAGGCACCGGATGGACAGGACGCGACGAATGGGGGTTAGTCGGCGACACTCTGAAGCTTGGAGCCTTCGACCGTTGCCGGACTGGCCTTGTGCTGCTGTTCTTTTCGGGCAAGATGCGGATCGTGTACGCAGAACCAGTTTCAGGGGCGCCCTTGACTGCCTCAATCTCTGCGTCTCGCCATCCCGATGATAGCGGCACTCGAGTCCGGTGCACTCCGCTGGTCGGAAAAAGCTCATTGAGGTAGATCCAGAGCAACGCGTGGGATTCGGGGTTCAGATACGACAGCCCTGCGGTGTTGGCGAATACGGTTCGCTGGTTTACTACGATCACCGGATCTCGCTTGGTCCGGTCCGCATGCACATACGATTGTATGAGGGCTCGTTCGTGGCCGTCGAGCATCGCGTTGAGATTGCTCTCGATCTGCCGTCCGACATCAACGGTGATCGCGTGCATCAGTGGGTTGGCGTCCTCGGTCTTGGAAGCGAGCGAGAAGACCCCGAGCAAGCGACCCGTAAACGGTTCGAAAACCGGTGTTCCCGAGCAGGTGAGCGGTGCTAGCATCTCGTTGAAGTGCTCATTGCCCTGGACCAGGAGGGGGCGACGTTCGACTAGAACTGTTCCAAGGCCGTTCGTCCCGATTGCTCTCTCGGAGAAGTCGAATCCCTCGGCTGCGGAAACCTTATCGAGTTGGGTACGCTGTCGCGGCTCGTTGACCTTGCGGATCAGAATGTTCCCAGTGACATCGCAGAGGAACATAGCCACCGGAACGTCGGACATGTGCTCTGCCAGCCGCGAGAGCACAGGTATTGCCGCGTCCTGGAGAGCAGAGTTCGTGACGATCCCGCCCAGGTACGGCATCGGCGTCAGTCGTGCGGGCACTGACTCCCCCACGCACCGCCGCCAGCTCCTGTCTATGACCTCCCGGACGCCCAACGTCCGCACTGGCTCGTGGAGCAGCCCCTTGGCGAGCATTTCTCCTTTCGCGCGAAGAATCCGATCCTGATCAATCTGACCGTGCCTGGAGCGAGCATCTCCGGGTGGATTCCCATCACTGCAGCTGTTCATCGATCGCCCTTCGACTACGAACAATCCTCCGCCGTAACGATTAGTCACGTTCGACCATTGCTTCCGTGTACAGACAAGCAGAGCAAGCTTTCTCGAAGCGCATCCTTCTGCGCCTCAAGTTGCACGGCTGCCTGAACAGTTCAGCATGCTTCATCAACGCTACAAACGAACGCTTGCTCGCATAAAAGTACCCTTGCTAGTTCTTCTACGCAAGGACTATGGGCACACGAGGATGCGCTGTCCCCCGGCGCCCCATCGATGCGGTCGAACCAAAGATGTCAGGAGCTTCCCGTCGGCGATCCCCCCATGGCGGCTGTGCTGAGTCGGCTGAGCCCGCATGTTCCCCCCTGCCCTGCACGTGCTTCACGTTTCGCCATGGCGGGCGTTCTCCCCACGATGAAATGAATGCCCGCCTTGAAATCGGAGCGCACTTCAATTTCCATGCAGCCCAGTCGGCAATCGCCTGCCTTTCTCAACCGATCCCGGTACCATCCTTGATCAGATCGACAAGACGGTACTTCTGAACCTTTCCTGTCGGCGTCGTAGGCAACTCCTCGGCATCCATGAATACAACCTTCTTGGGCACTTTGAACTTGGCGAGACCAAAGCGACAGGGTTCCAGAATCTGTTCTTCGGATAGCTCGATACCGGGCTCAGTTACCACCACCGCACAGCCGGCTTCGCCCCAGAACTCATCAGGGATGCCGATAGCGAAGGCCTGGCTCACCCCCGGAATCTTGGTGATAAGATCTTCAACCTCCTTCGGCATGATCAATTCGCCGCCACTCTTGTACAGCTCCTTTGCGCGACCGGTGAGGACAACTCGACCACTGGCATCGACGCGAGCGATATCACCGGTATGCAACCAGCCGTCTCGCAGAACTTCCGCGGTCTCTTCCGGCTTCTCCCAGTACCCCATCATCACAGCGGATGATGAAACGATCAGTTCACCTGTTGTCCCAGCAGGGAGCCGTTCACCAGTGGCTGGATCAGCGGTGGCAACGTGGAAGAGCTGTCCGGAGACGCCCGCAGCCGGTCCAGCGAGCTTGGGGGCACCCACTGTCGTTGAATGGACATCGATGGAATCGTCTGGGTGGGTCATGGTGCAACTCGCGCTCGTCTCCGTCATTCCCCAGGCGGTAACGATGTCGGGGTTTCCTAGAAGCTCCTTCGTTCTCTCCCACACCCAGGCCGGCGCTGCCGCCGACGCCGACATCACTGAAGTGAGCGTGGACAGATCATAGGAAGTCCGCCGCGCGGTTTCCAGAATCGCCACCATCATCGTGGGCACTGCAAGGAACTCAGTCGCCTTGAACCGTTCGACGCTGGCAAGGTAGTCCTCCGCGTCGAACTTCACCCGTGGAACGACCGAACCGCCGACCCACATGGGCGCAAGTACGCCCTCGGTATAGCCGAACGTGTGGTACAGAGGGAGGGACAACAACGTCCTCCACCCGTCTCCCATGCCGCGGGTCAGCGCCGATGCGAACGAACTACGTAACATCCCGTCGTGGGTGTTGAGAACGCCTTTCGGGTGGCCGGTTGTACCCGAGGTATAGAACATATCGCTGGGGTCCTGCGGGACCACCTCTGGAAGCGAAACACGCGGCCATGCGATACTGCCGCTGACAGCAAGGTGCTCAAGCGTCGTCGCCCCAGGACGAACCGGTGCGCCAGTCTGAAAGACCACCACCTCACGCAAGTCTGGGAGCGCCGTCTGGCCACCGTCGGACCATCCAGGCGCAATAGCATCAAGCATCGACAGGTAGTCGATTCCCGAGAACTCGGCCATCGTAACCAGAATGTTGGTGCGAGATTGCCTCAGAACATACTCCAGCTCGGTCTCGCGGTAGAGAAAGTTGAGAGGAACGGCGATCGCGCCCACACGTGAAACCGCGATCCGCAGCGGGAGGTACTCAGGGTAATTTGCCAACAGGAACGATATCCGGTCGCCTCTCGACACGCCTAGTTCGACTAATCCTCGCGCCAGATCAAGCGATTCGTTTCTGACGTGATCGTAGGACAGTTCTACGCCGTCAGACATCACAACGGGACGATCGCTGAACTGCTCGCACATCTTGTCAAACCACTGATGCAGCGTCATCGGCTCCCAAAATGGAACCCTATCCAATAACTCTGAGCGTCTATCGTGCAGCGACTTGGACACAACAATTCTCCTTATACGGGTAGCATGGAGCCGTCAAAACTTCGCGCGCATAGGGATTTTCCGAATTTGAGCAAAGACGACGGCACTCTATTTCGGGGCGTGCGGACGAGACAATCCAACCCACGCGGATACGACCACTCAGTGAATACGTCGCCAGGCAATTGAACCACTGCCGTTGCCTAGGTCGTCGAATACGGCTTCCATCCCCTGGCCGCATTCAAGGCTATCCGCATCCGAGTCCACGAACCGTCCGATAATCCTGACGCCCTCGGTCAGTTCGACCACGGCGACGCCATACGGAACAGAGTTGCTGAACGCAGGATGGAATGCTCTATACATGACCGAATAGGTGTATACCACACCTTCATGAGGCATTTCGGCTGGAATGAACGAAGAACCTTGACACGTGCCACAGATTTCACGCGGCGGCCACTGCACTACTTCACAATCATCGCACCGAGGAACAATTATCCGCCGAACGCTCAAACCTTGGAAGTACTGTTCATACAGAGGACTTCCTGACATCAGGGGAGCCGCCCTGCTGACGTCAACCATGGAATCAACCACTTCTCGCACCTTCTTTGAAATCTAGTTCCAACCTAGTTGTGGAGAATCACTACTGACCCGTCGCTGAAATCACCGAATCCGGTAACTAGGCCGATATGGGCGCCGTCGACCTGGGCTTCACCTGATTCGCCGCGCAACTGTGATACCGCCTCGATGACATGGTTCATTCCGAGAACATGCGCTTGGGAATGAAGCCCGCCATGCGTATTTATCGGCAGGTCACCACCCAGCCCGATTCGCCCATTTTCCACAAATGCCGGAGATTCCCCGCGCCCACAGAATCCCATCTCTTCGAGCTGCCTGAGGACTATGAAGGTGAAACAATCGTAAATTTCGGCGAAGTCGATTTCGTGGCGACCGACGCCGGCCATCTCGAACGCTCGTCCGGATGCTTTAGTGATCCCCATATTCAGGATGTCGGGCCGGCTGGACAGATCATCGGGCGAGTCTGCGTGCCCTTCTGCTCCGCCGGCGATAGCGATTGCCCTGGCCCCAATCGCTCTAGCCTCCTCCACCGACACAACCAGAACGGCCGCGGCACCATCGGTCTCCAGGCAGATGTCGAAGAGATGAAAGGGCTTGACAGGCATTGGGGATGCCCAGTACTGCTCGCTGGTAAGTTCACGACCTTGCATATACGCCTTGGCGTTGAGGTGAGCATGCTTTCGGGTCGTGAGCGCTACTGTCTCCAGTGCGCGAGGATCCGCCTTGGTCTCAAAGAACCAGCGATTGGCGTGGAGGCTGTACCACTGCATAGGCGCAAGTAGGCCAACTGGATTCTCCAAGTTGTTTCGGATCTCAGGTCCTGGGACGTTGCCGACTCCTCCGGGTGACTGGTCCGTGGAGCTGAGCCGATTGGAACTCGAGTAGAAGTTATGACCGGTTGCCACGATCACACGGCGAGCGAGTCCTGCCGCTATTGCGCCCGCTGCCTGAACGATGGCTGCGGCGGGCGATGCGCCACCCATGTGAACGTGTGAGTGAAAACGCAGATCCTTGATTCCAAGTGCGGCAATGAAGTCCTCATTGGTGGGAGTGTCCTTCCACGCCAGAACCACGCCATCGACAGCCGACGTATCGATGCCTGCGTCTCGACAGGCTGCGATCGATGCCTCAAGAATTAGCTGCCGTTCAGTCTTTATCGTTCCCCGGACATACTCCGTCTCGCCCACCCCAGCAATATATGCCCGATCCGTTATTGTGCCAGCCATTTCCTAGGTTCCTCTCATTTACAGCACAAGATCAAAAAGATCGACGACTCTCCAGCATTTCGATACTCACACCGTATCCGAAAATTCGACCCCCAAAAAAGTCAACAATTCTGTTCGTCAACCAAAAGAAGCTCAGCCAATGCCCCCTGGTCGGCGGCGAATCATCAGGCTGCTCTTGAAAGCCATCACCGGCTCGCCTCTCTGGTTGAACATGGTATAAGCGAAGGTCCATATTCCCTGATCTGCCTTTTTCGACGATCGAGAATCGATCAATTCGGCTTCGGGATGCACCGTGTCGCCAATCAGGACGGGGCGCAATGCGCGCACCTCGTCCAATCCGAGCAACGCCACAACGTTGTTGAAATACCGGGTTTGAGTGGTCAATCCGAGGGCAAGTGCGAGAGTCAGTGGTCCGTGCGCGATTCGCTCTCCGAACTGGGTTCCCGATGCGTATTCGTGGTCCAGATGCAGCGAGACGATGTCGCCGGTAAGCCCCGCCCACTGGATCAAATGGGCGTCGGTGATGGTCATTCCGGAGCCACAGAGTACGTCTCCGGGCTGAAGATCCTCCCACCAGAAGTCTGCACGCTTGACTTGGCGGACTGATGATTCGACATGGTTGATTGCCACAGGAGTTCTCCCTTGAGGGTTTGCCGACTTGGCTAGATCAATGCGAGATACTGCGTAATTGACTTGCAGGAGCACGTCGTAGATGGCTGTCGTGCCTTCGATCTATACGTTCCACGACGCGCGCTTGTCGGCACTAGTAGGACCTGGGCAGGCCCAAGCTCGTCTGTGCCACGAAGTTGAGCACCATTTCACGACTGACAGGCGCAGTGCGCATGAGCCGGGCGGTGAACCAAAGCTCCGCAAGACCATATTCCTTGGAGAACCCGTTCCCGCCATGGACCTGGATCGATTGGTCGAGCGCCTTCAATGACGCCTCCGCCGCAGCGAATTTCGCAATATTCGCAGACTCGCCAGCTTCCTGGTCGGAATCGATAAGGGCAGCGCTGCGGTAAGTCGCAAGTCGGGCAAGCTCCACAGCGATATGCGCTTCCGCTAGCGGGTGCGAGACGCCTTGGTGCGCTCCGATCGGCCGCGTCCAGACCTGTCGCTCCTGGGCGTACCGCTGAGCCTTGGAAATTGCATATCGCCCAATTCCTGAGCTCAGCGCGGCAGCCGTGATACGTTCCGGATTGAGGCCGGAAAAGACCTGCCGAAGGCCATCGCCCGGGGTTCCAATGATTGCATTGTCGGCGACCTGGACATTATCCATAAAAACGGTGAATTGCTTGTCCGTTGATGTGAGCACGGTATCCAGTGGCTGTAGGACCAAACCTGGGGCATCGGTTGGCACAATGAACAGCGACAATCGCGGTCGAATATCTGCGGCTATCTCAGCATCTCGTGCTACGACAAGGATCGCCTCAGCCTCGTCAGCCGCCGAGATGTAGTACTTGCTTCCGGTGATGGTCCACCCGCCTTCGTTGCGGCGCGCAGTCGTGGAGACGTTATGACTGTTGGAGCCAGAATTCGGCTCAGTTAGGCCGAAAGCCATGCGTCGCTGGCCAGATGCCAACCCTGGCAGCCATTCTTCCTTCTGGTCCTGCGCGCTGTGCGTCTTGATGATGCATGCACAGATGGCAGACGAGATGATAGGCAGAAGCATCGGAATCCCGTTAGCTGCAAGCTCCTCGATCACCACGACCAACTCGGTGAGGCCCGCACCGCCGCCTCCGAACTCTTCCGGGATGTGCGCCCCCAGGAGACCGGTCCCACCTAGTTCGTGCCACAGCTCCTCAGGTTTCCCACCCGAGCGAGCAAGGTCGAGATAATAGTCAGGCCCATACTTCGCGGCAATCTTCGTTACGGATTCTCGAATGAGCTGATGCTCTGCCGAGTCAGATACTAGACCGGTCACTCTACGCGTCCTCCTTGACCGTTGATTGTTTCAAAATGTTGGACACCCAATCCGGAATTCTTCATCGGCGAATCGGACCGGAATCCGATCTCCCGATCGCGCAACGGCTCAATGAACGAGTGTTTCAGTGGTATCCAAGCCGGCTCCTGTGATCGCTCGTACCTGGAGCTCGTCGAACTTCTCGTCGTCTGCTCTTTCACCGCTGATCAGGCTTCCAACGACGCACCCGATAAATCCGGCAGGCACCGAGAACAGAATTGGGAACGCCAGCGGGAACGGGGCAGTGGTTGACAGAGAATCAGACAGCAGCGGAGCGAGACTCGGCCATACGAGAGGTCCGGTGAAAATCAGAGCGAGGGACGTGATCAGGCCAGACAATGCGCCTACAACTGCTCCGAGAGTACGCATCCGCCGCCACAGCAGAGTCATCATGAGCACCGGGAAATTTGCGCTGGCCGCCGTAGTGGTGGCGAGCGTGGCCAGGAATGTAACGTTCTGGGCGCCGCCGATGACAAGCGTGATTCCCACCGTGACAATGACCAATGCCACCGCCGCGATGCGTCCGACCGTCATCTCTTCTTGTTCGGGTCGGTGGAACGTCTTCGCCCAGAGATCATGTGCGATCGCGCTCGACCCGCTCAGCACCAGTCCGGCGGACACCGCGAGCAGCGTCGCGATGGAGACCGCCACAACGAGTGCAAGCAGCAGGTCCGCCATGAAGCCATCGCCGCCGCCGAGCCACACTGTGAGCGACGGCAAAGCCAAGTTGCCACCCTTTCCGGCCGCCGCTTCGCCCTCTTCACCGAGAGCCGCACGAGCGGCAAGACCGAGGAAGGCTATGAGTACGTTGAATCCGCCGATCAGACTGATGGCCCAGATCGCCGACTTTCGCGCCTGCAGAGCGTCGGGAACCGTGAAGAACCGCATCAGAACGTGCGGCAAACCAACGGCAGACAGGGTCACTGCCACCGCCATCGAGACGATATTCCAAGCACCGCCGAAGGAGTTCCCGCTAGATAGGTAGCGGTCACCGTATCCGCTCTGCTGGACCGCCTGCTCGACAACTGCGAGAGGGTTGGGGTCGATGCGGATAAGCACGAGGACTACTAGTAGGGCTACAACGGCCATGAGGGAAAGGGCTTTGATGATCTGCAACCAAGTGGTGGCAAGCATGCCGCCGAACAGGACGTAGGTGAGCATCAGCACTGCCGCGACCACCACGCCCCACGAGAAGTCGATACCGGCCAATGCCTCCATGAGGACCCCACCGGCCACCATCTGGGCCAGCAGGTAGAAGACGCAGATGAACAGCGTGGAGATCGCGGACACCACCCGGACAGGGCCGGACTTCAATCGGGTGGCCAAAACGTCCGCGAACGTGAACCGTCCTAGGTTGCGCAACTTCTCAGCGATGACGAAGAGCACCATCAGGAAAATGCCGCAAGCGAAGACAGCGTAGATGATCCCATCCATCCCGTACATGTAGGCCAGGCCGGCGTAGCCGAGCAGGGATGCCGACGAAAGGAAGTCACCGGCGATCGCGATTCCGTTCTTCCGGCCGGAGATTCCACCACCGGCAGTCCAGAATTCGGCCGAGGTGCGGGTATGACGCGAGGCGAAGTACGTGGCCACGAAAGTCGTGCCCAATAACAGCACGCTGACCACGACGGCCGTGGTGTTGAAACCGTCAGACATGTTCGATCTCTTCCTCGGAAGGGGCTCCGACAGTGGATGTAAGCGCCTCCGCTGCAAGAACGTCCCAATGACGGGCACGACGCACGTACCAGGTGGTATGTGCCATGATTGCGACGACGTAGCACAGCGCGAGGATCAGTCCGACGCTAAGGCCTGGGAGCGGTCGCTGCGCGGTCAGGCCGGGCGCGAAAGCGGTCACTCCTAGGAGGGAACAGAAGAAGACCGCGAAGATCGGCCAGGCACTGAGGAAGAAGTTGCGGCGGTCTCGGCGTAGTCGGAGCATTGATGGACTGCTCCAGAGTCGACTCCAGTCGACGGTGGGCTTGTTAGGAAGCAGCATTTTTGACCTCTTGTGTCACGTTGGGGAAGGCTCTGAGATGACCGAGAACCGTTTCGTCGTGTGCACTGGCGTTACTCGGCGGGACCCTCTGTGGGAAACGCTGGCAGTTCGAGCGATCGCTTCGCCGGGTATAACCGACGTCACAAACGTTAGACGAACGCTCGTCCGTTTGTCCATCTGGTTGAGCCAATTCTCTTCAGGTGAATCGTGTTTGTAGTAGGGGTTTTTCACCAAAGAAATGTCTGGTCAGCGAGACCTGTAGCTCGATGAATGCATCCGCTGATTGCGAACTGCGCAAGCACGACGAGTAGCCCGAGAAGTCGTGACCGGTTCGGATATCGACTGCCGACGCCATCTATCATCGCGATACTTCAGTTCTTGCGAAAACACCTTATCCGCCCGGCATTTAACTATCTAGAATTCGGTTGTCGACTCGTGGCACATTCGCCTCGACCGGCCACCGGAATAACCCGATGGCCGGTCCAGCCTCGCCGGCGGCGAGTGAATCAGCCCTGGTGTGCGAGCGCCTCGGTCCTCATATCGAAGCCCTCGTAGCCGTTCGAGGCAACCTCTGCGAGTTTGGCGCGATAGTTGCCCAACCCCGCGAGGTAGAACATCACCGTGTTCGTCTTGCCGGGAATATTCGCCCCGAAGATCCACGATTGGGCCTTGGGGAACAGGGTTAGGTCGGCGATTTCTCGACACGTCTGCGTCCAGGAATCTTCTGCTTCCCGGGTGGGCTCGACCGTGAGTACCGTCCCGCTCTCCGCGTTGCCGATCAGATTGGTGATCCACTCAACCTGAGCCTCGATGCTCGGTGGCAGGTTGGTGAAAGGACCATTGGGTCCGAGAATCATGAACATGTTGGGGAAGCCGGTAGTCGAGACCCCAAGGTAGCTGGCAGGCCCGGCCTGCCAGTGCGAGTTGATCGACTCCCCCTCCCGACCACGGATGTCCATGCGAGTGTAATTGCCATCGACGGCATCGAATCCGGTCGCAAAAACCAGCACGTCGAGCTCGTGTTCGATCCCATCCTCGGTCCGGATGCCCTTGGGGATCATTTCCACGATCGGCGTTTCCTTGACAGAAACGAGCGATACGTTGTCGCGATTGAACGTCGCATAGTAGCCAGAGTCGCAGATGGGACGCTTCGCGTACAGATCAGTCGGGGTCAGCTTCCGGGCAGTCTCGGGATCCTCGACGATCTCGGCGATCTTGCTGCGGATGAACGAAGCGGCAGCCTCATTCGCGGCCGGATCGGTCGCGACATCACAGAAGGTGCCGAACATGAATCGGAAGCCGCCGCCGATGTCCCAAGATTCCTGGAATACCTTCCTGCATTCCTCCTCGGACACGCTCATCGCGGGGACGCTGCTCTCTTGGAATCCGAACGCCACCGACGAAGAACGGACATCGTCCCAAATTTTGTCGTAGTTGGCCTTGAGGGCCTCTAGGACCTCGCCGGCGAGCGGCCCATTGCCTGCCGGAACACTGTACTGCGGCGACCGCTGGAAGACCGTCAGGTGTTCGACCTGCGGGGCGAGCGCGGTAATGAGTTGGATTCCGGTGGAACCGGTTCCGATCACGCCGACCCGCTTGCCGGTGAAGTCATGGGTCTCGGGCCAGGCTCCGGAGTGGTACAGCTCTCCTTCGAACAAGTCCCTGCCCTTGAGGTTCGGCAGATTAATCGCCGACAGCAGCCCCAGCGCTGTGACTAGGTATTTCGCCGTGAACGTCTCACCGGTGTCCGTACGGACGCCCCATACGCCGCGCGACTCGTCGAAGTGCGCGGATTCGACGCCGGTGTTCAGTTGGATGTCCTGGGCCAGGTCGTAACGGTCGACAACGCCTTCCAGGTAGGCCAGGATCTCCGGCTGCGTCAGATACCGGGTCTTCCACTCCGATTCCTGCAACAGTTCCCTGTCGAAGGAATAGCGGTACACGAATCCTTCGGTATCGGACAGCGCACCGGGGTACCGATTCCAATACCAAGTCCCGCCGACACCTCCCGCCCTGTCGAAGGCACGGGCCGAGAGCCCAAGTTCGTTGCGGAGCTTGTGCAGCATGTAGATGCCGCCGAATCCGGCGCCGATGACGATGGCGTCATAGTCGCTTCGGACATTTGGGTCAGTCATGGGTGAACTCCTTGCAGTGCGGGGAGCGGGAAGGGAACAGGAAGGGGGTCACTTGCAGTACCACTCGGCGATGCGATTGATCTCGTCGTCGGCCTCGAGCGCGCGACCGGCCAAGAAGGGAAAGACGTGCTGCATCCCCTCAACGACCGACAGCGTGACGTCGACTCCTGCTGCACTCGCCCTGTCGGCGAGCCGAGTGGCGTTGTCGAGCAGCGCTTCGACGGAACCGGCGTTGATGTACAGACGGGGAAATTCTGTGAAGTCTGCGTAGAGGGGGTTTGCCAACGGCTCGTCGGGACGCACGGAATCGCCGAGAACGCCGGCGATCATTCCTTCGAGCAGCGGTACGGTGATCAGGGCATCGGTATCGTTATTCGACGTAAGGGTTTCGCCTTTGTTCTCCATGTCGAGCCACGGCGAGAAGGCGATGACCTGTCCAGGCAGAGGACGGCCCAGTTTCCGCAGTGCAAGCGGAATACCCACGGCGAGATTTCCGCCGGCCGAGTCACCGATCGTCGTGATGTCGCCAGGATCGATCCCCGCATCGACGAGTGCTTCGAATACGGCCACGCCGTCCTCGAGCTGAGCCGGGTGGGGATGCTCCGGGGCGCGTCGATACTCAAGAACGAATACAGTTGCACCAAGGGCTTTGGCGACGTGCCCAGCGAGCTTGCGATGGCTTGAGGCAGACCCCACAGAGAATCCGCCGCCGTGGGTGTACATCAGGACTTTTGATCGATCCGCACCGACCGGCAACGCCCAGATCCCGGGGATGCCACCGAGGGTGTCATCCTTATAGGTGACCCCCTCAGGCTCTCGCGTCGGCTGATGCCACTCGTCGAAAATGCTACGGAAGAGCCGAGTCGTCAGACCTTTTGTGTTGTTAAGGATCTGATCCCAGTCGGCGTAGAGGTTCCGCAGCAAGTCCGACTCCGGAGAGTTCACCTTCGGCGGATTCTCGGAACTGATCGACATCTCGATTCTCCTATTCGCTTTCTTCGGGGCTTCTCGCAACCGGATTGGTGAGAAGCGCGTGGACTGCACTCACCGTGCGCCCGGATTGGTTCACGTAGTTGTTCCGATATGAAACGCAGATCGGCGCATTACGCTGCGGGACTGCCTTGGTCGCGCGAAGGCTACGAATTGCCCTTCCGCGCACAGTCCTGATCGGATTCATATTGGGATCTCGTCGAGCCCGTACCGGCCGAGCTCGCGTCCGACGCCGGAGCATTTGCCCCGTTACCGTCTTCGCCGGTCGGCGGTCGCCATGTTCGGTAAGACTTCTTACCCCTGCTTCTCGAATGATCCGGGGGGTCGCCGAGCCTGGTGGCGTCTATGGACGGCTGACAGGGACAGGGCAACCGGAAACTGCAGTAGGTCTCCTCGGTGTCGGATAACGATGGAAGGATCGGGCGACCGGATGGGTTGGGCGTGAACTGCTGAATGGACACGGTGACGGCGTGTTTTGCGGCATCGATGTGGGAGGATGCGGCCTTCGACGGCTTGGCCGCCCACGGACCGGACTCGGGATCGCCCCACGGACCGGTCCTCGGGATCATCCCCACGGACCGGTCCTCGTGATCGTGGATGAACCCAACACGATCGGCGCCCTGCCGGTCGCTCGCCCGCGCCTGCGGACATGAAGTTGCCTACCTGCCGGGGCTGTCAATGCGCCGCATCGCCGACCTGCACCCCAGGCAGGCGTAAACCGATGCCCGCAAATGCCCGCGACGCATTCATCATCGCCTTTCGCCGCACGGCCCTGCCCCACACCCTGCGCCGCGTCGACACCCGAGACGCGGCCCCGATCGAACTCGAGGTCCTCGTCGGCTTCGACGACGACCTCGCCGGCGAAGCACCTGCATCATTTGCCGGATCCGCGGACTGCTCACTTCCGTCCACCCAAACCTCGAACGGGTCCTCGGTCCCCGCTTTACCCACCCCGCCGTCCTCGAGGTCCTCCCGCCCTGCGGCGGACCCGCCGGGATCCGACAGCCGGTAAACGCAAACTCGCCACGATCGCGGTCAAGCACGCCCCCGGATGGGCGCCCGCCTCGCCACCGAGATCGAACCGCGAACGTCCTATGCAGGTGCCGTTGCAGTGCATACCTGTCCCTCGCCTGCCCGCCGCGCCGCGAAGAACCAGGGGAACAACCCGACCCGAGAGGTTGGGCGATGTCCAATGCCTCGCTTCCATGCACCGCCACTCGAACCACACTCAACGCGCCACAAACAGTCGATCGGTGCATTCAAGCTTCAAACCACGTGAGAGGGCTACCGGCGAGGACACCACGATCCTCGCTGATACGTACGTGCAGCTGAACCTCGGTCCTGCGGCGGAGTTCAAGCGCTGACCGCCGATCTGTTGACGCGACTGACCAGCAAGACAGGGCCGACGCGAGAACGACCCCGAGCGCGGGCGTCCGCAGATGGGTTGACGAATCAAACTTGCCGGGATATTGACATGGAAACAGGTCGCCCAGCCTTCTCCTTCTGGTCCGGATAGCCGTCGATCAGGATATCCGGGCTCAGTTCGGCCGCTGGGTCGATGGCGTAGCCGGACAAATCCTCTATTCCTTCGGCGTGTAACACCTCGTCGTCAATCAGCGTTCGCGCCGTGAAGTTCCGGCCGTCTTTCGTCACGACGGCATAGGCGGCATCGGCCATGATCTCGGGCCTGCGGCTACGTAGATAGTCCTCGTGGTAGTGCACGCGCACCGCGTCGGTAGCGATCATCGTGCGGGGCCACAGCGTATTCGATCCGACGCCATCGGCACGGAACTCCTCGGCGAAACCGAGCGCGCACATCGTCATCCCGTACTTCGAGATCGCATAGGCGAGATAGCGCCCGTACCAGTGTGGCGTAGTTGCGATCGGAGGCGACAAGGTCAAAATGTGGGGATTTTGCGCCCTCAACAGATGCGGGATCGCATGCTGTCCGCATAGATAGGTGCCGCGCGTGTTGATCGTTTGCAACAGGTCATAGCGGTGCGCCGGGGTGTCGAACAGCCTGGTAGGACTAATCGCGCTAGCGTTGTTTACCAGAATGTCGATTCCACCATAGACGGTGGCAGTATGTTCGATGGCGCCACGGATTGCCTCCTCCTCGCGCACATCAACTTGCAACGGTAGTGCCTGACCGCCCGCCTCTTCGATTTCACGCGCGACGGTATGGATTGTGCCCGGAAGCGTCGGGTGCGGGTCCGAAGTCTTGGCCGCGAGGGCGATGCGAGCCCCCTCGCGCGCGAACCGTAGCGCGATCGCGCGGCCGATACCGCGGCTGCCCCCAGTCATGAAGACTACTTTGTCCTGGAGCTTGCTCATCTCGTTGTCCTTACTCATGTGGGTGTCCTACTCGAAGTTCGGAGTTCGCCGCGCGACGAACGCCGTCACGCCTTCGCTGAAGTCCGCGCCGGCCGCCAGCGCACAGAACCCCTCCATCTCGCGCGAGAGCTGCTCTTCGAAGGAGGCGGTAGGAGCGGCATTGACCAGCCGCTTGACGCATGCGTTCGAGGCGCGGGAGTTACGGGCGAGAACGCCACAGAACGACGTAGCTTCGGCGTCCAGCGCGGCGTCGGCAACAACCCGATTGACCAGGCCGAGCGAACGTGCCTCTGACGCCATGAAGGTCTCGCCTACCAGCATCAGCTCCAGCGCCTTGCGCGGGCCGAGGATGCGAGACAGCAGAAGCGACATGCCCCCGTCCGGCGAGGCTCCGATTTTGCGGTAAGCCGTGGCGAACTTGGCCCCCTCCCCCGCGATTACGAAGTCGCAAGCGAGGGCCAGTGACAGCCCACCGCCCGCGACGGCGCCGTGAACCACGGCCACCACAGGCTGGGGCAGATCTCGAAAGGCCAGAATCGTCGCATGGAAATCGGCAATCACGTCACGGATGTAGCGCCCTACGGTCTCGAGCTGGCTGAGGAACATTGACATGTCCCCTCCTGCGCAAAACTGCCGCCCGCGCCCGCGCAGAACGACGACGCGGATATCCGCGCGTGCCCCGATGTCATAGACGATGCGCCGCAACTCGCGGACCATTTCGAGGTCGATCGAATTGGCCGCGTGTGGTCGGTTCAACCAGATCGTTGCGACGCTCGCCTCGACCTCAAGTTGGACCACCTCTCTGGCGACAGATGTAGCTGCTCCCTGCATCTAATATTCCTTTCCCTCTACGGCCCATGGGACGTCTTGAACCGGCGGCGTCGACTACGGATTAAGGCATGCAATAGGACGCGGGCGCCCCCGAATTACCGCGCAGTCGCCTCTAAATTCATTCGATAAACGGTCGCGTGATGCGGCCCCCTAGTGCGCCGTGGTGCAAGTAGTTGGACGGTCAAGTTGTCGCGAGAGACTAGAACATTCGGTCACACCTAATGCCTGGCCGAATCGGTGGGGTGCGGATATACGCTCTCGAGAATGCGTATCTCGTCTTGGACACAGTTCGATTCAGAAATGACCTGCCACAATCGCTCGATGAATCGGCGCATTTTCATTCCGAAGTGGACAAGGATCTCCTCCTCGGTGACGCCCCCGAAAGGTGCCCACATGCTGGCAAACTCAATGAGACGCTCCGCCTCGGGGTCAGGATGTTTGCGTTTGCGGTTGACTCCGAGCGACGCGGCTCGACGCCTTTGGCGCAACTGGCGATACTCACGAGAGTTCATGGGAATTCACACCTCCAATGTCCGGACAGCCGAATCCTGAAAGTTTGGAACCGTTGCTGCATGCGATGGAAATACGCAGAGTACCAGTCGCTCTCGACTGTCAAACTACTTATGCCACGCCGCACTAGATGGCACCTGTGGGGTATTTGAAATCAATCGTCGAGGACGTCTCCGCGTGTGCGCGGCTCACTCGAATTCCTCACCCTACCTGGGTAATTGATGAGACGGCGGGTTCGCGCCATTCCAGTCGGTATCGTGGGCGACTTCGTGCATCCAGTAGATGCAATCTACTTAGGTGCGTTGAACTTTACGAAACCAAGGCGACAGGGTTTCAGATCTTCTTCCCCGGATAGCTAGACATTAGGTTGGGTTTCACCATTGCTAGCCCGGCCTGGCACCACAACTCGTCGGGCGGAGGCATTGACTCACCCTGGAGTGTTAGTGATGAGGCCTTCAATCTCCTTGGGCTTCTGCGCAAGGTCACGCAGAGGGGTTTCAAGTCTGTGTTTCAGCGCAGAGTCCTGATCAGCTTCTTGTTGGAGAACTCGTCGAACCCGTACCGGCCGAGCTCGCGTCCGACGCCGGAGCGTTTGACCCCGCCGAACGGTAGATCCGGGGCGCTCTTGCTGGTGCCGTTGATCCAAGCCATACCCACTTCGAGTCGTTCGGCGACACGACGGCCCTGCTCAGGGTCGGAGGTGAAGATCGCGGCGCCGAGACCAAATGGAGATTCGTTGGCCAGAGTGATTGCCTCCTCCTCCGACGCGACACGGTAGACCACCGCGACGGGCCCGAATAATTCTTCGCTGTGGGCGCGCATCTCCGAGGTCACATCAATAAGTACCGTCGCCTCATAAAATGCATCGGACTTGCCGCGACGCCCACCCGTCAGCACTCGCGCGCCCTTGGCAACCGCATCCTCCACCTGCTCGGCGAGCTCATTGACCGCTCCGGAGGAGGACAACGGTCCGAACGCCGTCGCGGGGTCGGACGGATCTCCAGGCACTATGCGGCGCATCGCCTCCGTGAACGCATCGAGGAACCTCTCATAGACGCCATCGACCACGATGAATCGCTTCGACGCCGTGCAAGCCTGCCCCCCGTTGGTCATCCGGTTGTTCACAGCGGCGGCCACGGTGGCATCCAGGTCGGAGTCGTCTAGTACCAGGAACGGGTCGGATCCGCCGAGCTCAAGGACAACCTTCTTCATGTGCCGTCCAGCAATCTCGCCGACTGCCGCCCCGGCTCGTTCGGACCCCGTCAGCGATACTCCCTGGACCCGCGGATCCGAGATCATCTTTGCCACCTGTGCATTGTCAGCAAAGACGTTGACGTACACCCCTTGGGGCAGTCCGGCCTCTACAAACAGCGCTTCGATTGCCAGGGCCGCCTGTGGGCAGTTGGAGGCATGTTTGACCAACACCGTGTTGCCCAGCATCAGGTTCGGCGCGGCGAACCGCACTACCTGATAGTAAGGGTAGTTCCACGGCATGATCCCGACCAGTGGACCTATCGGTTCCGTCCGCACCACCGCCGTACCACCACCGGCAATGCGCAGCACCTCTTCGTCCAGGAACGCCGATCCGTTCTCGGCATAGTATTCAATAATGTTGGCACACAGACCAACCTCACCGCGCGCCTGAGTGATAGGTTTTCCCATCTCCATGGTCAGGATCGAGGCGAGCTCGTCGGCACGCTCACGCCACACCTTCACCACAGTCCGGAGCATGTCGGACCGCTCCTGCGGCGAGCTCGTACGCCACTGCCGGTACGCGACATCGGAACGGGCAACCGCAGAGTCGATCTCGCAGTCGGTAGCTCGGGCGAACTCATGCAGGCACTCACCGGTCACAGGATTCGTGGTGACGTAGTTACTCATCAGTTCCTCGATTCACTCATACGCTTGGCCACCGCCAGCAGCACCTCGGCGTGCTGGCCGCTCCTACATTCGGTCACCGGTGAACGCGTTGGTTGTACCGAAGTGGAACAACCGACAGCGCGAGCCGTCGACCACTATGGGGTGACATTCGGACCGTCCGATGTCCCAGCCAGCGGATTCCGCTGCGGTTCCGTGCCGGTTGCATACCGCGCGGAACGTCCGGGTTACACACTTGAAGGAGCGAGGGGTGCGTGCATTCGCTATTGCCGAAGAGGGCTCCGGTGTCACGGAGATCGACCTGCCGACGTCCCGGCCGCTCGGCAACGAAGTGCTGTTGAGGGTGATCCGTTCCGGGGTATGCCATACCGACACCCATCTGCGAGAAGGCGGATACGACCTGGGGAGCAGAGGCACGATGCGTTTGATCGACCGCGGGATCAGATACCCACTCGTCATGGGACATGAAGTGGTCGGCGTGGTCGAGCAGGTTGGAGAGAACGTTCACGGGCTCATGGTTGGTGACGTGCGACTTGTATACCCATGGATCGGGTGCGGGAAGTGCCACCACTGCCAGGCCGACCGGGACAACTATTGCCCGAACGGGCAGAATCTCGGGGTGG
Organism: Rhodococcus sp. MSC1_016; assembly: GCF_023667485.2. Classification (NCBI taxonomy): domain Bacteria; kingdom Bacillati; phylum Actinomycetota; class Actinomycetes; order Mycobacteriales; family Nocardiaceae; genus Rhodococcus; species Rhodococcus sp. MSC1_016. Next base: position 215,672 of record NZ_JAMOZI020000002.1, read on the forward strand.
CACGGCCTGGTGGATACGCCGACCACATCGTCGTTCCCGATGCGAAGTACCTGATCGACGTCACCGGGCTCGACCTGTCGTGGGCAGCGACCCTTTCATGCTCGGGCTTAACAGCCTATAGCGCAGTTAACAGAGTCCTCCCTCTACCAGCCGCGGAACCGATTGTCGTGATCGGCGCCGGAGGGGTCGGCCTCACCGCCATCGCCACGTTGAAGGCACTTGGCCACGAGGAAATCTGTGCTGTCGACGTATCCGAGCGAAATCTCCAGGTCGCGGTCAAGCTTGGCGCCACCAAGACCATCCAGTCAAGTAAGTCTGCGGCCATGCAGATCGTGAAAGCATGTGGTAGTCCTGTCACGGCTGTCATCGATTTCGTCAACAATGGCGACACCGGAACGGCGGCCTTCAACGCGCTACGCAAGGGCGGAAAGCTGGTGCAGGTAGGCCTGTTCGGTGGCGAACTCGTTGTACCCACCGCTCTGATGGCGCTGAAGATGCTGGAGCTGAGCGGAAGCTTCGTCGGAACTCTGGGGGAGCTTCGCGCCCTCATAGATCTAGCGAAAGCCGATGCACTGCCGAAAATTCCAATCTTCGAGCACAACCTGGACGCACTTTCGGTTAACGCGGCGCTGGACAGGCTTGTGCAGGGGGGCGTGCCCGGGAGGATCGTCCTCCGGGATCGGGAGTCTGCATAGAAGCGCCTCACTCCGGGAGGATGACGGCGAAGTGCACCCCTAGATCATAATCGCCGCCAGATCCAGCCCAGACAGATTCGCGCAGAGCAACTCGGACAGCGCTCTCGATCATCGAAACGTACTTGCGTGATGCGGCGAACTTGCTTGCTGCCGAGCAGATTTAGCTTATCTTGTGAACTATCGATTCGAGGCCGACCGGATATCGGCGGGTGGACAGGCCCTGGCGAGCATCTTCTCCATCGTCATCTTGCCCAAGGATCTCCGACGAGGTGAACAGCTCGTGGAATCTCAGGGCTGCGTCCACCGCAGAAGGTCGGTGACCGGTCACGGGATAGATCGGAAGTCGCAAAAGCTTCACCAATTGGGCGGCCGAACGCGAGTAGTCCTCCTCAGTACTTCCAAAAGGGGCCGAACACTCGGGGCAATGGATACGGACCCGCGGCGGCCGCTGCCGTAAAGTTATGTCGCTGTGCGGTTACATTCGTTTCGTCCGTTTGATTTCGAGCGAGCGCTGTTCCGGGAGTGTCCATCCGAACTTGACCGCGCAGAGCCGGAGCAAGGTAGTGACCACCGTGCAGAGGACTGCGGCGAGTACCGAAGTCCCGCCGCTGCAGACCGCGATGAGGAGAGCGATGGCGCCGGCGAAGGCGGCGGCCGCATACAGAGAGCCGACCTGCATCAACGCGATAGGGAGGCCTAGGAAGATGTCCCTCAGTGCTGAGCCGCCAACGGCTGCAGCGACACCGACGAACATCGATGGAATCGCGGGCATCCCACTTCCGAGGGCCTTTGTCATCCCTATTGCTGCGTAGAGTCCGACGGTGAGCGCATCGAGGGCGATCACCAGAGGGTCGAGGCGGGTGAAGAGGCGTTCGAGGAGCATTCCCGCCAGTGCAGCCACGACCGCCGTAGGCAGGTACCAGTTGTTGCTCAGGGCTGCGGGGACAACATTCAAGAAACCGTCCCGTAGCAGGCTTCCCCCGAGTCCGGTGAATGTCCCGACCAGGACTACTCCGAGGAGATCGATACGGCGATCGTGAAACTTCGCCGCGAACATCGCCCCTTGCATGGCCCCGACTGCGACTGCCGAAAGGTCCGCCCAGAGTGGAATGGTGAACAGGGTGACGCTCAGCGCTCGTCCTCCAATTCCGTCGCGGTTGAGGCGCGGGCCAACAGGGTGGACCGGCGCCGGCCGAAGCCGATCAGCAGTGCAGGCGGGGGAATTCGCGTCGAATCGGTGCTGATGACAACGGGCTGGCCGGTCTGGAGCGTGAGATTTACCAGAATGGCGACCAGGCTACCGGACAGCCCGACAACAGCGAGGACGGGCAGCGGATCGCTGGCGACGATGACCACTTCGAACAGCCTCCCTGCCTCCACCATGGCCCAATAGGAGATCGCGTGGACCACGCCGGCAATCAGCACTGCCAGGAAGGCGGCGCGGGCAATTGTGCGCTCAGGCTTCCGCGACCCATCCAGAAACACCGCCGCGACTTCAAACCTGATGAAGCCGATCAGGGCGAACCGAATGGCGATGCCGGGCGGACCGGAGGAGAAACGGCGCTGGTGGTGAACGCTGTGCCACTGATGCCGTCGGGGCGGCCTCAAGTGAGGATTGTGAGGTCCAGCAGTTCGTAGACCTGCGAGTTTCAGTTCCATGGCAGCCACCTTTCAAGTCGTGAGGGATTACCGTCGGTCGTGCCCTACAGCTTGGATGCGGGTGTACCTAACGCCACACGAACACTGCGGTGACCAGCCGTACTCTTCTATATATTGACCCACCACAATGCCTCCACCCCGTCACCTTCTCTACGAGTTTCTTTACAAGTTGCAAAGACACGACGAGCGACCCCGCTTGCCAGTTTTACTCGGGTTGCTGCCGGAGACGATTTTCTTCCTCATCTTCGCCCGAAAGACACCAACCGGGAATCGAATCGCGCGGTATGCGAGGCTAACGGCCCGGACCTCGCCGTCGACCGGCGCCACCAAGATCCGGATAGACCCCGAGGCGTTGATCGGTCCAAATCACTGGTTCGATATCACATGCCCCATCTGCGGAGACGGGCCCCTTCTCACTGGCGCGCTCGCTTAGAGCCCAGATCGGCGACCTCACCGAGGCGGTTCGGCGACGGCTCTTCACAGCCGGATGAATCCTGACGCCCCACCTCTATGCCTACGTGAGAGCAATGGTGCTTCCACCTCGCATCGACGTAGCTCCGGACCGTCGGAACGAATACTGCACGTTGCGAAACGACACCTCTACCAGTTGTTCAGGTGCCCGTAACACCGTGCTGCGCGGCGCTTCGAGGATGAAGGGATCTGGACGACAGTGTTCTGCGGCGTCGTACAGAGCAAGGACGACTGATCCTGGATGGGCTTGGGGGTCGACCGCCCTTGCGTCCCCGCGCGGTGGCGGCGAAACCGCCGCGAGTGTTAGCCACGATCAGCTCGCTGGATTCGGTGCGACCTTCGGCGGTTCACCGATCCCCTGCTCTCGACACCGAGGATGATCCGTACAGCACCGAGCGTCCGAGTCGTCGGACCCAGGATGTCGCCCTCAAGCAGCCGCTGAATAATCCGATCCAGGTGGGGTCGCAATGCTTCCGCACCGCCGGCGTGTGCGATGTGAAAGTTCTTGGCGTCGACCTCGCCCTGCGCAGGGCGTCGACCTGGTGGTCTGTGTCCTTGTCTGCGCTGGGGACGCGCGAGCCGATCAGCATGTGTTGAAAAATTCAACGGTTTTCGACGCAGGTTACCGACGCTTTTTCGGCGACCTTCCGCAGTTCGTAGCAGTTGTCACATAACCTTCGATTCTCGACAAAGTTGTGGGTGGATCGGAGTGGGACCGCGTCGCACCCGATCCGTTTGGCGCCCCGGCAATGGGAATATCACCGGACGGGGCTATCGGGTTCGTGCTGGTCAGCGAGTTTCGATCAGGGTTCCGCTTTCGGGACGAGCCGGTGAGGGTTCCGCTTGCGGTCTCGCCTCAGGGGCCGTCCGAGCCGCCGAAGACGAGTTCCGGTGTGCCGACGACAGGATCGCCTGGGTGTAGTTGCTGTTGCAGAATCGCGAATGCGGTCGCGTCGAGGGTGCCCGCGGAGATGTGGCATGCCCAGTCGAAGTCCTCGGTAGACCAGGCGACCTGGTGTCCATTCGCCTTCACTTTCACCTTCCACGGTTCCTTTGAACGGGGTCGCCTGATAAGCCAGCCCGCATGTTGGCCGAACCCGTTGTTCGGTCCAAGCGAAGCAGAGAAGGCTCCGGATTCTCGATCTGTCAGGTCGACCAGGGGCGGGGTGAAGTCCATCAGTACCGGCACGTATATCGGTTCGGCGGTGACGTTCTCGTGGAACCACTGCATCGACTCGTCCCACTGAGGGTCACCCCGGCCGGCGAGGGCGCGTGATTCGAGGTCGGTGACCACCGGGCCGTTCCAGGTGAACAGTGCCGGATCGATCGGTGAGCCGACGGTGACGTCCGTGTACGTAGCGCCGGTGACCCCGTCACCGGAATGCTGTTCCAGGACGGCACCGCTTTCGGCGTCGACGACCAGACGCAGCGACGGACGGGGCATCGCCCTGCTTTCGCGCGGCGCCAGATCCACCGACCAGCTGCGGCGGCCGAGGCAGTCCAGATCAGTCACCGGACCGGTCGGGCGGGCGTGGTGGTCCCCGACCCAGTGACTGACGGGCCGGGTGATGACCAGTTCGCGGCCGGGGCCATAGAACTGCACGTTGCGGAGTGCGGTGCAGCGCGGCCGTTGCGGATCGGAGGTGAAGTACCAAGCGGCGTCGCCGTCGGTCATAAAGAGCAGCTCCCCCTCCATCGACTCGATCCGGGACCGGCGTCCCCAGCGATACAGGCGGACGCCGCCTGGTCGAAGACGCGGAAGGACGGGTGTTTCACCATAGGAGCCGCTAGAGAAGCGCCACGGTTCGTCGGAGCGGCGGTACGGGACGACCACGCCCTGCACCGGCTGCTTCGGCCCGTCGGCCATGGTCACCAGCATTTCGACCCATTCGGTCATAGGAACTCCTCCTCGTTGCACAGCTGGGCGTCGAAAAGGCGATCGCTGACCAGGTGACGAGCGACCGGACCCGACGTCGGCATGGAGTTTTCGGTTCTATCTGACCAAGAAGGCGGAGTCACCGGTGACGTCCGAGTCGCCATCCGATCCGAACGCGGCACCGGCGGCGCCCACGAGTCCGCCGAGCACGGCGCCACCGACCACCATGCCGATGAGGAACGGGGTTGTTCCAGAGGTCTCCATGGTTCCGACGGTTCCCTCGCCTAGAGGGGTATAGCCAGCGGTGTACAACGTCACGGGAAGCGACAGCCACCACAGAAACAATCCAGCGGCCAGGAGCCCGCAAAGAAGGCCGATACCCGCACTGACCGTGATTATTCGGCGCATGCCTGGATTCTCTCACTGGGAGTGCCCAATTCCTCGGTTGTCGGCGATCGATGACCGCCAAGGAGCGGATGCCCGGTCACCGATCGGCAACCGGTAACGGATAGGGCTTCGGGACGACATCGAGGAACACCGAGTCAGTGCGGAGGCTCGAGCTCGCGATAGCGCTCAGGTGGTGGGCCGTCACCGGCCCAGTACTCGGTCCCGTTGTCCCACCACGGGCGCACAATCACCGAGGGCGCTCGAACGCGTGCCCACATGAGCGCTTCGTCGACCGAGGTGAACTCCGGAGACATCTCGTACGATTCCTCGCCGCCCCAGGAGCCTTGGTAGATGCCCTCGTCCTCGGCCAGAACAGGTCGAGCCCACTGCACCGGCCCGGGCTCACCGGCCGGAATCCGCCGCCAGGTCATGTGCACCACTCCACACCGCCCGATCGCACCGAGTAGATCGTCACCCACGGCGATGAGTCGGCTCGCCTCGTTCTTGTCACGTTCGGCGACTCGTGGATCATTCAGAACCTCGACCAGTCGCTCCTGGACCTCGCCGACTTGATCATCGGTAAGTGGATCATCCCGAAGGGCCTCGACGATGCGGTGATGCAGGTCTGGACGCCCGACGCTCTGAAGGTCGTTCGCGAGCGTGAGCGCGGGTTTGTCGAACACCGAGCGGCGGCCCATCTACCGATGGTATGTCGGAATCCGGATAACCATCCACGATCGGTGACCGTCTATCGCTCCAGACCGGGCGGTCGGCCACCCCCGTCCATTCCGTGGGCGATTCCTTCGCCCGGTCCCTCGAGTGGCACGGATACTGACTGAGTGGAGCGGGACGAGGCGATCGCGACGAATCGGATACAGCGCGGTACTCCGGTGGCCTATAGGTGGCAGGACACCGACCGCGACATTCTCAATCCGGCGTCGCAACCTGCCCTGCTATTTCATGGACATCCAGGACGAATCACCGACCCGACGCTGCAACACGTCCAGGTGGATTGGGTGGGTCTTGAGGATGAGCCAGCGAGCTTCGCCGTCGGATTCTGCCCGACCACCGTCGACGGTGGATGGGCCGGCCCTACGGTGCCGGGGTTGGCAGAGATTTCGGAGGACGAGTTCAGGGTGCGGAAGCAACGAATTGAGAGCGGCCAGCGCCCTCTGCCGTGACCCGCTCCAGCGGTGTCCGGTCATGGATCCGCTTTCGGGACGAGCGCAGAGATCTCGAGGGTGCGCGCTGGCGCGCCGATCTCGTCCCGGTGCAGGTTCCCCAACCGGAAGTCCCGAGGCGTGCGACGATCGCAGTGCTCGATCGAAACCGCCTGAGGACTTGGTGACACGAAGGAGTTAACGGGCAAAACCCAGAGGTCACGAGCCGGCTCGCCGCATTGGACGCAGTTCTGTGGGCGATAGACAACCGTCACGAGCTTGATGACCTTGCTCTTGCATCAGCGAACGAGGCGGAGCTAGTCGCTGAACTACAGCGCCTCCATGGTTTCACTGACGAACAGTGTGGCTTCGTCTTACCTCCTCTGCCAGAGTTCTGACTCAGCAGTATCGGAACAAGATCGCGGCGGAGCGCGAAGTAGTGCTGAAAGACCTGCGCGACTAGGGAGACTCCATCTTGCTGTGACAGTTCCATTACGTCACCAGTTGTCGGTCCGTGGGTTGAGAATTTACTGAGTCACCGCAACCGTATCGCTGACCGGCCCTCGATGTGGTCCGCTGGGCCGGTTTCGCGGTCATCGGTTGACCGCGTCATCACCTTCGGAGTAGCTAGGGCGCGGGCGGGCTACCGGCAGCCGCTCGTGGTCGGCGGTCCGCACTTCCTCGCCCCGGGGCGGTGCGGCCTGATCAGCGATATCACTGTCCCCCGCCGATACTCGGATACTGGGCAGTGATCGACCGAGGCGTCAACCGTTTCTGGTCGGAGCCGTCGGGATTCATCGAGGCGAGCTCTGCACGGTTTGAGGTGGATATATCGACGACCAGCTCCCCTGATTGCGTGGTTGCTCTGGTGTAGAGGATGCGCGAGCCGTCGGGGGTGAACTGCGGATGCACCGCGTACGTGTCGGTCAGTGGCATGATCTCTCCACCACCGGCCGGCATCGAGTAGATCTCGGAGCCGTTGTTGCCGCCGCGGTTACTCGAGAAGACCAGCGTGGAACCGTCGGGTGAGTACGCGGGGTCCGCGTTCCAGAACTGGTCCCGCAAAAGCACCTTCGATTCCCCACCCGTCGTTGGCACCTCGACAATGTATCCGTCGGCGGTGAAGACCACCCGCGAACCGTCCGGGGAGAACGTCGCCACGGATCCGGACTCAGCCGGAGCGATGACGCGCAAGTCGGAACCGTCAGTACTCATGATGCTGATACTGCCGTCGCTCTTGGAGAATGCGATCGAGGACCCGTCCGGCGAGAAGACAGGCTGATAGCCGTCTTCTTGAACAGTCCTCACTTCATCCGATTCGAGCTCCACGACGTCGATGAATCTGCCTCCGTGGGTGTAGGCCAACTGCGCACCGTCTGGTGACAGCGCGGCGTAATTTCCCCACCGGCCGTCGGACATGTCGTCAGCCACGGTCGGGGTGACCTGCCGTAGGCCGCTGCCATCGACGTTCGCCACGAAGACCTGACCCCACCCGTCGTCGAAGGACACGATCACCGGGGTCGTCGCGGGTGGCGAGTCATCCGCGCATGCCGTGACGACGACGGATGCGGCGACGAGAACGGGCAACAACCGCGAGGACCGCATCAGATGATCATTGCACGCTACAAACCCCCTGAGGGCACGTGCGCGACACAGAGCAGGGCGGCGGGCCAGATGTCGTTGGATCAGATGCACTCGGCGCGGTTCGCCACCTGAACGAAACTGCGACAAGTACGGCACCCGCTGCCCGAATGTCCACTCCTAGCGGCGGTCACTACTGGGCTCGTAGTTCGCCCAGTCGCCGTAGTGTGTGAAGACAATCCAGGACTCCCCATGCCATTCGACGGCTCGTTCAGTCCGCATGTACACGCAGCGCCCATGGCTACGGATCTGGGCGACGGGCTGGTCAGGGGAGCACATCTGACGGCCTCTGTACGGACCTATCTCTCGTTCGTCGACGTCGAGATACTGCCCATCGAGGTTTCCTCCTTCGAACGCACATCTCATACCCGGACTCTATGGACGGGCCAGGCAGGAAGGCCACACCGCGTGCCGCTGTTACCGGAGCGGCGGCGCTCAGGACATGACGGGCAGTCCCTCGGCAACCGTTCCGAGTCTGATCCACGAAGTTCCGAGTCTGATCCACGCAATCAACCGGCGTGGCGATCGACGGTTGTTCCAGATCACGGGCGGAGGCGACGCAACCCCCACCGCGCGGGCACGAGGAACGCCGCCGCGATCAGGAGGACGAGCGCGGTTTCGGTGAGTTGGAACTGCCGGAACCTGTTGTCGGCGTGATAGCGCACCTCGAAGTGGTCGGCGCCCTGCGTTCGCAGGCAGGTCTCGTAGTCCCGCTGCTGCTCTTGGTAGAGGATTTCGGTGCGGGCGTTGTAGTCGGCGTACGTCTCGTCCGGGCGTTGACCGAAGTCGTCGTCACTGTAGATCGCCCGAGCACAGTGCTGCTGGTCGATGTCGACGGCGTTCCCGCCGGCGTCGACGTAGTCCGATCCGATCGTCCAGGAATCGAACCAGAAGCCGGTGTTTCCGGAGGAGGCGTATGCCGCAGCGCCGCTGAGCGGCCGGGCATCGATACTTGGCGGCGCGTAGTGCGGACGGGCCCCGAGTTGCAGTCCGACCATGATCGCCACCGTCGCGATGAGGGTGATCACCATCGCGCCAAGGGTGTTTCGCACGATGAGCGCCGCAGCGCTGCCGATGATCGGGGCAAGGAGCGTGTTCGTGCCGAGGACCAATCCGGAGGATTGAAACAGCGGGAAGGTCAGCCGGGAGAGGCCGATTCCGGATCCGGAGATGAAGGCGCCGCTCTTCGCGCCCCCGTAGGAGCGGGTCCATTCGAGGATGAACCCGAGCACCGTCATCAGGGCACTGATCGGTAGGAACACCACCAGGATCCGCATCCAGAACCACCGGGCGCGGCTGACGGACTGGGACAGGCCCAGCACGTGAGTGCCCTGCTCGATATCACGGGAGAACACGGTCACTCCGACCAGCAGGCCGAACAGGACCGGCAATGCCGCCGCGATCACCGTGGTGGCGGTGAGGACCGATTCGGCCCTACAGACGCCGGGGGTGGAGCCGAAGCAGTAGAAGAAGGTGCCGAACCCTCGGGCACTGGGATCGGCCGTGACGATCCGGCCGGCGACCACGGCGGCCAGCGCCAGCACCACGATCGTGCCGAGCGCGGCTACGATGCTGCTTCGGTGGTGTCGCCACGTCACCCAGATCATGCGCGTTCCTCTTTCTGTTCGGCCAGGTGCGCGAGCACGATCTCGTCGATGGCGGGTTGCTCGAGCAGCCACTCGCCGAGGTGCGGTGGGCGCGGCCCGTGGACCAGATAGATGGTCGTTCGGGTGCCGTCACGGGATTCGATGATCGCTCCCTGCCCGATAACCTGCTGCGGGTCACCGGGGCCGGTGAGCAGGTAGTGCTCCTCGAGGAGTTCGTCGAGGCCGCCGGTCAGGCGGATACGCCCGCGATCGAGGAGGAGGAGTTGATCGGCGACATCGGTCAACTCGACGAGGATGTGCGAGGACAACACGACGGTGGTGCCGTACTCGGCGGCGTCCCGCATCAGGGTCTGTGCCACCGATCGCCGTGCCACCGGATCGAGATCCGCCAACGGCTCGTCCAGCAGAACGACGTCGGGTCGGCGGCCGAGGGCCAGTGCCACTGCTATCCGCGCTCGCTGCCCCGGTGAGAGCGATCGGATCTTCACCGCCAGGGGCACGTCCGCTTCCGTGACCAGACGGTTCGCGTAGGCGTTGTCCCACTGCGTATTCGTCCGCTGCCCGAAGCGCAGCATCTCGGCGACGGTGAACTTGCCGTAGAGCGGCTTGTGCTGAGCGAGGTACGACAATCCCGGGCTGATCCCCGATTGACTGGGCGAGCGGCCGAGTACCGACACGGACCCGCTCTGCGGTGTCAGCAAGCCCACCGCGACCGACATCAACGTCGATTTTCCTGCCCCGTTTCGACCGACTAACGCGGTGACGCTGCCGGGCACCACATCGAACGAGCAGCCGTCCAAGGCGTACGTCTTACCGAAACGCATGCACACCTCTCGCATCGACAGGGCACTGCGGGACGCGTCGGGTGTGTCCCTCATGTGGATCCTTTCGTGTCGGTGTCGTACTGCACGTTCAGCTCCGCCGCGACGAGGGCTTCGAGGTCGGCCCGGTCCAACCCGGCATCCCGGCCGTGCCGAACCCATCGCGCGAGCTCCGCCCGCAAAGCCGACTGCTCGGCCATGCCAGGCTTCGCCAACGTGCCGATCACGAAAGTCCCCGCACCCGGCCGGGCCTCGACCAACCCGTCCCGTTCGAGTTCCCGGTACGCCTTGAGCACGGTGTTCGGGTTGATGGCCAGCGCCGAGACGACGTCCTTCGCTGTGGGGAGCCGATCCCCTTGGCGCAATTCCCCCAGCCGCAGTGCCTGTTTCGTCTGCAGCACCAACTGCACGTACGTGGGGATGCCCGATCTGCGATCGATGCGGAAGGAGACCATCAAACCCACTTCCACTACAACATTAGTGAAATAGATATTAGCTCTGCGCCGACCCCGAATACCGCGTTCTTCTGCAGTTGGCAGCCGCCAGGCATTCAGTACCGGCCGGTGCGGCGACGCACCGCAGGACGAACGTTGGTTGGGGCATGTACGTCGAACCCGTGCCGCTCAGCTTGATCCCGTAAGCGGATCGTTGATCGGTTCTCCTGGTTCCCCGAGTGCATATGGCACTGTGAGCGGATGGTTGAGGCCGATTGCAGGAGTGATCCGTACGGGTTGCAGGCATCGTCGAGAGGTGGTGGTGTGGCCCGCATTATGGCGTTGGCCGCGGTAATTATGGCTGCTGCCTCTTGCAGCACAGCACCGCAGTATCCGGGTGCGAACATCGAAACGCTGCCCGCGAATGCCGTAGGAGCCGTGTCCCTCGGCGGCCTCACCGTCGAATCATCAGGTGGTCGGACCCTGGTGTTCGTCTTCGACGAAAGTGGAAACGTCGTCGGCCGTATGGAAAACGGACGCGTCGACGGCAACCAGGTCGTGGCCTCACACCACAACGTGGTCACCGCCTCCTCCCGGGCAGTGACCACATTGACCGACACCGCCCGCATCGATACCCCGATCACCGAGCACACCGTTGCGTCGATCTCGAATAACCCGGACAGCGGCGCCACCACGATCTGGTTCAACAGCGGCCGCTCGAACAACTACGTGTCCGTCAGTGCCGAACACTGGATTCTGCAGGGTTCCGTTCCCGGCATGGTCCGCACGACGGCCTACTGTGGTGACCGTCACTTCGCGGTCGTCGACAACTGGCAGGCTGTTGATGCTCCCATCCCGAATCGGCTGTACGAACTGCCGCCCGGAGGAGAGCTGGTGGTGCGAGGCGAATGGGACAGCCCGAGCGATTACGGCCCCGCCTCACGCACATCGGTCTGCTCGCCAGACGGACAATCGATCCTCGCCCTCTACGGCACCTACCGTTACGGAATGGATGAGACCGTCGGTCCTGCTATGACCCTGGTGACGATCGATGTCGTGGATGGATCGCGAATCGAAACGCCACTGGTGATGCCCGAGGCTCGCGGTGGTGTCATTCGCGGAACCATGGCGGTGATGGGCGACCGGTTGTTCTGGCTCAACGAGGACGCAGACGTGCTGTCGGTTCCCGTTGCGGGATCGCCGACGGTAACCCATGAATGGACAATTCCCGAGGGTGCCGACGCCACCGTAAGCTCGGTGAGCGGCTCCGTTGTCACCGCCGTCAACTACAAGGGCCGCCCTGTGTTCTCCCAGTACGACCTGCTCACCGGAAACGCTCTCCGGGACCCCATCGAGTTGCCGTGGCTGGAATCGATCGTCGGATCCCCAGCGGGTGACACCACCTATGCGATCTCGAGTGTCACCGCCACCCCATGACCTGAGAGCGATCGGTTATCGCTCAGTCTCGTACGTGGCTGTCAGTACCCGGATCTTCGCGATGTGGTGCAGTAGGACCATGGCCTGGGATCCCGAAACGACTGATAGCCAGGACTGGGCCGAGCGCGGCCTCCGATTGGCAGCCGATACCACCGCCGGCACCTGGATCGTCGAACACGTGCACAACTTCGACCACACTGTCGCCGCCCTAGTGCCACCAGTGTTTCCCGCGTACGCCCGGATCTTCCACCCCGCGACCACCCTTGACGACGAGCCCGTGCGTTGGGCAGCTGTCGCCGCGGCCAACGGCACCATCGCGCACCCCGTCATGGAATGGGGATCCATCGTGGGTAGCTGGCACACCAGCGAACAGGAGGGTCTGTGGCACGACGCCCCGGTCACCGGCTCGTTACCCGCGCGAACAACACGCGCGCTGGCCGACATCCTTCGACGGTTCACGTCCACACCGGAGCTGTGCTGGTTCGCCCACTGGGAAGGATCCGGCTACATCACGCCGTCGTCGAACTACCCTCGGCTGCCCATGCCTAGTCGAGACATGATCCTCTTCTCGGGAAGTATCGACCTGGCAGATATCCAGTTTGGGGCCGACAAGCAGTTTCCGGGAGGGATGAGCGCGCACCTGTGGTGGCCCGACGACCACGCCTGGTGTGTAGCGACGGACATCGATCTGATGACGACATACCTGGGAGCGTCAGCGGAATGCGTCGACACCGTTCTCGCCGACGCCGCACTCGAAGCGCTTTCCGCGACACCTGATCAAAGGGTCACCTGGGATAGCGACACCATCAACCCTCTACCCGCGAGCCCATCGGGACTATGACCAGTGACGTAAGCCCATCCCTGAACGGTGGGGCCCGGCGGTCAGGGCACGTACTGCCAGCTCAGTTTTCCTTCGGTCACTGTGGCTTTCCATCTGCCGTCGAAGGCCACGCCGACCTCGAGGCTGTTGGCGAGATCGGTGAGCATTGCACCCAGTGACACCCATCGGGGTCCGGCCACATCGGTGTCGACTTTGTCGAACTCGGTTATGCACCCGTGCAGGTCACCGGGGCGGGCATCGACGAACAGGAGGTTGCCGTCGAGCCCGGCGAAAGGAATGAACTCCGGTAGATAGGTCCACGCGATCTCGCCAGCGACACTGTCGCCTCCTCCGTTCGCGGATGCACGGCCCATCTCCTCGTCGAGTTCACCCCAGATATCGAGTTCCATCTGCCGCTCCTGCACGAGGCGCTCGAGATCGAACAGCTCGTGGGCCGGCAGCAGGGAGACCCAGTCCTCGTGGGGGAATCCATTGATCTGCTCGAAGAACACGACCAGCTCGGCGGGCCACGCGATGCCGGTGGCATCGACGGCCTGGGCGACTTCTGCGCGGCCGGCGCCGATGATCGGGGCGGAGGTGAGGTTGGTGCGCAACCATTGTGCGATCCGCGTCCACTGCTCGGTCACCGACCCGGCCGAGGTCGGGGACTGGGTCGATGAACCATGCGCTGCGTCCTCAGTAGTGTCCTCGGCCGGGAGCGGTGCGGGCTGAGTCGGGTCCGTGGTGAGCATCCGAGGCACGTAGCTGTCCCCGATCTTCACCGTCGTCAACGGCAGCGGACGCTCGGCCGGCCAGAGCTGCAACAGAACGGCCACATCACCGCGATCGGCGTCGCGACCTCGCGCATGGACCCGCACCTGCCACAACCCGGGATCGACGGCATCGACCGCGGTCAACCCGGCGATGTCCTCGATCGAGGTCTCGGTCCCCGACGGATGCGGGATCAGAGAGAGCTGGTCGGTGACGACGACCGTGCCTTCCTCGATCGTCTCCCACCCGGCAGCCGTGTCCGCCGGGGGTGCGGTCAGCACACCGATCGTGACCTCTACTGGACCGTAGGTTGCACCCGTGTAGATCACAAGGAAATCGTTGCCCAAGAAGATGAGTCGGCCACACGAATCGGAACTGAAATCCCCGTTCTGAAGGCCGGCCTCACCTGCCATGGTCTGCAGAAAGAGCACAGGAACTCTCAGATCGATCGTTCGGCGCGATTCCATCCCTGGATGGTCTCATCCGCTGGCCTCGCACTCTCGCATCGGACTGGGAGATTGGACATCTCATCTCGCCGCATGAGGTAGCCGGTAGCCGATCGACCAGCGGGGCGACCGCGGACGTTCGGCTGCGTTAGTACTCGTCCTTGAATGCGGCGTGCAGTCGATCGACGTCAGCACCGTAAGTGTGCGATGCGTGTGAGAGTGTGCGTAACACGGCAGCGAGCGGGTTTGGGTTAAGTGCGCTGAAGTATGGCGTGATAGGGGAGGTTTGCTCCGCCGTGGTCGAACGGTCCGTGCAGCTCATGAAGCGGTCGGACCGGTTCGTCCTTGTCGTTCGCATGGTCGATCTGCCACCTGCTGAAGACGTGCTGGATGTTGTCGAATGGAGCAGGTGGTGGCTGATCGCTACTGAGTGCGGTTAGTCCGGAGCGACCCATTCGCGGTGAGCGAGGCCTGCGTAGTCGTACGCACGAATTGCACACCAGCGAGCGGCCTTCCGTTGCGTGGGCTCATCCATCCCGATGATTCTTCGCAACAAATCGGCGTCGTAGGCGAGGAGCTGGTCGGCCCCTGGGATATGTGTGACCGGGGTAAACCCCTGGGTGACCCATTCAGCCTCGGCAAGCTCTTCGGCCTGAGCAGATGTTCGTATCTGCGCGTCCAGGTTGTTGTCGTCGCCAGCGCGGTCATCTTTGAACTTGACTGCGTGGCCGCCTACTGGCTGAAGCGTGGCCGCAGGATCCTGGCCTTCCAGTGAGTCGCGGACCATGTCTTCGATCGTGTGCGGGGGATCTCCGTCGATGACGGGTTCCTCACGGTCTAACAGGTCGCGGTCCTCGTCATCGAGCTCCGTCTCGACGACCACTGGGCGAACATTGCGGGCTCGATACATGAGGCCGTGTTGCGGTGAGGCAGATAGGTCCTCGCGCTCGAAGTCGACGTACTCGCCAGGTAGCAGCTCGGGCGTGCCTTCCACATCCAAGATCTCGCCAGCCTCAACCCAGCAACCGCCCGGTGTTTCGGTAGCGTCGAGAACTCCCCATTGGCCGTGCCAAACGCGAACAGTCCCTCGGACCGGCAACGCGACCTCCAAGCCCTCGCAGATAGACATTGACAGTACCGAGCGGACTACTGCAAGCACCGTTCCGGACAACTGTCGTCGAGCGGGGACAGGAGTACCGCCTTACCGCGTCGGATAGTGGCAGTCTTCCGGAGCCACCGCGATTGGGATCATCCGTGGGTTCGTGAGCGATCGAGCAGGTCGGCGACATCGAGTAGCAGCGGCTCGGTCATTGTCTGATCCGGGATGGCATGCAAGCCACGCGGAGTGGCGGCGACCCACACAGTGCCGGCACCGTCCATGGTGACGTCCGGCTGGGAGCTGCGGATCGGTGTGCTCGAGATCGGCTCGCGGGTGTGAGCATCAAGAAGGGTGAACAGCCAGTATTGGTGCTCGGTTGTGTAGGTAGGACGCCCGGGGAGCGGCCACCACCCCCCGCGGCCCGTGCCGTCGGAGGGATGCCCGACGATCCACATCACGTCCCCGATCTGCCCACCGCCCAGGACCCGGACGGGCAGCGCAACTGCGTCGACGACAGTGAGATCGTCGAGCACACGATAGGCATTGGTGCCGTCGAAGACGGTCGGTGGTATGCCGGCCAGAAACGGTCGGTACGAGTCCACCGCTGTGTTCAGCGGCGGCCCCAGGGTCGCGATGCCGTGCACGTCGACCCGGACCAGTCGGGTCGCGCCCAGGGCACCGGTGCTGACGTCCCGCTGGCGAAACAGCAGCAAAAACCCATCATCGACGGTGCACATCGACTCGAGGTCGCCCCACCCGCTGGCACTGCTCGATTCCGGATCCTGATCCGGTCGGACAAGCACCAATTCGGCAGCGTTGCGGCTCGGCACCGCGACGGCGAGCAGGACCTCGCCGTGGGCGGCGCTGTCGCGGATCGGCTCATCGCTGACCTTGTCCGCGGTGCCGTCCAGGTTGCAGTGGTAGATCCCGTCCCAGCCAGCCACCCAGCACCCTCCCGCATGCGCCCACACGCGCCGGGTTCGGACGGCCGGAGGGTTGTCGAAGATCTGCCCGGTAATCGTGTATTCGATGACCTGGCGGTCGGAGTCGACACGGACGACCAGGGGCAATTCGCGGTCGACCACCCACAGGTCGGTGCCGTGTGCCGACACGGCGCCGGGGACGATACTGGGGCGCAATGGCGGTGGTGAGACGTCGGTAAGGTCCAGATCGACCAGCACCCCCATCTCACGAACGCCGTCGTTGGGGGCGTCAGGGTCGGTGGTTCGGGTGCCACCGGCGAAGAAACGTGGTGCGGTCGTGACCTCGCGGTAGCGGGTTCCGGGTATCTGCTTCCACGGCGAGTGCGGGATCTCGGGATCTCGGTGGTATCGGTCGGCGGCCACCCGCACCCGCGTGATCCGCCCGCGGATCCGTCCGGTGGTGGCGTACGCGAGGTCACCGATCAGTCGGCCCGTGATTTCGACCTGACCGAGTGCCGGACGGCGGGTGTACCAGGTGGCCGTCCACCCGGCACCACGCAACAGGACAGCCCAATCCCACCACTGCTCATCGGTTCCGGGTTGCTGGCGTGTGGGTTTGCCCGAGTGTAGAGGTTCGGCCACAGCTCGGAGGGTGACGATCGACGGATCGGCCGGATCGGTGGGGAACTCTTGGAACAGCAGCGGAAACTCGCCGATCTCCCCGATCTCCGGTGGTGGTGTCTCACCGTCCTCGATCGACAAATCCGTCACCAACACCGACAGGTGTGTTGGAGGACGCCAATTCTCGGCCGGATCGGTCACTCCATCAGCTTGCACGAGGTGGTGCTGTCCTCACCGACTTTCGCAGGATGGTGTCGGCGGCAGGATCCCCACTGGGCAACCGGTGAAAGATCCCGAGGATGGTGCACCGAGATGAGCTATCGCACCGGCCGTCGTCGACGAGGTCCCGGTCAAGGATCCTCAACGGTGGCGGGCCCGAAACCACGCAGCGCGGGTTACCAACATCTCGCCGTAGCGCAGCGCCGCGGTGCCGTGACTAGCCCCACCAGTACGGTGGCTCCTGCTCTGGGTCGTCGAGCACGGCGTCGATTCGTTGGTCGGCCACGATCTGATCTATTGCTTCCACGTCGGCGCCGATGGTTGCGAAGTGCGGATCGACATCGTTGGTCACGCACCAGGCGCGATCTGCTGGCCAAATGAATGCGGGGTCAGGTGAGTAACCGTACGGCCACCGCGCAGGGTCACTGTTGTTCCAGTCTGCATAGTCCGCGAGTGTGCCGCGGAACAGCCAATAGACGCGGTTAGGGATCACGAAGTTGGGCGCGACGTGGATGGCAGTATCTTCCCGTCCGTCCCACATGCAGAAGTAGCACTCATTCGGTGTAGTTGTGTATTGCGACAGGAGGTCCAGTGCGACGCCGACCTGCTCTTTCTCGGTCAGTTCCTTCTGGTCGAACTCGACCTCGTTCGTCTTCTGGCCGGGGAAACTCGGATCGGGTATGAACCTCACCCGCGCATACTTCGAAAATCCGAGCGGACCTCGCCCCGCTAGTCGATACCACGGAAGACCCTGCTTGATTAGCCAATCCGCGGCAGAGGACTCTTTGCACAGTTCAAAGCTCACCTGACCATTGTCTACCGCGACCCCCGATTCGACGTTCCAACAGGGATCGGTAATCGGTCAGGGATCGGCCCTTGAGTCTGTTCGACGGATCAGACGCATAGGCTCTGGAAATGATGCGTAGAGCGGTGTTCGATCCCACCGACAGGGACCTGTTCATCGAGCAGAGACAACGCTTCGACTGGTCTCTGCTACAGAACGGCACCGTGTTCCGGTACGAGGTCGCCTTCCATTTCAACAGCGTCTGCGACCGACTCGCCGGACTCGGATACCTCGTGCACCGGATCGACGGCCACGACTGGACCTCGATCAACGACATGTATGACGCCTTCGCTCGGGCGATGAAGTACGACCGCGACTACGGCCGCGGTCCCGATGCCTTCGAAGACACCCTCAGCGATGTCGCGACCTTTGCCTTCGGCAGTGACCCGTCCACGACCGGCACCGTCCTGGCTATCGCCGGTTTCGACACCGTGGTACAACTCGACCACCACATCGCCCAAGTGACACTCGACGGATTCGCCCGGCAGGCCCGACTTGCGGGTCTGTATGGGCATCCGATGTTGTGCCTGGTCGAGTCGACCGCCACCGACCTCGGGCCCGTCGGCGGAATAGATGTGTACGAGGGCGGCATGTGGGAAGATCCACCACCAGATACCTGGCCGATCGGTGACACAGAGATCGTCGAGTACCAGTTCGAGACCACCGACAGGGACGCCGCCGCGTTCGTCAACGTAATCCGGTCCGTTCTGCCGGAACTGCTTGGCGCCTGGGCACGATGGCAGGTGCTCGCTCCCACCCCACTCGCTATTGACGACGCGGTCGATCAGAAGGCCGAACACCCACTCGGACCCTGCGAGGTAATGGTGTCCTTTGGTGTACGCGGCGAAGGCGATATCGGCGGGGTCGACGAAGCCCTCTACCACGAACTGCATAACGCGGGCATTCGAGTAGGGGCCTCCCGAGTCACCAGCTACCCTTTCGGCGCTGAGCGCGAGCGTGTTCTCGCTAAATACAGTGAACTTGGCGAATCTTGACCCTTCAGCGATCGTCATCCGGTGCCGATAGGCGGTCCCTACCGAGACACCCGCCTTGCCGCAGAGGGACGCGAGCGGTCACCCTCTTGAACCGGAAATCTGACCGAGGGGCCAGGCCACATGGGCGACGTCACCTTCTGATGCGAGTACCACGCATCGTCAGCGGAAGCGGATGGGGAGAAGCGGCGGCACGACGAACGACAGGATCGGCACCGTGCACAGCACCGAAGTGACTGATGCGATCCGCAGCTTTCATCATTCTGTCACTGCAGCCTCAGGAGTGGGGTTGCCGGACGCGGCTCGCTTTCGGGCCATAGGTGCATCAGATAGCGTTCCACCAGATCGTCCCCGGCTTCCTGCAACTCGATACCGGAGTCGCGTCCTGTTGCATAGATACGCACTCGGTATCGGCGGGCCTCGTCGACAAGGCTTGCATCGAGCAACTCCTTGTCCGCGTCCAGATCTCGAAGACCCACGTCGGCGATGCCGAACCGGACCGAGACCTCCTGCCACTCGTCCCATCCCTGCTTTTCCAGGGGTGGTTCCGAGTCCGTCACCTCGACGCGAAAGGCCACGGCACCCAGAGGGGTTCCGGTCGCCACGACGAGGAGACGCTGGTCGTCGACCCAGGTCAGGATGTCGGTGGTCGCCGCCGGCAGATCGGGCATCGGCATTCCGGACTGCTGGAAGGGCAGGGTGGACCCGAACTGCACGTAGAGTGCGGTGTCGATTACGTGTGTTCCTCCGTTCTCGGCACGCTCGCACCTACAGCGCGGGGGTCCATTCGGTTTCTGGTGACAAGAGACAGTGGCTTCATGCGCAGACAGTGTGATTGTTGCAGCGGCGGCCGGTGTGGTCGTCGGCGCTGTAATCGTCGCCGTCGCTGTGGCTGGTCCGTATGCTCGAGGTGACGGTGACGGTGACGGTGTCACCGCACCAGGTCCGGGCATCGACTTCTATGTCACCACCCCGAGCACGGGCGACTACCGCCTGTTCGTCCGGGTGCACGTGCAGGTAGCCGAGGTCGGCGGCCCGCAGGGCCACCAGGTGATCGTACGCGCCGAGGTAGGGCTGCAGATCCGGCAAGATGACCCTGCTCGACGTGATCACCGCCCACGGCGAAGACACCATGCAGGTGCTGCGCCTGGCCGGCGCCCTCGATGGCGCTCTCCTCGGTGTTCGTGGTCAGCAACAGCCTGCGGCTGCGCCGATTCCGGTCCCTCACCGGATAGCCGCAGGCAACGCATTCAGGAGGTGCGGGCGGGGCGTGCACGCCCCACCCGCACCGGTTAATCCGAATCCGGTCCCGAAAGGAAGATCATGGCAACGGTGACAACGACGTTGGTGCGCATCGTCCGACACCCCCCGACCCGGGCGGCGGCCCGGTGCGCGGTGATGTGCGCCGCATCGGCGATCGGCCGCCGCGTCGAGGGCCCACAGCACGCCCCGAATACCCCGGGAGGGCATAATCGGGGGTGCTCGGCATGAGACTCGGATTCCAGGAGGACACCATGGCCACCACTCCCGCGGCCACCCACGCACCTGCCGAGACCGACGGCCATAACCATGCCGCGCACGGCTACATCACCGAAAAAGACGCCTACCTCAAGCGCCTCAAGCGCATCGAAGGCCAGGCCCGCGGACTGCAGCGGATGGTCGAGGAAGACAAGTACTGCATCGACACCCTCACTCAGGTCTCCGCGATGACCAAGGCCTTGCAGGCCGTGGCCATGGGACTGCTCGAAGACCACATCAGTCATTGCGTCGTCGACGCCGCCGTTGCCGGCGGTCCCGAAGCCGACGCGAAGATCAAAGAGGCCACCGACGCGATCGCCCGGCTCGTCCGCTCCTGAAAACCCGGTGCACAGCCCGGCTCGAGGATCAGTCGTCGTCGTCCACCCCGGCGCTCTCGTCGGAGATTCGACGAGACGGCGCAGGCAAGCATCCGCACCGGTTCCGGAAACCCGTCCGCGAGAAGGTAATAGACGGTGCAGCCCGCCTTGCGGCGGGCTGTCTCGTCCTGTCACCATCACCTCGTCTGTTCCTTCCGCTCATCCGGAACGTCCAGTCCCTGCTCACCACGTTCGGTTCTCAGGCCGATCAACTGAGGGGAACTCGAAGCCACCCAACCGGACAGCAGATTCGCGCGCGAGCGGAAACCGAGCCGCCAGATCGGCCACACGACCGCCCCTCCAGGCGCATCCACGCCGAAGAGCCCGCGTGCAGTCATCCGATCAGCGTGCGACGCTGGTGGTTGTGCTGGTGTTCGGCACCGTATCCGGGCGGTTCTCCAGCCGCTGCGGGCTCTCACGCGGGTTACGCAGGTATTTCGGTGTCCCCTCTCTTCATCGACCACCCACAGCGCACGAACCGGTGGAAACGGGCAACGAAGACGAACACGCCAGCGGTCGCTGGATCGCGACACCCGCATCACCTCTCAGGCAAGCTCGTTCGTCAGCAACAGCAGTCATCCGAATTACAAGACAAGGACACCCGTGAACCACACCAAAATGTCGGCCATAGCCGTCTGCGCCGCATTGAGTCTCGCCGTCGCTGGGTGCAGTAACGACGAGTCCGCCAGCGCGCCCGACACCTCCAGCGCCTCGTCGAGCACGACACAGACTTCAGTCGATGCGCTGACAACTGCGCCGACATCATCGGCGGCGATTGCCACGCAGGGCGGAGTCACGACCCCCAAGCCGGACGAGGTAGGTGCAGCCCAACGCATCACAGGCCAAGGATTCACTGCGCTGATCCGTGTGACAGAACCAGTGATGGCGGAGAGCATGGGAACCAAGATCCTGGCGTTCCCGATCACCGTGATCGTCGAATCCGGTGCGCTCGTCGCCTCGCCCAACCATTGGGCAGTGCGGACGTTGAGCAGTGACAGCATCAAGGGTCTGAACGGCCAAGGCGTCACCACAGAGATCGGAACGGCGAGTATCGACTCACGCGCAGAAGGACTTGTTCCGTTCAAGGACTTCGGTTCGAAGCTGACCGATGACGTGTCCGTCACCGAAGTGGCCCTCTACGGCGACACCTACCAGAACGATGCCCCGCTCGCTCGGTGGAAGCTTCCGGAGCCGATCGCCATTCGCGATATTCTCACCAAGACCGAGTAGTCCCGCAGAACCGTGATGTGACGCAACCGATCCGCCAGCGGGCCTACGCGGTGGCGCGCCTGGCAGCGATGAAGCTACCGCGCTACTGTGATCGACGCACCGGGTCGAGACCCCATCGAGTCCCCGTGTAGAGGCCCCGCCCCATCCCCCACTGAGGCGGGGCCTCACCCCGGGGGCTTCCCTCTCACTCAATTGCGGAGACCGACCTGGGCGACCGTTCAGCTAAGGTACCCGGCATGTGGAGAATGGGCTGGCTTTGGAAGTCGGCTGTGGTCGGCTCTGCCGTTGCATTACCGATCGGGGCGTTGGTCGGCATTCAATGCCGCAGTTTCATCCTCGCCCTCATCGCCACCCTCATAGTCGAGTACTCGATGATCGTCGGCGCAGTCGCCATTCGCGGCGGGACGCACCCCGAATACGACGAGGACCAGGTCGATGACAGTGACAGCGACTCGTGAGGCCTGTCCTATTCCCGCGAGCCCAGCAACTCGCCACCATCTCCGATCAACTTGCCCGCGGCGAACCTGCACCGGGACGAGATGGTGTCCCAGCGCATGCCCCCGGCGGCAGTCGCCCCGCCCCCCCTCGTTCCGTAAGCGGACCCGCATAGATCGAGCCGTCGCTTCTTCTGAACTCAAATGAGATCGCGTAGTAGTTGCCGAACGCACGGATCCCTTACTGCGATTCCAGAGATCGTGGGCAGCAACCGCGTCAATGGTCTCGATCGGGTCAGTAGCCGGCCTACGTGTAATCAGGTCATCACGGCGGAGTCGACGGCAAGACAATCCGCATCGGGCTCTCGGCGAACGTCGCCGATAACGACGGCCGCCAGCCACATAACCGCAGCAGCTGCGATCACGGCGACCATCACCTCGCGCCATGACAAACCTGCTTGTCTGGACATCTGTCCGCCTCCCCGAGCTCATGTGATCCGACTGACCGTAAACGCGTTCACCGTCTCGGCTGCCTGCCCCGACGCCTCACGGTCTCTGTTGTTGTCCGTTGGCGAATCCGCCTACGGGACGAGGGCCCGGCATGCGCTGGGACACAACTCTGTCCCGGTGCAGATTCCGCTTTCGGGATAGGCACCCGGTCGCCGCCACCTCGGTTCTGATGCCGGCGCCGGTGGCTGCTCCCCGCGGGTCTAGTCCGGGATGCCGATCAATTGGTGATAGGCGAGTTCACGGTAGAGCTCGCTGGTACTGAGCAGATCGTTGTGGGTGCCGACCGCGTGGACCCGCCCGTGGTCGAGGACGATGATCTGGTCGGCATTCTTCACCGTCGCGAGCCGGTGCGCGACGAGGACGACGGTCTGATCGGCTCCGGTGGCCTCGAGCGCGGTTTGGAAGATTTCCTCGTTGCGACTGTCCAGGCTGGAGGTCGGCTCGTCCAACAGCAGCAGCGGTGGCCGGGCGAGCAGGGTGCGGGCGATCGCCAACCGTTGCCGCTCACCACCGGACAGACGGACGCCGTGCTCACCGATCTGCGCGTTCAAACCGTCTGCCTCGGTGTCGATCCGGTCGCGCAGGTTGACCGTGTCCAGGGCCGCCCAGCACTCCGAATCCGTCACCTGCGGGGCGGCGAGGGTGAGGTTCTCCCGGACGGTGCCCGAGATCGCGGGCGCGTTCTGTTCCACGTACCCCAGCTGCGAGCGCAGCACGGTCCGCGGCAGGGCGGTGATGTCCACCCCGGCCAGTTCGATGCGGCCGCCGTCGAGGTCGTAGAACCGTTCGATGAGCGCGAGGAGGGTGGATTTACCGGCACCGGAGAGTCCGACGATCGCGGTCCGCGAGCCGCGGGCGACGGTGAAGCTCACCGAGTCGAGGACGGGTTGATCCGGGCGGTACCCGAACCGGGCGTCCCGGAATCGGACCATCGGCGCCGCCGACGGGGCCGGGAGTGCCGGGTGGGTGATGATGTCGGCGGCGTCCTCGGCGGGAA
This sequence comes from Rhodococcus sp. MSC1_016, assembly GCF_023667485.2. Classification (NCBI taxonomy): domain Bacteria; kingdom Bacillati; phylum Actinomycetota; class Actinomycetes; order Mycobacteriales; family Nocardiaceae; genus Rhodococcus; species Rhodococcus sp. MSC1_016. Next base: position 239,661 of record NZ_JAMOZI020000002.1, read on the forward strand.
TCCGCTGGATGTCGGTGATGCGTTGCAGGGCACCGAGGGCCGCAGCGAGGGACTGCACCGCGGTGAAGGCGGTGTTGACCGGGCCCATGAACAACAGCATGAACAGGATGAACGTGACCAGTTCGGCGACGGTCAGATGCCCGGTCGCCACCCGGTAACCGCCGACGCCGAGGACGACGAGCAGCGACGCGTGGCCGGTGGTCTGCCGGAGCGGCTCGATCGCGGCACCGGATCGAGCCGCGCGGATACCGGCGTCGAACGCTGATCGGACCCGGTCGCCGAGCCGCGCCTGTACGCGGTCGGTGGCCCCGTTGGCGCGGATGACGCTGATCGCCGACAGGGTCTGGTTCAGGTCCCCGGTCAGGTCCCCGAGCCGGGACTGGGTCTCGAACGTCAACACTCTCAGCCGCCGGGTGATATGAAGTGACGCTGCGACCACGATCGCGACGACGAGGACGGTGACCCCGGCCAGGACGGGGTCGAGCAGCATCATCGCGGTCAGCGCGCCGACCAGGACGAGGATCCCGCCGAGGGGTTCGACGACACCGTCGGTCAGCGCGGCACGCAGCAGGGTGGTGTCCGAGGCGACCCGGGAGACCAGGTCCCCGACGTGGCGGCTGCGGTACTCGCTCATCGGCAACCGCACCAGGTGCCCGATCAGCTCGGTGCGGGCGGTGAGCACCACACTCTCCGCGGTCCGTTGCAGCAGGTAGTACTGGATCGTGCCGAGGACCGCCCCGGCGGCGAGGAACCCGACCAGCGCCCACACCAGGCCGCTGAGCGGGGCACCGTCTCCGACCGCGGTGATGATCCGGCCCACCAGCACCGGTTGCACCAGACTCAGCCCGGCTGCGGCAATGGAGAACACCGCCGCCGCCCCGAGCAACCGACGATGCTCACGCACATACGGCCACAACGCACGCACACCACCCCGTCCGGCAGTGCCTGCGTTTCCTCCCTGCGGATCCATCCGTCCCCCCAACCCCAGAAATAAGTTCCGCCATCATATTTGGCCCGGACCCGATCACTGGTCGATCCACCGAAGACCGACCGCCCCTGTGGGCAGGTAGGCCTCGTATGCGCCGTTCCTGGACCTTCGTTCCAGCCAAGCGTGAGCGCATGATCGAGAATCGTGCGCTCGATACGCGGTCGTTCGGTTCGCGACGTTCTCCACGTCTGGCTGAGCGCTTCGATGGTGTCCAGGATCGTGATGTCGCGGCCGCTGTCGGGTAAGTGGGGCGAACCTGCTGGAACACCGTGCCAAGGTGTCCGCCGAGGGCGGGGTGGACAAAGCCGCCCTGGAACACCGTGCCAAGGTGTCCGCCGAGGGCGGGGTGGACAAAGCCGCCGCTGAAACGGGCCGACATCATCTTGCTGTAGACGCGCAATCCAGCGGCCCACAGGCCGTCTCCGAGATCACCACCGAGACCGTAGAAGAGCTGCTCTGCGAGCTGGTACTGGTGCTCGGTGATACGACCCAGACCTTCGACGAACTTGTCTCCCGGCTGCGTCCGCCGGAACTGAGAAAAAACCTCTGCAACGGGCGGCCACCTCGGGCGGAATCAGTGGCGGTAGGCGCTTCAGATCGCCACCGACTGCCGACAAGTACACCGTACAGGCGGTCGGAAACCTGGCCCTAGTCCCCTCGCGCACAGCGGGTGTGGTCGCGATGAACAGAAAATTATCGAAAAGGTCCCGGTGCACTGGCGCGAACCGCCGCCAACCTTCCGGTCACCCCCACCGCCGTCGGTCACGATTCGCTGCCTGCAGCCTGCTGCCAAAGTTACGCATGGAGCGCCTGCTGTCATAGATACTGCACCGGTGATGCTGACCAATCGATCCTACTTTTCCGCCATATCGATGGTGATGCTCGCTGTCACGGGATTGCTGGTCGCGGCACCGGGGAGCAGCGGCGCAGCACCGCCCGCCTGGCGATACACGATGGTGGCGTTCAGCAACGCCAGCGACCGCGACCTGGACGTATACGAGTCTGGGGACGCCACTCAATACCAACCCGTCCGACAGTCGGCGTATCGGCCGCCGTCAGGCGTGGTGCGTGACCCGAGCATCTTCCGGCACACAGACGGGCTCTACTACCTCACCTACACGACAATCGACGGGGCGAACATCGGCTTCGCGCGCAGCAGTGACCGCATCGACTGGACGTTCCTGGGGGCCTGGCCGGTCCCGTTCTGCTGCGCCTTCCTGCCGGGCACCGGAGACGGAACGGGCTCGGCGAGCCCACCGGGCTCCTCGGGATCGGCCGGGTTCAGCGACGGGCCGTCGCTGTCGCCGTTCACCACGAAGGCCTGGGCACCCGAATGGTTCGTGGACGGCGACCGCGTCCACGTCATCCTGTCGATGTCCACCGGCGGCGGATTCGTGCCGTATCTGATGACGGCGCTGGAACCATCTCTCAGGTTGTGGAGCCCGCCTGTTCCACTCGCCGGGATCGGCGCGGACCACATCGACACCACCCTGGTCAAGGTGGGATCGACCTATCATGCGTTTACCAAGAACGAGACGAAGAAGGTCGTCGAGCATGCGGTCGCGTCATCGGTGACGGGGCCCTATTCATTCGTCCCGCCTGGAAATTGGGGCTCGCTGCTGGAGGGCCCAGCCCTGGTTCAGTTGCCGAACCACGCCTGGCGGATATATCTCGACGCCTATACCGAAGGAAAGTACCTCTATTCCGACAGCACGGATGGGCTGCGCACCTGGTCACCCGTGCAAGAGCTTCCAAGCCTTTCCGGGACGGCGCGCCATTTCGGCGTGATGAGAGAGCCTGCATAACGACAGTCCTAGTCGTCAGTCGGTTGGGATCTCGCGTCATGGTTTCACCGCATCACAAAGGCGAGGGCTCTGTAGCGCCAATGATCGTGCACAGATCTGACCGAACAGCGATCCCGTTCCGGGATGCGGCGCGGCCGGACATGCGCTCGGCGCCGATCTCGTCCCGCTGGTGGTTCCATCTGCGGGACACCGTGAACAGGCTCAGGAGCGTTTAACGCTTTCGGTTTGATCGTCGAGTTGGTGGAAGGCGGCGTCCACTGTCTGATCCAACAGTGTCGCGATCGTCATCGGGCCGACTCCTCCGGGCACCGGAGTGATCAACCGGGCGCGTTCACGCGCCACCTCGTATTCGACATCGCCGACATTTCCGGGGTTGTAGCCGGCGTCGATGACTACCGCCCCGGGCTTGATCCACGACCCCTTAATCAGCTCGGGTTTCCCCACGGCCGCGACAACGAGATCGGAGGCGGCCACGGCTTCACCCAGATCCGCAGTCTTCGAGTGGCAGTAGGTCACGGTGGCGTCCCGCGCTAGCAACAGCATCCCCATCGGCAATCCCAGGATCGGGCTACGGCCGATGACCACGGCTCGGCGTCCCGACAATGGCACGTCGTACGCGTCGAGCAGCCGCAGGATTCCGCCCGGTGTGCACGAGTGGAAACCCTCCCGAGCCATCGCCATGGCAGCGAACGTCGCGTAGGTGACGCCGTCGACATCCTTGTGGGGTGCGATGGCCTCGAATGCTGCGCGCTCGTCGATGTGTGCAGGAACGGGATGCTGCAGCAGGATTCCGTGGACGCGGGGATCCTCGGACAGTCCACGGACCGTGTCGACGAGCTCGGAAGTGCTGGTTTCGTCGGGCAGCGCGATACGCCGGGAGTCGATGCCGGTGGCATCGCACCGGTTGGCTTTCATCCGCACGTACGTGTGCGAGGCCGGATCGTCGCCCACCAGGACCGTTGCCAAACACGGCGCCGATCCTGTTCGGTGTCGAAACTGGTCGGCGCGTTCGGCCACAGCGGTCAGAGTTGTGGACGCGATGAGTCGACCGTCAATGTCTTCGGCACGCATGCGGGTTCCTTCACACTCGTGGTGTGAAGCACCCAGGCGGTCGATGCTCCATTGCGTTGCACTCCCCGGTGGTTGCCCACCTTCGCCAGTCGTGCCGCCGACAGTCTAGTGGGGTTTCGTGTCGGCACGGGTGCTGGCAGATACTGTGCTGCTGGATGATCCGGTTGCGGGACTAGTCGGAGCCTCGACGTTCGGACGCCTTGGGTTACAGCTCATCGCCTGATCGGACGCTATGGCTGATAGTCCCATCGGAGTAAACCGTCCTCGATGACCGGCACCCACCCCTCGCAGTGCACTCCTTGCTCTAGTGCCGTCGCCGTGCAATCGAGCAGGTCGGCGATCGAGTCCCAACGGATCGTTGCACCGCCCTCCTTGCAGAACTCGACGACACAGCCGCTGCGGTCACCGCCACGGGTGTCGACCGCAAGGTGGTCCCCGGCCCCGTCGCTTCCAATCGGGATGAACGCAGGTAGGAAGGTCTCGGTCTCGGTTCCTGCCGACAACGCCATCAAAGCCTCCGTGCCACCGAGGTCATCAGTGTTGTCTTGCCACAGTTCAACCAATTCGTCATGAGTTCGGACCGCGAGAGCAACCGAAATTGGCTCATTGCTCGGCAGCACGATCGACTCCGGCTGGCTATCGAACCCGCCGTCATGCAGTGCGAACCACTCGTGCAACTGCACAGGCCAGACCCGACCCGTTGCAGCCTCGGCTGCATGTACGGCTCGCTGTCCGGACGGCGGAAGCACCCGCGACGCTGTCGTCGGGGCATGCTGCTCGCACCATCGAATGATCCGACCCCAGTTCACCTCAACACTCATTGCGGTTGCGTCCAGCAGAGTGGTGTACGGACGGGATTCGGATCTGACCGGCGTGTCGTAGCCGATGAAGGCGGTCATCGCGTGATTTGTGAGTGTGTGTCGTAGCGGTTCCGTAAGGCGAATCGCTGTCAGGATCGGTGCCGATGCCTGGAACTGACTCACGCGTGATTTGGCCACCCCGGGTGTGCCGTGCGAAGGACCCGTCGTTCCGGGCGTCGGCACCGGCCCGCTCCGCCTGCTGGCCTGATCAGAAGCCTGTCCGTGCCGAAGGGCACGTGACCCGTCACAGATATGCCGCTGGGTGGTTCCACCCGGGCCGGTGCCGCCCTGACCCTTACACCCGAAGGAGCGCGAAGGCCCATGACCATGGTGGCAGAAACCGTTGATGCCGTCATCGGCGGCGACACACACCGCGACACCCACGCACTGGAGATGACCGCACCGAACGGCGCGACGATCGCGACATTGACCATCCCCAACAACGCATCCGGCTTCTCCGACGCTCTCGCGTGGATCGCCGAGCACGCCCCCGGCCCCCGCGTCGTGGTCGGGCTCGAGGGCACCCGCAGCTACGGAGTCGGCCTGGCTCGCGTGTTGACCGGTGCCGGGCTCACCATCGTGGAGGTCGAGTGTCCCCGTCGGCAGACACGGCGCCGTGGCAAGTCGGACCCGATCGACGCGAGACTCGCCGCGCTGCAGGTGCTGCGCATGTCAGAGGACCGAAAGGCGCTGCCACGCAGTGATGGTGACCGTGAGGCCATTCGTATTCTGCTCGGTGCCCGCCACGACATGACCGTCGCCCGCACCGCGCAGATCAACCGGCTCCGCGCCCTGCTGCTTACCGGCGACGACGAGGACCGTCTTCTCGCGCGGGTCACCATGACCGAGCACAACCTCGGTGCGATTGCCCGCCGCCGCGGCCGCACCGGTGAGTGCACCGAGACTCAGGTGCGTCGCGCCGAAGCGCGCCGACTCGCGTTGGCGATCCGTGACGGCGCCCGCGCCCTCGCCGACAACAAGCGGCAGTTGTCCGAACTGCTCGAGGCGTTCGCGCCCGGACTCCAGAACAAACTCGGCGTCGGCCCGGTCAGTGGTGGCCAGCTGATCGTGTCCTGGTCGCATCATGGCCGGTGCCGGCACGAGGCAGCGTTCGCGGCCCTCGCCGGGGTCAGCCCCGTGCCGGCCAGCAGCGGCCGCACGCACAGGCACCGTCTCAACCGCGGCGGTGATCGCCAGCTCAACCGGGCGTTGCACGACATCGTGCTCACCCGCTGGCGGATGTGCCCACGCACCCACGCTTACATCGCCGCGGGCCGCGCACGAGGCAAGTCCGACCCGGAGATCCGACGCTCACTCAAGCGCTACACCGCCCGCGAACTCTTCCGCGCGCTGAACGCCGCTGTCGCCCATTGACAAACATAGAAGCGTCCTTCGAGAGAGCTACCAACTCGACTCGACGAAAGAGCACGCGATGACCACTGCCCACGATATCGACCTGCACGAGTTCCTGACCGACCGGCTCACCGACGCCAGCCCCGACCTGCTGCGCAGCCTGCTGTCCACGTTCATCGACGCCCTGATGGGCGCCGAGGCCGACAGCCTGTGCGGCGCCGGTTTCGGTGAACGCTGCTCCTTTAAGTCCTAACCTTACCCGCGGCTGGGCGGCGAATGAGGACGGGGCCATCGTGGCGATCGCGGCGGAACTGCGGACCGTCGCCTACGTCATCGTGCAGGAGATGATGATCGCGACCAACGAGGCGGTGGCGTTGTGGTGCGTCGAGCAAGGATTGCCGATCCTGTTCCGCAATCACAGGCCCAACCCGGTCGCCGGCACCACCGACGAGCTGATGCACGAGATCGCCGCCGCGGCCGGGGACCCGGACTTGTTCGCGAAACTACGCGGCCGTCTGCTGTCGACGCTGCGGGCCGCGACCTACGACCCGACCGTGCACGGCCACTACGGATTACGGCTGAGCGCCTACACCCACGTCACCTCACCGCTGCGGCGGGTGGCCGACCTGATCAACCAGCGGATCATCTTCGCCCACCTCGACCACTCCCCCGCCCCCTACACCCCGGTTCAGCTTGCCGCCCTCGGCGGCGACATGAACCGGCGCACCCGCGCCGCCCGGGAAGCGAAGAAGAATCACTTCAAACACGCCGACCAACGGATCGTCGCCGAACAGGCGGCCACCGCCGATCTCACTGCACTCGACAGTCGCCGGTTCCACAAGGTCCTCAAAGCCGAAGCCGCCGGACCCCTTCGGGCTCAAACTCGCCGCCGAGCTCGCCCGCCGCGTCGATGCCGACCTGCTGACCGCCCCGGATGTCGCAGTCCTGATCGATGCCGCCGGCTCCTCCTGGCTTCCCATCCAACTCCGCATTCTGGACACTCTCGCTGACACTCATCCGGAGATGGGGCCCAGCGTTGTGTCGGTGTGGCGGCAAGCTCACCCCGATCAACCGCCCACGGATCTCGAAATCCGGCGCAGCGGCGCCGTCCACAACCCATTGTTCGCCGCCCGCGCCACTCACCTGGGGATCCGCGGCCCGTGGGCCACCGCGGCTGCGAAGAAGCCGGCCGAACAAGCGGCCCTTTGGGCGGCAGTGCGTGCGCAGCTGACCGGTACCGACCACGCCGACGCGGAACCGGATTGGCCCACCACCGAGCCATCCCCGCAACCGACGACTCCCGTACTGGCGCCCAGGTTTCCGGTCTCGCCGAATCCGCGGAACCACAGCGTACGGCTACGCCGGCCGTCCTGAACCTGGACGGGGCGAAGAAGTCCAAGGCTCTGTCGAACCCCATCGCTTGGCTGATGAGTCTCGCCCAGAACAACAATCAGCCCCCACCTGAGTGGAACTTCTGCACGGAGGGGCCCGCACACGCACCTCGGTTCACCGCCACCGTGCGCCTCGCCGGCCACAGCGCCACCGCTGACGCGACCACGAAAACGGCGGCGAAGACCGCAGCGGCCACCGCCCTCATCGAGACACTTTTCAGACAGCGCTGAAGACGACAGGTGCCTGCCGAAGGGGTTCCTGCTATCCGATCCCGCCCGCCGAGCTTCCGGTATTGCGAGGAGTGCTAGATGAGATAGCAGCATTCTGCGGTAGCACCGATTCCGCGATGCTGACTTGCCGAAACGACTTGCCCGCCTGCGGATACGGCACGTCCACTTTCAGATCAGATCCAGTCGATGTGGACGGAGTCGATGTGGTCGAAGTGGAATCCGAATTGGTCGCTGTATCTGTCGAAGCCCTTGTTCTCCGGGTAGTCGAGGGTGGCGTGCCGCTCGAGCAAGGCGACGACCCGGGCATGATCATCATTGGCGAGGGCGGCGGCGAGTTCACGGGACTCGTCAGGGCTGAACGGGGTGTCGGAGTTCGCGAAGTCCAGGGTGCGGACTCGGTAGTCGTAGCCCTCGTCGGCGCCGTTGCGGACCATCACACCACCCTTGACCCGGATGACCGCGGTCTTCGGTGTCCCATCCGGCCGCAACACCCCGGCCCGTTTCATGATGTCCTCGGCCCGCACGGTTTTGAGTTTTTTGCTGGCGTCGGCACGCAGTTCGTTCGTCTCCCCCGACCGGTACCGCGACACCGCCGAGCGAGACCTGCCGATCTTGGCGGCCACCGCGTCGATACCACCCAATCGTTCGATCGCCGCCCGCCGTTGCGCCCGCTCGAGAACATCCGCATGCGGGATACGGCCTTGTTGCGCCCACCGGCGCAGCGTGCGGTCCGAGGGCGGGGTGCGGCCGGCATCGATCGCCGCCTGACGTAATCCCTCGTTGCCGAGCTCGGTGCGTAACTGTTTGACCGTCACTTTGCTGGTCAACCCGGCCAGTCCCCCGGTTTTGACCTGCTTAGACTTCTCCACCCCGCTGGTCGCGGCATTCGCCACCGAGACCTTGAGGCCGTCGAGGCCGACCGCCTGCTGCGCCGGTTTCCTGGTCCGCGGCTTCGGCAGATGCAAAGCCATCAGTCCACCCCCGCCCCTTCATCATCGTCGTCGGCGGCGGCGTCCTGGTTGTCGGTGAAGGCGGCCTTGATCGCCAGGTTCACCTCGTGCACATCCGCAGCCGACGCCATGGAGGCGAGGAGGGTGTCGGTGAGGGCCACGTCCTTTTCCACCGTCATCTTTCCCAGCGCCTCGCTCGGGTCCGAAATGTCTTGACCTTCGGGGAGGAGGTACACCCAGGAGTCGGTGACGGTGCGGACCGGCCAACGATGGTGTTCGCGGGCGATGCGCATCGCGACACGGCGGCCCCGCCACCGGCAATGCGCAATGATCGACGCCCGCCACAACGGCTGGTGATGATGCTGCATCCGGGTCGCGGTCCACATGTCCGGGTTGACCATCCGCCCGATGTACCCCTTGTAGCAGGCACCGATAAATCCCTTCATCGCCGCATCCCGGGTGTCCACCGCGGTTTTGCGGGCCTCCCGCAGGATCTTCGCCCACTTGTCCAGCACCCGGCCCTGTTGCGGGTACACCCAGGCCTCGGTGATGTCGAGGTCGTCGAGGTCGGCGCCGATCCCTCCATCCGCGACCGGTTCCCGAAGGGCATCGAGGGTGACGGTGGTGACCCAGGTCTGCACCGGCTGATCGGCGAGCATGTGCGGGTGCGGCAACGGCAGCTTCTCCGGCAGCGACAACGTCTGCCCGGGTGGCAGGGTGATCCGCCACAACCCGAACGGGGTGCCCTTCGCCCCTGATGCTGCGGCGGCCGCCGCCGACCCGCCGGTGAGGTGTTTGGGTTGCCCGTAGCCGAGTTCGAGCATCCCGGCCGAGGCCAGATAGGCGGCGCGTTGGTCGATCGACACCAACCGGTCCGCATCCTCGAGGTCACTCGCCTGCGGGACCCGGGTCCAGCCGACCGCGGGCTCGAGGTCCCCGCGCGGGGCACCGTCGAGCGGCGGCACCGGACCGGCGGTGGTGACGACGATGCCCTTGCCCGATCGGGTGCGTTCGCGTTTGATTTTGTCGATGATCGCGGCGCCGGTGCGGGCCGGTGTCGGCCCGGGGAGCACCCCGAGATGCTGTGCGCACCATGCCAGCCGGCGGCCCAGTTCCCGGGCGGCCGGGAGGTCGTCGTCGGGGAGATAGGTGCCGGCGGCCGGTGAGCCGAGGACCCCCATGTCGCCGACCCGGTTGTGCCAGCCGAAGTCCTTGTTCCAATAGGTCCACACGTACGGTTCGATCACCACATCGACCATCGAGGTGAAGTTCCCGATCGTGCGGGACAGGTGCACCACATGCCCGGGTTCGCCGCGCAGTTCCCACCCCGCACTGAGTAGCGGTGGGAGGGTGGCATGCAGGGTGGCGGTCAACTCGGTGGCGGCGCGGGTCCGCAACGCTTCCATGTCGTCGACGTCGTCCTCACTGCCCGGATCGATGACCCACCCGAGTAGCTCACACGCAGCCAACCCGACAACCCAGATCTGTGCGGGTGCACCCAACGGGGTCAGCGAAGCCCACCGGATCAGCTTGTCCAGCTTCTCGAGGGAATCGACCGGACCGGTCAACTCCTTTCCCGAAGGGGTGTACGTCCCGGCGGCGGTCACGATCAACGCATGCCCATCCGCGGCCTCACCCGCCGGCAGCGCTTCCCACACCGGCGGATCTACCGCGTCGCCATCGGCCTCGGCCTCAGCGCTGGCCAGCTCGGGAGATTCGGTGTCCGTGGGAGTTTCGGCAACGTCCTCCTGCTCGTCCGGCCCAGCGGCCTCCTGCTCGTGCGAGTCCGCGTCCCCCGGCTCGCCGAAGTCAGGGTGTGTGGCAACGGTGGGTTCCGGGCCCGCCTCATCGGTGACACCCTCCTGATCGGTTGCGTCAGGGGAACCGTCTTTTTCGGCGGATTCGGGAGACGCCTTCGGGGTGGTGTCGGGCAGGGTGAAGAGGGGAATTTGCTCCCACGGGGAGCTCATGACTCCTGCTCGGCGATCCGGCCGTCGAGATCGGCCGGTGGGACGCTGTAGCGGTCGAAGAATTCCTGCAGGGCAACGTCCACCACGTTGGTCACCGTGGATTGACGGTGGTTCACCAGCCAGTTCAACCGGGCCTCCGTCGAGGCCAGTACCCGGGTGTTGAGCGGAACCTTCGTCGGCCCCTTCCGCGGCTCCAGCTTCGCCGTCAACTCCGCACTCGGCGTCCCCGAACCTGACACGCCTACCGCATCGGGACCGCGCTTTCCCGACCGAGCGGCACCGCCGCGTCCGCCCCCGGTCGGGCGGCGGGCGCCGCCCCCGGCAGTTCCTGCTTTCCCCATACCCACCCCACTCTCGCCTTCGCCCGTGTACTTCGGTTTCAGTCATCCTACCCATTACGCGCCTTCGTGCACGCATCTACGCGCGCATACTTGCTCGTATATTCTCGTGCAGGGTTGGTGCGGAACAGTGGCGACGGTATTGACACGCTGTTGCCCGCCCTTGCCGGTGGCCGGTTACCGTCTGTCGGTATGGGGACCACCTTCCACGGGCCGAGCCCGTGGCCGCACATCACCCGCGCCATCCGCACCCGCGGTGCCCGATACGCCGCGATCGGCTACCTCGGCCAGGACGCACCCGAGCTGCTCCCGCTGCGCGCCGGGGACCTGTTGGTCGTCAACGCGTCCAAGGCCGCAATCCGGGCGCACGCCACCTCCCCCGCCGCCCTCACCTACTACCTCGAGCGGGGGGTGCGGGTGCTGTCGTCACCGACCCTGCACGCCAAGGTGATCGCCACCAATACCCGGGCGGTGATCGGGTCGGCCAACGCCTCCGAGAACTCCACCCTCGCCGACGACGCCGTGGTCATCACCGACGACCCCGACATCGTCGCCGGTGTCCGCACGTTCATCGACGGCCTCGACGAGATCACCGAGGTCGATCAGGTGTTCCTCGACGACGCGATCCTCGAGTGGGAGATCGGCCGCGCCGTCCCCCTGCCCGGGGTCACCGGCCGCGTCCGCACCGACACAGATTTCCTGCCCACACCGGTGCGCCGGATGTTCGTCAAACACGCCGTCGATTACGAACCCACCGACACCGAACAACAGGTCCTCGACCACCAGCGGGGCCGGCACTCGACGGTCGGCGGGCCGGCGGTGAAATACCAACTCGAATCGCTCCACCTCGACACACCCGGCACCCTCCGACGCGGCGACGTGATCGTCTTCGTCTCCACCGACGACGAGTGGATCCACCCGCCGGCCGTGGTGACCTCCGACCCGATGCGGATCCCACGGTCGGGCGGAGCGGTGTTGTTCTTCCTGCGCACCCGCACCGACCTGCCACCGCTGCCTCTCACTGACGCCGAGAAGGCGCTCACCGACCTCGGGCACCCCGGGTCACGGCTGCGGACCGATCACTACGTCCGCTCACCCAACCTCCGGACCGCGCTCCTCGCACTGTGGAACCTCTGAGCGGACACGCACACGAAAAAAGCTGCGCACCACCACCGAGCCGCGACCCCTCGAACGCACCGAGGTCTGCACGGAACTCGACAACGTTCTCGTCCGCGAACTCTCGTACTCGACAATGCCCGGCGTGTAACTGCTGCTTTCCCCCTCACCGCCGAACACAGTCTCCGTCGATGCATCGAACCGGTTCCATCAATGACCGGTGTGCGCGAGGAAGACGTCGAGGGTCCTGAGTAGCCGTCGCGCCACGAGAAGTGACTGTCAGGGTGGGTCGATACCCATGAGCCATACAACGGGTGCTGTGCGTTGCCACCTCTGTAACCCTCGTTTGCGTTGCTAGCTATCGTAGCTGGGTTAGCTGTTCTAGCTTTGCCGTCACCGCCGGAGCGTCCGGTCGCTCGCGTGATGACGATGCCACTCGGCGGCAAGCCATCCGGTTTTCCTCGGAGAATATGGGCAACCTTCCCACCGGGCACTTACGTCACTGTGATGGAATTCTGCCCTCCCCGCCGCGCACGGGAAGGTGGTCACCGGTCACCACCGCTCAGCAACTGAACGTCATCCGGCCCACTTCGGGATATACGTCGCCGCATCGCGCGGGGTGTGTTGTTTTCTTGCGGCGACGGCGAACTCGATACGGCAGCGCAGGTTCGTCATCCAGATGTGGATTGTCGAACCCGGTCACCACCGCCTGCGCGGTTCCGATGTGATGTGGGCAGCCTGGTTTCCCCGACCCGTCGCCACGGCGCGCGAGCTCGTGGTTCGGTGATGGCGTCGGCAGTAACGATCATGTCGAGTTCGAACCCTGTGGGCGCCTGCGGCGCCGATGCCATAGACGGTGATGGCGGCTAACCTGTCCGGCGCGCCAGCCCGATTTCATCTCACCGCGGATTGTTGTCGGTAGGGCGGTTTATGGTTATTGCTGCGACGAGCAACAGGTCGCTGCACACACTGACCAGACCGGTGATTTTGCCGGTCCTGATCCGCGGAGATTCCTCGGATCGGATGTGCGGCGGCCTGTTTCAGTTGCAGAGCGGTTTGTTGGGGTGATTCTCCCGCCGCTTCCTTCCCTCCGCGGCGACCGAATCTCACCGTTTGGCTGGTAGATGGGGGTCGTACAGCTGGAGGGGAGTTTCGACTCCTAGTGACGCGCATCGCAGCCACGACGTCTCCGAGGAATTCAATGTCGAGGAAGGCTGGCCAGAGCTGTTCGCGCCGTTTGACACGATTCAGCGCCGCGCTGTGGTGCAGTCTTGGCGAGAGTGTGGCACGAGGGCTTGACCCCGGATCGTAGGGCCGTGGAGGATCTGACTGATCGTGCTCGCGGGCGAGTGACTATGCGGAGTATCGGCGGCGCTCTCACGAACGGTGAGATGGTGATCGACCGGACTTACGACGGCAATCACCGCGGGTCTTTGCAGTCATCCTTAAACTCGTGGATCCGAAAGTGGCTGGCAGGCCACGGCGCGGCGTTTGGTGAGTAGCCGGTCCCAGATCTCATCAGGCAGATTGGCGGAGCGCTGTGTCCTAGTCTTCGTGATGAATCAGGGGCGTGGATGCCACCGAGGTTATGCGTGGCCGCCGTCGCACCGCGGCGGAGTGCTTTTCGTCAGATGCGGACGACGCAGATCCTCGGGGAGCTGTCGATCCCTGGCACCCGCTGGATCGCGAGCCTGGGTGCAAATCAGCGCCTAGCATTGCTCGACATCGCCGCCTGACCGGCGAAGGCTGGAATATCAGCGGCCGCGGGACCGTTGAGCACGCGGTTCGATCCAATGCCCCGGTACCACATCAGAATCGTCGCTTCGAGCGACCTCTTGCCCACTGCCGGGCACCGTCACCCTGACCGGGTCAGACTTACAGGGCGTAGCGTGGCCCGAGCAGAGAAGCCGCTGACACCTGGTGTCGCGGCTTCCCCGTCAGAGGCCCTTGAAGCGCCTGAGTTGGAACATGATCCCTCATGTTTTCGCTCCGGCCGATCCGCGACTGCCCGAGTCTTCACGTCGACACGACGTGTCGAGCGAGACCATCGGGGGTACTGCGTCGATCAGGCGTGCCCGGCATTCCGGAGTATCGGTCGTGTTCAGGCCGCGCACGGTTCAGCACGGAGCCGGCGCGGCCGCCTAGTGTTGCAAGGGGGTCAGTGCGCTGCGTCGAACGCTTCCTGGACGTCGGCGGGGATCCGGCCGCGTGCAGATACTTCGTAGCCACTCGCGGCCGCCCACTCCCGCACCTCCCGGGCCCGCGACCGGGACCGCGCCGAGCCGGCCTTTGCGGTCGGACGGCGCTTCTGGCTCCCGACCTTGGTGGCATGTTCGATGTAGAAGTCCATCGTCTTGAGGAATTCTCGGGCGTTCTTCGTCTTGAGGTCGATCTCGTAGTCGACACCGTTCACCGAGAACGTGATGTGCTCGCCCTCGCCGGCCTCGATGAGAGTGCCGTCGAGGTCGTCGACCAGCTCCACGACCATTTTCCGCGCCACCTGCGAACTCCTTCCGCTCCGGTTACAGCCAGGCAGACACTACTGCCCGGGCGACGGAACGCCACCCGCTTCATTGTCGCAGGAAGTCAAGCACCCCGCGCCGCCGCGGACCCCTGTCATACCGGACAAATCGTGCGCTAATCATGACGGTACATACCCAATACACTGGAGGAACTTCGGAATTGGAGCGGCTGGCGTAAAGGCCATTCCTTCTAACCGGGTGACAAACCTGTTTACAGGTGCCGGTCCAGTGGTGCTATCCATGACGAGCGAACGCCAGATTATCGCCCGGAGGGGTGTGTGTTGGGTGCCGTGGCTCTTCATCGCTCGTGCCAGCTCTCCACCGAGGGTGGACGCCGTCGTGTTCACCGATGGCCTAGCGGCGCGGCTCACGACGCGGTATTCGACTGGCGGTGCAGGGTGTCCCTGCCCAGCCATTCGACCATGCACGCGTCGATGGGGTCTCGGTGTCGTTTGGTGCTCAGTTCGCTGATGTGAGGCTCGATGACGTCCTCGAATCCGGCGCCGAGGATGAGCTCGGCCGCCTCTCTCGCGAGCCGGAAGGAGCGGTCCCATCGTGGACCCTTGCGGTCGTCGTGCCCTGGACCGACCGATTCACAGTCGATGGTGTGAACCTGCACGTGTTCGGAGACCTCGGATAGCGCCCTCACTTGCTGCTCGACTTCGATGCGGCCATGCCTGATCGCAGCTTCTTGCGTCCCGTTCAGCCCCCTCCCTTTCACCAAGTCGTTGACGAGTTTTGGCTTCTCGCGGAGCCATACAACGTGCAGAGGGCCGCTCTGAGGAGTGGTGTGCGCTGGATCCGCAGGCAGCGTCGGTAGAAATCTTCCAGGAGCGACGTCGGTGCCCCTGTGCGCCCATACGTAGCGTGGCCAGGGCTTCCGTAGGTGCTCGGCGTGGAGTCGCGAACGGTAGTCGTTCAGCTCGTCACTGGTCGGGATCTCGTCGTTGACCCGGTATCCCTGGGCGATCTTGCGAGTGGTGAAGAAGCCGTAGCCGAGCATTCGGGCGATGAGTGCGGCGACATCGGCAGGCCACGGCCCGTCGGTCAACGACACCACCGCAACTGCAGGGACATGCTTGTAGGGCCACTGACGATCAGGGCTGCGCTCGGCGATCGTGTGGCGTACCGAGTACCGCAGCCGGTGAGTTTGAGGTTCGGCATCATTTTTCCGCTCGTCGCGCGAGTCCGCGGCGCTGCGCCATTGCGTAGGAGCGGTGGGGGCATACACCGCGCCGTACCTGTCCAACACCGGGTGCAGTTCACGTTCGAGTTCTGCGCGCTCGGTCTTGAGGGAGGCATCGCTGTGGTTGGCATAGACCCGTCGGAAATCGAGATAGTCGGCCACATGGAACTCCAGACCATCAGGGCCCTCGATGGCTGGCTGGACCGCGACTGCCCAGTTCTGAGTGGCGGTGGTTGCGGCGACGATCGCCCCGGTTGCTTCGGTGGTATCCGAGTTCCGTACCGACGTCTCGAGGTCGCGTAGCTCGCTGCGAAGCTCGAAGACCCTTCGGTGGAGCCACACCTCGTGCGCGAGCGCCTCGTCGGCGTCGGGTACGGCTCCCAGCATTCGGGCGAAGAAGAGCTCGTCGACGTCGCCGTGATGTGCCGCCGAGGACGTCCACTTGTTGCTCAGGCGGGGCAGATCGGCAAGTTTGGGTCTGCCATGACCGCGTCGCCAGTCGATGATCGTCTTGGCTGTCACCTGTTCGTCGTTGAAGAGTTCGGCGAGCTCACGCGGTGTCGATGCCCTCATGTCCCCTGAGATGAAATCTCTGAATCGCTGCCATGCCGGATCGGCTATGTTCGCCATCTGCGCAGTATGCCATTAATGGATAGCTTATTGGGCTGGAACGGCGGCGGTTTCGCGCTTACGTTGTTTTGAGTAGGTCACCAAGCCGGGGTACCTGCCCTATCGAGAGGTACATCATGTCCACGCGCACCCGTACCGCCACCATCGCAGCCGTTGTCGCGACCCTCACCGTTCTCGGGACTGCCGTCGGCGCTCCCATCGCCGGGGCGGCTCCCGTCGCTCACACAGCCCCCGTCGCCGCGCAGGGCCCCGGAGGGGCGATCATCAAGTCCCTCCAGAACGTCAAGTGGTTGAAGGAGATCAAGAACGCCGCCAAGGATTACGTCATCATGGAGGTCGTTGAGAAGGCCATCGAGCTCCTTCTCCCGAAGGGCGGTTCGAGTACCGTGATCCCGACCGTGTCGCCCGCAAGCATCAACAGCCCCGACTCCCTCGTCGCACGCAGCTCCAATCCTGCAGGGATCGCCCCTCGCGTCAGCTACGTGAAGTCGGACGACCCCCGCGGACTTTTCTACAGCACGCTCCGGGGCGGCCCCGTCAACGGGAGTGGCAACAGCTACAAGGTCGGGATCCAGTCGGTGAAGTTCACTCCGGGAACGTCGTCGACACCGCCCTCGATCACGATCTCGAATTCTGCCGTCACCAACAAGATCTTCGTACTCGGGATCTAGTCGCACCACCCACAGAGGCCCGCACCTGCTTGGTACGGGCCTCTCTACGTGTCGATCGACGAGCTTGGTCCAACGAACGCTAGAGCGTTGTCAGAGGCAAGATGAGGCAGGGCTTTGGCTGGGGACGGGACCTAGAACATGGCTCGGTGGTTTCACCCTGTTGATCGGGCGAATCTGAGCGCACCGGAGTCCTCGGGTTCGTCGCGGGCTACGTTTTCCGCGTCCCCTTTCGGAGGGTGCAGCTACCGTCCCGGCATTGCGATCGACCAGGAACTACCCTTCCCCGAGCGACCCAAGGCTGCTGCTACCGGCCACACCGCATCAGCTGGCCCGCTTCCTGCACGATCACCCGACTGCGCCGGCCACCCGACGACGTCGGGTCAGCGTGATCAACACCGTCCACCGTGGGCAGGGACACCTCGCACCTGGCACTGATGAAGCGATCAGTCGTTCCCTCAAACGAGAGCTTCTCGTGTGCAACGA
Source organism: Rhodococcus sp. MSC1_016 (assembly GCF_023667485.2). Lineage (NCBI taxonomy): Bacteria > Bacillati > Actinomycetota > Actinomycetes > Mycobacteriales > Nocardiaceae > Rhodococcus > Rhodococcus sp. MSC1_016. Next base: position 257,226 of record NZ_JAMOZI020000002.1, read on the forward strand.
GTGTCAGCTATCGTCGCCGAGCGACTCGCGCAGATTCCTGTCACCGGGTCGCCGGCAGGATTATTCGGCCGGCGCGATGCCGTCATCCTCTGCCCCTGGCTTCGCAACCGGGATGCCACTGCAACAGGCGATCGCAGTGCATCCCTACTGCTGAGCATTGCCGGTGACCGAATCGACCTCTCCAAATCATCCGAGATACCCATCGTGGCGGTCAAACGACAGTGGACCGAGATCCTGGGATTTCTGCTCAGAACCACAGCACCCGCCCAGCCCCTGGGCACTTCGAAGCCGATCGCGACCTCACCGGCTTCGAGTCCGCGGATCGCGCCGATGGCAGACCGCTGCTGACCTCGATTAACCACTGGGGTTATTCTCCGCTCGCTCTAACGCCGTCGACCGCACCTGTCGTCGCGGCAATAACCCACGCCCGCCTGTCCGGCAAAGCTCCTGCACAAACTTTTTCACCACGGTCGCAGCCGGAATCGGTGCCTGACATGTGCTTTGGTCGATGGGATATTGTCCACGATCCGCACTATTACGAACCGGGGATTACGGCCCGCCGCAGCGTCCATCAGGGCTTGAGCGACGTCATCGACCTCCTAATTAACGTCGAAGACTGCGCTGTCCAACTGTTGGCGGAGCTGGATGGAATCCTCGATGAGGCTTTCTGAGTGCCAGCCGCTGCTCAGCCCGGTCCATATCCTGTTGTCGATGGCCGCAGGAAGCCCCGACTCGAACGGACGATCCGCATGGAGATCAATGAACGGTTCTACGACGAGAGTGCCTTTCTGCCGATCGGATCGCCAATGCCGGAACCGAACACCACGGGGGGACTACTCAACCGACTGAAACTGGGCAGTGCTGATCACGTATCGCAATCCATCGGTATCGCCGAGTGGCTCCGCAGTCACACGCCATCGGCCAGCCTCGTCCGCAGCCTTCGTCGTCGCGGTTTCGGCGACCTCGTGGACGTGAGGAAGGACCCGCAACCATGCGAAGAACGCGACAGCAATGAGTAGTAGAACAGAGAGTATTGATACCGCTGTTGAACCTTGAGGGGGCGTGTGCGTTTCAAAGAAGAGCATCCAGAGCTGTTTCGCCAACTACATCCGACCCGCAATACCGGGGTCGATCTTGATGCGATCACGAACTCTTCCCACGAGATGCTGTGGTGGCGATGCCCCGTGGGTCATGAGTGGCGAGATTCACCGTTGCAACGGCGATCGCCCGCCAGGTGGTAGAACGGGGATCTCACCGCATGCCTGTACTGCGTAGCGCCTGGCTGCGTGGTTTACAGTTGCGGCCACCGCAGCCTCCGGCCCAGCGAATCCACCTTTCGAGTGCTCACCCACCCGTGCGACAAGTGCGAGATCACAGAGCACATGCGCCTGATCCTCGACGCGCATGAAGACTCGGCCGCCGCCGCGGTCCGCATCCTCGATGACAGCCCCCACTACACCCTGTTCTGCAGCAAGGCGGCCGACACAGTCGAGTGGTGGGACGAGATCTTCCCGCTGGTGGAGGCCTACTTCGTGCGGATGGTCAGCCTGTACGTCGCTATTGAGACCGTCGAACATCGACCCATATTGAGTTATCCGACATCGAGTCTGCTCGGGGCGTGCATGCTGCGCGTCCTCGACGCGCTGCCGCGGAGTTGCCGAGAAGAGATGCACTCGGCTGTGCCGGAAGATGCCGGACACTTTCGCGACCGGTTTCTTCCCGGCTCGCATGCCAGCGAGATGGGATGGGCGCTGAAGAAGCTCGGCTTCGACATCCTCGACGCACCCCTACAGGACGATCTCGAGCGGCGCGTGCAATTCTGCGAGCAGCAACGCTTCACCGCGACCGGTGAGCTGCCTCCGGCCAACCTCGCAGACAGGCACTACCCGAACTTCACCCACATCCCCCGGAACCGGAAGAGCGCGGCGTTGTCCGAGCTGCAACGATTCCGCCCGAAGCAGCTCCCAACGCGGATCTCGGCCGTACGGGTGACGCTCGGCGAATCCTCACCCGCCGACCTCGACGACCCGCTCGGCCGAACACATGTCGGTTACGCCCCGGATCTCACGCCGCAAGAACTGTGGGAGCGCGGCCGTGGGATCTGGAAGTTCCGTGCCGATCACGTCGCTGCATCAACGATCATGCTTCTAGTGCACGACAAGACAGTTGTGCTGGTTGCATCGGTTACCGGACTGACCCTGCACCGCGGCGGCCTGGCCATTCTCGGCGAGCCACTTACCGATCACCCGCTCGTCGGTAGGCCTGACCCGTTGCATACACCGAATCCCCTCGCTTATGGCGTCATCAACCCTTGATCGGGCCCCAGCGAGTAGTTGGACCAGATGTGCAGTCGAGTCCTGAAGCGTCCAGCCCACTTCTGAAACTGAAACCCCCAAAGTCTGGTACTGCGCGGCTGCACCTTTGGCCATCGTCATTGGTCATCCAGGCCCGGACGACCGGCATCGGTCGTTACGCGAGGTATGGGTCGGGTGCGCCACAACAGCCATGCAGAGGCCGTCAACACAGCGAGACCGAGAACTGCGGTCGCAGTCGCCGACCAATCCACAATCACTGCAGAAGTCCGACCACCGGTCGCGAACGTAACCTGACACCTCGCTGCGACGATCGGCAACCATGCCCGTGTCGCGTTGGAGAAATAGGTGACGAAATCAGAGCTGGCAAGGATGCCGGTCGGAACAATGCGGCCGCGGCATAGTTCGGATGGTGCGTGGTGGATGAACGCGGTCATGTAAAGAGCCGCACCCGTCACTGCACCGAACATCAGAATCCGCCGCATGGATTCAACGGTATCGCGTTTCTAAGTCAAGCCCCGAGTGCACGCCGCGCCCCACCGGGTTCCCACCTCGGTGTTCGAAGGATCGGGATGTGGGGGCTCTCGACCTCTCCGTCGATCGTCGTCATTGCCGCATCCGGCGGCGAGGGCGGTCAAGGTGGCGCCTGCGATGCGGGTTGCGCGGGCGTGTGTTCTGGCAGCTGTACTCAGTTTTCAGTTGAGGTCGTAAACGGAAGAGCAGATCAAGTTTGACTTCGGAATGAACCCCATCGAGTTCTTCCAACAGCGGCAGGCAGATCTACACAGCAATCCACCGGCCCCGTTGCGACCGGATGCCATCGAGCAGAGATGCAAGCCATCGCACGTCGCCAACTCTGGCTTGCCGGCGGCCCGTAGATGGATCGCTCTCCACTCGAGTCGAATTACGTGTCGGAAGGCGGGCCAAGCCCGAAACTCTCCGCAACGGCTAGCGGATCCGCGGGGCAGCCCCGACGACACATCGTGCTCGGCGACGCCTGGATCTCCCAGCGCGGACCAGGAATCCGTAGGACTTAAGTTCCGGTCCACCACCCCGAAACGCAGTCGGATACCGGGTTGACATCGACCTGGCGGCGATTTACAGCGAGCCCACCCACCGGCTCACGAGGTCACCTGAGCGGGCCCCGCTGCGGCGCACACTGGCGATGACGTTCCAGCGGACCCGGCAGCAACCGAAAGTTAAGGTGTTGTCCGTGTGTCGCGGTCGGGCGGTTGTGGCGCTCAGGCGGCACCCTTGCGGGGTGAAGGGGGTGGTAGTCGTGGTCGTGCGCATTTTCGGGGTGTCGGTGCTAGTTGCGGTCGCCGCCCTGGTGGCCGCCTTCCTCTATGGCGGGCCGCGGGCGTTGTTCCTCGCCGCCGTCCTCGCCGACCTCGAGGTCTCCCTGTCCTTCGGCAACGCCGTCATCAAGGCGGCACTCATGCTCAACAAGTCCAAAGCGTGGATCTCGTACTGCCGATCCCTGCTCAAACTCGCCCCCCGAGCTGCAAACCGCACTCCGCTACGGCGAACTCGCCGTCCGCACCGCCCGCTCTCTCGCACAGGTGCCGCCCGAGGCCCAGGTCCAAACCTGGGCCGCCGAACAACAGCGGAAACACAAGAACCCCGATCCGGATCCCACACCTGAATCCGAAAATCGGCTGCCGACAGGATCTCCCGTCACCGCCGCGAAGGTCACGCGCACCTTCCGCCGCCTGGAGGTCGACCTGACCACGCTCGCCAGGCCCTGGTCGACTACCTCGACGCCGACGGACTACGAACACTCATACACGCACTCACGGTTCGATATTGCCCTCAGTACCGAACTCCCTGTCGTGGGAAGCGTGGATCTGGTTGCTATCCAACAACTCCTATGGCACTGGACGGTCGCGTCGACGAGATCGGTGACGACGAGAAGTATCTCGTCGAGATGTGGCCGACGTCAGAGGTGGCCGCAAGCACGGTGCACCAGTTCAAGTCTGGAAGGTGACGACCTGCATCGAGTGGACGGGTGATCGTCAAGGCATTGGGCCGTCACTGCCGGTAGTTTTTCCGTCGGAGCTAGCGGTGTCCCGTGCGCCGGTCGTCATCCGCTTGTGGAGCCTTTCGTGCGCCGGTGCGCGGTCGACCGGACTGTCCCGCTGGTGGGTCGGCGATACCTCGACTGTCGCTCATCGACCCGATGTGTGCTTGATCTGTCTCGGAGGTTCAGCCTCTGTTGTAGGCCACATCTGGATGAGATAGTCCTCGACGGGATCGCCTTCGAGGTAACTGTCGAAGTGGACGTTCTTTCCGCGAGCGAAGATCCGAATACGGTACTGTCTTCGCCCCGGTGGCGTCAGGCCTCGGAGGCTGGGCGCGTTCTCACCTTCAGCTCGTGGTTCGATGTCCCAGAATGACACGACGTTGAGGCCTTGGTCAGTGTTGTGGACGAGGTCACCTTCGACGGAGTCTTCCCACTCACTGTCGTCGTATTCAGGAGGTTAGTCGTGCAACTCGACAGTGACGTTGACCGGGCCGGATCGGATTCCGACGTTCACTCGGAGGATGTCGCCGGCGAACAGTGCGAGCGGGAAAAGAGGATCGTGTCCGTGGATCAGCTCTCGCGGTGGTCCGGCTTCGATCGTGAACTGGTGGTAGTCGGTTTGGACTACTGACTGATACCGACCAATTGCCAAGGTTTCTCCTACGGTTCGACGAAAGTGGAGCATTGCCAGGATAGGCAGGATGTACCGGTCACCAGGAATGATCGACAACGGCTGAGGGATCGGCAATCGGAAAATGAGAGGCAGCGATATGGTTCGGTGTGCCCGAAATCGCCAGCCGGAGCCGGACCCAACCGCCGCCGCCTCGCATCGTCTACGAAGCCCTCACTAAGCCCGACCGCGACCCGACTCGTCCGTGGCTGATCCTGCACAACGACGAACAACGTCCCTCGATCCCAGAAGCTGCCGATCCGAACCTCGTCGTATGGACATCGATCTGGCTGTGGCGACCGGATGCACGGATCCGCTTCGGCATCATTGGCCCACCACACGGCAGCACCACTTTGTCCTGGACGTTGATCGTCGACGAACTGGTGCCGGATGGGGAAACAATCGTCCGCATGCGCAACGAATCAACGAACTCATCAACGCGAACCTGCGCTTCACGTTCGGTCAATAGCCACCCGATCAAGGATCCCTCATCGACACCCGTCGAACGGTCACCATTCCGGCATCGCACGCCATAGTCGCGCCAGTCGTACGTGGTCATGACCACCCCGACGGCTGCGCCAAACAGAGCGCCGGCTGGTGCGATCAACCACCACAGCAGATCGGTGTCGGACATCGTTATCCGTGTCAGTGACGGCAGTCGGTCGCCGAAATGCTCGATCGCAGTGCCGTACGGAACAGCCACTATGGTGAGCGCTGCGATAACACCTGCGCCGAATCCGAGCGCCATCAAGAGCGCAATCAGCGGGCGTCGGGGGCCAAGTCCATCGCGCACCAGGACCATCGAGAACCGGCTAGTCCGTAGCCGACAGCAGCGAGAACTATTGCCCCTAACACAATCAGTGCGGCGGCCATCCATGGCCACGTCGGCACCCAGGATGGGGACGGTGGTTCGTCCGAGAATCTGGCGATCGCACGTATCGGGCCCGGCGGCCCGAAGGTCGGCGGCCCGATCCACCTCCACGCCAACGACGCGAGCACTCCCAGGAGGGCGCCATAGATCGCCAACGCCGGAATCAAACTAGAGCTACCGGCAGAACGGCGACGTGCAGTCTCTTCGGTAGTTCACCAGACCGAGGCTCGCGCCTGTACCCGTTCGCCGATGCTTAACCGGACAGATCGGAGCCTCGTAGATGGCACAGACTGTGTTGATGCAGATGTCGTTCTTCGATGCCCTCGACAGTCTCGTCTCCTCGGCCGAGACGCGGATAAATCGACCGAAAGGAACTGCCCACCCGAGGTATCCCTCCGTGATTTACCCGCTGGACTATGGCTATCTGATTGGCACCACAGCAGTCGACGGCGAAGGCGTCGACCTGTTCCGTGGTACCGACTCGACCACCGGTATCACCGCGGTCGCGCTCACCGTTGACGTCATGAAACGCGACGTTGAGGTCAAAACACTGGTGAACTGCACGCCCACCGAGATCGACCGAGTCGCCGAGTTCCTCACCGGCAGTCTTCGTCTCGGTGCCACGATCGTCCACCGGTCGTTCCCGCCGATCAGGGCTCAGCCGAGCACCCCTGAGCGGCTCGAATCGGTGTCCGTCGATGTGTGAGTGCATCAAAGTGCGGGCAGCTCGTCGATCAACCTATCCAGCAGTTCTGTGTCGTGGCGGTCCGGGCGTGGTGGCGTCAGCTTCGCGATGTCGACCTCAGTCGGGAAACCGTGGAGGACGCGGCCCGGGTCGAGTCGATCCAGGGCGCCGTACCATTCGGCCAGCGGTTCGGCGAGAGCGGCGTGTAGGTCGAAATGACGGCGTCGTCGAGTGGGGTCCGCTGCTCGTTGCCGCACTAGCTGCTGCGGATCGGGGATCGACAACAGCACCACATCGGCGAAACCGAGCCGCTGCCGTGCGAACATGCGCCGGACCGCGGCGAGTTCGTGCTCGAATCGGGTGACCGGTGCCGCGCCCACTGCGGCCAGGCACCAGCTGTAATGCAGTTTCAGCGGGTCGCTGTCGCACACCGCGATACCCGTGGCGTTCTCCGATTCCAGCGCCTGTGTCCACCGCTGGGCGTTGGCCTGCGCCCAATAGGTTGCCTGCTCGACCGGATCGGACCCATCCGGTTCCTGGCCTGTCGGGCTGTATTCGGCGACGAACGGTCCACCGGTGGCCCGGCACCACGTGGTTTTACCGGCGGCGCTGGGCCCTTCGGCGACGATATCCACCCCGATGAAGCTTCCCGTGACTAAGCAATTTTTCGGACGAAGTATCGTTCCTCAGCATGGATTCTTGGGCGGCGTACGACGCGATGGGACAGGATTTCGCAGATCATGCAGCTGGTGGGGCGGCCAACGCGCACTATGACCGGCCCGCGATGCTCGCCGCGCTAGGGACGGTCGCGGACCAAGACGTTTTGGATGCGGCGTGCGGCCCAGGTTTCTACCTCCAGGAGTTGATCGAGGGCGGCGCTCGGGTGCGGGGATTCGATGGCAGCGAGGAAATGATCCGACTCGCCCGGCAACGCGTGGGTGAGGGTGTAGAGATCCGGCAGGCAAGCCTCGACCAGCCGTTGCCGTATCACGACGGATCCTTCGACCGCGTCCTGTGTGCCTTGGCGATTCACTACGCTGCTGATCGTCGCGCCACATTCCGTGAGTTCTTTCGAATGCTGCGGCCGGGTGGTCGATGTGTGATCTCGACGCAGCACGCCACGACCGATTGGCTCCGTAAGGGCGGTTCGTATTTCGATGTGGTGCTCGAAACAGACATCTGGCGCGTCGGTGGGGGCGAGCAGGAGGTTCAGTATTGGCGTGAACCGCTCAGCGAATTATGCGCGGCCGCCACGGATGCCGGCTTCGTGATCCGCCAGGTTATCGAGCCTCGTCCCGCGGAGAGTATGCGTCAGGCGTGGCCGGAGGATTACGCGCAGCTGATGCAGCGTCCCGGATTTTTGATGCTCGATCTTCTCCGGCTGCCTGAGGTGGGCACACCAAGGGATGCGGGTATGCGCTCCTGAGGGTGAAGTCGGCAGACAGCACGCAACCCTGGAGAAGATAGCCCAATGAACCGCCCCTCCCACGACGAAGCGACTCGGATCCTGTACCGCTGGACCGGCGGCGCGGACCCTCGACTGCTGGGTCAGGGGATGGAGGGAGTCGTGTACGAGATCGATCACGACCGAGTCGCGAAGATTTGGTTCGGCGAGTCGGAGGCGTCCCTGCAGCGGGATCGGGTCTTCTACAACACGTTGGCCGGCAAGTCCTTCCAGTTTTCGATCCCGCGAATCCACGAGGTTCACGTCGTCGAGGGACTCTGCGTCACGATCGAGCAGCGGCTGGCCGGCACGAACATCACCAACCACCTCGAGGCCGGTCGGACCAGCCTCGACGAGGCCCGGTCCACGTGTGTCGACGTGCTGGCCGAGCTGGCGGGAAGCGGGCCGCTGCCCGAGGGGCGACTTCTGTCAGTGATGGACGAGGACATCTCGCTCTACGACGCGGCCGAGGACTTCCCGGAGGCTCTCGGGGCCTTGGCCGAGCGTCGCCTCGCCCGATTCCGGCAGGTTCTCGACCCTGCCGTCGAGGAACTCGACAAGAAGATCGACGCGCTGCGCGGGCGGCTGCGCGAGATCGACAGTGGACAACGCTCCCTCATCCACGGCGACCTGATCCCGGACAACATCCTGGTGAACGACAACGGAGCCGCGAGCGCAGTCCTCGACTGGGGCTTCTTCACCACGGAAGGCGACCCGGTCTTCGACGCGGCCGTGGCCGCCTCGATCTTCGACATGTACAGCGAATCCGCCCTGGACACCGAACTCGGCCTCTACACGCAAATCGAGGAGCGCCTGGGCTACCAGCGTGAGGCACTTCTGGTCTACCGCGCGGCGTACTCGCTGATCACCGCGAACGTGTACGACGCCGGCGGCAGGGACGGGCACTTCGCCTGGTGTGTTGCTTCCCTGAACCGCCCGGACGTCGTACAGGCAGTCCTGCGCTGAGCCGAAGTCGCAGGCTGGGACTCGACGGTTGTGAGGTCCCGGTTAGGAACGCCCATCGGCACCGGATGACGATCGGCAATCGGAGGCGGGTCGGGCCGTGACCGCTGCACAGTCCTAAAGATGGGTGACTTTGACTTTTCTCAGGAGCCGCTTGAGTACCCATGCGTCCTTCCGTCCGAAAGCGGACTTATCGAAGACGCGGGCCTGCACCATGTCGAAAACGTCCCGAGGAACTAGCACCTGGTGCGTGACCGCCCCTCGAATGGCAGCCAAGACGGCATCATGCGGTCGGTCGTCCTCGACGGCGAACCTCACGTCATCGAGCGTGTCGGCGGCTAGAACAGGCCTCAACCCGGAAAGCACACGACGCGCAAAGAGGTGCATGTCATCGCTGCCCGCTGCGGTAAGGGTGACCGTCGCCACGGAGCCTAGGACTGCGTTCGCCCGGGCGAGTTCAGGCAGCCGCCGTTCCCAGTCGGGAGCAGACATGAGGTCCGCGCCGGCGAGCACGCCTACGGCGCCGAGATCGTGAACGTACTTGGTCCACCCCGGCGGTGGCACCACAACTCCCTCAAAGAGCAGATCGTGGCCGTCCTCGATCCGGAACGTGCGCCCGTCCGTCGAGCGCATCGGCAGGATCCCCGTCGTCAACGCGTGACGGTCACCTTTGAATACAGCACTGGGGTCACGCCATCCGCGTTCCGTCAACGTGCGCAACAACGGCGTGCGCATGGCCGGCGTGACGTTGTAGCTGAGGGCGACCATCGGAGTGATGCCTTGCTCCGTATCCGCATGAAACAGGGCGGCCGCATTCACTTCGAACTCCCCCATGCAGAGCCACCTTTCCACAGAAAGAGACCAAACGGAAGGTTTTGTGTCGGGCATGACGGTCGTAGCGGGTCAATCGGATCCGAAGCAGGTTGTTCAGTCCCAGTGGGCGATCGGGCTTCTGGATGACATCGAGGAGCACCGAGGCGCGACGTACTTGATCCCGATCTGGCCCGTCGCCTCGGCAGAAGCGGGCTGAGGCCGCCGGATCATTCGACTCTTCGTTACCAGGTGGTGTTGATCGGTGCCGGATTCCATGTCCCTGAACGGTGCGTGCGTGTGGTGTTGAGTTGGGCTGGTTCGGCATTGGGGTCGCGGTGTGTGTACTGCTCGAGCCCTCCCCAGTCGCGGTCCCAGTCACCGGCGAGGTAGGTGGGGATGGTGCGGCTGGTGGTGGTCAGGTCGATCCAGCCGAGCGGCCCGCCGCCGAAGTGGTCCTGCCACAGGCTGGTCATGATCGCTCCGGGGCGGTCGGGCAGAATTCGGTACTCGGGGATCTCGGCGACGCCGAGGTGATGGTTGAAGGGTTGCTGGCAGGGGAACTGCAACGCGACTTCCCAGTCGATCATGGTCGGGGTGTGTGAGCCGAGGAGCTCGTTGAGGGTCTGGGTCCGGGGAACGCGCGGTGGCGTGACGGCGAGCCACTGTTCGGGCTCACCAGGATCGGTGTGGGCGACGATGCGGACGGCGTTCGCCTCGGGAGGAAGCTGGTCGAACGGCACCCGGAGATTCCGCCACGATGGCGCCGGGCCGATGTCGAGCGGCAAAGCTGTTCCCAACACCTCCACTGTGCCGCCGGGCTGGTGTGTGCCGTATTCGAGTTCGACTCTGCCTCCTGGGGTGACGATGCCATCGGAGTCGACCGACTGAATGCGGCCGGCGGCGGCGATGGTGATGAGGTCGCCGTCCGCGGGGAGCGCGAACCAGTCGGAGATGAGCGATGCCGGTCCACTGCTGCCGAAGGTGCCCAGTACCGCGGTGGTAGCGGGATCGAGACCGAACGGCAGTGCCACGGTGCTGCCGTTGCTGCCGACAGCGCCTTGCCCGCCGCCGGTTCCCGCGGTGTTGCTGGAGGGGGCGTCGTCGTTGTCGAGGGAGTTCGCCATGCCTTCGGAGGATGCCTCTTCGTCGGCTTGAAGGTCGCCCGCGACGCCGTTCGGTGTGAAACCCTGACTCTGCCGGCCCAGTGCCTCCGCAGCGGGGACGGTGACCGGCTGCAGCATCGAGGCATTCGGGTCGGTCTCGACGAGAATGTCGTCGGCCAGCCCACAGGAGTGTCCGGCAAGGGCGCCTATGTTCGACCGGGCGAGGGAGAACGCGGGGTACTGCGCGGCTGCACCTTTGACCATCGACAGCAGGCAGAACACCACCATCCCGGCGGCCGCGACGGTGAGCGGCGGAATCGACCACCACCTGCTCGGGGTGTGGGCGCGGTGTTCGTAGGGTTCCCGGAAGAAACGCCATGCGGCGACGAGGCCGAGCAGCAGGGTGGCCGCGAGCAGAATCGTCCCGCCGCCGAACCCGGCGACCATCACCGGCTTGTCCCACCAGGGGACGCCGTAACTCGATACGTACCACCAGCTGTTGCTGCCGGTGAAGGTCAACGCGAGGAGGAACAGGACGGCCGCCGCGAGGAGCGCCCGGTTACGTCGGGACCGCACCACCACCGGACTGACCGCAATGGCCGTCAGCACGGCGAGCGAACCCGCCAAACCCGCGAACACCCCGAAGTGGTGCGTCCATTTGGTGGGGGTGAACATCATCAGCACCATCGCGGCGAGGGTGATCCCGATGATCCGCCGGGAGGGCCCAACCGCGGTGGCCGGGATCCGGCCACCACGACGCAGCATCACCACCATGGTGACCACGATCGAGAACGCCATCACCAGGACCGGGAACCGGCGGGCCACCGAGCCGTCGGCTCCGATCAGGAACAACCATTGGTAACGCATGTACTCCTGGAACCACGGCATCGACGGCCCGACCGCGTGGACACGCTGCATCTCCTGGACCGCGGCAAGGGTCTGGTCCGCGAACGCGGCGACCAAGATGACCAGCCCCGCCGCTGCCAACGGCCCGAGCAGGGCGAGGTAGCCGACCGCTTTCGCGCGGGCGACGACGATCTGCAGCACCGGGCGGGCACCGGCGATCAGGGCGCCGAAACAGATGATGCCCGACGGGCCGGCGGTCACCGTCAGAGCGCCGACCAGGATCGCGACCGCGGCAGGAAGCAATCGGCGCGTCGCGATCGCGCGTTCGACCGAACACCAGGTCAGTAACACCCCGACGGCAACAACCGGTTCCGGGCGGAGCCCGTTGTTGTAGGGCAACCAGAACGCGAGAAACACCAACGCCCCAGTCCACAGGGCGAGGCGGTTGCGGCGGACCGCGACCCCGAGACGGGGAGCTACCTCCCGGCTGATCACCAACCAGCCGATGACCCCGGCAAGCAACGCCGGCAACCGAACCCAGGGGCTGGCCGTCGACACCTGGGCCAGCAGAGCGAACAGGTCGTAATACGGTGTCCCGAACGGGGCCTCCGGCACCCCGAACCAACGGAAGTAATTGGCCATGTAGCCCGATTCCACCGACGCCCGGGCCATCGTGAACTGGTATCCGTCATCGGAGGTGGTGGCACCGATGAAGTGCCACACCACCAGGGTGCCGATCACGGCACCATCGATCAAACTCAACTGCCACCAGCGGGCAGGCAGGAAGCGGCGGGCGCGGCGGCCATCCATGGTGTCGATCCGGTGCAGGCCGATCAACGCGATCAGTGCCGCGAGGACAGCAACGACCATCGCGGCCAGCTTCACCGCCGACGGTGAGGTCGAGAACCGGGTATCGAGCTCCGCGTGCACTGCCAGACCCGGCGGGGCCGCCCCCTCCAGGTCGCTGAACACGCCCACCATCTGGGGGCGGACATCGCCCTCACGGGTGACGCCCTCCCCACCGGCTACCTGGGCGATGGTGCGCTCCGCGGTCGAGGCAACCGAAATCGATCTTCCGGCGAGGTCGTCGACGGGAAGCGATAGCAACGTCTGGTTCCGCTGGACGATGTCGAGTTGCGCGGGCCTGGCCTCGGTGGCGGGGGACACTCGGGCGATGAAGCCGAAGCGCTCGGCATTCTCCGCGCCCGGCGGCGATGTCGACACCACGACACCGCCCGTTCCCGACAACTGTTGTACGGCCGCGGCGGGAATCACCACCTCCAGCTTCAGCGGCGCATACGACACCAACGGTGCATCGATACTCGTCACCGAATCCGCCTGCGGCCAGGAAAGGCTCGCCGCTTCCTGCTCCACCGGCAGAAAGGGCACCGACAACGCGGCCAGGATCGCGAGGACGGAGGAAACCACCGACATGAGCCGCAGGCGCCCACGCACACCTTCTCGGTACGACAGCCGGGGCGGAACCGATCGGTTGGTGAGTTCTCGTTCGTCCAGGGCGCTGTCGGTCACGATGCACGATGCTAGCGAAGCGGAATACACGCCCCACCCTTACTCGACTCCCGCTCTACGCACCCCGGGTTCGACGGTGGCCCCAGATACCAGTCAAGGATCCGCTTCCGGAACAAGCAACGACTGCCGTCGCCTTGTGCCCCGGCGCTATCCGTCCGGCCGCGGCTCGCTATTGGAACTGGACTGGAGCGGAGTCATTGCCGCAAGGTAGCAACCCGTACGTGGCTATGGCTTTCGCGGATGGGGCGGCGGCAGTCTCCGTCCGAACAGGGGTTGTGAGGTTCGGGTGTAAACTCGCTCTCTTCGTCTCCGGATGGAGTTTTTGGGAGCGATACGCGATGCCCGAGCACAAGGAAATGCAAACGATCGCGTGGCTGATGAGCCGCACCGCGGAACTCGAGGGCAGGGACCATGCGTGAGGGCGTGGACCGAACACCCGCTCAGCTGGCCGGGGTAATACACGGCCGAAGTGACGTCGAGCTCGGACCAATGCGCAACTACCTGTCCGCCGTGACCAATCCCGACCGCACACCGGTGCATGAGGTCGGTCCGGCGTTCACCGCCCCGAGCGTCGAGATGGCCGACGTGCGCGTCACGGTGTCCCTGGGATGGCAGGATCCCCAGTTCCTGGGCACGTTCGACAGAACCGCCGCCACCCGCATGATCCGGGTGGCAATCAGCGCACGTTCCACCGGCAGCAGCGCGGAGGAACCCGACATCAAGTCTCGGGCAGTGGATCTGCCGGTCAGAGAGCAGATCGCCTGGGTGCGGGTGGTGCTGGGTGACCTGGCGGACTACGCATATCGAGTCCTCAACGACATGGCGCAGTTGCGGGTCCGTCCCGCGTTCTTCGCCGTGTTCGTCGATCCCCCCACCCCCCGGCTCGCGCCCAGCGACTTCAAGTGGCTCCTCGTCTGTGGAGGTCGCCGCGCCTACGCGGAGAAACTCGTCCCCGAGAATCGTGAGCTGCTCACCTACCTTCGCCGGCACGGCGACATGATCGACGCTGACCTGGTACCACACCCGAAGGCGCCCGCCCCCGAGGTGTGGGCACTCGAGTTCGTTTCCCACCTCGCCGCCACCCTCGCCGACCGGCTCGGCCGGATGGGTGATCGCCGATGGTTCACCTTCGAGGAGGTGAGCCTGCACGGCCGCGACCGGGTCATCGTCCGCTACACCTGGCATCTGGTCGACGGAGACAAGAAGATTGCGTTCGACATCGACCTCGGCGGTCTCCGCGCACAACGCCTGCGAGAGTTCGACGACCCTCGAGCACGCATCGCGGCATATGCGGTCGGCTACACACCGTTCGACCAACCGCAGTTCCCCTCTGCCACCCTGGTCGACGGGGTGACCTGGGTCCGATTCGGCGACTCCGACTGAACCGCGGAGGGATCCGCCTACGGGTCACCCATAAGGAGCGTTTGACTCGACGAACAATTGCCAGCTAAGAGACCTGCGCGATGACGTCGTCTGACGCTTGCAGGGCGATGTGCTCGTCAATGAGTACACGGCGGCATCCATCGATTTCAATGAGTACCGCCAACGGTTCGACATACTCTGGCCCCGCTAGTGTCACTGTCGTGCCAGCCGTGAGGCTCGCGACCGACGAACAATTGTTCGCAAGCGGGAGCGAGAAGAATGTCTGCCCCAGGCTGTCCTGGAGTTCTTCGGCTCCCGTGAAGGTGATAGTTCCGTCCGGGTCGGTGGTATAGCGACAGACTGCACTGCGGACCCAGTACTGGTCGGCGAAGAGGGGCTGAATGCCGATTTCAGGCGTCACCCGACGCGTGCTGCATCCCATCAGCTGTTGCAGCGAGTCCGGCGTGTGGCGGACGTAGTGTTCGATCCGATCGACCTGGTCTAGTTTTTCGATCTCGCGGAGTCCACCGATCTTGAGGAAGCCACAGTCGTCGACAGGGTAGGATGGGCGTAGTGCCCGTCCGCGCGCGTCTATGAGCCACAAGTCCGGTATCGGCGCCAAACTCGCCGTTCCGCAACTGTTCTGATCCAGACGTTGGCCCTCAGAGGGGGCATTGAGCTTGTCGATTGCCGCAGCGAAGTCGCCCTCCCATCGGTGTTCGGCAAAACTCCCTGTGAGATCAGCGGCGACCGAATTCGCGAGCCATTCGTCGCAGGTGATGGCCGCGACCGGCTCGAAATCCGACGGCACCGTTCCCGGGCGGGGCGACGGCGCCCGCATCAATTCGGCCGGTGGAGTCACGCCCAACAATTCACTGCCTTGCGGCATTCGACAGACCGCAGCGGCCACGATCTCAGCAGGATCGCGATCAGGGGCTGGTCCGCGGATCAGACTGCATCCGCTTATCAGTGCCGTCAGTGCGACCACTGCGGTGAGCAGGCGGCGACGGTCCATGGTGTGCACGCTACCGTTGACGAACATCTCGGTCCTCTGCATCCGCGCGGGCGCCCAAACAGAGCCACAGACCGGCCCTTGAGCGGATCCGTTTGCGGACCCTTCAGTCCGCCGGTGCGCGGTCGACCGGACTGTCCCGCTGGTGGGTCGGCGATACCTCGCCTGTCGCTCATCGACCCGATGTGTGCTTGATCTGTCTTGGAGGTTCAGCCTCTGTTGTAGGCCACATCTGGATGAGATAGTCCTCGACGGAATCGCCTTCGAGGTAACTGTCGAAGTGGACGTTCTTTCCGCGAGCGAAGATCCGAATACGGTACTGTCTTCGCCCCGGTGGCGTCAGGCCTCGGAGGCTGGGCGCGTTCTCACCTTCAGCTCGTGGTTCGATGTCCCAGAATGACACGACGTTGAGGCCTTGGTCAGTGTTGTGGACGAGGTCACCTTCGACGGAGTCTTCCCACTCACTGTCGTCGTATTCAGGAGGTTAGTCGTGCAACTCGACAGTGACGTTGACCGGGCCGGATCGGATTCCGACGTTCACTCGGAGGATGTCGCCGGCGAACAGTGCGAGCGGGAAAAGAGGATCGTGTCCGTGGATCAGCTCTCGCGGTGGTCCGGCTTCGATCGTGAACTGGTGGTAGTCGGTTTGGACTACTGACTGATACCGACCAATTGCCAAGGTTTCTCCTACGGTTCGACGAAAGTGGAGCATTGCCAGGATAGGCAGGATGTACCGGTCACCAGGAAGAATGATCGACAACTGATGAGGGATCGCTGACCGGAATAGGTCTCGCGTCGCGGGCCGTCGAAAGTAACGTGGCTGAACGTGAGCGACGGTGTCCCAACATGGGCCGATTCGGTGAACCGGCATGAGGCGAGCCACGACCTCTTCGTGTCATGCTCGATCGATTACGTGTTCCGGGTTCGCGAGGACGTCGAACAGACTGGCACTTTCGCCGTTTGGCATGGTCCGCAGGATCGTTGGCGCGTTGAAGTGTCGGAGCAACCTGTGTACATCCGCACCGGCGACCTTGCGTTCGCGCTGAAAAGGGCACGATGCAAAGGCAGGAGGCCACAGCGAGGCAATTCACGGTGCTGCAACCCGTCAATCCGCTGTGGTTCGTCGGCCCCAACTCACTTCTGTCGAGGTCCGGCGTTCTTGCCCACTCGGCCTCCGCAACCGCTGCAAAGGTTGACGGACGCAGTGGGTGGTCGTTCGTCGCCGACCAGCTGACTCTAGGGGCACGAAACACCCCGGGTGATCGTTTGGAGTTCGTCATAGATGACAAGACCGGACTGGTTCTTCGTATTGGATCGGTCAATGGGCGACTGTCCGGAGAACTCCGGGCAGTTCAGGTTTTCGAGTGGCTTCCGGATTCGTTGTTCGAGTGGTCCGATGAGGTCGTGGGGCCCAACGGCCTCGATGACTGAGACCGATAGCCGAACGATCCACAGGACGACCGTTGACGGGGTAGCGCAGGCAATCGAGACCACTATCCGACCGGTTCAGCTGCCCGACGGTCCCTTCTTCGCGGGCGATTGGGCGCGGACAGGCCTTGTCGCACCGGTGTCCTTAGAAAGCGATACTGTCCTGCGTGAGCATTACACGGTGCGCCGATATCGCGGCGGCGCGGTGGATCGAACAACGGCCCGAGGACTGGTGGCGGCTTGCCGTGCGGGGCCCGGTCTGCTTCGACAGGTACGCGCGCCTGCGGACCATTCCTGACCCGTCTTACCCAGGACAGCCAGAGACCGATGTACACGTCGACGTTCCGGAGGACAACGATCAGATTGGAATCGTGCTGGCAGCGTTAGCGCCGTACACCGATACGCCTGAGGACTGCTATTTCCTGGTCTGGGAAGGCTGGCCGAGCTTCCATACCGAGTACTCTTCCCCGAGGGTGTCGATCCCGAACCGTGGGTACTTCCATTTTCATGGCTCGCTAGCAGACTTCGCGGACTGGAACACCCAGGTCGAGGCACTACTAGGCGACACGGCGCCGCCCCCGGCGTTCGTCTGGCCAGCTGACCGAGCCTGGTGCGTGACGTTTGACGTCGATCCACACTTCGCCACGATAGGCGGATCCGCCGAAGTGATCGCCGCTACGCTGGCCCTCACGGATGTCGACGTCGTCGCCGACGACCCGGACATCGAGCCACCCTACTACCACTGAACGAATCGTCGGCTGTGCCTGTCCCCGAAACCTTCGATCCGACCGCGCGATCCGTCGACCGCAGCTGCACGGAGACGGTCAACCGATCCCGCGCATGCAACGCGGCGTGTTGCATGGCCAGTGTCCTGTTGCATGGCCAGTGTCCTGTTGCAGTAGAGCGAATGTCCTCCAGCGCCACTCGCAACTGCTCCGGGTCGCCGCCGAAAGGCTCGATCCCCGATCGGGATAGATGCTCTCGTCGACCAGGCGGATTGCGCCAGTGCCATCATTTTCAAGTGAGACTGACGATTCCCAGAGAGCGGTCAGCGACGTCTGTGATCCTGGTTTTCACCGGGCTCGGCGCGCTGCTCAGTGTGCTCGGACTTCTGGCGTGGCGTTACGCAACTCCCCTGGGTAGCCCCGTTGACGTGGGCATTCCACCCCCACCACCGCGGCCCATGGATGACGGCAAGATCGGCTACATGTACATCATCGATGGCTATGCATACATCGATGGACCTCACTGGTTCCCGGCAACTGTCTGGTTCCTCATTGTCGGAACCGCAGCAGCGTTGATGACCGCGGCGTTGCTGGTTCGAACGGGCTGGAGGCTTGTCCACGCCGCGCAGGGAGAGCCGGGGGAACGGTGGCCGATCGTCGCCGCCCTATCAGCATTCTGCGGACTCTTCGGCCTTGCGGTTTCGATCGCTGGTCGAGTCGCCCAGCCGCGGATCTACTCAGTCGTCCAGTCAGAGCCGCGTGACCCTCAAAATCCATATCCCGACTCGAACATCATTCACTACGACATGGGCCCGACCTGGATGATGTTCACCGGCGTGGGTGCCGCCGCCGGCCTCATAGTAGGAACCATGCTACTTCTCGCCAATTTACGAGCAGCGCACACTGACGGCGGCGCGCAAGAGTTGGCGTCCTAGGTCGTTCCGGTCGTCGATCCGCTTACGGGATCGCCAACCACTCGTGGTGTGGGTGTCAGGGCGTCCTGATCGCTCGTCGCGGCCCGGGTCATCGGCACGGCCCGTCTCGCTTCGGAATGGCTGAGGAAATGCCCGGGTCTTGAGACAGATTGCTGTGGCCATGCGGTGAGCAAGCAACAAGTCCGCAGTTCGCGGCGTCAGTTCGCGGCGTCTCAAAATGCCACTGGCAGCGAGACACTACATCTCGAGACCCGTGGCCAGATCTCACGCGAGACGGCCACTCGAACGAGTTGACCGCGTCCGGCGGCGAATGATTAAGTTGATCTTGAGCCGTCTCGCACAGCTTCACCCGAGTCACGTGCGCCCGCATCGCACACGACGTCCGAGGGCAAGGTCCACAGGATCTGCGAACATTCATCCAACACACTTATCGCGCGTGTAGTGGATGCGGGCTGCTGTACGCGCTGACCAGTGGTTGGAGAACCGACATGACGAAGAATTCTGCGCCTAAGCGTGCTGCCCGCAAGTACATGATCGAGCACCCCGGTGCCGCCTACCGCGAGGCCTTGGCGATCGTCACTGCTGAGCATGCCGCCTCAACGAACCCGTATGCCGATCTCGCTGCGGAGTTCCGGAGTGTTACCGAGTTGCTCAGTGACGCGGTCAACGGCGACATGCAGTTGATGGAACACGAGCTCGCCGTCGCTGAAGGGAACGGACTCGCATTCGAGGTGAGCATCCCCGAGATCACCGAGGCACCGATCGACGTCGTGGACGTCACCCCCGACTTGGCGACCCTTATCGTCGATGAGCACGAAGAGTTCGACGGCGGCACCACTATCGGCGAGGTGCGGGTCGAAGTAGATGTCGACTGGGAGGCGTGTGTCTACAAGCCGGACTATTACGGCGCTAGCAGCGGTGTGCCCTGGCACGTAATCGACCACGACTGGAACGATCACTACGTCCGGGTGAGCGGTAGGCTCCGCGCCGAGCTCACCTACCATTACGTGGCCGATCACGGGTCGCAGGTCGTCGACGACATCACCCTCCAGGGGATGGAACAGTTGTCGCCTACTGCGACTGCGTAAGTCGCTGACCCTCACACCTGCCTTCCACATGGGCTCTGTCCGACAGCTACCAAGCCCCGTCGGCTCGACCGGTGCAAGAAGGCCCGCCCCGAATGGGGCGGGCCTTCTTGGTGAATCAGGCGCGTCAGGCAGCGTTCGCCCGCGATCGGCCCCACGGTGCCGGGGTTGGCAGAGATTTCGGAGGACGAGTTCAGGGTGCGGAAGCAACGAATCGAGAGCGGCCAGCACCCTCTGCCGTGACCCGCTCCGGCGGTGTCCGGTCATGGATCCGCTTGCGGACTGCGATGATCGCCGGACTCCGTCCGGCTCCGGGGCTCTATGGTGGGCAGCACATGACTGCAGCAGAAGCACTGTTGGCCGGCCCACGTGGGCGTCGGATGCTGCTCGCCTACGCGAGGGACGCCGAACGCATTCTGCAACCCGAGTTCCGCAACGACTCGTTCGATTACGCGGTATCCCTTGCGTCGTATCACCTCGAGTCCGGTCGCGAAGGCGCACGCGTGCTGTTCGGGCCCGGCGCCGAAGAGGCCCGGCGCACCGTCATCACTGCAGACCATGTGGCGCACCGCCTGTCCCAGGGGACGTTTCCCGAGGTGACGGCGGTTGCGCTCCGTTCGGCCCTCGCCGACGCGGTCGACGCGGCACGCTACTGGCAGGACCCGGACGGTGAAGACATCCTCGTCGACGCCAAGCCTGTGCGGGGTGAGCTTTTACGGGTCGCCGAGCACATCGCACGATCCACGCATGCGCTGTGGTGGACGACGCCCGCTGCGACCGATCAGTGGTCGGTGAGCTGGAGCGAGGACGGTACTGATTCCGTTGACTCAACCACCGCGGAGCTGCTACGTGACTACCGTGATCGGACTGCCGCGCAGGAAGTGCGAGCAGAACGTGATCGTCCGGCGGATCCGTCGGCGAACTGGTCCGGCTGGTGGTGGTCGACTCCACCTACACGGTGTTCGTCCCGCCTGCAGTTCGACGGGACCCCGGCCGGCTTGTGGTTCGTCGAGGACAGCATGGGATGGGAGCGCGCCATCACGCGACAAGTGAACATCCCCGACGGCGCCCGCGTGTACGAGGTCGACGGTGCGCAGGCGTGGGCAGAACTCTGCAGGCAGTTCCCCGTCGAGGTCACCGCGCAGAAACGACACGATTGGTACCGCACCACCGGACGATCGGGACGATGGGTCATCCCCGACTGGCCGAGGTTCTCCGAACAGTACGAGGGCGTGCACCTCACGGTGGCGGGATACCTCGCCGCGGCGGGGACCGCGATCGCTGTCGACGCCGATACCGCGAGTGTCATCGCGGGATGGGCGCCCGACGAGACCTATTGGCTCACCGACACCGTCAACCTCGACCGCGACGATTCTCGGACCTGGGTGTGCGACACCAGTGGGAGTCATCCTCTGTGGGTGGAAGTACACCACTCATGACAGATCGGTACGAGGATCCGCTTCCGGTGCTACGAGTCGGGGTCGAGGGTCTGGAGTCGGCGCCGCACGCTGAGGCATTCCCGGAGTGGGAAGCTATCGCCCCTCGGGTAGTGACTCCGATGGCCCGACTTTACAAAGGAATGAGGGTTCGTTACGCGTCGGGGCGCGACAGACGAGTCGCTAGCGCGTGATCTGTGTGGAGAGCAACTCCTCCGGGGGCGCAATTCAGAGGAGACCGCAATGCGCGTTCCGCGGGCACGATCAGATGCGGATTGGGAGCGGCAGATTTCAATTGAACCGCACGGCCGAGCTCGGGAACGCTCTCGATCGGCACCGGCCGGGAAACAGGCGTCGATCGCCGACTACTACCGGGCTGTTCGCTTTGCCCATGAGGCCGACGCTTCGCCTGATGGGCACGACGAGTGACCCCATGTGTTTCCGTATTTCCGAACGCAGGCCGTACGGAAGGAGGACCGCACCCACCGGATGCGGTCCCGCCGACTAGTTAGACAGCCCGCACGTTCGTGGCCTGTGGGCCCTTCTGCCCCTGGCCCACCTCGAACTCCACACGCTGGTTCTCATCGAGGGACTTGAAGCCGCTGCCCGAGATTTCCGAATAGTGCACGAAGACGTCCGGAGTTCCGTCGTCGGGTGCGATGAAACCGAAGCCCTTCTCACCGTTGAACCACTTCACAATGCCCTGCGCCATGCCGATACTCCCTACGACCTCAATCCGGGCACTCACATCGAGTTCCCGATCTCGATACCACTGATCCTGCCACCCGACAACGGATCGGGGCCGACCGCATCTGACCGGCGGAACGCGCATACTGCTCGACATCGCCGCAACTCCCGACATTGCCGCCAGTCGCTCATCGAGCGCCGGGAGGGGGATCGGTAAGTGGTATCGATGCGTCCGAAAGCGCTCTATCGGCGACAGGCACGGCCACCAGAAGAAACGTCGTCACCGAATCCGATCATCGCAATCAGCCGAAGATCGGGCCGAAGATCGTGACCAGTGGGTACACCGTGTACCAGTAATGGTCACCGAGCCAGTACCACATCGGGGAAGGGGACATCGGAGATCCTCTCGTCGATCACACGGCAAGCGCTCGCGGACACCCCGACCTACGTCAACGTTCGCCCAGCTGGCGGGGCCCTGTCAACCGAGCCCCACACATCAAGGAAGCCAAGCACTCTGAAGGATCGCCTATCGGTGGGGTTCGACGATGCGCTGGAGGGTCCAACCGAAGGCACACAGCGCAAAGGCAGCCGCGATGCCGAAGAACAGCCCCAACGCGGGAAGTGTGAGCCAGGTGGGTCCCCCCAGCCCGACCCGAAGCGGGTCACCTCCATTCGCGCCAATGCTCATGTCCGTGACGAAGTACGGTTCGCCAAGCGCTGGAGGAAAGTAAGCGAGCAGAAGCCCTGTCACTAGTCCCACCATTGCTGCAAAGAGCGCAAACGTGAGTATGAGCGCGGATGATCCGAACGAACCTTGAGTGAGTCTCCACCCCAGCCGAGCGAGGAACCACCAAAGCCCAACGGCAAGCGCGCTTGTCCCTATGGGGAAAGGCCACGAGCGTTGGTAACCAATCCACTCCTGGATGCATCCTCGGTCCAGGGCCGAACCCTGCCTCAGCAAAAGTCTCTCCGATTTCGGGGTGAAAGCCCATTTGCGGCTCCACGAAATGCCAAGCCATCGTCGCAAGAATTCCCAGAAAGAAGCCAAATCCAGCCAACGCAACAAGAAGGTTCGGGACATGTAACCGAAGGCGCTGCACGTTCCGGCACCTTACCTGTGCGGCGTCAGGTGCCGGAAGCGGAACGCCAATCGGAACTCCCACGTGCATCGGCCACACCGATCAGCCTGCAAAACCATTGCTCGGCCGACCCGGTCGGTGGCCGGATAATCCAGGGCTTCATCATTTTCCGAAGCATGGTCGAACAGGGACGAAGGATACCGTCGGGTACGTTCTGATCATGACGCCGACGTGGGAACAGGTCCGAGGCTCGAATTTCGGCACGATGGGACGCACCGTTCGCGGAACTGTCCACCGGCCGGACGGATCCTGGACACTCGTGTGGCACGCACCTGAGGAAGCCTGGCGTTACGAGAACGAGTCCGGGGAGCCCACGTTCATCGAGAACGCCACCGACAGATGGTCACGCGACGAGGGCGGCACGATGGTGCACTCCGTCAAGTCCCCCAACACCATCTACGCAACCATCGGTACCGGCCCGCCGTCCCTTCTTCTACGCGCCTACGACCTGTTTCCTGCCGGGGCAACTCGGGGGTTCGACGACCAACGATTCGTCGGACCGAGTGCACCCAGAGCAGTCCGCGTTCGTGGCCGCGACGGTTGGGAGGTGAGTGCCCTCGACCAGCATTCGAACGACACGGTCACCTACGTGTTCGACGCGGAACTTGGTATCGCGCTGCGGTGGCAGCACGGCGAGGACTGGATGGAGCTGGAAAACCCCAGCCTTGACGAGGTATTCGAGCCCACGTTGTTTACCTGGGCAGGGCCGTCACGCTCGGCCGAGGACGATATGGCGAAATTCCATCGTGAGCACGAGGAACATCAGCGCGTTCTGGCCGGGATTCCTCAGGCGCTTCCGACGTGGCTGCCGATGACGACCAACGTACAGGCTCAATCCGGCGATGCCCGCACCGGCGAACTGAGTGTGTCGATCAGCGGGTATACGCCACAGTTCACGCTGCGCCGATGGGTGACAGCGATCGGTGAACGGACAGTCGAGTGGCCGAACGATTCGACACCGGAACGCTACCGCCGGTCCATCGGTGACTGGACGTACGAGATCCGCAGCTATCAGGAGATCGACCGGGCCGACTGTGCTCGGATCGTGGACTCGATCGTTCCGGTCGACCCACCTGCTCGCGATCCCGCTGAGATCACAGCCGAACTAGCCGCCGAGGAGCACCATCGCCGCGAAGCGGAGGTGCAAGCCACCCTCGGAACAGGACGAATCCTTACCGACCATCTCGAGGGCGAGTCACTGCTCATCCGTACCGACTTCACCGACGACGCCGCCTGGCGAGACATTGCCGCTGCGGCCATGGCTCCGGTACCGCAGGGGGGCGACACCGAATTCGCCGCCTACCTCACCTGCATCGACAATCCGGAATACGACGGGTTGACCGTCGACGGGCTCGTCGAGGCAATCGGTGAACCTCCGCCCTACTACGCGTTTCTCGTCGACGCCGAGACAGTGACGAATTCCGAGATGCCCATCCTCGCCGTCTACACCGGGCCCGACGAGCCGGAACGGCCTCGCGGAAGAACCTTCCGCGTCATTCCCTCGCAGATGTGGGGTGTGGAGAACAATCTGTCGATCGCGAACATGGACTTCGAATCCTTCGCGGACAGTGTCGACGAGGACGGGGTGTTTCGTGGTTTCCCTGAACCCGTGCATCCCATCGAGGAGGTGACCACACGCGAGATCGCTCACTGGATCGCAGACGATCTGGATACCGACGCTCTCCGGCAGTTCCACACCCAGATGGCCGGGCGAAAGTATCGCTATCCGGTGTCTCTGTTCGAGGTCGACCTGGCGGAGGTTCACGCTCAATCCCGCGACGCCGATCACGGAGCACACGCCGAGCTTCTCGGTTACGACGAGTTCCTGGACGCGACCTCGAGTGGAGGGGCGGCGCTGCGCGGTACCGTGCCGACGCACAACGGCTACTGGACGTTCGTCCTCCACCCTGGCTCCCATCGACCGATCGCGGCGTACCGCATCACGTTCGCACCCTACGTTCCCCCCGCACCCCAGGACGGAGTGCCGCAACCGATGAAGCTCGAAGTGCCGTTCGTCTGCACCGAACCGGTATCTTTTTCGATGCTGACCGATGACGACACCCTGATCGACCGAAACGTCGTGCAGCGAGCCGTTCTGGCCGAGGCTGCACGGCTGCACCCCGATAGCGACATTGAGGGCGGCGAACCAGTTCTCCGGCGGATCCCCCGCCTGGTGGGTTTCAACATCGGATGCCACGTGCACATCGACGGCCGGCCGGTGTTCTATGTGGCCATAGTGACCGACGTCGACGACACGTTCATCGTCCAGGAGGTGCCACCCGAGGGACTGCGGGTAGTCGGCCCAGGCGAAGACTGAACTATCACCCTCGGCGTAGACACACGCCGAGACGACCACCGCGAGTCGATCAGAAACCTCCTCGACGTTGATCGACCGGAGAATCATCGGTCAATCGGTAACCAAGGTAGCGAGTGCATGCGCCACCGTTGCCGGAGCGACCGGTGTCCGGCTACCGATCGGTGACCGGTCAGCGATTCGCCAACGGGATGGGTCGCCACAGACGTTCCACCGGCGGACGGCCTCATTGCGCGTGGAGGCGACGAGGACCCATTGTTCAACGAGAGTCTGAGCGAGTTCTTGCTGGGTCGCCGACCGGAGTCGACTGCGTGATCCGTGACCGTTGCCCAGCCGGAAGGTCCTCAGTTCGCCAGCCGCTGCAGGATGGCGTCGAGTGCCTCATCGCCGTGCTCGCCGTCGAAGATGTTCTGGCCGTGGTCGGAGCCCGGCAGCAGGATCACCTCGTTGTCATCACCCGGTGAGCGGTCGGCGGCTGCTGCGACACGCCGGCAACAGGCTCGTCCTCGCTGGCGATGAACAACTTGGGCTCCCCGCCGAGGCCGTCGACGACCCTGTTGGGCGAGAGCAGCACCAGCTGGTCAGGCAGGTCGGGCTGCTGCGAGGCCAGCTGCAGGATCGCGTCGGCGCCCGCGCTTCCGCCCACCAGCGCGACGTCGGGATGCCCGTCGTCCTGGAGCTTGGCGACGGCGGCCGCGATCGACTCCGGTGCGATGTCCTCGACGGCGATGACGGTGGCACCCTGGTCGGCGATCGCCGTCGCCTGCGCCTCCCAGCTGGCGGTGTCGAAGACCACACCGTGGGCCAGCACCACTCCGTACTCGCCGTCACCCCACTCCAGCGCGTCGCGGCCGCCGACCTCGATCTCGGTGCCGTGGGTGTCACCGCCCGTCGATCCGGGGGCGCTATCGTCGGCGCAGCCTGGGACGACGAGAGCAAGCAGCAACAGTGGGGCGAGTAGGGCCTTCATCTCTCAAACGTACTGCCGTGCAGCCCCCGGTTTTCTCGATCGCGGAACCGTTACCGGTGTTTCCCGGTAGCGGATCCTCATCCGGTGCCGATGGGCGTTCCGCGCTCGGGATGCCGCTGGAGAGGCCCGCCACCACCGCTGGGTGTGCTAGCTACCGTGTTGCTCCACACGCGTGGCCCGGTACCGATAACCGTCCTGATCGGTTACCTGTTCCCAGTCGAGTGTGACGGTGGCACCCACAACCAAGGTTCGGAACCCTTCTCCGACGATCTCGCTGTAAAAGGCCCAGCAACCGCCCGGTGTCTGAGCGGAGTCGATAACTCCCCACCCCTCCTCGCTATTCCACATCTGCACGGTGCCTATCGCCTGGCCGGTAACCCGGGGCAGAGCTGGCACCGGCTCCGCCAGTTCCGCCTCGGTGATCTCTTCGACCGTGCCGTCCGCGTGAACCGTCCACGCTCTCGACCTGAAAGCCTTCGGCTCGTCATACGGCTGTTCCCCGGCCGGCCAGGCCCGACTGCATTCATATGGAAGGCCCGACTCGGACTGTTCGTCGCGATACCATTCGAACTCCACCTGTTGTCCTTTGGACAATGCGGGGAATCCGTCTACCGCGACCGCGCCGAACATGATGTGGCATCCGCCTGGGATATCGTCGCCGTCGATAACGCCCTGCATACCCTCGATATCCCAGCTACGGACCACTCCTCGGCTTGGCATCGGTCGAGTATCTTCAGCGCCGCCATCAGGTGCGTCGGGAACAGGAATGAGGTCGGAGGCTGCACCGTTGATGAGCACCCCTACCGCCACACCGGCAACCACCACTCCGGCGGCCGCGAAAAAAAGGCGCTTGCGCACAGGGCTCCCTTGGTACCGGGGATCATTTACAGGTCTAAGGCTAACGGGCAACGACGCTGTCCGGCTTCCTTGCTATGGCAATCATCCCCGGTCGTGGATCGCTCACCGGTCATCGATCGCTTGCCCTCCTGCAAGGGCAGTTGGCTCGACCCTCATATGGGCTGACGGACGAAGCCAGGCTGTGCTCGGCACAGCCCATTCGGCGATGCCGACGTAGGGGCCGCCGGACTGACAGTGGGTATAGCCGCTGGGATCTTCTTCGGTGTAGGGCACTTGCGATATCAGCGGCTCGGCGCACAGCAGTCCACTAAGCGATACGTGGACCGCGTCCCACTCCTGGGCGATCGACGGCCAATCGGGAAACACGGTCCCTTCGTGCTTGCGGGGATGCGCCTTCAGCAGAGCCTCCCATGCGGGCGCCGAATCGACCCGCGCGATCCGCGCCGTCGCCGGGTCGAAATGAACGTCGTAGCGCAGGGGACTGCGCTCTGCGTCGTGTTCGCCATGGAGCAGCCAGGCATCGTTTCCGCAGGCGAACTTCGTTGCCGTCCAGAAGGCGCCGTCCGGTAAAGCGCTGGGTCGGTAGCGGTTAGCGACGCTTAGTGTGCGGAACTCGGTGAGGTTGCCGTGATGACTTTGTGGGGAGAGCAGAGTTTCGCGACCGGGTGAGCACAGTGCGGCCGCGACGGCCTCGCTCATCTCCACGATGTCGGGGTCGGAGGTGTCGAGGTCGATGACGTCCTTGACGTCGCCGCCGTACAGATACATGTGAAGGACCATCGCCACGCGGCCCGAGTAATCCTCGGTGTCGATCGAGTCGGCGTACTGCCCAGCGGAGGAGAACTCCGGGTGCAATGCGCGCCACTCTCCCCACCAATCGATCAAGATGCGGCCGGGGAACGTGTCCAGGAGGTTGACCGCAAGATCAGACGTCATGGTCATAGTGTCGCAGCGCTCGCTGTCAGCGGACCGCCCATCGGAGCCGGATGACGATCGCTGACCGGTCTACGATCCGGTGGCGGAGTAGGGCCGTACCGTCTTCGAGATGAGTAGGAACCATAGCTTCGAGGTCCACACCCTTGAACTCGGGCCGTATGACACCTTGACTGATCTCCACCGTGAGCTTTCAAACCACACGTCGACGTTCGCCAACATCGTGTTCGAGCGGGAGAACGAAGTGGTCGTTTCGATCTCTCATTCCATTGTGGTGATCAACGGGAAGCTCTTTGTCTCGGCTGTGACCACGACGGACGTGTGCACAGACTCCTAACCGTTTGATGAACGATGACCGGCACGTCCCGAAAGCCGGCCCATGTCCAGAACGAGCTGAGCTGCGCGGGTCCCGGTT
The DNA here is from genome assembly GCF_023667485.2 of Rhodococcus sp. MSC1_016. NCBI lineage: Bacteria > Bacillati > Actinomycetota > Actinomycetes > Mycobacteriales > Nocardiaceae > Rhodococcus > Rhodococcus sp. MSC1_016. The sequence continues at coordinate 285,785 of NZ_JAMOZI020000002.1, forward strand.
ATCTCCCGTCCGGTGAAGGAATCCGGTTGTGGGACTGGCCGGAGCCTCGACGTTCGGACGCCTTGGAGTACAGGTCATCGCCTGATCGGACGCTATGGCTGATAGTCCCATCGGAGTAAATCGTTCTCGATGACCGGCACCCACCCCTCGCAGTGCACTCCTTACTCTAGCGCCGTCCCCGTGCAATCGAGCATGTCGGCGATCGAATCCCAACGGAAGGTTGCACCAATCAGTCCGAGTTTCGAGGAGCACCATTCAGGTGGGAGGCCTACGTCCTGCTACCCCAGTCTGTCCGTCGAGGCCACCGGAACCGGCGTCGTCTCGCACGCCGGCACGGTCTTGATTGCTGCGCACCGCGGAGAAGACCTGCCTGACCGCCGCGCTTGCGCCATCGACGATGTACCACGACCTCGGACCCAGCCGCCTGATCGGTCAGGGTGAAAGCGCGAGGCTAGGGGCAGCTTTGAATGGTCAGGCACGGATCACTTTGGGATTTCAGTCTCGGCATTGTTCCGTCCATATTGACGGTGAGACCGTGAGGTCAGCGCGAACCTAATTCCAGCCACCGCGAAGAAGATTGCGCTGAACGCTCCAGCTGCCGTCCAGGCGAATGGATAGACTAGCGCGATAAGAATAAATCGCGATTCAATCGCGAAGCAGGCGAACATAATCGCGCTCGCAAGCGCGTTGGTGACCCAGTTCCGTTTGATTTCAGCTAAGAGTGCCGTCGCGATTGCACTGATCAGTATGGGAAGGTTGAACCATCTCAGTTGCCATTCCCAAAAGGTTCCTCCGCTCGTGAGGTTTCGCATCAGCGGAGATGTGACGGCGAACAGGACCGCCGCTAAGAACCAGTACGGTGTCGCCCGCCGCCACATCTCCGTCACCAATCTTTCAGTTGCTTACTGAGTCATCGCCCGATGACGCAAGATGCGCGCCGTCAGCGATCCGTTGTGGTGTCTCATGAGACCGGCTCCCGCTAACGACCGAATGAGAGACAACCCGAAACAGCGTATAACTATCCAGAGCGAACCCAACTGGTGTCCCGTTCGCCGTCCCGATTCGGGATGGTTATCCCGATCCGGACATACGATCGGTAGATGGGCCGCCGCTCTGTGTTCGACAAACCCGCGCTCGCGCTCGCGAACGACCTTCAGAGCGTCGGGCGTCCAGACCTGCATCACCGCATCGTCGAGGCCCTTCGGGATGATCCGCTGACCGACGGTCATGTCGGAGAGGTCCAGGAGCGACTGGTCGAGGTTCTGAACGATCCACAGGTCGCCGAACGTGACAAGAACGAGGCGAGCCGACTCATCGCCGTGGGTGACGATCTACTCGGTGCGATCGGGCGGTGTGGAGTGGTGCACATGACCTGGCGGCGGATTCCGGCCGGCGAGCCAGGGCCGGTGCAGTGGGCTCGACCTGTTCTGGCCGAGGACGAAGGCCTCTACCAAGGCTCCTGGGGCGGCGAGGAATCGTACGAGATGTCTCCGGAATTCACCTCGCTCGACGAAGCGCTCATGTGGGCACGCGTTCGAGCGCCCTCGGTGATTGTGCGCCCGTGGTGGGACAACGGGACCGAATACTGGGCCGGCGACAACCCGCCCCCTGAGCGCTATCGCGAGCTCAAGCGTCCGCACTGACTCAGTCTTCTTCGATGTTGTCCCAATGCCCGATCGGTGATCGGTCAAGATTCTCTGAGCTCGCCGAACTTTGTAAGAACCCGCTCCTGTTCAGCACCGACGGGGTAGCTGGCGGCCCAAGATGCCCCAACTCGAACGCCTGCGTTGCGCAGGTCTCGGTAGAGAGCGTCTTCGACTCCACTGATGTCACCTTCGCCGCGGATACCGAACGCCACAACGACGTTGCACCGCTCCCGACTGCCCTCGGCATTCTGATCAATCGTGTCGCCGACCGTGAGCGGAGCGGGAGGAAGCACCTGCCATCGTGCCCAGTCTCCGAGTAGTTCGGGCAGGGCGGATCGGACGACATCGATCAGCTTTGCGGCGTCTCTGTCGATGGTCTCGAACTGATACTCAACGATTTCTGACTCGCGGATAGGCCAAGCAACCGGTGGCGGATCCTCCCAGGTGCTGCCCTGGTGCACCCGGAGACAGCCGACGGGTCCGAGATTGGTCGCAGCCGACTCGACTAAGCACAACATGGGATGTCCGTACAGGCCGGCGAGTCGGGCCTGCCGAGCGAAGCCGTCGAGTGTCACTCGGGCGATGTGAGGGTCGAGCCGCACAACTGTGTCGAACCCTGCGATAGCCAGAACGGTGCCAGTAGTGGACGGGTCACTGCCGAAGGTGAAGCTCGCAACATCGCTGAGAGTGTCTTCGAAGGCATCGGGACCGCGGCCGTAGTCAGGGGCATATGACATCGCACGTGCGAAGGCGTCATACATATCGTCGATCGAGAGATCCAGCCGTGGCCGTCGATCCGGTGCACTAGGTATCCGAGTCCGGCGAGCCGCTGACAGACGCTCTCGAGGTGGAAGGCGATGTCGTACTGGAAAACTGTGCCGTTCTGCAGCAGAGTCCAGTCGAAACGTTGTCGTTGCTCGTTGAACAAGTCCTTGTCAGTTGGATCGAACACTGCTCTGCGTGCCATTTTCAGAGCTTATGCGCATGCGCCTGAACCATCGGGTCGACGACGATAGCCGATCGTTCTTCGGGACGGCGCAAGCGGAGCGCTCCCAGATGAAGCGAAGTTGGCGGACCGGCGGGAAAAGTACCGGTGCTCACCACAAAGTGAGGCCCTTGGATCGCATCGATCCAAGGGCCTCACTGACCAACCGGCTGTAGTTACATCATCAACAGTTCTTTCACCTTGCCGGTCTTTGGATCATCCAGCATCGGCTTGCTGTCGACTCTCGATCCCCGTCCAAGTCAGTCGCCACGGTGACCCGCACTCAACGAAGTCTCGGCCCGATTCATTGTCCTTTCCGGATCTTGACTGTCCGTACGATGTGGTGGATGCGCGATCGGTTGAAGACTTGGGGCCCGCAGGTCCGCAACGGGTGGTTATGGCTCGGATGTGGGGTAATAGTGGTCGCTCTCCTCATCACGGGTATGTTCACCGTTTCGCGGGTGTTTCATGACGACCCTTGCGACTCCGCTCTCCCGTTAGCGTCCGAGCTGGGACTACATCTTTCCGACGACGACGATATCGTCTCCTGCGAATGGCACTCGAGCTTCCCGGACTCCTCCGGAACTGTCATGGTGCGTACTGCATCACACACCACGCGAGAGGCCTTGCTGGAACGGTCCGGTGTCAGCGAGGAGATTGACCGACGGACAGTAAGTCTGAACGACGGACCGTTTCACGAAGAGATGCGTAGACCGAACCCCGAACGCAGCGAGCAGGTGTACATAGCAACCGCACCTAATGGCCACCAGCTAAGAATCAGCTACGACGAAGGTGTGGAGTCCGGACTCCTGCTCACCGTGCGGGCTATCGAGGTGTGACTACTCGTCCTTCACCGCGTGCCGTTACCGGTTCAGCCATCGGGCGAAGCCTGCGCCGAGCACCATGGGGATCATCGCCGCCCGGAAGCGGAACCATCACCGGGACGAGATCGACTGCCGAACATCGCTGGGACGATGTCGACGCCAGCCGCAGCGATGTAGCCGTCCAGAGTCACGTTCATGCCCAGATGGCATATAGCCTTTCCGGCCGTGGGTGTCCGGCCTCTTGACCAGCGCGGCGCGGGAAACTCATCGGTGCGCGATCTGGGCTCGCCGGTAGTCCTCGTGCTCGGGGCTCAGCGTGGTGTACTCGGCGGACTCGGGCAAGCCGCCTGATCTCGACCGTTCGGAGTGCCTACGCCGTTCTGGGCAGGGTCGTGCCGGCATGCGCCTGCTTCCGCAGCGCCTCGAGATTCTGTCGCATCTGGGGTCGCATGTCTCGATGCTGCGGGAGCAGACGTAGATAGAGCGCGAGCAGTGGGCGGTACGGCAGTCGGTCGATCCGATACGAATGCGTCACCTGCGTTCCGTCGCCGTCCGCTCTGAAGGTGTAGGTCCAGGTTGTCGAGTCGTGGTACAGCGGGTTGCGACGCTCGGAGACCGTATGGAATTCGAACGTCCTGCCCGGGTCGGCGACGGTCACCTCGCACAGCCGCGACCAGCGCAGGTGATGGGCGCGGTTGTGCCCCCGGAATCGGGCGCCCACGGTTCCCGGTGACCGTCCCGGCAACCATGTGCAGCGTCGGCACTCGGGGCTGCGTTCGTCGATGCGGGTGACGTCGGCGACCGCGTCGTAGAGCTGTCGGGCCGGGGCGTCGATCCACAGTTCCACCGACCCCTCGGTGCGTGGTGGCCGGTGGAGACGGGGGCTGACGTCGAGATGAGCGCCCCACCGGGCGGCGCACGCCCGCCGATAGGGTCGTGCGAACGTATGGAGCAAGATGAACCGAGTGAGGGGACCGACTTTACCGACGGCGACGTCGTAGTCCTCGTGATCGACACCGTCGATAATCCAGTGCGCTTCGGTTCCCAACTCCCGCTTGGTTTTCGAGGCGATGAAGACGCGCTGCTCCACCTCGTCCCATTGCCGACCGGTCAGGGTCCGGGCGACGACCGGCATCATCTTGTCCTCTTCACGCTGCAGATGCGGCAGGAGAGCGTGCTCCAGAGCGGTGAGGGATTGTAGAAAATCCTGTCGGGCAGCGGGATCGGCACGATATTCGATGGCCGCGGCGGTGACCCGCTCGATCTCTGGGCCGATCCGAGCATGGTCGGCGTCCATCACGTCGAGGAGTGCTCCGGCGGCCGGGTTCAACTGACGGACGAGAGGCCATAGGGCATCGTCCTCGCCGCTGTGGTGCAGGTGAAGGAAATGCATCATCCACACGAGGTGGTCGGCGAGGGCGACCCGCTGGGCCGATGTGGGCGCAGGGGCAGCGCCCAGCACCTGTATCGCGCGAGCAAGATCGCGGCGTAGCGCGTTGTGCACGATGCGCATGATCCGGGTGTCGGCGTGGGGCAGAGTGTCGGTTGTCATGACGGACTCCAGATAAAAGGCGCACGAAGATTCAGCTCGGGCGGTTGAGGATTTCTGTGATGCGGTCGATCAGCCACGACTCGTATCGGACGCGAGTCCAGCGGCATTCTTGTACGAACAGGGCATATACCTGGTCGCTGGTCTGGACGCACAGTTCGTCGACCTGACCGGGGTCGGGTTGACGGCCGATGATCATGTTTGCGACGTCGGCAGCCGAGCGCCTGCGCTGCCCTTCCAGGTCGACGGACGCCGCTGCGAGCGTGGTATCGACCGTCGCACCCTGGCGGATTGCCGCGGCCAGGCGGTAGATGCGCTCGTTGATCGAGGCGATCATACGCGCAGCGATCTCGATGCGGTCGCCGCTCGTGCGCCCCGCACCGATTGCCGTGTAGACGGGCCGGTCGGCCAACGGCACCTTGGCGTCATCGCCGACAATGGCGACCTCGAGCGTCGCTTTCAACAGGTGAGCCTTGGAACCAAACGTCGTGTAGACGGTTTCGACGGACACCGTCGCGGCCTGCGCGATATCCCTGATGCCGGTGCCGGCCCAGCCGCGCTCGGCGAACAACCGCGCGGCGGCCTCGAGTACGGCCGCTCGGGTTTGAGCTGCCTGCATCCGACGCAGCGGAGAACGGTACCGGCGGGATTGGGACCCGCTTGGCGCCGCCGAATCACGACCGACCGTGGCCATACCTCAGTCTAGAACGGGCAAGTTTTCGATACAACAGCGTTCAGGTGATTTCGTTGCCGCCCAGGCCGGCGTATGCGGTCGCCATCTCGGTGGCGACGACGCCGCCGATGATTGCCAGTCTCGGACGGGATGTACTTCACGGTCGTCGCCTCGCGGGCGGTCCACGGCTGCGCCGCGGTCAAGCCGTCGATCTCCGGAACGAACGGATCGGATCCGGTGGCCACCGGCAACGGCATGCCGTGCCGTGCCGTCAGGGCGGTGACAGTGCCGTCTTCGGCGGTAACGGTGACCTCCTTCGCAGCGCAGATCCGACCGTGGCCGCGGACCAGGGCGATCCCGGCTTTCGCGACCCACCGCTCCTGCCAACTGGACCATCGAAGGCTCCGGATGAGGAACCCTGACCGGCGTGTTCCGGAAGCGGTCCCGGGACCGAAGTCTCCTGACCTGCTGTTGTCCCGTAAAGGTGATCCGGTGACGAATTCGAAACGGTGCGATAACCGGGACTCCACCATCGCACCACACGGCGCCTTCGGCATGGGAGGCCCAGTCAGTCAGCTCAGAGGTCAATGGTCAACGGTCAAACCCTATCCATAACCCAGGCACCTACCCGTTCAGCGTCCAGGTGAAATATCTCGTCCCAGCCGATTCCTAGCTCGCCCCACACGCCCGGATCAGGCCTGTCTGTCACGTGCCCGGGCCATCCGATCAGCCAAGCGGCGCACCGCCCGCTCGTCGGGGATACCGACCATCCTGGCGCGCTCGTGGGCCGCAAGGAACGCCGTGACCTCTGCACTCCCCCGCTGGCGGTCTCGGTGCTGGAACGCTCGGCGCGCCTCGGCCAAGTCCTCGAGGACCAACCACTGGAAGCGATCTAGATTGGCGGCGATCTCGGCCATCCGCGCCCGTTGTGATCGAGCCTCGCGCCACCGGTCGGCCAGGGACGCCCCGAATAGCAGCGCATCGACGACAACACCGCGGAACTCGCTGATCACGGAGCGACCGCTCCCTCATCACCGACCACGCTGGATACAGTCCGCCCACTTCGCATCTGGTCTTCCCGCAAGGTCGCGCGGGCGAGCATCTGCTCCATCTGTGGCCACCCGAACCGGAGATCGGCTGCGATCATCCCCGCGCGGGTATCCAAGTCAGGCTCGAACGCAGTGAAGACCACCCTCGCCGCCGGTGCGAGAACATCGCGTTCAACGGCGTGCACTGTCTCGCTCGGCCAGCGTTCCTCGCCGCCTGTGGTGTCGGGCTCTCCGAACAGCTCGGTCAGTCGGTGCCGAACGTAACCGAGCTGTTCGAGTTCGGTTACGGTGTAAAACTCGGTCAAGGCTCCCCCTGGTGTGCTGTTGCCTGCTCTGACTGTCTGCCGACCGTCTTGGTCTTACAGCTAGTCTCCCTCGATCAGCGTGAGTCCCGCGTCGAGGACTGGGCTGTTGATGACGTTCGTGCGTACGAACTCGATCTGGGCGGTCAGGTTCGCTCTCAGCGCGGTGAGTTCGTCGGCCATCCTTTCAGTGTCGGTCGCAGCGAGCTCGTTACGAGTGATCTGCGTGTACGCCTGGTGGAGGCTCGCCTGCTGCTCTTCGAGCTGGTCGAGGGTCTCCATCTGCTTGATCAGTCGATCCAGCGGTGCGAGTTCGTCGCGGTACGCCAGCAGGGCGGCAACTCGGTTGATGAGGCTGGCCCGCATCTCGTCGATCAGTCCGGTGCTGCGTTCGACTGCTCGGCGGAGGCGCTCGGCGTCCGGGCCTTCGTCTTCGAGAACGTCCGGGTCGATGGCGGCCGAGAGTTGTTGCTTGTCCAGTAGTCCCGCGCTGCTCGCGATTTCGAACCGTTCCCGGCGAAGGTCCAGCCTGATTCGGTGTTCGTCGAGCAGTGGCGACTTCCACGCTGCACTTTTGCGGATGTCGGTAATGATTCGGTCTGCGACGTAGGCGATCTTTTCTGCGTCGCGGGGTTGTTTCCGCGCTTCTGCCGGGAAACCCGTGCACTGGTAGGCCTCCTCGATCGCGAGGTGTTCGTCCGAGCGCACGTGCAAGGGGTGATGGGCGGCGTGTCGACCGCGAGCGGCGGCTGCGATGCCGAGACCTGCGGGAAGAAGGAATGGAATGGTCGTCGTCAGGGGACTCGGTTCCCCTTGCGCCGCGACGATCGCGATGGCGCACAGCAGGGACACGAGAGACAGAACGGCCAGGGCGACTGTCGTTCCCCACCCGGACTTCGGCACCCGCGACCAGTAGTTGTTGAGACCAACCCTTCTGCGATCGTCGAGCTTGCGGGTCAGTTCCGGTGTGAGCGAGCTCCGGTCGAGCCGTTTCAGGTCGCGGAGCTTGGAGCTGGTCGCATAGTCATATTCGGTAATGCCGGATATGAGCTTCTCGACTTCCGTCGAGGACACCAGTGAAGCCAGTCGAGTGTGATCGCGACTGATCTCCCCGGGTGCCTGCTCGTTGCAGTTCTCTTTGCCGTTCATCGTCTCCCCCTTCGTGCCGCCCGTACACGGGCGCGGATCAATTTCTACCGCCAGCTCCGCCGGCGTGCGCAGCGCCCAAGCCTCCCCCCTGGTCTGACTGATGTTTGCCTTGTTCAGGCGATCGGGCTATCCCCAGCTGCGCAAGGTTTCGGCTTCTTCGTCTGAGAGTCCCAGCAGTTCAGCGACTTTGCGCTCTTCGTCTTTCCGGGCGGCGGCGATCACTGGTGCATACTTCCGCTGCGCTGCCTGCTTCGTGATTCCGCCTAGCGCCTGGCCGATCTCGGCCCAGCTGATCCCGCGGCGTCGGGCGACGGCCACGATCTGCTCCAGTGTCCATTTGGCGAGATTCGTGGCCTCGTGCTGGGCCCGGAGCGCTTCGACGACCTGTTCGTTCGTCACGGATCCGCTGAAACGCATGACGTCGCCGGTGTTGCTGCGCTCTTCCATCCCGTCCATGCGTCATCATATTGCTGACCTATCTTGTGTTTGTCAACATAATGATGACGCCGTAAGCGGCGGGCTTCTGCCGCGAACCGACGGGAGTCGGGCGACAGCCGGTGGGTCGACCTGGTTCCGTCGTAAGGTCGATTCGGATCGGCAAGTCGCAACGCGAGCGACCTCGGAAGAGGCCGGAATTGATCAGCCGAACGCAGGGGGGCACACGATCATGAACGCTCACAACGCGGGCGACGTCGGTTCACTACCACTGGCTCCCCGGAACCCGCTGCCGTTCCGGCAACGATTGAAGGCAGTCAGGGAGTACCACATCGGGCAGGAATTGCTGCGCGAGACCGGTGGGCCCGTGAGCAGGGTGACTCTCGGCCCGAAGTGGCTGAACGAGCCGATTGTGTGGGTCACGTCGCCGATGGGGGCTCGTGACGTCCTGGGACGGAAAGATACTGCGTGCGATAGGACTGCTGTTCACCGGGAGATGCGGCACTTGATGGGGGACAACATCGTCGACCTCCCGAACGAGCCGTGGCTTTCGCGTAAGCGGACCTTGCAACCGCTGTTCACCAAGCAGCGTGTGCGCACCTTCGGTGGCCATATGTCCCAGGCAGCGGCGATGGTCGCCGACGGGTGGGGAGACAACGCCGAAGTCGATCTGGACGCCGAGTGCCGGCGGCTGACCATGCGGGCACTGGGCCGCTCGGTCCTCGGAACTGACCTCGATAAACGGGCCGACGCGTTCGCTGAGCCACTGCGTATCGCTCTGTCGCATATCGCTGATCGTGGGATGCGGCCGGTGCGCGCACCGCGATGGCTCCCCACGCCTGCGCGTCGGCGCGCGTGGGCAGCGGATGCGGCCATGCACCGGCTCTCGGACGAGATCCTTCAGGTGTGCCGCGCGGACCCGACCCGAGACGCGCCGCTCGTCCATGCGCTGATCGGGGCCACGGACCCGGCGACCGGGCGGGAACTGTCCGACCAGGACATCGGCAACGACCTGATCGCTTTCGCGGCCGGTGGCTACGACACCACCGCCACCACCCTCGCCTACGCGCTATGGGCGCTGGGACACCACAGCGAGCAGCAGAACAGGGTCGCCGCCGAGGCGGCCGGCATCGGCGATCGGGAACTGACCCCCGACGACGTCCCCCAGCTCGGATACACCGTGCAGGTGCTGCACGAAGCGATGCGACTGTGCCCGCCAGTCGCCGTCGCCGGGCGCACAGCCATGCAGGACATCGAGGTCGCCGGCTACCGAGTCGAGGCCGGCAGCATGGTGCTGGTCGGTATCTACGCCATGCACCGCGACCCCGCGCTCTGGGAGAACCCCCTGGTCTTCGATCCGGACCGATTCAATGCCGAGAACTCCGGTGGCCGCGACCGATGGCAATACATCCCGTTCGGCGGTGGGCCACGGTCCTGCATCGGCGACCACTTCGCGATGCTAGAAGCCACACTCGCACTGGCCACGATCATCCGAACGATCGAGATCCGATCCCTGCAGGACGACTTTCCCCTGGCGGTCCCGTTCACCACCGTCGCCGCGGCGCCCATCCAGGCCCATGTACGCGCGCGAAACTGATGTCGATCCGTGAGCAACCGGCCTGCGCCCCGGGCATCGGGGATGCGCAAGCCGTGGTCACGAGAGGCCCTCTGGCGCGCTCGGCTTCAGCAAATCCTCACCGTTGTTCCTGACGTTGTTGACGGCCTTGGACACCGGATAGGTGTCCAAGCTGCCCGGTTGCGGTGGCGCCATCAAGGATCGGGCGTAGTCGACGTCGGTGTTCGTCGGGTCGAGCCAGTCCGCCCAGTTCTCCTGGGCCACACTCATCGGCATCCGATCGTGGATATGTCCCACGTCGTCGGTGGCATCGGTGTCGGCCGCAGCGAAAACCTACGGGTCGCCTGGTCCGATCCCGAGAACCGGACAGTCCCCTGTCGGGAGGATCTGTCCGTACCACACCGATCGGTCTTGACTATCCTCTCCGCTGCGGCGGACGATCAGATGGGCGTCTGTTGACCAGGAGCCTCAGCGCGGTTCCGTCAACTGACCCCAGAAGAGGCAATAACCATGTCACGCAGCCTGTCGCACACTGAAATATGAAAGGTCATCCAATCTGCTGTAGAGCAGGTGCGATCAATCTGGATCTAACTATTGGAAGCTTTCTGGATTCGATTGCTTCGGCCACCCGACCCGTCAGGCGAGGCAATTTCGCGTGAGAATTTTCATGCCGCACAAACGCCGGATGAGGGGCCATGATGTCACCCACGCCGCCCGGGGACGAGTCCGGGCCGTCTCCCACACCGAATCAAAACGCTGAAACCATGACTTCGACGAACTCATGGTGGAATCACTTAACCCGACTGTTCGACTGGCCGGGCTGGAAAGGCGTCACAGGGCTAATTACGACCCTCGCCGCCATAGGGGCATTGGTATTTTCGGCGGCGACCGTACGACAGACCAGTAAGCAAAATGCTGCGACAATTCACAGCCAGAATACCGAAATGTTCACGAAGGCAGTCGAGCAAATCGGCGATGAAGCGTCGACCAATTCCCGACTTGGCGGAATCTACACACTCGAAAGCGTCGCACACAACTCCGAAGTTTTGAATTCCCTCGCCTACGAGGTTCTGGCTGGTTTCGTCAGGAACCAATCTCCCGGAACGGCGCCCTTATGCTCGGATTCCTCTCAAGCAGAACCCTCCGCTTCTCTTTACTTCCTTCGCGCCCCCGATGACATACAGGCAGCAATAACGGTATTAGCACGGCGTCCCACCAACGTCAGAGAAAGCGTTGCCATCGATCTATCAAGTACATGCCTTTTTGGCTTGACCATGCAACCCGGATCGGATCTCAGCAATACAAAGATTATCTACACAACGCTAAGGGGATCTATATTAGCCGGCATGAATTTGGCCAATGCAAATCTTGGTGTGTCTAACCTGACCAACACAGATCTGTCTGACACGAATCTGAGTGGAGCAAATCTCAGACGCACAGGTCTTGGCGAGGCAGATCTCCGAGGAGCCATTTTGGATGACGCTGTGCTCGTAGGAGCGGATCTTTACGGGGCTAAAGGGCTGGCCGACGCATCATTGATTAATATCTACTACGACGAGTCCACTAAGTGGCCTGACGGATTCACGCCGCCAGAGAGTCGAGCGAACCCGTAGGATTTTCATCCACCAACTCGGCCTTTCGTTACGGGATGCTGTTGCAGGTTACTCGGAAGTTTGTGAAGTCCCCGTTGGCAAAGGTGTAGTGAAACAGAGAGCGCTCGGTCAGCTGAGTACCGTCGGAGAACGACCATTTGACCAGTAGCGGACCTGAGCTGGTTTCGGCCGGACCGCTGGTAAGCCCCCCAACGCTGGCTCCGGTGGCGGTGACGGTGGGCAGGCCCGGGTCGATGGGAACCCCTGTCACCGACACCGTGTACCGGAGGTTGACGCGCTGAACGCCTGCACTCGTGTCGACAGTGCGCACGGAGAAGTTGAAGGTCTCGGTGAGGTTGTACAGCGGCCCGTCCGAGCAGTATGAGGCGGGTCCGACACGGTCAAAGGTATCTGTGAAGGTGTCGTCGGTGACCACCGCCGGCGCCGCCTGTGCAGGTAGGGCCGCCGCGGCAGTGGGCAGGAGAATCAGGGCCGCCATAGGGAGCGAGCGAGCAAGGATTCGAAGGGAATTGCGGATACCGGGAACGGACTTCATGGTGTCTCCTCGGGGCGCGTGTAAATCCGCACCGATCTTCCCACTCCATGGACTGCTCGGGGCCGGAATCTCCTTTCAGTAAAGGAGAATTCACGAGTTTAGTGGGATCACCAGCGCCTATGACAGGGGCTGACCCGGAGCAGTAGCTGACGATCGCGGCCATTGGCTCCGGCAGCTGTTACCGAATCCGGCCGACGAGGCAAGACGGACTGAACGCCGTTCTGCGCTCACCAGGGTCCGTTTTGGCCTAGGTTCTGTCTGCTAATTGCGCAGACGGTGCGTTGTGACTGTTGAGGCGAGGAGTACGCCACCGAGGTAAGTGATGGCGTACTTGTCATACCGAGTGGCTATACCGCGCCAGTGCTTGAGTCGATTGAAACCCCGCTCAACGGTGTTGCGGTGTCGGTAGAGCGCCGGGTCGAAGGCCGGTGGTCGCCCGCCTCGGGAACCTTTCTCCTTCCGTCGTGCAATCTGATCGGATCGTTCCGGAATCGTGTGCGAGATGCGCTTTTCCCGCAGGAAGTTTCGAGTCGAAGGATGGGAGTACGCCTTGTCTGCCAGCAACCGCATCGTGCCACCGTGCCGATCCGGATAGATCTCGAGCAGCGGCGCCAGCTGTGGGTTATCGCCGACCTGCCCGGCAGTCAGCAACAGGGCGACCGGAGCGCAGGTGCCGTCGATGAGGGCGTGGATCTTCGTCGTCCACCCGCCTCGGGACCGTCCCAGGGCGTGATCGGTGGGCTCGCCCGCAAACGTGTAATTCGACTCAGCCCCCTGTGGATCTGGGAGCTGGAGCACCCGCCGCATGCTGATGGGCACGCACGCTGGTCGAGTCGATCGAGACCAGAGCCGCCAACGCCTCATCGTCGACATCACGGACCGCATGCACGGCGCGGAACATTGCCTCGTAGGTTCCGTCGATCGACCAGCGCTTGTGTCGTTCCCAGATCGACTGCCAGGCACCGAACTCGTCGGGAATATCCCGCCATGGGGAACCGGTCCGGAACCGCCAGCAGATCGCCTCGAGTGTCACGCGGTGGTCGTTCCATGGCCGACCACGCCGCGGACACGACGTGGGCATCACTTCCGCGAGCACCTCCCACAAGTCATCGGAAATCACACCTGAACGAGTCACCTGTCCACCATGAACCATCTTCGCCTCGCGATTTAGCAGACACGCCCTAGGCAATATCGGAAACGTGCAGATGGCGCGGAGGGTGTGCGGTTGATCAGTCGGGCTGTGTGCGGCGACGCGCCTGGCGGCGGACGTGGCGTGCCATGAGATGCGCTCTGTTTTTCTCACTGCGAAAGATCTCCTGGTTCACTGCCTGTTCAATCATTCCCGGGGCCTTGAGCACACGCTGCGCCGCCAGACGCATCAACTCCGCACGATCGGACCCAACCCGTGCTGCCAACCCGTCGAGGCTGTCCCGCAGCGGGGCGTCGAAGTGCACATTCACCCTGGCGGGGAAGATCTCGGGCCGAAGATCGCGCAACGGTGCGATGGTCTCCAGGTCCGTGGCGAGGTCACCGGGCTTATCGAGCAGGCGACGAAGAGCAACCCGAAGAAGCGCGGTGCCCAAGCTTGTCCCGTGCCGGCCGGCGAGGCGCCAGATCTGTTGCTTGGCCGATGGGTTGACCATCACCTCGACCTTCTCGGACAGTCCGGTCCACTCGGCCTCGCGGAGCATCGGGTGTTTGTAGTCCGGGGGTTTCCAGGAATCGGTGCGGTGCAATCCGCATGAGTGCGCTGACCGTGGTGTCGCACTCGGCGGCCAGCGCCGTGAACTTCTGCGCGGTGTCCGGTTCCAGTTTGAGCGTGAGCATGACCAGCGGGATCGCCCGCCGGACTGCCGAGAGTCGCCGCGCTTCGTCGAGACGGTTGCGGACGGCTTTGGGCTGGGTGACTAGTCGTTGGCAGGCGACGCGGATCAGCGCCCCGAACCGGCGCGGGCCGATGCCCTTAGCCATCTCGTCGAGTCGGTGTTTGGTCTCCGGGTCGAAGCACAGCGCGATGGGATCGCCCACCGGGATCCGCCCTGGCCTCGACTCAGTCATTTATCGCTCTTCTCGTCCGCCGATGCGCATAGTTGTGCCCCGGCATCGATGACGCCGGGGCACAGGGGTGTTCCGGGAACATGAATGGGGGGATGCACCAGAACGAATTCGAGTCTACGGATCGCCACCGACAGGGGAGTCGCGCGGCCGCAACTGGCGAGTCGGCAAAGTACCCTCGTGGATCCGCTGCCGAACACGGACTTTCCAGTGAAGTGCAGACAGCATGCTCACCGAGCCGGTCGGCACCACTGGCATCCGACTGGAGGAAGACAAGGTCTACGAGCTGAACTACCAGCGACCTTAGGCAAGGGCGAGCCGAGGCGACTACAAGCTAGCCAAAGGCCGGGCTGACGATAATCGATTCGTCTCCGACACCCGCCCCGAACAGCACATTCGCGCAATCACGGGCGTCGAGAACCAATGTCGAAAACCGTGTCGATAAACCCTGCGTCTGGGTATTGTCGACACATGCTAATTGGTTACGCCCGCTCCAGCGCAGACCAGAACCCCGACCATCAGATCGATGCTTTGGTCCGCGCCGGGGTGGCCGCCGAAAACGTCCACGCCGACCATGCGGGTGGGGTGAAGGCGTCACGTCCCGAGCTGGATCTGGCGTTGGCGCGGCTACGCGAGGGCGATGTCCTGGTGATCACCCGGCTCGACCGGCTCGGACGGTCGGTACTGCACCTGATCATCCCTCGGCGCCGAACTCCGTGAGCGCGGCATCGGCCTGAAGGTGCTCGAGCAGGGCATCGACACCGCCACCACCGAGGGCCGCGCCATGTTCGGCATGTTGTCGGTCCTGGCCGAGCTTCAGCGCGAGCTGATCGTGACGAACACCCGCGACGGGTTGGCCGCCGCGCGCGCCCGCGGCCGCAAGGGCGGCCGACCGTCGAAGCTCAGCCCGGATCAGATCGAACTCGCTCAACACCTCTACGACGCCGGCGAGCACACCGTCGCCCAGATCGCGGGCATGCTGAAGGTCCCGCGCACCACGATCTATGGGCATCTGAACAAACGGCAGAAGGACAGCGCACCCGTCGCGCAGGCGAGCGTGGTCGGCGATCCTGCTGTCCGCCCGTCTCGGACGTGCCCGACTTGCGGATACGAGCCGACCACTCGCACCGAGGCGGCGCACCAACGTGCCGACCTCGCTGTCACGTGGCTCCACGCCGACCCCCACCACCGGGGGAGAGTTATCAGCCTGCACCACTGTCGGCATTGCGAACCCGGGCAACCGGCATTCGACATCGCCTGCAGCGTCTGCGGCGACGGACCCATCCTCGCCGGCGCGCTCGCCGAACAAGCGGAGAACGGCAACCTGACCGAGCCTGTTCGACGATGGCTCACGGCAGCGGAATGGGCCGTCACCCCGGATCTCTTATGCCCGGGCCACGCATATGCCGCGGACTGACCCTCGGCGACCACGCCGGTATAAGTCGCTGCACACTGACCAAAATCATGGATTATTCATGGTCGCTCGACAAGACTCAGCGGCGCGCGGAACTGGACGGCGCCACTCGCCGAGTCGCTTCGCGCGCACGCTGCTTCCGGTACCGACGCCGAGCACACCGCCACCCTGACCGTGGCCGCCATCGAAGGCGCCGTAGCCATATGCCGCGCCGAACGCAGCACCCGCCCACTGGACCAGGCATCGAAAGACTCGGATTCCTGATCCGCGCAGTCACCGACACGGTGGATAAATCCAATCCGCCATCAGCGGTGACCTCCTAGTCACGGCGGGCTCACAGATCCTAGGACTGTTCCGCTCGATACAAGTGGATGTGGCACCGGACTCCGCGACCACTACCGGCGAAGTACACACGGTATAGAGCGCTTACGCTTTCACAATTGGTTTCGACAGTCGATTCGTACGTCGATAGGTCTTAGCGCTTAGCCGTCCCGCGGTGCTGAAATCACTGAGTTGATTCGAGCGAGAGACGCAACGAGTCGATGGGTGTTCGCGTCGCTCAGGACCGAGCCTACGGAGTGCGCGCCTTCATTGGGAGCGGCGCCGCGTGCGCTTCAACATTGGATGCGCCGCCGCGGGCGCTCCAAACGCTTCTTCGGGCAGCCGTGGGCATGACTCGAGAGTTCGGGAGACTTAGGAGATGTGAATGGAGCGCAAGGTTTATACCGCTGAGCATGAGGAATTCCGAACGGCTATCCGTCGATTCCTCGAGCGAGAGGCGTTGCCGAGCTACTCGAAGTGGGAGCTGCAGGGCTACGTGGATCCCGAGTTCTTTCTCCGGATGGGGGAACTCGGCTTTCTGGGGATGCAGGTGCCCGTGGAATTCGGTGGATCGGGTATCGAATCGTACAAGTACAACGCTGTCCTCAACGAGGAGGCTGCAGCTGCCGGACTCGCCTTGGGGTCGCTACGCACGCACCTCGATCTGGTTTATCCCTATCTGCAGCGATTCGCCAATGATGAGCAGAAGAAGCGGTGGTTTCCGGGTTTCGGCAGCGGTGACATGATGACCGCGATCGCCATGACAGAGCCCGATACCGGCTCCGATCTCGCTGGCATCCGCACCACAGCCCGACGCACCGGCGACGTCTATGTCGTCAACGGCGCCAAGACGTTCATCACCGGTGGCCGCCATGCCGGACGGGTCCTGGTGGTCTGCCGTACCTCGCCGCCGGAGGAGGGCAACCGCCGTGCCGGGCTGACCCTACTCGCGATCGACAGCACCTCACCCGGGTTCACGAGCGGTCGCATGCTCGAAAAATTGGGCCTCAAAGCTCAGGACACGTGCGAACTCTCGTTCGACGACGTCCGCGTCCCGGTCGAGGACCGCATCGGTGAGGAAGGGCAAGCCTTCCGGTACCTCACACAGAATCTTCCGCAGGAGCGGCTGGTCATTGCCATCGGCGCCGTCGCCTCGGCCCGCCGGGCTGTCGAGCACACGGTGGACTACACCCGCAGCCGTAAGGCGTTCGGCACGCCGATCGCTGGGTTCCAGAACACAAAGTTTGTCCTCGCCGACTGCGTAGCCGACGTGGCAGCGGGACAGGCACTGGTCGACGCCGCTATCGAGCAGCACGACGCGAACGCACTCGCCCCTGCACAGGCGGCATTGGTCAAGCTGTGGACCACCGAGATGCAAAGTCGGGTCGTCGACAAGTGCCTACAGCTGCACGGCGGCTATGGCTACATCACCGAATACCCCATCGCCAAGCTCTACGCCGATGCGCGGGTGACTCGCATCTTGGGCGGAACCAGCGAGGTGATGCGGTCCGTGGTCGCCAAGTCGATGCAGCTCTGACCGATTCCGAAAAGATGAAACGAAACTGCCCGAAAGGACCGCCATGCCCACGTACTGGCCTGAAAATATCCCGCGCCATCTCGAGTATCCGACAGTCGGGGTCGGCCAGCTACTCGCTGCGGCGTGCCACCTGCACGGGGATCGACTCGCTGTCGAAGACGGTGACCTCCAGCTGACCTACGCCCAGTTGTGGGAGGAGGCCGCCGCCGTCGCGGCAGCGCTCGCGGCGGACGGCGTCCGGCCGGGCGATGTGGTGCTCGTCCACTTGCCGAACACCGCATGGTTCGTCGTGACCTATCTCGGTGTGCACCTTGCGGGTGCCGTCGTGTCGCCGGCGAGTCCGCTGCAGCAGGTCACCGGGTTGCGGGAGCAGATGGTCGAGGTGGATGCCGTGTTGGCCATCTCGCATCCCGCCCATGCCGGCGCGCTCGTCGAGGCCGCCGAGGGCACCGATCTGCGGCGCATCGTCGTGGTGCCCGGCTCCGCGGCAGCACCGGCACAGACGATCCCCGTGAGCGACTCGGTGATCGGTTTTGCTGATTGGGCGGTGGAGCCTCCGCGCGAGTTCGAGCCCGTGGTGGTGGACCCCGACGCGCTCGCGCACCTGGTGTTCACGGGCGGCACTACGGGCGTATCCAAGGGGGTGCGTACCCTCCAGCGCAATGTCGTCTCGCAGATTACCCAGGCGCTGGCCTGGCGCATGGGCAGCCTCATCGCCCTGGACGAGAATGGCCGATTGCAGTTCACCCGCTACCGTACGGACGGGGCGCTCGTCGTGGGTGAGACCGTCTCGTTGATCGTCGGACCGCTGTATCACACCCAATCATTGCTGACGATGTGCAATCTCATCTGCACCGGTGCGACGATCGTCTTTCCCGGTCGCTTCTCTCCGGAATCGGTTCTTCGATTCATCGAGGAGAAGGGTGTCACCTACATCAACGGTAGCCCCAGCATGTGGCACTCCCTGTTGAGCTGTCCCGATATTCGTTCCCGCGATCTGTCCTCGTTGCGGGCGATGTCGTCCGGTGCGGCTCCGCTCGATCACGAGACGCTCACCGCGATGAAGCGCGCCTTTCCTCGGGCGATGTTGATCGAGGGATACGGATTGACGGAGGGGACGTGCCTGGTGCTGTCCGTTCCGGGCTTTCACGGCGCTCGCCATAAGCAGGGCAGTGTCGGACAGCCGATTCCTGACACGGAGTTCGAGATCCGCGACGCCGACGGACTACCACTCGGCGCCGGAGAGCAAGGCGAACTCTGGTTACGCGGGCCGCAGATCGCCGATGGCTATCATCGGCATCCGGACAAGACCGCCGAGCAGTTCGTCGACGGGTGGTTGCGGACCGGAGACATGGCGTATGCCGACGACGAGGGCTTCCTGTTCATCAGTGGACGCGCCAAGGACATGCTCGTTTACAAGGGGTACAACGTCTATCCCCGCGTTCTCGAAGAGTTGCTGACCAGCGATCCGAACGTCGACTCCGCGGCCGTCGTCGGGCGCAGTGATCCCAACGCCGGACAGATCCCGGTGGCGTTCGTCGTGCCCCGGTCGGGCCGTACCGTCGATCCCGACCAGCTGCTTGCCGATGTGGCGGCGCAGGTCCTGCCGTACCAGCGGGTGCGGGAGATCATTGTCGTCGACGCCCTGCCCACCAGCGCCGCGGGCAAGATACTCAAGAATGAACTGCGGGCTCGCCTCGACGCGGCCCAGTCCAGCGCGCACAGCGGGTAGTCGGGCTACCTGTCGGCACTGAGGTTTCATCGGCCGCTGCGACCCTGGAAGGGGTGGCAGCGGCCGATGTTCTTGTGCGAATCAGGCTTCGACGTCGTTGTGCGAATCAGGCTTCGACCCGGTGCTGTGTGGGTCGCTGAACACGGCGAAGGGAGGGGCCACCCTCTGCGGGTGGCCCCTCCCTTCGTCTGTGATCGCCGTGGTGGTCAGCCGAACGTGCCGCCTTCTTTTGCCAGGCGGACCAGCAGCGGCGCCGGCTGCCAGCCGTCGGGATTGTCGGCGATCAACTCGGCGAGCACCCGGTCGAGACCGATCTGGTCGGCGTAGTACATGGGGCCGCCCAGGTGCCGGGGGAAGCCGTAGCCGGACACGTAGACCACGTCGATGTCGGACGATCGCTGGGCGATGTCTTCGTCGAGGATTCGGGCGCCCTCATCAACCAGTGCGAACACCAGGCGTTCGGCAATCTGTCGATCGCTGGGGCGTTCGTCTGCGGCGATGCGGGAACGGAAACGGGAGAGCAGTTCCTCCACGACGGGGCTCGGTACCGGGTTTCGGCCGCCGTTGGGGTAGTCGTACCAGCCGGCGCCGGTTTTCTGGCCGAATCGTCCCATCTCGCAGAGGGCGTCGGAGATGGTGTCGTGCGGCATGTCGGGGTTCTCGGCGTATCGGCGTTTGCGCACAGCCCAGCCGACGTCGTTGCCGGCGAGATCACCCACGCGATAGGGGCCCATGGCGAAGCCGAAGGATTCGATCGCGTTGTCGATGTCCTGCGGCGACAGGCCGGATCGGAGGAGCCGACCGGCCGCGTCGCGGTAGCTCTGCAGCATCCGGTTGCCGATGAAGCCGTCGCAGACCCCGGACACGACGGCGGTCTTGCCGAGGCGGCGGGCGGTGGTCATCGCGGTCGCGAGCACGTCGGGTGCGGTGCGGGCTCCGCGGACCACCTCGAGGAGCTTCATGATGTGGGCGGGGCTGAAGAAGTGCAACCCGACGACGTCCTGGGGGCGTTCGGTGACGTCCGCGAGTTCGTCCACGTCGAGGGTGGAGGTGTTGGTCGCGAGAACCGCTCCCGGCTTCATCACGGCATCGAGGCGGGAGAACACGCTTCGTTTGACGTCCCAGCTCTCGAAGACGGCCTCGACGACGAGGTCAGCATTCGCGCCGTCGTGCAGGTCAATGCTGGTGCGCAAGCGGAGTAGTCGCGTGTCCTGCTCGCTTGAGCTCAGCGTTCCCTTGCGTACGTGGGAGTCGAAGATTGCGGCGATGGTGCGGCGACCGCGTTCGAGTGCGTCCCTCGTTGTGTCGATCAGGGTGACGGGTAAACCGGCGTTGAGGAAGTTCACGGCAATGCCGCAGCCCATGGTGCCGGCACCGATGACCACAACCGTCTCGATCGGGCGGGTGATCGTGTCCTCGGGCAGGTCTGGGATCTTGCGTGCCTGGCGTTCGGCGAAGAAGACGTGCCGGAGACCGGCTGATTGTGTGCCGCCGGCCAGTCGTAGGAAGGTGGCGCGCTCGTCGGCGATGGCGTCGTCGAACGGTGTGGTTGCCGAACGGGTAAGAAGGTCCAGCGCCGCGACCGGGGCCTCGAGGCCTCGGTGCTTGGCTCGCAGCGTCGCGCGCATCTCGGTGAGCTGGTTGTCCCCGATCTGGTCGGCGGGGGTGAGATCGCGCAGGCGGGGTAAGGGACGAGCGTCAGCGATACGGGCTGCGACCTGCACGGCGTGTACGACGATGTCACCGTCGTACACACCCTCGATTAGTCGCTGCCCGGGGATGTCGGCGAGCTCTGCGGCTGTCTTCGGTTTCCCGGTCGTTATGAGGTCGGCGGCTGCGGCCATGCCGATGGCGCGTGGAAGTCGTTGGGTGCCTCCGGAGCCGGGCACGAATCCGAGGTTCACCTCCGGCAGGGCGAGGGTGCTCGACGGTGTGGCGACCCGGTAGTGCATCGCCAGAGCCAGCTCGAGGCCGCCGCCGAAACAGGTGCCGTCGATGGCGGCGACGATCGGTTTCGTGGACGCGTCTATTTCACCGATGATCTCGGCCAGCGTGGGTGCGGCCGTCGAACGGGGAGTTCCGAATTCGGTGATGTCGGCTCCGGCGGAGAAGCATCCTTTTCGTCCGGTCACCACCACGGAGCGGATGGTGTCCGACGCCAGTGCCTGCCGCAGTTCGCGCAGCAGTTCGGTGCGGACCGGGTGTCCGAGGCCGTTGACGGGGGGATGATCGATGGTGACGACGGCGACGTTGCCGTCGACACGTGAAGTCACGGGCATGGGTATTCCTTCATGGTTTGGGGCGACGAGGCCGTGCTCGTCACCTTCGCCTCAGCGTCGCGGAGCGGGCTGGTATTGAGCGATCGCGCGGACGGTTTCGGGGTGGGCGAACAGGTCAGCGAAGACGTCGACGCTGGCGTCAATGCCGTCCTGGAGGCTGTTGTTCAGCCACGTCTCGAACAGTCCCTTCTGCGCGGCCATCACCTGCGGGGTGTACGAGCCGAGTTGCTGCGCGAGCGCCAACGCGGTCTTGCGCAGCTCACTGATGCCCACGATGCGGTTCGCCATCCCGGTGTGGGCGAAGTCGGCCAGCGGATACATGTCGCCGGTCAAGATGATCTCCTTGGCCTTGGACAGGCCCACGTACTGGTGCAGCAGCGCAGCATCGACCACGGATGGAATTCCGAGCTTGACCTCGGGCAGCCCGAACTGCACATCGGGATGCGCCACTCGCAGATCACACGCGAGGGCCATTTCGAAGGCCGCACCGATGCAGTAGCCGTTGACCAGCGCCACTGTCGGCACCGGGGACAGCCGGATGGCCCCGACGCAGTCACGTACCCGGGAGATGCTCTCGCGGGCACTCTGCGGTGTGGCATCGGCGAAGGTTTTGACGTGCATCCCAGCCGAGAAGGCCCGGTCGCCTGTGCCGGTGAGGATGATGGCCCGCACCTGCGGACCAGCGGACTGGACGCCGTCGGCGATCACGTCGAGGTCTTCGACCTGTAGTGCGTTACGGATCTCCGGTCGGTCGAGGGTGATCCACCGGATTCCGTCCTCGTCGCGGATCAGGGGTAGTCCCATGAGATGCTCACTTTCTTTTAACACTAGGGATTGGGGTGGCGAACAGGGAACTCGGGGAGAAATCGCCCTACATTCCGGGTGTGACCGTCAGGCCTGCGAGACGGTCCGCGATGGTTTGCTCGGCGTCCCCCACGATGCGCTGCACCAGATCGGCGACGGGGGGAATGTCGTCGATGAGGCCCTGCACCATGCCGATCGTCCAGATACCGCGCTCGGGGTCACCGAATTCATAGACTTCGCGACCGCGGGCACCGGCTACCAGTTCCCGCACGTCCTCGAAAGTTCCGCCTGCAGCGAGGGTTTCGACGACCTCTCGGCTGACGTGATTGCTGGTTACCCGGGAGGTATTACGCAGAGGGCGGAAGATCAGTTCGGTGTCCCGCTCGGTGGCGGCCACGATGCGGTCCTTGATGTTGCGGTGGATCGGCGACTCGACGGTGCACATGAAACGGGTGCCCATCGAGATGCCGTCGGCGCCCAACGCCAGCGCGGCCACCAGCCCTTGGCCGGTGGCGAAACCACCGGACGCGAGCAGCGGCACGGTGATAGACCGTGCGGCCTGTGCGATCAGCACGAGCCCGGGAATGTCGTCCTCGCCGGGGTGACCGGCACACTCGAATCCATCGATGCTGACCGCGTCGACACCGCTCGCCTGCGCCTTGATCGCGTGCCGCACACTCGTGCACTTGTGCACGACCTTGACCCCTCCCTGTTGGAAGGCCTGCAGGTGCGGCGACGGGTCTCGGCCCGCGGTCTCCACGACCGGGACACCGGACTCGATGATCGCCTGGCGATATTCCGCATAGGGCGGCGGGTTGATCGCCGGCAACATGGTCAGATTGACCCCGAAGGGTTTGTCGGTCATATCCCGGCACCGCGCGATCTCCTTCACGAGGGCTTCCGGTGTCGGCTGGGTCAGTGCAGACAGGAAACCGAGCGCGCCGGCATTGGCGACCGCGGCAACGAGCTCGGCGCGAGCAACCCACTGCATGCCACCCTGGGCAATCGGATACTGGATCCCGAAGGCTTCGGTGAATCGAGTACGCAGCATCATTCGTCTCTCTCTCAGGCGACCCTCCTCGAGGGCACCGGGTGCGACAACACCGATGGACGTCGCCAGCCGGTGCGGGGACATCCGAGTCCACCACCCAGCCCGAGATCACCACAAAGATCTAGCAGTGCACGGCCTCATCGCCGTTTCCTATACCCGCTGTTCCACGCGTCGTCCGCGGCATAGGGTGTGCCCTATGAGCTCCCCCCGGTCAGCGGCTGTCTCCGCAATCCCCACTGCCTCGGCGGTCTCGGGTGACTGAGCTGAGCCTGAGTGAAGTCGATCTGCGGTTGATCGAGTACTTCGTGGCGGTGGCCGACCACGGGACGGTGACCCGCGCGGCGCAGAGCCTGTATGTCGCACAGCCGTCCCTGTCCCAGGCCATCCGGACCCTCGAACGCAAACTCGGGGTCACACTCTTCGAACGGTCAGGTCGGGGACTGACTCTCACCACCGACGGAACATTGTTCCTCGCGCCTGCTCGGCAGATCCTCTCTGACGTGCAACTCGCCGTCGAGCAGGTGGCGGCGGTGCGCGACGTGGCCGGCGGCCGACTCAAACTTGCAGCACTGTCGAGTCTGGCGATCGACCCCCTTGCGGGGTTGCTGAGCCGTTTCCACACGCAGTTCCCGGACGTGGTGCTCGATGTCGCCGATGCGGACAACTTCGCTGATGTCGTCGAGTCCGTTCGGGAGGGACGAACCGAGCTCGGTTTGACGGAACTGAGCGAACCCACGCCGGCGCTGCACACCAGGTTCGTCCAGGAGCAGGAAATCGCCCTGGTTCTTCCGCCCGAGCTCGCCGCGACCGTTCCCGATCCCGTGCCGATGCCCGCGGCCGCCGACCTGCCGGTAGTGGTGGAACTGTCGACCACGTTCGGCCGTGCCTTCATCGACTCCACCCTGGCCGACACGCTTCGAAACGTCGTGGTGGAGTGTGCCCACCGCCAGGCCCTGTGGGAACTAGTGCGCGCCGGAGTGGGCGCGACCGTGCTACCCCGCCGATTCGCCGAGACCGAACTGGAAGGCGTGGTCGTCAGATCCTTCTCCCCACCGATCACCCGGCCGATCGGATGGGTGTTCCGGCCGGGTCCGTTGTCTCCGGCCGCGGAGGCGTTCCTCGAATCGTCAACTTCATAAAAATTTTCTGCCGCGAACCGTCTCGACGAAGACACGTCCGGCGGCAGATAACCGGTCCGTGTCGTAGACGAGGCCGACCGGGCTGCTCACCCGCGGTTCGATCGACCGCACAGTCGCCCCCCGCCTCTGCGCCTCCTCCGCCAACGGTCGGTCGAGGAACGCGGCGCCCAAGCCGGCGAGCACGTAACTGAGCCGCGCTTCGCGGTGTTCCAATACCGCCGATACGCGCAGTTCGCGCCCTGCCCGGCGTACCTCGATTTCGATCTCGCGTGCTCGCGGAGTCCCCTTCGGCACCACCACGAACGGAATATCGGGCACGTCGGCCAGCATCAGCGGGTCCTCACCCGGAACGCCCATCCCCGGTGGGAAGGTCAACCACCACTCCTGCTCGCCGAACTCGAGCTCGGCCAATCCTGTTCCGACCGCAACAGGCAGATGACAGATCGCGATCTCGCAGTGGCCCTCGCGGAGCAGTACCGGCGCGGCAGCCTCGTCTCGAAGCTCGCTGATCCGGAACACCACGCCGGGCACCTCACGCCGAACCGCTGCCACGATCTCCGCCAGTGTGCCGGCGGACATCGTTGATGCCACCGCCAGATCGAGTCGGCCGCGGGCGCGACCGATGTCGTCGGACAGCGCACTCCCGGCCACGATGAGGTCCCGCATCACCCGACGTGCCGGACCGATGAGTGCATGACCGGCCGAGGACAGCACCATCCCTCGGCCGATCCGGTGGAACAGTGGCACGCCGAGCTCCCGTTCGGTCAACCGGATTGCCTGCGAGATCGTCGGCTGCGCGAGGTTGAGAGCGGTAGCCGCCGCGTTGATCCCTCCCTGGTCGACCACTGCAAGGAAGTACTCGAACTGATATCGCTCCACAAGATCCGCCTTCCGACCGGCTTCCAGCCCGGCCCCTCCACCAGCGTAGAAGGATGACCAGCCGCTATAGGCGCTGACTCTCAGTTGTATCACTGCCCGGTCCTGTTCTCAGGTGGCGCGGCCATGGTTGCTTGGAACCAGAGCGGCCTTGCCGAATGTGCAATTCAGATCACCGGCCTGATCAGGGCATGTCCGCTCGGCAACGCACGTAGAACCGGCCCCTCTCGAAGCGGCCGGTCGATCTCGCCGTATACCGCCCTAGCAGGAGAGCACCCATGGACTTCTCGTTGACCGACGAGCAGAAAGCAATCCGGGACACCACCCGCGCCTTCATCGACAAGGAGGTGCGCCCCCTCGAGCAGGAGGTGCTGCTGCGTGAACGCCAGCACCGTGTCGGTCTCGAGCCGAGCGAGCTGCGCGAATTACAGCTCAAAGCCAAGAAGTTCGGATTCTGGGGCATCGCCTCACCCGAGGAATACGGCGGCATGAACCTCCCAGCGGTCACCCAGTCACTCATCTGGACCGAGATCGGGAAGACCTTCATCCCGTTCCGCTTCGGCGGCGATGCCGACATCCTGTTGCGCCACACCAACGAGGAACAGGCGAAGGAATATCTCTTCCCGTCGATTGAAGGTGAGCGCATCTCGTGCTTCGCGATCACCGAACCCGGTGCCGGCTCGGACGCCGCCAACATCAGGACCTCCGCCAGCAAGGTGGACGACCACTGGGTCATCAACGGCGAAAAGACGTTCATCACCAACGGAAACGAAGCGGACTTCGCCATCGTCATCGCGGTCACCGATCGGGAGAAGGGCGCCCGGCACGGCTCGACAGCCTTCCTCGTCGACCGGGACATGGGCTGGAAGTCCGAATTCATCGCGACCATGGGAGAGGGCGGGCCCGCCTCGCTCATCTTCGACAACGTCCGGGTCCCCCACCGCAACGTTCTCGGCGAGGTCGGACAGGGCTTCGATCTCGCGATGGAGTGGATCGGCCGTGGCCGGTACACGATCCCATCGCAGGCCGTCGGCAGCGCCGAACGTGCACTGCAGATGGCCATCGACCATGCCAACACCCGCGAGACATTCGGCCGCAAGATCAGCACTAACCAGGCCATCCAATGGATGATCGCCGATTCCGAGGTCGAACTCGAAGCGGCACGTTTGCTGGTGCTGCGCGCCGCATGGATCATCGACCAGCAACGCAACCCCCGCCACGCCTCCTCGATCGCCAAGCTGTACGGCGCCGGCATGGTCAACCGCGTCATCGACCGCGTCCTGCAGATCCACGGCGGCATGGGGTACACCCGGGAACTCCCGCTCGAGCGCTGGTACCGATCGGTCCGTGTTTTCCGAATCCTCGAGGGATCCGACGAGATTCAGCGGCTCATCATCTCGCGGGACCTGCTCCGGGGCTACACCAAGCTTGGCGCCGAGCTGGCCTGAGCGCCGACTCGGCCCCACGGACCACGAAGCGATGCCGAAGGACTGATACCCGGGCCGCCAAGCCCAACGCTTACCGCCCCCGTTCACGGACAAAGGATGCCCGAATTATGACCACCACCAGAAGCCTCAGCCCGGATAGCACGGGCACCGGCTCACACAAGCAGGCATGGACGATGACCCTCATGCTTGTCGCGCTGTACATGCTCAATTGGGCCGACAAGGCAGTCCTCGGCATCGTCGCGCAGCCACTCAAGGACGAATTCGGCTTCACCGCAGCACAAATCGGCCTGGCAGGCAGCCTGTTCTACTTGACGTTCAGTCTCGGTGGATTCCTGGCCGGGCCCCTGAACCGCTGGATGGGGCTGCGGTGGGCGTTGGTGCTCATGGCGGTGGTGTGGGCCGCCTCGATGTTGCCGATGGTGTTTGCCGCGAGCTTCGCGGTGCTGATCGCCAGTCGGTGCCTGCTCGGTCTCGGTGAGGGACCCAACTCGGCGCTGGCCAACACCGCAGCATTCTCCTGGTTCCCCGAAGAGAAGCGAGGACTCCCCGCGGCGGCCATCACCTCCGGCGGGTCCATCGCCAAAATTGCCTTCGCCCCGATCCTCGCGATCGTCACCTCCACGTTCGGCTGGCGCGCCGCCTTCATCACACTGGCGATCGCCGCCCTGATCTGGGTTCCGATCTGGATGGCGCTCTGGCGTCCCGGCCCGTACGGCGAACAGCGCAACACCGCGAACAAGGCCCGCCAAGACCCAGCCACCCGAGCGGCGAACCGAGCATCGCTGCGACGGACGATGCTGACCCCCACCTTCATCGGCGGATTCTTCGCCGCCACCGCGATGTATGCCATTGCGGCGATGGTGATCACCTGGCTGCCCTCATACCTCGAAGTGGGTCTCGGCTACAGCCGGGTCACCGCCGGCTCCCTGCTCGCAGTTCCCAGCATCGCGGCGTTCGTCTGCCTGCTGTCCGCCTCCGCCCTCATCGATCGGGCGATCAGCCGCGGAGCGAACGTGCGGCTGATGCGGGCGGTGATCCCCGCCATCGGACTCGTCATCTGCGGCCTGTCACTCATCGCTGTGCCCTACATCGGCTCCGCCGTCCTGGTCGTCGCTCTCGTCTCGATCGCCTACGGACTCGGCATAGGCATCCTCCCCCAGCTCAACGCCGTCATGTCAATGATCTTTCCCCGGCATCAGGTCGCCGGCGGCCTCGGAATCTTCCTGGCCCTGACCTCCCTCGGCCCGCTCGTCGCGCCGTACGTCTCCGGACTGATCATCGACGGCGCCACCAACCCTGCCGACGGCTATGCCACCGCCTTCCAGACGATCGGCGTCGTCGCGGTGATCGGCGCAGTCATCGCCCTGCTCGCCGTCAACCCGGTCCGCGACCGAGCACACGCTCACCAGTAAACACGGGGCACCGGGGATTCGCGTCACCCGCGGATTCCATTGCAATTCCCATCCTCGACAGGAGATTCCATGCGTGAAGCAGCCATCATCTCGACTGCTCGGACACCACTGACGAAGTCGCATCGTGGCGAGTTCAACAGCACCGCAGGCCCCACCCTCGCCTCGTTCGCAGTGCAGGAAGCGGTCCGCCGCTCCGGCATCGACCCCGACCTGGTCGAGGACCTCATCCTCGGATGCGCGTACCCCGAGGGCACCCAGGGACGTAACATCGCCCGGCAGACCGCGATCCGATCCGGTTTGCCCACCAGCGTCGGTGGCGCAACCGTCAACCGCTTCTGCTCGTCCGGACTCCAGGCGATCGCGATCGCGGCGGGACGAATCGTGGTCGACGGCGCCCCCGCCATGATTGCCGGCGGCGTCGAAAACATCTCGACCGGTCCCAGCCGTAGCCAGCTCCCCCTCGACCACCCTGAGCTCGATCCGTGGATCGCCGAGCACAAGCCCGCGATGTACATGACGATGCTGGAAACAGCCGACATCGTCGCACAACGGTATGGGATCACCCGCGAGGACCAAGACGAGTTCGCCGCCGAAAGCCAACGCCGCACCGCCGCGGCACAGAAAGCGCAACGCTTCGACGACGAAATCGTCCCCTGCACCACCGTCATGACCGTCACCGACAAACAGACGAACAACGTCACCCGAGAAGAAGTCACCGTCACCGCCGACACCTGCAACCGCCCGGACACGGCCCTCGCACGACTGGCATCCCTCGCCCCTGTCCGAGGGGCCGGCCAGTTCGTCACCGCCGGGAACTCCTCCCAACTCTCCGATGGTGCGTCCGCGTGCGTCATGGTCGAGCTCGAGGACGCCGAGCAGCTCGGCGTGCAGCCACTCGGCATCTTCCGGGGTATGGCGATCGCCGGTTGCGAGCCCGATGAGATGGGCATCGGTCCGGTGTACGCAGTTCCAAAACTACTTGCACGGCACGGGCTCACCGTCGACGACATCGATCTGTGGGAGCTCAACGAGGCGTTCGCATCACAAGCGATCTACTGTCAGCGCCGACTCGGCATACCGTCCGAGCGACTCAACGTCAACGGTGGCGCCATCTCGGTGGGCCACCCCTTCGGAATGACCGGTTCCCGTCTCGCCGGTCACGTACTGCTTGAAGGACGTCGACGTAAAGCACGGTACGCCGTAGTGACCATGTGCGTCGGCGGCGGCATGGGCGCCGCCGGCCTCTTCGAGGTGTGCCACTGAAAGCAGTGAACTCGGGCCTTCTCCCCCTATTGGTCGCTCTCGTGCACCGCCGACAGGGACCTCACACGATCCACCCGGGGGTGAGGCTCGGCAGCGCTCACGTCGAGTCGCCACCAAGGGTCGACGATCCGCGCGTGACAAGCGCTCCCACCTTCACCGTTCCCTCACTCTTGGCAAGGACCCAATCTCGTGACACAGGCAGAGACAGAAACATCTATGCCCGGAAGCTCTTTCCAGGAGTCCGGTGCGACAGTCTTCAACGACCGGATCCACCTCACTCGGCATGATGGCGTGCTGACGCTCACCCTCAACCGACCGCACGTGAAGAACGCCCTGGACGCCGACGGTTGGACCGGTCTGGGCGACGCTCTGGAGACGGTGTCGGCGGATCCGGATGCACGTGTCCTTGTCATCACCGGGGCTGCGGGTGATTTTTGTTCAGGCACGGATCTCGCAGGACAGAAGGACGAGCATCCGACAGTTCGGCTGCGACGCCTCAACCGGGCTGCCAGTGCACTCCACGAACTGACCATCCCGGTGATCGCGCGAGTCGACGGGGTGGCTGTGGGTGCTGGCTGGAATATCGCGTTGTGCTGCGACTTCGTCGTGGCATCCTCGACCGCGCGATTCGGCCAGATCTTCGCTCGCCGTGGGCTCTCGTTGGACTTCGGGGGCTCTTGGCTCCTGCCGCGACTCGTCGGCCTCCACACGGCCAAAAGGCTCGCGTTACTTGCTGAGATCATTGATGCCGGCGAAGCCACACGTCTTGGACTCGTGACCTGGGTGAAACCCCCCGAGGAACTCGACGAGTTCATCACCGAACTCGCTCAGCGCCTCTGTGCCGGACCACCGGTGGCACTGGCCCAGAGCAAATCCCTGCTCAACGCCAACAGCGTCGGCTCATTTCGTTCCGCGCTCGAGGCCGAAGGCCGTGCGCAAGTGATCAACCTCGCTACCGCCGATGCGACAGCTGCGCGCGAGGCGTTCCTTACCAGAACGGAGCCAGTCTTCACTGGTCGCTGGATTCCGCAATGAACCGAGCCACACGTCCGGCAATGGCGCGTCAACAAGTCGGGTTGTGTTGCAGTCAAATCGACTTGTCACCCTCACAATTTCCCGTTTTGCGCAGACGATCGTGGGATCCGTGACTGTCGCGGGCCCATTGGCGCCAGAAGCACCGGCCTCCGCGAAAGGCTGACCCTGAATGCGGCTCACGTTGGTGCGTTGGTGGGTGTGCTTCCCCCGCACCCTATTGTGTCCGAAATAGCTGACGAGCGGTAACTTTCAGTTTGCCGATAGGGGATATTATGTCAACTCAGCTGCTCTGTATTGCATCAGATGCATCAATCCCGGGCTGGGTGGTCCGTCCGCGATCCGTCTCCGTTGGCGGCCCCTGGCCGAGTTGACCAATTTGCGGCTGACGGTGGACAAGGCGGTCCGCGCAGGACGTGGCGGCAGGACGTTCGCGGCCATCATCGTGTGGTGGTGTGCATCGTGTGCCACGTACGTTTCGTGCCGGCGGAGTCGTGAGTCGCCGATCCGTTCATACTGAAGTCATGATTTCGGCTCTGCTCACCTACTGACTCGTCACACGCCTGGCCGGGCGTGTAGGAGCAGGGCGTCGCCCTGTCCACCGCCGCCGCAGAGGGCCGCGGCACCGGTTCCGCCGCCGCGTCGTTTCAGCTCGAGCGCGAGGTGCAGTACGACCCGTGCCCCCGACATGCCGAGTGGGTGCCCGATGGCGATGGCGCCGCCGTTCACGTTGACCCTCGACGGGTCGACTCCGAGTTGCCGGGTCGACTCGATGCCGACGGCGGCGAAGGCCTCGTTGATCTCGACGAGATCGAGCGCCGAGGGGTCGAGACCCTCACGGGTGCAAGCCTTGTCGATGGCATTGGCGGGCTGCTGCTGGAGCGTCGAGTCCGGTCCGGCGACGGCGCCGTGGGCGCCGATCTCGGCGAGCCATTCGAGTCCCAGCTCCTCGGCCTTGGCCTTGCTCATCACCACGACGGCGGCGGCGCCGTCGGAGATCTGCGACGCGGAACCAGCGGTGACGGTGCCGTTCTTGCTGAAGGCCGGCCGCAGCTTCGACAGCGACTCGGCCGTGGTGTCGGCCCGAATGCCCTCGTCCTCGGTGACGAGGAGCGGCTCACCCCGGCGCTGCGGAATGGTGACGGGTACGACCTCGTCGTCGAAGAGCCCGTTCTTCCACGCGGCCGCGGCCCGCTGATGTGAGGCGGCGGCGAAGGCGTCCTGCTCTTCGCGACCGATCTTGTCGGTGTTCGCGTTCCGGTCCTCGGTGAGCGCGCCCATCGCCTGCTCGGTGAAGATGTCGTACAGGCCGTCGTAGGCGAGGTGATCGACGAGGGTGGTGTCGCCGTACTTGAATCCGCTCCGCGAGTTCGGGAGAAGGTGCGGCGCCTGGGACATCGACTCCTGCCCACCGGCGACGACGACATCGAATTCGCCGGCGCGGATCAGCTGGTCGGCGAGCGCGATGGCGTCGAGACCCGACAGGCACACCTTGTTGACGGTCAAGGCGGGCACCGACATCGGGATGCCCGCGTTCACCGCGGCCTGCCGGGCCGGGATCTGACCGGCGCCGGCAGTGAGGACCTGCCCCATGATCACGTACTCCACCAGTTCGGGTGCCACCCCGGCCTTGTCGAGGGCGCCCTTGATGGCGATGCCACCGAGATCGGATCCGGAGAGTGACGCGAGCGAACCCGTCAGCCGGCCGACGGGGGTCCGGGCTCCGGCGACGATGACGGACCTGGTGGAAGAAGTCATGGGATGTCCTTGGAGGTCTAGGTGAATAGTGGGACAAGTCCATCGAGAACTGACTTGGCGTACACCGGTTCCGGTGACGCGTGTGAGGTAGTGGTGGGCTGTTGGTGATGGAAGCGCACGATGAGTGGCAGTCGCTGCCGGTATTCGGACATTCCGAGGCCGAATGCCCTCGATACGCGGTCGGCCGGGGGGCCGCCGAGCGGCGCCCACAGTATGGCGAGGTCGAGGATGTCTTGGTCGAGGTGCCGCTTCGATCTCATGGGTGTAGTCGGTGGGGTTCGCGATATCTGGAGATGGCTGGACGACCGGGTGGCCGCGTCGGTTACCCACGCGGCCATGCATGCGCCGGAGGTCAATGGCTGGGTGGGCAGGTGGAGCGGAGCTGGCTACGTCAGACTCAGCAGCACCTTTCCGATCGTGTCGGGGTCGTCGAGCATCCGGTGCGCGGTGGACACGTCCTCTATGGGCAGTGCCGCGTGCACGACTGGTCGTACGGCGCCTGCAGAGATCATCGGCCACACGTGCTTGACGACGTCGTCCACGATGTCCGCTTTGCCGCCTCGCCCGGCGGTGGGGCGGCTGCGGAGGCTGGTGGAGTGCACGCTGGCGCGTTTGGCCATGAGTTTCGCGAGGTTCAGGGTGCCGTCCCAGCCGCCCTGCAGACCGATGACCACAAGGCGCCCACCGTGGGCGAGGGCGGTGACGTTGCGGGCGAGGTAGGCGGCGCCCATGTTGTCCAGCACGACGTCCACCCCGTGCCCGTCCGTGTTCTCTTTGACCGCCGTCACGAAGTCGGCGTCGGTGTAGTTGATCAGAATGTCGGCACCGAGACCACGGCAGGCGTCCAATTTTTTCGACGATCCGGCGGTGACGGCGCTGCGGGCTCCGAGCGCTTTGACGACCTGAATCGCGTGGGTGCCGATGCCGCTACCCCCGCCGTGGATGAGCACGGTCTCGCCTCGGCGCAGGTGCGCGGTGGTGGCGAGGTTGGACCAGACCGTGCACGCCGCCTCCGGCAGTGCCGCCGCCGTGTGCAGGTCGACGCCGTCTGGTATCGGCAGCACCTGTGATGCCGGTACCGCCACCCGTTCGGCGTACCCACCGCCGGAGAGCAGGGCGCAGATGCGGTCCCCGATCTCCCATCCGGAGACCGCCGGCCCGACTTCGCTGATCACACCGGACACTTCCAGCCCGAGAATCTCGCTCGCTCCGGCGGGCGGTGGGTAGTGGCCCTGTCGTTGGTTGATGTCGGCGCGGTTGACGCCGGCGGCGGCGACGTCGATCACCACCTCCCCGGCAGCCGGAGCGGGGTCGGGATGGTCGGTCCACACCATGACGTCGGGGTCGCCGAAACCGGTCAGAGTAATTGCCTGCATGTCTCAGCCGTGTTCCTTCTGATTCGTCAGCATGGCAACGATTTCGTCGGCCGCGGTGGTGTCGAGTTTGTTTTTGGCAATCTTGCCGACCGGAGTTCGGGGCAGGGCGGGGACGAAGCGGTATTCGCGGGGCACCTTGTAACCGACGAGGAAACGGCGGCAGTGCTCGTCCAGATCCGTCTCCGAGACGGGTCGATCCGGGTCGTGGACGAGGTAGGCACACACGGCCTCGCCGCGATATGGGTCGGGGACGCCGATGACGGCGGCCTCGAGAATCCCCGGAAACCGGGCGAGTACCTGTTCGACCTCGGCAGGGTAGACGTTGAAGCCGCTGGTGACGATCATCTCCTTCTTGCGGCCGTCGACGTAGAAGTAGCCGTCATCGTCCATGTGCGCGAGGTCGCCGGTCAGCAACCAGCCCTCGCGCAGTGCAGCGTCGGTGAGGTCGGGCCGGTTCCAGTAACCGGCCATGACCTGTGGTCCGCGGATGATCATCTCCCCCACCTCCCCCACGGGAAGGGGGATGGTGTCGTGTCCGTCGCGGTCGACGATCCGGACGTCGGTCAGCGGCATCGGTATTCCGATGCTGCCGACGCGGCGGTCACTGAAGACGGGATTGAGGTGCGTGGATGGGGAGGCCTCGCTGATGCCGAAGCCCTCGATAATCCGGCCGCCGGTCTTGTTTTCGAACTGTTCGAGCTGCTCGATCGGGAATCCGGCTCCGGCGCTGTTGTAGATGGTGACCCGGTCGAGTCCGGACGCATCGACGCCGGGGGTGCGGCCCATCGCCATGTACATCGTCGGCACACCGGTGAAGACGGCGGGCCGCTGGGATCTGATGACCTCCAGTACTTCCCGCGCATCGAACTCAGGGATCAGGATCTGGTTCATTCCGCCGCGTACAGACGTCAACGTGACGCAGGTCAGGCCGTAGACGTGGCACATCGGCAGCACGTTGACGGTCTTGGCCCCCGCAGGGAGGTCGAACAGTGCATACGTGACGGCGAATCGCTGTTCGATGTTGGCGATCAGATTGCGGTGGGTGAGCATCACACCTTTGGCCGCGCCGGTGGTGCCGCCGGTGTATTGCAGGACCGCGACATCGGAGGATTCGACCGCAACGTTCACCGGTGGGTCGAGGAGGAAGTCGCTTGTGCGTTCAAAGCTGTTACCGCGCAGCCCCGCCGGGTGGTTCGGCTCGGTATCCACGCGGATTGCCGGTCGGCCGAGGAACGACTGTCCTTCGTCGGGGGCGCACCGGTCGAGCGTCTGATCGGTGGTGATGACCATGGAGGCGCCGGCGTCGTCGAGGATGCGGCGCATCTCTTCGGCCGGGTAGCGGTGGTTGACCTGCACCACGATGCCGCCGGCGATCACGGTGCCGAACAGGGCGAAGACGTATTCGGGGCGGTTGGGGAGGATGATTGCCAGGCGGTCGCCGCGGCCGAAGCCGTGCGCGGTGAGCAGGTGCGCGAAAGCGTGCGACTGCACAGCGAGTTCGTCGAAGGTCCAGGTGCCGTCTTGGAAGGTCAGTGCGGTCTGGTCGGCGTAGCGGTCCCTGCTCACGTGTAGCAGGTCGATCAGGGACATCTCGGTCGGGATGTCGAGTTCGTCGACCGTGGCTGGGTACAGCGAGGTCCAGGGTTGGTCGTCGAGGGCAGACAATGCGGGTTCTCCTTGCGGTGGCTCGGCGTGGGCGTGGAAGCCGTTCGCCGCGCGGGTCGTGAGTGTCGAGTGCGGGGTGCGGGCTCGGTGGGCGGTCAGGTGTGGGCTGCAGCGGCGGCTTCCTCCCGGGCCGCGAGCTTCGCCTGGACGCGGGCGGCGTCGCGCGCGGGATGGACCATCAGGAAGATGACCACGCCGCCGACGAGGATGGACAGTCCGAAGATTTGGTAAGCGAGGGAGTATCCGGACAGCGGGTCGGGGGCGCGGTCGACCAGGATGCCGACGAGTACGGGGGCAATGAGTCCGGACAGGTTCTGGACGGCGAGGAAGATCCCGAGGGTGCTCGACAACTGGTGTGCCGGGGCGATCTGGGAGACGACGGCGTTCATCATCGGCAGGGCGACGCTGGCGCAGCCGTAGCCGAACACCAACACGGCGACGACGGCGACCGGGACGCCGATGAAGGGCAGGCTCGCCAGTGCGATTCCGCCGATCACGAGGAATGCCGTGGTCGTCCACACCCGTGTGACGCGGGTGGTGAAGTTGCGGTCGGCGAGGCGGTCGGTGACGAACGTGGAGGTGAACATCATCACCAGTGCGGCGATGCTGGGCAGGCCGAACATGAATCCGGAGGACAGCCGCGAGTAGCCCAGCCCGGCCTCGAAGTATGAGGGGATCCAGGTGATCGAGGCAGACACCAACCCGTACACGGTGAACGTGCCGATGAGCGCGCCGATGAAGGACTTGGTCAGCAGGATGTCTCGGAAGGGCAACCGTACCCGCTGGTGCGGGGATGTTTCGCTGTCGTTGGTGGCGGAATCGCTGTCCGCGTCGCCGGCGCGCCGGGCGTAGGGGCCTTCCTTACCGACGAACAGCCATACACCGCACCAGATGAAGCTCACCATTGCCATCGTCAGGAAGCCGGCGTGCCAGCCCCAGGCGGCCACGATGAGCGCGAGGATGGGGGCGGCGGCGATCTTGGCGAGCGATGACCCGGAGGTCACCAACGCCGAGGGAAATGCCCGCTTCTCCGGCGGGAACCATTGGAAGACTCCGGTATTGGCCATCGCGGTGGCCGGTCCTTCGGCGGCGCCGAGGGCGATGCGGGTGACCAGGAGAACCGCGAAGGTACCCGTGATGACGAGCGGGAACTGGATCAGACCCCAGATGCCGGCGAGGATGAACAGGATCCATCGGATCTGGACGCGGTCTCCGATCAGGCCGACCGCGGCGCCGCTGATACTGAAGAGGAAGAAGAAGGCACTGCCGGCGAACCCGATCTGCGCGGAGGTCAGACCGAGTTCCTCCTTGAGCGGTTGGGCTACGACGCCGATGAGGGCCTTGTCTGCCCAGTTGATCGTCGCGAACATGACGATCATGGCGGTGACCGACCAGGCCCGCGCGGACGGCCTCGGGGACCCTCCCGGGTCGGTGGGCTTGGGCGGCAGGGATGTCGCGGGAGAAGACATGTAAAAGAATCCTGTCATCGAAGTGTGGAGGCGCCCGCTCGAGTTCTCGGACTCAAAAGCTAGCGCTGATAGTTGAAACAATAGACCCCGGAAATCGGGTTTGTGAAGGGGGTCACTCCCACGGGATCGGTCCGGGAAAGGAAACGCCCGCGCCTACCGGCGAGCCACAGGAGTCGGCGCCTCGTGCCAAGCTGGTAAGCATGGGACGACCTCGGATACCACTGCTCTCGCGTGAGCGCATCGTCAGCGAAGCCATGGCCATGATCGACGAGGAGGGTGTCGCCGCCCTGTCCACGCGCAAGCTCGCTGCCCGCCTCGGCGTGCAGGGCCCCTCGCTCTACAACCATTTCAAGACCATGGACGAGGTAACCGACGCGGTGGTCGACGCCATTCTCGACACCGTCGACACCGAGATCTTCGAGACCGCCGGCTGGCGCACAGCGTTGCCGATCTGGGCGCGCAACTACTGGTCCGCGCTGCAGAGACACCCCGGTATCGTTCCGCTTCTGGCGCGCGGACCTGCCACCCGGCCGTCCCAGCTGCGGCTCGCCGATGCCTTCTACGGCAGTCTCACCAAGGCCGGCTGGCCACCGCGGCAGGCCACCGAGGTGGCCATCGCCGTCCGCAACTACATTGCCGGCTCCGCGCTCGGCTCCTACTTCGCCGGCTTCACCGAGGACCCCTCGTTCTACGCCGGTCAGTACCCCCATCTGAGCCAGGCCCACCTGCTGCCGAAGCACGCCGAGCTCGACACCGCCGCCTTCGAGCGCGGCCTGTCCTGCCTGATCGACGGCCTGACGCTGCAGTACTCCGAGATCATCGGACTCGGCGCCACGCGCTGATCCTCGGCCGCCGTCGGCGGCCCTACCTCCTTCGCACGGGTCCCGACTCTCGACTGCCTCCTTCGCACGGGATTCCCCCATTTTCGCGAACCTCTCCTTCGCACAGGGTTCCCCTGGGGCCGCCGTGCATGTACCTTTAAACATGCACTGCAAGTTTTAATGCGGGTTGGGCACGACCCAGAGTGGTCGCCACTCGCCCATCACACATCTTTCAAGGGAGACGAACGTGGCCTACGACTACGTGCTGTACGAGATCGACGGTTCGGTAGCGACCATCTGGCACAACCGACCGGAGCAGCGCAACGCCGAGAACAGCCAGTTGCTCGACGAGCTCAACGACGCGGTCGTTCGCGCCGGCGGCGACCCGCAGGTGCGGGCGGTGGTCTTCGGCGGCAAGGGCGGGCATTTCTCCGCCGGGCACGACCTCAAGGAGGGGCAGGTCGAGCGCCAGGACTTCTCCCCCGAACAGCGGTGGGAGTACGAGTCCCGCTCGTACATGGACTACTGCCTCAACATCTTCAATCTTCCGAAGCCGACCATCGCCCGGGTCGACGGCGCTTGCGTGGCAGGCGGTTTCATGGTCGCGAACATGTGCGACATGATCGTCGCCGCGGACAGCGCCTTCTTCGCCGACCCGGTCCTGCACACCATGGGTGTCAGCGCGGTGGAGGTGCTGGTGCACCCGTGGGTGCTCGGGCACCGTAAGGCCCGCGAGTTCCTGTTCACCGGGGAACGCCTCTCTGCGGCTGATGCGCTGGCCAGCGGGATGGTGAACCGGGTCGTGCCCGTCGACCAGCTCGACGAGGCGGTGGCGGCGCTCGCGAACCGGGTGGCGCTGGCACCACCGTTCGCCACCAAGGTGCTCAAGCGCTCGCTGAACCGCACCCTCGAGGTGCAGGGGTTCCACGCCGCCCTCAACGCGCACTTCGACGGACACCAGCTCACCCATTTCAGCGACGAGGCCCGGCGTGCGAAGGCCGACGGCGGCTTCTCCAAATCCATCGAACGACACAAGGTCGGCACCTCGGTGCGTTGACCTGACGCACCACGACACCCCGATTCATCGAAGGAAGGCAGCACCATGACCAGTACCGAAGCCCCGGCGATCACCGAACTCGACTTGCCCGCCGACGACCGGGTCGTCACCCGTCACCAGGTCGGTCACGTCTACTTCATCGGCCTCAACCGGGTGCCCAAACGCAACGCATTCGACCTCGAGATGCGCGCCGAACTCGCGCTCGCGTACGGCGAAATGGAGCGGGCTGACGACATCCGGGTCGGGGTGTTCTATGCCCACGGGGACCACTTCACCGGCGGGCTGGACATGGCGAAGGTCGGCAACGCACTGCGTGAAGGGCGCGGCGGTATCCCCGAGGGCGGCGTCGATCCCCGCCAGCTCACCGGAGCCCAACGCCGCAAGCCGGTGGTCAGCGCGACCCAGGGCTGGTGCATGACCCTGGGAATCGAGCTGCTGCTGGCCACCGACATCCGGATCGCGGCCGAGGACGCGAAATTCTCCCAGATGGAGATCAGCCGCGGCATCTACCCGTTCGGCGGGGCCACCATCCGATTCCCCCGCGAGGTCGGCTGGGGTAACGCCATGCGCTACATGCTCACCGCCGAACCGTTCGGCGCCGCCGAGGCACTGCGGATGGGCCTGGTCCAGGAAGTGGTCCCGGTCGGACACCAGCTCCAGCGCGCCTTCGAGATCGCGCAGCTCATCGCCGCGCAGGCCCCTCTCGGTGTCTCGACTACGCTGACCGCCGCCCGTCGCGCCGAACGCGACGGTGAACGGATCGCCGCCGAACAACTGGTGCCGGACATGCTGCGACTGCTCGACACCGAAGACGGTGCCGAAGGGGTCACCTCCTTCCTGCAGCGCCGCCCGGCCGAATTCACCGGGCGCTGACACCCACATGACCCCCTCCGCACTTCCGCAGGCAGGACAACCAGCCCGATGACCCTGGCACTTTCCGACGACCACACCACCTTCCGCCACCAGCTGCGACACTTATTCCGCACCGAGATTCCCGCGGACATTCGCCAGCGGGTCGCCGACTTCGAAGAACCCAGCCGTGACGACCTCGTCACCGTGCAACGCATCCTCAACCACAACGGTCTGGCCGTCCCGCACTGGCCCACCGAGTGGGGCGGTCGCGACTGGACACCCATGCAATTGACCATCTGGCGCAATGAGCTACAGCTAGCGGGGGTGCCCGAACCACTGGCCTTCAACACGAACATGGTCGGCCCGGTCATCGCCCAGTTCGGTTCCCGCGAACAGCAGGAATCGTTCCTGCCGGCAACGGCGAACCTCGACATCTGGTGGGCCCAAGGGTTCTCCGAACCCGACGCCGGCTCCGACCTTGCCTCGCTCAAGACCCGAGCGGTCCGCGACGGTGACCACTACATCGTCACCGGCCAGAAGATCTGGACCACATTGGCGCAGCACGCCGACTGGATCTTCGCCCTGGTCCGCACCGACCCCGACGCCAAAAAACAGAAGGGCATCTCCTTCCTGCTCATCGACCTGACCTCCCCGGGGGTGACCGTCCGGCCGATCGAACTGATCGACGGCAGCTGCGAGGTCAACGAGGTCTTTCTCGACGAGGTGAGGGTTCCGGCAACCAACCTCGTGGGCGAGGAAAACGCCGGCTGGGACTATGCGAAATTCCTCCTCGGGCTCGAACGCACCGGAGTGGCGAAAGTCGGCTTCAGCAAACTCAAACTGTCCCAGGCCAAGGCGCACGCCGCCACCGTGCCCGCCGGGGCCGGGGTTCTGATCGACGACCCACTGTTCGCGGCCAAGGTCGCCGAACTCGAAAACGAACTGCTGGCCCTCGAGATCGTGCAGGCAAAGGTCGCCTCCGATTCCGGCTCCGGCCGACCAAACCCGGTGTCCTCCCTGCTCAAACTTCGCGGCTCGGAGCTGCAGCAGGCGAGCACGGAGCTGCTCCTGGACGCGGCCGGGGTCGAATCCCTGCCCGTCGGCGCCGGCTCCACCCATCCCACACCGGGGTCGAGGCGAGCGGTCCCGGCCTACCTGAACCTGCGCAAATCCACCATCTACAGCGGATCGAGCGAAGTCCAGCGCTCGATCATCGCGCGCTCGATCCTCGGACTGTGAGGCACAGACCATGAATAATGCACTGACCGAAGAACAACGACTGTTCGCCACCACAGTCAAGGACATGCTCGTCCGCCGCTACACCACCGAATACCGGCACGCGCTCACGGCCTCCGAACTCGGGTGGAGCCGTGAGATGTGGGCCGCCTTCGCCGAGGTCGGGCTGCTCGCGCTGACCATCGACGAGGAACACGGCGGTCTCGGCGCCGGACCGGCCGCGGCCGCGGCGGCCATGACCGAGATCGGCCGGAGCCTGGCCCTCGAACCGCTGACCGACGCCGTCCTCGTCCCGACACAGTTGGTGGCCGACACCGGGTCGGCCGCCCAGTGCGCGGAGATTCTGCGTGCGGTGGCGGACGGGACGGTGCTGCTGGCCTTCGCGCACCTCGAGCCGGGCGGTAGCTGGTCCTGCCCGGCGGTCGGTACGAAGGCCGAACGCGACGGCGACCGGTATCTGCTGACCGGGACGAAGAACGTGGTGTTTCGCGGTGACTGCGCAGACCGGCTGATCGTCAGCGCGGTCACATCCGAGGACGGAGACCGGTTGGGCCTGTTCCTGGTCGACGCCACCGCCGACGGACTGTCCCGCAATGCCTACACCACCTACGACGGACTGCGCGGCGCGGAGCTCACCCTGGCCCGCACCCCCGGCGAGCGTCTCGGCGACGCCGACGCCAGCGAGGCCGTTCGGCGCGCTGTGATCAGCGGGCAACTCGCCGTCTGCGCGGAGGCGGTCGGCATCATGGACGAGGCGCTGCGGCTGACCGTCGAATACCTCAAGACTCGCAAGCAATTCGGTGTCCCGCTGGCCAGTTTTCAAGCCCTCGCGCATCGGGCCGCGGACCTGTACGTCACGGTCGAAATGGCCCGCGGGATGTGCGACTACGCGACCGCGAAGTTCGCCGACGGTGACGCCGACGAGATACTCGCATCCCGCGTCAAATTGCAGATCGGCCGGTCCGCCCGCCGCATCGGTCAGGAGGCGATCCAGATGCACGGCGGAATCGGCATGACCGCCGAACACGCCATCGGACAGTACGTCCGACGGCTCCTGGCAATCGAGCACACCTTCGGGAGCAGCGACGAACATCTGAGGCGGCTCGCCAACAGGGTCCGCGATCACGACCTGATCGAGCTGTAACCGCCCCCCTCGCACATTATCGCCGCTTGGTTGGTTCGCGGGATGTCGTCAAGTGCGCCGGGCTCCCCGCCTCCAATGTGTTCGGTGTTGGTCACCGAGAATCAGCGGCGGATCGCAGCCGTCGCTGTTGGCGGCGCATGAGTTGGGCATGTCGCCGACGGTCGGCTTCGGTCATCCCACCCCAGGTTCCGAAAGGCTCTGCCGCCGCCAGCGCGTAGTCCCGGCATGCGGCAAGTACGGGGCAGGCCTGGCAGATTCGTCGGGCCCTGGCCTCGCGCCGTGCCCGAGCGGCACCGCGCTCACCGTCTGGAGAGAAGAACACCGATCGCTTACCGCCTCCGCACGCAGCATCGATCCGCCAGCTCCAGTCTTCTGAAGGAACCATTTCCGTTGTCAGTTGCCGGACACCGGCTGGCAGCATGCATCTCCCTTTCGCCGATCAGCGCGGCATAGGCTGATCAGTGGACTTCTTCTTATCACCGGGTCGAGTCGCTGCGGCGGCGCCTTCACTGCCCGAAGTGCACAGCGTCGAGGTACTCGATGTGGGGTTCGCCGTCGAGTAGGCCGACCATCGACTCGAGTGACTGCCGGAAATGTTGGGAATCGCCATGAGCTCGCAGGGCTGCACTGTCCGCATAGAGTTCGATGAACTTGTACTGCCGATTCTCCGATCGTGATCGGGTCAGCCGATACATCAGGTTTCCCGGCTCGGCCTCGCGCATCCTGCTGGCGAGTGTCTCTACCACCGCCTCGAATTCACCTGCTGCACCGTCTTTCACGTAGACCTCGGCGATGACTGCAATCATGCTGTTCTCCCTCGACATCGACGCCGCCGAGATTGCGTCACGTCGGCGGGGACTGATTTGCAACTAATGTAGGAGATTCGATCAGCTGGACGCAAACCGAGACACCCGAATCGGTCGTTTCTCTAATAAGCTGTATGTGAGTCATTTACAGCTACCACGCGTGGAAACGAGCCGCAGTTCCGTGATGCGAGATCAGGTGGACAGGTACCTGTCCGTTGCATTTTGCTACTTATAGTTCGTAGGATGCTCTTTGCATGCGGCGTCTCCACCGCAGCGACAGTCGAAGGAGTGGGATGTATAACCTCGCAAACCTCGTGGACGTCAGCGCCGATCAGGCCCCGGCGAGCCCGGCGTTCGTCGGACCCGACGTCACGGTGACGTACCGCGAACTGGCCGAGCAGATCAGCGCGGCCCGTGCCGGGCTCCTCGAACTCGGCATCAGCAGTGGTGACCGCGTGGCGCTGAGCCTGACGTTCGCGCCGGATTTCGCGGTCGCTTTCTACGCCACGCTGGGGATAGGGGCCGTCGCGGTTCCGATGAACCCGGCACTGACGCCGCGGGAGGCAGCGCACTACCTCGGTGATTCCGGTGCGAAAGTTCTGATCGGCCGCAGCCAGGTCCGATCATGGGTCGAGGACGGGCCGGTCACTCTGGTGGCACTCGACCAGTTGCGTCGACATCAAGACCGAGCT
Source organism: Rhodococcus sp. MSC1_016 (assembly GCF_023667485.2). Classification (NCBI taxonomy): domain Bacteria; kingdom Bacillati; phylum Actinomycetota; class Actinomycetes; order Mycobacteriales; family Nocardiaceae; genus Rhodococcus; species Rhodococcus sp. MSC1_016. The sequence goes on from NZ_JAMOZI020000002.1 coordinate 329,360, forward strand.
CCGATGACGTCGGTCGCACCCGATGACACCGCGGTGATCCTCTACACCTCGGGCACCACGGGGGTTCCCAAGGGTGCAGAGCTCACCCACGCCAATCTCCTCTTCAATGTGGCCGAGTTGTCGGATCCGGCGATCATCGGGCCCGTACAGACCGATGTCGTCGCCGGTGTGTTGCCGTTGTTTCACACGATGGGCCTGACAATCTTGAATCTGACACTCACAGCGGGAGCGTCGATGTGGCCGATCGAAAAGTTCGAGGCCCGCCACGTGGCCGAACTGATCGATGGCGGGCAGGTGTCGATGCTGGCTGCCGTACCGACCCATCTGCAGATGTTGATGACCAGCTGCGAGGGACTGAGTTTCCGCATCCCACTGAGACGGCTGTCGACCGCCGGGGCCGGCCTGCCTCCCGCGGTGCGGGACTGGGCACAGAGCAGTCTCGGCACCCCGGTCATCGAAGGTTACGGCCTCACCGAAGCCTCCCCCACAGTCGCGTACAACCGAGCCGATGTTCCGATCCGGCCGGGCTCGGTGGGCCATCCCTTACCGGGCGTCGACGTCAAGATCGTCGATGCGCTGGGCGCCGAAGTGGCCACCGACCAGCTCGGCGAGATCATCGTGCGGGGACCGAACGTCATGAAGGGGTATTGGAACAATCTCACGGCCACCGGGGCTGCGATCACCGACGGCTGGCTGGCAACCGGCGACATCGGCCGTATCGACGCGGATGGCTACCTGTACGTGGTGGATCGGTTGAAGCAGGTCATCATCCGGGGCGGATTCAACGTCTACCCGGGCGAGGTCGAGGCTGTCCTGCGTGAGCATCCGGCCGTGGCCGAGGCAGCCGTTGTGGGGATTCCGGACGCGCGGGTGGGGGAAGAAATCGTCGCCTTCATCGTGGGAACCGGTGCTCCAGTGTCGGAGGAGCATCTTCGCGACTATGCGCGCGCCAATCTTGCCGCGTACAAATCGCCACGGCGATTCGTGTTGACCACCGAACTGCCACGAACGCCGACCGGCAAGATCGCGCGAACACAGCTACCGTCCCTGCTGACGGACAAGTAAGAGACGACACCGGACGACCGAATCGGTGGAGCGGACGCGGTTCAGCGGTAGACGAACAACCCCTTACCCACCACCGGTTCGGTGTCGCGGTCGGTGATTTCCTCACCGCAATCCGAACAGACGACACGCGGAGTCATCCGATGTCCGCAGGGCTTGTGTAGAAGATCGACCGGCGGCGCGGCCAGTCCTGTCCACTCGTTGCCCCATGCCATCAAGGCGACGTACACGGGAAAGAGATCGTGCCCTTTTGCGGTCAGGCGATACTGTTGACGCGCCCCACCCTCGGGGTCAGCGCGGCGCTCGAGAATGCCCTGCTCGATGAGCAGGCTCAGTCGGTCGGTGAGGATGTTGCGCGCGACACCGATACCGCGTTGGAACTCGTCGAATCGTCGCGCACCATTGAAGGCCTGACGGAGAATCGGCCACATCCAACGTTCCCCGAGCACTGCAGAGGAGCGCGCGATCGCGCAGTTCTCTTCGAACAGTTCGTCATGCTTCATACCACCACTCTAGATCTGGTAGTTGCAATTCGCTACTCTCCGAGTAGTTCGCTGCATCACACGCTCCCCTCCGTCACGGAGACGGCATGGCACAAGCGCGCAGCTGAAGACACCAAAGAACGATCTCGCTCGCCATAGAACTACTCGACGAACGCTCTCGTAGACTTTCCCACTTGTTCGGTAGCGATTACGCACGTCCCATTCGAGCCGACTCGGTTCGTGAGTGTCGTGGTCAGGTTACGAATGAGGCGGCGATCTGCGACCCCCGTCGAAGTCCGCGGACAGGCCTTGACCGGCCGGTCGGCAGACCTCGACGGGTGCACGGCGAGCGAGGCACGCCGCAACGTCAGGTGATGACGATCCCGCCGTCGACGGGCAGCGTCGAACCGGTGATGTATCCGCCGGCTTTACTGGCGAGGAACACGATCGTCGCGGCGAGTTCTTCCGGGTGCCCGAACCGCCCGGACGGCACACGTGCAAGTGTCTGCTCGACATAGCCGGGGGGATACGTCTGGGTCATCTCGGACTCGAAGAATCCCGGGGCCACGGCTGTGACGCGGATGCCCTTGCGCCCGGTCCACTGCTGGGCAAGATCGCGCGTCAACCCAATAACGGCCGCCTTGCTCGAGGTATAGGCCGCCTGCGGCAGCCCGGCGGTGGTCAGCCCCAGAACGCTGGCGATGTTGATGATGGCGCTACCCGGCTGCATCACGCGGCCACATGCCTGAGCCATCCAGTAACTACCGCACAGGTTGACATCCATGACATTTCGGAACTGCTCGGGCGTCTCCCGTGTCGCCGGTACGGCCGAGGCGATACCGGCATTGTTGACCAGTATGTCGACCTTGCCGAACTCGGCCAGCCCGGCGTTCACGATGCGGGTCGCGTCCTCGGGCAGCGAGACATCGGCTCGAACCACGACAGCGCGCCGGCCAGTTTCTTCGACCATGCCCTTGGTCTTTTCGAGCTGGTCGACGCGGCGCGCAGCCAGAACGAGATCGGCGCCGGCTTCGGCGAGACCACGCGCGAACGCGACCCCGAGACCGGAAGAAGCACCGGTAACAACGGCTACCTTGCCATCGAGTCGGAACATGTCGAGCAGACCCATCGAAAGATCCCATCTTTAGTGGTTATTTGAAACTATCGGGCAGAGTAACGCATGGCGCCTTCAACTTGTAGACGCGGGGATCACTTGCATATAAAGGATTATCGCCAGCCCTCCCGTACAGATGGGGTGCCAAGTCGGTACGTCTAGTGGGTTGTTTTAGTAGCACTTTACTACTAATGTTGGCGTGGAGACAGGAACCGGCAATGATCATGAAGGGAAGTCTCGTTGTGACTGACACAGTGGGCACGGAGTTGGCTGGGCGCACCACGGGTGGTGGTGAACCGGCCGTCACGGTGGAACGGCGCGGCCATGTGCTGCTGATCGGGCTGAATCGTCCCGAGAAGTACAACGCGTTCAATCTCGAGTTGATCGACCAGCTCGCTCGCGCGTACCACCTGCTCGAGAACGATCCGGAGATTCGGTGTGGGGTGCTGTTCGGTCACGGAAAGCACTTCACGGGTGGACTCGATCTCGAAGAGGTTGGCCCCCGGATCGAGGAAGGAGTTCTCGACTACACCCAGCCCGGCCTGCGGGACCCGTGGCGCAAGGACGGCATCTGGACCACTCCGCTGGTGATGGCGGTGCAGGGCTGGGTGATGACCTTGGCGATCGAGCTGCTGCTCGCCGCCGACATCCGGATCGCCGCGTCGGATGCGAAGTTTTCGCAGATGGAAATCAATCGCGGGATCTATGCCTTCGGTGGCGCCACGATCCGTTTGCCGCGCGACGCCGGGTGGGGCAATGCCATGCGCTGGCTGCTCACCGGTGAGCCCTACGACGCGGCCGAGGCGCTGCGGATCGGTCTCGTGCAGGAGGTCGTCGACCCGGGTAAGCAACTCGATCGCGCCCTCGAGATCGCCGAGTACATCAGTGAGAAGTCCGGACCGCTCGGAGTGAAGACGACCCTCGAATCGGCACACCGGGCACGCATCGAAGGAGAACAGGCTGCCTTCGACCGCCTCGACTCCGACATGTCCGCGCTGCTGCACACCGACGACGGACGTGAGGGGATGGCGTCATTCGTCGAACGCCGGCCGGCCCGGTTCACCGGGAAGTGAGTATGAACAGGCAATTTCGTCTTGCCCACCGTCCGGTTGGCGCCGCGAAGGAGACGGACTGGGATCTGGTCACCGAGCTGGTGCCGAGCCCCGGCGACGGCGAGTTCGTGGTGCAGATCCAGCAGCTCTCCCTCGACCCGGCGATGCGTGGCTGGATGAATGCCGGCCGGTCCTACGTTCCGCCGGTGGAGGTCGGGGCGGTCATGCGCGCCTACGCAACGGGCACGGTTGTCGTCTCCCGCCATCCCGATTTCCCGGTCGGTGAGCTGGTCACCGGGGAGTTCGGGGTGCAGGAATATGCGCTCAGCGACGGCCGGGGCGTGCGCCGCATCGACCGTCAACTGCCGGTTTCGGCCAGCGCTTACCTTGGTGTCCTGGGCTTGACCGGGCTGACCGCGTACTTCGGTCTACTTGACGTGGGGCAGTTCCAGCCCGGGCAGACGGTCGTGGTCACCGGCGCTGCCGGCGCGGTGGGCAGCACCGTCGGGCAGCTCGCGAAGCTGCAGGGCGGCAGGGTCGTCGGCATCGCCGGTGGAGCGGAGAAGTGCCATTATCTCGTCCACGAGCTCGGGTTTGACGCCGCCATCGATTACAAGTCCGAGAACATTCGCCAGGCGCTGCGCACCCACGCACCCTATGGCGCGGACGTGTTCTTCGACAACGTCGGCGGCGACATCCTCAATGACGGGCTGCTGCGGTTGGCCCAGCGGGCGAGGGTGGTGCTCTGCGGCGCGGTGTCCCAGTACAACTCCACGACCGGCGCCCAAGGGCCGGACAACTACCTGGCTTTGCTGATCGCCCGGGCACGGATGGAGGGTTTCGTCGTCACCGACTACGAGGACCGCTATGACGAAGCGATCGAGGCGTTGGCCCGGTGGATCACCGACGGTGCCCTGATCGCTGCCGAAGACATCATTCGGGATTCGATCCTCGCGTTCCCGAAGACATTGGCGCGGTTGTTCGCCGGTGAGAACACCGGAAAGCTGATTCTCGAACTGGAAGGCGCCGCATGAAGCGCAACCTCAAATCCGACCCGCCCCTGCTCGATCCCCGTGATCTCGACTTCCTGCTCTACGAGTGGCTCGAGGTGCAGTCGTTATGCACGCGCGAGCGCTACCGCGAGCACTCGCAAGAGACGTTCGACGCGGTGCTCGACCTCACCGCAGAGCTGGCAACCAAGCGCTTCGCCCCGCACAACAAACTCGGAGACACCCAGGAGCCGTCGATCGACCCCAACGGCGCCGTCGTCACCGTCCCGGAGATCAAGGACGCCCTCGCTGCCCTGAGCGAGACCGGCCTGCTTGCCGGAGAGTTCGACGCGCGTCTCGACGGAATGCAGCTGCCCTACGTGGTATCGAAGGCCGCGTTCGCGTGGCTGCAGGCAGCGAACATCAGCACCTCCGCTTACGCCGCCCTCACCATCGCCAACGCTCACCTACTCGAGGCTTACGGTACCGAGGCCCAGATCGACCGCTGGGTTCGGCCGATGCTCGCGGGCCGGTTCTTCGGCACGATGTGCCTGTCCGAGCCGGGCGCCGGATCCTCGCTGGCCGATCTCACCACCCGGGCGATCGCGCAGGACGACGGTACCTACCGGCTCACCGGCACCAAGATGTGGATCACCGGTGGCGACCACGAAATCAGCGAGAACATCGTCCACCTCGTGCTCGCGAGAACCCCGGACAGCCCGGCCGGGGTGAAGGGCATCTCCCTGTTCATCGTCCCCAAGTATTTGGTCAACGGCGACGGCACGATCGGTGAACGCAACGATGTCGCTCTTGCCGGTCTCAATCACAAGATGGGCAACCGCGGTACCACCAACGCCCTGCTGAATCTCGGCGACGGCACCCACCGTCCCGCCGGTCGTGCCGGAGCGGTCGGATACCTTGTCGGGCAGGAAAATCAGGGCCTGACCCAGATGTTCCACATGATGAACGAGGCCCGAGTCGGTGTCGGACTCGCCGCGACCGCGCTGGGCTACACCGCGTACCTGCAGTCGCTCGACTACGCGCGCACCCGCATCCAGGGTCGCCCGCTCGGTCGACCCCAGGAAGGGCAGGTGCCGATCATCACGCATCCGGATGTGCGACGAATGTTGCTGGCGCAGAAAAGCTATGTCGAAGGCGCCCTGGCCCTCGGCCTGTACTGCGCCCACCTCGTCGACGACGTCGACACCGCCGACGATCCCGCTGCCCGCAAGCGCGCCGAACTGCTCCTGGAACTGTTGACCCCGATCACGAAGAGCTGGCCGTCCCAATGGGCACTGGAAGCGAACTCCCTGGCGATCCAGATCCATGGTGGATACGGATACACCCGCGACTACAACGTCGAACAGCTCTACCGGGACAACCGCCTCAACGCCATCCACGAGGGCACGCACGCCATCCACGGGCTCGACCTGTTGGGCCGCAAGGTCCTCATGGCAGACGGCGCCGCACTGCGTCTTCTCCTCGAGACTTTCGAGGCCACCAGCAAACGCGCCACCAACACCTCCACGCCACTGCGCGAGTGGGGCGAGCGCCTGCACGAGGCAACCCAGCGCATCGCCACCGTCACCGAGCACCTCTGGCGGACACGGGATCCGGAACTCGCGCTCGCGAACGCGAGCACCTACCTCGAAGCGGTCGGACATTGCGTCATCGCCTGGATCTGGCTCGAGCAGGCGCTGACCGCCGAAGGCAAGACCGGGGACTTCTACGAGGGCAAACGCCACGCCGCCCGATACTTCTTCACCCACGAACTACCCAAGACCGACCATCAATTCGATCTGCTGGCCAGCTTGGACCGGACCACACTCGACATCAACGAGAACTGGTTCTAATCCGGCGTGCCGCGCCACCCGGCCGAGGCACGTGCCGATCCGCCGTATTCGCGCACACACCTGCTCACCTCCTCGAATCAGAAAGTGAACATTCATGACAGAAGCAGTAATCGTTGCCACGGCCCGCTCACCCATCGGACGCGCCGGTAAGGGATCGCTCCGAGAGATGCGCCCCGACGACCTCGCCGCGCAGGTGATTCGCGCAGCCTTGGACAAGGTGCCCGCACTCGACCCGTCGACCATCGAAGATCTCTATCTCGGTGCCTGGGAACACTCGGGCGAGCAGAGCGAGAACATCGCCCGCCGGGTCGCCGTCCAACTCGGCCTCGACACCGTACCCGGGGCAACGGTGAACCGCGCCTGCTCGTCGAGTGTGCAGACCACCCGCATGGCCGCGAACGCCATCAAAGCCGGGGACGGCGACATCTTCGTCTCCGCCGGCGTCGAATGCGTCTCCCGCTACCCGCAGATGACCGGTGTCGGCGCCGGCGACGAGCAGTTCCAGAACCCGCTCTTTTCCGCCGCACAGGCCCGCACCGCCGAACTTGCCCGCACCGCAGACACCTGGACCGACCCCCGCTCGGCAGGTCAACTGCCGGACATCTACATCACCATGGGTCAGACCGCGGAGAACGTCGCCACCCTGCGAGGAATCTCCCGCGCCGACCAGGACGAGTTCGCCGCCCGATCCCAGCAATTGGCCGAGAAAGCCATCGCCGACGGATTCTTTGCACGGGAGATCAGCCCCATCACCGTGTCCGACGGAACCGTGGTCGATTCCGACGACGGGCCCCGCCCGGGCACCACCATCGACACGCTCGCAGGGTTGCGCACCGTCTTCCGCGAGTCCGGCACGGTTACCGCCGGCAACGCCTGCCCGCTCAACGACGGTGCCGCGGCGCTGGTCATCATGAGCGACAGCACCGCAACGAAGCTGGGCCTGACACCGCTGGCGCGGGTCGTGGCCACCGGCGTCAGCGGGCTGTCTCCGGAGATCATGGGACTCGGTCCGGTCGAGGCATCGCGTCGTGCCCTCGCCAAAGCCGGCCTCACGATCGACGACATCGACCTCGTCGAAATCAACGAAGCCTTTGCAGCCCAGGTCATCCCGTCCTACCGCGACTTGGGCATCGACCTCGACCGCCTCAACGTCAACGGCGGCGGCATCGCCCTCGGCCACCCCTTCGGTGCGACCGGAGCACGCATCACCACCACCCTGTTGCATTCCCTCCAAGAACGCGACCAGCAGTTCGGTCTCGAAACGATGTGTGTCGGCGGCGGCCAAGGTATGGCCATCATCTTCGAACGCCTGAGCTGAACATGAGTGAAACCATGTCCAACATAACCTTCGACTTCACCGGTCAGACCGCGATCGTCACCGGCGCGGCACGCGGCATCGGCTTCGAGATCGGCCGGTTCTTCAAAGGCGCCGGCGCGGAGGTCGTGCTCGTCGACTTCGACAAGGTGGCCCTCGACGAGGCGACCGAGAAACTGCGCTGTCACGGTGCCCTCGCCGACGTCAGCGACTCCGACTCCGTGCAATCGGTGGTGGACCTCGCAATCGAGCGGACCGGCCGCATCGACGTCCTGGTCAACAACGCCGGCATCCTTCGGGACCGGCTGCTGTGGAAGCTGACCGACGACGACTACGAACAGGTCATGGCCGTGCACGCCGGCGGAACCTTTCGTTTCACCCGCGCCTGCGTTCCCCACTTCCGGACCCAGAACCACGGGCGGGTCATCAACGTCACCTCCTACACCGGCTTGCACGGCAACCCCGGCCAAGCCAACTACGCGATGGCCAAAGCCGGGATCATCGGGTTCACCAAGACTGCCGCGAAAGAACTCGCCCGGTTCGGGGTAACGGTCAACGCGATCTCCCCGAACGCCGAAACCCGGATGGTCGCCTCGATCCCGGAGGGCAAGAAAACGGAAATGACGGCGCAGATTCCGCTCGGGCGTTTCGCCGACGCCCAGGAAATGGCCGCGGCCGTCGCCTTCCTCGCATCCGCCGAGGCCGGCTACATCACCGGTGTGGTCCTGCCCGTGGACGGAGGAATCGCGATATGACCCACTTCGCAGGACTGAACGAGCTGCGGGCATCCGTCGATGCCGATCTCGGAACGAGTCGATGGATCGACATCGACCAGGCCCGGATCAACACGTTCGCCGACACGACCGAAGATCGTCAGTGGATTCACACCGATCCGCAAGCGGCCGCCCAGGGACCGTTCGGTACCACCATCGCTCATGGATTCATGACACTGTCCCTGGTGGCCGCGTTTCTCGAAGACCTGATGGTGGTGGACGGGATCAGCATGGCGGTCAACTACGGGCTGAACAAGGTGCGGTTCCCGGCACCGGTGCCGGTCGGCTCCAGGATCCGCGCGCACGGCCGGGTGCTCGCGGTCGACGAGATCCCAGGCGGGGTCCAGACCACTGTTCTGGTCACCGTCGAACGTGACGGCTCCGATAAACCGGTCTGCGTCGCCGAATCCGTGAGTCGATTCCTCGCACCGGTCGCAGAAGCCGTCCCCGGCCAGCAGTAAACCCTTCGGATTCGCGGTCGGCGGCATAGATCGAACACCCCGGTCGCCGATCTTGCGCCTCCGATCGCGAATCCGCCTGTCCAGCAGCCTTTCTACCTCGTGCCCGATAACCCGTAAAATGGCGCGCCGCCCCGCCTGGGCCCGCCCCGCTGTTCTTCTGCGTCTTTCGTCACGACGCGCACGCCCGCGCCGCGGCACCCTGACCCCTCCCCTCGACCTCTCACCGGGTCGACTTCCGTCGAGGAGCACTCCCATGACCGACAAAGCGATTGAAGAGACAGACACCGCCCTCACCCCGCCGCAGGGGCACAAGACACGGCAGCGCGCGCACCACAAGCTGCTCGCCGCGGGATTGTTCGGCAGCTCGATCGAGTGGTACGACTTCTTCCTCTACGGCACCGCCGCAGCACTGGTATTTCCGCACGTGTTCTTTCCGGATGCCTCGGCCCTGATGGGAACCCTGCTGTCTTTCAGCACATTCTGGGCAGGTTTCATCGCCCGCCCCCTCGGTGGACTGATCGCCGGCCACTACGGCGACAAATACGGCCGCAAACCCGCCGTACTGACCTGCCTGTTGCTGATGGGCGCAGCCACCTTCCTCATCGGGTGCCTGCCCGGTACCGCGCAGATCGGGATCTGGGCACCGATACTGCTGGTAGCCCTACGATTCGTCCAGGGACTGGCGTGCGGGGGGCAATGGGGTGGCATCGTGCTGCTGCTGACAGAATCGGCGAACCCGAAACGCCGAGGCTTCTCCGGCACCTTCGGCCAGATCGGGGTATCGCTCGGCATCATCCTCGGGAATCTCGCGTTCCTCGCCGCCACCGCCGCCATCTCCACCGAGGCGTTCTTCGCGTGGGGATGGCGTATCCCCTTCCTCTTCAGCGCGCTGCTCTTCCCCGTCGTGTGGTACATCCACACCAAGGTCGAAGACACACCCGAGTTCCGCGAACTGCAACAACACACCGCGAACTCGGCGGCCCGGGTCGTGCGAGCTCCCCTCGCGCAGGCACTCACCCGGCACTGGCGCACAGTCCTACTCGCAAGCGGACTCATGGCGGCGATCAACGCGTTCCTGTACATCAATATCGCCGGAATCTTGAGCTACGGCACCACCGAACTCGGACACAGCCGCAACGACCTGCTGAGAATCTCGCTCCTGGCCACCGCGATCTCTGCCGGTTTCATCATGTGGGGTGGGCACCTTTCCGACAAGATCGGGCGGCGGCCCGTGGTGTTGATCGGCGCCGCACTCATCGCCCTCTGGGCATTCCCCTACTTCTGGCTCGTCAATACCGGGTCCCTGATCTGGTGCTTCGTCGCCGTCACCGTCGGCAGCCTGTTCTCCTCCCTGACCTACGGACCCATCGCGGCATACATCGGGGAATTGTTCGCACCGAACGTCCGATACTCCGCGGCATCGGTGTCCTATCAGCTCTCCGCCATCACCGTCAGCGGCGGAACACCCTTCATCATGACCGCGCTCATCGCACAGACAGGCAGCACCACCTGGGTATCAGCCTTCATCGCCGCGATGGGCGCGCTCACGGTTCTGTGCGCCGCACTACTACCGGAAACCAACTCCGAGGCTGTACGCAACGACCCCGCGACCCTACCGGGCCAGCCGGCGACCCCCTGACCGAACGTATTCCGAGCCGGATGCGGGTCCTCCTCGACGTGACACGCGTAAATGCGTATTCGAATACTCCGTACGTACGTCCGGCGCCCCTCGGTAGCGCAGAAACCGTTCCACCTGAGCCGGATTCAGTGCGGGCATCCCAGGGCAATGGTGAGCTCCAACACCTGCCGGGGGTCACCGAGGCGGTCGCCGAACAAGTCCCGCAGCTGGTTCAGCCGATATCGAACAGTCTGCGGATGGACGAATAGTGCGGCGGCGATGTCGTCACGGCGCCCCTGGTGCAGGAGCCACGCTCGCAGCGTTTCGGTGAGCCTGTTCCGGGACCCGGCGCGGAGTCCGGCCAGGGGAGCGAGGACGCGGTCCCGCAGGTCTGTGAGCGCCTCGGGATCAGATCGCAGGACCACCTCGGTCAGATGATCGTCGGTATCAACGGGAGCCCCCGCGTCCCCGAGGGCCAACCGGAGCGCCCGGCGCGCCCGATCGAATGACGACGCGACCGCACACCATGGCCGCACCGGACCAACTACTGCAAGCGGCCGATCACCGAATCTCGCAATAAGGTCACGGCGAGTCCGTTCATTCAGGTCAGGTATCAGAAGGGCCGTGAGGTCCTCGGCCCCGGTGAGGCCCGGTAGATCGTCAACCAGCCGCAGGGTACGCGGGTCGAGCGGTGGGAGCTTGTGCCCGTGAGCGGTCAGGACCGCAGTCAGCGTTTCCGGGGGTGTCCACGCGGCCCGTTCAGCGGCGGCCACGAGGACGTCGGGGGCTGCGCCGTTCAGCAGTTCGCGGGTGAGCCGGTCGAGATATCGCTGGCGCACCTGGCCGGTGGTGGCCAGTTCGTCCGTGCCCCGACACGCTGGCGGCGGACAACTCGTCGATGTAGGCGAACACCAGTTCGGCGAAGGTGGCCGCAGTCGCGGCATCGACACCAGTTTACAGCCAGCGCGGCGGTTCCCCGATGTCGCCGTCGAGGGCCACGCCGACGGCCCCTCGGCCCGCAGCCCATCGCACCACGGCCGCGGGCTGCCCGGAGATCTTCGTCGTGATCGACGATTCGGGGGATACTGCGATCGGCGCAGCGCCGTTGATCTCGAGCACGAGTCCGCCGCCGAGATCCTTTTTCTTCCACGCACCGACGATGTCGGTGAGCAGCGAATCGAGGACGACGCCGGGAAAGTCGCCGAATCGGCCGCCGTTGCCGAGGTCGACGGCGTGGATCCACACTTCCCGGGTCCGCATCCAGGCCGTCTCCGACGCCGGCACCAGCCGGCCCTGCGCGGTCCGCACCTGCGCCGACCACGCCGCATCCGGCAGGTTGCGCCACTTCTCGTCGAGCCGGGCGACGGTGTGGTCGAACAGGTTCCGCAGCGCCGTCCCGTTGAGCGTTGCACCCTCGGCGATCTCTCGGCCCCGCTGCTCCGCCGACGCGTACATCGGGGTTTCCACCCCGGACGTCGCCCAGTCCAGCAGCCGGCACAACGCCGCCGCGTTGTAGCCGACGTGTGCCACCAGGTGTCGCCGTGACCACCCGTCCAGCGCGATCTGCTCGTACAGTTGCTCGTCGGTCAACTCCGCCAGGCGCTGCGCGAAGTACGCGGTGCCGCGGCGGGCGATCAGCAGCCGCTCGGCCAGGGGAAGGTCGTGAAAGCTCACGGCTCCTACTTGATGATCGTCGTGTTGCGGACGGTGCCCAGGCCCTCGATGGTGACCTCGACGGTCTGCCCGTCCTGAATGTAGAGACCGGGCTTGCGGGCGTGCCCGACCCCACCGGGGGTGCCGGTGATGACCACGTCACCGGGCTGCAAGGTGACGATGTGCGAGATGTACTCCACCAGCTTGGCCGGGGTGAACACCAGGTCGTCGGTGGTGGTGGACTGCACCACCTGCCCCTCCAGCTTCGTGACAAGGGTGCCGCCGAACGTGTAGGAGTCGGTGGTCGTCAGGAACGGCCCGAAGCCGCTGGTCTTCTCGAACGTCTTGCCCTGATCCCACTGCAACGTCCGGTACTGGTAGTCGCGCATCGTGTAATCGTTCATCACCGAATACCCGGCGATGTAGGACTCGGCGTCCGCCTCCGGCACCTGGTACGCCTGTTTCCCCACGACGAATGCGAGTTCCCCTTCCCAGTCCAGCTGCGCCGCAGCATAGGCCGGGACGATCACGTCGTCGTACGGGCCGGTCAACGCCTCTTTGAATTTGGAGAACAGCGTCGGGTACTCCGGCAGATCCCGGCCCATCTCCTGGATGTGGTTCGCGTAGTTCAACCCGACGCAGATGATCTTCCCCGGGTTCGGCACCACCGGGGCGTAATCCGCGCCCTCGAGGCTGACGAAGTCACCGGACGCACTCGCCGCGACCGTCTTCCAGTTCGGGTCGGTCAGCAGGGCGGACAGGTCCGGGTACCCGTCGATGATCGTGGCGGTGGTGTCGGAATCGACGCGGACGGCGACGGTGGCACCGTTGTGGCGCAGGGTGGCAAGCTTCATGAGATTTCAGGCTCCTTCGGAAATATGGGTGCGATGAAAGTGCAGGCGTTCGACGATCGGGGCGTCGGAGAATGCGAACAGGTCGAACTCGGTTTCGGCCTCGATCGACCACTGCGTCCAGGACGGGACGACGATCATGTCCCCCGTGGCCACGGTGCGGATGTCGCCCGCGAGGATGAACCGGCCCGACCCTTCGAACACCTGGTAGACGGTCGACCCGACGTCGCGGCGGGGCCGGGTGTGCGCGCCCGCGCGGAGTCGGTGGAACTCGGCGCGGATCGTGGGCATCACGTCGCCGCCGGTGGTCGGGTTGGTGTAGCGGACCGCGGCGTGACCGGGTTCGGTGGTCGCCGCATACCCCTCGTCCTCCAATGCCAGTTGCTCGCGCAGGGCGGCGTCGGTGTGCTCCCACCGGTACGCGGCGATCGGTGAGGAGGTCTTCGCGTCCAGCCCGATCAGCGGTCGCAGTCCCGGGTGCGCCCACAACCGTTCCGACCGGGACACGTCCGGGGTGGAGTCGTCGGTGACGTTCTCGGATCCGAATTCGAAGAACCCGGTGTCGGTGTAGTGCACGAACGGGATGTCGAGGCCGTCGATCCAGGCCATCGGCTGATCGGTTTCGTTGTGGTGGCCGTGGAAATGCCAGCCCGGGGTGAGCAGAAAATCGCCGCGCCGCATCGCCACCGGGTCGCCGTTGACGACCGTCCACACCCCCTCGCCCTCGACGACGAACCGGAAGGCGTTCTGCGCGTGCCGGTGCTCCGGCGCCACTTCCTTCGGACCGAGATACTGGATGGCCGCCCACAGCGTCGGCGTCACATAGGGGACGCCACCCAAACCGGGGTTGGCGAGGGCGATCGCCCGGCGTTCCCCACCCCGGCCGACCGGAACGAGGTCCCCGGCCCGCTGCGCCAGCGGATACAGCGTCGACCACTTCCACACGAACGGCACCGCCCGCGACGTCGGCGTCATCGGCATCAGATCGCCGAGCTGGGTCCACAACGGATTCAGGTGTTCGCTCTCGAAATCGGCATAGAGCTGTTTCAGCTCCGGAGCGTCGTCGAGCGAGGGGTCGGGGGTATGCATGTGGTGCTCCTTCGATTGGAGACCGAGGATCGGCGGCGGCGCCATACACGTCGCCGATCCTCGGTGGACTTAGGAGGTGGCGTGTTCGCGGGCGAGACGGTCGCGGATGTCTTCGCGCATGGCCTTCTTGTCGATTTTCCCGACCTTGGTGGTGGGCATCTGGTCGACGATGACGAGCCGCTCGGGGAGTTTGAATCGGGCGACGCCTGCCTCGTTCATCAGGGTGATGACGTCGTCGAGGGTGACCTGGTGACCGGGTGCGAGGGTGACGTACAGGCACAGCCGCTCACCGAGTTTCGGGTCGGGCATGGCGACGGCGGCGGCCATCTCGACGCCGTCGAGCTGGTAGGCGAAGTTCTCGACCTCTTCGGCGGAGATCTTCTCCCCGCCGCGGTTGATCATGTCCTTGTCGCGGCCGGCGACCACCAGGTTGCCGTCAGGGCGGCGGACGACGATGTCGCCGCTGGCGTACCAGCCGTCGGGGGTGAACGCCTTCGCGTTGTGTTCGGGGGCGCGGAAGTAGCCGCGTGGGGTGTAGGGGCCGCGGGTGAGCAGGGCGCCCGGTGTCCCGTCGGGCACGGGGTCGCCGAGCTCGTCGACGACGGCGATCTCGTCGGCCTCGCTGACCGGTCGGCCCTGGGTGTTCGTGATGATCTCCGGGTCGTCGCCGAGGCGGGTCATGTTGATCAGTCCCTCGGCCATGCCGAAGACCTGCTGTAGGCGGGCGCCGAGGACGGGTTCGACGCGTGCGGCGAGTTCGTCGGGCATGCGGGATCCGCCCACCTGCAGCACTCGCAGGGTGTTGCCGGTCATGGTGTGGTGTTCGCGTTGGTGTTCGATCCAGGTCTGGGCGACGGCGGGAACGGCGGTGGCGACGGTGACGCCTTCGGCGTCGATGGTGCGCAAAGCCCGGTCGGGGGCCGGCGACGGCAGCATCACGGTGCGGCCGCCGGCGAACAGCGCACCGAGGATGCCCGGACATGCCAGTGGAAAGTTGTGACTGCTGGGCAGGGTTCCGAGATAGACGGTGTCGGAGTCGAATTCGGTGACATCGTTGCACCGGAGGACGTTGTAGACGTAGTCGTCGTGGGTGCGGACGATCAGCTTGGGCAGTCCGGTGGTGCCGCCGGAGAGCAGCAGGCAGGCCACGTCGGCGCCGGTGGGTTCGTATTCGGCGTCGGTGAACCGGACGGGGGTGTCCATGCCGGCGGCCAATGAGCGTTCGGGTGCGTGGGGCGTCGCGTCGGTCGAGAGTTCTCCGTGGACGAGCACGGCCTGGATGCTGGGGACGTCGGCGGCGACCTGCTGGGCGATCTGGCGGAGGTCGGTGTCGCGGTCGGTGTCGGCGACGACGATCGCGGTGGCCTCGGACAGTGATGCCAGGTGGGTGAGTTCGTGCCTGCGGTGTGCGGGCAGCGCCATCACGGGGATGATCCCGGTCCGGAAGCACGCGAGGGTGAGGGCGACGAACTCCCAGCTGTTGGGCAGTTGCAGCACGATCCGGTCACCGGGAGCGATCGACAGGTCGAGCAGATACTGGGCGCAGGAGGCGGCTTTGTCCCACAGTTGCCGGTAGGTCAGGCGGGTGGAGCCGTCGACGAGGGCTTCGTCGTCGGGGCGGCGGTCGACCTGCTCGGCGATGTGGGAGCCGATCGACACTCCTTGCCAGTAGCCGGCCTTGCGGTACTGCTCGGCGACCTCATCGGGCCAGGGCACGACGCCGTCGATGGACAGCGGGGTGCGGGTGCTCATGACGGCTCTCCTTCGAGTGCGGTGGGCGGATGCGGTGCCGGGAGGATGACCGCGTCGAGAGCCGTCAGTCCGGTCGGGGTCAGGCGCAGTGGATTGATCTCGATATCGCTGATCTCGGGGTGGTCGGCGAGATAACCGGCGACGGTGACGGCGAGGTAAGCGAACTCGTCGCGGCTCAGGACGGGGCCGCCTCGCCAGCCGTCGAGCAGCGGGGCGCACTGCAGGTCGTCGAGCATGGCGGCGGCCGCGGCGTGGGTGAGGTGGTGGCTGCGGATAGCGACGTCGCCGATTGCTTCTGCCGCCGTGCCGCCGAGGCCGGCGACGACGATGGGTCCGAACACCGGATCGCGGCGGGCGCCGAGGAACAGGTCCACCCCCGAGGTGGCCATACTCTCGACCAAGTATGCAGGTGCCTTGATGATGTCGAGTGCGTCGAGTGCGGTGTCGAGGTCCTCCGCGGTGCGGATCCCCAAATGGACACCGCCGATCTCCGTTTTGTGTACGACCGTGGCGTCGAGGATCTTCACCGCGACCGGGAGGGTGAGTTCGGTGAGGGCCTGGTGTGCGGCGGTGCGGTCGGTGCAGACCCGCCTGGGCGGTGTGGCGATTCCGAGGGCGTCGAGGAGGTCCTTGGCGGTGGCCTCGTCGGCGGGCAGCGAGATCGCCGGGGCCGTGACGGTAGTGGCCGGCCGGGGGTCGGCGGCGCGCAGGAAGCGACTCCGCGCGTCGTGCACCAGCGCACTGACGCCGGTGGCGAGGGCGGTCGGGCTCGGCAGCACCGGGACACCGATCTCTGCGGCCGACGCGGAAGTCTTGCCGACGGCCTCGGCGGGGCCGCCGATGCCGAGGACGACGGGGATGTCGGTGTGGACTCCGGAGTCGCGGACGGCGGCGGCGAGGTCGATGGCGTCGGGTTCGGCGAGGGCGTAGACCGCGAGGGCGTCGATCCCGGGGTCGGCGGCCGTGGCCGCCAGGACATCGCCGAAGGTGGCGCCGGGCCGTCCGGTGTCGACGGGATTGGCCTGGAACGTCAACGGCGGCAGCAGTTCCGACAAACCGGATTGGGTCGATTCGGTGAGGGTGGGTACCTGGACGTCCTGGGCGAGCAGTTCGTCGAGGATCATCAGACCGGGGCCGGCCTGGGCGGTGACGAGGCCGATGCCGGGGGCCGGGGCGGGCTGCAGTCGGGTGCGGCTGAGCACGGCGAGCGCATCGACGAGGTGCTGCTCGGTGTCGACGACCACGGCGCCCGCCTCGCCCAGCAGCGCCCGGGTGGTTTTCCACGACGTTGCGAGGGCGCCGGTGTGCGATTCGGAGAAGGCGGAGACGTCGCTGCGCCCGACGACGATCGCGACGATCGGCTTCTCGGCAGTGACCTTGCGCACCGCGGCGAGGAGCGCCTGGCCGTCGTCGACTGATTCGACGTGCAGTGCGATCGCGGTGACGGACGGGTCGCCCCCCAAGTAGTCGAGTACGTCGACGCTGGTCACGTCGACGCTGTTGCCCAAGCCGACCCCGAGTCCGACGCCGACTCCCTGCTCGGAGAGCAGGAACGACAGGGCGTGATTCATGCCGCCGCTGGCCGCGACGACCGCGACGGTGCCAGGGTTGATGTGTTCGACCGTCGGCACGAAGCTCACGGTGGTGCTTTCGGGGCGGAAGAAGCCGGAGGTGTTCGGTCCGAGCAACCGGATTCCGGTCTCGACAGTGATGTCGGCGAGCTGGTGTTGCAGCGCGATACCGTCGGGGCCGGCCTCGGCGAATCCGCCGGAACAGATCAGGGCGGCACCGACGCCGCAGTCCGCGGCCTCACGCAGCGCGGCTGGGGTGGCCGCGGCCGGAATGCAAAGCACTGCCAGGTCGATCGGCGTGCCGTGCGATTCGGTGGCGGCGGCCAGCGACACGTGGAATCCGTCGCCCGCGCTGTTGGGGTTGATCCCGTACGCGGTCACGGAGCCGTCGCCGCCGCGAGTGATCGCGTCGAGCATCACCGACCCCAGCTTTCCGGGGGAGGCGGATGCTCCGACCACGGCGATCGAGGTCGGGGCGAACAGCCGATCCAGTCGTGTATTCGTCCTCGCGGGAAAGTGAGTCAATGTCATTTCGCCACCTCGGTGGAAGTGAGGACACGCGGATGCGCGTCGGGGGCGGATTCGAAGGCGACGGCGTCGGCGCGACCGGACAGGATCAACGTTGCAGCGCAGTCCCGTTCGTCGACCGCGCGGCGGGCGCGCAGAGAAGCGGGCTGGTCGATAACGATCACCGGGATGCGGTGGGTGAAGCGGACGTGTTCGGCGCACAACACGCGGGAGAGCGCGGTGCCGCCGCGGACCACGACAGCAGCCGGTGTGCGCGCACACAGCTCATCGAGTTCGGTACGGGTGACCACGTCCAGGGAGGTCTGGTCGGCGTCCGGTGCGGCGAAGATCGCCGCACCGTCCGGTTCGGAGGCTGTACCGGCGGTCACCGAGGTCGTGTCGTCGTTGAACTGCAGGGAGTCGCCGAAGGACTCGGTGATTCGTAGCAGCCGGGAGCTGAGTGTCACGGCTCCGATGGTCAGAGGGGTGTCCAGGGGCGCGGCACTGTGCTCGGTGGTCCAGGAGCGTTCGGCATCGGAGACGAACCGGGGGTCACGCACGCGCATCTTCTCGGCCGAGATGGCGCGGCTGAAGAAATGGAATCCGAACTGCCACGGTTCGAGTGCACGGTAGTACTCCCCGAAGTGGTCCCACCAGGACAGGCTGGGCATCGCCGAGTCCTGGATTTTCGCGACCTGCGGGCGGCGGATGTCCTCGAACGCGGCCAGAGCGGCATTGAGGTCCCGGCGGTGATCGGCGACGGTCTGGGCGAGGACGGCGGCGTCTTCCATGGCCATCTTGGTGCCGGAACCGACCGAGAAGTGGGCGGTGTGTACGGCGTCGCCGAGGAACACGATGGGGGTGCCGTGAGCGGCGCGGGTGTGCCAGTGCTGGGTGCGGCGGGTACGGAAGTTGGCCCATCGGGAGTTGTTGGCCACCAGCGGGTGTCCGTCGATGTGGTCGGCGAACAAGTCCTCGAGGTAGCGCTGGGTCACCAGGTCGGATTGCCCGGGTGGGGTGGACATGTCGAAGCCGTCCAGTCCCGCGCGCCGCCACGTGGCCTCGTCGGTTTCGACGATGAAGGTGCTCAGGCCGGAGCCGATCGGGTAGGTGTGCACGGCGAAGTTGCCGTGTACGGACTGCTTGTGGAGGAAGGTCAGGCCGTCGAACTGGAAGGTGGTGCCGAACCAGATGAACTTGACCGCCGCCTCGTCGACCGAATGCCCGAGTTCGTCCAGGAAGTGCTGCCGCGACGCAGAATTCGTTCCGTCCGCGGCGATGATCAGGTCGTAGTCGCCGCTGGCGTCGAGGGTGTCGACGTCCACGGCGGCCGAGTAGTGCAGTCGCGCCCCCAGCTCGGTGGCGCGGTCACGCAGTGCTCCGAGCAGGACCCGGCGGTGCACGGCGGACATTCCGTTGCCACCGGCGGAGGCGGTGACGCCCTTGCTGCGCACCTCGATGGTGTCCCAGTGCCGACCCTGCTCGGCCAGGGTGTCCCGCAGCACGGGATCGACCCGGTCGACGTTGTCGAGCGTCGCGTCGGAGAAGACAACCCCGAATCCGAAGACGTCGGATTCGTTGTTGCGTTCGAAGACGTCGATGGTGGTTCCCGGCACGGTCTGCGCCAGCGCGATCGCGGAGAACAATCCGCCGGGCCCCCCGCCGATGCAGGCGACTCGCAGCGGTGCCGCGTCAGGTGTCTGGTTGTGATCTGGGATGGACATCGATGTCGGCCCCTCGTGTGACTGTGGCCCGGATCTCGGGCGAACTCTCACTCAACTATGTAACACGTTAGGCGGATGAGTCAAGATTTTTGTTACATGTTGTCAGCGATGTGGACGACGAATTCCTCGGAACCTGCGCGCAGCGTGTCGTGGCATTCGGTGAACACCTCATGGGCGTCCCGGCCACGCCAGCCCGGCGGTAGAAGCGATTCGGGGAGGTCGGGGTCCCGGAAGGGATATTTCCGATACTCCTGGATCAGGTGCATTCGCTCGATCAACGCCTCAGCCCCGCCCAGCCCGCGGCGGTAGCGCACGAGCCGGGGTTGGAACTCTTCGATGAAACCCTGATAGTCGGTGCCGAGTTCCCGCAGGTCCCAGCACCGTTCGGCGATGAGTCGGTCACTCGGCAGGCCCGCGGTCTGGCTGCGCAGGAACTGAATATGGAGTTCGTCGTCGCCGGAAAGCATTTCGCGCAGCTGCTTTTCGCGATCGTGCGGCGAGAACCATGCCGTTCCGCCGTGGTAGCCGAATCCCCACCAGGTCAATGCGGTTTCGATTCGCTTACGCCGCTCTCGATCGAGACTGGACTCGTCGACGAGCGCCTGCGTCCAGGTGCGGTTCCACTCGTCGAAGTGTCGTTCGAAGATGCGGGTGCGGCCGTCGTCGAGCAGGTGCCAACTCTTGTCGTTGAGCAGGTACGACACCTCGCGCCCATTCTTCGCCGAGTCGAACCACCCTTCCTTGCGCAGGCGTGCCATCACCACCCGCACCGTGGCCGGCTCGACGCCGAAGACCCCCATCAGCTCGGTCAGGGCCCCGAGCTTGGCTGCCCCCCCGGTGTAGCGGAAATATTCGCCGTACAAATCGAACACGAGCGCCCGTGGTCGCATGTGTGCCATCCCTTCGCCCGTGATCGAAACTCTCGTCGTCGACCAGCATATGTGTCATCGGTATTGACATCTTATCGAATCATGTCACATAGTGACTGTGCTCACATAGCAACGTGCGGGCGTACCGGGCCGATCAGCACCCAGCGTCTGACCCCCACGCCCTGATCGGACGTCCCGTCATTGCCTCCACACCCCCACATCCGGAGGAAACAGTTGACCCCCCTGACCACATCCGCACCCCACGGCCCCGGCGCCCGGCGTTCCAGCGCTTCGATCGTCGCCCTTTGCTTCGTGATCATCGTCTACGACGGATACGACCTGGTCGTCTACGGCGCCACCGTGCCCTCGCTCCTCGCCTACGAGCCGTGGCACCTCGATGCGGGCCAGGTCGGTGCGATCGGGAGCTACGCGCTCGTCGGCATGCTGCTCGGCGCCTTGTTGTCGGGGTGGCTTGCCCCCCGGATCGGCGCCCGCGCCATCATCCTCGGCTCGCTGATCTCCTTCTCCGTGCTCATGGGCCTGACCGCGCTCGCCCCCAACCCCGAGGTGTTCGGCCTGCTGCGCTTCCTCGGCGGTCTCGGCCTCGGTGGTGTCGTCCCCACCGTCATCGCACTGACCGTCGAGTACTCACCGCCGTCGCGCCGGCAATTCCACAATGCGCTCATGTACAGCGGCTACTCCGTCGGCGGCATGCTCTCCGCCCTCGCCGCGCTGGCACTTCTGCCGGAGAACAGCTTCCGGATAATGTACGCCCTCGGCCTGCTGCCACTGGTGACGATCGTGCCCCTGGCCTGGCGGTACCTGCCCGAATCCGCCGCATTCCTGGCCGGCAAGGGCCGAACCAGCGAAGCGCGGACGCTCGCCGACACGTTCGGCATCGACCTTCCCGCACCGTCGGCCACCACGTCGAACGGCAGCATGGCGGCGCTGGTGACCGGCCCCCGCCGGATCCCCTTGCTCCTGCTCGTCGTCGCCTCGTTCTGCGGCCTACTCCTGGTCTACGGGGTCAACACCTGGTTGCCCAACATCATGCGCCAATCCGGTTACTCCCTCGGGAGCTCGCTCAACTTCCTGCTGATGCTCAACCTCGGAGCCATCATCGGCGCTCTCCTGGCATCGCGAGCCGCTGACCGATTCGGCAGCAAACCGGTGACCGTCACTTCATTCGTGCTGGCTGTGCTCTCAATACTCGCGCTCGGAACAGGACTACCGGTTGCTGCTGCCATGGCCGTGGTCGCTGTCGCCGGACTCGGCACCGTCGGCACCCAGATCCTCGTCAACGGCTACGTCGCCACCTACTTCGGTGAGAACGAGCGCACCGCCGCCCTGGGACTCTCACTCGGACTCGGCCGCGTCGGCGCCATCTTCGGCCCGATCCTCGGCGGCTGGATCGCCTCCTCCGCCCTCGGAGTCGAATGGAACTTCTACGCGTTCGCGGCCTTCGCCGCGCTCGGCTGCCTCGCCGTCACCCTCGTCAGCCGCTCGGCCGCAAGCACGCCTTCGCCGAGCAGCGTTCCCGCCACCTCGCAGCTCACGGCCTCGGCATCGTCGGAACGACTCTGACGCCCCTCGATTGGAGACATCATGTCCACAACCTTCGTCCTCGTCCACGGCGCCTGTCACGCCGGCTGGTCCTGGCGTCCCGTGGCCGGCTATCTGCGCGCTCAGGGACATCGCGTGTACACGCCGACCCTGCCCGGACTCGGCACCGAAGACACGAAATCCGACATCCACCTCGCCGACTCGGTCGATTACCTGGTCGACTACGTCGAGAAGCGGGACCTCACCGACGTCGTCCTCGTCGGACACAGCTGGGGCGGCTTCCCCGTCTCCGGCGCCTCCATCCGACTCGCGACACGCATCTCCCGGTTGGTCTACTGGAGCGCGTTCGTTCCCCAGACCGGAGAGTCGCTGATCGATCTGTGCCCATCCCCCTACGGCGACATGTTCCGCGCCTCGGCGGCAGCCTCCACCGACAACTCGGTGACGTTCCCGTTCGAAGTGTTCTGCGCCGCCTTCATGCAGGACGCATCCCCCGAGACCCAACGCATCGTCTACCCACTGCTCGAAAGCCAACCGTTCCACACCATGAACGAGTCCCTCGACCTCGACGAGTGGGAACGGCTCCAACTGCCCTCTAGCTACGTGCTGTCCAAGGATGACCTCGCCCTGCCGCCCGGGGAATTCGGTTGGGCCCCTCGCTTCACCGAACGGCTTCCAGGCGCACCCGTGATCTACACCCCTGGCAGCCACGAATCCCAGATCACCCAGCCGGAGCCGCTCGCCGCCGCCCTCGTCGAGGCCGCAGCGAGCTGACCGGATAGCCGTTCATTCCGAGAGAAGAGAGTTCATGACCACGACCGTCACCGCCGCCGTCGCCCGGACCACCGGCGAACCACTCACCATCGAGCACCTGCAGCTCGACGGGCTGCGTTCGAACGAGGTGCGGGTGCGAATGGTCGCCACCGGCATCTGCCACACCGACGCCATCGTGCGCGACGGCATCTACCCCCCCCCTCTCCCCGCCGTCCTCGGCCACGAGGGTGCCGGCGTCGTCGAGGCGATCGGAGAGGCAATCACCACCGTCGATGTGGGCGATCACGTCGTCCTGTCCGCCGCCTACTGCGGGCACTGCAGGCAGTGCAGGTCCGGTCGAATGGCATACTGCGAGAACCTCTTCGAAGAAGATTTCGGCGGACACCGACACGACGGCACGACGGCACTATCGGTGGACGGCGCACCGATCTCCTCCCACTTCTTCGGGCAGTCCTCGTTCGCGACGCACGCCAACGTCGTCGAGACCAGCGTCGTCAAGGTCGATCCCGGAGCGCCACTCGCCACCCTCGCCCCGCTCGGCTGCGGCCTGCAGACCGGTGCCGGCGCCGTCCTCAACGACCTGCGTCCCGAGCCGGGAACCTCCCTCGTGGTATTCGGGACCGGCGCCGTCGGCTCGGCCGCGATCATGGCAGCCCGCGTCGCCGGATGCACCACCGTTATCGCCGTCGACCTCCACGATTCCCGGCTCGAGCTCGCCCAGCAGACCGGCGCCACGCACACTGTCAACGCCGGCACCGTCGATGTCGTCGACGAACTGAAGAAGATCACGAACGGGGACGGCGTCGACTACGCCATCGACACCACCGCGGTACCGGCGGTGCTGCGCCAAGCCGCCGACTCCCTCGGAATTCGAGGAACACTGGCCCTCGTCGGTGCGGCCGCCCCCGGCACCGAGGTGAACTTCGAGATCGGCGCATCGCTGGTCAAGGGGTGGACGTTCAAGACGATCATCCAGGGCAGTTCGGTGCCCCAGGTGTTCATCCCCCGATTGGTCGAACTGTGGAAACAAGGCAGATTCCCGTTCGACAAGCTGATCCGCACCTACTCCCTCGCCGACATCAACACCGCGTTCGCCGACTCCGCGGACGGGTCGACGATCAAGCCAGTTGTCGTGTTCTGAGCACACCCCCGCACCGGCAAACCCCAATCCCCGCAACCAGCCAAGGAGCAATCTCATGACCACCACCCACGATGTCCTGTCGATCGGCCACCTCATCGGCCACACCCTGACCGACGTCGACAACTGCGACGAGGTCCGTGACCCCGGCCGCCTCGACGACATCGTCGCCCGCGTCGCAGTCGGCACCCCCGCCGATGTGAACCAGGCGGTGGAACTGGCGCACCGAGCGTTCACGTCGTGGAGGAACGTCCCGCCCACCGAGCGGGCTCAGCTGTTGCTCCGCGCCGCAGACGTGCTCGCCGACTGCGCGGAGGACCTCGCGCCGCTGCTCGTCCGCGAGCACGGCGGTGTGCTGTGGGAAGCTCAAACCGACTTCGCCCTCGGCACTGGTGTTCTCCAGCACACCGCGAGTCTCGTCGACGGGTTCTTCACCCCCGTCCAGTACGACGACGAGCAGAGCTTCATCAGCATCGAGCGCGTTCCCCGCGGCGTCGTCGCAGCGGTCGTGCCGTGGAACATGCCCGTGGTGCTGACCATGATGAAGCTCGCGCCCGCGCTCGCGACAGGCAACACCATCGTGCTCAAGCCGTCTCCGTTCGCGCCTGCCGCGCTGACCCTGGCCTTGCAACGCATCGCGCAACAGCTTCCCGAGGGTGTGGTCAACGTCGTCCACGGAAACGCGGACGTCGGACAGGCACTCACCTCCCATCCGCTGGTGCGCAAGGTCGGCTTCACCGGCGGCACCGCCACCGCCCGGCACGTCATGGCCTCGGCCGCAGGCACGATCAAGAATCTGACCCTCGAACTCGGTGGCAACGACCCGGCGGTCGTCCTCGACGATGTCGACATCGATGCCGCTCTGGACCGGATGCTCAAGGGTGTGTTCACCCGATCCGGGCAGATCTGCTTCGCGGTCAAGCGCATCTACGTACCCCGCTCGCTGTATGGCACCTTCGCCGACGCCTTCTGCGAACGAGTCGACCAGTACGCCGTCGGACACGGCCTGGACGAAAACGCCAGCTTCGGACCGCTGAACAACAAGGCCCAGTTCGACAGCGTCACGAATCTGATCGAGGGGACGAAGAACTCCTCCGCGACGATCTTCCAGCTCGGAAAGAAGCTCGACTCGGCCGGTGACGGGTACTACGTTCTCCCGCACGTGGTTCGCGACGTCGAACACTCCGCGCCGATCAGTAGTTGTGAACAGTTCGGACCCGTCATCCCCCTCATCGCCTACGACGACGAAACTCAGGTCGTGGAGTGGGCGAACGATTCCGAATACGGGCTCGGCTCATCAGTCTGGACTACCGATATCGATCGCGGGCTTTCAATCGCGCGTCAAATCGAGGCCGGCAGTACGTTCATCAACTCGCACGCATTCGAATCCCTCGACCTGCGTATGCCTTTCGGCGGTGTCAAGCAGAGCGGTATCGGACGGGAGTTCGGCGAAGCGGGCATGAGCGAGTACGTCGAGGACCACGCGATCCGCGTCGTAAAGTAGCTGACCCAAGAGTGTGGCGGTGCGTTCGTCATCACGAGCACCGCCACACTCGGCACACTTGCATCCGCCGGTTCCTGGTCGCTCCACTGCTGCACACGGGCGGCGAATGGACCGGGCCGGGACCGGCACCCGCATGACAACTCCGGACCACGAGGTCTTACCGAACACGGACGTACGCATGGGTGTGCTGATCCACTTCCGAGCGCTCCGGCGTGCCGCCGCTCTTGACTCACCAACCGCAATGTTTCGAGGAATTCGAGCGCCCAATTCAAGTATCGTCGCAAGTCACAGCAGATGTTCGGCCGCGCTTTCAGATTGGAACAACTACGGCACCTGTGTCCCCTTCCATGATGGTGCCAAGCAAGTGGCGCACGCCACACCACGCGAGACCGAAGGAACATGTGCCATGGATGCAACCGCCCACGATCAGGTCCAGGAGCTCGACGCCCTCGTCGTCGGAGCCGGATTCGGCGGATCTACATGCTGTACAAGCAACGCAACGAGCTGGGCCTCGACGCCGTCGCCATCGACAAGGCCGGCGGAGTCGGTGACACCTGGTACTGGAACAAGTATCCCGAAGATCTGTCGGACCCCTAGGGCTTCGTCTACCAGTACTCGTTCGACCAGGACCTGTACGAGCAGACCCCGTGGAAGACCAAGTTCGTGACCCAGCCCCGAGATCCTCGAGTACCTCAACGGCGTCGTCGACCGGTACAGCCTGCGTGAGCATATCCAGCTCGAAACCGGCATGACCGACGCCGAATTCGACGAGACCTCGGGCACCTGAACCGTGCGGACCGACCGCGGCGTGACGTACCAGTGCCGGTTCCTGGTCACCGGCCTCGGTCTGCTTTCCGCGACGAATATGCCCAGCTTCCCGGTCATCGAGACGTTCGAGCGCCGCCTGGTGCACCGGCGCGTGGCCCGAGGACCTGGACCTGACCGGCAAGCGGGTCGGTGTCATCGGTAACGGATCGACCGGCAACCAGGTGATCACCGCCAGCGCCCCGATCGCCGCGCATCTGACATCGTTCGAGCGCACCCCGCAGTACAGCGTGCCCGCCGGTAACCGCGAGCTCACCCCGGAACAAATTCAGCATCACCGCGACAACTTCGACGCGATCCTGGGACCAGGTCCACAACTCGAGCACCGCCATAAGTTTCGTAGAGAGCACCGTCGAGACCTTCAACCTCTCCGCAGAGGAACGCGAAGCCGTGTACGAGAAGGCGTGGAACGAGGGAGGCGGGTTTCGGTTCATGTTCGAGACGTTCGGCGACATCGCCACCGACGAGGACACGAACGAAGAGGCGGCAAAGTTCATCCGCCGCAAGACCGCCGAAATCGTCACGGACCCGGAGACCGCCCGCAAGCTCACCCCCACCGACCTGTACGCGCGGCGGCCGCTGTGCGACTCGGGAAACTACGAAACCTTCAACCGCCCCATCGTCACACTGGTGAACGTCAAGGAGAACCCGATCGCGAAGGCGACAGTGAAGGGAATCGTCACCGAGGACGGCACTCTCCACGAACTCGATGTCCTCCCAGGCGTTCTGCCAGAGCCGGATGATCGCCGGATACCGCGAGCCCCACTTGCCGGTGAACTCGTCGAACTGCTCCCGCGCCGCAGCCTCGTTTGCAGCGGTATAGATCGGTCGCAGATCCCGTGACATCTCGTCCCAGTATCTGCGGGACGCGTACCGAAACGTGTTGCGGAGCAGATGAATGACACATGTCTGGACAATCGTTCGATCCCACACCGCGGTGATCGCGTCCGGCAGGCCCTTCAGCCCGTCACACACCACAATGCACACATCGGCGACACCTCGATGCTTGAGCTCGGTGAGGACGGCGAGCCAGAACTTCGCAAAAGCGCACATGTTCGCGCGAACGTGTGCGAGGTGGCGCCTGAACTGTCACGGGTTCGGCAGGCGGGCGGTGTCGACGTGGTCGAAGAGGTAGGCGATGACTGCCTCGTTGGTCATGCCGTAGGCGGCGGCGACGAGTTTGGCGTCGACCGTGCCGACGAGGTCGACCAGTCGGGTGGAGCGCAGGATTCTGGGTTGGATAGCGACCGCGCGCAGGGTGTGCTTGACGTAGCTGTCGGAGGCGGCCGTGCGGGTGGCCTTGGTCTGCATGGTGATCAGCACATGGGGGTTACCGCTGCTCAGGTTCCGCCGGTGCTGCAGGCAGCGGTGCAGCGCGGTCCAGGTCCACGGGTCCAACGGAGTGGGATGCGGTCGACGCCCCAGCCTGATGCGGCGCTGGTCATGGTCGATGTCGTCGTCGGTGAGGTGCTGCAGGTCCTGGGTGGTCGCGCCGTGCAGCAGGGCGGCCAGCCCGACGAACGCCTCATGCGGGTGCACGTCGGGGTCGGTGCTCCATCGCCGGAACAATTCGCGCTGGCGGTCGACGGGAAGCGTCGGTCCGCGGAATGCCATGGTCTGCGGCGCTTGCACCCCTGCGGTGGGGTCGATGAGCAGCAACCGTCGGCGCAGCGCGTAGCGGCAGAACTGCCGCACACCGGTCAGATAGAAGGAGCGCCGGCGGGGATGCGCGTGCAAGAACGCTTCGACGTCGCCGACATCGACGACGGCCCAGTCGGTTTTGCCGCGGCGGGTGGTCAGAAACTCGGTGAAGTCGCGCAGGGCGGTCAAGCGCGCTTCGAGCGTGGCGTGCCCGCGGGGCTGGGTGCCGGTGCGGCGGGCGCGGTCGCGGCCGGCGACCAGGTGCTCGGCGAATCCGGCCACGGCTGGTCGCAGGGGTGCGGGGACCGCGTCGATGCGGGACTGGCGGCGGACGGCGGCGCGGCGTTCGTCCCGGTCCGGCGGCAGAGCCAGCTTGCTCGCGGTGAGGAAGTCCTCGAGGGCCCGCGCGAGCGGCACATCGGTGGCGACAGCGTCCAGCAGTGCCTGCGGATGCACCGGGGCATCGTCGGTCAGGTGTTTGCCGAGTCGGGTGAGCATGGCGCACGCGCGGCTGGGGTGATGGCGGCCGACCAGGTAGGCGGCGAAGGTACCAAGCCAGCCTGGCGGAGTAGGCAGTGCTTCGGCGAGATTGGCGGCGCGGACGGCAATCCTGTGCGGCGAGCGTGCCCAACAGGGTCGGCACCGTCCGGCACCGTAGAGCCGGGTGACCCGGCCGCAGTCGACGCAGACCGCATCCGGATTCGGTGGCCGGCCCGGATGTGAACACGGGCCGCACCAGCCGGTGTCGGATCGCAGTATCCGGCGTTTGCTGCAGCGTGGGCAGTCGGCTCGATCGGCGTCTCGCCGTTGCCGTCGGAGACATTCCTTGCACAGGTCACGGTCGACGAACAACACCGGGGCCTGACACTGTCGGCAGGTGCGCGAGCAGCGCACGCAACGACCGGTGCCCGGCTGCAGGACCCGGTCGGCACCGCAGCCCGGGCAACGATATTTGACCGGAGCGTGCGAGGCCGCCCAGTGGCAGCGTGCACACAGGTCACGGTCGGGTTTGCCGACCGCGCGGCCGCAGCGGCGGCAGTCCCGGATCCGGCGGGTCATGCTCAGATCGGCGGCATCGACCGGCCTCGCCGCGACGCCTGTGTGTCGTTCGCCGCGATCTTGGCCGGGTTCGATGAGATCGGTTGTGTAACTGGGGTGGTATCGATGTCGAACAGGTCGTTCGGTGTGCAGTCCAAGGCGGTGCACAGCGCGATCAGGGTGGTCAGCTTGAGCTGGCTGGGTTGTTTGGTGAACAACGCCGACACCGATGCCGAGGACAGTTCTAATCCGGCCTTCTCGGCGAGCAGCCGTTGCAGCTGGGTGCCGGTCCAGACCTCGCGGTGGGCGGCGGCCATCCGGAGTTTCCATCTGATCTGCATGCTCACTCCTGGCCGGTCAACTCGGTCAGCGTCGACGAGATCGCGCGCTGGTAGGCGTCTTCGATGAACGTTTCGGACGGGCGCACGTACCGCATGGTCGACGCGACCGTCCAGTGGCCTAGGAGTTGTTGGATAGCAACGAGATCCACTCCTCGCTCGTAGTTGTGGGTGGCGCAGGCACGGCGCATCGCGTGCGGGCTGAACCACTCCGCTTGCGGCCGTCCTTCCACGCTCATCAGGTGCCGCAGCCGGTTGCGGATCGTGGCCGCGGCCATCCGGCCGCCGGACTCGTCGCACAGCAGTACCGAGCTGTCCGGGAACCGGCCACGCACGTCATTGAGATACCAACGCAGCACCAGATCCAGCCCGTCCAACATCGGCACCCACCGGGGCCGGGGCCCGGATCCCCTGGCGCCCTTCCCGAACCGCACATGCAGCTTGCCGAACGTGCCGCGCCCGAAGTGCACGTCGCCGCGGTCGAGCATCACGACCTCCTCGGCGCGCAGCCCGGCGTGATACAGCGTGCGGAACAACGCATAGTCCCGGGCGGCCGGGCCGTACTTGCGGGCGGTCGCAATCCGCGCCTTGAGGAACTCGAAGAACGCCGCCACCCGCTCCGGCGCCGGCGGCGCCTCCGCGGCCGGTGCGTCGTCGCTGACGTGGCGCGCGGCGTTGAACTCGTCCAGCGGACAGGCCAGCCGCACCCCGAACGCTGCCTCGATCTCCGCCGCTTTGCGGACCTCGAGGAACCGGTGAAAGCCCTTGAACACTTGCAGATAGTTCCGCCGCGTCGACACCGCCCGGCCCGAGCTGGCCAGCTCGCCCACCACCCGGTCGACATCGGCGGCGGTTACCTCCCATACCGGCCGACCCAGCCCCGCGAGCATCCGCTCCAGCACACCGACATCGTTCGCGATCGTCGAGTCCGCGAATCCACGCACGGTCCACGACGCGACGAACGCCTCCACGCATTCGGCCTGGAACCGCAGCGGATCTCGCGTCGCCACGACCGGCGTGACCTCGCCCGGGATCACCCGCAGTCGCCCGTCACCCACCGCACACCTTCCTCACACCTGGGGTTTCATGGCGGTACCTTAACTTGCGGGCTTACACCTCGAAGATCAACGACACGCCGATCAGTGGGAAAACCTCAGGCAGCAGCACGAAACTCCGGAAAGGAACCTGTGCGCGTTCCATATCCCTCACCACCGTCACCGGCCCATAGCCCCAGGATGTCGCGTTCCCCGTTCACAGTGACGCCGATCGCGACATAGATCGGCCGGTTGGTGACCTGACCGTCCCGGACCTTGACATGGATGGCGTCGATGGAGATCACCGGGTACACCGGGTACACCGGGTCCAGGGGCCGGACGGACCATTCGGCCATCTCCGCGAGGACTTTGTCGGTGGGGGTACCTCCCTGCACGAAGTGCTTGGGGGAATCTTGCTGATCGTCTCCCTGGACACCGAGGCGCCGTAGACGTCATCGAAATGGGCGACGATCTCACCTGTGGTGAGGCCTTTCGATGAGAGCGACAAGATGATCTCGTCGACACCGGTGAGCCGTCTCTGTCGTTTCTTCACGATCTGGGGATCGAACGAGGCATCGGTATCACGGGGTACTTGGATTTCGACCGGTCCGATCTCCGTCAGCACCGTTTTCGCTCGTCTGCCGTTGCGGGAGTTCCCTCCATTTCTCCCTTCGACCTGGTGTTTCTCATAGCCCAGATGCTCCTCCATCTCTGCCTCGAGAGTGGTCTCGAGCACGTTCGCGGTGAGTTGGTTGAGCAGTCCGTTCGGCCCGACCAGTTCCACGCCGTCAGCCTTGGCCTGCGCCAGCAGTTGCTGCGCCAACTTCTGGTGATCGATCTTCGTCTGATCCATAGGATCGAGTGTCTCGGTCATGATTCCGCCTTCCCGCCAAGCAAAGCTCGGCGTGTCGGCCAGACTCAGATCAACCGATTACCGGACAGTCCCCCCAGGGGTGTCCTTCACGTAATTCCCCTGCTCGGGCGTGCTGAGTCGAGGGTAACCCGAGCGGGTGGGGTGCGGATCAAGTTGCGCTGGCGGTGCGGTGTCCGGGTCGTTTTCGGGGTCGGTAGGAGGGTCCGTCCATCAGGGTTTGATGGCTGGTGTTGATGAGCCGGTCGAGGAGGGACTCGGCGACGACCGGGTTCGGGAATAGCGGATACCAGTCCTTTGGGGCGCGGTTGCTGGTCAAAATGAGGGGTTTGCCGGCGATCGCCCGGTCCGAGACCAGGTCGTAGAGGTCGTCGGACTGGGTGGTGGTGTGCTGGCGCATCGCGAAATCGTCGAGTAATCCCGACATCGGGATTACTCGATTTATCCCGACCACGGAATTATCCCGATACGGGTATGGAAGCGGCGGTATTGATGCAGGTGGGTGCATCTCCGGATGAATTCGGGTCGGGATAATCCCGCGTGTTCCAGGCTCTGTCGGTGGGGCAGGTTGCTCCACCGACGGAGGAGGTGTCCGATGGGCACGATTTCATGGATGCGTGGTGCGGGACCGCTGGTGCCGTTCACGGAGGGCTTCGAGGAGGAGTTGCGCAGACTCGGGCACCGACCCGGCGCCATCCGGCACCACATGGTGTTGATGGGACAGCTCGATCGATGGCTGACCGGCGAGGGTCTTGCGGTCGAGGACCTGAGTATTGCTCTGGTGGAAGGATTCTTGGCATCCCGGCGGGCGAGTGGTCGTCGGCGGGTGCCGACGGTGGCGACCGTGGCGCGCCTGTTGGAGTATCTGCGGGAGCTGCAGGTGGTACCGCTCGAGACGCTGGCGACGCCGACGAGTCGTGATGAGATGTTGGTCCGCTATCGCCACCATCTGATTGTTGTGCGGGGACTGGCCCCGACCACGATTCGACGCTACGAGCGGTTCGCGCGCCGATTCCTGGCGGGTCGGGCATCGCGCACCGGAGACGAGATCGGTATCGGGAATCTGACCGGCACGGATGTCGCGGACTGGATGCTCGAGGCCGGTTCGCGGCTGACGGTCGAGTCGGCCAAGCGAGAGGCCGCCGATCTGCGGGCGCTGCTGCGCTTTCTGTATCTGGACGGGATCCTCGAGACGGACCTGGGTGGCGCCATGCCGCCGGTGGCGAGCTGGCGCGGTGCCCGATTACCCGCGACGATGAGCGCCGCCGACGTGGACAACCTGTTGGCCGGATGCGATCGCAGCATCGCGAGTGGACGGCGAGACCGGGCCATCTTGATGCTGCTGGCGCGGCTGGGTCTGCGCTCCGGGGAGGTGGCCGCCCTTCGGCTCGGCGACGTCGACTGGCGGGCCGGGGAGATCGTGGTGCGGGGCAAGGCCCGCCGCCGCGATCGTCTCCCGCTCCCCGTCGACGTCGGTCAGGCCCTCGTCGACTACCTCACCGACGGGCGCCCGGTGTGCGGGTGTCCGCAGTTGCTGCTCACCATCTACGCGCCTCCACGGCCCATGCACCCGAGCACGATCACCGGGATCGTCTACCGTGCGTGTCGGCGAGCCGGCCTGGCACGGGTCGGTGGTCACCGGCTCCGGCACGCGCTGGCGACCGAGCTGCTGCGCCAGGGTGCCGATTTGATCGAGATCGCCCAGGTGCTGCGTCAGTCGGATCTGGGGACCACCTCCGGCTACGCCAAGATCGATCGGGCCGTGTTACGCACGGTCGCCCAGCCCTGGCCCGGGACACGGCGATGAGCGCGCTCCGCCGAGCAGGCCGAACAGTACCTGCGGCTGCGCCGAGCCCTGGGACACCGGCTCGATGAGGCCGCCCGACTGCTTCCCCGCTTCGTCGCCTACCTCGACGCGGCCGGCGTCACGACGATCACCGTCGACGTGGCCCTGCAGTGGGTGCAACGTCCCGATGCCGATCCCACCAGTTCGGTGTGGGCGCGGCGGATGACCGTGGTGCGCGGCTTCGCCCGCCACATGTCCGGCATCGACCCCGCCACCGAGATCCCCCCGGTGGGTTTGATCGTCTTCCGGCAGCACCGGCGGCCCCCGTTCATCTACTCCGCCAACGACGTCGAGGCGCTGATGGCGCAGGTACCCCGCCTCGTCCCGACACCGCTGCGGGCCGCCACCTTCGCCACCATGATCGGACTGCTGGCGGCCACCGGCATGCGGATCGGCGAGGTGATCGCCCTCGAACACGGCGACATCGACTGGGCCGAGGGAGTTTTGATCGTGCGCAACACCAAATTCGGCAAGTCCCGAGAGCTGCCCCTGCACCACACCACCGTCGATGCCCTGGCCACCTACCGGGAGATTCGCGACCGGCACGTGCCCACGCCCGGTCGCTCGACGTTCTTCGTCTCCGCCAAAAAGATACCGATCATCTACACGGACTTCGGGGCCACGTTTCGTGCACTGATCGCCGGTTCGGGTGTCGGCGCCGACGCACCCCGGCCTCCGCGGATCCACGATCTGCGGCACTCGTTCGCCGTCGCGACGCTGGTGCGCTGGTATCGGGCCGGTGAGGACGTCGGTGCCCTACTGCCGAGCCTGTCCACCTACCTCGGCCATCTCACCCCGACCTACACCTACTGGTATCTGTCCGCGGCACCCGAACTCTTGGACCTCGCGGCCACCCGCATGTAGAAGGCAAGGGGGACAAACAGATGACCGCGTTGGCCCCCACCATGCAACGGTTCTTCACCGAACGGATGATCAAGCAGCGTCAGGCCAGCCCCGCCACCATCCGCTCCTACCGCACCACCTTCCGGCTCCTGCTGACCTTCGTGCAGGACCGCACCGGCAAGGCCCCCGCCACGCTCGACTGGACCGATCTCGATACCGAGGTGATCTCCGCGTTCTTGGACCACCTCGAAACCGACCGGCACAACAGTGCCCGCAGCCGCAACGCCCGACTCGCCGCACTGCGGTCGCTGTTCCGCTACGCCGCTCTTCGCCACCCCGAGCACGCCGCGCTCATCGCCCAGGTCCTGGCGATTCCCCAGAAACGTCACGACAAGGCCGACGTATCATTCCTCGAACCCGACGAGGTCGAGGCCGTGCTCACCGCCCCCGACCCGCACCGGTGGGAGGGCCGACGCGACCGTGCCATGCTGACCCTGGCCGTCCAGACCGGCCTGCGACTGTCCGAGCTGACCGCACTGACCCGCGGCGACATCGAACTCGATCGTCACCCGCACGTCCGGTGCACCGGCAAGGGACGTAAACAACGAGGTGTCCCCCTGACCTCTACCACGGCGGCGATCCTGCGAGCATGGCTCCGAGAGCGAGGCGGCACCCGCACGGACCCCGCCTTTCCGACTCGGACCGGTCGCCGGCTCAGTGACGACGCGGTCGAAGCGCGTCTCGCCCTCCACAAGACCACCGCCGCCCGGCGTTGCCCCTCCCTGATGGCCAAACGACTCACCCCCCACGTGCTCCGTCACACCTGCGCCATGACCCTGCTTCGGGCAGGCGTCGATGTCGCGGTCATCGCCCTCTGGATGGGACACGCGGACATCCGCTCCACCAACGCATACCTCCACGCCGACATGAGCATCAAGGAACGCGCCCTGGCACGAACAACCCCGCACACCTCCAAACCGGGCCGCTGCCGTCCACCCGACAACCTGCTCGCATTCCTCGAAAGCCTGTAATTATCCCGACGACATGTCACGCCCACACACCCCAGAACCCCACCCGAACAACACATCCGGGTCACCACCCGATACCCATGTCGGGATAATTCCGTGGTCGGGATAAATCGATTAATCCCGACATCGGGATTAATCGATGACTTCGCGATCCGCCGCGGTGACGTGTACGGCCTCCTCATCTAGACATGGTCATAAGCAGGCCGATCGATCTGCTCGCCGCCCGTATCTCTGACCGCGTCGCTACTCGCTGCCGGACCATCCCTGCGCTGAGGCGGTGCCGTGGCCGCGTCGAGGGCGCCTATGCCGAAGGCATCCGATCCGGTCCTCCGGACGGCCGACCGCTGGCATCTGTGGCATGACTTAGCTTAGGCGAGGCGGTGAAGAGACCGTCACGCGTCCCAGCGCCGACCTGCGTCTACCCGTCGAGGACACCTCGGATGTCACCATTGGGGTCGACAAGTGCGCCCACGCCGCGAGCGAGCCGATCGACGAAAATCGCGCCAGATCGACTTTCGCCGAGCGTCATCATTGCTACGTCGGCCGAATATCGTTCCACTGTACCGGCGGCCGAACTATGTGCGACTCCAGTTTCGATCCAAGTCGTTGCAAGCACTCGGCGCGATCGAGTGACGGTGAAGAGCACAGGTAAAGTCGATCGCCGTCGACTCCGCCCACTGTGCACGCGAGGCAGAGTTGCTCGGTGTTCGTTCGTTCCAGGAGCGCTCCGTTTCTGTCGATACGTTGTGCAGCGCGACCGAATACGTCCGCTACCCACACGCAGCCCCATTGGTCGATCGCGATGCCGTCCGGCGCAAAACCCAGGAACAGTTCTGTCCTGTTTGCCAATCCCCCGTCGGGTCGCAGATCGTACCGACTCAAACGTGCTCCGAAGGATTCGGCCACGAAGAGAAGATTACTTTTCTCGTCGATGACGATTCCGTTTGCGAAAGACAAGCCTGATGTAACTTCCCGATACTCTCCGTCGGGATCGACTAGGAACACGCGACTTGACTCAGGGCACTCGAAGGTTCCGCTCGAAACCCGCTCGATATCAGCGGAGGTCGTCAGATATTCATGGGGGTCGAAGCCGGTTTCCCCGACGTAGCAACGGCCGGAGGTATCGACTGCCAGGTCATTGAGGGTGGTCGCGACTGTTTCGGACAGATCCGCGTGGACCACCAAACCGTTGTCGTCGAGTCGGAGAATCTGCCGTTCTGCCATCAGAACGATCAATAATCGTCCGTCCGGCAACCAACCGATACCACCGGGCGATCCGGGGACTTCAACTGTGGATTCGCCGCTGCCGTCTGGAAGTACGGACACTACTCTGTTCAGATGCATGTCGACGAACCAGAGGCGACCCTCGTGCCAGCGCGGGCACTCGGTAAACGCGAATCCATCTGTCAGCACTGTGCTTGCATCCTGTTGATGCACTTGGTATCTCCTTAAAGATTGGACATTGTCAGGTATGCGAATCAATACTTCCGGCATGGGAGGGATCTAGCTGCCTTCCTACCGCTTGGTCTTTTCTGTTCCTCCGCGGTAGAAGGGCGGCGAGTGCCGCGCCGACCAGGCCAAATGCTGCGAATACGAAGAAGCTTGTTGCCACACTGCTGCCACGCGCGACAAGGAACCCGATGAGCGTTGGCCCTCCCAGTGCTCCAACTCTACCGGCGCATGAGATCCAAGAAAGTGCTGCAACTCGGGAGGTTGCTGGATAGTCAGTGGCGACGAAACCCGACATGAGCAATTGGGCTCCCAGCGTTCCCGCGCCGGCGACGAAAATGAGGATGTACACAGCGACTACCGGAAGCGCAAGGCTCAATGCCAGAATGCTGACGGATGCGGACAAGAAGACGCATAGAATGACGACTCGGGGGCCCGAGATGTCAGCACGCCGAGCAAGTATTGGCGGCACTATTGCCGCGCCCAGGTTTAGCGCTACTAGGAACATCAACGCAGAACCCAGCTCGTAGCCGTTGGACCGCATCAATTGCGGCAGCCAGGTATTGAGACCGTATGTCAACATCAGCCCACAGGCGCTCATCAAACCAAAGATCAGTGTGCGTATCCATGTGCCGCCTGCAAAGAGTGCTATCGGACCCTTCACCACCGGAGTTGTTTCGGCAGGTGGCCGCTTGCTTCCATGCCTAGATGCGTTGGTGGCGCGGCCACCAGATTGGCCTTTCGATGCCAGGATTGATGGCGATTCGTGAAGGCAGAGGACCATCAAAGGGACCAAGGTGACGAGCGGGAGGCTTCCAAGTGCGAAGAGGAATCGCGCGCCGAGTGGCTCGAGGGCAAAGAACCCGATCAAGGCTGCTACGACCCCGCCGATTGGATACCCGGACCAGGCGATTGCGCTGTAGCGATTTCCTTTGCCTTCAGGGGCAAATTCGACCGCAAGGGCCGCCACCAGAGGTACGAAAGCGCCTATTCCTAAACCGACCATGAAACGTGCTCCCCCCAGAATTTGAGCGTCGGGAGCCGCGGCGCATACTGCCATCCAGGCTGAAAACCAGACGCAGGAGGTGATGGTCAGGGTGCGTCTGCCGGTGAAGTCGGCCAACGTTCCGGAGGTAATTGATCCTATGAGCATGCCGACGACCGTCAGTGTGCTGATCAGGCCCGCCTGCGCTGGCCCCATGTTCCATTCATCGGACGAAAGGAGTTGCGGCAGTACAGTTCCGTACGCGACTAGGTCGTATCCTTCGAATGCTAGGCCGAAGAAGCACAATGCTACGACGGGCACTCGGTGCTGTAGTGCTGTTTTCATGTAGACGTGTTCCTCATGTGTTGGGGTGTCAACGGAATTTGATGCCGGAGGAAGTTCGAGTGCGCGGTTTAAGTTCAGGCAGGTTTCTCGGTAAGTGACTGTTTCCCGCGATACCAGCGGTGGTCACTTTGGGTATCAGTGGATCTCGACGCGGCCGGCGATTCATTCATGGTGTTGCATAAGACTGGCCGTGAAGCCGGATGGATCGGGGCGGCCTGGGCGACATCTGGCTGTGCCGCTGCCGATCATTGATCGCTTCGCAGCCGGTTGGCGGTGCCGCTTATCGACCGGGTTTGGCTATCGACCCTCCTTTATCGCCGGGTCGTCCGAGGAAGTTCTTGGGCGAGTGGCATCGCCGCGAGGGCTGCAACGCACTATCGCCGCGGCGGATAGACACTTCCTATCTGATTCGTCCATTTCGGGATGGGAACTGACGTCGCCGAGGATTTGCCAGAGTCTCTCGGCGAAGCGGGCTTCTGACATGCCGAATCGAACGAAGATCTCATCTGCGGGTGGACCGCCGAACGCTGCCCAAATCCGGGCGCACCTGACGATGTCTGCCGCGTCTGGAGACAGGCGATAGTTCTTCTCCTTGCGCAGTTGCGCTCGGCTTCTTTGGCGTCGTGTTCGGTAGGCATGAATCTCGTTTTCGACTTGGGCTGGTCCATCTACTTCTTGAAGGTCGCGCATGCTCGGTCCATCGGCTCTCGCACCCATGTGTGCTCGTTGAGCGTTGTCGTGCGTCTCGGGTGCATCGTGGATGTGGTTGAGGGAGTCACGGGTGGGGGGACGTGGTGACCTGGACGGTCGCCGGGGCCCGATTCATCTGCGGGAGCGGTATTCCCGGAGTAGGCCGCGGCTAATGATGGTTTTCTGGATCTCACTGGTGCCCTCGCCGATGAGCAGGAAGGGCGCCTCGCGCATGAGGCGTTCGACTTCGTACTCTGTGGAGTACCCGTAGCCGCCGTGTATGCGGAAAGCGTCCTGCGTGACCTCGGCGCAATACTCGCTGGCCAGCAGTTTCGCCATTCCGGCTGCCACGTCGTTACGCTCCCCGGTGCCCTTCATCCGGGCCGCGTTGACCATCATGAGATGTGCTGCCTCGACCTTCGTCGCCATCTCGGCCAGCTTGAATGCGATTGCCTGGTGCTCGGCGATCGGCCTGCCGAAGGTTTTGCGCTGTTGCGCATACTCGATTGCCAGCTCGAACGCCCGGATCGCGATTCCGCATGCGCGGGCCGCGACGTTGATCCGGCCGACCTCGACGCCGTCCATCATGAACGAGAAGCCCTCGTTTGGAGCCTCTCCCAGGATCTGGGTGGCGGGGATGCGGAAGCCGTCGAAGACCGCTTCAGTGGTGTCTACCCCCTTGTAGCCCATCTTGGCGATCTTGCCCGGAATGGTCAGTCCCGGCGTCACCTCACCGAAGCCTTCTGGCTTGTCGATCAGGAAGGTCGTGAGGTTGTGATGGGGTTTCGTTGCATCTGCACCGGTGCGAGCAAGCAGCGCGATCAGATTCGACGATCCGCCGTTGGTCAGCCACATCTTCGCCCCGTCGATCACGTACTCGTCACCGTCCCGTGTGGCGCGAGTCTTGATTGCTGCCACGTCGGAGCCCAGCTCCGGCTCTGAGATCGAAAACGATCCCCTGATCTCGCCTGTTGCCATCTTCGGCAGATACTTCTGTCTCTGCGCCTCGGTTCCGTGTCGGGAGATCATGTGCGAGACGATGAAGTGTGTATTGATGACCCCGGACACGCTCATCCAGCCACGAGCGATCTCTTCCACCACCAGCGCGTACGTCAGAAGCGACTCACCGAGGCCCCCGTACTCTTCGGGGATAGTGAGACCGAAGAGACCCATCTCTTTCATTCCCTCGACGATCTCCGTTGGATACTCGTCGGCGTGTTCCAACTCGTGTGCATGGGGAATGATCTCCTTGTCCACGAATGATCGCACGGCGGACAGGATTTCTGATTGAACCTCTGACAGACCTGCAGTCTGAGCCAGACTGGTCATTGCTTAACTCCTTGTTTTGGGTTTGCGGAGGTGGTTCACCGCAGCAACGCGAGGACACGGGCGAAGTCGTGCATCGCCGGCTCCGGCACCGTGAAGTAGGTGATCCCGAAGTTGTCACGGTGGCTGCGGAGGGTGTCGGCGATTTCTTCTGGTGGCCCGGAAAGGATGGTGGGGATTTTCACCAGTTCGTCGTCAGACATCCGGTTGTCGAATCGTCGTAGGTTTGCGACGGCGCGCCGCCTGTCGCCGTCGATCGCGACCGCGTGAACGAGCAGATTGAGTTCGAGCTGCGCGAACCTCTCGCCGGCGGCGTCTTTGACGTGCGCGATCCTGCCCGCAAGCGAGTCCGCGTTGACAAGTCGCAGCCTTCCCGGTTCGTCGCCCGGCGCTGCGCCGCTGAAGCCGATGCTGTTCGCGTGCTCGGCGGCGAGTCGAAGTACGCGGTCGCCGTTGCCGGCGATCATCAGGGGCGGCATCGGATGTTGGGCTGGTTGCGGATGGTGATTCTGGTCGGTGAGAAGGCTGCGTATTTCGAGGACGGTGCGTTTCAAATGGTCGATACGGGCGCCCGTGGGCTGCCATGGCAGGCCGGCGGCATCGAATTCGGCTTTGACGTAACCGGTTCCCAGTGCCACTTCCAGGCGCCCATCTACCATCTGGTCGGTTCCCGCGAGGTCCCGTGCGAGGAGTGCGGGGTTGTAGAAACCGGCGTTGAGAACGAAGACAGCGAGCCGAGGCCGCTCGGTGGCCTCCGCCGCCGAGACCAGCGCCGGAAATGGTGCAGGAAGACCGAGGTGGTCGGGTACAGCGATGACGTCGTACCCGAGGTTCTCGGCTTGCCGGCACCGTCTTTGCCATTCCGTACGCGAGGCCACGGTGAGCAGGTTGACGCCGAATCTGAAGGGAGGTGCGTCCAGTGCGCGTTCGGTCATATCAGGGCCACCTGATCGCATACACCGAGTTCTCGCGGTCGGCGGAGACGAAAATTGTCCCGTCTGATCCGATAGCCAGTCCCCCCGACCGCCCGTACGGCTGGGTGAGGTAGCCGACGGCAAGGTCCTGTGACAGGACCTGATGTTCGTTGGTCAGCGGGTCGACGGACAGTACCCGGCCTGCTGCGGTATCCAATACGGCGAATGACCCGTCCGGTGCAATAGCGATCGCTCGGGGTGCCCCCAGCTCAGACGCGACTTGTGTGACTGTCTGGGTGGTGGCGCCGATCTCGAGGAGTTTGCCGCCTGCCGTGTCTGTTACCAGTACATCGCCCTGCTCGGTGACGGCAAGACCAGTCGGGGTGCCGAGACCTTCGGCGTAAGGACGGCGATCTTCACCGGCAACACGAAGCAGACGGCCTCTCGCGGGTTCCGAGATCACCAGGCTGCCGTCCGCCAACTCCACGGCATCGGCGGGTTTGTCGAATCCGTGGAATTCATGGATAGGCCGTCCCGTCGTGCGGTCAACCACCTGAACCGTGCCGACCAGTTCCGAGGTCAGCACGAGATGCTGGCGAGAGGCGCTGATCCCTGACGGGAATTCCAGTTCGGAAGACAGGCGGCGGGCTATCTCGGTGACCTTGCCGTCTGCCGGGTCCACGGTTCGCAGTGCTGTGCTGTCGGCGACGTATATGGTGCCGTCTTCTACCGCGATGTCCCGGGGGTAGGCCAACGGGCTTTGAGTGAGAGTCCGGGTGTTGCCGTCGGCGAGGTCGACCTCGAGGACACTGCTGTCGGCCATATTGCTCACGTAGGCATGATCTGTCGGACCGATTGCCATGTTGTCGGGTGCGGCGGGCACTACGGCGACCGTAACCTTCTCTCCTGTCGTTGGATCGAGGCGGATGAGTTCGCCGGTTGCCCCGTCGAGTACGTGGAGCTGGTCTCGCGTATCGAAACGGACCGAGACCGGTTGACGGAAACCTGCGGCGAGGGTGACGGCGGCGCCGCTACTCGGGTCGATTCGGACCACCTCATCACGCTTGCCGAGGGGACCGTAGATCATTCCGTCAGGTCCGAAGGTGAATGCGTTGAGTCCCCCGATGTCTCGGGCGACGAGCCGAGGAGGCACGACCCCGGCGGGATCTACCTCCCAC
Source organism: Rhodococcus sp. MSC1_016 (assembly GCF_023667485.2). Taxonomy (NCBI): domain Bacteria; kingdom Bacillati; phylum Actinomycetota; class Actinomycetes; order Mycobacteriales; family Nocardiaceae; genus Rhodococcus; species Rhodococcus sp. MSC1_016. The sequence continues at coordinate 371,425 of NZ_JAMOZI020000002.1, forward strand.
AATCCGTCGGCGAAGAACGTCTGCCCGACGTAAAGGCGTTGCCCGGACCGGTCGAAAGCGATCCAGTTGACGCCCGGTAGGTCCTGCGCGACCGTCCGGGTCTGTCCGTCCGAGTCGCGTCGTTTCACCGAGCCGGCCACGGGGTCGGTCCACAGGATGTCCCCGGAGGGTGTGACGACGAGATCGTCGGATCGGCCGTCCGGCTGGGCAACCACCTCGCTGATCTCCCCCGTCTCGGGGTTGATTTCGGAGATCGTCTCGCTGGCGAGGCCGGCCGCAAGAATTCTGCCATCGGGCGCAAGGGCCAGGCCGTTGATGGTGTGCAGCGTGGAACCGGTGGCAATGGGTTCGGCGAGGCGGTCGGTACTTGAATTGCTGGCTGTACAGGACGGGGTCAGAGCGAGGCCGGCAATCATCACAGTGGCCGTCAGGCGGTGTCGAGTGAGGATCGGCAAGGTGGGTTCCTCCGCAGTGGACGTCGATACACCTTCGGGGCCGTGGTCGACGGCCCCGAAGGCAGTGGGCTCATCGGTGGAGCTGATCGGCGCTCGCGTAGATGGACTTGTACTCGAGGTAGTTGTCGAGTGCCTCGGGCCCGAGTTCGCGACCGAGACCGCTGCTTTTCATGCCGCCGAACGGTGCACCGAGGTCCTGAAGGTAGTAGTTCACCCCGATCGTGCCGGTGCGGATGCGGCGTGCCACAGCAAGGCCGCGCTCTTCGTCCGACGTCCAGACCGACCCGCCGAGCCCATACTCGCTGTCGTTGGCCAGCCGTACCGCTTCGTCATCGCCGTCGTAGGGAGTGATGGTGACGACCGGACCGAAGATCTCCTCCTGAGCGATTCGCTCGGAGTTGTCGACGTCGGCGAAGACGGTAGGTTCGACGAACCAGCCGCGCGATAGTGCCGCCGGACGGGCGCCGCCTGCGACGAGGCGGGCGCTGGACCGTTTCCCGGCGTCGATGTAGCCCAGGACACGTTCGAGCTGCGCCTGGCTCGCCATGGGTCCGCATGTGACGGCGGGGTCGAGCGGATCGCCGACGATCATGTCACGGGCGAAGTGTGCGACGGCGTCGACCACCTCTGCGTACCGAGAACGCGGGGCCAGGATGCGTGACTGCACGGTGCAGGTCTGGCCGTTGTTCTGGAAGGACGCGTCGCCGAGCCCGGCGACGAAGGTAGCTATGTCGGTGTCGTCGAGCACGATTGCCGCGGACTTTCCACCCAGTTCCAGGGTGCATCGGCGGATCAGCCGCCCACATTCGGCCCCGATGAGACGGCCCGCGGCGGTCGAACCTGTGAATGCGATCTTGTCCACTAGCGGGTGGGAAACCAGCGCGGCGCCTGCCTCGCGGCCCGCGAGCACGATGTTCAATACTCCCGGCGGCAGACCGGCTTCGATGGCGGCGTCTCCGAGGATGTAGCCATCGAGCGCCGTCTCCGGGGACGGTTTGAGAACGACGGTGCAGCCCGCGGCGAGTGCTGGGGCAATCTTCATCATCGCGAGGACCTGCGGATAGTTCCACGGCGTGATCGCACCGACGACTCCGACAGGCTCCCGGCGGACGATTGTCGCGCCGGACGGGCTGGGCCTGGCCTCTTCGAGCGGCATCGTTTCGATGAGGTCCGCGTACATCCGCAACAATCCAGCGGGCGCGGCACCGTTGAATGCGTTGGACAGCGCGATGGGCATGCCGTTCTCGCGGCTGACCAGGGTGGAGGTTTCGTCGGCGCGCGCGGAGAGCGCGTCGGCGAACCGACGCATGACGGTTGCTCGCTCCGCTGCCGTGGTGTGACCCCAAGGTCCTTCGAGGGCACGGTGCGCGGCGTGGACAGCGGCGTCGATGTCTGCGTCCGTGCCGAGGGATGCTGTTCCCAGCGGTGTTCCGGTCGCGGCCTCGAGTGCCACATGAGTGTCGCTTCCGCGCGGCATGACCCATTCGCCGTCGATGAAGAAGCGGGTGCGCTCTAGTTCGGTTCGCGCTGCGGTAACGGTCATCGTGTCTCCTTGTACTCGTTCTTCGGATGGGCCGGCGAGCCGATATGCCGCCGGTCGAGTGAATCGCCGGTCGCGGCAACGTGTCCGGGCACTGCGCCCCGATAGTCGTCGGTGCCGTGGGCGGGCCCGGTGCATTCACCCGTAGGGTCGTGGCCGTCCACGACGACGTGCTCGGGCAGGGCCGGGCTGAGTTGTTGTCCGCCAGCACATACACCTGGCTGCGCCACGATCTGCCGCTGGTCCCAGCGGCGGAACTCGGACGCGCCGACGGCAGGACTTACCGGTGGGCCCCTCACCGGGCCTCCTCGCGGACAGGTCGGAAACGCACCTCGGCAGCGCCGCCGAGCCCGAAGACCGGCTCGACGGGCATGCCGACGGACAGCTCCGCCGGCTCGGCCGCGACGATGTTCGTGATCAGCTTCGGCCCCTCGTCCAGCTGGACCACTGCGACGGTGTACGGCGGCTGCGGTGCAGGTTCGGGCAAATACGCCTTGTGAAAGACGCAGAACGACCAGACTCTGCCGTGGCCCGAGGCCACCTCCCATGCTCCTGACGCGGTGGCTGAGCAGTCGGGGCAGACGGTGCGCGGGGGAAATTGGGCGAGGCCGCACACGGTGCAGCGGGTGATCCGCAGTTGACCTTCGCGCAGTCCGTCCAGGTAGGAGGCGAGTCGGGCGGTTGTCGGTACCTCGGCTGCGTCGGACACATACGTCATAGTCACGGCTCCGTTCCATAGATGATCGAGGTCACGATCGGCGAGGAGCACGTCCATTGGATGAGCGAGACGTCCGGAACCTGTCGGGGCCCGCATTCTCCGCGTAGTTGGCGAACGGCCTCGACACTCAGTCCCCATCCCTGCAAGTAACTTTCGGAAAGGTGGCCGCCCGAGGTGTTCACCGGAAGGTCGCCGCGGATTCCGATCCGTCCGTCCTGGATGAACTCGCCGGACTCTCCCGGCGCGCAATAGCCCAGCCCTTCCAGCGTGAACAGCACGTTCGGGCTGAAGTTGTCATAGATCATCAACGCGTCGATGTCGGTGCGCTCGCGGCCGGCGAGCCGCAGGGCGCGGGCGCTGGCGTCGCTGATCGCGCCAGCCCAGAAATCCTCTGGCGGAAAGTCGGAATTGACCAGCTGCCCCTGTTGCGCGGCGCCGAGAACGTAGACCGGGGGGCGAGGGTGGTCCGGCGCGGCTTCCGGGACAGTCAGGATCAGTGCCACACCACCGTCGTTGATCAAGCAGTAGTCCAGCAGATGCAGCGGTTCGACGACGTAGCGGGAGGTGAGGTAATCCTGCATCGAGACGGGTTTGCGCATCACGGCGTTCGGGTTGAGCCGGGCGTGTTCACGAAATGTCATCGACACCGCGGCGAGCTGCTCCTCTGTGGTGCCGTAGAGGTGGCGGTGACGCTGCAACATCATCGCGTAGAACGCGCCGGGCGAGGTCATACCGTACGGCAGCATGAGGGAGGGCGACGTGCCGTAGCCCTCCCCGGCGCCCCCATAGGTCGCCCGTGCGGAGGCTCCGTCGTTGCCGTAGACGAGCGCGACGGTCCGGCATTGACCGGTGGCCAACGCGGCCAACGCGGTCTGTACGGCGACTCCGGCCATCCGGCCCTCGGCGGGAAGGTGTGTGACCCAACGTGGTTGAATTGCGTTATCTGAGGCGATTGCTTCGTAGCTGCTGACCCGGCTGGTGATGAGACCGTCGATGTCGGCCGGGGTGAGTCCGGCGTCCGCGATGGCTTCGCGGAGCGCCCACCCTCCCAGGTCGTCCGCGGACAGCCCGGGGAGTCGACCGAAGGTGGTCGTTCCCACTCCGACGACGGCCGCACGTGGTGATGTCGTCACGGTCACCGTCCTCCTTCCTCGTGCCGCGCAGTTCCGTTGGGCACCAGGACGGCACGGCCGATCACCCGGCGTTCGTCGAGGTCGGTGAAGGCCTGCCCGGCATTTTCGAGCGGGTAGGTCGAAAGGACCGGGCGGACTCGTTTGTCGGCGACCATGTCCATGGCGTCGGCGAATGTCGACATCAGGGTGGAACCCGAACCCGTAATGGTGGCTTCTTTCGCGAAGACGAAAGCGGGATGCACCCGCACCGGCTCGTCGCTGACCTGGCCCGTCAGGACGTAGCGCCCAGCGTGGGCGAGGGCGCGGAAGGCCTGCCGGAACACTGCTGGGTGACCGGTATTGTCGAGCACCACGTGGGCGCCGTGGCCTCCGGTGAGTTCGAGGACGTCGCGCCAGGCGGCCTCTCCCGTCGTCACGACGTGATCGGCGCCGAGGTTTGCAAGTCGCTCGGCCTTACCCGTATCGCCGGTGAGGGCGATGACCTGTGCGCCGAGGGCTGCGGCGACCTGGATTGAGTGAAGACCGAGGCCGCCACCCGCGCCGGTGACCAGGACCGTCTCGCCGGCGTTGAGCCGGGCGATGCGACGCAGCGCCTGTAATCCGGTTCCCACTGCGCACGCCACGACGGCCGCCTCTGGAAGGCTCACTGTTGGCGGCACCTTCAGCAGTGCTGTTTCGTGCAGTACCGCGTAGTCAGCGAATCCACCGTAAACAAATTTTCGGTCGGGGCACCGTAATTCGTTTCCATCCATGCATGGGCGGCACCGGCCGCATGTGCTGAACTGTTTCGCGGCAACACGGTCGCCGACGGTGAACCATCGCACGTCTGGTCCGACCTCGACGACCGTGCCGGCGATTTCGTGTCCGAGTACAGCCGGGATCGGGATCGTCAGCAGGCCCGCTCGGTCGGCCTGGTCGTGCCCGCACACACCGCAGGCGGCGACCTCGACGAGGACCTCGTCGGGGGCGGGGTGTGGTCGCTCGGTATCGGCAACGGTGAGGGTGCCGACGCCGTCCGGTCTGGTCAACACAGCGGCGTGCATGGCGCGATCACCTTTCCGGGGTTGAAGATGCCGTGGGGGTCGAGTGCGCGTTTCACCGCGGACTGCATGGCCAGCACCGGAGCCGACAGCTCGCGTGTGAGTCCGTTGCGTTTCAGCAGTCCCACGCCGTGCTCACCGGTGACGGTGCCGCCCAATGCGATTGCTTCGTCGAGGATGGCCTCGAACGCGGTTTCGGCTCTCGCCCGCGCCTCGGTATCTCCGGCGGGGACGATGAGCATCGGGTGTAGGTTTCCATCGCCGGCGTGTGCAACGTTGGCGATGACGATGTCGTGCTGGAGGCCGATGTTCTCGATCCGGGCGAGCATTTCCGGTACGGCTGCGCGGGGAACGCATACGTCTTCGGTGAGTACGGGGCCGAGTCGTTCGAGGGCCGGGTAGGCCAGTCTGCGCGCCGCGAACAGTGCGTCGGCTTCCTCCTGATCGGACGAGATCGCCGCCCACGTGGCGCCCGCTTCGGTGAAGCAGGCCAACATGGCCTCGGCTTCGAGGTCACCAGCGGATCCCGGCGCATCGGTGCGGCCGAGCAGGACTGCATCGGCCTCGTCGGATAGCCCCATTTTCTTCCAGGAGTCAACCGCTGCCAGGGTGTGGCGGTCGATCAGTTCGAGCGCCGAGGGTGTGAGTCCGGCGGCGCCGATGGCGGCGACCGCGTGACCGGCGGCGGTGAGGGAATCGAAGTAGCCGGCGACGGTGCGTTCGGGTTCGCGTGCGGGGCGCAATCGCAGTGTCACCTCGGTGATGACGCCGAGTGTGCCCTCGGAGCCGACCATGATCCCGGCGAGATCGTATCCGGCGACCCCCTTGGCTGTGCGGCGACCTAGTCGGACCAGATCGCCCGTGCCGGTGACGACCTGCATTCCGAGGACGTAGTCGCGTGTGACTCCGTACTTGACGCAGCAGAGCCCGCCGGCGTTGGTGGCTACGTTGCCCCCGATCGTCGACCATGGGGCACTGGCGGGGTCCGGCGGGTACCACAGCGCCTGCTGCGCGCAGGCCGACCGCAGGGTGTCGTTGATCACGCCGGGCTCAACGACGGCGAGCCTTTCGGTCGGGTCGATCTCCCGGATCGCGGTCATCTGCTCGGTGGACAGGACGAGTGCGCCGTCGACGGCGTTCGCGCCGCCCGACAAGCCGGTTCCCGCACCCCTGGGCACCAGTGGCGTGCGGTATCGCAGGCATGCGCGCACGATCTGCTGAACCTCGTCGGCGGTACGCGGCCGCACTACCGCGACAGGCTGCCCGTGCGGCGCCCAGACCGCCTCGTCACGCACGTAGCCGGCGACGACATCCGGGTCGTCGAGGGTCCGATCGGCTGGCAGGATCCGGCGCAGTTCGTCGACCAGGTCCGCGATCACCGCGCTCACCGCGACACTCCGGTCGCAACGACGGTCACGGCATCGTCGGCTTCACGGAACCGCGCCATCCGCTCCGCGAGTTCGGATCGGTAGTTCTCGACCGTCCGGAGCTTGACGTGCTCGTACCCGCGGACGAGATCCGGCAATTCCGCGATCTTCACCCCGAGGTCATGAGTGTCGGGCCGAATCGCCTGCGCGAGTTCAGCGATGATGCACTCGTATTCGGCGATGAGGCCGCGTTCGAGGCGCCGGATTTCCGCGTAGCCGAACAGGTCGAAGCGGGTGCCGCGCAGGCGCCGGGCGGCGACCAGTCCGCGGAACATCGGTCGGAACCAGGGACCGAGCTCGAGTTTGCGTTCCATGCCCATCGCTCGGAGTGCCGGCGGGTGCAGCCGGTAGGAGATTCGGGCGTCCGCGCCGAACCGGGCGCGGACGGCGGCCTCCTGCCCTGGGTCGAGAGCGAGCCTGGCGACCTCGTACTCGTCCTTGTAGGCCATGAGCTTGTAGAGGTTGCGGGCGACCGCTTCAGTCAGGGCCGTCGCACCCGGCACCGCGGTGGCCTCGGCCTGGCGGACACGTTCGACCTGTTCGAGGTAATGTCGGGCGTAGGCCGCGTTCTGGTAGGAGATCAGGTCTGGTACCCGGATGCGAAGTAGCCGAGCGAGTTCGGTGTCCGGGGCTGTCGCGACGGTCGCCAGGAGGGTGCGCGCGGTGGCGTCGAGCGGCGCCGACTGTTCAGGCTCTCCACGCAGGGCGCGGACCGTGACGGTGAACGCGGTCGGGTCGGCTACGAACTGACGGCCTCGCCGGAAGGCCTGCACGTTGTTCTCGACCTTTGTTCCGTTGAGGGTGATCGCCTCTTCGATCGCGGGGGCGGGGATCGGCAGGGCGCCCAACTGGTAGGCCACCCCGGTGAGCACGAGGTTGGCGTATTGGTCCTCGCCGAACAATGTCTCGGACACGTCGCGGGCGTCGAGGGCGGTCAATGATGGCGCGGCGGTCGCGTCCCGGATGCGGTCGAGTAGAACACCCTCGTCGGGGAATTCCACCGTGGGGTCGGCGACCATCGCTCCAGTGGGCACCTGTGCCGTGGAGATCACGGCGATCGTGCGGCCAGGATCAGTGACCGCGAGGTGTCGGGGATCTGCGGCGACGAGCAGGTCGGCACCGAGGTAGAGGTCGCACTCCCCTGCCGCCGCTTTGTTGGCGTCGGCAGTGCCGATCTTGATGTCGGAGATTACGGCGCCGCCCTTCTGCGCGAGCCCGGTCTGGTCCAGCGACCGGACCGGGAGGTCGGCGATGGTGGCAGCGCTGCCGAGGATTTGGGAGAGCGTGACGACCCCGGATCCACCGACTCCTGTCACACGCACGGTGAACCGCTGCGCGGAGGCCGCCGGCACCGGTTCGGGCAGCTCGGCTGGGATGGGGTCGGCGACGGGCCGTGTCACGCTTGTCTCTCCGGGGACGACGGTGAGGAAGGACGGGCAGTCTCCCGCCAGGCAGGAGTAGTCCTTGTTGCAGGATGATTGATCGATTCGAGTCTTACGGCCGAACTCGGTCGTGACTGGCTGGACGGATAGGCAGTTGGACTTCTCTCCGCAGTCTCCGCAGCCCTCGCAGACTCGCTCGTTGATCATTACTCGTTCGACGGGGTCCGGGGCGAGTCCGCGTTTGCGTTTGCGGCGCAACTCGGTGGCACATTCTTGGTCGTGAATCAGAAGCGTGACGCCTGCGGTTCGAGCGAGTGTCTCCTGCGCCTCGGTGAGCCGGTCACGGTGCCAGACCTGCACGCCCCTGGCGAGTCGGGCACGGCGGAAGCGGCTGGGGGTGTCGGTGGTGACGATGATCCGGCGTACGCCCTCGGCGCGCATTGCTGTAATGATCTGGGGGATCGTCAGGACACCGGTGGGCTGTTGTCCGCCGGTCATCGCAACGGCGGAGTTGTAGAGCAGCTTGTAGGTGATGTTGACCTTGCCCGCCACCGCGGCCCGAATCGCGAGGCTGCCGGAGTGGTGAAAGGTGCCGTCTCCGAGATTTTGCAGTAGGTGCTCGCGTGTGAGAAATGGTGCCATGCCCACCCATTGGGCGCCCTCACCGCCCATCTGTGTGAGCCCGGTGATTTCACCGGTCTGGCCGGGGTCCATCATCAGGACGAGGCTGTGGCAGCCGATCCCTGCGCCGACCAGCGAGCCGTCGGGTGTCTTCGTCGAGGTGTTGTGCGGGCATCCCGAGCAGAAGTAGGGCGTGCGTGTGGCCAGTGGAAGCAGGGTGCGCGGCCGTGCAGGGCGCCGTGCCTGCGCCCAGGCCTCGATGGAGGGGAAGTCGCCGTGTGCGCGGAGCCGGGCGGCGAGGGCACCGGCGATGATGTCCGGGTCCAGCTCACCGTCGGCTGGGATGAGTGCGGTGCCGGCGGGGCCGCGTTTGCCGCTGACCACTGGTGCGTTCGGGCGGCCGTAGAGCAGGTCTTTGAGCGCAGCCTCGATGAAGGAGCGCTTCTCCTCGATGACGATGATTTCTCGTAGGCCTGCAGCGAAGCGGTCGATGATCTCCGGTTCGAGGGGATGCACCATCGCCAGGTGCAGCAGGCGAACCCCGCGGCGGGCCAACTCGGCGTCATCGAGGCCGAGGATGCGCAGCGCTTGGCGCAGATCGTGGAAGGTCTTGCCGGGGGCGATGATTCCGATCCGGTCGTCGGACCCGGAGGCGATGATGGTGTTCAGGCCGTTGGCCGCGGCGTAGCGCCGGGCCAGCTCGAGGCGGGCACCGTCGCGGCTGCGCTCGAGTCTCCCGAGGTCGGGCTGCAGCATCCGTGCGGTCATCTCGTGGGTGAACGGGCGCCCGTCGATGACCGGATCGGGTGCAATCGGGCGGATCCGCTCGGGGTGTACCTGAGCGGTGCCGGTGCCGTCCGCGACGTTGGTGGCGATCTTGAAGCCGACCCAGAGGCCGCAGGCCCGTGACAGCGCGACGGCATGCAGTCCCAGATCGAGTACCTCTTGCGGGTCGGCGGGGTAGAGCGTCGGCAGGCCCAGGTCGGCGAGCAACATCTCCGAGCTGCCGGGCACCGTGGAGGACTTCGCCGACGGGTCGTCCCCGACGAGGGCCAGCGCTCCGCCGGTGGGGTGGGTTCCCATGAGGTTGTTGTGCCGCAGTGCATCGGAGGCCCTGTCGAGGCCTGGGGACTTGCCGTACCAGTAACCGGTGATGCCGTCGACGCGCTTGTCGGCCGACATTGCGGCCAGTTGGGCGCCTTGCACCGCCGTCGCGGCCAGCTCCTCGTTCACGCCGGCCCGGAACACGACGTCGTGCTCGGCGAGCAGATCGGACTGTCGGCCCAACTCGAGGTCGTACCCGCCGAGCGGTGATCCCTCGTAGCCGGATACGAACGCCGCCGTCTTCAGCCCGGTGCGCTGGTCCGATCTGCGGACGTCGATCGGGAGCCGGGCCAGGGCCTGCACACCGGTGAGGTGGATGAGTCCCTCGGTGAGGGTGTAGCGGTCCTCGAGAGTACGACGGGGGGCGGGCTCGGTCATGAGGTAAGTCCTTCGGTCGCGGGACGGGCCGACGTGAGTGGGCGTTTGTCGCGGGCGCGCGTGTGCAGGGATAGAGCGGGTGTCAGTTCGCGGAGCTGGTCGAGGACCCGCGACAGTCTTTGACCTTGCGTGGTCAGGGGGTGGATCGCCACCTGGTCGGCGCCGGCGTCGAGGTGCTCCCCGATGCGGGCGGCGACGGTAGCGGGGTCGCCCCACGCGACCAGCGCGTCGACCAGGCGGTCGCTGCCGTGGCACGCGAGGTCGTCGTCTCCGAACCCGAGGGCGCGCACATGGTTGACGTAATTGCGCAGGGCGAGCCGGGTCGCGACGTGTTCGCGTGCGACGGCGCGTGCCGTCTGAGGGTCCGGATCGACGACCACGGCTTGCTCGGGGACGAGTAGTGGGCCGGGGCCCAGGCGGTCCCGTGCCACCGCCGTGTGTGTCGGTGGGACGAAGAACGAATGCACCCCGCTGGTGCGGTCGCGGGCCAGCTCTTGCATCCGCGGCCGCAGAGCTGCCAGGACTCGGGGCACTGTCGTGGCAGGGCGCGGTCCTCGGTACGGGGCGCAGTCGAGGGCGTCGAGGTAGTCCCTTACGGCAGTGAGGGGTCGGTCGTGGCCGTGGCCGCGTCCCGCCTCGGCGTGGCTTGCGCCCAGGCCCAGCACGAACCGGCCGGGATGCGCCTCACCGAGCGTTTGCGCGGCGGCGTTGGTGGCGGCGGCGTCCCGGGCCCAGATAGAGGCAATTCCGGTAGCCACGGTGATGTGTGAGGTCGCCCCGAGCAACAGCGCGCTGTGCGTGAAAATCTCCTTGTGCACCGGTGATTCACCGACCCACAGCGTTCCGTACCCGAGCTCTTCGATCTCCGCGGCGGCGGCCATGCCGGTCACGGCCGGAGCCTCGGCGAGCGCGGCCAGCCATACTCCCACCGGCCCGATCCGATCCGCGAGCTCCCGCGCCGGGTTCACGAGGGCACCCCAGGCCCGAATTCGGGCAGGGTGACCGAAGCACCGATCTGCCGGAAGGACACCACGACCGGCTCGTCGATCACCGGATCGGTCGGGCCCGTCCAGGTGGTGGTGAGGTTCGGTCCGCTGTCGAGCCGGACCTGGACCACGGTGTAGGGCACGTCATCGCCGGTGAAGTACCGTTTGTGGAACCGCACCCAGCTGTTCACTCGCCCGGTGCCTGGGTCGGTCACCCATCCGACGTCGGCGGTGAAGTCACGGGGGCACACCGGTCCGGGCGGCCAGAACTGCTCACCGCAGCAATGGCATACCGGGATGCGGAGTTCGCCGCGTGCCGCGCCGTCGAGGTGTTCGATGTCCTCGGGGTAGCGCGGGGGTTCGGGTCGTGTGCTGGTCATTGTGGTCACCGGTCCTTGGAGAAGATGAGTGAATCTCCGAATGGCGTGGCCCATTGGACGATTTCGCAGTCTGCGACCTGCCGTGCGCCGGCTTGTCCCCGGAGTTGTCGGGCGGCCTCGATCATGTGCCCCCACCCGCAAATGTGGGCTTCGGAGAGAAGTCCGCCGGCGGTGTTGGTCGGCAGATCACCACCGAGCTCGATGCGACCGTTCTGAAGCCATTCGAGCGCCTCGCCTTCGCCGGTGAACCCGAAGCGTTCCAGGACGAAGACCAGGTTGGGAGAGAATGCGTCGTAGAGCTGCAGTGAGTCGACGTCGCCGGGTCCGGCCAGTCCTGCCATGGCGTAGACGGGGTTGTCCTCGACCCGACGTGTGTCACTCTGGGAGAAGACGCCGAGACCGGGTGGCGCGAAGATGAACTCATCCCTCCCGGCGTGCAAGCCTTGCATGCCGGAGACGACGACCGCGGGCTGGCGGAGGTCGCGTGCCCGTTCGACGGTGGTGACGAGGAGACATCCACCGCCGTCGCTGAGCAACGCGAAGTCCGGGCGCCGCAGCGGTTCGACCACATAGGGCTGTGTGTCGTAGTCCTCACGCTCGAGTGGCTTGGTCATCTGGGCGTTCGGATTCAGCCTGGCGTGCCGCCGGAACGCGATCGGCACCGCGGAGATCAGGCCGGGATCCTGCCCGTAGCGGGCGCAGTACCGGCGGAACGCCATCGCTGCCCCCGCACCGGGTGCCGTCATTCCGTAGTGGGGAAGTTCACCGTGCGACCCCCCTCCCTGGCGCAACCCCTCGGCATCTCCTGCACCGCCCACGAGTCCCAGTCCGGAAAACGACACCCCGGCTAGGCAGGCCGCGACGTCCGTGGTGCCGAGCGCGACCGCCTGGACTGCAGATTGCAGGGTGGGGCCGACGAAGCGGCCGTGGGTCCAGGTCTGCACCGCGGCGCGGATACTCAGGCCGAAGGCTTCGGCCATGCGGTCGTAGTCGACGGCGAGTGGGTAACCGACGTTGGTGAACAGGCCGTCGACGTCCTCGGCTCGCAGGCCTGCATCGTCGAGGGCGAGTCGGAGGGCCTCGGCCGAGAAGTCGAGGGCGCTGCGTTCGGAGACGCGCGACACCTCGGTCATTCCGATCCCGACGATGGCCACCTGGCGTAGGGGCCCGAGTGGCATGGTGAGTGTTCCTTTCCTGGGATGGGTGGTGTCAGACGATCGCGTGGGCGTTGGCCGGACTTCCGACGCCGCGTGGCAGCGGCAGCACCCCGGAGACGAGCAGGAACTCGTAGGACCTGCGGGCTGCGCATACTTCGGCGAGGCGGCGTAGGTGCCACAACTCCCCCAACGGCATTCCCTGCAGGGCGATGAGCCGGCGGTGCAGAAAACCCTTGTCGCGGTTGACGGGGAACACCTCGACTCCGACGTTGTCGACGGCGACCGCTGCGAACTCGTTGTCCCACAGGTAACCGGCCATGTCCCTGCTGGACTCCAGGCCGGGGCAGGCGAATCCGGCGCCGATCGTGCCGCGCATTCGCATCCGCTGCTCGTGGGGTAAGGCCCGATACCACTCGGTCCAGCCTGTTCGGACCACGAGGATGTCGCCGGATTCGAAGGTCGTTCCCTGAGCCGCGGCGGCCTCGTCGAGCATCGCGGCGGTGATCTCTACCGGTTGGTCCATTAGCAACGGGGCGCCGTGGACATCTGAGTGCTGTGCGATGTCGACGAGGACTCCCCGGCCGCCGAAGCCGTGCTCTGCCCAGCGGTCGATGCCGAGCACATCGGTGCTGGTGAGGTCCGACTCCTGTCGGCCGCCCCAGTAGCCGTGCCGACCGGCCTTGATGTGGCGCAATCCATCCCACTGCGACGAGCACTGCAGGTAGAAGTCATCGAGTTTGTCGTCGTGTCCGGCCACGGTGTCGTCGATGATGTGGCGGTAGTGGGCACGCTCGTCGAACAGACCAGGATCCGGTTCGTCCAAGGGGAGTGTCAGAGAGAGCATGTCGCCGGTCCGGACTGTGCGGGTGGCGGAGAGTCGTTGCTCGGGACCGATGAGGTTCAACGTACCGATCTCGTCGTCGCGACCCCAGACGTCCCAGGCGTGGCGCTCGTCGCGGCCGGGCAGGGTGGGCAGCTCGGCGAAATCCGGGGTGCGCCGAACGCGGCCTGCCCGCGCGGTAGTTCGAGTCATCGTGCGGCCTCGAGCATTTCACGCAACTTCAGTTTGCTGACCTTGCCGGTGTCCGTCTGCGGCACCGACCCCGAGTCCATCACCACGAACCGGGCGGGCACCTTGTAGCTCGCGGCGCGGCCCCGGATGTACTCGGTAAGCCCTTGGATGAACCCGTCCTCGTCGGGTACGGAACCGTTCTCGGGGACGACGACGCAGGCCATCTCCTGGTCGCCTTCGGTGGTGGTCAGCCCGATGACATAGGCCTGGTTGATGTCGGTATGGCCGGAGACGATGCCTTCGATCTCGAGGGGCGCTACATTGATGCCCTTGATCTTGAGCATTTCCTTCCAGCGCCCACCGAAGATGAGGCGACCGTCGGTATCGATCGCCCCGAGGTCCCCGGTCCGGAACCACCCATCCTCGGAGTGGGTGCCGGCGTTGACCTCCTCCGAGCCGAGGTAGCCGTCGATCACGCAGCCCCGAATCTCGATTTCGCCGGTAACATCGGGTGGACACTCCACTCCGGTGTTGTCGATGATGCGGATCTGCTGGGTTGGCAATACCGTTCCCTGGGTGTGCAATTTGATATCGAGGGGGTCGTGGGCGTCGGTCATGGTGACGAAGCCATACGACTCCGTCAGTCCGTAGGCGCTGCACGCCTCGGAGATCCCGAGGCCATCGATGGCCAGCCGCTTATCCTCTGCGTTGAATCCCACTGGCCCGGTTCGCAGTGACGATATATCCCTGCGCCCGAAGCTCGGTGCGGCGAGTAAGGCGCGGACCGCCGTCGCGAGACCGTAGAAGACTGTGCAGCGTTCGCGCTCGATGAACTCGAGTGCGGCGTCTCCCTCGACCTTCTCCTGGAGACAGAGGGTCACCCCGTGGGTCAGTGCGACCGGGACGGCATTGCACGCGCCGTACCCGAAGAACAGGGGCATAGCGAGCCACAGCCGGTCACCCGGGCGCAGGTCCATGCATTCACCCATGGCCCGGCCGTTGCGCAGGAGTTTGCCGTGCTCGAGCGGAACGGGTTTCGGCAATGCGGTGCTGCCGCTGGTGAAGAGAATCATGGCGACGTCCTCAGCCGACACAACGTTCGGCGCCGGCACCGGTCCGCGCACTGCGGTGGGAGGGAACGGCTGGGCTGCGGGCCAGAACAGTGCCCCCCGATAGCCGTCGTCGGATCGGCCCGGGTCGAAGATCTTCCCGTGTCCGGCCGCACTGAGTTCGGCGAGGATGTCCTTGCCGAATACGTGCTCGTCGGTCACGATCATCCGCAGTTCCGCGGTGCCGATCAGGTGTGCCATCTCGCTGGACCGGTACCAGGTGTTGATCGGGACTGCCACCAGGCCTGCCCGTTGGGCGCCGAGAACCGCCACCAGCCAGCGCAGCCCGTTGGGCAGCAAGATGCCGACTCGCTCCCCGTGCCGGAGCCCGGCGGCCGCGAAGGCGCCGGCGATCTCGTCGCAGCGCCGAGCCAACTCGGCGAAGGTGACCCGCCCTTCGGGGGCAACCACAGCTTCCCGATCGCCGTAAAGCTCCGCCAGCCGTGTCACGGTCGCCGGGAAGGTGGCGGCCCGGGTGCTGTCGGTTGTCGTCACAGTGGTCATGTCCGTCCTTACATCTTTGAGGGGCCAGCCGTGGGCGGCGTCAGGGCTTGCGCGGGTCGACGATGACGTCCGAGCGAAGCAATCGCTCCGGTCTCGGATCGGCGATTCGATAGACCGGGCACCCTGCCCGGAACCACTACCCGCCTTCTTGTTGTGATCGTGAAATTCGTTGTGGTGCAGTTGATCTATACCGATTGGTCCGATTCGGCGAGGTCGTTACGGGTGCGCTCACGCTTGCTCGCCGCCCCGCCGTGGCGAAACTCGTTACCGAGAGCCGTGGGCAGCGCATCACCGGCATCCCGGGCCGGCTATGCAGCGACGCAGCGGATCTCACCGTGGTGCCGCCTGACGCACTGCCCGCCTTGGGAATGCGGGGCCACCCCTGTACGTGAGGCGACCGGCGGCGGTGAAGTGTCACCCGGTACAGCAATCGATCCGGAGTGTGACTGATAAGTGCATTGCCTTACTCTTTCCTGCCTGGCGCGGTGCATAACCCTCGCCACTAGCTCTCACTCACTTTAGAGACAACACCCTGTCGAGTCAAGCAGCAGTATGTCGACCCGAAGGGGCGAGCCGAAGGCTTCTACGCGCGTTGAAGCACCGGCCGTCCTCCCATTGCGTATACCTCTGTTCGGTAACGCTTTTCAGGACAGAAGAGACGCGAATTCGGCTACATCGCGGCAGCCATCGGGATTCCGGACCGATGCCACCACCGCGGCCACATCGGCGCCCAGCACCTGGGCCGAATAGTCATGAAATTTCCCTGCTACGGCAGTCCCGGCCAAGTTCGTGTCAGGACGACTGGTAGCCGACACGGTCCGGCCCTCTGTCAGCCGAAGCTCCACCCGCGCCATTCTGCGGTCGGGAAAAGCGAGGTCGGCAACCGGATCGACCACCACCCGAAGACGCTGCGCCAACGCCGCGATGCCGGGGTCCAACGGTTCCGAATAACGATGTGGACGGACGGTGCCATCGGTCAGCGCCGCGGCGACCGTAAACTGCAAGCTCATCTGCCGGGAGATCGCTGCTGTCAGGGTTGTCGCGTTGTCGCATCCCGGATATCGCGCCGCGGCACCGGAGGTGTGAATCGTGCCGCCGACTATTGCACCGGAACCGACCCCGTGCTCGGCAAGCTGCCGGGCGGCGTCAATTGCATCCTGGGTGAGCGCACATGAGGGATAGGCCTTGAAAAAAGTTGCCGATACCGCCATCCGGTCCAGCCGAATCTTCGGTTTGTCGACATCGTTTCGGATTCCGCCGAACGCCTGCCGCAGGCCGTACGTGCCCTCCACCGCTGACGTGGCCCCAGTCGCACCCTCGCGGGCCAGCAATGCCGCGACAAGGCCGGCGCGGGCGGCGTTCGCGTTTCTGGAAGAAGACATCCGTGCTGCCGTCCTCGGCCCACTGACAGATGCCTGCAGAGAAGGTGGCAGCCAGCCCGAGGGCGTGAACAGTGTTGATCTTGTCCAGCCTTAACAGGTGGGCGGCCGCTGCGGCAGCGCCGAAGGGACCGAAAACGCTACTGGCCCGCCACCCGCGCGCGATGAACTCGTCAGTCATCATTGTCGCCGCCACCTGAGCAATTGCTTCATACCCGACCACAATCGAATGGAGGACATCGACCATCGATGAGCCGGTCCGTTCCCCGATCGCGAGCGCCGCGGGCACCACGACAGTCCCGGGATGCACACGGCTCTCGGCGTGAGTGTCCTCATGGAGCACCGAATGACTGCCGACAGCATTGGCGAACGCCGCATCCGCTGCTCCCGCTTTGCGGCCGCCGCTCGCCCAGATCGTGCATTCACCGGTATCACCCGCGCCAGCGACCGCCCGGGCCTGCTTCACCCATGGAAGATCCTGTCCGCCATAGGCGCATGCGAGGGCATCGAGCAAACAGGTACCAGCCTGGTCGAGTAGATCGGGGGTCAGCTGTGGCGCCAGGGCATCGAGTTGCTCCGCTAGGTCAGCGAGAAACACGATCACACTCCTTGCTGCGAGCGAGCCGTAGGCGCGCCGTCCGCTGCGGCGACTGCAAGGTCCGGCGCCAAGACTTGCGGACGCTGGCGCCGCACGACCAGAGCAGCGACGAGACTAACCAACGCGCCGAACATCAAGAAGTACGCCGGCGCCCGGTTGTCGCCGGTCAACCGTACGAGGAATTGACTGACGTAGAGCGCAGGGCCGCCGAGGAGCGCTGCAGCGAGCGCGAACCCCACCGCAAAGACCGTGGCCCGGACCCTGGCGGGCACGACCTCGATGTAGGTGGCGGGCGCTACCGAGGTGTACAGCGCCGGCACCACGCCAAGCAACACAGTGAAAAAGACCACCGCGGCAAGGCTCGTCGCGGACGACAGGGCCGCAAAGAGCGGGTAGGCCAGCACTAGCATCGCCGCAGAGAGCCACAGGAGCATCGGCCACCGCCCCCACCGGTCCGACAGGGGTCCGCCCACAGCGACAAGCACTATGGCAACGGCGATGCTGATCACCGTCGCCAAGGTGGCCTGCTTCTGGGTGAAGCCCAGCTGGATGATGTAAGACTGCGCGTAGGTAAATGCAACGTAGTAGCCGATCTGCTGAAACGCCGCGATGCCGAAGACGAGAACGATGAGCCGCCAGTGCTTGGCGAACGACTCCTTGGCGGGTGAGGAGGTGACCGCACCCCGCTGCTCGAGAGCCCGGAATTCCGGTGACTCCTCGAGGGTGGCCCGGATCCACAATCCGATCAGGCCGAGCGGCAAGGCGATCAGGAACGGGATCCGCCATCCCCACGTCTCCATCTGCGCGGGCGTCAGGATCGCATTGAGCAGCAGGACCATCCCCGCGGCCAGCAACAGGCTCGCCACGCTACCGATCTGCACCCGGCTGGTCATCGCCCCCCGCTTGCGCTGCGGGGTGAACTCGGCGGCGTAGGTCATCGCGGTGCCGTACTCCCCACCGGCGGCGAGCCCCTGCAGCAATCGGCACCCCACCAACAAGATTGGCGCCCAGACTCCGACGGATGCGGCCGTCGGCAGCAGGCCGATAGCCGTTGTCGCAAGCGCCATCAGGACCAAGGTCGCCACCAGGGAAGGCCGGCGCCCGATCCGGTCGGCGATCGACCCGAACAACAGCGAACCAAGGGGTCGTACCACGAATGCCACACCGAACACCGCGAACGCCGACAACAGGGCGACGCCCGGCTGGGAATCCGGAAAGAACAACTTCGCAAGGACGATAGTCAAGAAGCCGTAGACCGCGTAGTCGTAGGTCTCGATGGTGTTCCCGATGGCAGCGGCGAATGTCACGCGCCGCATCAGCGCCGGAGGCGGCGTGGCCGAGTTGGAAATCGAGGACATCTGAAGCTCCCAAGTCGTCGCAGACGGCTAGGGCATACCGGTGGCAGATGATGCCCTTCCCTGGCGGCGTGTCGATCCCATCGACGAACGCAGGCAGAGCCCGGTCTGCAGGCCACAACCGTCCGACCTGATCTGACACCCGACACGAAATGCGCGAGTGACTCAGGTCTCATCAGAGACTAAGGGCGACAGGGTGTCGAGTCAAGCGTCAACCTGACGCCTGACATGCATTACTTCAGACCTAGAGCATCCCTCCACAGACTCGCCACGACGTCGAGCAGCGCTTCCCTCTCCATGATGAGGACCTTCTGCACGATGGCCCGGAAACAGAGTTGGTCGAGCTGCACCATGAGCAGCTCGACACGCAACCGCTGCTTCTCGCGACGGTCTTCGGGGAACGCGGCGAGGTACTCGTTCAACTCGCCCGCCAGCTCGTCGAGCTGATACTTCCACCGGGCAGCCACGTCGAGATCGCTAGCCATCGCTTCGTGAATCGCAGGCAAGAGGGGCGATTGGTCTTCCCACCAGACAAGCGCGAGGTCGAGCCACTCGCGGACCGCCGCCTCAGTGCCGCGCACCAGCGCTTCACCAAGAAGCGACCAGTAACGGACACTCTGCTGGCGCCGGACAACTTCGTACACCTCGATGAAAACTTCGGCCTTTTTTGCGAAATGCAGATAGAAGGTCGCCCTGTTGACCTGTGCCGCCTTAGCAATGTCCCCAATGGACGCCTGTCCGTACCCATGCTCTTCAAAGACTTGCCGTGCGGCCACCACGATCCGCTGACGCGTCATCCGTCGCTGCTGCTCACGCACGGGCAATAAATCAGTCGACTCACTCGACACCATGTCGTCCATACGCTGAATAATAGGCGGGTTGGACCGTAGACGAACACTCCGAGGTTGACCGGTCGTATGTCCATTTTGACCTGGCGGGTCCGAACACACACAGAGCATGAGGAAAGCAGTCATGGCGCCCGACTACGGACAGACGTCACCGAATCCGACGAGACGGACAGATCTCTCGAACAGCAGACGACCCGTCGGAAAGAATCCCAGGACCCCGTCGTGGACGTCGAGGACACCCCACCGCCGACTCCTTCGAGCTGCCCGGCACCAACCTGCCCCACAATGAACTCACCGTCACCCTCATCCGAACTGCGCCGGACAAACTAATTCACCTGCACCACTTGCTTCCTGGTCCATCACCGCAGTCACCCCACCGATGGCTAGCATCGGGTCTGCCGGGACTGCGCCTGAGAAGCCGTCGAGGAGGGTCTCGACACGATCCTGCGCCTATCCCAGGTTGGCGAGAGTGCCTGTGGCATCGATGGTTATCGTCCGGTGGTGTGGCCCATTAACCCGGGATGACGGCGTGTTCGTCTTTCCCCTGTCGGCACCGATACCGCACCCCCGCCGAGTCGGAGTGCCGACCAGATATTCGTGCAAGTGATGCCGGAGTCTCGGTAGTCACGCCAGGCGCATCCGGCCAGTAAGCCGTTCTGGTTGATCGCCGCCAACCCGGCCTGGGGGTCGAGGACCGCGACCGTGATGTCCTCACCCTCTTCCTGCCCGTTTGCGCAGCAGCTTGCTGCGTAGATCTCCGTTTCGGCGCTACCAGTCCGCGGAGGTCGCGGCGATCTCGCGGGCACGTGTCGGCCATCCCGGATCAGTGGCCAATGTGTGGATGACCTCGGCCATGTAGGGATGGTGGCCGGCGACGTCCAGGCGGACCAGGAGCCCGGTGATGCGTGACGGTCGCGCGGGCCAGCGCCCGCCCGTGGTTTCCACCAGGGCGGCAAGCACGGTCGCGGCCTCGGTGTCGTCGAGTTCGACTGGTTCCCCGGTCATCCCGCGCAGGCCCCGGCTACCGATGGTCAGCCAGTGGGCACTCGCGGCCGTCCTGATCGACGCCCGGTACCAGGGATTACGCAGCGACCGCCTCATCTTCCCCGGGCTTTCTAGTGGGCGTCGCGGAACGCCTGCTCGACCTCGGCGGGGATCCGGCCGCGGGAAGAGATGTCGTAACCCTGCTCGGCCGCCCACGCCCGGAACTCTTTGACTTCCCCGCGCCGCCGCCCCGGAACGTCGCCAACGACGGGAACGACGGGGCGGTCGGAGCGGCGTTTGCGGCCACCGGTGCGCGTGGCGTAGTCGATGAAGTACCCGATCTGCTTGTGGAACTTGTTGGCGTGCTTGTCTTTCAGGTCGATTTCGTAGTCCACCCCGTTGACGGAAAAGGTGATGTTCTCCCCTTCTCCGTCACCGAAGATGGTGCCGTCGATGTCGTCGACGAGTTCGACTATTACCTTGCGCGCCACAGTTCCCCGATCTCATGTTTTCTTTCACAGCAGGACCGAACCCTACTGGCGGTCGCGCTTCACCGGGGGAACAGGTCCTGGGAGTGTCATTTCCGTAGGGCAGAGCATGGCTATCGGGTGTGCACGGTGGGGCCGAGCCCGAGGTGGAGGGGTGGGCACAGCGCAATGGAGGGCAGGGATATGGGGCCTCGGGTCCCCATACAGGAAAGTGCATATAGGGGAACGCACCGAGTAGCTGGCAATGTAGCTCCACCTGATGGGTGTTCACCGTCCCGGAATCGCACGTCGACATGGCACCGATCGCGAAGTACTGCAGTGCGCATCCACTCGGAACAGGCGGTGGTGTGTGCGGGTGCCGCGGTCAGGGAGAGGTCCGCGGCCGCCGTGGTCGCGATAAGGGCCGGGCGCAGAAACCGGGACATGGGATCCTCCGGTGGTGCGGGCCCGACCCACACACATTCTCGCAGGTCACGCACCATCGCCGTAGCGTGTTCGGCGTCTTCGCTCGCGGCGGGCATGTCTGGTGATGAGTTTCTGCCGGTTGCCCGGAGCCCGGTACATCTCGTCGAGCATCAGGGTTTCGATGCCGGTGTGCTGGCGAAGGATGCGTGTGGCGGCCAGATACACCAGTTCCTGCCGGGTCGAGCCGAGCCGGCCGGCGAGAGCATCGAGATGCACGAGGAGCTCGTCATCGAGGGCGACAGCGATCCTCGCCTTGGGCGGCTCGGGCCGCAGATCCTGCACGGGGGCAACGGTGGTGAGGTCGGCCGTCAGGTTGCTTGGGTTGTCGAGGAGTCGGCGGATCCCGACCCGCACCAGCGCCGAGACCCGGCGGGGCCCGTACTCGTCGGCGAGCTCGTGCAGTCGGCGTTTGGTGTCCTCGTCCACCAGGAACGAGTGCGGCCTCCCGAACGGGCGCCCCGCCGGTGACGGCGTCTTCACCACGGGCATAGTGGCGGCGGTAATGGTGGTTTTGCGGCGTTCGTTGCGGGCGAGGAGCTGACCGCGGTTCGACTCCCCCCGGTAGATCTCGTCGGTCACCGCCTGCTCGAGGTCCCGCGGATGGGCCAGGAGCCGGTGGGCGGCCAGGCGCATCAGTTCAGCCCGATCGGACCCCAGTTGGCGCGCAAGGGCGTCGAGCTGATCGCGGAGTTCGTCGTCGAAGTGCACATTCGTGCGCAGGCCGAAGACTTCCGGTGCCAGGTCGCGGACCGCCCCGAACGCGGCCAGGTCGGTGGTGAGATCGCCCGGGTCGTCGAGGAGGCGGCGCAGTGCGACCCGCAACGCGGCGGCGGTGAGGACGTCACCGTTGCGGCCGGTGAGCCGGTCCAACCGGTCGAGCGTGCAGCGGTTGACGTGCAGGCGGGTTCGGCAGGTGAGATCGCCGCGAGCGTCCTCACGAAGCACGTGGGGGCGGAATCGGCCCGCCGCGTGAAGGAATCGGTGGGCGGCGACCCGGACGATCGCGCTGCGTTTGGTGTGATGGGCCCGGGCCAGCTCCTCGAGGCGCCGGTCGGTCGCCGGATCCAGGTCGAAGAATATTTCCACCCGTGGGAGGCTCCGAGCGGCGGCGGAGACGCGGCGGTACTCATCGAGTGCGGCGGGAACGCGGTCCGGGTCGGCGAGGAGGCGGTGGGCGGCCACCCGCACCAGGGCGCCGAAGCGACGCGGCCCGATCCCGCCGGCCACCTCGTCGAGTCGCTGCTTGGTCTGCGGATCGAAGCGGAGGGGGATCGGATCGCCGACAGGGACGCGGCCCATGCTGGTGGCGGTCTCGGTCATCGCTGTCATTCTCCGCGAGGGATTTTCCGACGCTGGTTCGGGATAGGAAGACCGAGCGTCGGAGGTTGTTGGTCGATGGAACGCAATGCGCCCCAGCACCGGGGGCTTGGGTTCCATCGGTCGTCGCAACACCCGACAGTTCAGGGTGGCGATGGAATTCGAAATACGCAAGCAACGGGGTCCCTCGCGTGGCGAGACCTTGCATCGGGAACGGCGCGCCTATTTTGATCTCGTGAACAAGGGCGTGAGCAGTCAAGAGGCCTGCCGAATCGTCGGGATCAACTACCGCACCGGCAAGCGGTGGCGCAACGGACACAAACCGTCCGGCGGCCACCCGGGAGCTCCGCCGGTAACAACATCCTCCCTGCACACCGAGTCGGGCCGGTACCTGGGCACTACCGAACGCATCCGTATCGCCGACCGGCTCCGGGAAGGCGCCTCGATCCGATCGATCGCCACCGAGTTGAACCGGAGCCCCTCGACGATCAGCCGGGAGATCCGCCGCAACAGTGACCCGTCCGATGGGCAGTACCGACCCTATGCCGCCCAGCAACGTGCCGGCGCACGCCGCCCACGCCCCAAGACAGCCAAACTGATCAAGTACCCCACGCTGCGGCGACGTATCCAACGACATCTCGGCAAGGGCTGGAGTCCCGAGCAGATCGTGTACAGACTGCGCCGAGACTTTCCGCACCTCACCGACATGCATCTTGCACCCGAAACCATCTACCAGGCGGTCTACCAGCCCGCCCGCGGCGGCTTGACCCGCGGGAAGAAACCCCTCCTGCGGACCGGTCGCACCATGCGCCGGCCGCGCCGCCAGGCCCAGGCACGCAGACCCCGGTTCGTGGCGCCGATGGTGATGATCGGCCAGCGTCCGGACGAGGTCGCCGCCCGGCTCGTACCCGGTCACTGGGAGGGGGATTTGGTGATCGGTAAGGACGGACGATCCCAGATGGGGACCCTGGTCGAGCGGGTCAGCCGCTACGTGATGCTCTTACACCTACCCTGCGGGCGGTCTCCGGAAATCGTCCGGGACGAGCTCATCGCCATGATGGAGGGGCTTCCGGCGCAGCTGGCGCGCTCGGTGACCTGGGATCAGGGCTCCGAGCTGGCCCGCCACCACGAATTCACCGCCGCCACCGGCATACCCGTGTACTTCTGTGAGCCGCACTCGCCCTGGCAGCGAGGAACCAACGAGAACACCAATGGGCTTCTGCGGCAGTACTTTCCCAAGGCCACGGACCTGTCCGGCCACACCCGTGCCCACCTCGACGAAGTCGCCGCCGAGCTCAACGATCGGCCCCGGAAAGTCCTCGGATGGGACACCCCGGCGGAACGACTCGCCACACTGATCGGCCCAAGCCATGGCATCTTCCGACGCCTTACCGAACCGACTTCGCTGGCGATCGGGTAGCGACGGCAACACCGCTTTGGCGGACGGACCGGGCGCTCGACGACGTTCACCCCCTTTTCGCGCAGCTCCCAGTACTGTGCGCTAAAACTGTATCGAGACATACACGAGGAATCGGGGGGCACTGTGGCTCGTAAGAGGGTTGTCGAACTCGTTGACGACATCGACGGGACAGTGTTCGGCGACGATGGTGAGAAGATCACCTTCGCGGTCAACGGTGTCGAGTACGAAATCGACCTGAAGGACGAGCACGCCAGCGAGTTCCACAGGAAGATCGGTTACTTCATCGAGCATGCCACCCGATCACTCGAACCGACGACTTCGTCCAGGTCTGCTCCAACGTCCGTAGGTGCTACGACGCGTGCGCAGTTCTCCGCCCGCTTGGACCCAGACTTGCTGCAGCAGGTGAAAATCGAAGTAGCCACCCGTGGGACGACTCTGCAGGAAGCGACGGCCGAAGCATTCAGGCTTTGGCTGCCCTCGAAGGTGACTACTCGCCCGCAAGGGGTGCGGCCACGCGCACTGGGGTAATAGCCCTCAACCATCCGCAACCGGGAACCGTGCGCGGAAGCACTCGAAGTGCCCGCCAAGCGTGCGCCAGTCGGGATGTATGACGATGATGCGTACGCGAACGAAATTTCACGAGCAGCACTATGCTTCACCAAACCATGCGTGTTGCGACGACCGCTGGAATCCGCCGGGGGTGGCACTGGGGCGCGGGTGTCCAGGTCGGGGGGACGCTGGACACGGTGGGCGTTCAACAGTGCAAAATTTGCGGGGATGCTCTGCGAACGTCGTTGAGTGTACTTCCCACGAAACGGTCGCGCACACACGCCTCGGCAACAGCCCATCACCCACACACGATGAGTTCCGGTCCTGCGCCCGTCTGCGGGAGCTCACACCATGGTCCGGTGTCCGGTGTCGGGGTTATGAGTTCCGGGACAATGCCGAGCCCCGGCCTGGGTAGCACCGTCGGGAGATCCGATCCACGGCGGCGGCGAGAGCGGGAAACCCGGGGACGGCCGCCGCGGAGCCCGCGGTCGCCGTCCCCGGCGAATCATCTACTCGTGCAACATCAGTTGTGCTTGTATCCCATCTCTAAACCGTCGAGGTCAAGGTGCTGGAAGACGCCGTGCTCCTGCGACCAGCAGGTGCTGCCGTCGTGGAGGCCGCTGCACTGGTTGTACTGACCCCCGGTGTCGAGGGCCGAGGCGGCCGGCGCCAGCGCGAGGCCGGCCGAGGTGACGCCGGCCAACAGTGCGGCACTGGCGATGAGCTTCTTCATGGGGTTCTCCCTGCCTGGGTGGATTTCTGCTGATGGTGCGGATGTGTGGCCGGTCAGGTGCATTGGCAGGCCAGTGATCGAGGCGTTCAGCGCGGGACCGGGTTCGCCGAGGACCGCCCCGGTGTCGGCGACCGACCTGTGCAGCTGGAGGACGGGGACGGGACGGGGCGGTGCCGGCGGACAGGGCTTGCCCGGTGGGGTTATTCGGCGTCCTGGTCGGCGTGCTCCAGGATCAAATATTGGGCGGAGATCTGCTGATCGACGTCCTTTTTGTTGTCGGTGCCGCTGGCTTCACCGACGTAGCGACCGTTGGCGACCATGCAATAGTCCTGGGTGCCGTTGACGGTGTCCTTGGTGACGCACTTGGCGTCGGGCAGACCGGGCGGGGTGGGAGCGGTGATGAAGCCCTCGGCGAGCAGATCGTTGTGGAATTCGGTGAGAATGTTCTGGGCGCCGGCGTCGTCCTTGGCCCGGTAGACCGACGTTTTGTAGACGGCGTTGTGCTCGGACCCGGCAGCGGTGAGGACCTTGTACGTCAGCGGTGGGTTGGTGGAGCGGTGCGCCATGCCGCGGGGGCCGTAGGCGGCCATGTCGTCGCCGAGCTGGGCTTGGGCGTCGTCTTCGGGGATGGCGTAGATGAGGACCTTGTCCTGGTCGATCATGGGCAGTTCCGGGGACTGGCCCCCGTTCTGGGCGCGGGTCGGGGTGGCCGGGAACTGGTCGATCAGCGGTTCTTGCACGGACAGGGCCTTCGCGACGGCTCGCGCGGTCCAGTCCTTTTCGGCGGCGGGGGCTTTCGCCCAGGTGTAGAGCAGGTAGTTCCCGTGGGGGGTGAACGCGTTGACCGAGACCTCGGGGCCGGCGGAGAAGTTCGTCTGGCCGGTCGAGACGAGGGTGTTGGGCAGGATGTCGATGTTCTCGGCGGTCTCGAGGCCGGTGCCGTCGTCGACGGTGAGCAGGTTCTGGTGGATCTCGCGGGCGGTGGCGGCGGCGTCGTCGGGGTTGTTGAACCGCATCACCGCTTGCACGACGGATCGGGACGGGTCGGTGGTTTTCGTGGTGGGGGTGGTGGCGGTGGAGACGTAGCCGTAGAGCATTTGATGGTTGTGGGCGATGTCGCCGGCGGCGTCGCTGAGGACGACACCGAGGTTCTTGCCGCTGCGCATCACCATGGTGGGCATCTTCACCGAGGTCAGTTCGGGGTCGATCTCGAAGGGGACGACGGTGAACTCGGCGAGCCGCTGCCCGTCGACGTCGAGGATCGTCTCCTGGGTGGCCCGCCCGAACTCCGGGGCCGGGGTGATCGGGTAGTCACCGGTGTCGAGGGCGGCCGGATCGACCTCCGCGGTTTGGGCGGTGTCGCCGCCGGATTTACCGGTGGGTTCGGCGGGAGCGTCGTCGGTACTGGCGCAGCCGGCCAACAGCACGGCGGCGGCGAGCACAGCCGCGGCCGGCCTCCACATGGTGGTCCTCATCGTCTTTTCTCGGTCCCTTCCCTGTTTTTCGCCCCCCGCTGGTTGTGCGTGTCCGGTTGTCGGTGTCGCCGGGCGGGGGCGTGTGTTCTGGTAGTTGGAGGCTCCGGCCGCCTGGAAGGTTCCCACACCGCATGAGTGTCCTGCGTCACACCCAATGTGGCGGTGGGAGGGGGCCGGGGTTGACGGTGCCGGTCCGGGCCCGCTCACGCTAGGGTTTCGACCGGCACCCACATCACCGGTGCGCGCAGGTCGACGACGGGAAAGGGGGGGTGGGTGTGGACAGTGCCGCACGGGCCGGGCGGCCGGCCGATGACCTCTCCCCCGCCGCCCCGGCGCCGCCGCGGGAGCGGGCCGAAGCGTTGCTGACGTCGATCACCGGGAAGATTCTGCGGCCGTTCGGATATGACGCGATCAGCGATCTCGCCGAGCAGCGGGCCGCCGCCGTGGGGCAGACCCGGTCGGTGGTGGTGGTCGGTGAGGTCAAGCGGGGCAAGAGCTCGTTGGTCAATGCGCTGGTCGGGTGGCGGGATGCGTCCCCGGTGGGGGTGGACGTGACGACGTCGACGACGATCAGCTTCGGTGAGGCCACACCCGAGCAGCCGGGTGGGAGCGCGCAGATCCTGTTCCCGGACCGGACCGAGCAGATCCCGCACGCCGACCTGGCGGACTGGGTCTCGTGCGAGGGCACCCATGTCACCGACAACCGAGCCCAGGAGTTACCCACCCGGGCGATCGTCCCGGTTGCCGGCAGCCGGCTAGGTGATGTCACCGTCATCGACACCCCGGGGGTGGGCGGGCTGGATCCGTCCTACGCCGCCTTGGCGGAAGCGTCGGCATCGCAGGCGTGTGTGTTGGTGATCGTGTGCGATGCGAGTACACCGCTGACGGCACCGGAGATGGCGTTCATCGAGCGGACCGGGTCCGCGGTGGAGTCGCTGATCGTGGTGGTCACCAAGACGGACAAGAACATTCGCCGCTGGCGGCTGATCGTCGAAGAGAATCGGGAGCTGCTGGCCCGGCATCTGGGCCGGCAGGTTCCGGTGGTGGGGGTGTCGAGCCTGCGGGCGGTGATCGCGGCGGAGATGCCGCCCGGCCCGGACCGGGACGCAGCGGAGCTGCGGTCGGGGATCACCGAGCTGCGGGAGCTGATCGGGTCGAAACTCGGGATTGCCGAACATCTTCCGGCGATCACCGGGTTGCGGACCGCGGCCGAGGGGTTGGTCTCGTTGGCGGCGGATATGCGCACTCAGATCGGGGCGATCACCCGCAGCGGTGAGGTCATCCCGGATCTGACCGCGCAGTTGGCGCAGTTGCAGGGCCTGAAAGACCATTCGGCGCAGTGGGAGCAGTATTTGCAGCGGGATCTGACGTTGATTCGTCAGCACGCCACCGATGATCTCGACCGCAGCCTCGACAGTATCCGGGAGAAGTGGACGACCCGGATCAACAAGAACGGGATGGCGGTGTTGCGACGGAACCCACAGCATTTCACCGCGGAGATGGAACGCGATTTTCAGGCGGCGATGGCCGGGGCGGTGAATCTGTTCCTCGAGCAGCTCTACACTCAGATCGTGCAACCGAGGTTCGCCTCGGAGGTCATCTGGCACGAGATCTCCGAAAAGGTCCTCGCGACGTTGTCGAACCGCACCCTCGACACCCATCAGGTGGCCGGGAAACGGCAGGGACTGCTCGATCCGTCGATGATCACCATGGGGGTGATGGGTTCGTCGATGCTCGGTGGTCTGATCGGGGTCTCGGCGATGATGGGGGTCGGGGCGGTCGTCGGCGTGGCGTGGGTGGGGTTCAATCTCGGGTTCAAGGCGATGCGGGCCGGGAAGACGAATCTGCTGGCCTGGTTGCGGGAGACGATCGCGACGACGAAGACGACCACCGCGCGGATGCTCGAATCCACCCTCGCCCTGGCCCGCCCGGAGATTGTGATTCGCTACCGCGAACACGTGAAGACCTCGATCGAGACCTTGAAGAAGCAGATCAAGGACGCCGAGGACACCATGCGGACGGACAAGGCCACCCGGGAGAAGAAAGTGACCCGGCTGGAGAACAATCTGCGGGTGGTCGAGAACAACATCACCCGCGCCAACGCGTTGATCGCTGAACTGTCCACCCCCGCTCCCCCTACCGGTGTGGGGGGTGGGGTGCGGTGACGGCCACCCCGACCGCCCCGGGCTGGGATCCGGTGCGGGTCGGTCTGGATCGGGCGTTGCATGCGCTCGCCGGGCTGGCCCCGGATCTGGCCGTCCACGCCAACCGGATCGGGCAGATCCTCTGGTCCCCGCCGCGGATTGTGATCGTCGGCCGCCTCAAGGCCGGCAAATCCACGCTGGTGAACGCGTTGATCGGGGCGCCGGTCGCCGAAACCGCCGCCCTCGAGGCCACCAGCATCGTCGCCGTCTACCAGGACGGTGCCCCCTCCCGAGCGGAAATGGTGTTACTCGACGGTGGGCGGGCGCCGGTGCATTTGGCCCGCGGGCACACCGCCGAGCTGGGGGTGCCGCCGGAGCAGGTGGCGTATGTGCACCGGTGGTTACCGTCCGCGGCGATCCGCGATTTCACCCTGGTCGACACCCCCGGGCTGGCCACGCTGACCGCCGAGAACGAGGCCCGCACCCGCCGGGTCCTCATCGACGGCTACGAGCAGACCCGCACCGCGTCGGTCGACGCCGACGCCGCGGTGTTCCTGTTCGACTCCGCGCCGCGCGCGGACGAAATTTCCTTCCTCAAACAGCTCGGGTTCACCCCGCTGAACACCCTCGGGGTGCTGTCGCGGGCGGATGGGTTCGGCGAAGGCGCTCTCGGGCAACGCAACCCGCTCGAGCATGCCATTGCCCACGCCCGGGTGTTGGCCGGGCGGCTCGCCGACACCGTGATGACGGTGATGCCGATCGCCGGGTTGCTCGCCGAAACCGCCCACACCGGGGCGCTCACCGAGGCCGACGCCCGCGTCCTGGCGTCGCTGACCGGGCACGGACCCCTGGAGGTCCTCGACCCCCTCGACACCGATACCCCTACCGCCCTGCCCCCCGCGGTGCGGGATCGGCTCCTCGATCTGCTCGGCGAGTACGGGATCGTTCATGGCCGCGACGTCGCCGCCCGCGGCGCCGCCGCCCTGAACGAGTGGTTGACCGCGCATTCGGGGATCCCGCAGCTGCGGGGGGTGCTCTCCCAGCATCTGGGCCGGTTCGCCGCCGTGCACCGGGCCAGCCGGATCATCCGCGAACTCGACCAGCTCGCGTTCACCCACCCCGCCCGCGACCAGATCCGGGCCGTCGTGGACACCCTGCGCCGCGACCCCGCCCTGCACACCGTGGTGCTGTTCGAACACCTGCGGTCCATGCTCGAGGCCGACCCCCGCTCCCCCGTCACCACCGAACTACGCCGCCTCCTCGAACACCGCACCCCGGCCGGGCAACTCGGCCTGCCCGACAGCGCCACCCCCGAGCAGGTGCGGATCACCGCGCAGCAGAAGCTGAACTGGGCGCACACCCAGGCCCTGTCGACCATGACCGCCGCCGAGGACGCCGCCCTGATCGTGCTGGCCCACACCTACAGCACGATCGCCGCCACCTGACCCACCATGAGTACGAACCTGATTTTTGGTGTGGGCGGGGTGGGAACCTTTTCCCCGCGGCGCGCATCGAACTGATACCCGCTCGATCAAGAAGACCCCTTTTTGTGTGGAAGGACCCCTTGTGATGTTCTACCGACCGTGGAAGCCGCTGCCGGTGGACCGGCGTGACATGATGCCCGGGCGCGGCCACGCCGTCGCCGGATGTTGTTCGTGGGGTTTGAGGTCGGGGGGTTGCAATGTCTAGGCCGGACTGGTTACTGGGGATCGACTTCGGCACCTCCAACACCGCCGCCGCGCATACCGGTGCGGTCAGCGGTGCGGTGGAAGCGCTGCAGCTCAGCCACAACCGCACCACGATGTCCTCGGCGGTGTTCGTCGAATCGCCGCACCAGATCGCGGTCGGGGACGTGGCCACCAACCGCGCCGAGACCAACCCGGCCGCCTACCTGCCCTCCCCGAAACGGGTGATCGGTCAGGACGTGGTGCACGTCAACGGGTACTCGATCCCCTCGTCGGTGCCCGTTGCCGCGGTCCTCGATTCGGTGATGGCGCGGGCTCGGGCCGCGCACGCCGGGCAAGCCCCCGCCCGACTGGTCCTCACCCACCCGGAGGCGTGGTCTCCCCGCGAGATCCAGGTCCTCCTCGACGCGGCCGCCCAGCTCGGCCTCGATGCCTCGCAGGTGACGACGGTGTCCGAGCCGCGGGCGGCGGCGCACTACTACTCGCGCTCGCACACCCTGTCCCCGGGTGCGAAGATCGCGGTGTTCGACTTCGGTGGCGGCACCCTCGATATCGCGGTGCTGGCCGCGAACGAGCACGGCACCTTCGACGTCGTCGCCGCCCGCGGTGACAACGGGCTCGGGGGGAAGAACTTCGACGCCTACATCCGCCGGTGGGTCGACGAGCAACTCGAGGCCCGCAACCCCGAACTCGGTGACTATCTGCGGTCCGCGCCGATCGATATCCGGCACGCCCTCGACGATTCGATCCGCCGCGCTAAGGAACTGCTCTCGGAGGCGCCGTCGGCGACCATCACCGTCACCGGCGGCGGGCACACCGAAAAGTTCCAGATCACCCGGGAGGAGTTCGAGGAACTCATCACCCCCGCCGTGGAGAAGGCGGTCACCCTGACTCGGGCAACGCTCGCCGACGCCCACGTCACCGACCCCACCGGGCTGCACGCACTGTATTTGACCGGCGGATCCTCCCGGATCCCGATCGTGCAGGACCACCTCAAGGCGTTGGGGCCGATCGCCACCCTCGACGACCCGAAGACCGTCGTCGCGCAGGGGGCGATCGCCGCGGCCGCCCCGATCGTCCGCGGCCTCGGCAACACCACCGTTGTGGGTGGGGCCCCGCGGTACACGCACCCAGGCCCACCACCGGCCGCCCCACCCCGCACCCCGGGCGGTCCGGCGGCGACCGCCCCCATCCCGAACCCCGGACCCGGACCCGGCCCGGCGACCACCTGGCAACCCACCGACACTCCGGCGCCCACCGACACTGATGCCGGTGCCGGCGGCGGGAGGAAGAAGGCGATGGTGCTCGGCGCCGCAGCCGCCGCGCTGGTGGTGATCGCCGGGGTGATCGGAGCGATCACCCTCACCGGCGGCGACGAGAATGCCGCCGATCCCCCGGCCGCCGCCGACACCCCCGTGGCCGGTGATCCCGCGACCGCGGAGCCGGCGGGTGCCTCCGGGAACGGGGCCACCGAGGTTCCGACCACGAAAGAGGCTGTCCTGACCGCCCTTCCGGCAGCATTGCGGTCCG
The DNA here is from genome assembly GCF_023667485.2 of Rhodococcus sp. MSC1_016. Lineage (NCBI taxonomy): Bacteria > Bacillati > Actinomycetota > Actinomycetes > Mycobacteriales > Nocardiaceae > Rhodococcus > Rhodococcus sp. MSC1_016. Next base: position 403,341 of record NZ_JAMOZI020000002.1, read on the forward strand.
ACCTGACCGAGTGCAAGAGCACCGGGGAGACCGAGAACGGTGGCGTGGAGATGCAGTGCACCCTGAAGGAGGGCAGCGCGTTGACCGCCGGGATCTCCGATCAGGACTTCCAGTCGATCATCGTCAGCGTCGACGCCGCGGAAGCGAAGAAGCGGGTCCTCGGGATCCGGCAGGGCTTTCACAACGACACCACCTCCACCGACAACGAGATCGTGGAGAACATTCCGCGGACCGCGGCCGCCCACATCGACGGTCCGGGCTACGCGGGCACCTACTCGATCTGGTACGCCAACGGCTCGACCGGGGTGATGGCCAGCTTCGGCGACGCCCAGGGCATGGCCGGGGCGAAAACGTTCCTCTCCCGCGCCGGCCTGATCAACTAAACCACCACCAACCACGCACGTTTCGCGCCCGCCCCGGCATTGTTCCCGGGGCGGGCGCCGCGCTGTGCGCACCGGTGTTCGGGTGCAGGGAAGAGTTTTTCAGCTCGGCCGGGAACCTTTCGGGTCGCTCACCGCATCCAACTCTCGACAACGCAAAGCGAACACCACTTTCCCCGCCCGAAACTCCTCGACGACAAGGACTTCTGATCATGAGCAACCCCCGCAGCGCACAGGACACCCCGACCGCCGACGCGACCTCGGCCAGCCCCAACCTGACCGGGAACCCGCAGGACGCCACCTACACCACCGCCCCCACCCCGGGCAGCGGACAGCCGCCGGCGGGTGACCCGACCCCCACCGCGGCCCCCACCAACCCGGAAACCAGCGGTGACACCGATCTAGGAGCGGGAACCGCACCCGACCCCGGCCCAGGCACCGTCGCGGGTGGGGAGTACTCCTCACCGCGCGATGTCGACGGCGACGGGCTCGTCGACCTGATCCACAGCCGCGTCGAGGGAGTCGAGACCATCACCCATATCGACGAGGACGGTGCCATCACCCTCGTCGAGCAGGACACCGACGGTAACGGCACCTACGAGACCGGGATCGCCCCCACCTCGGGCGGGGTCCGGCTCGCCGAGGACCTCGATGACGACGGCACCGTCGACCTCGCCACCCACCTCGACTCCGCCACCGGTGCACCGGTCCGCCAGGACGTCATCGAGGGCGGGCTGATCACCGACACCCAGTTCGACACCAACGCCGACGGCAACCCGGATCTGCACCTGATCGACAGCAACGGCGACGGCCGCTTCGACACCGCGGCCCTCGACACCGACGCCGACGGCATCACCAACGACACCCTGGTCGACACCAACGGTGACGGCACCTTCGACCTGGGCACCACCGACACCGACAACGACGGCTCCCAGGAGACGTTCGACACCGCCACCGACGGGCACCTCGGGTCGATCGAGCAGTTCGAAGCCCTCATCCCCACCGAGGACCACTACCACGAACAGGCCGGCACCTACCCCGGCGAGACACCGGCCGAGCCCACTCCCACCGACCTGGCCTGACCCCACCCCCAGCCCGACCCACCCACCACAGCGCCGTCGCACCCCGCCGCGTCGGGGTGCCCGGCCGGTGGGTGCAAGACACCCCTGCCACCTGCCGACGCCGGGTGCGGGCCGAAACCTCACTCCGGGAGAGCACCGAATGGATGACTTGCACGCGGATTTCACGGCAGCAGCCTGGTCCGCCGGCCCACTCGACGACGACACCTACCTGAGCGAACCGACCGCGGCCGTGGAGGACCTGGACCCAATTCCCCGCCCGGTCGACGAGGATCCGTTCACGGGAATAGCCGACTCCCCGGCGGCAGCGGTGGATCTGTCCGGTATCGACCTGAGCGCACTCGACCCCGACCTCGGCCCACCCCCGGTACTCGCGCCGCCCCGGGACGAGGCCGAGGTGCAGGCGCCAGGCCCGGTGCCGGTCGCCGACCCGGGCACCGCACCCGTTCCTGGTGCCGAGTCGGGCGGGGACGGGGTGTACGGGGACCCGGTGGAATGGTCGGTGAACTGGTTCTACCAGCTGGTCGACGGGTACTGCGGGCCGGCGAGCGCCGCGCAGGTGATCGCCCAGTACACCGGGGTGGTCATCGACGACCCCCAGGAATTGGTCGACCGGGCCCTCGAACTCGGGCTCATGCAGGACGGGGACCCCGCCCGCGGCATGACGTTGCCGAACCTCGAGATCCTCCTCGAGGATCAAGGGGTGCCCTGCACGGTGCAGGACAGCTCGATCGACGACCTGAAAACCAAACTCGACGACGGCTACGGGGTGATCGCGATGGTCGACTCCGGTGAGATCTGGCACCCGGACCGCGAAGCCCGAGAAGACGACACGGCCGATCACTTCCTCATCGTCGCCGGCATCGACGAAGCCCGCGGGGTGGTGATCCTCTCCGACCCCGGCGCCCCGAACGGCAACCAGCTCGAGGTGCCCATCGACCAATTCGAGGACGCCTGGGCCGACTCGGGCCACCGGATACTCGTCGCCGACACCCCCGACCCCGACCTGGCCGACCACCCGGACCCGGACCCGGCCGCGGCACCGGTAGCGGTAACAGCACCCGATCGCCGGTGGGCGATGATCGACCTCTAGTCGCCGGTCGCTACCAGCCGACGACAGGTCGGACGTGCACACTGGACTACGCCACCATCACCGCCATCGGTGACGGTGACCAAAAAAATGTGGTGCTCGGCGGGAACCTTCCGGCGATCCGGTGCATCCAACAGGTGGGCGTGCGCTGTGCCGGCGCACCGACAGACTCCAAGGAAACGAGGTGAGAGCAGCAGTGGACGACGATTCCGTCCTTGCCGCACTAGGGGTATCGGGTAGCGCGCTGCCGCCCGTGCCCGACGATGTGTGGGCGCGGGCCCTCGAGATCGCTCTCGACCCGACCACCGCCCCCGTCGACCCCGGCCTCGTCCCCGACCTCGACGACATCCCCGTCGTACCCGAGGACGACGAGATCATCCTGCTCGACGACGACACCGACCTCGACACAGACGGTGACGACACCGACGGTGTCGTCCCTGACCTCGGTACCGATGTCGACGCCGATGGCCCGGATGTCGACCTCCCGGCAGGCGAGGATCTTCTTCTCAGTGACGACAGCGTCGACCCCACCCTTCTCGGTGTCGACGACCCGGCCGATCCCGGCATCGACCTCGGCGGGCACCACGACATCGACCCGCTCTAACCCACACCGATCCCGCCCTCCCCATTTCTGGTGTGGTTCGCAGCCGAGTTCCTGGCCGGGCGGGCTGTATGTGACGGCGGGTACGATTCCCTCGGCGCCCGGGGGCGGCGAATAACCAGTGATCACGGCACGGGGAGACCAGACATGGATGACGCGGACCTGATCGCGGCGTGCCGCGCCGGCGATCATCACGCCTTCGCCGAGCTCGTCGGCCGCTACCGCACCAACGCCTGGCACGTATGCCTGCAGATCACCGGCAACACCCACGACGCCGAAGACGCCCTGCAGGACACCCTCACCGCCGCCTGGCAGAACCTGCCGAAGTTCCGCGGCGATGCCCGCTTCAACACCTGGCTGCACCGGATCGCCGCCAACGCCGCCCTCGCCGTCGTGCGCCGCCGCAAGAACACCGACAGCCTCGACGACGGCGAGTACGGCATTCTCCTCGAAGACCCCGCCCCCCGATTCGACGACCAGGTCACCACCATCGACGCGGTCCGCCGCGCCCTGGCCCAACTCCCGGAAGACTTCCGGGTCGCGATCGTCCTCGCCGAGTTCGCCGCCCTGCCCTACGCCGACATCGCCGAACATCAAGGCGTCACCATCGCCACCGTGAAAACCCGAATCCACCGTGCCCGCAAGCAACTGGCCACCCTGCTCACCCCCGCACTCGATTCCTGACTGTTCCGGCCGCGCCGTACGCGGGTGGCCACACCCCTGGGGTCAGATATCACCAATGCTGAGCGGTCAATGATGCTGACCTTCCTGCTGTTTCTCCCGTCCACGTGGCCTGTCCACGAAACACGCCAATCGTCGCGGTCCGGGCGCCCTGCCGTTCGGTTCCTCGGTCATGCGGGAAGATGACCGGGTGAGTGATCCTGGACTGCTGCCCGACGACTACCGCGACTTCCTCGAACACCTCAAGACGCAGGTCCAGCAGGCCCGGGTCCGGGCCACGCGGGTGGTCAACACCGAGTTACTGCTGCTGTACTGGGACATCGGCCGCGCGATCCTGGACCGCCAGCATGCCGAGGGGTGGGGCAGCAAGGTCATCGACCGCCTCGCCATTGATCTGCGGTCGGCGTTTCCCGAGATGCGCGGATTCTCCCGCAGCAACCTGCACTACATGCGGAAGATCGCCTCGGCGTGGCCGCGGAGCGCATTCGTCCAGCAGGGTGTTCTCGGTACTTCCGACCACTGATCCATGTTTTTACCTGGGAGAATGCGTGCGTTGGTGGTCTTGCGCACGTGCATCCTGCGCAGGTCAGTCGTCGGGGTCGTGGCCGAGGATGCGAAGCAGATCGCGAACGGCCAGGTGCAGTTCCCAGTAGCCGTGCTCGTAGAAGGGTGCGGTCATCTCGGCTGGTTGCGTGGAGTCGAACGCGGCCAGAAGCTGCAGGATCTCAACAATGCGGGCGGCGTCGGTGGAGGAAGGAACCACCGCCGACCTCGACATCGGCGGGTGCGCTGCGCGATCGCGGGCGTCAGAGTTGTCAGTCATCATGCCTCCTCACGCGGGGAGAGAGTGTGACTGTTGAGTCGCCGCGTGAGATCGGTGTTGAGCCGACGGACGGCGTCGAGTTCCTCGTCCCGTTCGGCCAGGGCGACGGTGAGCTGCCACACCTGGTCCGAAAGCTCGGCGATGCGCCGGCCGGCGGGTGGGTCAACGTCCCGGGCAAGCCGGGCCAGCTCCGGGAGACCGGCCTCGACGTGCTCGCCGGTGACTTCTCCCAGCCTTCGCTCGAGCGCCCTAACCTGTTGGCGCAGGCGTTGGTTCGCGGCTCTGGTGTTCGCAAGATCGGCTTGCGCCGTGGCCGCGGTGACGCGCCCGTCCCGGTCACTGCGCTGGTCCCGGGAGTCGGTGATGCGCCGCATTTGCTCCCGGTAGTAGCTAACAGGTCCGCTGCCGAAAACTTCGTCGCAAATCGCGCATGGCCGGCCTTCGTGCCGGTAGAGGAACGTCTCTGTAGTTCCGGCGTTCCGGGCGATGCTGGCCGCGGACTCGGGAAGTCCGCGGGTTACGCAGGTATCCACGGCGGCCCGGACGGCGTGATGTTTGGCCTCGCTTTGGGTGTGCCGCTGGCGGCGCATGCCCGCGGTGCGGTCGTCGCTCGACGGTGTCATCGAACCCTCCCCGTCGGCGGCACGCTGGTGGCCGAACGCAGCCGCTGGAAGGAGGTGGGGAACACACTAGGCTCATCGACCGACACGACCCCGAGTAGCTGCAGCGGCACGGCCTGCGTGGTGCCGGCCCGGGCGGTGCGCACCTGGGCGACCGCGGCCTCGACCTCAGCGCGCTCCTGGGCGGTCAGGGAGCTGAGTTCGTCCTGGCAGCGTCGGATCAGGAACCGCACCCGTTCGATCTCCTCGTCGGCGGGCATGGCGTTTTGCCGTGCCCACGGTTCGAGCTCCTCGCGCGCCGCGGTGAGGCGTTCTCTCGACATCAGCAACTGGGATAGGTATTCGGAGAGTTCGGGAAGATACGAGGGATCGGTCCGAAATGCGAGCAGCCAAGGCATCGCAGCCGGTAGGGGCAGCTGTGTCCGCCGGCTTGGACGTTGGTGGGCTCGACGCACATTCCGAAGGGAACCGCGACGGACCCGACCTCTGAACGAAGGCCTTCCTCGGCCTCGAGCACCCGCAGGCCGGCGGCGACGAGCGAGCCCGTGTTCGACAGTTGTAGTCGGCTCAGCCGGGTCACCGCCCCGCGGCGTCGTTCCTGCGTCATCCGGTAGTAGATCTGTGTGGTGGTGGGTTTGCCATGCCCCATCAGGTCCTGGAGCACCTCCAAGGCCGTGCCCGCGTCGGCGTGGTCCTGCGCCCAGGTGTGCCTCAGCGCGTAGGGGTGGACCTTGTTCCGCGGGAAGTCATGTGAGCCCTCACTGTCGGCTGCTCGTCCGTCCTCGTGGCTGTCGGGTGCCCGCAACTCAGGCAGCTCCTCGACCCAGTCCCGCAGCTTCACCGCAACCTGCCAGGTGGCGACGGCACGCACCCCGTCCGGGTTGCGGTGCGGCGCCGGGAACAGTGGCAGACGGCTGGGATCCGTGCTCTGATGCGCTGCCAGCACGAGATGTTGCTGGTCCTCGACGACGGCTGCGATGTCGCCGCTGATCGGCAGGCGGTAGCCGACGATCCCCACCTTCGGCATGTTATGCACGAGCACCGGATACCTGCGCTCGACGCCCTTTTCGTCGCGGTGAACGTTGTAGTCCAAGCATCCCTCCAGCGGCAATCCGGTCAGCTCGCCGGGCCGCCGCCCGGTGCCGAGCGCGAGCGTGAACCAATTGACCGCCCACTTTCCGCCCCGGGCTTCCAGCCGAGCCAGGGCAGCGGGCGCGAGCAGTTGGCGGACAACGGACCGCGGCAGGGCCCTGCTCGGTTCGTCTGGGCCGCGCAGCGACCGTGCAGGCAGGTCGTCGCGGAGCACCGCAAAGGATTCAGGTAATCCCTGGCGGGACGCGGCCGTGTGAAGGCCCCAACTGCGGGTGTCCTCGAGGACGCGAGCCAGGTAGCGCACTGCGCGCTGCTGGCCCTTCACGGTAAGCAGGCCACCCTCCCGTAGCTGCCCGAGACGGATCAAATGTGCTGTTATGTCGTTGCGAGACAATCTATCCGGAAAGTCACCACGATCACTCCGTTCATTGAGCGTCGACGACAGTAGTGCCAGCGACAAGACCACATCGTCGATGTAGGACGTGCTGACCTGCCGCAGTCCTGCCCGCAGAACCCATTCCTTCGCGGCGTCGAGCAGCCATCGCTGCGTGATGTCCGTTGCTCCTCGGCCGGCGCGATCCGCACGGCCTCGAAAGCGCGCCCTCCTTATCCCATCGGCGTAGCCGAAGACGCGCAGATCCCAGACGTCGAGCGGGTATTGCGCCTCGATCGCATCGGAGAACGGATGATCCTGCAGATCAGCAGTTTCGGATGCAACGGAGGTCATTGCCACGCCTCGGCCGTCAGTCGCTCGGTTAACCGGTCGACCGCGCCGCGCCTGCGGTCGGCATTGACGTGGATATACGGCTCGGCCGAGGCCGGACTGGCCCAGCCCAGCAGTGTCTGCAGTTCATCGCGTGTGGTGCCCGAGGCGAGGTGCTCGGAGGCTGCGAAATGGCGGAGCATATGCGGGTGGATGTGCCGTAGTCCGGCGGCACCTGCGAGGCGTTCGAAGGTCTTGTGGAGGTTGCGAGCCGACATGGCGTTCCCGCGTGTCGGCCCGCTGAGCGCGACGACGAGCATGTCATTGTCTGCCGCCTCCCGGCACCGCTCGCGTTCGTCGGTGTACCGGTCATAGAGAGCCAGCAGGATGGCCGGCACGGGCACGGTGAAGTCGAAGCCGGCCTTCGACCAGGCGCGGTTCGGGTTCCGCCGTCGGACGATGTGCATATGTTCGCCCGGGATCCGGCAGAGTTGCTCGGTGCCGGGGATCGACAGCCCGAGACGGGAGGCGTCCGGGACGAGATGCAGGTCTTGCCTGCGCAACCCGAGAGCCTGCCCCACCCGCAGCCCCGTCAGTGCGAGCAGCATGATCAGGAACCGGTCGCGTGCGGTGGTCGCCGACCGTAGGAGTTCGGTCACCTCGGCCGCGGTGGCCTGGTCCGGTGCACTGGCCCGGCGCGGCTCCCGTCCCCGGTGTCGTACCCGCGGCCCGTTCCGGGCACCGAACCCGTTCTCGTTGGGCATCTCGAACAGCATGTCGAGCACGGCGCGTGGTAGAGCACCTTCCGCCACGGCGAAACGGTAGAACTCTCGGACCGCGACCAGAATGCGGTTGATGCGCCCAACTCTGCGCGGCCGTCCAGCACATGGCCCCGAAGTGAGGGGCGCCGTGGACAGGTACGCCTGGAACAGATGTAGGTCGTGCGCGGCGCTGGGCAGATCGCGGCCGGTACGTTCGACCCAGCCGAGGAAGAGGGCCAGCGAACTCGCGTACTGCGCGCTCGTAGTCTCCGCATGGGCGCGACCGAAGAACCGGACCTCGAGCCACCTCGATACGAGTGCGTGCGGCACGTACTCGTCGTCGACGACGGCGTAGTAGCTTCCGATGCTCGGGGTGTCGATGCGCAACCGTTGGTAGCCCACAGGGTTCACGGTAGGAGCATGCGCCAGCGGTACCGAGAACCTCGTGGGCGTGTCGCCAGACGGCGCTTTCCGCACGTGGTCGTGATTGCTCAGGAGGTACCGAGAACAGCCTGTTGGACAAATTCCGTGGGGACACGTGACGGTGCTGATCGACCGTCTCGACGATCAGGCGACCCGCGACTGGTACGCGGCCGCGGCGTTCGAACACGGCTGGTCCCGCAACGTCCTGTCTCACCAGATTAGGAACCGGCTCGACCAGAGGATCGGGGCGGCGCCGTCCAACTTCGCCGACCACCTGCCCACCGGTGACTCCGACCTGGCTCAGCAGTTGGTTCGTGACCCCTACGTTTTCGACTTCCTGGATCTGAGCGATCGGGTCGCCGAGCGGGAGCTCGAGGCGGCGCTGATGGCCCGGTTGGAGCGGTTCCTGCTCGAGCTCGGGCACGGTTTCGCGTTCGTCGGCCGGCAGTATCACTTCGAGGTCGACGGTGACGATTTCTACATCGATCTGCTTTTTTTCAACTGGATCCAGGCCCGGTTCGTGGTGGTCGAGCTGAAGGTCGGCCGGTTCGAACCCGAGTACGTCGGCAAACTCGGTTTCTACGTGTCCTGGATCGACGAGAACCTGCGCGATCACACCCAGCACGCACCCACGATCGGGATCCTGCTGTGCGCCGGCCGCAACGACAACGTCGTCCGCTACTCCCTGGCCGGGACCACCGCACCGTTGGCCGTCGCCGACTACACCTACGCCACCCTGCCCGCCCCCGTCCGGGAACTCGTCCCCACCGACGACGAACTCGCGTCCGCAGTCGGCGAGACACTCACCCACCTCAAGGCGAGCCGACGACCGGACGGTGATGCACAGCCATGAGCGATCGGGGTGAGACCGGTGAGATCGGTGAGAGGATGGCCGCCAACGCGCTACCGCGGCGTATTCCGTGACCCAGCACGGGCCTTTACCCCGTTGACTTTGAGCACGAAAAACCTTCTTACTCAGCTGTAATCCCAGCTATGCACCATTGTGTATTCGTGTTGTCACGATAGGGAGAGCGCCCGATGGATACCGATCACCAGGCAGAGACCGTCCGCAGAGCCGGGCCGCAGCACACCGAGCACGGGTACGGCACCTACGAATGGGACCCGCAGCACGGGGTGGTCTTCCGCATGGACCTCGACCAGTTCGGCACCGTAGGCGGCGTCCAGATCAGCCAATACGCTTCTTCGGCGTTCCGCGGCACCGGCATCGCCTTCCTCCCGATCCCTATCCCCCACTTCCGAAGAATCCACCCCGACACTCGAAACGCACCAAGAGGATGACGCTGTGACCGACCGGACCACCGATGACCTCGAGCGTGACCTCGCCCTGCTCGCGAACGTGCGCGCCTACATCCGAGACGCGGAAGGGCCGGACTTCCGGATCCCGACCACCGCCCTCGACCAGGTCCTCGACGAACTCAACCGCCACGATCGACAACACTGACCCACGCCACCTCCCCGTTCTCAGCGACGAGCCGGATACCGCACCGCTGTCGGGTCGTGGCGGATGACCTATCGACGGGTTCCAAGTCACCACTATCAGCGGCACCACTGAGGCGAGTGCTAGCGGTGTTACCCCGGCGGTGCGGAGGGTCCGGCGTCGGTAAAGTCGTCGACTCACAAGAGAGTGGATCACCGTGCGGCGGGGCCCACTCCTATCTTGGTCGCCCCTTGATGGCGAGCGCAGAGTCGGCACAAGCGTTTGGAGGCCTCTTGCCAATTGGATGCAGGTCGTATACAACTAGTACTCAGCAATCGGTGGTGTTCCACATCACAGATTGAGAGGGAGGGACTCGACGGCTGTTGGCGCAGCCGCCGAGCCCGGCGTCACCATTCTGTGGCCCTGAGCGCGATCTACGTGGGCGTAGGTCGCAGGACCCACAGTCCGTCAACGAGGGACGAACCGACATGGAGTCGACAATGGCAACAGCCATCTCAAAACCTAACAAACGAGCGACCCGCACGAGCCTTCCGGTGGTTGCGGCGTCGAGCCTGGCCGGTACCGCCGTCGAGTGGTACGACTTCTTTCTCTACGGCACCGCAGCCGCGCTCGTGTTCAACAAGCTCTTCTTCCCCAGCGACAACCCGATGGTCGGCACGATGTTGGCCTTTGCAACCTATGCCGTCGGTTTCGTCGCCAGGCCGCTCGGAGCAGCGGTTCTCGGTCACCTCGGCGACATCAAGGGACGTCGATCGACGCTGATCGCAAGCCTGATGCTGATGGGCGTGTCAACCTTTCTCATCGCATTGTTGCCGAGTTACGCCGCGATCGGCGTAGCGGCGCCGCTCATCCTTGTGCTCCTTCGCCTCGTCCAGGGTTTCGCGCTGGGCGGCGAGTGGGGTGGTGCAGTGCTGCTGGTGTCCGAACATGGCGGATCCGAGCATCGCGCGTTCTGGGCTGCGTGGCCGAATCTCGGTCCCCCACTGGGGAATCTGATGGCTGCCGGCGTCATGGCGGTACTCAGTGCCACGCTGTCGGAAGACGCCTTCCTCGACTATGGATGGCGAATCGCATTCGGTCTGTCTGCCCTTCTTGTGATCATCGGGCTGGTCCTGCGCTTGTTCGTCACCGAGACGCCGCTGTTCGAGCAGTCGAAGCAGGACAGCAACGACGCCCCGGTTCGTGCGCCGCTCAGCGAAGCTGTGCGTGACCATTGGCGTCTCATCATTCTCGCTGCCGTGACTCGCTTCGGCGAAAACGCCGGCTTCTATATCTTCTCCCTGTTTGTCATCACCTACGTCACCCAGATGCGGGATCTCCCACGCAGCGTCGGCTTGAACGCCGTCATGGTGGGAATGGTCGTCGCGATGCTGGCCATCCCTGCCTTCGCGGTCCTGGCCGACCGGATCGGCCGACGTCCTATCTACATCGGTGCGTCGCTGGCCACGATGGTGTGGGCATTCGTCTTCTTCGCCCTTCTCGACACGGATAATGCCGCCGCGATCATGCTGGCGGTCGGCGGCGGCCTGCTGATCTTCGCCGCCTACAGCGCCGTCATCGGTGCGTTCTTCTCCGAGCTCTTCCCGACGCGCGTGCGGTATTCGGCGGTATCACTGGCGTACAACCTCGCATCGGTGGTGGCAGGCTCGATCGCTCCGATCCTGGCCATCGCCCTGTACTCGTGGTTCGGCACCGGCTACGCGATCGGCGCCTACCTTGCGATCATGGGCGCGATGTCCCTGGCGGCGTCCCTGAAGACAACAGAGACCCGCTCGGTCGACATGGCAATGGTCGGCTCGACTGCTCCGACTCCCTCCAACCGGTAATCACCACTCACCCATCAGATCGACGCGACGAGTGAAGCGTCAGAAACGAGGACCGACACATGGCACCGGCGAAACGTAGCACCGAAGCCATGCGAGCACCGGAACTGGCGTACCGATGGCTTCGCGACACCATCGTCGAGCTGCCACGTGAACAAGAGTTGTTTCTGACCGAAACCGAGATCGCCGAATCCTCCGGTCTGTCCCGCACCCCGGTCCGGGAAGCACTGCTCCGGCTCGAAGCGGAAGGGTACGTGCGCCGCATTCCCCACAAGGGTGCATACATCCCCGCCGTCACCGATCGTGATGTCGACGCCATTATGCAGGCACGCCGGGTTATCGAGGAATGGTCGGTCACCGAGGTCGCCCCTGACCCCGGTCAGCTTCCCGACGCCCTCCACAGCGTCATCCAGCAACAGGAAAACGACAGCGACCCTGTCAAATTCATCGCGCACGATCTCGAATTCCATACCTCGATCATCCGCACCGCAGGTAACCCGGTCCTCACTGATTTCTACCGCTCATTGCGCGACAAGCAGATGCGGATGGGTGTCCGCATTGTCACCGCCGACAGCGCCCGCAGAATCCAGGTCGTCGCCGAACACCGCGCGATCGCCGACGCGCTGGCCGCCCGGGATCCTGAACGCGCCGTCGCCGCGGTCCGCACGCACTTGAGCACGACCCTTGCCTCGATGACCCGTCCCCCGAGGGGCACGGAAGGAAACTACTGATGAAGATTGCACTGGTCCAGGTTGCCAGCCCGGACAGCGAAAGCCCTGCGCATCGCCTCGAGCGGGTCCGCGAGACCGTCGCCGGCATAGATCAGGACGTAGACCTGATCGTGCTGCCCGAGTTGTGGCGAGTCGGCTTCAACCATTTCGATCGATACGACTCCGACGCCGAATCGCTGCATGGGCCGACCGTGCAGGTGTTCGCGGCACTCGCAAGCGAGCGAAAGTGCCTGATTCACATCGGTAGCATCGTCCAACGCGGTGATGCCACCCTGCGCAATACCTCCATCCTTCTGGACGCGACCGGACAGATAGTCCACCACTACAGCAAGGTTCACGTCTTCGGATACCAATCCCGTGAGACACAGTTGCTCAGCCCCGGAAACCAGCTGTACAGCAGCGCAACACCGCACGGGGTCGTCGCGGCCACAACGTGCTACGACTTACGATTTCCGGGCATGTGGACCGAACTGGTCAGAGCAGCAGCGGAAATCGTCATCGTCCCCGCGGCCTGGCCTGCGGCTCGTCGAGAGCACTGGCAACTGCTGACCGCGGCGCGGGCACTCGACAACCAGCTATTCGTGATCGCCTGCAACGCCACTGGCACGCACGGCGGTGTCGAACTCGCCGGACACAGCCGCATCGTCGACCCGTGGGGTCGAGTCGTCGTCGAAGCCGACGATCGTGAGGGTGTGACGATCGCCGAAATCGATCCTGCCCTCGTGTATCGGACCCGGGCGGAATTCCCGGTCCTGGCAGACCGGCTCGACGACTACACCGCATTGAACAAGAGAAAGACACTGGTATGACACGCACTACTACCGAGCCGCTCGTCCTGCACCCGGTCGGGTCGAGTGACCAACTGGACATGACCGGCTTCCGCTCGATCGTCGCCGGATACACCGGTCGCGACGAGGCGCAGGTCCGCCACCACATCGACGAACTCGCCGCGATCGGTGTCGCACCGCCCCCGCAAGTTCCAATGTTCTACCCGATGCCCGAAGCTGCCGTCACCACCGCCGCGACCGCACCGGTGGGTGGGGACAACACCTCCGGTGAGATCGAGCCGGTCCTCATCCGCCACCGCGGCAAGAACTATCTCGGTGTCGGATCCGATCACACCGACCGCACCCTGGAAACCGTCGACATCGGCGAATCGAAGCAGGCCTGCCCCAAACCGATGGGATCCGATGTCATCGAGATCGGCGACTGGTCCACCTTCGACTGGGACAAGTGCTACGCCCGCAGCTGGGTCGACGGCGTTCTCTACCAGTCCGGTGGTTTGGTCGGCCTACGCCGACCCGAGGACCTGCTGAAGATTCTCGCTGACCGGCTCGACAACTTCGACGACAGCAGCGACTTCGTGTGCTTCGCCGGCACACTTCCCCTGCTCGACGGGACTTTCGTTCCCGGTACGCAGTGGGAACTCGAACTGACACTTCCCGACGGCCAGAGCCTTCGCCACACCTACACCACCACAAAGGAACTCTGATCATGCGTACAGGCGCCGAATACCTCGCCTCGCTCAACGATGGGCGAACCGTCCTCGTCGACGGGGAGAAGGTCGACAACGTCCTCGAACACCCCGCGTTCGCTCCCGTCGCCCACACCATCGCGGAGATGTTCGATCTCGCCGCCGATGAGACGAACGGCATGCAGTACACCGCACCGGAAACCGGGTCGACCGCCAACAAGGTCTTCGGAATACCCCGCTCGCGTGACGAACTCGCCGATCGCCGCGCCGCCATCGAGACCTGGGCACAACACACCCACGGATGGATCGGACGCAGTCCCGACCACGTCGGCACGTTCCTGGCGGCCTTCGCTGCGCATCCCGAGATGTTCGCCAACGACGGCGGTCGCGACTTCGGAGCGAACGTCTCCGACTACTACAAGCGGCTCTTGAACGAGAATCTGTACGTCTCGTATGCCATCATCCCTCCCCAGGTATCTCGCGCCACCACCGCGTCCGGTTGGGAAGGCGAATACCTCCAGGCGGGTGTGGTCGAAGAAACCGCTGACGGCTTGATCATCCGCGGTTCCCAGATGCTCGCTACCGGCGGCGCCATCGCCGACGAGATCTTCGTGTCCTGCATCAAGCCGCTCGGACCCGACGACACCGACTTCGCGGTCGGCTTCGTCGTTCCCACCAATGCCGCCGGCCTCAAGCAGTACGTGCGCCGCCCCTACATTCCCGCGGTTACGAGCGGGTTCGACTACCCACTCACCAGTCGCTACGACGAGCCCGACTCCCTCCTGGTATTCGATGACGTCCTGATTCCGTGGGACCGGGTATTCGTCGACCGCGATACCACCGGGGTACGTCGGCAGTTCTTCGACACCGGTGCGCACGTTCTCGGCAACTGGCAGGCCCAGATCCGCTTCGCAACCAAGTTGCAGTTCATCGCCGGTGTCGCCCGCAGGGTGACCCAGGTCAACGGCGTCGACAAGATTCCGAGTGTTCAGGAGAAGCTCGGTGAGCTCGCCGCGCTCGTCTCCGGCGTACAGTCCGCGGTCCTGGCGGCCGAATACACCGCCGAACCCGACGACGCGGGGATGTGGCTACCGGGCAAGGCTGCCCTCTACGGATCGATGGGCCTACAGTCCGAGATCTATCCCCGGGTGATCGCGATTCTGCGTGATCTGGTCGGCGGCGGCGTCCTTCAGTTGCCGTCGAGCGTCAAGGACCTCACCAGCCCGCTCACCGCACCCGACATCCAGCGCTACGTCCAGTCGCCGGGTGTTCCTGCCGAAGAGCGGGTGAAGCTGTTCAAGCTGGCCTGGGACATCATCGGGTCCGAGTTCGCCGGCCGCCACCAACAGTACGAGATGTTCTACGCCGGAGCGCCGTTCGTGGTCAAGGGGGCATACACCTACCGGAACTACGACTACGATTCTGCCGTCCAGAAGGTCGTGCAGTTTACCGACAACTACAAGATCGACAGCGAGTAGGAACTACCTGATGGCCAAGCCCGAACACGAATTCTTCCCCGTCACCGACGTCGACTACACCGTCTGCCCCGGTGACAACCCGCGGATCACCGAGCGCATCCTCGCGAAGGACCCCGACACCGGCGTCGCCACTCGCATCCTGCGGTACGAACCTGGTGCCGACTCGAGTCCGATGGGTGTACAGATACACGATTTCTGGGAAGAGGTGTACATCCTCGAAGGATCGTTCACCGACCTGACCCTGAACAAGACCTTCCGCGCCGGCGAATACGCCTGCCGCCCGCCGGGCATGCCTCACGGCCCGTGGCGCACCGATGAGGGCGTGGTTACCTTCGAAGCGCGCTACCACAGCTCCAAGTAGGGAAATCTCATGGCACTGCCCACGTTCGAAGTTCCCACCCCGACGGCGATGCGACGCAGCATGGGCCGTCTGACAGCCGGTGTCTGTGTCGTCACCGCCGACGACGCGGTGAGCGGATCGTGTGGAATGACGATCAGTTCGATGACATCGATCAGCCTCGACCCCGCCATACTCTTGGTGTCGCTGACTCACGGTTCGCGCACCACTGACGCGGTGGATACCGCTGGACGATTCGCGGTCTCGATCCTAAGTGCCCGCCAGGAAGCGATCGCCCGACGATTCGCCACCCGCGGCGGCGCCCGCTTCGAAGGTTTCGACTGCGATACCGGCGACAACGGTCTTCCGCTGATCAAGGACGCTCTGGCGCAGATCGAGTGCGATGTGCACAGCGCTCACGACATCGGCGACCATCGCGTCTTCTACGGCAGTGTCACCAACCTACGGTGCCGGGAAGGAACTGGATTGGCCTTCTATTCGGGCCGGTTCGGCGATTTCCACGACTTCGGGCACGATCAGGTTCCGTGGCTGTTCTGAGAAGTCGGTACATGACTCCCCGGTGGGGCGGAGACCGCCACCGCAGACTGCGGCTCTCCGCCCCGCTCCGGCGACACACCACCCGGATGCACCGCGCGTTGGACGCGCTCTTCGCGACGAAGAACTGGATCTGCGTCTACCCCGGATGTGTATGTTCTTCTGCTGCACCTCATATCTCGTCGTCGGACGGATGTTCCGGAGACTGTCGGCTCAGCTGACGTGTCCGAGGCGGTGCTGAACAAGTACCTCTTCGAGACCCCGGGTAACGGCGCTCGGGGAGGTCACAGTGGTCGCGACGTACTTCGAGGGAACCGAAACATTCCTCGACCCGATGCTGAGCTGACACATTCGAGATCTTCCGGCCGGCGGAGCCCTGTTCACTGACCGGCACGCGGGTCGACGCACTATCGCCTCAGCCTCTTGTCCACCCGTTTCCGGGAAGGTGTGCCCAGATCACCGCACATGATCGGGGCACATCGCAACGGAACAGGGACGACGATCGGCTACTCATCGCAGCGCAATGCGGTGCGCAGCGCGGCGACCGAGGGGGCGCCGTCGAGACGTCCGGTGCCGGACGGGTAGAGGCGACACGACAGGCTCGGGACCTGTTCGGGGGACGCGAACGGGTCGCGACCATCGACCAGCAGCGTGGGTGAGCCGGTCATGCCGGCAGCGGCGGCCTGGCCGGGATCGCCAATTACGCGGCGGGTGATCTCCAGCTGCACCGACTGGCCGGCGATGGCCTGCCGGAGGCGGCTCTCGAGCACTGCCACGTGGGGGCAGTGCGGAACGTGGAGAATTTCTAGTTTCACGAGTCTCCCTGGGGCCGGTCGCTACACACGATCCTCACCGCTATTAGTTTCCCTGGGGCAACTTCGGTGGTGCGTGAGTCCCACCATCTGATCGCCGGACCAACCGCGGGCACTGTCGAGGGCGTGCGCGGAAGAAATTGCCCGTTTCGTAAGCGAAACAGACTATTCCCAGGCTAGGTGGCCACAGCGGAGCGGTAGGCAGCGGGGATTGGGCCAGAGTGCGCATTGGTGCGGAACGGAATCCGTCAGACGATAGCGGTACCAACGTCACCGACGTTCTCAGCTACCTCGCCCATCCAGTTGCGGGGTGCGAGGAGGATAGCCATGAATACACAAACATGCTCCAGCGATACGACTCCCATGGAGCGACGGATACGGCATCTCGCTGCTCAGGTGCAGGCGTTGTCCAACGAATGCGAACGCCTCGTCGTCGAGAATCGGAGATTGACGATCGAGTTGGACGACGCTTTGGATCGCGAGCAAGTGTATGCCCTGGACCCGACCCAGGAACGATTGATGGTCGCGGCTGTGGGCTGCACCGGTCCGGGGAGCAGGTCGTTCGGCTGGTCTCGGACTGGTAGTTCCACGGCACGGTGACCGAAATGTCGCCGGTCGAATGAGCCGCCGTCACCGCAGTCGTCCCGCGCTGCGAGCGGGTGGATTCTCCACGATGTCCAACGAGCGCTCCGAACTTGTCCAGACTGCGCAGTCCGCCGAAGGTGTCCGATGCCACATTGTGGCTTCACACACGAAATCCATTCGAAGCACAGGAGACGCCATGACACCTTCAGCGGGTTCTTCGACCCACGGCGCCGGTAGTGCCCTTCACGCACCGCAACTGATCGCGAACAGTCAGATGCTGTACTTGGTGTGGTTGCCCGCCGATCCACAGGCGGTGGCGAAACTGGTGCCTGAAGGGTTGTCCCCCGCTGCCGACGGGGCGTGCTATCTGAACCAATACATCGTCACCGACCCCATGCAGACCTCGAACGGCGCCGCCCCAACCGACTCGTTCGGTGCGTACTCGCTGACCTACCTCGGTGCCGACCTCGATGGACTCGACACCGAGGCCGGGGTTCCCGCCCGGTGGTGGACGCACTATTTCAACAGTTCGGAGTCGATGAATCGCTACGCCGCCGAGCGTGGTGTTCCGACCAGCCCGGGCCGCACCGAACTGGACGTCACCACCGATCGAGTCGTTGCCACGACCTTCCTCGGAGACGAACCCGCGATCCGGACCACGGCCCGAATCAGCGATTCCCCCCCCACCCGATCGACTGGTCAACTGCGCTACATCACCCGCGGGGAGGACGATGGTTTCACCAGCGGCCGATACCCTTTCGTCGCCGACATGGCGGATGGATTCGAGGTCGAGTCCCTCGAGTTCCTCGATCCCAATCACGACGTGTACGCCTTGCGTCCCGCGGACCCGCTCACGGTGACCTTCGGCTTCTACTCACCGAGCATCACCTTCTGCTACCCCGGCGGTGAAGGACCGCTCGGCAGCAAGCACGGCAGCTGACCTCCCTACTTCGGGAAGTACTCGACTCACAAGGAGAACGACATGGCATTACTGGACCGCAGCGCCTGGTACGACCTGGCCCGGACCACCGAGTGGACACCGACCTACATCACCGCCGACGAACTCTTTCCGCCGGAGATGAGCGGCGGCGAGGGCATCCCCGACGAAGTCTGGGCAACGTACGACGAGCCCTACAAGGTGACCTACCGCGAATATGTCGACGTCCAGCGTCAGAAGGACGCCGGAGCATATTCGGTCAAGGCCGCGCTCGAACGCAACGATCTCTACAACAAGGCCGACGCCGGCTGGATCTCCATCCTCAAGGAGCACTACGCCGCCGTCGCGCTCGTCGAATACGGGGCAGCACTGCAGGAATCACGCTTCGTCCGTTGGTCCAAGGCGCCCGGCATGCGGAACATGGCGACCTTCGGGATGCTCGACGAGATGCGGCACGGCCAGATCCAGCTGTTCTTCCCGCACGAGTACATCAACAAGGACCGGCAGTTCGACTGGTCGCACCAGACCATGTGGACGAACAACTGGGTCGCGCTCGGTGCCCGGCACTACTTCGACGACATCATGATGACCCGGGACGCGGTCGAAACCTCGATCTACGCGAACTTCGCGTTCGAGACCGGTTTCACCAACCTGCAGTTCATCGGGTTGTCGGGTGACGCGGCCAATGCCGGTGACTTCACCTTCTCCAAGCTCATCCAGAGTATCCAGTCCGACGAGGCACGGCACGCGCAGCTGGGCACCCCGCTGCTGCAGATGCTCATCGAGAACGGTCAGGTCGCGAAGGCGCAGAACCACATCGACGTGTCGTTCTGGCGTTCCTACCGGCTGTTCACCATTCTGTCCGGTATCCCGATGGACTACTACGTGCCGCTCGACGTGCGGGAGAGCTCGTTCAAGGAGTTCATGCAGGAGTGGATCGTCACCCAGTTCATCAAGTCGATCGAGGATCTCGGCCTGCAGAAGCCCTGGTACTGGGACATCTTCCTGCGGGATCTCGACGAACACCACCACGGTCAGCACCTGGGTACCTATTCGTGGCGCCCCACCCTGTGGTGGAACCCGGCCGCCGGCGTCAGCCCCGAAGAGCGCGACTGGCTCGAGGAGAAGTACCCCGGCTGGAACGACACGTTCGGCAAGGTCTGGGACGTCATGATCGACAACTTCGCCAACGGCCGCGACGAGAAGACCATTCCCGCCACCTTGCCGATGGTGTGCAACGTCTCCCAGCTGCCGATCGTCGGAACTCCGGGCCGCAGCCTGCACGACACGACCCTCGTACACGAGGGCCGCAAATACCACTTCGCCTCCGAGGTGGACAAGTGGATCTTCGAGCAGGACCCGGAACGCTACAAGCACCACAAGAACCTGATCGACCGCTTCCTCGGTGGCGAAATCCAGCCGGCCAACCTCGAGGGCACCCTCGAATACATGGGCCTCGGCGTGGTCAGTGAGGGCGGTGTCGACGCGCACAACTACCTCTGGGTCGACGCCTACAAAAAGCTCCTCGTTCCCGCCAGCTGACCGAACCAGAAAGCAAGGACAAGCCCATGGCACTGTTCCCCATCTCCTCGAAGTTCGACGGCGATTTCGTCCTCAAACTCGTCCCCGTCGACACCGAGAACACCATCGACGAGGTTGCCGCCGCCGCCGCCGAGCACTCGGTCGGCATCCACGTTCCGGACCAGCCCGGCAAGGTCATTCGGGCCCGCGCCGAAGGCGCCAGCAAGCCCTTTCCGCGGGATATGCGGCTCGCCGACACCGGTCTCGAGCCCACCGACACCGTCGAGTTCTACTTCAGTGAGGCCTAGATGAGCACCGATTCCACTGCCACCGCACCGATCGCCGACCCCGTCGGCCCGGTCGTCCAGGCCGGCGAGATCGCCGAGGCCGTCGCCGAGGCCGCCAAGGTCGACAACGAAGGCAAGCGCGTCGAGATCCGCAACCGGGGCTCGTACGTGCGCATCGAGGTCGACGGCGGGGAATGCGTCCTGCACCGAGCGACCATCGAAGAACACCTCGGCCGCCCGTTTCAGATGCGTGAGCTCGAGGTGAGCATGCCCTCGTTCGTCGGGCGCATCGAAACCGGGACCGAATGGGTTCGGTTCTACCTCGCCAGCCACGCCACCGTCAGCACCACCCAGGAGGAAACCGCATGACCGCGTCACTGCGCCCACTGAAGACGTGGAGCCACCTCGCCGCCCGCCGCCGGCGCCCGAGCGAGTACGAGATCGTCTCCACCAAGCTGCACTGGCACACCCGTGACCAGGAACAGCCCTGGGACGTCGCCCACGAAGGCCCGATGGCGGACTGGTACCGCAAGTACCGCAACGGCAGCCCGATCCAGCACGAGGATTGGGACGGCTTCCGCGACCCGGACGAGCTCGTCTACCGGTCCTACAACATCCTGCAGGACGGTCAGGAAAACTACGTCGAGGGCCTGCTGGACCAGCACAACGAGGAAGAGCACGACAAGGGTCTCGATTCGGAGTGGGTCGCCAGCCTGGCCACGCTCTACGCCCCCGGCCGCTACCTGCTGCACACCGCGCAGATGGCCAGCGCGTACCTGGTGCACATGGCCCCGGCCAGCACGATCAGCAACTGTGCTGCCTTCCAGAGCGCCGACCAGCTGCGGTGGCTCTCCCATGTCGCCTACCGCACCGCCGAGCTCGCGCAGTCGCATCCGTCGTTCGGCCTCGGCACCTCGGAGCGGTCGCACTGGGAGGAACTGCCGGCGTGGCAGCGATTCCGGGAGCTGCTCGAGTGTGTGCTCGGCACCCGGGACTGGGCTGAAGCTTTCGTCGCACTCAACCTGGTAGCCAAGCCGGCGATCGACGAGGCGTTCTATCGTCAGCAGGCGATCAGCGCCCGCCGGCACGGGGACACCCTCTTCGCGCTCGTCGCCGAGGCCGCGTTGCGCGACAGCGAACGATCACGCCGCTGGTCGACCGAGCTTGTCAAGCACATGGCACAGAACCCGCAGAACGTCGCCGTCATCCAGCGCTGGCTCGACCGCTGGGTTCCGTTGGCGGACGCCGCGATCGAGGCCTTCTGCGCCGAGCTGCCGGACAATCCGGACGCGGCGTCGGCAGCCATCGCCGCCACCCGCAGCTTCCGGCTTGCGCTGCCGTTCGGGAACTGACATGACAAGCCCGCAGGTCACCACCACCGTGGAACGCACCGTCACCCTCGGTGACGGCCGCTCGTTCCGCTGCCCGGAGGGCGACACGTTGTTGCGTGCCGCCCTCCGGGCCGGGCTCCCGGCTACCTACGAATGCAACAGCGGTGGCTGCGGCGCGTGCAAGTACACCTTGTCCGACGGCGGGGTCGATCAGATCAACCCGGACGCCACCGGATTGACCGCCCGCGACAAACGCAAGGGCAAGCTCCTCGCCTGCCAGTCGGTGCCCCTGTCGGACTGCGCGGTGACGCTGACCCTCGACGCCGACTGGCCGCAGGGGCGCACCCGTCCACAGGTTGCACCGGCGACAGTGACCGCCATTCGTGATCTCACCCACGACCTGCGTGAGATCACCGTCCGCACCGAGGTCGCCGCGGAATTCCTTCCCGGCCAGTTCGCGATGCTCACCCTGCCCGGCGCGCGCCCCGCCCGGGCTGCCGAGCGCGCCTACTCGATGTCCAATCTTGCCAATCCCGAGGGTATTTGGCAGTTCCAGATCAAACGGGTTCCGGGCGGAGCGGTGTCACCGCGGTTCGTCGACGCGGTCACCGTCGGTGACGTCGTCACCCTCGACGGACCGTACGGGCACGCGCATCTGCAGCCCAATGAACGGGACGTGGTGTGCATTGCCGGTGGGTCCGGACTCGCCCCGATGGTCTCGGTCGCGCGCGGTCTCGCCAGCCGCGGCGACGCGGCCAGCCGCCGTCTCGACTTCTTCTACGGCGGCCGCCGGGAAGAGGACATGTGCGCGCGGGAATTCGTCGACGAGGTCACCCCCCTGCTGGCCAGCGCCGCTCTCGCCGAGGCGATCTCGGAGGAGCCGTCCAAGGACTGGATCGGCTCACGCGGCTTCATCCACGAGGTTCTCGCGGTCGCAGACATTCCCGATCTCGCCGAGCGCGACATCTATGTCGCCGGACCTCCCGTCATGACGGACGCCGTGGTCCGGCATCTGGTCCTGGAACGGAGCGTTCCCGTCGACCGTGTTCACTTCGATCGATTCTTCTGAGGAAAACATCATGGCTTTCGAACTCGTCACCACCCTCGACGACCTGTGGGAGGGGGACATGGAGTCCTTCACGGTCGGCGACCAGGAAATTCTCATCGCCCACCTCGACGGCGGCGAGGTCATCGCCACCCAGGCGATCTGTCCGCACCAGCAGATCGAACTCGTCGAGGGTGAACTCGAGGGCAAAACCCTGACGTGTAAGGCGCACCTGTGGCAGTTCGACCTGCCCTCCTGTAAGGGGATCAATCCTGGCCACGCCGAACTGGCCAAATTTCCCGTCAAGATCGACGGCGAGGACATCTACGTCGATCCCACCGGCGACACCCCCAAGGTCGCCCATTCCTGACACCGGCCCACCAGAGGAGACACCGATATGCCTTTCGTTCGGATCGACTGGTTCCCGGGCCGCACACTCGAGCAGAAGCGTGAGATGGTCGCGACCCTGACCCCAGACATCGCCCGCATCGCCAAGTGCAAGCCGGAGACCATCCAGTTCATCTTCACCGACGTCACCCGGGAGGACTGGGGCCGCAACGGGCAGTTGTTCTGTGACTACTACGAATACGAAAACGATCCGGAATAGCTGGTCCGAGCCGCCCGGTCACCGCCCTGAAACCTTTGAAAGCGAGAACGAACATGGTCAACCTCAACTCCGATATGGGTGAGTCCTTCGGCATCCACTCCTTCGGCAACGATGACGCTCTGGTGGCGCTCATCGACACCGCGAACGTCGCGTGCGGCTTCCACGCCGGCGACCCGAGTGGTATGCACGAAACTGTCACCACAGCACTGGCCGCCGGCGTCACCGTCGGTGCCCACCCAGGTCTTCCCGACCTGGTCGGTTTCGGTAGGCGGGAGATGAAGCTGTACCCGGACGAAGCCGCGGACATCGTCCGCTACCAGGTCGGCGCCCTGGTCGGCTTCCTCAAGGCCGAAGGCGCACCGCTCGATCACATCAAACCGCACGGCTCGCTCTACGGCATGGCCGCGCGGGACCCGGAGATCGCTGAGGCGATCGCCAAGGTCGCCGCCGAATACCAGGTTCCGCTGTTCGGGATGGCCAACACCGAGCACGAGAAGGCCGCGAACAAGGTCGGTGTCCCGTTCGTCGCCGAGTTCTATGTCGACCTCGGCTACCGCGCCGACGGCAGCCTCATCATCGCCCGCCGTCCCCACGCGACCCCCGTCGCCGAAGCCACCGAACGCGCCAAGCGGGCCCTGGTCGACGGCCTCGCCACCGCCGTGACCGGTGAGACCTTCCCGATGCGCGTCGACTCGGTGTGCGTGCACTCTGACACGGCGAACGCGGTCGAGATCGCTCAGGCCGTCCGGGATGTTCTGTCGTCGTTGTAGCAGACATCCATTCGAATCGATCAGAAAGGCATCAGTCGTGAGTGAGCACTCCGTCACCTCGCCCCTCCCCGGGGTCTTCTACCGTTCCCCGGCCCCGGGGCAGCCTGTGTTCGTCGAGCTGGGCGCCGACGTCGCAGCCGACCAGACCATCGGTCTCGTCGAGATCATGAAGCAGTTCAGTGAGATCAAGGCCGGTGTGGCCGGGGTGCTGAAGTCATTCTCGATCGAGGACAACGGCACCTTGGCCCCCGGCGACCCGGTCGCCGTCATCGAAGCGGAGTGAGACGATGCGTAAATTGCTGATCGCCAACCGCGGCGAGATCGCGGTCCGTATTGCCCGTGCCGCCCGTGAGCAGGGCATCACCTCGGTCGCGGTGTACAGCGAGGCTGACACCTCCGCCGAACACGTCCGTGTCGCCGACGAGGCCGTCCTGGTTGGGCCGGCACCGGCGACGGCGAGCTACCTCAATGTCGATGCCCTCGTCGATGCTGTCCGCACCAGTGGCGCCGACGCTGTTCATCCCGGATACGGGTTTCTTTCGGAGAACGCCGATTTCGCCGATGCCGTGGTTGCGGCGGGGGCGACCTGGGTGGGACCGAGTGCGACCGCGATCCGCGAGATGGGTGACAAGATCGCCGCCCGCAAGAGCGCGGCGGCGGCGGGCGTACCGACCGTGCCCGGCTCCGACGGTGAGGTGCACGACCTCGCCGAGGCACAGTTGGTCGGCGCTCGGATCGGATTCCCGCTCGCCATCAAGGCCGCCGCCGGGGGCGGTGGCCGCGGGATCCGCATCGTCGAGCGTGCGGAGGACTTCGCCGCCGCGGTGTCGACCGCGCAGGCCGAATCCCGGGCGGCGTTCGGTAACGACGCCGTCTACCTCGAACGGTTCATCCCGCAGGCACGGCACGTCGAGGTTCAGGTCTTCGGTGACGGTGAGCGGGCCGTGCACCTGGGTCTGCGGGACTGCTCGATGCAGCGCCGCCGGCAGAAGGTCGTCGAGGAAGCGGGTGACCTCGGGTTGCCCGACACCATCGTCACCGGGATGGCTGAGGCGGCGGTCCGCCTGGCCGAGAGTGTCTCGTACAAGGGTGCCGGCACCGTGGAATTCCTCTACGACGAGCTGCGAACGGAGTTCTACTTCATCGAGATGAACACCCGGATCCAGGTCGAGCACCCCGTCACCGAGATGGTGTACGGGCGTGACCTGGTCGGTGAGCAGCTGCGCGTCGCGGCCGGCCAGCCGCTGTCGTTCACGCAGGAGGACCTCATTCCCCGGGGGCATGCCATCGAGGTCCGCATCAACGCCGAGAATCCGGACATGAACTTCCTGCCCAGTCCCGGCACGGTGGAGCGGTTCGATCTGCCCGGTGGTCCGTTCGTCCGCGTCGACAGTGGGTTCACCAGCGGGTCGACGGTCAGCCCCTACTACGACTCGATGCTCGCCAAAGTGATCGCGTGGGGTGATGATCGCCCGACCGCGTTGTCGCGGCTCAGCCGGGCGCTGCGTGAGCTGCGGATCGAGGGCGTGACGACCACGGCCGCGTTCGTCGGCGCGATCATCTCGACCGAAGAGTTCGCCACCGGCGCCTACCACACGACCTGGCTCGAGAGCTGGATGGCGAACCGGGGGAACGGCGATGACTGATACCGACACCGCGTCGCGGTATTCCTGGGGCGCCGACGAGCATTTGGTCGTCCAGATCGCCGAAGAGATGACCCTGGCTGCGAACTTCAAGGTGATGGCGATCAGCACCGCCTTGGCCGAGCAGGGCCTCGACGGCATCCTCGACATCTGCCCGGCCAACGCCTCGCTGCTGATCCGGTTCGACCCCGACCAACTCGATCCCGCCAAGCTCGAAAGCGCCGTGCGGGTCATCGAGGCGGACGTCGCGCAGCAAGAGCAGCCCTCGATCCGGACCCGGTTGCTGGAAATCCCGGTCTGGTACGACGACCCGTACACCCATGAGGTCGGTGCGCGATTCCGGGACCGGCATCAGCGCCCCGAGGGCAGCGACCTCGAGTACGCGATGGCCGAACTCGGGCTGGGATCGGTCGGTGAGTTCGTCGACCGGCATTCCCGCTCACCGTGGCTGGTATCGATGGTCGGATTCGTGGCGGGTTTGCCCTTCATGTTCCAGATGGTCGAACAGCAACGGCAGATCGAGCTGCCGAAGTATCTGCGCCCACGCACCGAGACGCCGAAACTGACGGTCGGGCATGGTGGTTGCTTCGCATGCATCTACTCGGTCAAGGGCGCCGGCGGATATCAGATGTTCGGGATCACACCGCTGCCGATCTTCGACCCCCAGCAGAAGCATTCGATCTTCCACGAGTCGATGGTGCTCTTCCGCCCCGGGGACATCGTGAAGTTCCGCCCGGTCGAGGAAGCCGAATACCGGCGGCTCGAGGCGGCCGCCGAACGTGGTGAGGATGTTTACAAGACCGCCGTGGTGGATTTCGAACTCAACGAGTTCTTGGCCGATCCCGACGCGTACAACGCCCGACTGCTAGGAGCGCTCGATGTGGGTTGAGGTAGTAGAGCCTGGGCTGGCGACCACCGTGCAAGATCTGGGACGCAACGGCGCCTACAACGTCGGTATTCCGCCGTCGGGTGCTCTCGATCAGGTATCGGCGAAGCTCGCCAACCTCCTGGTCGGCAATCCGGTGCAGGCAGCTGTCCTCGAAGCCCCGTACATGGGCCCGAAGCTGACCTTCTCCGGGCCGACTACCGTCGCCGTGACCGGTGGTACCGCCCAGGTACTACTCAATGGCCAGGAGATATCGGCCTGGGAGGCAGTTCGGGTCGAGGACGGTGACGTCTTGTCGTTCGGCTTCATCAGTGGCGGTGCGCGGCTGTACATCGCGGTGGCCGGCGGTTTCGACGTGCCGGCCGTGCTCGGCTCCCGCTCGACGTACGCACTGGGCGCATTGGGCGGGTTCGAAGGCCGCAAACTAGAAGCGGGAGACCGGCTACCGCTCGGTGACTCAGCATCATCGTTCGTCCCACGGTCGGTGCCGGTCGATGCGCGGCCCACCTGGTCGCGGAACGTGGAGCTGCGGGTGGTGCTGGGTCTGTACGACTACCGGCTCACCGAGGACGCGGTGGAGGCACTGTTGTCAGCGGACTGGTCGTTGACCCCGGTCGCCGACCGGACCGGGTTCCGCTACGCCGGACCGAAGCTGGACTTCATGCCCCGCGTGCAACCGTTCGGCGCGGGCTCCGATCCCTCCAACATCGTCGACGCCGGCTACCCGATCGGGTCCATTCAGGTGCCCAGCGGGTCCGAGCCGATCATCCTGCATCGCGACGCCGTCTCCGGTGGCGGATACGCGATGGTCGGTACGGTCATCAGCGTCGACATGGGGCTGGTGGGCCAGTCCTCCCCCGGCACGGTGACCCGGCTGCGGGCGGTATCCCTCGACGACGCGCTGGATGCTCGCCGGCAGGCCCGCGAGCGGTTCGCCGAGCTCGCTGACGCGCTGACCTGAGGACAGTGCCGCTGCCGCGGCGACCAGACGGTGTCACGTCACGGTGACCGTGCGACTGGGATCGACCGTGAAGTCGACGCGCTTGTTGAGCGCCAACGCCTCGTCGTAGTCGATTTCCCGGAAGCGGATCGTGTCGCGACCGGGCCGCATCTGACCCACCTTCCATAAGGCGCAGTGCGGCACGGTCGCGACGACGGCGAACCCACCGGAGGTATTGCCGTCCATCCCCAAGATGGTGAGCACGTCACCGTTGGCGAGCACACCCCCGACCGGATACGCATCGTCGAGCACATTGGAGGGATGCCCGCCGGCGATGCCTCCGTCCGGGCGCGCCCAGGTGAATCGGTGCGGGTTGAGTCGGGTGCTGACGCGGTCGGAATTGAGATCGACGCGCCACTGTCGGGTGAGCAACTCCTGCCAGTCCGTCTCGGTCAGGTAGTGCGGGCTCCCATGCGGACCCGGCAGGATCTCGACCTCCCAATCGGTGACGACGGAGGGACGCATCGACTCGGGTAGCCGACGCGGCTGGATGGGTGGTCGGTCCGCGGCGGCGAGCAAGTCGCCCCGCACCAATGCCCGCCCCTCGATTCCCCCGATTCCTGAGATGAGTGAGGTTGCAGCTGAACCGAAGATGGTGGGAGCGATAATGCCGCCCCGGACCGCGAGGTAGAGACGGAAGCCGGGATTGGTGGCATTCACCGTGCGCAGGACGTCGCCGGGATGGACGGCGATCGTCTCCCAGGCCGGTGCCGGGGTGTCGTTGACGTAGATGCCCGTGCCGGCGGGGGCAGTGACCGCTACTTGGGTCTCGACGAGAAATGCGATCGACAGTCCCATCTTGGGGACTTCGAGGGCCGGAGCGCCGGCGGCATTGCCGACGAGCACGTTGGCCGCGCGGAAGGACAGATGGTCCATCGGGCCGGAAGGGAAGTACCCCAATGCAGTAAGTCCACGACGCCCGGGCCATGCCTGCACCGTGGTCTGCAGACCGGGGTCGACGATTTCGAGGGCGGGGCGGTTCACGGGATCTCCACCAGGGCGGCGGCTCGCTTGCGCTCGGCGGCGATCTCGGCTGCCTTCGGAGCCAGTCGTGCCGCCTGGTCCAGGTAGTCGGCGACGACGAACTGGTCCTGCTCAATACGGTAGGAATAGGATCCTTCGAACACCTGCAGGCGCAGGTCCAGCAGTTCCTTCTCCGTGACCCGCGTGAAGCGCACCCGGTCCCCGACCTGGAACAGGTTGCACGTTGCTGCGGCGTCCGCGGGCTCGACGTCCTCGACGGTCGAATCGGTTCCGGAGACGTCGCCGCACCGCACACTCCGCAACGGCAACGTGCGGCCGAACAGTTGGTAGCCTCCAGGGGATTCCATCGGGTACAGCACAACACACGGTCCGCCGATTCCGACCGCCCCCTCCGCGGTCCACATCCGTGCCGGGTTGTACTTGGGGGTGGCGATCTGGGTCAACGGGTCGAGGGGGAACAACGAGGGAAGCCCCGGAAAGTAACCGATGAAAGCATTCCACCAGGTGGTCGAGAGAAATTGAGTGAAGAACTCTTCACGATTGTTAAAACCGTTGTAGCGCACGATGTAATCGATATTGTCGCCGTCGCGAACGTTGGGTGCATCATTGCGGGTCGTGATCCGGTAGCGCTGAATCGCCTCCCGGGTCATCTCGTCGTCGAAGGCGATCGGCAGCTCGATCACCCGGCTCGGCAGAACCAACGACGCCAGAGCCGGTGCGTTGCGTTCACGCTCGATCAGTTCGTCGAGCAGCCTGGCCCGGCTGATCCGATCGGGATCGAACGTCACCATCACCGATCGGAACCCGGGCGCAGCTTCGACGACCCCGTCCACCGGTGCGACCACGAACTCCTGCAGCAACGCATGGACGCAGAAGTTCAAACCGAGGTCGAGGTCCATGTCTCCGTACTCGACCAGAACCTGATGGTCGCCTGCCTGATGGATCAGGGTTCTCGGGCGGTCGGCCACCGCTTCGATCGTGCGCAGGAGGGTTCGAGAAGTAGACACATCGCTCCCATCTATTAGACCTTGCCAGCACATCGTGCCGCGAAAATCTCCACTAGGGAATGCTCCGCGGTGTACAACACCCTCATGCACACAGCCGCCTCGACACCCGGCAATAGCCGGTAGCTGAACAGTTGCCGATGCGGCGGATGCAACCGAGAAGGGATCGCCCCCGATCATGACCGACCCCACCGATGCCGTTGCTCGCGCCCACCGCGAACTCGTGCGCGCCGCCGTCGCCGCCCCCGGTCCGCGCGGCATCGCCGAGCGTGTCGTCGCCGCCGTGGGTGGCTGGGTGCTCTTGTTGGACGGGACCGGCTCGCTCCGAGCCGCTGTTCCCGAGAGCGCCCGCACACATCTCGCTCGCGTGCAAACCGAGCTCCCGCGGTTCTCGACCCCGAACCACCCGACGACGATGGCGATCAGCACACCGGGGGAATCGGTCTCCATCCGCCCCGTCGGTCTCGCCGGCCGGGTCCGTGGCTTCGTGGCGATCGGCCGAGCGCTGCCGCTCAACAGCATCGAGCGTTCGCTGGTCGACACCGCGACGTATCTGCTCGCCGAAGATCTGCACCGCACCGACGAGCTCCGTCAGGCCGCCCGCAACAACCGCCACGCGATCTTGCAGCTGCTGCTCGACGGACATGTCGACGTCGCCCGCACCACCAGCGAGATACTGCGGGTGCCGGTTCCGGATGGGCCGGTGCGGGTGGCGATGCTCGGGGTGCCCCGCCGGTACGGTCTCGAGCTCCTCGAAGCCGCTGAGGAAGACCAGGCGTTGCGTCGGATCGAGACGGTGATCGCCGAGTTGCGTCCGGGCAGAGTCTCGGTCGTCCTCCCCATCGCCGAAGGTGACGTGCGCACCCTCGAGGCGATTCTGCGGAGGGTTCCCCACGGTCGGGGAGCGGTCTCCGATCCGGTCGATCCGGACGCTCTCCCGGGAGCCTGGCGGCGTGTGCGAAGTGTCTTTCAGGCGGCCTCGGATCATCCGGGGAAACTGTACGTCGCCAAGGACGTCTCGGACGCCGGCCTGCTACGGCATCTGACCGGCCCCGAGGCGCGCGCCTGGGCGCAGGCCACCCTGGCACCGATCACGGCGCTCGATCAGGGGTCGAAGGTCGACTTCGCCCAGACACTGCACACCTTCCTGGCCAACAACGGCCAAGCCGATTCGTCGGCGAACACGTTGGGAATCCACCGGCACACCTTGCGCTACCGGATGACGCGGATCGCTGACGCGCTCGGCCGCGACCTCGACGACCCCACGGTGCGCGCCGAGCTGTGGTTCGCGCTGCAGCTGCTGCCCGACGAGTAAGGCAGGCGCTACTCGAGGGTGTTACGCAAACCTTCCAGTCCCCCGTCGATGGCAGGACCGAACGCCGCCGCAAGATCCGCCGGTTCGATTTCGGTGCTGTAGACAACCAACGTCCGCTGGTCATCGACACCAAGGACATCGACAGTGCCGAGGTGATCGGTCACCGCTAGGTCACCGTCGACCGCTCGGTACTGCAGTCGCCGAAGGTCGTCGTCGAGAGTGACGATGTCCTCTTCGAGCACACTGCCATCCTCCAACGTCACCGTGCGTCGGCTGCTGTCCCCGCTCGAGGTGACGATCGCGGGAAACCACTGCGAAATGTTTGCGACGTCGCGGATCACACTCCACACCGCATCCGGGTCCCGGTCGATCACAATGTGCGAGCGAAGCGTTGCCATCAGGTTTCCTCCGAAGTTGCTGGTCGGTTCTGGACCGGTGCCAGGGTGCCTGAAACCGCGGTCCGCGCGAGTGCGCACATTGGACAGAAACCGACCCTCTCCTTGTACTCGCTGGCGCATTCTCGGCACGCGCTTGCGGCTGGCACCCTCCCTCCAACCCGACGATTCACGTCGGCAGAGTCGAAGGTTCGCACAAATGGTTCAACATGATGTGCACACAGTGGCCGGGTCGCCGCCGGAAGCCCGCGTGAACAAATGGTCCCTCGCCATGGCGTGGTGGTCGCTGTTCAGTGCAATGTTCTGGCTCTACATCTCGGCCGCCTCCGCCGCCGCGTACGGTCCTCGGAGCACGGTCATCGGATTGGTGCTCACGATCGCCACCTACGGAGTCATCAATCGCATCCTGGCGGCCCACGCCATCCGCACCGGCAACACCGTGGAAGGTCTTTCGCATTTGCTGTTCGGGCGGCTCGGCGCGACGCTGGCCGCTCTTCTACTGGCCGCCACCGCCTTGTATTACGGCGTCTTCGAAGGATCGGTGATCGCCGTCAGCCTGCAGTCGTGGTTCGGTGGCGACATCAGGATCTGGTATGCCGTCTGCGTCGCGTATGCGATGCCACTGGCCTTCGGTGGTGTCCGGCACTGGCTCGATCGTCTCAACGGTTTCCTGCTGCCGTTCTACGTCGTCGGCCTAGTCGCCCTCGTGGTCGCCGCGACCGTCAAGCAGGGCTATCCCGCCGGCTGGTTGACATCGACCGTTCCCACGCCCGGCGCCCTACCCGGGTGGCTGGGGTCCTACCTGATCTTCATGGGTGTGTGGGTGATGATGATGTTCACCCTCGACTTCGCTGCCCTCGGACGTGACGAGGACACCACCTTTCATCGCCGTATCACCTTCGGTCCGCTGTTCTATCTGTGCACCTTCGGAGTCAATGGCCTGATCGGGATCTACGTCGTGACCGCCTTCGGAACCACCGGCACCGAACGCGGCGTCGTCGACGCGGTCATCGGTTCCCTCGGTTTCGCCGGTGTTCTGCTCATCGTGGTCTCTCAGACCCGGATCAATACCGCCAACTACTACCTCGCCTCGACCAATCTCGAGGCGGTCGCGCGCGCCACACTCCGGATCCGGCTGCCTCACATCGTGTGGGTGATCGTCTGCGGAATCGCCGCATACTCGCTCATGCTGACCGACGTATTGGCCTACCTACTGCAGGCGCTGGCGTGGCAAGCGGTGCTGATCGTCGCGTGGGTCAGCGTATGCCTGACCCACCTGGTCTGTACGGATCGGCCCGCGCTCACCGCCAGCGACAAGTCCGATGACACCCCTGCCTCCGTCACACCCCTGATTGCGGCATGGATCCTCGCATCCGCCGTGGGAATCGCTCTGCAGCAACAGACGTCGGTCGACACACTCTCCCAGCTCTCGCCTCTCGTCACGGTGGTCGTCGGCGCGGTGTTGAGTCTGCTTCTCGGTCGGCGCGGTTCTTTGTCGAATGTCGTCCTCATCCCCGTCTCTTCCAGCTGAAAGTGAGTTCTACAGTGCGTGAGCGCGAACTGCTCGACAATGTTCCAAAGAAACTGTTGATCGGTGGGGTATGGCGTGAGGCCGACTCGGGGGCCCGGTTGGCGGTGGAAGATCCGGCCACCGGAGCGGTGCTGGCCGAGGTCGCCGATGGCGGACCCAAGGAGATGATGGCTGCCCTCGACGCAGCCGCCGACGCTCAGCGGTCCTGGGCGAAGTCCTCACCCCGTCTGCGCTCGGATCTGTTGCGAGCCGCGTACGACGAAGTCGTCCGACGCGCCGACGAATTCGCTTTGCTCATCACCTTGGAAATGGGTAAACCTCTCGCCGAGTCCCTCGGGGAAGTGCGGTACGGCGCAGAGTTTCTGCGGTGGTTCTCCGAAGAGGCGGTCCGCATGGGCGGGCGGTGGAATCGCTCCCCGGAGGGAACAACGCGACTGCTGACGATGAAGGATCCTGCCGGACCGACCCTGATGATCACGCCCTGGAATTTTCCGCTGGCGATGGCCACACGCAAGATCGCGCCGGCAGTTGCCGCGGGGTGCACGATGGTCCTCAAACCCGCCGAACAGACACCTTTGACCTCATTGGCGTTCGCGGAGCTGATGCAGTCGGTGGGTCTGCCAGTCGGAGTTCTCAATGTCGTCCCCACCACCCGTGCAGCGGAATCGACCTCCGCGGTACTGCAGGACGCCCGCCTCCGTAAGCTCACCTTCACCGGTTCCACGGCCGTCGGGAAGCGACTGATCGAGGCATCGAGCAGCAATGTGCTCCGAGTGTCGATGGAACTCGGCGGCAACGCACCGCTGATCGTGTGCGAGGACGCCGACATCGACAAGGCGGTCGCAGGCGCGATGCTCGCGAAGATGCGCAACATCGGTCAGGCCTGTACGGCCGCCAACCGAATCCTGGTGCACGAGAGCGTTGCCGATAAATTTGCTGGCAACTTCGCGGCAGCGATGTCGGCTCAGCAACTGGGCCGAGGTACCGAGACCGGCGTCCAGGTCGGGCCCCTAATCGACGAGCGCGCACGCGAGAAGGTATCCGGGTTGGTCTCCAGCGCGGTCGCGTCCGGCGCACGCCTGCTGACGGGCGGGTCTGCGCGTATCGGGGAAGGGTATTTCTTCGAGCCGACCGTGCTCACCGACGTCGGCGAGCACGACATCACGCGGGAGGAGCTCTTCGGCCCCGTCGCACCGATCACCACGTTCTGCTCCGACGACGACGCGATCAGTAAGGCGAATGCGACCGAGTACGGCCTGGCGTCGTATGTCTTCACCGAGAACATCTCGCGTGCACTGCGTGTCGTGGAGGAACTCGAGTTCGGCATGGTCGGTCTCAACCAGGGTGTGGTGTCGAACGCGGCCGCACCGTTCGGTGGGGTCAAACACTCAGGATTCGGTCGAGAAGGAGGCGCGGAAGGGATAGAAGAATACCTGTCGACGAAGTACGTCGGAATCGCTCCTTAAGAAGTCACACAATTGCGGTGCTCGGGAGATCCCTCGAGGATCAACGGTGGAGTGTCGCACTACCGATGCGTAGGTATCGCCATGGAAGCAGCACACACGAACCCCAGCGGTGAGATCCGATCGGGGCAACCTGCCCGGCACGCCACCGGCAACGCCGACCAGCCCGCCGATATCGTCGACCTGCGACGATATCGACGGTGGCGGCGGCGTCGCAGAGACCTCGGCGTCACGTGGGAGCAAGCCCGCCGGCTCGGCACGGAGGCTGAGGACATACTTCAGTTCGCCCGCACCTGGGCGCCCTACGGCGGAGCGCCGGCTGAGGAAACCTTCGTGCGATTCGGGATGATGTCGTCCCGTTTCGTCGAACGGTTGAGGCAGATCATCCTCGACTCGGGGATCGATCCAACCGTGGCACGGCAACTGGCAGAGGTGTACCAGATGGACTTACCCAGTCCATACACGTCACAGCCGGGAATCCAGAGACCCAGCAGCTGACTGAGACCACTCACGACAGCGAGACCACCCGAAACCGCGGCAATCAACGCCACACTCAGAAATTCACATCACAACCGCGACCCGATCACCCTCTCCACCGATCGGCAACCCGCCGACGTGACGTTTGCCGAGTTCAGTGAAGAGATGAGTACGGCGGAGGCCGCGGCCTGTCTCCGAGTGCGCTCACCACGGGTTGCACCGGTCATACAAAGACGGTCGAAGCGCCCGTCGCCCCGGTTCCACAGCCAGCTGCCCCCAGCGTCTGCCCCGCGCTGAGAAGAAACCCGAACCCTGCACGGACCGTACCCGGTGCGCCACTCGCCCTATCCGATAAGGAATCCGGTGCAAGAACGGACTTTCGACATATCTGGGACAGAACACCGTACCGATCACGCACATTCGCACGAAAGGCCCAACATGTCGCAAGCAGTCCCGGCTACCTCTCGAGTCTGGCCCGAGTTCGCAAGATCATGGTTGCTTCTCAATGCCACTCGTCTCCATACAGTCGAGGACGCCCAGCGGTCAGCTGTCGATCAGGTCATTTTGGACCTGGAGGATGCCGTTGCTCCCCAGCACAAGCCGGAAGCTCGCGAAGACGTCGCACGGTGGCTCGAACATGAAGTGGCGTGGGTACGGATCAATGACTACTCCACATCGTCATGGCGCGACGACGTCGAACACCTCAAAAATCTGCCGGGGCTAACCGGTGTTGTGCTCGCGAAGACAGAGTCTGCTGATCAGGTGGAATCGACTTTTGATCGGCTCGGCGGTGCGACCCCCGTCATCGCCCTGATCGAGTCGGCAATAGGGATTGAAGAAGCGCCACGAATCGCCTCAGCACGTGGGGTATTCCGCCTCGCTTTCGGCAGTGGAGACTACCGCCGTGACACAGGGACGAGCGACAACGATCTGGCGATGGCCTACCCTCGCTCCCGTCTAGTTGTAGCCAGCCGCCTCGGGTCCCTCCCAGGACCTATCGACGGTCCGGCCCTCGGCGGCAATCGACGTGTACTTCGCAAGCGAACAACGACCGCGGTCGGACTTGGCCTGACCGGCAAACTCTGCCTCGACGCTACACAGGCACCAATTATCAACGAGACCATTAGTCCCAGCCCTTCTGAAGCTGCCTGGGCGAAAGAGTTCCTGGCAGAATTTGAAGCCCGGGGAGGCGCAATTCGCGATGGTAGTGATCTCCCACTGCTCAAGCGGGCTCAGAAGATCGGGCGATTGTCCGCAGTGTTTAATGCCGGTCCGAGCGGCCAGCAAACAGAACAGTAGTGACGCCGAGTCAGCTGACGCTGTTCCTCCAGCGCTACAACTGCGTGGCTTCTTCACCAGCAGGTAGCTTTTAGGTTCTCTCCTATCCTGTCAGTCGTACGTCGTTGCTGGCCTGCGACTTTGCGAAGCCTCTAACCAAAGAATTCTCACTAAATTGTCAGAATCCTCGAACGGTCCGGAGACGTTCATGTCCCGAACTGGGGTAACACCGAAAGCTGACGACTCACTGACACCAAATTGAGAAACTGACACGGCAACACCGGCAACGGCACCATGCACATGTTGATCGGCGGCGGCGGAAACTTCGCCACGTCCGAAGGCGAACTCTTCGAACGACCGAAGGGGCGAGTCATCGTTGCTCTCAGCGAGAAAGACAGCCCCGTCCTACCTGGCCACAAGAACTCTGTCTGGCTGACCGAAGACGCTCCCTGGGCATCGTTCCAGGACCGGAAGAACCCACACGGATTCGCCGCGTTCGAGGTCGACCCAGGCAACGGCCCCGGTGACAAGACGCGGATGCACGTCACCTACTACACCTTCGACGGCCCGTTCGCCGAACTCCGTGCCGTCGACCAATTCACACTCGAGCGACCTCGC
This sequence comes from Rhodococcus sp. MSC1_016, assembly GCF_023667485.2. Lineage (NCBI taxonomy): Bacteria > Bacillati > Actinomycetota > Actinomycetes > Mycobacteriales > Nocardiaceae > Rhodococcus > Rhodococcus sp. MSC1_016. Next base: position 439,940 of record NZ_JAMOZI020000002.1, read on the forward strand.
CGTGCATGATCAGGCCACGGATAGATCGTTGACTGGCTGTGGATCACTTCAACCTCGAGTCTTGTACATCCCGGTGTAGATCCTTCCGGGTCCGCCGAAGCGGACTCGACACTCGGCGGCGGCGACGCGGCGATTTGCCTCACTTCCGGCGCGAAGTCCGCCATCCACAGCCGGTCCAGTTCGAGTCGGCTTTCGTACGCGATATGGCCACTGTTGGTGGCCGACCAGAACAAGCCCGCGTGCAGCAGGCGAGTCCGGGGCATCTGTGTGCGCAACCGGGATGTGCGCAGGCATTACCGGTAATCCCCAAATTAGGTTGTCGCACAAACACTATTACGTGTCGCCGATAGCGGCAGTGAAGTCAACTCACACGCCGGGTATCGCGTCGGATGAATGGACCCGACCGTGCAGATAGGGAACTTGTGCTACTCGGAGATTTCCGGATAGCCCCTGGACCACATGCCAATCTGGTCCGGCGGGGCCTTCCGCGTCATCGCGCACGAGTCATCGAGGTGCAGCGTGGCCGACGCGGACGGCCTCGGCACCCGTTCCCGGATACCGAGGCCCTCTGGGTGCCGATCAATCCACCCTGAGGTGGGTTCCGGCGGTTTCCCGCATCCGGATGGAACCGAGCAGCACCAGTGCGGCGCAGACCGCGAAGAATCCTGCCGGTGCCAGCGAAACCTGTGTCAGATCGACGAGCCACGCACAGAGGAAGGGTGCCGTGCCGCCGAGGATGAGCTGCGCGACGTTCATTCCCAAGGAGATCCCGCTGTATCGGACACGGGCACTCATCAACTCCGCGAAAGCCGAGAACGCCGGGCCGATGGACAAGGAGACCGGGATACTCAACAGAACCTGACCGAGCACGGCCCCCGCCGTGGAGCTCCCACCCATGAGGGCGAAGGCCGGCAGGGGCAGCAGCAGGCCCGTGATCGCCGCGGCCAGGAACACCCGACGCCGTCCAACCCGGTCGGAGAGGTGTCCGGCGGCATTCATGACGACGGCCCCGAAGACCAGAGCCAGACACGTCGACGCGAAGGACATCTGTGCGGTGTGGTCTCCGACGGTCTGCATGTGGATCGGCCCGTACACGTAGACCACGTAGTGGCCGCCGGTGAACAGTGCCGACAGGCACGCGATCCGCACGATGGTGGGTCGCCAGTCGCGGAAGAGGACGACCGCGGGTACCTTTGCTACCTCACCGGACTCCTTCAGTTCCTCGAACTGCGGGGTGTCCTCCATGCGAGACCTGATCCAGATCCCGATGAACGCCAACGGCAGGCTGAGCAGGAACGGGATACGCCACGCCATGTCCTCGATTTGCTCGGGGGTGAAGACCGAGTTGACTGCCAGCGCGGTCAGCGCGGCAGCGAGCGAGCCGAGGTTGATACCGACGTTGACCAGGGAGGTCAGTCCCGCGCGCTTGTGCCGGGGTGCGGACTCGGCCACGAATGCGGTCGCACCGCCGAGTTCTCCGCCCGCGGCGATGCCCTGCAGGCATCGAAGCAGCACCAGCAGAACCGTCGCCCAAATTCCGATCGTGAAATAGGTTGGCAGAAGCCCGATTCCCAGCGTGGCAAGGCACATCAGAATGATCGTCCAAGACAGCGCCCGCTTGCGGCCGTAGCGGTCACCGATGTGACCGAAAAGGATCCCACCCGGGATACGCAGGAAGAAGGCCACCGCGAAGGCCGCGAGCGTGCCCAGCAGAGCCGCGGTCGGATCACCACCGTGGAAGAAGAGCGCGGCGAGGACGGTGGCCATGTAGCCGTAGATGCCGAAGTCGTAGTACTCGACGACGGTGCCGACGATGCTGCCGGTGACGACTCGACGAAGGGAGCGAGGCGGCGCGTCGCCGGTCGGGCTGTCGTGACCGGTAACGGGTGCCGCTTGCTCGGACTGCGCTGTCATGAGTTTCTCCTGAAGGGCTAGACGGATCTGCGGGTCAGCCCTGCAGCTGGTTCCAGACCTCGCGGTCACGTTCGGCGGTCCAGATGACGGGGCGCTCGATGCCCGACAGTTCGTCCCACACCCGGGAGACGTCGAAGGGGAGGCAGTGTTCGAAGATCGGCCAGTGGCCGTACTGCTCGTTCAGTGCGGCGTGGGTGGCCTCGAAGGCCTCCTTCAGGGTGCCGCCGCGCTGTTGCACCGCCCCGACCTCGGCGAGCATGACCTCGATGAAGTGGCGGGTCTGCTCGATCGCGGCGTCGACCGCCTCGCGACCATGGGAGACGGCGCCACGCCCGCCGATCAAGACCTCGGCGCCGAGTGCCTTGATGGCGTCGAGGGTGCCGGTGGACCAGTCGCGGTGGAAGGCGTCGCCGGTGTAAAGCGCGGCCTGCGCCTCCACCAGGTCGCCAGCGAAGAGGATCTTCTGCTTCGGCAGCCACGCGACGACGTCGCCCTCGGTGTGCCCACGGCCGAAGTGCTGGAGCACCAGGTCGCCGCGGTCGCCGCCGAGGTCGATGGTGAGTTTGTCGGCGAATGTCAGGGTGGGCCAGGTGAGCCCGGGCACGGAGTCGGCAGCCTTGGCCAGGCGCGGCATGCGTCCGAATTCGCTGGCCCAGTCTTCCTTTCCGCGCTCCTCGATGAGGGCGCGGGTGGTCTCGTGCGCCACGATGGTCTCCGCGTCGAACGCGGACGCACCGAGCACGCGGACGGCGTGGTAGTGCGAGAGCACCAGGTACCGGACCGGCTTGTCGGTGTGCTCGCGCAGCTTGCGCAGCCAGTCCTGAGCCGCGACCGGGGTGGCGAGCGCCTCGAAGCAGACCACGAAATCCTCGCCCTCGATGGCGCCGATGTTGGGATCGCCCTCCGCAGTCAGCGCGTACACGCCCTCGGCGAGGACTTCCAGGGTCTGTTCCTTCTCCCCGAGGTCGGCCGAGGACGCGAAGGATGGTGCGGTCATTGTTTTCTCCGAGCCGTCGTGATGTCTCATAGGGCTCGTGCCATATGCACACTCATAACGTTAGGTAGATCACGATCTACCCTCAATGTCCCCGAACCCAACACTCGGGCATAGATGATGTGCTCGAAACCATCGGTTCCCTGTCCCCCCGCCCTCGATCTGTTCGCGACGTGGAAACGGTTGGCGGCCTCACCGGCGGCACTCACGCCCAGGTATGGCCCTGGTGGTCCACGCGGTTGATGCCACTTACCGTCGTGAGCGGCAGGCGCACGCTGACCATGGTGTACGTGGTGTCGCCAGTAGTCGACGATCAGGCTGTCGTGTGTCTGGGAGGCCCGGACGAGATGGAGGCACCCGTTAGCGCCTCATGGACCGGAACGCCAACGGAGCACGCCGATCGTCAGATGTTTTCCGGAGCGAGAGGAGTTTGCATGCGGTGGTCCCGAATTGATCCGGCACCGGAGAATGATCGTGTGCGAGCACCAGTCGGGTCCACGCCGGCTTCAGGCCTTCCACCAACAATGTCGCCGAACACGGGTTCTCGCCGGAGATGGTGTGCTCGAAACATCGCTGTTCAAGCGATGCGTCCGCCGTGGTCGCAGACTCACGGAAAGTATGTTCTCCCCGGCCGCGCCAAGTCGGACGAAATGCTGAACAGTGACAGGTCCGGACCCCACCGGATTGGATTCCGAGCCCATATTCACGCACCAGCGGAGCGGACGCGTTCACGCTCGGACGAGACCTCGACGCGCCGTGACGCATACGGCAATTATCCTGCACCACACCAGAAGGCAAGTCGCGTCATCGCAATCACAGTCGGCGGTCGTTCTGGTCGGTACGCTCGGATTACTGAGGAGGCTCCGCATCCAGAAGTGGCCGTAACTCGAGCGCCATCCTGATTCCCAGCAGACGGGAGCCCTCCGACCAGTCGGCACCGAGCATGGATGCAACCCGAGAGAGCCGAGCTCCGACAGTGTTCACATGTACGTGAAGCGCGGCAGCGGCCTTCGCCCGGCTCCGCTCGGCGGTGAAATAGGCCGACAGCGTCTCGACAAGGTGACCGTCGTGGGCGTTGTCGTACTCGATCAGGGGAGCGAGAGCACGGGCGACGAACTCGACGGCGCGGTCTGCCGCTTCCGGTACGCCAAGGACGCCGAATAGGCCCAGGTCGGCCAACTCGGCGCCGCCGCCGCGTCCCAGTGCCACGAGGAGTTCGGCGCATCTGCTCGCCTCGTCGTACGACGTCCGAAGGTCGGTGAGGACTTCGATCGGACCGGCTCCACCGACGGCTGTGGACAAGGCAGCATCTCGTAGGTGCGCCGCCAGCGCCTTGGCCGCGCGACCGGCGTCCCGGCCCTCCAGTAGGACGAGAGTCGATTGCAGATACTCCGCGACCACAGATCCCGCCGGTGCCCACCGCGCGACCGCTGCCCGAATTCGTTTCCGTTCGTCGTCTCGGGATCGCACGACCAGAACGATGTTGGATGGCCCCCACATCAGCCCGGATCGTTCTGAGCGGCGCCGAAGGGCGAGTCGATCCATCGGCACCCCTGCGAGGAGGTCCACCACCAGTTCTTCGCGCGATCGCGCCTCTTCGTCGAGAGCCATCCGGCCGAGGACGAGCACGAGGGCGAGGGCAGTAGCTCCGCGCTCGAGTACGCCGTGCTCGACGGCGTCGAGTTCGGCACGATCGACGAGGACCCGTACCAACGGAACACCGCGCGCTGCCACGGTCACCCCCGACCACGGCTGCCCGTCACCGTCGACGGCGGACTCGTCTGCCTGCGCCGGCGTGAAGTCCGGCGTGGCGCTGCGGGAGGACCACATTGTCAACCCCTCGGCGTCGAGGACCGCGACGTCCCCGTCGAGAATTTCGGCGATTGCGGCCGCGACGTCGTCCACTCCTCCGCCTTCGAGGACGGTCTGCATCATCCGGCGGTGTGCCTCGGAAATGGACTCGAGGGTACGGGCTCGTTCGTCTGCAACAGCGTGCGAGGCGGCCAGCTCGGTGGCCGCGCGCCGGGCCTCTTCGAGCGCGTTCGCCGCGTCGAGTGCGACCGCCGACAGTGCAGCCAGAGACGACAGCAGAGCAATGTCTTCGGGCTGGTACTCACGCGGATGCCGATCGGCGGCGTAGAGGACTCCGACGACATCTGATTCTACCGATAGCGGCACGCCGACGATCGCCACGATGTGTTCGGAACGCACTGCGTGATCGACGTTTTCGGTGTGCGAGAACCTGTCGTCCTCGAAGAAATTGCTCGTGGCATAGGGCACTCCGTCCTGCGCCACGAGCCCACCGAGACCGATCCCGATCGGCAGGCGGGTGGTGCGGATGGGAGTCGAAGCCATACCGTCGGTGACCCTCATGTAGGTGTCGCGTCGATCCCGATCGATCAACGCGATGTAGGCCACGTCGGCCGCCAGGATGCGGCGGGCCCGCCGGACAACGGCATGCAACAGGCGATCGACGTCACCGATGCGAGTGAGATCCTGAGCCGTCTCGAAGAGGACGGCCAACTCCGACTCTCGACGCTCATGACGTTCGAGCACGGCGGTGGTCCGTAGTGCCAGTCCACGCAGACGTTCAAGCTCTGCGAGGCGCTCCGGACCGGCTCCGGACTCCGCCGCGAGGCGCACCTGCTCTTCGAACGCCGAGGCATCGGCACCCCTCGCCAGCAACTCCAGGAAAACGCCCTCGTTCACGGGTTCATCATGCAACGACGAATCGGATCGAGAACCCGATTGAGAGCTCACTCCCGTTTACCGACGGCTGACCGGATCGGTCGGAGTACACGTTCACCACAATTCCATTCGACGCGGCTGGGACGCTGACCTTCCAGATCGTCGACGCACAAGGTCGCCGCTGGGTCCTGCGCCGTCCCCCTTAGGGCGAAACGGCGGAACTGTTCTTCGAGAACGTTCGGGTGCCGTCCCCCAACATCATCGGCAAAATCGACCGCGGCTTCATCCACATGATGGAGATGCTTCCCCAGGAACGCGTCGGCGCCGCCGTCTCCAACATCGCACATGCCGCGCCGATCCTCAAGGAGACGATCCAGTACGCCAAGGAGCGCAAGGCGTTCGGTCAGTCCATCGGATCGTTGCAGTGGAACAAGTTCCTTCTTGCCGATCTGGTGACGCGCGTCGAGGTGACCCAGGCTTTCGTCGACAACTGTGTGGCCGCTCATGCCGCCGGTGAGCTGACTGCCGTGGACGCGGCCAAGGCGAAGTGGTGGACTGCACAGGTGCAGAACGAGGTCCTCGACCATTGTGTCCAGCTCCATGGGGGATACGGCTTCATGACGGAATACCGCGCCGCCCGCGCGTGGATGGATGCGCGTGTCACCAAGATCTGGGCCGGTTCCAACGAGGTCATGAAGGAACTGATCGGCCGCGATCTCGGTTTCTGAGCGCAGTTCAGACGGCCGGAATCAAGCCCGGGACACGAAGCGCGAGTCGCTTGATATGTCCGTTGTCGACGAGTTCGGGCCCGCCCGATGGGCGCTTGCCTGATCGGTGCGGCGTTGGGCTGGCGACCGGAGTTGAGCGATAGACACTCCCCATCGATACCAGTGCCCCACAGTCAGTCCGGATCGGAATGCGGTCCGAAAGACAGAGTGGTAGTTGCCGCGCGTGTGCTGCTGATCGAGCGACAACCGTGGAGAAAATGGGCGTTGCTGTTGATTCGCTACTCTCGACCGGTGGCGACCTCCGACGATGATGATGAGCCGAAAGTACACCGCTGGGTTATTCGGCCGGCCGCGGAAGTCCTCGCCCGACTGGTCGCAGAACGTGGGAACACCGGGATCGTCATCATTGGCCTCGATGGCCGTAGCGGCGCGGGTAAAACCACGATCGCCGACCGGTTGGTGGCGACGGCCGATGATGTCTCGGTGATACACACCGACGATTTGGCGTGGCATCACTCCTTCTTCGACTGGCACGACCTCCTGATCGGTGGGATCGTGCAACCCCTACGCCGCCACGGCCCACCGGTGTCGTATCGACCGCCTGCCTGGACCGAACGCGGCCGAGCAGGGTCCATCGAGGTGCCGCGATCCGCTCGCGTTGTGATCATCGAGGGTGTCGGCGCCGCTCACCGCACCCTGACCCCGTGGCTCGATGCCACGATATGGGTGCACTCGAGCACCACCCAGGCACGTCGGCGGGTGCTGGTCCGGGAATCCGCCGATGGCAACTCCGAAGAGTTCCTCGACCAATGGCTGGCCGAAGAGGTTCCCTTCCTGGCCCGGGACCGCCCGTGGTCGCGGGCCTCGCTGGTGGTGTCCGGAGAGCATAAACCACCCTCCGGAAGCGCGACGGTCGCGGTAGCGGCCGACCGTGGTCCGCGTTGGCGCCCGGATCATCGTGATCGGCCCTCGCCGGTGCGCGGCGCTGCGGTGACCCTGACCAGGCCGGCGGCCAGTTTCGTGTTCGACCAGCGCGAGAGCACTCGCCCAACCGTGACGCCGACGAGGCCACCGCCAGGACCTTGTCACCGGGGGCCCCTCTGTCGATGGTCCACTCGGATCGGCGCTCGGTTGGTGGCCGCCTCTCGCCTACTGCCCGATGAGAAATCCCGCGTCGAGCGGAATCGCAGCGGCCGTGATGCTGCGTCCCGAATCGGAAACCAGGTACAGAATGGCGTCGCTGACCTCCTGGATCTCGAGCCACGGGATCGGTAGAACGTGGGTTTGGGTGAACGACTCCACGACGTCCGCGCGTTGCGGATTCTCGACGTCCGGCCGAAAAAGCCCGTACACGAAGGGGTTGTTGATCATGTGGGTGTCGACGCAGGTCGGATTCACCGAGTTGACTCGAATGTTGTACTGACCCAATTCACGTGCCATCGAGGTCATCAGTCCGGTGACGCCGTGTTTGGAGGCCGAGTACGACGAGATGTTGGCCGAGCCTTTGAGTGCTTCGGTGGAGCCGGTGAAGATGATCGATCCACCGTCACCCTGTTCGATCATCGTCGGGGTGGCGACCTTGACGGTGTGCCACACGCCGGTGAGGTTGATGTCGAGCATTTCTCGCCATGCGTCTTCGGTGATTTCCCAACTCAATCCGCCCGCGCAGATTCCGGCGTTGGGGAGAACGATGTCTACTCGCCCGAATTGTTCGATGCCCTGGGTGAAGACCGCTCGAACCTGTTCGAGGTCGCGAACATCGGCTTCGCCAGCGACGATCTGGGCGCCAGTCTCCTTGACCAGCCGGATCGTCTCTTCGAGGTCCTCGGGTGTGGCCCCGTCGTATTGAGTTGATGCGGGTTTGCGGCAGTAATCGAGTCCGATGATATTCGCGCCTTCGCGGGCCAGCGTGAGGGCGTGTGACCGTCCCTGTCCGCGAGCGACTCCGGTGATGAAGGCGACTTTGCCGTCCAGCTTTCCCATGTCAGGTCCATTCTTTCCGAGAGATTGTGCAAGAGGGTGGTAGTGCTCCGCGGGTTCGCCGGACCGATGTCGTCACCGGTGCGGCGAACCTGCGGTGTGTGGAGAGTCAGGTGAGGACCGTCAGACGAGGGTTCCGCCGACCGGCGCATCGTCGGTGATGTCGTGGTTGTCGTTGTTTGCGCGGTGCTCTCGGAGTGTGTTCGCGACCTCGATGGCGTCGCCTTCGGGAGCAGTCGACCGCTGGTACGGCTTCGCCACATACATGTATACAAGGCCGGTTACTGCCACGATGAGGAAGCCGATCAGGGCGATCCAGCGATCGTAGAATGGCAGGCTGGTGTCGCCGTTCGGGCGAGCGAGCAGGATCATCGAGAGCACACCGTAGATGAGCGCACCGATCGATACCGGCCACCCCCATTTGCCGAGGGTCCATCGTCCACCCGGCTGCCAGCCCTTGGCGCGGGCCCGCAGCGACGCCAGCACGACCATCTGGAAGGCGAAGTAGCCGGCGAGCATCTGGAACGCGGCGACGCGGAACAGCGCGCCGGGGAGGAAATAGAGCAGGAAGAACAGCACGATCGGCAGTCCGGCAACAGCGTAGGCGGCGTTGAGGGGGACCTTGCGGGTGGAGATCTTCTTGAAGATCCGGCTTCCGGGGAACATGTCGTCTCGGGCGAAGGAGAAGATCAGTCGGCTTCCGGCGGCCTGCTGACCCATTACGCAAGCCAGGAAGGAGGTCAGGGCGACGATGAGGAAGATTTTGGTTCCGGCGGTGCCGAGGGTGTCGTCCAAGATCGCGGCGATGGGGTTGGCGACGTCGCCGTCCACGATCCCCTGCAGATTCGGCGCTGCCAGAATGTATCCGATGAACGCGAAGAGTGCGGCAGCTCCGCCGAGGACCACGGTGAGCATCATCGAGCGCGGGATGGAACGGCCAGGGTTGGGGGTCTCCTCCGCGACCTCACCGCATGCCTCGAACCCGTAGAACAGGACCAGTCCGATGATCGCCGCGGTGACGAAAGCACTGAGATAGCTACCGTCCCCGCCTGCGCCCATCGTGTCGAAGAGAACCGAGAATGAGTTCTCGCGGTGGAATATCAGCAGGAACAGGCCCACCAGGATGATGCCGGCCAGTTCTGCGGCGAGGCCGATCTTGGCGATGGTGGCCAGGGTCTTACTTCCGGTGGCGTTCAGCACCAATGCGACCAGGACGACGATGGTAGCGATGACCAGCTTCTGCATAGGTGTGGACGCAACATTGGTGTCGCTGGTGAAGATGGGCAGAATGAAGTCGGCACTGAACATTGCGGTGGTTGTGCAGCCGACGATGACGCCGGAAATGTAGATCCAGGACAGGATCCAGGCGTATTGGCCGTTCCACAGGCGTCTGGCCCATTGATAGAGGCCGCCCGCAATCGGGAACTGCGAGACTATTTCGCCGAACACCATGGCCACCAGGAGTTGGCCGCCAGCGGCGATGACGATCCAGAGAATCGAGGGTGGGCCGGCAGTGGTCAGGGCCTGGGTGAACATCGACAGCACGGCGACCAGCGGCGAGAGGTACAAGAACCCCAACGCGAAGTTCGACCACATGCCGATTTTGCGGTCGAAGTTCTCTTCGTAGCCGAGAACGCGTAGATGTGCGTCGTCAGCGGATATCCGCTTGCTCGGTTGACTTGAGGTTGACATCCTTCTCCTCCAGGTGGGTCACAGATAGATCGACAAGACGTCCAGCGCTCGACAGTCGGCATGCTGTGCTCACCATGCAATGCCGCGGTGTAGGTCCCGCCCGGTCGATCGACTGATCGCTGACCGATACGAGAGCCCTAGCCTGACTGTGACGGCTGCCACATATGAAGTGTGCGTGACCACCACCGGTGGCTGCAGACGCAAACCGTGCACTGTGCACCTGCGGACTTGCACCATCTGTACCCCGGGGCGCGCTGGGTGGCGCATCCACCACGCACCTGTCACCGCTCGCCATAGTGGGCAGTTTCCAGGCGTGAGATTGCGCAGTTTGTGGCTTCGGGGCCGTTCGATTGTTGGTTAACGTAGGAGACCTACACCCTTCGCCGTATCGCGGCACCGAGTGCACCTAGACGTTCAGCGCGCTCGGTCCACCGGATTGTTCCGTTCGGCTGGGTGCCTTCTGGTACGAGGAAGTGGGGTCGCCATGACAATCAACGACACGAAGTCCCTCGGTCGCTCGGGGCTCGAGCTCAGCGCGATGGGCTTCGGTGGCGCGCCGATAGGGAACTTCCTGAGGCCGTTCACCGATGTCGCCGCGGCTGCAATGATCAATCAGGCATGGGATCTGGGAACGCGATTCTTCGACACCGCACCGCACTACGGCCGCGGATTGAGCGAGTACCGCCTCGGTCACAGTCTTCGCCGGCGTCCGCGCGAGGAGTACGTTCTCTCGACCAAGGTCGGCAGATTGGTCGGTCCGTGGGCCAACGGTCTGGCAACGGACGCCTCGTACATCGACCCGTCCCCATTCGAGGCAGAATTCGACTACAGCTACGACGGTGTGATGCGCAGCGTCGAGCAGAGTATGCAACGGATGTTCACCGATCACTTCGACCTGCTGTTCATTCACGACTGCGATCGGTTCACACACGGCGACGAGCAACCAGCAGTGTTCAAGCAGGCCATGAATTCGGCGTATCCCGCACTCGAAGCGCTACGCGATCAGGGTGTTGTCAAGGCCATCGGCTTCGGCGTCAATGAAACCGCCGTCTGCGCTGCTGCGCTGAAGAACACCGATGCAGACTGCTTTCTTCTCGCGGGCCGGTACACCTTACTCGAGCAGGATCCGCTCGACGAGCTTCTCCCTTCGTGTGAAGAGCGAGGTGTCGGGGTGGTGCTCGGCGGGGTCTACAACAGCGGCATCCTGGCGACCGGCCCGGTCGACGGCGCCAAGTTCAACTACACGACAGCGCCCCGATCGATCCTGGCCAAGGCCGCCGCTCTGGAGAAGATCTGTGGAAATCACAACGTTCCCCTTCCTGCTGCCGCCCTGCAATTCGCCTACGCTCACCCAGCTGTGACCAGCATCTGCATCGGTGCTCGCACCCTTGACCAGCAGCAAAGGAACGCCGATCTCTTCGAGACGGTCATTGCCGAGGAACTCTGGGCAGATCTGCGTGCGGAGGGACTCATCCGCGAGGACGCCCCCACCCCGCAATACGGCGATTCGACTCAGCCACAGGAGTTCACGTGAACAATCCCGACTACGACGAGCGGCAGAGTTACTGGGCCAGCCTGTCCGAGCGCATCAGGCAGGAGGAGGACAGCATCTCCTTCGACCGCTTCGGTTATGACCATGCGTGGGAACTGGGCGCCAGAATGGTGACCATGGCCCGTGAGCGCGGCTTGCCGATCGCCATCGCAGTGATGTTCGGGCAACAACGTGTCTTCCACGCCGCGCTGGCCGGATCCTCGGCAACCAACGACGACTGGTTGCAACGCAAGTTCGCCGTTGTCGCCAAGCATGATTGCTCCTCGTATGCGCTCAGTTGCCGATATCGAGCAACTGGCATCGAGTACCACACCGCATCCGGCTACCCGCGTGAAACGTATGCCCTGGCGGGAGGTGCGGTACCGCTACGGGTCCGCGGCTCTCTCATCGGGGCTGTCGGAGTGTCCGGACTCGAGGAGGACCAAGATCATGCGCTGGTCATCGAGATGATGCAGGCGTACTCCGCCCGCCCTGCAGACGCCCACTAGCCACATCGCGCCCGGATCGAGCCTGACATCTCGTCGCGGTTCGAACCCGACAGTGCGGTCGGACCGGGAGCGCCTGCACAGAAGGAAAATTCGTTCTGGCGGCACACAGAACCGGCGGGCGAGCACGGAGGAGGGCCGATGCTGCGGCGTCGGGCCACCGGGCCACCGGGCCGCCCCCGTGTCCGCGCAGGCACCGTGGTTGCTCATCATCGGGGCCCCGCCGATCGGTATTTTCGAGGTCGTTGCGTTGGGCTACGTGCGCGTCGCCCACTCGATTCCCTGTTTGGTCAACCGGCGCGCGTCCGCGCCCGCGAGGTCATCCGGGACATGTCCGATGGAGTGGTAGAACACTCGACCGAGCCCCCACTGCCGCACCCAGGCCACGGGACTCCGCCGCCCCTCGAGCCAGTGGAAATGTTCACCGGAGAAGGTGGTTTCGGCGAGCACGGTGTTGTTGGGGTCCACGTGCATGTAGTACTGCTCTGAGGCGACCGGGAAGTTGTTCACCCCACGCGAGACCTCGTGATCACGGTCGATGATGTTCACCTCGTACGGTTGAGGGAAGCCCTCACCCGCGGGATGGGCGAGGAAGTCCCCGCCAAGCATCAGGTGGTAGCGAAGACTGGACCGAAATGCAGCTGCCGCACCGTGCCACGCCGCAACACCGGTGCCCGCTTCGACCGCGCCCAACAGGTGGTCTTCTTGCGAGTCAGTGAGGTCGTCGGTGGTCAGCGCGTTGTTCCAGCCGAGCAGAATCAGGTCGTAGCCGGTGAGGTCACGGTCGAGGGTGAAAATGTCCTGGCTTTCCTCGAGGCCGTAGCCGAGTTCGTTGATCAGCTCGCGCGTCCAGTCGGCCATGGCGTACGGATGGTGTCCCGGCCAGCCGCCGTACAGATACAGAACCTTGGTCATCAGTGCTCTCCAATCGGTGACAGTCGTCGGCCGGATGAGCCGATCGCGAGTGGGTCATGGGGGTGGGCGAGGACTTCGGGGCGAAGTAGTTCGGCAAGTTGATCCGCCGACATCGCACCCTCGTCGAGGACGACGTCGGGAATCGAGCGCCCTGCCTGTAGGGCAATCTTGGCGATGCGTGCTGACTCGGCGTACCCGAGGTAAGGGGCCAGCGCGGTGATCACCCCGATCGAATTCGTCACCGAATCGTAGAGTCGGTCCGCGTTGGCGGTGATTCCGACGACGCATCGGTCGATCAGGGTTGCACATGCCGCGTCGAGGTGTGTCAGCGACTTGAACAAACTGTGCGCAATGATCGGTTCGAAGGCGTTGAGCTGGAGCTGTCCGGCCTCGGCCGCCATCGTGATGGTGACATCATTGCCGACCACTTCGAAGGCGACCTGATTGACTACCTCCGGAATCACCGGATTCACCTTGCCCGGCATGATGCTCGAGCCGGCCTGCATCGCCGGAAGATTGATCTCGTTGAATCCCGATCGCGGCCCGGAAGAGAGCAGTCTGAGATCGTTGCAAATCTTCGACAGTTTGACAGCTGTTCGTTTGAGGACTCCGGATACCTGCACGAACGATCCCACGTCCTGCGTCGCCTCCACCAGATCCGACGCAGTGCTCAGCGGTAGGCCGGTGAGGTCGACCAGTGCGCTGCAGGCCAGCTCGGCGTAGCGCGGGTGGGTGTTCAGGCCGGTGCCGATAGCGGTGCCACCGAGGTTGATCTCGGCTATCAATCGGCCGGCCTCAAGGAGACGGTCGGCGTCTTCGGCGACCATCACCGCGTATGCGCCGAATTCTTGTCCCAGGGTCATCGGGACGGCGTCCTGCAGTTGGGTGCGGCCCATCTTCAGAACGTCCCGGAATTCGATGGCTTTGCTGTCGAAGGCGGCCGAGAGTGTGAGCATCGTCGAATGCAGGCGCTCGATCTGTGCTCGCAGCGCGATCTTGATAGCGGTGGGATAGGCATCATTGGTGCTCTGCCCGAGATTGACGTGGTCGAGCGGGTGCAGCTGCGCATAGTCGCCGCGCTGATACCCCATCAGTTCGAGTCCGCGGTTGGCGATGACTTCGTTGGTATTCATGTTGGTGGAGGTGCCGGCCCCACCTTGGATGGCGTCGACGACGAAGTGCTCGTGTAGCGATCCGTCGCGGATCTCTTCGCACGCGGCGATAATGGCCTGGGTACGTTCGGCACTGATGAGGCCGAGTTGGTGGTTGGCCACCACCGCGGCCTGCTTCACCACCACCAGCGCGTCGACGAAGTCGGGATGGAAGGAAATCGGAACCCCGCTGACCGCGAAGTTCTCCACAGCGCGGACGGTGTGAATGCCGTAATATGCCTCGGCTGGAACAGCTTTCGATCCCAACGAATCATGCTCGAGACGGGTGTGCACCGTCGGCGCCTGGGCCGTCATCGCCACGTCTCGCTCGGGCCGGCCATGGCCTGACCGGGCAGTCCCCGGTAGAACCCAGGGGTTGCACAGGTCGTCAATTCCATTTGCATGCCCCACGGTGTCCGGAAGTAGAACCATCGCTGGCCGGCAACGGGTGCGGTCTCGGAGACGCCGTTCGGCCCCTCCATCACCTCCACATCAGGGATCGCCCGCACGTAGTCGTAGGCGGCGTCGATGTCGTCGACGTAGAAGGCCAGGTGGTGGCCGCCGAGGTCGCTGTTTCGGGGCAGTTCCGTCGACTGGTCGGGTGCCGAGTACTCGAACAGTTCAAGATTGAGGTGCTGTCCGAGCCGCAGCATCGCGATGGTGCACTGCGCGCGCGGATCCACGTTGAGGCGTCGAGTCATGCCGTCGGACTCGTTGTCGAGGAACGGCCCGTCGGTGAAGATGAACTCGCCACCGAAGTGGTCGACGAAGAATGCCACCGCCTGGTCCAAGTTCGGGACTGTGAAGGCCACATGGTCGACGGACCTCAGCGTGGGAACCTTCGGCGAGTTCGGCTCACCCATCTGCGTACTCCTTCTCGGACCGATCGGTTGGCCGCGACGCGGCCGATACCGTATTGACTGTAGGTTTCGCCGCTTCCGACGCGCAGACACAAGCGGTGCACCGGGTCGCCGGGTCTTTGCACATGATGGGCGGGTGTGGGTGTGTGCCGTCGCTGGTGGGTTCACCACGCACGGTGTCGGCGCCGCGGGGGTGGTTGGTGTTGTGGTGTGGGCTGTTCGCTGCGGAGAGTGTCGCGGCGGCGCTGCTGGTGCAGATGAGCGCTACCGCCACCCATTGGGTTCCTCCCAACCTCTCCCCGAGCACGATCAGGCCGGCGAGCGCCGCTATGGCCGGGTACAGCGCCATCACGGTCCCGTACGTCGCGCGTGTCAGTCGGCGGATCGCGAAGAGCTCGAGCAGCGGGGGTATCACCGACGCAAGTACTGCCGCCCCGACGCCGATCAACAGAATTTTCCAGTCGAGCAGGGCGCTGCCCGCCGATACTGCTCCGATGGGAATGCACCACAGCGCGGCCACCGCCATGGCTGCTGCGGTTCCCTGCGTTCCGGGCAGTGCCACGCTGAGGCGGGCGTTGAGCACGATCGATGAACCCCACATGGCTGCGGCCAGGAATGCCAGCACCAACCCGAGGGGGTCTGAGTTGCCGCTGAACCCGGTGAGCAGCACCACCGCCGCCGCCGCACCCACCGCGCAGACCGCATCGACAATCCGTTTCGACGACAGCAGGGACACTGTCAGGGGGCCGAGGAACTCGATGGTCACAGCAACGCCCAGGCCGACACGGTCGACGGCCGCGAACAATGCCAGGCTCATGGTGGCCATGGCCGTCCCGAGGCAACCGATGATCAGAAATTCGGGTCGGGTGAACCGGGCGAATCGGGGTCGACCGATCAGCAGAAGTGTGGGTGCGGCGATCAGCATCCGGAGAGCAACCACACCTGTAGCTCCCACCGCAGGAAACAGCAGCGCTCCGAAAGCGGCGCCCACCTGAAACGAGGTGCCGCTGAGCACGACCGCCCCCAATGCTCGCGCTTTACTCGACGTTTCAGAGCTCAGCATGTCCTTCACCGCCTTCCGGACATCAGTGGGGGACGGCGGCCTGCGGGAGCTGTCCGCCGCAGGCCGCCGTGGCTGTGGTCCGGTCAGCTAGCGTTGCGTGGAAACGGATACGACCGGGGAATCGTCGAACTCGTGGTCGGTCCAGGGCAGAGAGTCTCGGCCGTACTTCGCGGCGCGGACATCGGCCGAACGGGCATGCCCTTCGAAGTTCTCGAGTCGGGCAGCGCGCCCACAGAGCCGTCCCAGTTCCGCACTGGATTCGTCGCTCGCGATCTCTTGATAGGTGACGGTCTTGAGGAACTTACCCACCCACAGACCGCCGGTGTATCGCGCGGCTCCGAGCGTCGGCAGGACATGGTTGGTTCCGATTGCCTTGTCGCCGAATGACACACAGGTCCGCTCACCGAGGAACAGGGCACCGTAGTCGCGCATCTCGTCGAGCGCCCGGCGAGGCTCGGCGGTCAAAATCTGCACGTGCTCGCTGGCGAACGTGTCGGCCAGCGCGAAGGCAGCTTCGATGGACTCAACCAGATGCACTTCACCGTGATTCGCCCAGGACACGGAAGCGATCGCGTGAGTGGGCAGGTTCTCCAACTGCCGCTCGACCTCGATGATCGTGCGGCGGCCGACTTCTTCGGAGGTCGTGATCAGCACGACCGGTGAATCCGGTCCGTGCTCGGCCTGGCTGAGGAGGTCCGCTGCAACGACGAAGGGATCAGCGGTGTGATCTGCGACGATGAGGACCTCGGTGGGACCGGCAAACAGGTCGATCCCTACTTCGCCGAACAGTTGACGCTTCGCCTCTGCGACGTAGGCGTTGCCCGGACCGGTCAGTAGATTGACAGGCGCCACTGTCTCGGTGCCTAGCGCGAGCGCACCGATCGCTTGAACTCCGCCTAGGACGTAGATTTCGTCGGCACCCGCCAGGTGCATTGCGGCGACGCTGATGGCCGGGGCACTTCCCATGTTCGGAGGGGTGGTGGCGGCCACTCGTTCGACGCCGGCGACTTTGGCGGTGACAACGGTCATGTGCGCTGATGCGGTCAGCGGGTACCGGCCGCCCGGGACGTAGGCACCGGATGCAGTGATCGGCACGTTCTTGTGGCCGAGGAAGACACCCGGCAGCGTCTCGACTTCCACGTCGAGAAGCGAATCGCGCTGGACCTGGGCGAACTGGCGAACCTGCTTCTGCACGAAGGTCAGGTCGTCGATGACTGTGGTCGGCAGGTCGGAGACAATCTTCGCTACGGTGTCCGGGCCCAATCGGAACGATTCCGGACTCCACTGGTCGAATTGTTCGGAGTATCGACGAACTGCCGCGTCACCGTTGGCGCGGATGTCGTCGAGGACGCGGGCGACGGTGTCGACCACCTGCGGGTTGCTTTTGTTGGGCGTACCGGCGTCGGTGGTCGGCGCCTTCAGAATGACCGACACGATGAATCTCCCCTTAGGTAGTGGACTTGACTTGCACAGTTGACGTCGATCGTCCGAACTCTCGGGCTGACGTGATTTCAGTCTCATCGCTGCGCGCCTCGCACCACAGACTCATCATGTGCAAGAACTGACCGGTTGGGTTCACAGTGTTGACGATTCGGACTGTGTCCCGTTGCGCCGAACGCTGCTCGCGGCGGCAGCGCAGATTACGACAGCGCACAGTGGGAGGATCAGTGTGGCGTGCAGCGCGGTCACTGATGTCAGCCAGCCGATCGCCGCGGGGCCGGCCAGCATGGCCACGTATCCCAAACCGACTACCCGCGACAGGTCCGCCGCGGACGCACCGGGGAGATTACCTGCCGCGGTGAAGACTTGGGGAATGCAACCGGAGAGCCCGATCCCGAACACTGCCCAACCGAGCATCGTCAGAGGCAGGGCGGAGGAAAGAAACACCAACGCCATTCCGGCGAAGGCGATCACGCATCCCGTTCGCAGAACCCACACGGGCCCTTGTTTATTTGCCACCGCGTCTGCGGTGAATCGCCCGATCGTCATTGCCGCCACGAACGCAGCGAAAGCGAGCCCTCCCACCGATTCGGAGACCCCGAAATAGTCCTGCGCATGCACACTGCTCCAGTCCATCGCCACCCCTTCCGAGAGCAGCAACAAGAACGCGAGCAGGCCCAACATCACCACCCGGCGGTGGGGCCGGACTGCCGGCGACGCGGTGTCGCGCCGCATATTGCTACCCCCACCAGGTCGAGGACCAGGAGTCGCGCGGTCGGTCGTGGTCCGAGATCGCGCCAGGGTGCGGGCGACGCCGCCCACGAGGACAGCACACAACATTTCCACTGCCACGACGGTGGCCGGCATCGTCCAACTCAGCGCAAGAAGCACGACTCCGATCAGCGATCCGGCCACGCTTCCCACCGAGAAGACAGCATGGAACGCGGACATGATGGGCCGCTCGTATCGGCGTTCGACGACCACCGCCCTAGCGTTCATCGACACGTCCAGCACACCCATTGCCGCGCCGAGGATCAACAGCCCGGCCACCAGTGACACCACGCTGGTAGCGAGAAGTGGGACGACGAGGGCTGCCGACATGATCGATGCTGCCGCAACTGCCACACGTCCGCTACCGAGTCTTTCGGTCAGTGGTGCAGCGCATTGCATTCCGCCGATCGCGCCCAGGCCCAGCACGAGCAGCATCGAACCCAACATGGCATTCGATATACCGGTGCGGGCCTGCACTGTGGGAATGTGCACCGCCCAGGTGGCGATGACTATTCCGTAGAGACCGAACAGGCCGAACACCGCGATCCGCTCGCGGCGTCGCCCGGTGTGCGGGGCAACAGTGATAGTCACACAACTCACTTTCCCGGGTGGACCGGACAGGTCGATTCGATTCGATCGGCGTCACCGAACGCCTGCAGGATTTCGGCGTTGCGGTAACAGTCGGCGCCCGCCGGCGTGGATACTCCGGAGCACTCGTGCCTGTGTTGGCCGGCGACCCCGTTGCTGCGTTGAACGGACGTGTCAACGCGTGGCTGGTACTCGACGTGCTTCCCGCTCGCCCTCGTGGACGGCTTCGAGCATCGTGCGGCTCGCGATGGCATCGCCGATGCGTTCGACGGTGACCCCCTGGTTTTTCAGGGCGAAGTACAGGTCGGTGACGGGTCGATGCCATCCGGCGAGCACTACCGTGTCGACGTCGCGCAGCGTTTGCGGTGTCCCCTTCTCCGTCAGGGTCAGCTCCGGGCCGTTCACTTCCAGCAGCGACGTGAACGGATGAGTGACGATGCCGGAACGGTGGATCCGGGGAACGGCAAGGTTGGCGCTGAAGGGACCCAACTTCGATCCGACATACGGCAGCGGCGTCACGAATTCGACGTCATGGCCCTGCTCGTCGAGTTGCAATGCCAGCCCGATTCCCTTCCACCCGCCTTCGCCGTCATCGATGACAGCGACCTTCTGACCCACCGCAGCGCCGTCCTCGAGCACCTCCCATACCGACAGGACGTGCTCCTGGTCGAGTCCAGGGGTGTGCGTGATGCCCTGTGCCAGGTTGCCGACGATGTCGTGGCTGGGGGCTGACCCTGTCGCGACGATGATGTGGTCGGGATGCAGTGCCAGCACGTCCTCGGCGGTGGGATCCCAGCCGAGTCGGAGATCGACTCCGTACTTGGCGATCATCACATCGAGGTGATCGATCACCTGCCCGATCTCGCCGCGGCCCTTGATCTGCGCTGCCAGGCGCAGCTGACCTCCGGTGCGGGGGCGGCGTTCGATCAAAATGACGTCGTGACCCTGACGGGCGCTGGTTTCGGCGGCTTTCATTCCCGCCGGTCCCGCTCCGACGACGACGACTCGTCGGCGGAAGGTGGCCTGCAGGAGGGTGCCAATCCCCAGTTCCTGTTCGTATCCCGCCGCCGGGTTGTGCACACACGAAGAATGAGTCACAGCGAACAGGCGATCGATGCAGCCCTGATTACAGCCGATGCAACGGCGGATCTCCTCGACGCGCCCCTCACGTATCTTGTTGACCGTTTCGGGATCGGCGATCTGCTGGCGTGTCATCGCGACCATGTCCGCATGACCCAGCGACAGCACCTCGGCAGCATCGAGGGGTTCGTTGATTCGTCCCACCGCGATCACCGGTACGTCGACGACCGAGCGCACCGCCGCAGCGAGTCCTTCCCAGATCCTCTTCGGGTGTTGCATATCGGGCACGTTCTGGTGGGCCTCGTTGTAGGTGGCGGCCTTCACGCAGAGGTAGTCGATCTTGCCGGTGGTAACGCACGCTCGGGCGATCTGCTGCGCATCGGAGACCTCGAGTCCGCCTGGGCTGAAATCGTGTCCTTGCAGGTTCATCCCGACCAGGTAGTCCGGTCCCACCTCCTCACGCACGGCGTCGATGACCCGCAACAGGATGCGCATGCGGTTGTCGAGGCTGCCGCCGTACTCGTCGGTGCGGTGATTGGAGAAGGCGGAGAGGAACGAGGCGAGCAGGTAACCGCCGTAGCCCGAGTGGATTTCGACCCCGTCCATGCCGCCCTGCTTGGCGTGCCGGGCCCCGATGGCGTGGGCTTCGACGATCTCGTCGATGTCCTCGTGTTCCATCTCTTTGGGCATCTCGAGGTTGAACGGGCACGGGGTGTTCGAGGGGGCCCATAGTGCCCGCTCGGTGAACGTCGAATGACCTTGTCGGCCACCGTGTCCGAGCTGCATCACGATCCGTGCTCCATGCTCGTGCACGGCATCGGTGATCTTCCGCAGGCCCGGGACGATCGCCGGATTGTAGGAATGCGGCTCACCGGGGACGTCCTGTGAGGTGGGATGGATCTGAGGGAACGCCATACCGATCAGCCCGGCGCCGCCGATGGCCCGTTCGCGGTAGTACGCCACGTGCTGATCGGAGGGCAGGAAATCTTTCGCCATTCCGGTGCCGTGTCCGGTCATCACGACGCGGTTGCGGATTTCGACGTGGCCCAACATGATCGGCTCGAACAGCGGGGCAAGCCTCGGATCGGTCGGGGCGGTGGTGCTCGTCATCGGATTCTCTCCTCGTGCTGTCGATCACTCGACATAAGTCAGTTCCGGCGGGCGCCCATCGGCGGCCGCGCCGAGGCTCGGTGGATGTGAAGCGCGGCGATCAAGCGCGAGGGTCGCCCCCGGGACTGGGTTCGGTGGTCTCAGGCCGTGAGCGCGCCCGAGTGCCCCAGCCGCAGCGCCAGTGCTGCGGCGGTGAGGGCGGGGTTGACCGCGGCCGAGGACGGAAAGGGGGAGGTGTCGGCGATCCACAGGTTGTCGAGGTCATGGGCTTTGAGGTCGGCGTCGACGACACTCTCGGCCGGGTCGATGCCCATCCGCGCGGTGCCGCATTGGTGCGAGGTCGCCTCGGCACCGAGGCTTTGGGACAGTACGACGGGGAATCCTGCGGTACGGACGACCTTCTTCATCCGCTTGATCAGGTCGTGGTGGGCGGCCAGATTCGTTTCGGTGCGGTCGATCGTGATCTTCCCGGTGTCATCGACGGTGACGCGGTTGTCGGGCAGCGGGAGATCCTCGCTCTGGATGAACAGGTCGAGGGTGTATTTGGTGACTTCGTCGAGCACCGAGAAGGGAATGTACGGTCGCGCACGCTTGACCATTTCACCGCGCAGCTTGCCCAATCCCTGGACGTTGCCGAGGGGGTACCGGTTCGTCGGTCCGGCGGTGTACCAGTCGTTGATGCCGATCGTCTTCTGATAGACCGCCTCGTTCTTCTTCCGCGGATCGACCGCGAGGAAGAAGGTGGTCACATGGGCCATGTAGTTGCGGCCGACCTCGTCCGAGGAGTTCGCGAGACCGGAGGGGTGAGTGGTCGATGCCGATCGGAGCAGGAGAGCGGCCGTGTTCACCGCGCCGCACGCCACCACGAATTTCGCGGCCCGGACGGTGATCGGACGACCGCGGTGCTCGATCCGGGCGTCAGTGACGGTGCGTCCGCTGCTGTCGGTGTCGAGCCGCTTGACCTCGGCGTTGGTGAGCAACCGGACGGTCGGTGACCGCAATGCCGGCCGCACCGCCGAAATTTCGGCATCGCCCTTGGCGTCGACCATGCAGGAGAACGAGTCACAGGTCGCACACAGTACGCACTTACCTCCGGGCCGCCGATCCAGCGCTTGCGGGGCGGCGAAGGGATGCAGGCCCTGTTTCTTCGCACTTTCCACCAGCCGCGCCGTCGCTCCTTCGTGGACAAGTCCCGGGTAGGGGTAGTCGGTGGAACGCCAGGGGTCGGTGGGATCCTCCCCCTTGTTGCTGTGCACGAAGTACATCTGCTCGGCTTCGCCGTAGTAGGCCTCGAGATCGTCGTAACGGATCGGCCAGGCGGGTGAGATCCCGTCGACGTGCTCGATGTCGCCGAAATCGCATTCGCGGAAGCGTGGCAGTGTCGCACCGTACAGCTTGGTGCTGCCACCGACGTAGTGGTAGTTGCCCGGGACGAAATCCTTGCCGGTCTGCTTGTCGTGCCAGGTCGCCGAATTCTTGTAGCGGCCCTCCATGTGCACCGCGCGCGGGGACCAGTTCTCGCGCTCCATAGGAAGAAAATCACCCTGCTCGATGATCAATACGCGCGCACCCGAATCGCGGAGGGCGTAGGCCAGGGTGCCTCCACCCATCCCCGAGCCGATAATTGCGATATCGCAATCGATGGTGTCGGGCGCGGTGGTGACGACCGGCGACGTACCGGCGGCGAAGACATCGGACATGGTGAACTCCTGAAACTGGGGGTCGCGCTTTCCGTGACGTGGATTACAACCCAATGTATTCGCCTCAGACGCGGCCCCAGAGCGTCAGAATGCGCAGGGTTTGGGCCAGTTCTGCACGATGTGTGCAGCGGTCTTCCTGAAGCTCAGTCGCGGACCGGTCTGCCTTGGCGTTGCAACAAATCATGCCCCCGAACCGCGAACACCAACGCCTGTCTGGCATCCGGATCGTCGAGGGAGCGCCCGAGTATGGCGGTGATGCGTTCGAGGCGGTAATACAAAGTGCGGCGCTGAACGAACAACGTTTGCGCTGCCTGGGTCTTGTTGCCGTCACAGCTCAGGTATGCGCGCAGCGTCGGCAGCAACGGATTCGTGGCCTCTGCATCGTGCTGGAGCAACGGGCCGAGCTCATCTTCGATGTACCGCGCGAGTTCAGGGCCCTTCGCCAGCGAAGCCAACAACCGCAGAACACCGAGGTCGTCGAAACGCTCGACAACCTTGTCCGGCCGCGCGGCCGCCACCGAGACCGCGCTGCGCGCCTGCTCGACCGCCCGCGGCAGCTGTGCCGGTTCGACGAGCTGACTCACCCCGGCACTGACCCCCAGGGTGGTGAGCCGGTCTACGAGTTTCGTTTCCGTTTTCCGATCCACCAGGCCGATAATCGCCATCGTGTGGTCGCCGAGGTCGGAGACGACTGCCGGAACGTGAAGAATCCGGCACAATTCGTCGATCGCCTCTTCCCCGGCAGCCCCCGGGCGCGACTCCTTGTAGACGTAGACGACGACAAGCTGGCGATTGCGAAGATCACGCCCGAGTCGCAGCGCCCGGGTCACGAACGTCTCCCCCGAAATGTCACCCAACAGCAACCGGCTCACCAGTGCGTTCTGCCGCTGCGCGGCCTTCGCTCCACTCTCCCGCGCACCGAGCAGGGCGATGGCTATCCCGTCGGTGGCGCGATCGAGTGCATAAAGTTGCGTTCCGGTGATCTGACGGTCGCCGTGAAGGACATGGAGCCACCCCCACCGCTCGCCACGCAACACCACTGCCCGGCGGGTGCAGTCTCGTCGCTCGGAATCGGTGCCAGATTGCCGAGTCCGTTCATGATCGATTCGCGAATGATGTTCCCACTTCGACAGAATCGAGTCCGCGACCTCATTGGCACCCGAATAGGCCATGACCTGACGAGTGGCATCTTCGAGCACAACAGCGTGACCGACCTCGTCGGCGAGCGCGTCGGTGAACGGTACATAGTCCCGTTCACCGAGCAGCAACTGCATGAACTTGGCGTTGAGCCGCTCGTACGCGGTCAGTTCCAGCACCCGCTGATCCACCAACGACTCGTGGACCTGGGCCGATACCTCGACGAACGGCACTTCACCGTCGAGTCCAACCAAGGGAAAATCTCGCTCGCGGGCCGCGTCGATCAGCGCTTGCGGCATCTCCGCGAACGCACGCCCACTCAGTTCGATGACCAGCACAGCGGCACCGGCATCGGCGATCTCCTCGAGGTACCGTCGCTGCCCCTCGGGACTGTGTCCAATGCCCAGCCCCGCTGTCAGCAGCATCTCACCACCGGTCAGGAAACGAGCGATGTCGACGACCTCACTCGGGTGCACCCACCGAATCGGGGTATTCAGGCTCGCCTGGCCCGCATAAATCGTGTACTCGACGCGACTGAACACCTCCAGCCGCAGCGACGCCTCCACGGTCATAGCCATCATGACTCCATCCTTGGTCCACGACCCCGGACCGCCGCCCCCACACTGTGTGCAAGATCCTCCTCATTTTATGCGCGATATGCGTCTCATCGCCGCCGCTCGAGGTTGGCACACTGAGCTGTGAACGCCATCACACCACTCCGCGATCACTGCGGTCCGTTCAGAAATAGTCAGAAGGGGAGATCGATGCCTACGCTCAATGGAGGGCAGGTCGTTGCCCGCATCTTGAAGCAATACGGAGTCCCGTATGTCGCGGGCATACCCGGGCACGGCATCTGGGGCCTGATGGATGCCTTCTTGGACGAGGAATCGAAGATTCCGTTCATTCAGACCTATCACGAGCAGAGCGCCGTGCACTTGGCCGACGGCTACTACCGTGTCTCGGGCAAGCCGATGGCCGCAGTGACCTCGATCGGCGCCGGCGCATCCAACACGGTCCTCGGTCTCGCGACTGCCTACAGCGACTCCACCAGTGTCCTGGTCATCACCGGAGGCCCACCACGGCACATGCGCGGCCGCGGCGTACTACAAGAGCTGGACCGACAGAAGGACAACGGCTTCCCCCAGGTCGCCGAGGCGGTTTCCAAGCGCAGCTGGGTAGCCAACACCATCGAAGACCTGCCGTTCATCATGCACCGCGCCTTCAGCGCCATGCTGACCGGCCGCCGGGGTCCGGCCCACATCGAAATTCCCTGGGACCTGCACGCCGAAACAGCCGAGGTGTCCTTCCACGATCTCGAACGCCGCCTGCCGGTCGGTCTGCAGTACCCCGACCCCGACGCAGTCAGCCGCGCCGCCACACTGCTCGCCGGCGCCTCGCGGCCGGTGATCGTCGTCGGCGGCGGCACCATCAGTGCCAACGCCACCGACGAGGTCCTCGCCCTCGCAGAAGCCCAGCGCATCCCGGTCGCGACCACCTGGAACGGAAAGAGCGCGTTCCCCGAAGATCACGAATTGTTCATCGGAAGTGTCGGACAGACCGGAACAATCCACGGCAACTACCTGACCGCCAACGCAGACGTCGTCATCTCCATCGGCTGCCGATTCACCGACTGGTCGGCCTCGAGCTACTCCCGCGGAAGGTCGTTCTCCTTCCCACCGGCCAAGCTCATTCACATCGACATCGATCCCCACGAGATCGGCAAAATCTATCCCGCCGAAGTAGGCATCGTCGCCGACGCGAAGCCGACCGTCGCCGCCATCGTCGCCGAGCTCCCCTCCGCAACCCCGGACCGATCGGACTACGCAGCCGAGATCGCCGAACGCAAGGCCGATTGGGAAGAGCAACTCGCCACCCGACGCGACAGCGACCGCTACCCCTTCACCCTGCAACGCCCACTCGGTGCCCTCCGGAAAGTGATGGGCCGCGACGGCATCGTGCTCGCAGGATCCGGCAACACGCAGGGCGCGGTCAAACAGACCTTCCCGGTGTACGAACCACGAACCCACCTGACGACCGGCGGATTCTCATCGATGGGTTGGCCGGTGCCCGCCGCACTCGGGGCCAAACTCGCCGCACCCGACCGTCAGGTCGCCTGCATCACCGGCGACGGCGACTTCCTCATGACCGCCCAGGAAATTGGAGTCGCTGTCCAACACGACATCCCGGTCGTCTTCGTTGTTCAGGACAACTCCGGCTACATCTCCATTCGAGGAGGCCAGAAGAACGCAACCGATCGCCACATCGGCACCGAGTTCAACCGCCCCGACGGATCCCCCTACAGCCCGAGTTTCAAGGACCTGGGCAGCTCCTTCGGCCTCGAGTCCTTCCGCGTCGAATCACCAGCCGACCTGGAGTCGACGTTCCAAAAGGCATTCGACGTCAACGCACCTGTCCTGGTCGAAGTTCCCACCGATCGCGACCTCGCCAGCCCCTTCGTACCCGGCTGGCTCGACTTCCCACCGCTGACCCACATCACCGACGAACGCCAAGACGAGTACCGAGAGAACCGCGAGAACGAGCAACACCAGTAACACCGCAATCTGAAGCAGCAGGCCACCGCAACAACTTCGTCTCCGCGGTGGCCTGCTGCATGCACATGATCTCGATCCCCAATCGCAGGAGAAGCAGCATGACTCGACTCGAAGGCAAAACCGCAGTGATCACCGGCGCCGCCCGCGGACAGGGCCGATCCCACGCAGTGCGAATGGCCGAGGAAGGCGCGAACATCATCGCGATCGACCTCTGCCATCAAATCGACACCGTCCCCTACCCGATGGGTACAGAGCAGGACCTCGATGCCACCGTCGCCCTCGTCGAAGCAGCCGGCGGAAAGATCGCCGCGTACACCGCCGACGTCCGGGACCTCACTGCGCTCGAAACGGCCATCCGCGACGGCATTGCCGTACTCGGGGATATCGACATCGTCGTCGCCAACGCGGGCACCCTCAACGACACCGCACCGCTCTGGGAACTCACCGAAGAGCAGTTCCAGGACCAGATCGACGTCAACCTGACCGGGGTGTGGAAAACCATCAAGGCCAGCGTTCCCTCCATGCTCTCGCACGGGCGAGGTGGTGCGATCATCCTCATCAGTTCGATCTCCGGGTTGACCGCCGAGCTCAACGTCGGACACTACGCCGCCTCGAAACACGGCGTGAACGGCCTCATGAAAACCCTCTCCGGCGAACTGGCACCCCACCGCATCCGGGTCAACACCATCAACCCGACCAACGTCAATACGCTGATGATCGACAATCCCCGCTACAACCGAATGTTCGCCGGCGGCAAGCCCGACGCCACACAGACCGACGCACTCGATGCGCTCACCGCCATGCATGCACTTCCGATTCCATTCCTCGACCCCATCGACGTCAGCAACGCTGTGGTCTACCTCGCGTCCGACGAAGGCCGCTACATCACCGGTTCGGCACATGTAATCGACGCAGGTGCGATGACACCGTTCAAGGCACCACACCTCACCGCACAAGGCTCCAACCAGTAGGGGATCACTTCGTCATTCGAGGTTTCGCGACCCTCGGACCCCCTTGCATATTCCCATCCGGGCGAGTGCCGGACCAAAGTGCGCTTGGCCGGCACTCTCCCCCACCCGCAGCGACCGACGAAGACGTTCACCACGATGCGGCATAACCGACCCGATTGCATTGCATTTCATTCCTAGCGCGCAACCCACCCACCGAGTAGAAACACAGACTGCAATGTCCGATCACTCTGCACAAAGACAACCACGAGGCGAGAACAACGGGAGCCAGGTCACGGCATCGGGGCCACGATCGACGAACGATCGCGCGACGATCGAAGCCGATGTGCGCAACTACCGGCGTGTCCGCGAGGAAAGACGACACCGCCGAGCGTTCGCATCTACGCGCTTGAACGAGGCCGAGGAGCTACTCCGCTTCGCTGAGATGTGGGCACCGTTTGGAGGGCCGCCGGATGTGGACGTGTTCGTCAAATTCGGAATAGTAAAGTCCATGTTCATTGAAAGAGTCTGGCAAATAATCTCTTCCAACCGATGCGACCAGAAGCTTGCACGACGACTATCGATGGCCTACACCCTGCCAACGCAGTAAGACCCATTAATAACGGGACTGTCCGGTAATCGGTTTAGCATCGAGGTGTCGCCGATGTGTGCATTGTGGTGTGTGACGGGCTGAAGGGCCTCCCGGACGCGATCACCGCGGTGTGGGATCGAACGATTGTCCAGACATGTGTCATTCATCTGCTCCGCAACACGTTTCGGTACGCCTCCCGCAGATACTGGGACGAGATGTCACGAGATCTACGACCGATCTATACCGCTGCAAACGAGGCTGCCGCGCGGGAGCAGTTCGACGAGTTCACCGGCAAGTGGGGCTCGCGGTATCCAGCGATCATCCGGCTCTGGCAGAACGCCTGGACGGAATTCATTCCCTTCCTCGACTACGACGTCGAGATCAGGCGAGTCATCTGCTCGACGAATGCCATCGAGAGCCTCAATGCCCGGTACCGGCGGGCAATCCGGGCACGCGTGCACTTCCCAACGGACCAATCGGCTCTCAAGTGTCTGTATCTCGCGACCCGGGCCCTGGACCCGACCGGGAAGGGCAGAGCACGATGGGCAATGAGGTGGAAGCCAGCACTGAACGCATTCGCGATCACGTTCGAGGGCCGGCTCACCCCGAGTGAGAATTAAACGATGTGCCAGATCCAGATCCACCGAATATCTGATAGTCCCCCTTAATAACCCCAGAGACAACAGGAGTCGGTGGCTGAGACTCGGCCGAAGAATGGTCACGCGCAGGAGGATGGCGTACGAACCGAATCCGAATCCGATCGGAGTGTCGTAGCCAAAATAAGTGCCCGCGAAATTGCTGAGAATCTGCCCTCGCGACGAGGCTCGCAGATCGAGCGATGGAAGGACCGTTGATTTTGTAGCTACTGACGTCCAATGTCGGTAGTCCAAGTCGGTAGCCTGAGTTTTCGAATTTGACTGTTGGAGCCGGTTTCTGGCACTGCATCGGATTCCTTAAGTGGCTGGCGTTACATCTTGCTGATCTATTCCACCGCGACCGGTGACGGAGATGCGACGATGGCTACCAACCGTCAGTTTTCGAGTTCAGGTTTGTCGAGGATGGCGAGGAGGTCAGCGAGCAACTTGTCGGCTTCACCTTCAATGCCATCGAGAATGTCAGCGACGCCCTCAAGGTGGGTGTGGGCGTCACGTCGAGCGGCGATTCCGCGTTCGTATTAGCTGTGGTCCAGCTCGACGTCAACTACGTCCAGGACCCGCTCGTTCTCGCGTGACGGCGTCGTGAATCTCCTGATCGGCGGCCGCTTGTGTACCGGCGCTTGCCCGGTCAGGTGCGCGCGGACTAGGGCGGCGACGGATTGGCCAGCAGCGGAGTTGGGGCGAAGGGCGTATGCCCCACCGGTCGATGGATGTGAGCAGCGGCCGTTTCGTCGCGGCGCGGCGATGCTTGCGAACGCCAGTGGGTCTGCACCTTTGTCGAGGTGGTCGGCGAGGAGTTGGGTGCTCGGGTACCGGGTCTAGAGAGCCGAGCACTTTCACCCCATATACGCGTGCGGAGCCCGGATTCATTATCTATTGAGAACGCGGGCGACGAATCCGTCGAGTCGATGGCATAGCTGCGCGATACGCGTCTGTGTAGGGAGGGCATGTTCGGGTTGATTGTCCGGCAACAATTTCAGGCCCCGGGCATAGAGCGAGCAGCAGAAATCGGTGCACAGGTAGGTGCCTATGCTGTTACCTGCCTTTCCCGACGCGCCGGCCTTACGCGCGGTGAAAAGAGCAGTCCCGCCGTGACGATGTACTGCGTGGCAGAGGTTGCACATGGCGCTGCGCGGACGAGCACCCTCGGAGTTCGCCCTCCGGAGTTCGATGCCAATCACTCCGGACGCGTGCGTGGTGACCAGATACGCCCGTTGAGGGGAGCGTGGATCGACCCATCCGTAGAAGTCCAACTCCTCCCACTCTGCCTCATCGAAGCTCGGAGGAAAGGCCACTGTCTTGATTCGGCTCTGGGAGCTGTTGACGAAGGAGCGAAGGATCTCCTTCTTCGTCAGGCCGTGCATGTCAATCCCCTTTTTACACTACGAACGATTCATGAACCGATCGTAGTATAAAATTACCGGCATGGGTCGATACAAGGATGCCGCCAGGTACCGAGAGTTGCTCGACGGATGTACTGCATATGCCGAGGAGCACGGCTTGTTCGACCTGACGCTGCGCCCACTCGCTGAAGATCTCGGAACGTCAACTCGCAATCTTCTTCACCATTTCGGTAGCCGTGAGCTGTTGATCGAAGCTGTGGTGGCCAGGGTGCGTGCGTCCTACCTGGACATGTCGCGCGAGTTGATTTCCCGAATCCGGTGCCTCGCAGCGGAGTCGGAGCAGCGATCGAAACCTGAAGCAGTTGCGGACGTCATTGCCGAAGGATTAAACCTGGCATGGACGGAGGCTTCGGCTCCTTCCGGGCGACGTCGAATTGCTCTGTTCTTCGAAATCTATTCAACAGCAGCGCGAGATCCAGGGTTGCGTGAGAGCTTTCTCCGGCCCGCCGTGGACGAGTGGCTTACCCCGATGGCCGATGCGATCGAGAGAGCGGGGGCACCGCCTCGGGCAGCTCGGTCGATCGCTGCCCGGATCGTTGCGGTGCATCGTGGACTTCTCCTGGAATACCTCGCACTGGGCCCCAATGCGGATACACAGTCCGCACACGACGACGCGGTCGTTGCAGCGCGTGCAGAGATCCTCGCCGGTACCCCACCTACCATGTCCGATTCTGCGGCCGAGGCGAAATGACAATGTCGAAGACCGAGAGAAACGAGGCAGCGAGAGGGCGCGCAATACTTGTCCGCGAAATGCATGCCCCCCTGGCAGTCCTCTCGGCGATCGCGGCACTGGGTGGTGCCGTTACCCGCTCCGCGTGTGTGATCGCGATCGTGCCGTTCGTCTCTTCGCTCTCGTGACCGAGCCTGTCGGTGGCACTGCGGAAAGCGTCCCTCCCTGTGTGGTTGCCATGCCAGCTGCACTGGTCCGTTCGGGGCCCTGGTGCTGGACGATATTCCAAGGAATGGGAACGGCGATCAGGACGCTGATGGGGGACCGAAAGCCGAGTCCTTACGCGTCGAACTCGCCGCGACGTATGGACGGTACGCACACCGACATCTTTCCCGGCTGCGGTGGCCAGGGACCGTGACAAGGGCAAGTATCTAGCCCTGGGAGCAGCGGAACCGTCACCGGGGCGTATCGACGTCCCTGCGCATGTCCGGCCGCGTCGACGCTCGTCCCGGAACGGGATCCCGCACCGGGCGGGGCACGCTAGTAACCCGACGCACTCACCCGAGAGTGTCTGCCCGTTCATCAGTGGCGAGCTGTGTGCCCGTCAACTCGGCCAAGCGTTGACGGGTAGCGGCAAGGGCAGCCTGTTGCTGGGTCAGGCGTGCCGCGATGCGGTCAATTTCGGACCTCAAGTCGGGGCACAATTCCAGAGACGTGCCGTGGACACCAGTGCGGGCACAGTCCAGATAGCGTCGAATCATACTGGTGCCCAGACCAGCAGTGATCATGGCCTGGATCTGCTCGACGACGGTCACGTCTGAAGCAGCGTAATGCCGGTACCCGTTGGTGTCCCGGACCGGTCCGAGCAGTCCCTGATCCTCGTAGTGTCGCAGGGCCCGAGCGCTTACTCCCGTCCAGTGCGCGAACTCCCCGATGAGCACTGTTCCTCCTCGTCGCCTTGACCTTCACACTGGCGTGAACCACTAGCGTCCCCGAACGTGACTACGAAACCAACAACGGCCCGCGCAATCATCATCCACGGTTACGCCGCGACTCCGTCCGACCACTGGTTCGGCTGGCTGGGCGAGCATCTCGAATCCGCTGGCATCCCCACATTGATTCCAGCACTTCCGTTCCCGGAGGCACCGGATCCGAGAAGTTGGCTGAATGCCGCGCAGCAAATCGGCATTCCGGACGAGGACACCATCATCATCGCTCACAGCCTCGGATGCCTGACCGTCCTTCGCTACCTGGCGGCTCTACAGCGGCCGTGGCGGCTAGGCTCGCTGATCCTGGTCGCGGGATTCCTCGAGCGGCTCCCCGCGCTGCCGAACCTGGACGGGTACATCGGGGAAGGCTGCGATGTTAGCTTCATTCCGAATCACATCGGCCGACTGACAGTGATCCGCTCCGACGACGACCCCTACGTCCCGACGGACCACACCGATCGACTGGCCAACCAGTTGATGGCAACTCCGCAGGTGGTTACAGGCGCGGGGCACTTCCTCGCCGATAATGGGGTTACCGCAGTGCCCGAGGTCCTCGAGAAGGCGTTGACCGCTAGTACCCCAGCCGATTCCTCAACACCTCACCACCGGAGGGCATGCGGCCGGCTCGCCGCGCAACCCGCTCTACCGCGGCCGACGGTCAACGGTCGCGCTCAGATCGCCGACGCAACGACCACGTGACAATGTCCGAAACTGACCACTGCATGGGCGACATCGAAGTACCGAGACTCATCATCTCACCAGTCGGTGGACATTCCGTGTGGGATCGCTGCCTGACGTCGTGAATCACCCACTACGGCGGTAATCCTGTCCCACTCGACGATCGGTGCGACATCGTTTAACCGAGGCTGGGATGGGCGCACGGAATCCTACGCCCGTCACTC
Source organism: Rhodococcus sp. MSC1_016 (assembly GCF_023667485.2). Taxonomy (NCBI): domain Bacteria; kingdom Bacillati; phylum Actinomycetota; class Actinomycetes; order Mycobacteriales; family Nocardiaceae; genus Rhodococcus; species Rhodococcus sp. MSC1_016. The sequence goes on from NZ_JAMOZI020000002.1 coordinate 472,499, forward strand.
ATGGCGATGACCTGAGTGGAACTTCTGCACGGAGGGACCCGCACACGCACCTCGGTTCACCGCCACCGTGCGCCTCGCCGGCCACAGCCCACCGCTGACGCGACCACGGAAACGGCGGCGAAGACCGCATCGGCCACCGCGCTCATCGAGACACTTTTCAGACAGCGCTGAAGACGACAGGTGCCTGCCGAAGGGGTTCCTGCTATCCGATCCCACCGAGCCTCCGGCATTGCGAGGAGCGCTAGATGAGATAGCAGCACTCTGCGATAGCACCGATTCCGCGACGCTGACCTTCCGAAACCTTGTCCGCCCGCGGTTCGGTCCGTCTGAAATCAGATCCAGTCGATGTGGACGGAGTCGATGTGGTCGAAGTGGAATCCGAATTGGTCGCTGTATCTGTCGAAGCCCTTGTTCTCCGGGTAGTCGAGGGTGGCGTGCCGCTCGAGCAAGGCGACAACGCGGGCGTGATCGTCGTTGGCGAGGGCGGCGGCGAGTTCGCGCGACTCATCGGGGCTAAACGGGGTGTCGGAGTTCGCGAAATCCAGGGTGCGGACCCGGTAGTCGTAACCTTCGTCGGCGCCGTTGCGGACCATCACACCACCCTTGACGCGGATGACCGCGGTCTTCGGTGTTCCATCGGGCCGCAACACCCCGGCCCGTTTCATGATGTCCTCGGCCCGCACGTTCTTGAGTTTTTTGCTGGCGTCGGCGCGTAACTCGTTGGTCTCCCCGGAGCGGTACCGGGACACCGCGGAGCGGGACCTGCCGATCTTCGCGGCCACGGCATCGATACCGCCGAGGCGCTCGATCGCCGCACGCCGTTGCGCCCGCTCGAGAACGTCCGGGTGCGGGATACGGCCTTGTTGCGCCCACCGGCGCAGTGTGCGGTCCGACGGCGGGGTGCGGCCGGCGTCGATCGCCGCCTGACGCAAACCCTCGTTGCCGAGCTCCTTCCGCAATTGTTTGACGGAGACCTTGCTGGTCAGCCCGGCCAGTCCCCCGGTTTTGACCTGCTTCGACTTCTCCACCCCACTGGTCGCGGCATTCGCGACGGACACCTTCAGGCCGTCGAGGCCGACCGCCTGTTGCGCCGGTTTCTTGGTCCGCGGCTTCGGCAGATGCAGGGCCATCAGTCGTCTTCCTCAGAGAGCTCGTCGTCGGTGAAGGCGGCCTTGATCGCCAGGTTCACCTCGTGCACATCCGCAGCCGACGCCATGGAGGCGAGGCGGGTGTTGGTGAGGGCCACGTCCTTTTCCACCGTCATCTTTCCCAGCGCCTCGCTCGGGTCGGCAATGTCTTGACCGTTGGGGAGGAGGTATACCCAGGAGTCGGTGACGGTGCGGACCGGCCAACGATGATGTTCGCGGGCGATGCGCATCGCGACGCGGCGGCCACGCCACCGGCAATGCGCGATGATCGACGCCCGCCACAACGGTTGGTGGTGATGTTGCATCCGGGTCGCGGTCCACATGTCCGGGTTGACCATCCGCCCGATGTACCCCTTGTAGCAGGACCCGATGAACCCCTTCATCGCCGCATCCGCAGTGTCCACCGCCGTTTTGCGGGCCTCGCGCAGGATCTTCGCCCACTTGTCCAGCACCCGGCCCTGCTGGGGGTACACCCACGCCTCGGTGATGTCGAGATCGTCGAGATCGGCACCGATACCGCCGTCGGCTACCGGTGCGCACAGTCCGTCGATGCTGACCGAGGTGACCCAGGTCTGCACCGGCTGATCGGCGAGCATGTGCGGATGCGGCAGAGGCAGTTTCTCGGGCAGCGACAAGGTCTGCCCCGCAGGGAGCGTGATCCGCCACAACCCGAACGGGGCGCCCTTCTCCCCTGATGCTGCGGCGGCCGCCGCCCCACCGGTCAGGTGCTTTGGTTGCCCGTAGCCGAGTTCGAGCATGCCGGCTGAGGCGAGGTAGGCGGCGCGTTGGTCGATCGACACCAACCGGCACGCATCCTCGAGGTCACTTGTTTCGGGTACCCGGGTCCAGCCGACCGCGGGCTCGAGGTCCCCGCGCGGGGCGCCATCGAGCGGCGGCACCGGTCCGGCGGTGGTCACCACGATGCCCTTACCGCTGCGGGTGCGTTCGCGTTTGATCTTGTCGAGGATCGCGGCGCCGGTGCGGGCCGGTGTCGGCCCGGGGAGCACCCCGAGATGCTGTGCGCACCATGCCAGCCGGCGGCCCAGCTCCCGCGCGGCCGGTAGGTCGTCGTCCGGGAGATAGGTGCCGGCGGCCGGTGATCCGAGGACACCCATATCGCCGACCCGGTTGTGCCAGCCGAAGTCCTTGTTCCAATAGGTCCACACATACGGTTCGATCACCACATCGACCATCGAGGTGAAGTTCCCGATCGTGCGGGACAAATGCACCACATGACCCGGTTCGCCGCGCAGCTCCCACCCCGCATCGAGCAACGGTGGCAGGGTGGCATGCAGGGTCGCGGTCAACTCGGATGCGGCGCGGGTCCGCAACGCTTCCATGTCGTCGACGTCGTCCTCACTGCCCGGATCGATGACCCACCCGAGTAGCTCACACGCCGCCAACCCGACGACCCAGATCTGTGCGGGTGCACCCAACGGGGTCAACGAGGCCCAGCGAATCAGCTTGTCCAGCTTCTCGAGGCAATCGACCGGACCGGTCAACTCCTTTCCCGAAGGGGTGTACGTCCCGGCGGCGGTCACGATCAACGCATGCCCGTCCGCGGCCTCCCCCGCCGGCAGCGCCTCCCACACCGGCGGTACGACCGCGCCGCTCCCGGCCACGTTGCTGTCCGCGTCGGCGCTGGCCGGCTCGGGAGATTCGGGGTCCGTGGGAGTTTCGGCAACGTTCCCCTGCTCGTCCGACTCAGCGTCCCCCTGCTCGTGCGAGTCAGCGTCCCCCTGCTCGTGTAATTCAGGGTGCGTGGCAACGGTGGGTTCCCAGCCCGACTCATCGGTTACACCCGCCGAATCGGTGGCGTTGGGGGAACCGTCTTTCTCGGCGGATTCGGGGGGCGTCGCCGGCGCGGTGTCGGGCAGTGTGAAGAGGGGGATTTGCTCCCACGGGGAGCTCATGACTCCTGCTCAGCGATCCGGCCGTCGAGATCGGCCGGTGGGACACTGTAGCGGTCGAAGAATTCCTGCAGAGCAACGTCCACGACGTTGGTCACCGTAGATTGACGGTGGTTCACCAGCCAGTTCAACCGAGCCTCCGTCGAGACCAGTACCCGGGTGTTGAGCGGAACTTTCGTCGGCCCCTTCCGCGGCTCCAGCTTCGCCGTCAGCTCCGGACTCGGCGTCCCCGACCCCGAGACGCCCCCCTCATCGGGACCGCGCTTCGCCGACCGAGCGGCACCGCCGCGCCCACCCCCGCTCGCGCGGCGGGCGCCGCCCCCAGTGTTTCCCACCTTCGCCATACCCACCCCACTCGTCTCCGCCCGTGTTACTTCGGTTTCAGTCATCCTACCCACTACGTGCCTTCTTGCATGTATCTACGCGCGCGAACCTGCATGCATATATGCGCGCAGTATCGGTACGGTGGGGCAGGGATCCGAGACGCGAAGTCACGCACAGTCCGTGGACCACGCACCTTCTCGCGAAACCGGAGTCGATGATCGGCCAGACTCGTCACTCCACCAGCGTGATGGGCACCCCGGGCGTGATGTACAGGTGGTGTCGAGCGCCGCCGTGGGTGAGGGACATGGCCACTCCTATGGTGTGTCCCTCGGCGAAGCGGGAGAGCAGTTCACGGGTGGCCTCGAATCTGGTGGGGCTGATGCCGTAGGTGACGCCGCCCAAAGATGAGGCTGGGCACCCTATCCTCCTTCTGCTGACCGGTGGACCGTTGCGGAAAGTGTTGTGACACCTCGATCGGTGAGGACGGGGGTACCGTCGCGGTGCGTGGGTGTATCGGCTCTGAATGGGGTTACCAGCGGTAGACGATGCTCGGGTTCGGCTCGTCGCTGCCGCGAATCGCAATCGGAGTCGCCGGTGTAATCAGCAAACGTACCGTCGAGTTTTGGCTGACAAAACCGACGAATCCGCCGTTGCCGTTGTTCTCGAAGATGCCCCTGACAGCATCCTCGAGGCCGTGCGCGGCGGCCGCGTCGGCGAGCGGATAGCGGACCCCGTCGTAGATCGCTTCGTAACTCATGATCCTTCTCTCACTGATGTCGTGGTGCTCACAGCGTAAGAGCGCTGGACCGAGTTGTGGCCGGTGCCGACACATTTTCCCTCAACTGAAATTAGGCCGGATTTCTACACTTCGGGTGACCGTAGTCGGCCCGTCAGGCGCGCCACCGTTGACCGGTGTAGGGAGAGCGTCACACCCGGCAAGACGGGCGGTTACCGTCTGTCGGTATGGGGACCACCTTTCACGGGCCGAGCCCGTGGCCGCATATAACCCGCGCCATCCGCACCCGGGGCGCCCGGTACGCCGCGATCGGCTACCTCGGGCAGGACGCACCCGAGCTGCTCCCGCTGCGCGCGGGGGACCTGTTGGTCGTCAATGCGTCCAAGGCCGCTATCCGGGCGCACGCCACCTCCCCCGTCGCCCTCACCTATTACGTCGAGCGGGGGGTGCGGGTGCTGTCGTCGCCGACCCTGCACGCGAAGGTGATCGCCACCGATACCCGGGCGGTGATCGGGTCGGCCAACGCTTCCGAGAATTCCACCCTCGCCGATGACGCTGTGGTCATTACCGATGATCCCGAGATCGTCGCCGGTGTCCGCACGTTCATCGACGGCCTCGACGAGATCACCGAGGTCGATCAGGTGTTTCTCGACGACGCGATCCTCGAGTGGGAGATCGGCCGCGCCGTCCCACTGCCCGGGGTCACCGGCCGCGTTCGCACCGAAACAGATTTCCTGCCCACACCGGTGGGCCGGATGTTCGTCAAACACGCCGTCGATTACGAACCCACCGACACCGAACAACAGGTCCTCGACACCCAGCGGGGCCGGCATTCGACGGTGGGCGGGCCGGTGGTGAAGTACCAGCTCGAGTCGCTCCGCCTCGACACACGCGGCACCCTTCGGCGCGGTGACGTGATTGTCTTCGTCTCCGCCGGTGACGAGTGGATCCACCCGCCGGCCGTGGTGATCTCCGATCCGATGCGGATCCCGCGGTCGGGCGGTGCGGTGTTGTTCTTCCTGCGCACCCGCACCGACCTGCCACCCGTGCCTCTCACTGACGCCGAGAAGGCGCTGACCGACCTCGGGCACCCTGGGTCACGGCTGCGGACCGATCACTACGTCCGCTCACCCAGCCTCCGGACCGCGCTGCTCACACTGTGGGAACTCTGAGCGGACACGGCCACGAAATGAGCTGCGCACCATTACCGAGCCGCCCCGCCCCTCGAACGCCCCGAGGTCTGCACGGAACTCGACAACGTTTTCGTCCGCGATCTCTCGTGCTCGACAATGTCTGGCGTGTAGCTGCTGCTTTCTCCCTCAACGGCGAACACAGTCTCTGTCGTTGCCGTCGACCGGTTCCACCACTACCCACCTCGCCACGAGAAGTGACTGCCGGGGTGGTCAATACCCATGAGCCACAGGACGGGCGCCGTGCGACGCCCACCACGTAACCAATGCGTTGCTAGCTAGCGTAGCGTGGTTAGCTATCCTCGCCTTGCCGTCACGGTGCGGAGCGTCCGCGCTCGCTTGATGACGATGCCACTCTGCGGCACGCCATCCGGTTCAGGCGGAGAAGTTTGGGAACCCGGGGCCGCTTGGGCACCCACGTCACTGTGATGAAAATTTTGTCCTCCCCCACGAGGGCGGCACGACATTCAATCACCAACCGCTCAGCAACTGAACGCCGTCACCACCCACTTCGGGATCGTGGGCGGCGTGTGGCGAGCGTCAGGTCATTAGACACCTCCGAGGAGACCGCGCTACAGCTCGACGGATGTACGTTGCTGCATCGTGCGGGGTGTGGGTGTTCGCTTGCGGCGATGGCGGATTGGATACGGCAGCGCAGGTTTTCGTCGTCCAGATGTGGAATTGCCAAACCCGGTTACCACCAGCAGCGCGGTTCCAAATGCGGATGTGGGCAGTCTTGTTGACGACCGCAATAGTTGACACGGCGCCGCCTGTCGCTGATCGAGCGCCTGATCTTCGGTCTCGTGCGCGGCCTCGACTTCTGCGTGCGCGGGGCCGCCTCGGCCAGCACTGGCCGTGGCCGCCGCTCCCGGTGCGGTCGCGGGTCGGTGCGCCACGGCCGCACAGTGAGCCGCTGGTGCCCGTGTGCGGCGCGACCAAACGGTAACTCGCTCACGTGTGGGTGAGTTGCCGGTCCTTCACTTTCCGGCCCACTGCCACGCACAGCAGCATCAGCAGTGCCGCCCCCACGAAGCAGGTTGCGTAGCCGAGGTGCGGAGCGAGGAGTGAGATGACGAACGGGACGGCGAAGCCGATGTAGATCAGGCAGTAGAACACCGCGACGGTCTGCGCGAGTTCGTCTGCCGGTGCCAGCTTTTCGACAGACGCGAGACCGGAACCGAGCAGGATGCCGTAGCAAGATCCGAGGAGGAACGCCGCGACGACGATCGCGGCGACGGACAGCGCACCGCCGGTGTATGCGACGACGGTCGCGGCGGCGAAGCCCAGCACTCCGAGGGCGATACCGACCCGGATCCCGGCGGCGGCGTCGTCCAACTGCGACCACCGTTTGGCCCACGGCTGGATCACCGCCCCGGTGATCAGGGTCAGCGCCGCGACGAGCCCGGTGAACGCCACCGACGTGGAGCGCAGCGACTCGGAGACGAGCGGTGGAAGGGTCGCGAACGACACGGTCGCTACACCGAACACCCACGGCGCCCAGGGGGCGATGCCCCACCGGAACTGGGGTGTCGCCAGCACCGACAGGGGTTTGGCGATGAGGTCGGTCGCCCGGACCCGCACGTCGGGCACCGCCCACACCAGCACCAGGGCGCCGACCATCAACGCGATGTGCACCAGGTACGGGAGCAGTTCGGGTGCGGGGAGCCACTGCGCGATCACGCCGGCGAAGAGGGCCCCGCAGCCGAATCCCGCGGACAACGACACGGCGGCGCGGCGTGCACCCGCCCCGGCGGGCGCGGTGGAGCTGAGTTCCTTCATCCAGGCGGTGCCGGCGCCGAACGCCATGCCGGAAGCGAGTCCGGCCAGAACCCGGCCCAGATAGAGCAGGTCGGGGACGGCGGCGCCGGCGATGAGCACGAGCGAAGAGACGATGCCCACGGGGATCATCGGGCGGATCACCGCGCGCCGGCCGAACCGGTCGGACACGCGACCGAAGTACAGTAGGGCGGGTACGAGCCCGACGACGTACGACGCGAGCATCGCGGTGAAGGCGCCGTTTCCGAGACCGAGATGTTCCCGGTAGACGAGCTGCATCGGGGCGAACTGGTTGGCACCCCAGCTGACCGCGAACAGCGCGGCGGCGAGGCGGACCCAGGGCGAGAGCATCACCTGATCCTCCCAGAGCCCGTAGCGCGGCGAAGTATCAACTCTTCACAGCTCGGGCCACGGATTCCTGTGCACACTGGCCGTGTGCGGCGGGTTCGGGGATGTCTAGCGTCGACCCCTGAGCACGAGCCGAGGAGGACATGTGTGGGGTAACGACGGCAGCTGGGTCGGCTCGGACGCGCAGACGATCGCCCGCGCGGTGATGAACCGGGAGGTGTCCGCGAGTCAGGTGCTCGACGACCACCTGGCGCACATCAAGGCCCGGAACCCGGAACTGAACGCCGTCGTCACCGTCGCCGAGGAGCAGGCGATCCGGGCCGCCGACGACCTCGATACCCGAATCGGCCGAGGGGAGGTCGTCGGTCCGCTGGCCGGCGTCCCGTTCACCGTGAAGGATCTGATCGCGACCGCGGGTGTCCGGACGACGGCGGGATCGCGCGCGCTCGAGCACAACGTGCCTTCTGTCGACGCGCCCGCGGTGGCCGCGATGAGGGCGGCCGGCGCGATTCTCGTCGGGAAGACGAACACCCCGGAGTTCGGGGCGAGCGGCCTGACGCACAACGATCTCTTCGGGTACACGGTGAATCCCCTCCGACCCGACGGTGTTCCCCGCTCACCCGGTGGGTCGAGCGGCGGCGAAGCGGCGGCGATCGCGTCCGGGATGAGCGTGGTCGGTCTCGGCACCGACTTCGGCGGCTCGGTGCGCTGGCCCGCCCACTGCACGGGGCTGCGCTCGGTGCGCCCGACGATCGGCCGGGTGGACCCCGACGGACAGTATCCCGGCGTCCCGTCGGGTGATCACCTGTTGACCAATCCTGCGACCATGCACGGCACGTTGCAGACGATCGGCCCGATGGCGCGGACGCTGGACGACGCGGCCCTGGTGCTGCGGGTGCTCTCGTCCCCCCGGTTCCCGTGGACGGATCCGGAGTCGGTGGACCTCTCACGTCTCGACATCACCTGGGCGCCCGGTGACGGGACCGTCCCGGTGGACACGGAGATTGTCGCGGCCGTCGCCGGCGCCGCCGGCAGGCTCGGTGCCCGCCCGTACGAGGGCGGGGCGCTGTCGGAGGGCAACGATCTGTTCGGCAGGTTGCGTGCGGTCGAAACCCACACCGACATCACCGAACTCGGTACCGACTTCGGAACGAACATCGCCACGATGCTCGCCGACGCGCGGGACGTGGACCGGCGCCTGGTCGAGCGACTGTGGGCGCAGCGAGCGGAACTCGTGCACCGATTGCTCGGCGAGATGGGCGACGTCCTCGTCCTTCCCGTCGCCTCGATCCCGGCGCCGCCGCTCGGCGACGAAGTGTTCGACGTCGGTGGACAGTCGCTCACGTGGTCTCAGGCCCTGGCGAGTTGCCGCGCGATCAGCGTGACGGGTCTGCCGTCCGTCGTCGTTCCGGTGGGAAGCACCCGGTCCGGTTTGCCGATCGGCGTGCAGGTCGTCGCGCGGCTGTGGTGCGAGCACGTGGCGTTGGCCGTGGCCGCCCGGTTGTGAGGCGACCACGGCCGACGCCCGCGTCAGATCACCCGGTCTCGCCGGAGGCCCTCGATGTCTTCGTCACTCAGCCCGAATTCACCGAGTACCTCGGCCGTGTCCTGCCCCAGCACCATCGGCGGCGCATTCCGGATCGGCAGGGTCTCGTCGTCCACCCAGAACGGACCCCGGACCAGCGGCATTTCCCCGCCGTCCGGTGTGGCCACCGGCTGCACCATCTTCAGCTCCTGTACCTGCGGGTCGGCGAAGGCCTGATCGATCGTGTGGACGGGACCGCACGGGATGCCCGCCGCGCGAATCGATGTGACCCATTCGGCGGCCGGCCGCACCGACAGCAGTTCGAGAAGTTCCTTGGTGAGCCGATCGCGGTGCGCGAGTCGTGACTGGCCGGTGCGGTATTCGGGCCGGTCGGCGAGGTCGGGGTTTCCGAGAACCTGGCACAGCGACACCCAGTGCCGGTCCGAGCCGGTCGCGATGATGATGGGGAAATCGGCGGTGTCGAACGTGCCGTACGGCGTGATGGTCGGGTGCGTGTTTCCGTTCGGCTCCGCGACGCGTCCGGTGCTCAGGTAGTTCTGCGCCTGGAACGACATGATGGACAGGGCCGATTCGAGCAGCGACGTCTGCACGTGATGACCGGCGCCGTCATTGCCCCGGGACACGAGCGCCGCCGTGATGCCCAGCGCCGCATAGATACCGGACACCGTGTCGATGATCGGGACGCCGACGCGCATCGGCGTGTGGTCGCCGGCCCCGGTCACCGACATCAGACCCGACATGCCCTGCGCCACCTGATCGAGTCCGGGTGAGAACTGCTCGGGTCCGGTCGGGCCGAAACCGCTGACACTCATGACGATCACTCCGGGGTTGTCCTCGGCGAGCGACTCCTGGTCGAGTCCCATGTCGGCGAGGACGCCGGGACGGAAGTTCTCCACGATGACGTCCACGTCGACGGCCATGCGGCGCAGCAGTTTCCGGCCCTGCTCGCTGCGCATGTCGAGCGCGACGGAGCGTTTGCCGCGGTTGACGGAGGCGAAGTACAGGCTGTCGCTGCCGTCGAACGGCGGCCACTGCCGGGAACTGTCGCCACCGGAACGGGTCTCGACCTTGATGATGTCGGCGCCGAAATCCGACAGCAGTGCCGTGCACAGCGGACCGGCGAGGGCCCGCGTGAGGTCGAGGACCCGGATCCCGCTGAGCAACTGATTCATGGTGGATCCTCGGTTCTCTGTGAAGGAAGGGGGACCGTCCGAGAATTGCGGAGACGCCGATCGATAGCGATGGCGAGAATGCACAAGCGGCTGCTGGGGATTTCGGCGCATTGTGTGCCGCGTCGGCCGGTCGCCGCCGGTTAGCGTGAGGTTCCCGACGAAGCACCCGAGGAGTACGAGACGATGCGCGACATCCTGACGGGCCTGGAATCGTGGTTCGACCGCGGCGAGAATTTCGCCCTCGCCACGGTGGTGCGCACCTGGAAATCGTCTCCGCGGGCGCCGGGCGCGGCGATGGCCGTGTCGGAATCCGGTGAGGTGCTCGGAAGTGTGTCCGGTGGGTGTGTCGAGAGCGCGCTGTACGAGACGGCGGGGGATGTGCTGGCCGACGGGCGCAGCCGGACGGAAGTGTTCTGCGTGGCGGACGACGACGCGATCGGTGTCGGACTCACGTGCGGCGGCACCATCGAGGTGTTCGTTCAGCGCATCGGGCGCAACGACTTCCCGGACTTCGCGAACGTGGCGCACAGGATCCGCAGCGGTGAGTCGATCGCCGTGGTGACGGAGACCGGCGACGGATCACGGACCCGGCGCTGCGTGATCACCGGGGACGGGGTCGCGGGCGACCTCGACCTGCCCGAGACCGATGTCGAGAATGTCCGCCGCCGTCTCGACGCCGGTGAGTCGGTGGTGTATCAGCTGCAGTCCGAGACGGCGTGCATGGTCGAGATCTTCGCGCCCCCACCGCGGATGTACATCTTCGGGGCCATCGACTTCGCCGCGGCCATGTGCACGCTGGGCGCATTCGCCGGCTACCACGTCACGGTGATCGACGCCCGCGCCGTGTTCGCGACGCGCGCCCGGTTCCCGGACGCCGACGACGTCGTCGTGATGTGGCCGCACCGGTTCCTCGAGACCGCGCCGGTCGACCACCGGACGGTCCTCGCGGTGCTCACCCACGACGAGAAATTCGACATCCCACTGCTGGAGCTGGCCCTGCGGTCGGACGCCGCGTACATCGGCGCGATGGGCAGCCGGGCCACGCACGAACGCCGGGTCACGCTGCTGCGGGAACAGGGAACCACCGCGGCGGAGCTCGCGCGGCTGCATTCACCGATCGGCCTCGACCTGGGTGCCCGCACCCCGGAGGAGACCGCGGTGTCGATCCTCGCCGAGATGATGAAGACGACCCGGGGCACGTCGGGGCGGGAGCTCCAGCAGCTGAGCGGTCCGATTCACCGTGATGCGCCGGCCGGGACCGGCCGTCCGCTCGAGTGCACCAGGTGACCGTCGTTTGACGGGTATTCGGGTCGCGACTTAAGGTCACACTTTCGCGCCATCCGGGGCGAGTGTCGGATCAGGTGGGCAGGGTGTTGCAGTGACGACGAGGGACGTCGGTAGTTCCGCTCCCGGGTTCCGCGCAGCCGCCGACACCGGCGACGGGCCTGGTCCGGGCGTTGCGCCGCAACCGTTCGCCGACGTGCTGATGTCGGATCTCCTCGTCTCCCCGACCCTGGTCGCCGGCGCGACCGGCACCTCGCGTGAGGTGTCGAACGTCGCCGTGATGGCGGTGCCGGACATCGGACCGTGGCTCCGGACCGGACAGTTGCTGCTCACCACGTCCGCGGTTCTCGGCCGGCTGGTCGAGCCGATCGACGCGTTTCTCGCCCGGCTCGACAGGCGGGGCGTCTCCGGACTGGCCGTCCGGCTCGACGACCCCACTGCGACGCTGCCGGCCGAGATGTCCCATGCGGCTGACGAACTCGGGCTTCCCGTCGTCGTGGTCGCGGACCTGTACTCGCAGGCACACCCGCTGGCGGGTGCGCTCGCGGAGTCGTCGGCCCGGCAGGTCGACGCCGTGTTCGAGGCCGACCGGTTGCGGAGAGTGCTCGTCGACGTCGTAATGGCAGGCGGTGGATTCGCCGAACTCGCCGTCGCCGTCCACGGTGAACTGGGCGGGGCCGTCTTGATCACGACACCCGACGGACGTCAGTTGTGCCGGGCCGGCGACGAGTCCGAGCTGAACCGGCTGGCGTCGAGTGCCGCGCTCGACTCCACCGGCCGGGTCCGCACCGATTCGACCGAGGGCGGGCTCGGCCTGCACCGGCTGGGCGACGAGTTCCTCGCCGTCTCAGCGATTTCGGCCAACGGCATCGACCACGGGCGGCTGGTACACTTCAGCACCGGGCACCCGCTGCGCAGCGAAGACCTGAATCTCGTCGAGCAGGCGGCGGCGGTGTGTGCCCTGGTCGTCGCCCGCGAACTGGTCGTGTCCTCGGTGGAGGAGAAGCACCGCGCGAACTTCGTGCGGGACCTGCTGCTCGGCCGCGGCGGCGAACACGAGCACGTCGCCGCGCATGCCAAGACGTTCGGCTGGGACCTGGACCGTCCCGTGGTCGTCGTGGTGATCGAACCCGATCCGGTCGATGAGGACGAGCCGTCGATCCCCACCCGGATGCCGCTCGTCGAGCGCCAGGCGCGGGCATTCACGAGTGCCGTCGCGGGCCGGGACACGGGCGCCGCCGTCACCGCACTGGCGACGGAGACGGTGATCCTGATGGGTGTCGGCACCGACACGCTGAACCTGGTCCACGAACTGGTCGCGTACGTGCGCGGCGACGGCGGCGGTGGGCGCATGCCCTTCGGGGTGGGGGTGTCCCGGCCGACGGACTCGGTGGACGGCATCCCGGCCCTCTACGGCCAGGCCCGGACCGCGCTGAAGGTGGGACGGCAGATCACCGGCGCCTGGGCCGTGACGCATTTCGACGACCTCGGCGTCTACCGGCTGCTGAGCCTCGTCGAGGACGACCGGGAGCTCGAGTCGTTCGCCTCCGAGACCCTCCGCGAACTGACCGCCGACACACCCGAGGCGCAGGACATGCGCCGCACCCTCGAGGTGCTGCTCGCCACCAACATCAACATCGCCGAAACCGCACGTCAACTCCACTTTCACTACAACACCCTGCGGTACCGGGTGGTGAAGCTGGAGAAGATGCTCGGGTCGTTCACCGATCACCCCGAATTGCGCCTCGACCTGTCGCTTGCCCTGAAGATCATGGCGATGCGCGGCATCAATTCCTAAAGTTGCCAATTTCGCCGGGCACGCACTGGCAGATTCTTCTCACGCCGGGTGGCTGACGCTGTAATAACGTTTCCCTCCTATCGAGGTGCAACTGTGACATGCGGCACATCATCGAAGCTGGCCGCCCGGCACCCCTGCACCGTCACCTGTCTGAAAGGTCCCCCTATGCCTATCTGGACACTGCACGGAGATGGCAAGACCTTCGCGCCCGGGGAGGTCGTCGCCCCGAGCGAACGGCTCAGCTGGGGTCGCACGATCGGGCTCGGCGGGCAGCACGTGGTCTCGATGTTCGGGGCCACGTTCGTCTTCCCGATCATCATGGGTCTCAATCCTCAACTGGCCGTAATGTTGTCGGGTTTCTGCACCCTCTTCTTCCTGCTGGTCGTCAAGGGCCGGATTCCCAGCTACCTGGGGACGTCGGCCGCGTTCGTCGGCGGCATCGCCGCCATCCGCGCCCAGGGCGGCACCTCCGCGCAGGTGACCGGGGCGATCCTGGTGTCGGGTCTCGTGCTCGCCGGGATCGGCGTGCTGATCCACTTCCTCGGCGGCGGGGTGGTGTTCAAGATCCTGCCGCCCGTGGTCACCGGCGCCGTCGTCATGCTGATCGGGTTCAACCTGGCCCCGGTCGTGGCCGGAACGTACTGGCCGCAGGACCAGTGGGTCGCGTTGACGGTGATGGTGGTGCTGGTGGTGGCGAGCGTCGCGCTCCGAGGGTTCCTCGGGCGGGTCGCGATCTTCCTGACGCTGCTCTTCGGATATGTGCTGTCGTGGGTGCTCGACCTGACGACCGGCATGATCACGTCGTACGACCCGGTCGCCGGCGGGGTTACCGAGCACTTCCGCGTCAATTGGGACGGTGTCTCCTCGGCGTCGTGGATCGGGCTGCCGCCGTTCTCCGATGAGGCGAACGGCATCGTGGGTATCCACGCGCCGTCGTTCAGTCTCACGTTCATCGTCCTCGTGCTGCCCGGTGTGATCGCCCTGATCGCGGAGAACGCCGGACACGTCAAGGCGGTCGCCGAGATCACCAAGACCGACCTCGACCCGATGATGGGACGCGCCCTGATCGGCGACGGTTTGGCCACCACGATCGCGAGCAGCGTCGGCGGATCGCCCACGACGACGTACGCCGAGAACATCGGCGTCATGGCCGCGACGAAGGTGTATTCGACGGCCGCGTACGCCGCGGCAGGCGTCATTGCGATGCTGCTGGGCTTCTCCCCCAAGTTCGGTGCCGTCATCTCCGCGACCCCCGGTGGGGTGCTCGGCGGAATCACGGTGGTGCTCTACGGGATCATCGGCCTGCTCGGTGCGAAGATCTGGAAGGAGAACGGCGTCGACTTCGGCAACCCGCTCAACCTGATGCCCATCGCCGCCGGCCTGATCATCGCGATCGGTGACACCGAGCTGACGTTCACGGACAGTTTCTCCCTCAGCGGCATCGCGCTCGGCACGATCGTGGTGATCGGGATGTACCACCTGTGCCGCGTCATCGCCCCGAAGGACGCCGGCGACGCGGGGGCCGGCGACCGCACCCCGAAGCCGACCGCGGACGACGGAACGGCCCCGGATCGGGTCGGTCAGCTCACGTGATCTGCCATCGGTGGGACGTGAGTTTTGTCACTAGTTCACGAAACGTCGAGCGCACGATACGGGCAGGATCTGAAGAATGAAACCGTCGCCACTGACTTATCACCGACCTCGGTCGATCGACGAGGCCTGTCAGATCCTCGCGGACGTGGCTCACGAGGGAAAAGTGCTCGCGGGCGGGCAGTCGCTGATCCCGTTGCTGTCGATGCGACTCGCCGCACCGGCTCACCTCGTCGACATCGGATCGATCCCCCGGCTCGACGCGGTGTCGTCGTCACGGGAGCTCGGTGTCACGTTCGACGCGCTGACCACCCATTCAGTGCTCGAAGCCGACCGCGGCGCCGCACAGGTGCAGCCGCTGATCGGCCGCGGACTGCGTCTCGTCGCGCACCCGACCATCCGCAACCGCGGCACGACGGTCGGATCCATCGTGCACGCAGACCCGTCCGCGGAGATGCCAGCGGTGCTTGCGCTGCTCGGTGGTTCGATCACCGTGCGTTCGGTGCGCGGGGTCCGGGAGATCCGGTCGACCGACCTGTTCGCCGGGCCGCTCGAAAGCACACTCGAGGCCGACGAGATCGCGACCAGTGTCACGGTCCCGGCTGCCGAGCCCGGGGTCGGGACGGCGATCGACGAGATCGCCCGCAGGCACGGCGACTACGCCCTCGTCGGGGTCGTGGCGCAGGTCCGCGTCGAGGGCGGCGCGGTGGCGGAGGCCCGGATGACGTACGTGTCGGCCGGCGAACTCGGTGAGGTCGTCGACTACACCGACGTGCTGCGGGGTGCGTCCGCGACGGACGACCGGGACCCGTTGTGGCGGAATTTGTCCGAGTTCGCGAGGGAGCGGATCGACACCGAACCCGACATCCACGCCACGGCGCGGTACCGGTCGCAGCTGGTCGCCGCCCTGACCGCCCGGGTCGGGTTCGCGGCCGCGCAGGATGCAGTACTCGACGGTGCCGCCGTGCACGCGTCGGCGGGAGGAAGGTGAAAATGGCAAAGGCAACACGCAGCATCGACGAGCAACTCGCCGAACTGCAGGAGGATACAGGTGAACAGCACGTCGCGGTGACGTTCACGCTCAACGCGGTGACGCAGACGGTGCTGCTGCCGTCCCGGACCCTGGCGTCCGACGCGATCCGGCACCATCTGCGCCAGACCGGAACACACGTGGGCTGCGAGCACGGGGTCTGCGGCGCCTGCACCGTGCTGCTCGACGGCAAACCCGTGCGGTCGTGCCTGGTGCTCGCGGCGAGCCTCGAGGGCCGGAAGGTCACCACCGTCGAGGGTCTCGTCGAACCCGACGGCACCCTGCATCCGGTGCAGCAGGCGTTCATCGACTGCCACGGCCTGCAGTGCGGCTTCTGCACACCCGGTTTCGTCACCACCATCGCCGCGTTCCTCGAGGAGAACGATTCGCCCACCCGCGAGGAGGCCACCGACGCGATCGCCGGCAACCTCTGCCGGTGCACCGGGTACCAGAACATCCGGGCGGCCGTGCTACGCGCCGCGGAGATCAAGCGCGAGCGTTCGGGCGAATTCCCGCTCGGCAAGGACGACGAGACGGCACGCGCCTCACTCGATCCGAAGGTCCGCGGCACCACCAACCCCGTCGGCGGAAGGACAGGGCGAGCATGAGCGTCACGAAACCCCGCACGGATCCGGCGCGCACGAAGGAAAGCGGTTCGGAGACCGCAGAATCCGAGAAGCTGTTCGGTAAGCCGATTCCCCGCACGGAGGATGCGCGGCTCCTTTCCGGTAACGGCCGCTACCTCGACGACCTCGGGCACAACGCGCTCATCGCCGCCTTCGTCCGGTCGCCGCACGCGCACGCCCGCATCACCGGGATCGACGTCGATGCGGCGCTGGATCTGCCCGGCGTGCACGCGATCTACACGTACGACGACCTCGCGGACGACTCCCCGGAGATGGCCGAAAATCTGCCCCTGCTCATCCCGCACCCGGCGATCACCGCCCCGCGCAACGGGTATCCGCTCGCCAAGGACGAAGTGAATCACGTCGGCGAGGCGATCGCGATGGTGGTCGCCGACAACCGGTACATCGCCGAGGACGCGTGCGCAAAGATCGACGTCACGTACGAGATGCTCCCGCCGGTCGTGGGAATCGACGTGGCGCGACAGGCAGACAACGCCGTGCACCCCGACGTCCCCGACAACGTGGCGGCGCACCTGCAGCACGGCTTCGGCGACGTGGACGCCGAACTGGCGAACGCACCGCACCGGCTCACCCTGAACCTCGAGATCGAGCGGTCGGCGTCGATGCCGATGGAAGGCAAGGGCGTCTACGCGCGCTGGGACACCGACGAGCAGGCGCTCACGTTCTGGACCTCCACGCAGACGTCGACGTCGGCGCGTGCGGCCATCGCCGCGCGACTGAAAATGGCGCACAACAAGGTCCACTGCATCGCCCCCGACGTCGGTGGCGGTTTCGGTGTCAAGATCGTCCACCCCTGGCCGGAAGAGGTCATGGTCACCTGGGCGGCGCGGCAACTCGGGACGGCGGGCATCTCGAGCGAGGTCAAGTGGGTCGAGGACCGGCGCGAGCACTTCGTGTCCAGCGCGCACGAGCGCGGCCAGATCCAGGAAGTGACGGTCGGATTCGACGACGACGGCACACTCCTCGCCTTCGACTTCACGTTCTGGCACGACAACGGCGCGTACCTGCCGTACGGCATCATCGTCATGCTCAACACGTCGACGCAGGTGCTCGGGCCGTACAAGCCGAAATCGTTCCGGGTGGACGCGTACTCGCTGTACACGAACACCGTCATCGTGACGCCCTACCGCGGCGCCGGCCGACCGCAGGCCGTGTTCGCGATGGAACGCGCGATGGACGCGATCGCGAAGTACCTAGGCAAGGACGTCATCGAGGTCCGCGAACACAACTTCATCCGGCCCGAGGAAATGCCGTACGACTTCCACCTCACGTTCCAGGACGGGCGCCCGCTGATCTACGACACCGGCAACTACCAGGCTGGGATCGACAAGCTGAAGAAGCTCATCGACTGGGATGGGTTCGCCGAGTACAAGAAGCAGGCGAAGGCCGAGGGCCGGGCCGTGGGCATCGGGATCGGCGCCTACGTGGAAGGCACCGGACCCGGACCGTACGAGGGCGCCCACGTTCTCGTCGAGACGTCGGGGAAGGTCAAGGCCGCAACGGGTCTGACCACCCAGGGGCAGGGCCACCAGACGGCGTTCGCGCAGATCGTCGCCGATGACCTCGGCGTGCCGGTCACCGACGTCGAGATCGTCACCGGCGACACCCGCCGATTCGGTTACGCGGTAGGCACTTTCGCGTCTCGCGGCGCCGTGATGTCCGGATCGGCGTTCCACGTGGCCGCGCAGATGGTGGCGGAGAAGGCCCGGACGATCGCCGGTGAGGCGCTGAATCTCGACCCTGCGGAAGTGGAACTGCGCGGGGGGCACGTGTGCAAGATCGGCACACTGCCCGGCGCCGAGGGCACGTCCATCTCGCTGGGTGTGGTCGCCGTGCTGTCGAATCCGCTGCGCTACGCGTTCGACGACGCGTCGCGGCAGGCCACCGGGTTCGCGAAAGCCGACACGGACATGACGATTCCGCCGGTCCGGGAGGGTGAACAGCCCGGGCTCGAGGCCACCGGCTACTACTCGCCGCCGACGTCGACGTTCGCGTCCGGTGTGCACGCGGCGATCGTCGAAACCGATCCGGTGACGGCGGAGATCCACGTGCGGCGGTACGCCGTGATCCACGACTGCGGCAACGTCATCAACCCGCGGATCGTCGAGGGCCAGGTCATGGGTGCCGTCGCGCAGGGTGTCGGTGGCGCGCTGTACGAGAGGATCGTCTACGACGAGCACGGCCAGATGCTCAACGCGTCGTACATGGATTTCCTGATGCCGTTCGTCACCGAGATGCCCGACTCGCTCGAGATGGACCACACCGTAACCCCGTCCGGTCTCAATCCCCTCGGGATGAAGGGCGCAGGCGAGGCGGGCGTGATCCCGACGTCCGCCGTCATCGCGGCAGCGATCGAGGACGCGGAAGGCATCCCGATCACCTCCATGCCGATATCCCCTTCCGAGTTGTTCGAGCTTCGCCTCGCGCACGCGTCGTCACAGAGCAAGGAGAACGAATGAGAATCGCCGGCACCGCCCTACTGACGGCCCCACCGGAGGCCGTGTACGACAACCTGCAGGACGGACGGGTCCTCGCCGCGACCATCCCCGGGGTGCAATCCCTCGAGCAGCTCAGCGACAACCATTACAAGCTGTCCATCACCGCGGGCGTCGCGTCCATCAAGGGCACCTATGACGGCGAAGTGATTCTGTCGCAGCAGAATCGGCCCGAGTCGTTCGTGATGACGGCATCGGGTGCCGGTGCTCCCGGCACCGTCAAGGCCGACGTGACGGTGCGGCTAGAGGAACGCGACGGCGGCACCCTGCTCAGTTACGACGCGGACGCCGTCGTCGGCGGCATGGTCGGCGGTGTCGGGCAGCGGATGATCACCGGTGTCGCGAAGAAGATGGCCGGAGTGTTCTTCAAAGGCATCGACGGTGTGATCGCCAACGGCATCCCGGCCGCCGAAGCCGCCGCGGTAGCGGCCGAGGTTCCGGCGGTCGCCGGCGTCGCGGAGGCGGTCCCGGTTCCCGCGGCAGCCGCCGCAGGGGTGCGGGTGTCCGAGGGCACCTCCACGACAACCGTTCTCGCGTCGGCCGCACTCGGTGCGGGCATCGCCCTCGCCGGTGTTCTCGTCGGAGGCATCCTCGTGCGGGGCGCCTGCTCGAAGTAACGCCGCCACAACTCGTCACACAGCACCCCGAACCTTCCGGTTCGGGGTGCTGTCGTCTGTCCGGGGGCCTCCGGTCGCGGCAACGCCGAACGAGGACCGGTGAGTTCGGCGATATGTGACAAAGAAACCGGGCGTCCGAAGCGGTGCAATTGCCTTACAGAGACGAGCCCAGGAGGAATCGTGGAATCCAGAAAGATTCGGGTCGGTATCGACACCGGCGGAACATTCACCGACGTCGTGGCTGTGGACGAGGAGTCCGGAGCCGTCGTCACCACCAAGACACCCTCGACGCCCGCCGACCCGGCGCAGGGATTCCTCACCGGAATCGAGAAGGTGCTCGCCAAGCTCGGTGAGACCGGCGACGCGATCGGCGCCGTCAGCCACGGCACCACCGTCGCCACCAACAAGCTCCTCGAGGGGAAGGTCGAGAACCTCGGGTTCATCACCACCGAGGGGTACGAGCACGTTCTCGAGATCGCCCGCCAGTCCGTTCCCGACGGCTACGGCAACTCCTACTTTTGGGTCAAGCCCGACCGCATCGTTCCCGCCGACCGCGTCCGCACCATCGGCGGCCGGCTCGCGTTCGACGGCAGCGAGATCCGCCCCCTCGTCGAGGACGACGTCCGCGAAGCGGCCCGGTTCTTCGCCGAGCGCGGCATCCGCACCATCGGTGTGTGCCTCATGCACTCCTACGCCGACCCGAGCCACGAGAACCGTGTGCGCGACATCCTCCTCGAGGAATATCCCGAGGCCACGGTGAGCATCTCCAGCCAGGTGCTACGCGAGTACCGCGAATACGAGCGGTCAATCACCACGCTCGTCGACGCGGCCGTGAAGCCGAACATCCGCAATTACGTGAACAACATCGCGAACCGGCTGCGCGAGTTCTCCTCCGACGAGGGTGAGGCTCGCGACATCCCGTTCTACGTGATGAAGTCGAACGGCGGTGTGCTCTCCGCCAAGGAGGTCGTGCACCAGCCGATCACGACGGTGCTGTCCGGCCCGGCGGCCGGCGCACTCGGTGCGGCGCTCATCGCGAGTGTCGCGGGTGTCGAACAGGTCCTCACGTGCGACGGCGGCGGAACGTCGACCGACGTCACCGTCGTGGTCCGCGGTGAGCCCGTGCTCACCACCGAGGGTCGGGTAGGGGCGTACCCGTCGAAGATCCCGATGATCGACGTCGTCACCGTCGGCGCCGGCGGCGGCTCCATCGCCTGGCAGACCCCCGAGGGCACGCTCCGTGTCGGACCGCAGTCGGCGGGCGCCGACCCCGGCCCGCTCTGCTACGGCAAGGGCGGCAACGAGCCGACGATCACCGACGCCCACGTGCTGCTCGGCCGTATCCCACCCCACCTGCTCGGCGGCGAGATCCCCCTCGACACCGAACTGGCCCGCAAGGGCGTCGAGCAGCTCGCCCACCAGTTGAAGCTCGACTTCGAGGCGTGCGCCACCGGCATCCTCGAGGTGTCGGCGTGGAACCAGGCCAACGCGCTGCGGCAGATCACCGTCAAGCGTGGCCTCGACGTCCGCGACTTCACCCTCGTGACGTTCGGCGGATCCGGTTCGCTGCTCGCCTGCCGGCTGGTCGACATCCTCGGTCTCAAGGACGTCCTCGTCCCGCTGAACCCGGGCAACGTGTCGGCATTCGGGCTGCTCACCGTCGACGTTCGCAACGACTACGTGCAGACCCACGTCTGCAGGCACGACCGGTTGAAGATCGAGGAACTGCAGTCCGGGCTGGACGCGCTCGCCGCCGAGGCCGAATGCGCACTCGCCGACGAGGGCTTCGGCGAGGCGGAACGCAAGTACGCGCGCTCGGCCGACCTCCGCTACCTCGGCCAGGCATTCGAGGTCCGGGTGCCCGTCAGTGAAGGTCCCGTCACGCAGGAGTTGATGGACGACGCCGCGGACCGGTTCCACCAGGCACACAAGGAACTGTACGGCTACGACTTCCGCGGCGACCCGCACCAGCACGTCGAGTGGGTCAACCTGCGCGTCAGCGGCATCGGCCCGATCAAGCGCCCGACGCTGAACGAGATCGCGGCGGGGACCGGAGCGGAGTCCGCCGTGACCGGGACCCGTCCGGCGTACTTCGACGAGTGGGTCACCACCCAGGTCTACGACCGGGCCCGGCTCGGCGCGGGCGACGTCCTCGAAGGTCCGGCGGTGATCGAGGAATTCAGCTCCACCATCCCCGTGCACCCCGGTTTCCGGGCGCGGATCGACACCTTCGGAAACATCCGCATTACCAAGATCGCCGACTCGAACGGAGCGAACCGATGACCGTCACCACCGAACCCTTTGCAGTGCAGGCGGTCAAGCCCTACCGGCTGACCCCGGTCGACGGCGCGACACCCGACCCGGTGCTGGTGGAGATCGTCGCCGGCTACCTCGCCAGCGTCGAGATGGAGGTCGAGACGTCGATCTCGCGGACCTCCCGCTCCCCCATGATCCGCGACGCCCACGACTTCCGCGCAGGCATCCACGACCGCAACCTCCGGAAGCTCACGGGCCGTTCGTATTCGGCGCTGGTGCACCCGGTGGCCCGGGACTTCCCGCTCGACACGATGAAGCCCGGCGACGTCTACTTCCACAACGACGTCTACCTGTCCGAAGGCGGCATCGGCCACCTCCCCGATCTCTGCGTCACCGTCCCGGTGTTCGCCACCCGGCCGGGCGAGGAGGAACCGTCCGTCGTCGCGTTCGTGCAGGCATTCGGCCACCACGACGACATCGGCGGCTGCTGCCCCGGATCGATGCCATCCGGCGCGACCACGGTGTACGAGGAGGGCCTGATGGTCCCGCCGATCAAGCTGTGGAATCAGGGTGTGCCCAACGAGGCCGCACTGCGCATCATGACCCGCAACTCGCGGATGCCCGACGCGCTGGCCGCCGACCTCGACGCCGAGTGCTCGGCCTGCCTCATGGGGGCCCGTCGCCTCACTGAACTGTTCGAGCGGTACGGCTGCGACACCGTCGAGGCCTGCTTCGACGCCATGATGGACGCGACCACCGAGACGTACCGCCGGGAAATCCTCAGCAAGATCCCCAAGGGCGAGTACACGTGGGAGGACTACGCCGAACACGACGGCGTCGACGAACCCATGCTGCACCGCCAGCGGATCACACTCACCAAGACCGGCCCCGAGGACGAGGGCGGCGAACGCCTCATCCTCGACTTCAACGGCACCGGACCGCAGGCCAAGGGCCCCATCAACCACTGCGGTGACTACGCCGACGGCAACTTCCTCATCAAATGGCTCGCCCCGATCCTGCGCAACCTCGCCGACAGTCCCGAGCGGATGGCGGAACTCGACGTCAACGAGGGTGTCGTGCCGTTGATCGAGATGAAGTTCCCGGAGAAGGGCACACTGATCACCCCGATCTTCCCGGCACCCACCAACGCCCGGACGTTCGTGATCCTGCGGCTGCTCGGCGTGCTCGCCGGCGTCGTCGCGAAGGCCGTCGACGGGAACATGCCCGCCGACCAAGAGACCATCCGCTACACGGGGGTATACGGCGAGGACTTCGACGGGCACTCGTACCTGATGCGGGAGGTGCTCGGCGGCGGGTCCGGCGGCAGGCACTACGCGGACGGTGAGGACACCATCCACGTCGTGCCCGACTCACGGAACCTGCCGACCGAGTTCACCGAGAGCCGGTTCCCGTTCATCGTCGAGAAGCTCGGCCTGGCGAAGGACTCCGGCGGCGCCGGACGCTACCGCGGCGGCCTCGGGTACGAAAAGCACATCCGGATGCTCAAGGACGCGAACTTCATGTCGATCGCCGACCGCTCGATCCTGTCCTGCTGGGGAGTCAAGGGCGGCAGGGCCGGACATCCGTTCTCTGTGGTCCTCGACCCCGGCGGCCCGAACGAGCGCGAGTTCGACGCGCTGACCGACGCCGAACCGATCAAGGCCGGCGAAGTAGTGCGCATCCGCACCACCGGCGGCGGCGGCTGGGGTGACCCGCTCGACCGTCCGATCGAAGAAGTCGTCCGGGACGTGCTGTGGGGCAAGGTGTCCGCGGAGGGCGCACGCGCCGACTACGGTGTGGTGCTGGCGTCGTCGACCGGGGAACCGGTCGCGGACGTCGACGCCACCGACGCGCTGCGCGAGCAGATGCGCGCCGACCGCGGCCTCGACGAGCCCTTCTTCGACCGCGGTCCCGGCTACGAACGTCTCTCCGGCGGCGCGAAGTTCGCCGAGTTCGACTTCATCGACGGGTGATCCGATGACCGAGTCACTCTCTCGCGCCGCCGAGATCGCTGTCATCGGCGCCGCGGGGAAGACCGGAGCCGCCGTCGTGACGGCGCTCGAGGGACTCGCTGACGTACGCCGGGTGGTGCACACCGCCCGGCGTCCCGCCGACTTCGCCGTCGACCTCGAAACGGGTGTGGGACTGGCCGAGGCGCTGTCGGGGTGCCGGGGCGTGTACTTCATCGCCCCCAACGTCCATCCCGACGAGCCCGCGCTGCTGCGGAACGCGATGCGCGCCGCGGCGTCGGTGGGCGTCGAGCACCTCGTCTACCACTCCGTGGCCTGGCCGTACACCCCGCTCATGCCCCACCACGTCGACAAGGCGTGGTGCGAGGACGAACTCCGGACGTTCGGCGGGCTTCGGTGGACCGTCCTGCAGCCGTGCGCCTACGCCGAGAATTTCGGGGCGGTGCTGGCGGGCACGGCGACGACCGTCGAACTGCCCTATAGTCCCGACGCGGCGTTCTCGTTTGTCGCACTCGCGGACGTCGCCGAGGTGGCCGCCCGAGTGCTGATGGAGGGCCCCGACATCCACCACGGCGCCACCTACGAACTCGGCGGCCCGGAGCCCCTCAGCGTGCGGGACCTGTGCGCCCGGGCGGGTGGCCCGGTGTCGGTGAAGCAGGTGTCCGTCGACGAGTGGATGTCGCGGCACGGGCGGGACCTGACGGACGATGGTCGCGCGCGACTGTCGGCGATGTTCGAGTTCTACGACCGGTACGGATTCCTCGCGGGCAGCGCAATGTTCGAGTCGCTGCTCGGGCGCCCGCCCACCACCCTCCCTAGCGGGAACTGCCCAGCCGGGGCGCGCACGCCGGGGACGTCGCGGTCAAAATACTGACCGCGAGCCGCGACGCCGCACTCGAGACCGCCGAGAAGGTCACCCGCAGCAAGGCGCCGAGGGTGTAACCGACGCCCTGCGTTCGGTCCGCACCGGCACCGCCACCCGTGTCCCGGCATCGGGCGAGTTGCCGATCGAGGACTTCGACGAGCTCAACTTCTCCCAGGCCGTGGCCGCGGTGAAGGAACTCACCGATCCCGCCGACGTGCGGGCGATCGTCGCTTACGAGGAAGCGAACAAGAACCGGCACGGGGTCGTCTCCACCGCGCAGACCCGGCTGGCCGCGATCGCCAAGGAAGTCGCCGGCCTCACCTGACCCGGACGCAGCGGGTGCCGGGGCCGGCAGCATCCGCGGTCCCACACCCGTTCCATGCGAATACCCCCGCAGCCTCGAGGGATCTGCGGGGGTATTCCTCTGCAACCAGGCTCGAGCGGGACGGTTGCCGGCCCGACCTGGCACCTGCCTATTCGGCGAGTTTCGCGACTGCCTGCGCCCAGAGGAAGAACTTGTTGGTACCCAGATCCGCGACGGTCTTGATGTTGAACGCCGCCTTGAGATATTCGGCGTCGGACTCACTCACCCCCTCGAGCGCGGCGACCGGGGCCTGGGCGAGTTCCTCGATCGGACGGGTTTCATAGGCCTTGTCGAACTTAGACGCGATACCTGCCATGCGCTGACCTCCATTACTCGTTGTGGTTCCATGGTCGAGCCGCCGCACCTGCTGCGGTCGATCAGTTCGTATGGAGCGGAAAGGGTGTGCGGTTGATCAGTCGGGCTGCGTGCGGCGTCGCGCCTGGCGGCGGGCGTGGCGGGCGATGAGATGCGCTCTATTCTTTTCGCTGCGGAAGATCTCGTGGTTCACTGCCTGTTCGATCATGCCTGGGGCCTCGAGTACTCGCTGCGCAGCCAGACGCATCAACTCGGCACGATCGGACCCGACTCGTGCGGCCAACCCGTCGAGCTTGTCGAGGAGTGGGGCGTCGAAGTGCACATTTACCCTGGCGGAGAAGATTTCGGGCCGAAGATCGCGCAACGGTGCGATGTGCTCCAGGTCTGCGGTGAGATCACCCGGCGTGTCGAGTAGGCGCCGAAGGGCAACCCGAAGAAGAGCGGTGCTGAGCTTGTCCCCGTGCCGGCTGGCGAGGCGCCAGATTTGTTGCTTGGCTGATGGGTTGACCATGACCTCGACCTTGTCGGACAGTTCGGTCCGCTCCGCCTCGCGGAGCATCGGATGTTTGTAGCGGCCGGGGGTTTCCAGGAATCGGTGCAGGGCAATCCGCATGAGGGCGCTGACCGTGGTGTCGTACTCGGCGGCCAGCGCCGTGAACTTCTGCGCGGTGTCCGGTTCCAGTTTGAGCGTGAGCATGACCAGCGGGATCGCCCGCCGGACTGCCGAGAGTCGCCGCGCTTCCGCGAGGCGGTTGCGGACGGCTTTGGGCTGGGTGATCAGTCGTTGGCAGGCGACGCGGATCAGCGCCCCGAACCGGCGAGGGCCGATGCCCTCGGCCATCGCGTCGAGTCGGTGTTTGGTCTCTGGGTCGAAGCGCAGCGCGATGGGATCGCCCACCGGGATCCGCCCTGGCCTCGACTCCGTCATCCCTCAATCTTCCCGTCCTTCTCGTCCTTCTCCTCCTTGTCGTCCTTCTCGTCCTTCTCGTCCGCCGGTGCGCATGAGTGTGCCCCGGGATCGGCCAGCCGTTCCATCACTCGCACTCGGCTGTGATCGCCGATGCAGGACACCACTGGGTGATTTCGAGACTCCCCCGCTTGTTACCGGTGGGAATTGCGAACGTACATGCCGCCAGCCATTCTCCCCGGGAGGTACGCCCCCAAGCCCGGAGCAATCCGCGGACTCGAACATCCAGGTCGAGCCCCTCGGCTCGCACTCGAAGGGGCAGGTCGTTCGCGGATCGTCCGCCGTCGTGAGCGATGGCGGCAGAGACGTCGACCAATATCCGCTGGGGTGGGTCTACGACCCGCCACGGCTTCGGGTCGTAGACCGACACCCATCGTTCGAACACACTTTCGATCCTAGCTGCTATCGTGATGGTCGCCGCCGCCAGCGGTCGGTGAGGGAAGCGCAGGCCGCTGGCGTCGCCGTTCGTTTCCACGCCGCGCTGGCGTTCTACCTGGCACGATAAATAAACCCGTCCTGGGCGGTGAGAGCAACGAGGAGACCCGTATATGGCATTGCCCGTCATGACCCCCGAGCAGCGTGCAGAAGCACTGGAGAAGGCCGCAGTAGCGCGGAAAGCACGGACCGAACTGCTGTCCGCGGTAAAGGCCGGTGACCTCACGGTCGCGGGCGTCCTCGCAAAGGCGGAGACGGACGAAATCGTCAAGAAGACCAAGGTGTCAGCCCTGGTGAAAGCCCTGCCTGGCGTCGGGAAGGTACGGGCAACGCAAATCCTCGAAGAGCTGGCGATCGCTGACACCCGCCGGATCGGTGGCCTGGGCACCAACCAGCGTCAAGCACTCCTCGACATCACCGCCTGACCCGACAAAGACCGGAACATCAGCGCCATCGGCGCCGTTGAAGGACGCGACGGTGTTCGACCCAATGCCCCGGGTACCACATCAAAATCGTCGCTTCGAGCGACCACTTGCCGAGAGGCGCACTGGCGGGCACCGTCACCCTGACCGGGTCAGACCTACAGTGCGTAGCGTGCCCGAGCAGGTAACGAAGCCGCTGACACCACGAGGTGCCGGCGGCTTCCCACGTCAGAGGCACTCGAAGCGCCAGGTCGGGACCTGGCTTTGCCGCCCTGCGTCAGCTCCGTCGATTCACATTGCCCGAGCCCTCACGTCGATGCGGCGCGTCGACCGGGACCGACTGGGGTAAGGCGTGGATCAGGCGTGCCCGGTATTCCGGAGTATCGGGCGTGTTCAGGCCGCGCCCGGTTCTCCAGTGAGCCGGCGCGGCCGCCTCGTGTCGAGATGGGGTCAGTGTGCTGCGTCGAACGCTTCCTGGATCTCGGCGGGGATCCGGCCTCGTGCGGACACTTCGTAGCCGTTCGCGGCCGCCCACTCCCGCACCTCCCGGGCCCGCGACCGGGACCGCGCCGAGCCGGCCTTGGCGGTCGGGCGACGCTTCTGGCCGCCGACCTTGGCGGCATGTTCGATGTAGAAGTCCATCGTCTTGAGGAATTCGCGGGCGTTCTTCGTCTTGAGGTCGATCTCGTAGTCGACACCGTTCACTGAGAAGGTGATGTGCTCGCCCTTGCCGGCCTCGATGACAGTGCCGTCGAGGTCGTCGACCAGCTCCACGACCATTTTCCGCGCCACCTGTGGACTCCTTCTGCTTTCGGAACAGCCAGGCAGGACACTACTGCCCCGGCGACGAAAGCTACCGGCTTCATTGTCGCGCAGGAAGACAATCACCATGGATAACGGCTCGTCGGGGCGGACAATCAGCGGATGAGCGGTGCCGACCGGGGGCTGATTGCTCCGATGTTGGCGCCCCTGGGCGCACCGCCCGAGGGTAAATCGAGTGGGTCGTGGGCTGCGGAAAACAAGTACGACGGCTGCCGACTGCTGACCTCTGCCGGCGGCGACCATCGTGGAGTCGTGGGGTTTTCCGGCGCGCACGAGTCGGGCGATAACGGTGAACAGTTCGCGATGGATGGGTCGTTCGAAATCTCCAGCCTCGAGGGCGGCGACAGCCCGGGCCGCAGCCTCGCTTGGCGCCCACAAGAGAGCGCACAGGCAGAGGGCCTCGACATCGGTATGCGTGTTGGTGTCGATGTCGCCGACCTGAATCTGGTCGGTGTCGACGGCGGTGTCATCCGGGACGAGCGCGAGGGCGGCGGTCATTGAGCGGTCCTTTCGTGATGCCATGTTCGGCGGGCCGGGTCGGTGGGGTGGGACTCAGACAGCCACGAGTGCTTTGATGCGGTCCGGACGGAAACCGCCCCAATGCTGGTCACCGGCAATGACGACCGGGGCCTGGCTGTAGCCAAGCGCCCGAAGAGCGTTCACAGCGCGAGGGTCGCCCTCCAGATCGATCACGGAGTACTCGATCACCTCTTTATCGAGACCGTGCGCGGATGACCTACGGATTCGATCCGCTGGATCCGTCGATGGCGAACGATATTCCTGTCGACGCCGCGGTGCTGTTGCGAAGTGTCGCTCCGGATCTGACCGACGACGAGCGCCTCGACATACTGCGACGCACCGCGATGTCCGCGGGTTCCCCCTCGATCGTGTCGGCAGCGACGGCAGGTGGGTCCGGATCGATCTTGTTGCCGCGTCCGCAGCGGCGTAGGGCGATGTACGTACCCGAAGCTGTTGCAGCGCTTGACCGTCGTATGAACGTTCCCGGCCTGTGAGCTCACTCCGGCCACGTCTTCTCAGGGTTCGAGTTCCGGGTCTTCCCCGATGTTGCTTACGGCATGCGGGTGATTGACTGGGAAAAGCGGCTCGGACATCTTGCTGAATTCCGCTTATGCGTACTCGAATTCGACCGGAAGGTTTGTCATGAACCTGATCGTGCGCCCTTCGGGCCCTGATGATGTATCCGTGCTTCGGGGCGGGATATGCATCGCAACCGTGGTGGCATGCCTGCCGTATCTTCTGCTGAAAGTCGCATGGATCATGGGTTGGACGATCGGCGTCGAGGATGCCGGTTTCGCCGACACCACCCGGGTCGCCAATCTCGCTACCTCCGGTATGGAACTGGTCGCGATCGTGATCGCGATCGGACTGGTCGCCTCGTGGGGAAGAAAGATCCCTGCCTTCGCAATCGCTTTCCCCGTCTGGGTTGCGACCGGTCTGCTCGTCCCCGTTGCAGTCGGTTCGGTGCTGGGCGGTGTGATCCAAGCGGTGACCGGTGGCGGAAACGCATACAGCGGCAACGACGAAATGGCCGGATGGGTATTCGGTTTGGTGTACGGAGGCTTCGCGCTGCAGTCCGTCCTACTGTTGGCCGGTTTCGTTCTCTACGCGCGCGACCGCTGGGCGGTCGTAGCCGACGGTGGCCGCATGCATGACGGCGCCGGAAAGACCCGTCCCCTGCAGAATCTCCTGGGGGCTGTCTTCGTCGTCGCCGCGACGATCTTCGCCCTTCAACAGCTGAGTTGGGCGGTATGGGGTGGTGGGATGTTCTCCGATCTGACGACCGCTCAAAGGGTCTTCCTCGTAGCGGGGGCCCTGTCCGCTGTCGCAGGTGCCGCAGCCGTGGTCGGTCTACTCAGGGGGAAGCGACTCACGATCTCCGGGCTGACGCTCATCTGGTTGGGCACCTCCGTGACGTTCACCAGTGCGCTCAAAGACACGTTGACGACCCTCGCTGTGGACGCCGAGGCCTGGGGCGCGTCCCGCCAAGATCCGGGCAATGCGGCGCTGACCCTGCTTGTCCTACTCGGCGCATTCGCTGGCGCCATCGGAGGTGCGCTGCGTCTCGTCGAGGAAGTGTCTCCGGCGAGCGAGGTCTCGAAGGTCGCGGCGTGAGTATGTCAGACCACGAATCGTCGGCGTTGCCGCGCTTCGCGCAGAGAAAGTTGTCCAACTCCAGACCCGCTCGGGATTCGTCTTGTACACCGATTGGTGCGTATCCCGACGCTGCACTACGAACTTTCCGGTGTCGCGGACCTACCCCAATAAATAAACAGAGCGTTCAGCCCCCCAGGGTTCTTCGGCATGGGCCCAGTCAGTCAGCTCAGAGGTAATGGTCAACGGTCAAACCCTATCCATAACCCAGGCACCTACCCGTTCAGCGTCCAAGTGAAGTACCTCGTCCCGGCCGATTCCTAGCGCAGCCAGCACACTCGCTGGGCCCCACATCAGGCCTGTCTGTCGCGCGCCTGGGCCATCCGATCAGCCAAGCGGTACACCGCCCGCTCGTCAGGGATACCGACCATCCTGGCGTGCTCGTGGGCCGCAAGGAACGCCGTGACCTCTGCATTCCCCCGGTTGGCGGTCTCGGTGCTGGAACGCCCGGCGTGCCTCGGCCAGTTCCTCGAGGACCAACCATTGGAAGCGATCTAGCGTCGCCGCGATTTCGGCCATCCGCGCCCGCTGCGATCGAGCCTCGCGCCACCGCCCGGCCAGGGATGACCCAGACAGCAGCGCATCGACGACGGCGCCCCGGAACTCGCTGATCACGGAGCGGCCGTTCCCTCATCACCGGCCACGCTGGACACAGTCCGTCCACTTCGCCTTTGGTCATCCCGCAGGGTCGCGCGGGCGAGCATCTGCTCCATCTGGGGCCACCCGAACCGGAGATCGGCGGGATCATCCCCGCGCGGGTATCCAGGTCCGGCTCGAACGCAGTGAAGACGACCCTCGCCGCCGGTGCGAGAACAGGTTGCTGCAGCCAGGTAGTCCACACGCGAGTTCCCCGGGGCAGGCACAAGGACTTGAACCGGTCCAGGAGAATATCAACATAGGCACGAATCCCGAAGCCCCGTCGGCGGGCGCGGGCGCGGGTGCGGGACGGCAGTACGACGTCGGCGGGTGCGCTGGTGTTGTGGGGACTTCCCTCAGACAGGGGTTCGGCCGGGAATGCGTACACATTCTCGGCCGGATCTCTGCTTCTCGAGTCTTTCATCGTTACCGATTACTCTCTCGATCCGCGAGTTCCAATATACGCGCGGACCGCGGCCAATCGCAACGGCCGAATTTACGCTCACGTGCCGCCGGGATGCGATTTCTGACCGAGGGTTTCGGCGCCGATCGTCCCTGACAGGAATACCTCCCGGGAGGACACTGTGAGGTATGCGGAGCGTGTTCGCGCACCAAGCTGTTCTGTTCATGACTTCGGAGGCTGATATCGGTGCCCCCGGGGCCGCGGTGACGTCCGCGCTTTGCACTCATGAGGGCCGTCAGCGGCCCTGCTCGCTGGCACCGCACCGCACACGCGGCCCGTGACGGCGTGGAGGTCCGGATCCGGGTCGTGTTCGCCGTCGACCCGGCCCATGAAAGCGCTGTCCGGTGCCGCATCGAGAGGGCGCTGGCCACCGGCCACCTGTGTGGGCCAGGCGTTGCCAACACCGAATGGCAACTAGGCAGCTGCGCCCCCGCCGCCCCGACCGCGGGAGAAAACGAGCAGGTCACCCACCAGTTTCCTGACGCCGGATGAGTCACCCGGCGCCCCCTTGAAGGATGAATGCTATCCGAGGCGATCCGGATTCGCGGAACTGCAGAGCATGACAGCGGCCCGGCTCCCACTGTGCTGGTGAGTCGAGCTGCTGCCGTCCTGGAACTAGGCCCCGAGCGGTCAGCCGATGCCGATGCCACCGCCGAAGGTGACGCTCAACCACTTCAGGAAAGCGTCGAATGCGACACTGAAGTCAATACCTGCAGAGCCCATCAGAAGTCACTCCTTACCCTTGTTACATTTCCACGGGATCCGTTGATCCGCGCTTACTTGCAAATCGCCGAAAATCCCGAATCGTTTCACGGCGCGGAATATCTTTCGGGTTTATCGATTCGAACGATCGACCAATTCCCATTTGGACATTCGATCATCAGCCGTCCTGGACGAACAGATAATTAAAAAATGTCTAGACCGTTGTGGCCTACACAGAGCAGTTCGCCTCGGCACCGTTGCGGCCGGCGGTCGTTGGAGCAGATGAAGGCCGTCGCATGTCATCGACCATGACGCGACAGGGCGGGTAGTGGCGAGATTCCCACACTCGGCTGTGCACGGACCCGCACGGACCCGAAACCCACTGGACCGACTGCTCTGTCCCGGCAGGCCGTTTCCCACTCAGGCGTTGGTGACTATTCGGCGAGCTCTCCGACCTCGGCGGTGGTAGTGACGGGTTCGAGCCCGATCTGTGGCCATCCGGCGATCAGCGTGATGGTTCCGGAGGTGGGGAGGGTGTTAATCCAGTACCGGGGCACGGTGCGGTACTCCATGCCTTTCCCCACCCCGGTGTTCGTGGTCAGCGGGTAGTACGGGTCTGCCTCACCGGAGAGGTCGTCGACTCCGATGGTCACGGTCAGATATGACCACTGGGCGGAGAAGTCGTCGCAATTGGTCAGGGCGCGGGTTTCGTGGCGGGCGATCTCGGCGCAGATCTCGGTGGCGGTCAGCGCCAAGCGTATCTGCATCCCGGAGGGGTAGGCGATGATCTCCGAGAGCTGAAGCCGCACACAGTGCAGGTCGGCGAGAACCTTGGGGCCGTGCCCGTCTGCCGCCGGTGGTCGGTGGTGGCTGCGCCGGCCACCGGTGTCTGCCCATGACCCGATAGTCCTCCGACAGCTCGTGGGGTGCCACCACGTCGTGCAAGCACCGCATCGCGGAGCGACGCGAGGAAGATAAAGGAATAACCGACCACGTTGACCGATCCGTTGCTGTTGCCAAATAGCGTCGGGCACACGTGCCAGATAGGCCACCAGCCTGTGTGCCGAACTCGCGCCCCACGAAACCCGCCCGCTGACCAACCCCGACGACTTCTCCGGAAGCTTTTCTTACCTGTGCGTGCGGGTGCGTGCCGGGTATCTCGAGTGTGAGGCGGACCCGTACCTCCCCGTCACCAGGTCGCCCCGTACCTGCTCGGCAATCCAGTACCGCACATGTCCGCGCTACTGGATCACAAACTCGACTCGAGCACTCTCACGGTGACGGCCGGGTGGCTCCAGATCGGACTCGACCCGGTCCAGGAGAACATCGACCTAGACACCACACACCTGACCGGACACCCCGACCGGGATACGGGGTCAGCACCAGGCGGGTTGGGTGCAGGAAGGACCGAGATGGAGTCCGTATGACCGGCAGGCCCGGAGCTCGGCCCGTCGGGCGGGCGCGCGAGTACGGCCGGAACGTCTACGGCTGCGCTGGTGTTGTCGCGACTTTCCTCAGACAGGGGTTCGCCCTGGAATGCGTTCACATTCTCGGCCGGATCTCTGCTTCTCGAGTCTTTCTCCCCGCCCACTGTCATGGGCCGCTTTCCGGGAGGAGGACCTCTCGTAAACCGAAGCCACGTACACCCTTCACAGGGGTGAGCGTGACAACCATCGAGTTTCTGGTTCGACCATCGAAACTACTCGACGATCGCTATGTCGCAGCCCGCTTTGTTGGCGTCTTTGACGGCTGCGGCTGCCCCTTCGTCGGAGGGTGTCGAAGAAATCGCAGTTCCCCAACTATCACACACCTCGTCCAGGCTGGCACTGCCGGTTTCCATCACGACGACCATCCTTCCGCGGGGTGCATCGGGAGCCTTGGACACGAACGCCAGGACGGCGACGTCCGGGTCTACCCTGCTGTTCGTGACTTCTCGCACCGGCGCGTCGCCGAACACCCCGCTGCGGCGGGCAGCGGCACGAGCGACCCTGACCCCGGTCCGGGTGGTTGCCCTGGGCTTCGCGGCCGCGATCGCGCTCGGAACCGGGCTGCTCCTGCTTCCGGCGGCGAGCCAACCGGGAGCGGAGACCGGGTTCGTGGATGCCCTGTTCACCGCGACGTCGGCGATGTGCCTGACCGGGCTGGTCGTGGTCGACACCCCCACCCACTGGTCGGGGTTCGGGCAGGGGGTCATCCTCGGGCTGATCCAAGTCGGTGGCTTCGGGATCATGACGATGGCCTCGGTGGTCGGGCTCATGCTCGCCAACCGGATCGGGCTGCGGGCCCGGCTCAACGCAGCCGCCGAGGTCCGCGCGTCCGGTCTCGGGGACGTACGGAGCGTGGTCGTCGGGGTGATCCGGATCAGCATCCTCATCGAAACGGTCACCGCCGTGTGCCTGGCGGCCCGGTTCGCCCTCGGCTACGACGAACCACTCGGCCGGGCTGTGTGGTTGGGGATATTCCATGCGATCTCGGCGTTCAACAACGCCGGCTTCGCGCTCTACAGCGACAACATCATCGGCTTCGCCGACGACCCCTTCATCTGTGTGCCGCTGCTGGCCGCGGTGATCCTCGGCGGCATCGGATTCCCGGTGCTGTTCGAGGTCGGCCGGCGCGTGCGCGGCACCTCCCGCCGGTGGAGCCTGCACACAAAGCTGACCGTCACGGTGACCGCCATCCTGTTGGTGCTCGGCCCGGCACTGGTGCTGCTGTTGGAGTGGGGCCACACGCTCCGCGGGCACGATCTCGGGGCGAAACTGCTCGTCGCCGCGTTCCAGGGCATCATGCCGCGCACCGCAGGCTTCAACAGCGTCGACTACGCCCAGATGGATCCGGCGACCCTGCTGGTGACGGACGTGCTGATGTTCATCGGCGGTGGCAGCGGCGGCACCGCCGGCGGCATCAAGGTCACCACCTTCGCGCTGCTGCTCTTCGCGATCGTCGCCGAAGTCCGCGGCGATCGATCGGTAACCATCTTTGACCGGCGGATCGCACCGCGGGCGCAGCGGCAGGCGCTGTCGGTCGCGCTGATCGGCGTCGCGCTGGTGATGGTCCCAACCATCGTCCTGTTGGCGGGCACCGCCTTCGACCTGAACGTGCTGCTGTTCGAGGTGGTCTCCGCGTTCGCGACCGTGGGGCTGTCCACCGGCATCACCGCGCAACTCCCCGTCTGGGGCCAACTGATCCTGATCGGCCTGATGTACCTCGGCCGGATCGGCTCGATCACCCTCGTCAGCGCGCTCGCCGCCCGCCAGCGGGACCGCCGCTACGAACTCCCCGAAGAAAGGCCCTTCATTGGCTAGGAAACCGTCCTCCGACGTCGTCGTGGTGCTGGGATTGGGCCGATTCGGCAAGTCCCTCGCCCTCGAACTGATGGAACAGGGCACCGAAGTGCTCGGCATCGACTCCAGCGAGGCGGTGGTGCAGAAGATTTCACACCGGCTCACCCACGCCGCCGTCGCCGACACCACCGACGAGGAATCACTGCGTCAACTGTCAGTGCACGACTACGACCGGGCCGTGGTCGGGATCGGCTCCGACCTCGAGGCCAGCCTGCTCACCGCGTCGGCGCTGATCAACCTGGCGGTGCCGAACGTGTGGGCAAAGGCGATCAGCAACGCCCACGCGAAGATCCTCCACCAGATCGGTGTGCAGCACGTCGTCCGCCCCGAACACGACATGGGCAAGCGGGTAGCGCATCTGGTGCGGGGCCGGATGATGGACTACATCGAATTCGACGACGGCTTCGCCATGGTCAAAACCACCCCACCCGCCACCGTCATCGGGAAGCGCCTCGGCGAAACCACCGTCCGCTCCACCTACGGGGTCACGGTGGTGGCGATCAAACGTCCCGGCGAGGGTTTCACCTATGCCACCGCGGACACGGTCATCCAACCCGGTGACACCATCATCGTCTCCGGTCAGGTGCGTGACACCGAACGATTCAGCGAACTGACGTGACCTCGTGTCGCTTCTCGCCCGATCCGTGGTCTGGCCCAGGGACCGGGGCGGAGGATGTTGCGGTGGCGCCCTGATAGTCCGGTGAGCGAGTCCCGGCGGCTGTCGGCGCGTAGGCTCCGCCCGGAGACCAGCGACGAGAACGGGGTGATCGAGCGATGCCCGGCAGGTTGCACGCACGGCTGCGTCGATCCGACGTGCTCACCGAACGCCCCGATTTCGCGCTGGTGGGGATTCTGCGGGTACCGCAGCTACACGGCAGTCCCGGGCGTGCCATCACCCGGCGGATCGGCTACGCACTCGCCGCCCTGGCTGCGGTGGTCCTGATCGTATATCTCGACCGCGACGGCTACCGCGACGTGCAGGAGAACCCGCTCTCGTTATTGGATTGCGTGTACTACGCGACAGTGTCGTTGTCGACCACCGGCTACGGCGACATCACCCCGATCACCGCGCAAGCCAGGCTGGTCAACGTCCTGATCGTCACCCCGCTGCGCATCTTCTTCCTCATCGTGCTGGTCGGCACCACCCTCGCGGCGCTAACCGAGAACTCCCGGCAGAGCTTCAAGATTCAGCGGTGGCGGCGCCGCACCCGCCATCACACCGTCGTCGTCGGCTACGGCACCAAGGGCCGCGCCGCCGTCGACGC
The DNA here is from genome assembly GCF_023667485.2 of Rhodococcus sp. MSC1_016. NCBI lineage: Bacteria > Bacillati > Actinomycetota > Actinomycetes > Mycobacteriales > Nocardiaceae > Rhodococcus > Rhodococcus sp. MSC1_016. Next base: position 509,105 of record NZ_JAMOZI020000002.1, read on the forward strand.
GATGCTCGGAGACGGCGCCGACCCCTCGAACATCGTGATCGTCGATACCGATCCGACGATCCTCGAGACCGCCAGCGAGCGGGGATTCGTCACGGTGCACGGGTCGGCAACTCAGTCGGACGTCCTCCGGCTGGCAGGCACGCAGCACGCGTCGTCGATCATCGTGGCCACCAGCCGCGACGACACCGCGGTGTTGGTGACGCTCACCGCGCGCGAGATCGCACCCACCGTGAAGATTGTCGCCTCGGTACGCGAAGCCGACAACGCTCACCTGTTGCGCCGGTCCGGCGCCGACACCGTGGTCGTCTCGTCCGAGACCGCAGGCCGGCTGCTCGGCGCGGCCACCATCACCCCGACCGTGGTGGACATCATCGAGGATCTCCTCACCCCGGAGGCCGGTTTCGCGATCGCCGAACGCCCCGTCGAACCCGGCGAGGTCGGCGAGTCACCGCGGCAGCTGCCCGACATCGTCCTCGGTGTGGTGCGCGATGGACAGTTGCTGCGCAGCGGAACCCCCGAGGTGGAGGCAATCGAGGCCGGCGACAACCTGCTCTACATCCGGCATGTGAACGACTGAGCGACCACGAATGCCTCATAAGCAGATACCTCTGCATGCAGTGTCCGACGACTGACCGATCGGTAGTCCAAGCACCGGCGTGCCGCATCCGCCAATGTCACGAATTTCCCTCCCGTGGAGCGGTATACGAAAGGAATACTTCGCAAACCCCCGGTATGTGTCAACGAACGGGACGGCGTGTCGGTTAATTGGATAATTGTCGCCGAAAGTTCGCGTGTGCGCTCCACGGGAATTCGCTGAGATGGGCCGACGCCCTTGCCCTGCAAAGGATCGCTTTCTGCAAGGACAGAGAGCGATGAATCCGAGAGGGAAAAGGCTGGCTTCATCATGCCCTGGTAACGCACTTCTGCGAATTGGTCTGACGTACAGTAAGTTTCGTGTTCTGTTCGCCCGTTCAACCTGGTTTCACTTACTGGTTGGACGTCCAGTGAGTAGATTGATAGTTTGTTACCTAACCGCCTTGGGCGGCATTTCATACCAGCGGTATGATAACTGGGTCCAAACCCTTATCGGGGCCGCATCATCCCTTTGATGGACGGGACGCTACACATCCCGAATCCCGTTGTTTTCTTGGTAACAACTTATATTGCCTTCACGTCTGCTATCTTTCTGCCCGTAGGGCTTCGGTTCCGGTCGGTCGTCGCTGTCGGCAACAGAATTTCCGATACTCCGCGTAACCCGCACCTGCGCCTCTAAAGCCCCTTCCTGGAACGGACGGCGCCGAGGCCGCCCGATCTCGCCGACAGTTACCTCATCGGTTCGTCAAGGAGATGAAGATGTCCAACGAGCACTTCATGAGAGCATCCGAGACCGCGGTGCAGACCGCGGCGCCCAATGGTGATAACAGTTCGCTCATACCGAGGACTACAGCCGAGTTCGCCGCACCGTCCGTGGGCGCGACGAAATTCCCGCAGTTCTCTGCCCGCGTGGACCCGGAGTTGCTGCGGCAGGTGAAGATCGAAGTAGCTACCCGGGGGACGACTCTGCAGGCGGCAACGACCGAAGCATTCAGACTGTGGCTGTCCTCGAAGTAACCGACCGGGGACAGCCGATTCTGTATCGGTTCGAGCCGTAGAACGTCCCCGCGGATCACGCGTCGGCGTCCTCGAGCTCTACCGCACGCAGCCCGGTCCGCTCGAGGCCGCGGCCGGCTACGCCGCTGTCCTCGGTCCAACGGTGTCCCGGAGATCTTGGTGACTGCGTCCTCGATCGCGACCGCGCGTCCTGGGCTCGATTTCAGCCACTCCACCCGTAGGCGGAGTCGGCCGGCCGCGTGGGAGAGCACCCGCTCGTCATACGGCGTCTCGGCGTCGGTCAGCGGGCGGGCGCCTGTCACGATCGGGCATCCGGAGGTGCCGGTCAGTGGGTGTGACCATGTCCGGGTTCCGTGGGCAGTGAGGCCTCTTCGCCGATGTGTTCTTTGGCTTCGGCCACGACGTCCGAGACCGCGAGGCGAGCGGATTCGGCGCCCTCTTCGGCCTTGCGGACTCCACGTAAGCCCCAGGCCGTCACCGTCACCGCGGCCTGTCGGACCGGGGTACGTCGGGCGATTTTCTTTACTCCCTCATAGGCGGCCACCCCGACCGCGCCGGTCACCACAGTCGACGCGGCTTTCACCACCAGCGCTTGCAACATCAGCTCACACCTTTCGCGACTTGGCCGCGGGCTCATGCCAGGTAGTCCAGTTGGTAGGACGCACGGGAGTGTCCTCCTGCTCACCCTACGAGGATCGGCGCAACGACGGGGGCGCCTGCGCCGGACCGTGTGACCAATCACCGGCGGCCACCCACTCCACCAGGGCGGAGTAGGTCTGCGGGGTGTCGGCGCAGCCGACCCAGAACGCGGCGACCGGTCCGGCACAGTCCGCGGCCCGGTACCCGACCGCGACGACGGGTCCGGCGCTGCACGATCCCACGCACGGTAACGGCACCAGCACTGCACCCCGCGTGGTCCTGACCACCTCCCGGATTCGCGAGGGCCCGTCCGCGTCGAACACGTCGCCGGGAGTGTCCGTCTCGTGCCGACACCACAAAGCGGCACAGCGCATTCCGGCACACAACCCCACCGTCGGTCCGCCCGCGTCCGGCGAGTGATCATTGGCACCCATCGCAGCTCTCCTTAATGGCAATGATTATCGAATACGGTAGCGGGGTTCCCAGCGCTCGACGACCCGGAGGCGTCCGGAGTCGTGGTGCCGCTGTGCAGGTCGACGACCCGGTCGGCGATCGAATCCACCACGTCCGCGTCGTGACTGATCACCAGCAGAGCCAGGTGTCGGCTGCGGGTGAGATCCGCCAGAACGTCGAGCACCCGGCGCTGGGAGATCGGGTCGAGGCCGGTGGTGATTTCGTCGCAGATCAGGACCGTCGGTGCCGCCGCCAGGGCACGGGCGAGGACGGCGCGTTGCGCCTCCCCGCCGGAGAGGGCTCCGGGGCGCTGGTGTGCGATCTGCTCGTGCAGGCCGACCTGCTCGAGCGCGCGGCGGGCTGCCGCGGCCGCTTGCCGTTCGGTGGCGCCACGCAGGCGTGTCGGCCCGCGCACGATCTGTTCCCACACGCTGCGGTACGGGTCGAACGCGGCCTTGGCGTCCTGGAAGACGTACGCGATGTCGGCCACCTGATCGCGGGCACGCCGCCGCACCGATCCCGCCACCGGCACCCCGCCGAGGAGCACACCCCCGGCGGTGGGTGGGTGCAGGCCCGCGGCCACCCGCGCGGCGGTGGACTTGCCGCATCCCGACCGGCCGACCAACGCCACGCATTCTCCCGCATCTATCGACAGCGAAAAGCCGTGCAACACGGGGGTGGTGCGATACCCGGCGGTGACAGCGTTCAGTTCGAGTCGGGGGGCGGCCGGGGTGGTGTGGTTCCTCGCCGCGGCGCCCGCCCGGGGGCTCTGTGACTTGGCCGGTGCGGGCACGATGGTGGTGTCGCCGGTGTCGATTACCCGCCCCTCGGCCATGACGATCACGTGCTCGGCCACCTGGTGCACGGCGTCCAGGTCGTGGGTGACGAGCACGATCGTGAGCCCCTGGCCGCGCAGTCGCAGGATTTCGTCGAGGATGGCGGCCCGGTTGATCGGATCCTGCCCGGTGGTGGGCTCGTCGAGGATCAGGCACGTCGGGTCGGTCAGCAGGGCTTGCGCGATGACGAGTCGTTGTTGCTGTCCGCCCGAGAGCTGGTGGGGGTAGCGGCGCAGCATGCCGGGATTCTCTGGGAATCCGGCGCGCTGCAGGGCGTCGGGGACGCTCACCCGGTGTCCGTGCCGGTGGGCGGCGCGGGCGATGTCACCGAGTACGGTGCCGATCCGCAGTGCCGGGTTGAGCACCGAGGAGGGTTGTTGGGGCACGTACCCGAACCGCACCCCGTCCGCGTGCACCTCTGTGGTGGTCACCTCGACGCCGGGCCGGTGCTCACCGAGCAGGGCCAGTGCGGTGGTGGTCTTTCCGCTGCCGGAGGCGCCGATGAGGGCGGTGACGACACCTTGGGGGATGTCGAGGTCGATACCGTCGACGAGGATCCGGCCGAGGGTGCGGGCGGTGAGCCCGCGCACCCGGATCGCGGTGGTGGCAGGAGCGGACGCGGCCGCCGGGAGAGTGTCGGTCATCGCTGCTTCCTTGTCGGCAGTTCGCGGGCGGCCGCGCGGGCCCCGGAGTCGAACAGCAGGTTCACGCCCATCGCGAGGGCGATGATCAGTACTGCGGGCACGATCACCCCCCAGGGGACGAGGGCGAGGCCGGCGCGGTTGCGGTCGATCATCACGGCCCAGTCGGTGCCGGCGGAGTCCGCGCTCACCCCGAGGAAGCTGGCGGAGGCGACGAGATAGATTGCGCCGACGAACCGCAGGCCGGCGTCCGCGGCGAGGACCGGCAACAGTGAGCGCCCCAGGTAGCCGAGGTGGCGGCGCCACCAGGTTTCGCGTTGCAGGATCAACGCTTCCATGGCCGGGGTGTGCGCACCGTGCAGCGCGCTGGCCCGCACCAGACGCGCCGCATCCGGGAACAGCAGCACCGCCACCACCGACGCCAGCACAACCTGATCGGCGTCGGTGATCGCGACGATCAGCAGGAGCAGCATCATCGACGGCAGCGACAGCAGCAGATCCAATGGCCGCATCAGCATCTCGTCGACGATCCGGCGGCGGGCGGTCGCGGCCGCCACTGCCCAGGGCACGGCGAGCAGATAGGTCAGCACTACCGCGGCTGCGGCCACCATCACCAGCGAGCGGCCGCCGAGCAGTACCTGTGTCAGGACGTCGCGGCCCTCGGAATCGGTGCCGAGCAGCCACTTCTCGCCTTGGGTGAACGCCGGGCCCCGGCCGGCGTCCCCGGCGATCAGGGGGCCGAGCACCGCGACCGCGAGTGGCACCGCGGTCAGGACTGCACCGACGAGCACCCGCGCCGGAATTTTTGGCCCGCGGGCTCGCTGCGGCCGGGCGGGGGCGCTCACGCGGCGACTCCTGCCACCGGATTGAGCTGGTACGCCACAATATCCGCGACCGTGTTCACCGTCACCGTGACCACGGCGAACAGCGCCACCAGCCCCATCAACAACGGGAGGTCGCGGCTGCTGACCGCAGCGACCAGTACCTGGCCGAGTCCGCCGAGCGCGAACACTGCTTCGACGACCACGACGCCGCCGAGTAGCCAGTCGGTGACCCGTGCAAGGTGCTGGGTGGCTGGGGTCAGGGAGCCGGGCAGGGCGTGCCGCCAGATCACCCGGCGCATCGGTATCCCGAGCCGGAGGGTGTGCCGGATGTACTCCGAATCCAACGTGCTGATCATCGACGCGCGCACCAGCCGCGACAGCGAGCACACCGGCCGGATCACCAACACCAGCACCGGCAGCACCCATAGCTGGGGTTGCAGCAGCAACGACCCGCCGGCGCCGACGGCGGTGGGGGCGAACCATCCCAGCCAGACCGCGAACACCGCGACCAGCACGATCGCCATCGCGAATTCCGGTGCCGCATACAGGGCTACGGCCAGGGCGGTGATGGTCCGGTCGACCGGTCGGTCGCGGCGCACCGCGGCCGCGACCCCGAGGAGAAGCGCCAACGGCACGAGCACCACGAACGCCAGCGCGGCGAGCGTCAGTGTCGGCGCCAGCGCCACCCCCAGCATGTCGGCGACGGGCCGCGCGGAGACCGCCGAGTTCCCCAGGTCGCCGTGAAGTAGCCCGGTCAGCCAGTGACCGAATTGCACCGGCAGCGGCCGGTCCAGGCCGAGGAGCTCGCGCAGCTGCGCGATCCGCTTGGGGTCGGCGTCGTCACCGGCGATGACCACCGCCGCATCGCCGGGCAGCGCGGCGGCGATGGTGAAGACGACGACGAGGACCCCCAGCACCTGGGCCAGCCCCACCGCGAGCCGGGTGCCGGCGTAGCGGGCGAGGATCACCCCAGCCAGGCCTTGTCGAATCGGGCGTACCCGAGGGTGTTGGTGGGAGCATTCTGGGCCATCCCGGCCAGATTCGGTGCCAGACCGTGCAGACCGTCGGAGAACCCCCACACCAGCAGGCCACCCTCACTGTGGAGTTGCGATTGCATCTGCCGGTACGCGTCGACCCTAATGTTCTCGTCGGTGGTTTCACTCCCGGTGGCGAACAGCGCGTCGAAGCCGGGACGGCGCCACTGGGTGTAGTTCTTCGGTGACGTCGACAGCATCCGCTGCGCCAGATGGGTTTCGATGGGCATGGCCCCGGACCGGAAACTCGACAACACACCCTCGTCGAGGGTCCGCGTCCAATACGTGGAACCCTCACCGACTTTCACGTCGATCGTCAGTCCGGCACGTCCGGCCTGTTCGGCGAGGATGTTGGCGGCCTCGACGAACCCGTTGGTGGCACCGGTGGTCTGCAGTTCGATGGTGGTGTTCAGGGCGCCGGCCTTGCGGATCAGCGCCTTCGCCTCATCGAGGTCCAGGCTGCGCTGGGGCAGATCGGTGGCGTAGTACTTGGCGTCCCGCCCGAACAGGTCGTTGCCCACCACCCCCGTGCTGCCGAGCACGGTGGACACTAACTCGTCCCGGTCGACCAGGGCGAACATCGCCCGCCGCAGATCCAGGTTGTCGAAGGGCGGCCGGTCCACCTTCATCGCGAACCCGGACATCGCACTGCGCGGGGACCGCAGAATCTGCAGCCGGGTATCGGTGGCGTAGGTGCGGGCCGAGGTCACCCCGAGGTCGTCGGCGTACTCCACCTGCCCGCCGAGCAGGGCGTTGATCCGCGCGGTCTCGTCCGGGGCGGTGAGGATTTCCAGTTCCTGCACATGAGGGGCACCGTCCCAATAGTCACCGAACCGGGCGGCGACGAAGGATCGGCCCGGCTCGAACGAGGTGAAGGTGAAAGGCCCGGAGCCGACCGGGCGGGTGAAGTCGGTGGTGCCCTCGGGGATGATGTAGGCGCCGAACGCGGCGAGGACGTTGGCCAGGTCCCCGCACGGGCGGGCGCACACGAATTCGATGGTGCGCTCGTCGACGGCCCGGGAGCGACCGATGTCGATCACCTCGAGTGAGGCCCGCGGGCGCAGCGCGTTCTTCGGGTCCAGCATCCGCTGGTAGGAGTACAGCACGTCCGCGGCCCGCACGGGGCGCCCGTCGTGGAACACCGCCGGGCGCAACTCCACCGTCCACACGGTGGCGTCGCCGTTCGGTCGCCAGGTGGTGGCCAGCCTGGGGACCGGGCTGAGGTCGTCGCCGTATTCGACGAGCTTGTCGTAGAGTGCGTTCGCGCGGGCGACGTCGGCATACAGGTTGGTTTTGTGCGGATCCAGCACCTCCTGTGCGCCGCCGCCGGCGAACACCGCCCGCAACCGGCCACCGTCGCGGGGCGCCGCTGTCACCGCGGGCGCGGTGTCACCGCCCGTGCCGCACGCCCCGAGCAGCACGGCGCCGGTGGCGGCGGCGCCGAGGCCGAGGAACGAGCGCCGACTCAGGCGAGGGCGCGGGGATAGGGGCGATCGGGGGACCGGATTCATCGGGGTTTCTCCTTGAACAGTGAATTCGACAGCTAGGTAAGCGAATTAGATGGCCTCGGCGATCACATGCATCCGGTCGCCGGACAACGTGCTCGCACCGGCATCGGCCAGGGCGGCTGGGCCCGGCCAGCCGGTGTCGGTGCGGGGCCCGGGTGTGTCGAACACCGCGCGCACCGCGAATCCGGCGCGGCGCAGATGGCCGGTCAGCTCCAACGGAAACAGCAACCGCCACGCCGAGGTCTGCACGAGCGGGTCAACGGAATCGGGGATCTGCCACTGCCGGCGGCGGCGCAGCAGCTGGGCGGCGTGGTCGATCCACAGGGTGGTTTCCGCCCGCCAGAGGCGGCCATTCCACGCGAAGGACGAGGAGGTGGGGGCGTCGAGGAGCTCGGTATTGCCGAGGAAGAATGCGCCGTTACGCATCTCCGCGATCAGCAGCCCACCGGTGCGCAGGTGGGTACGGGCGCAGCGCAGGCACGATTCCAGTTCGTCGTCGGTGTGGCAGTACAGCAGGGAACTGTCCAGGCAGGTGATGGCGTCGAACCGTGCACCGACCTCGAAGCTCCGCAGGTCGCCGACCGCGGCTTCCACACCCTCGTACTTGTGCTGCGCGTAGTGCACCATCGCCTCGGACTGGTCGATGCCGACGCAGTGATATCCCTTCTTGGCCAGGTATCCCAGGTCGCGGCCGGTGCCGCAGCCCAGGTCCAGCACCGACTTCGGCCGGGTCTCTGAAGCGTCCACTTCGGAGCCAAAGTATGTCCGCAGGATGTCGTCGACGAATCTGGCGGCGGTGTGGTCGGGGTCGGGAAACCGCGCCTCGTACAGTGCCGGGTTGTCGGTCAGCAGGTTCCGTGCCTCGGCGTCGGTGGTCATGTTCGGGCTCCGGCCGGGTCGGCGAGTAGATTGCGACGATGCAGCAGCCAGATCCCGGCTGCCGACCCCCAGGCAAGGACGATGCACACCACCGCGCCGGGCCAGCCGTTGCCGAGGTCGATGCCGTAGCCGATCAGGGCGTTGCCGCCGGCAGCCGCGATCCCGGAGACGAGGTAGAACATCCCGAACAGGGTTCCCGAGATATTCGAATTACCGTAGGCGGGAATCAGTTCCATCACGAAGGGTTGGGCGATCATGATCCCGGCCTCGAGGATCAGCGCGGAGAGCACCAGCGGCGCCAACCCGAACGCCACCTGGGCAGCGGTGTGTGCCGGGGCGGCCCACAGAACGGGCAGTACCGCAACGAACGCGGCCCCCATCAACGCCAGTCCCGCGGTGATGGCGGGGCCCCGGCTGGTCCGGCGATCGAACCACCGGGTCAGGCGGACCTGAGCAAACAGGCTGAAGATAGTGGTGGACAGGAACAGCGCCGCGATCGCACCGCCCCAGTCGGTGATCCGCCCGGCCAGCACCGGATACACCAGATACATCTGGGTCTGCAGGGCGAACATGCCGAGCATGGCAACGGTGAACAAGACGAACCGGCGGTTGGCCAGGACCGCACCCCAACCGCGGAGCACCGTCGTGTCGGCGCGTTCGACCGGGTGGGCGGGCAGGAACCGCAGCTGCGCCAGGGTGAGGGCGGCGAAGATCACCGCCGCCGCGATCGCGACGGTGCGAAAGTCCACCGCCAGCAGGGCGCTGCCGATCAGCGGCCCGGACAGGGCCCCGGCTTGGGCGAAAACGTTGAACACCGCGAACGCCTCCGCCCGCCGGGTCGGTTCGGCGACCGCGATGTACGAGCGCACGGCCGGGTTGAACAGTGCCCCCGCCAGTCCCGACAGGATCGAGGCGAGCAATAGCAGTGGCACGCTGGTGCCGAAGGCGAACACCGCGAAACCCACCGACCGCAGGGCGCAGCCGGCGATGATGACCCGATGCGGTCCGAGCCGGTCGGCGGCGGTGCCCCCGATCAGGAACAATCCTTGCTGGCTCAGGGTGCGGACACCCAGGACGAGGCCGGTGATCGCCAGGGACAGGCCCAGATTCCCGGTCAGGTGCATCGACAGGTAGGGCACCAGCATGTAGAAGCCGGTGTTGACGCCGTACTGGTTGAGTACCAGCAGCTGCACCGAGCGGGGAAAGCTACGCAGCAGGGCGAACGTCCCGGCCCGGGACTGTGTTTCGGTCATCACGTCATCTCGTTCTCTCGGCGGTGCACGCCCAGGCCGGGCCGCCCGCTCGGGCGCAGCATGCCGTCCTCGCCGCCCAGTCCGGTCCACGGGTCCCGGGCGAGCAGCAGGTGCCCGTCCAGATCGCACCACCGCGCCAGCGAGGCCAGGTGCACCGCCGGCGCAATGCTCAGGGAGCTGCTCACCAGGCAGCCGAGCATCACGTCCATGCCGCGGTCGCGGGCCGCGGTCGCGAGCTCGTGAGCCCGGTAGATGCCGCCACACTTGGGTAGTTTGATGTTCACCGCATCCGCCAGGCCGCAGAGCCCGTCGAGATCGGCCAGCGTGTGGACGGCCTCGTCCGCGAGGATCGGAATCCCGCTGCGGCTGCGCAGCTCTCGTATCCCGTCACGGTCTTGGGCGGGTAGCGGTTGTTCGAGCGCGACGACCGGCAGCCCACGTATGTCAGCGAGCACCGAGAGGGCGGTTTCCGCGGTCCAGGCTTCGTTCGGGTCGACGATCATTTCAGTTCCGGGCGCTGCCGCGGTCACCGCGGTGAGCCGCCGCACAGATGCGGCCGCGTCGCCGTCCGCCTTGACCTTCAGCAGGCCGAATCCGTGCCCGACCAGGTCGGCCGCCTCGGCCGCCATTTCCTCCGGTGTCCCGATTCCGACGGTGCGGGCGATCGGCACCTGAGCGGGCAACGGCAACCCGAGGTGGGTGGCCACCGCCACGCCGGCCGAGCAAGACGTCAGGTCGGCGATCGCGGACCACACCGCGGCCGCGATCGCGGGATGCACTAGGGCTAGAGCGTCGTCCAGGCTGATGGAGTCGTCGTCCCGGGCCCGGACTGCACGGAGTTCGGTGTCGATGCGCGCGACATCGAGTCTCGCGTATACCGAGGTGACGACCTCACCGCAGCCGCACAACCCCGTCGCGGGGTCGGTCGCGGTGACCGTGACGGCGTCGCGGGTGGACATCACCCCGCGGCTGATCCGGAACGGGGTGGCCAGGTCGAGGGTTCCGACGGTCCAGGTCAGCCTCATACCGCCGATACCTCCGCCTTCTTCGTGATCGGGTGCGGTGCCCGCACCGTTTGGCATCGGGTCCAGCACCCGGTGGGGTCGTGGCAGTCGTCGATTTCGTGTGGTGATGTGCGTGGGGGGTCGAGCAGGAGATGGTGCCGGTGGCACCAGTCGTCATCGAAGATGCTGCGCAGGTAGCGGTCCGGGCCGTCCGGGAAGATGGTGACCACCGTGCCCGGCCAGCGGGCGGCGGCCCACCCGGCGACGGTCGCGGCCGCGCCGGTGGACCAGCCGCCGGTGTGGAAGCCGCCGCGGGCCAGGGCGCGGCAGGCGTGCACGGCCTCGCGCGGGCCCACCCAATGGACCTCGTCGAACATCTCGTACTGCACGTTGCCGGGGTGCACGTTGCTGCCGAGACCGCGCATGACCCGGCTCGTGGCAGGCTGACCGAAGATCGCCGACCCCACCGCATCGACCCCGATAATCCGCAGATCCGGCCATATCTGCCGCAACCGCAGTCCGACACCGCTGCTGTGACCACCGGTCCCGACACTGCACACCAACGCATCGGCCCGATCGATACCGTGCGTGGCCAGGTCCGCGACGATTTCGTCGGCCAAGCCGTGGTAGCCGGCGGCGTTGTCGGGGTTGTCGTACTGATTGGGCCAGTACGCGCCCGGATCGGCGGCCAGGACGCGGTGCAGCGCGTCGAGGCGGGCTTGCTGCCACCCGCCGGTGGGATGGGGTGTCTCGACGATCTCGAGGGTCGCGCCCAGTGCCGTGAGAAGATTGCGCATGGCGGGTTCGAGTTCGCGATCCACCACCAGGGTGACCGGGTGACCGAGTGGTTGTGCCACGTACGCCAATCCCACTCCCAGGGTTCCGCTGGTGGATTCGACGATCCGCGCGCCGTCCCGTAACTCCCCGCGCCGGCGGGCACCGACCAGCATCGACAGCGCCGAGCGCGCCTTGAGGCCGCCGAAGCCGAGCGACTCGATCTTCGCGAAATATCCCGGATGGTGCCCGGGCACCGGAGTGTGGATACGCACGAGCGGGCTGTGCCCGACCCGTGCCAGCGGTTCGATCACGGTCATCGCGGACACGACCCGCGATACAGGTGGATCGGGCTGACATCTCCGGTGAGCCAAAAGAACGGATACGGCTCCGCCGAGAGGGCATCGACCCCGCACCCGAGCAGCTCGCGGGCCACCGCGGCCCCGCTCTGCGCGAACACCGTGACCGGAATCGGCCGGCCGGACGCCGCCACCCGGGTGAGCAGGTGGTCGAAGGTGCCGTTGCCGAGCATCATTCCGCTGGCCAACACCGCATCACAGTCGCCGAGTGCCTCGGTGAAGTCGGTGACGATCGCCTCGCCCCATTCGGTGACCCCGCCCTTCAGGTCACACGGCACATAGCGCAGGCCGCGATCACGTAAGCAAGCGAGCAGCGAGTTGACCACCCCGATCACCAACACCTGCCCGTTCTGCGGTGCATCGACCAACCCGGTGACAGCCCATGCGCGGGCCAGTGAGCGCTGCACGGAATCGCCCGCAGGTACCTGCACCGTTTCCGCACGAACATCGCTGGTGTGAGGGCGCAGATGCGCCAGATACGCGTCGAGAGCAGCGACCCGCACGGCCGAATCCTCGTGCTGGAGCAGATCTGTGACCGGCACCCCGGCGCAGGCGTGCACCACCTCCGGATTCAACGAACCCGGTTCGACCGCACACGAGCCGGTCGCCGCACCCACCCGCAAGCTGAGCACCTGATTGCGGTAACCCCCGCTGCGCCCGCCGTGCCGCACCCCCTGATAGGTGGTGAACGCGACGGACACCGCAAGATCACCGGCCGGGACAAGGGCCGGATCGGTGCGGTAACGATCGAGCAGCGCCGCGATGGTGCCGGTATTCGCCTCGGCGCTCATGGTCATCGCGCGGAGACCTCACTGTAGGTGACCGAAATCGACGACAACAGTTCCTCGGCAAGTGGCCGGGCCCCGGCCAGATCCGGAGAAACGACGATCGCACTGCCCAAATAGCTGTTGTTGTCCACCCCGGCGCCCGTGTGATGTCCGGGCGCCTTGAACGCCGACGACGCCACCGCCGGGTGCGCCGCGACCGCGTCCACCCCGTGCAGTTCGGCGACGATTCCCGCCTCGTCGGGTACCAGCATGCGCACCGCGGCACTGCGCGGTCGCGCGACACCGTCCTCGGGCTCCGAAGCCGGCGTGGCGGGCTCACGGCCGAGCGCGAGCTCGACGGCCACTCGTGGCAGGTCGATCCCGGTGACCAGCCTGATCAATTCGGTGATCTGGTTGCCCGCCGGACGAGGATTGATTTCGATGATCCGCGGACCGGCGGCGGTCAACCGCAGCTCGGTGTGCACCACCCCGTGATCGAGCCCGATCGCACCGATCGCGGCCTCGGCGGTGGCGACCAGCACGGCGCGGTCCCCGGCGGCCAGGTCGGCCGGGAACATGTGTCCGGTTTCCACGAAACCGGACACTCCCCCGAGACTCTTGTCGGTTACCCCCACTGTGTGGATATCGCCCTGCCGAATCCAGCTCTCCACGCTGAATTCGCGGCCGTCGAGGAATTCCTCGAGCAACACCACCGGACTGCGCTGCTGCCCACGCGCATTCACCGCGAAACCCCGCAACTCGTCGACCGCATCCTCCACCGTCGGCCAGTCGTCGGCGCGGCGCACGAACATCCCGGCACACAGATCCGTCGGCTTGACCACCAGCGGGTATCCCACCGCCTCGGCCGCAGCGCGAAGCTGAGCCGGGTCGGCGACGGGCGCGGTCGCGTGGCGCGGCCCCGGGATCCCCATCCGATCCAACGTCGCCCGGGTACGCGACTTGTCACAGGCGATCTCGACCGCCTCCGGCTCGGGACCGGGAAGCTCCACCTCCCGCGCGATTCTCGCGGTTGTGGGCAGGTAGTAGTCGCAGCTGGTCAAAACCCCCGTGATCGGCTCATCGGCATGAATCCGGCGCGCCGCATCCACGGCCGCGATCGGGTCGTTGGTTTCGGCCGTGACCACGGCCCGGCCCCGTCGCAGCGGATGCGGCGACCCATCGGGCAAGGATTCCGGGTAGTGCTCAGGTCGTCTTGTCAGGAACGTGAACTCGACCCCCGCGTCCGCGACCGCCCTGGGCAGCAATGTGCCCATCGCGCCAACCCAGCTCTCTACCAGCAACAGGTGTGTCACCCATGTCCTCCGCTCCCCGACCCATCCAAACAAGGAACAGTAATGACAACCGTTACCAATAGCAATAATGAGGCCCGCTGACGCGTAACACATGTGCCGACAGACCATCTCGCGCACGTCGAGAACGGCGTTATTGGACACCTGCCCTGAACAGGACATTTGCGAGGCTTTAGAGCGTCGATAACGCGTGTCGGAAAACTATGTCGAAAAACCCCTGTTCGAGTATTGTCGACACATGCTGATCGGTTACGCCCGCGTCTCCAGCGCGGACCAGAGCCCCGACCATCAGGTCGATGCGCTGGTCCGCGCCGGGGTGGCCGCCGAGAACATTCACGTCGATCATGTGCGCGGAGCGAAGGCGTCACGGCCCCAGCTCGATCTGGCGCTGGCGCGGCTACGCGAGGGCGACGTCCTGGTGATCACCCGGCTGGATCGGCTCGGACGGTCGGTGCTGCACCTGATCACCCTCGGCGCCGAGCTACGTGAGCGCGGCAGCGGCCTGAAGGTGGTCGAGCAGGGCATCGACACCGCCACCGCCGAGGGCCGCGCCATGTTCGGCATGCTGTCGGTCCTCGCCGAGCTCCAGCGCGAGCTGATCGTGGCCAACACCCGCGACGGCCTCGCCGCCGCCCGCGCCCGCGGCCGCAAGGGCGGCCGGCCGTCGAAGCTCAGCCCGGACCAGATCGAACTCGCTCAACGCCTCTACGACGCCGGCGAGCACACCGTCGCCCAGATCGCGGGCATGCTGAAGGTGCCGCGCACCACGCTTTATGGGCATCTGAACACACGGCAGATGGACAGTGCACCGGCCGCGCAGGAGAGCGCCGTGGTCGCCGATCCACCTGTCCGCACGCCTCGGACATGCCCATCCTGCGGATACGAGCCGACCACTCGCGCCGAAGCAGCGCACCAACGTGCCGACCTCGCGGTGACCTGGCTCCACGCCGACCCCCACCACCGGGGGACGGTCATCAGCCGACACCACTGTCGGCATTGCGAACCCGGACAACCGGCATTCGCCATCGCCTGCAGCGTCTGCGGCGACGGACCCATCCTCGCCGGCGCGCTCGCCGAGCAAGCGAAGAACGGCACCCTCACTGAGCCTATTCAACGATGGCTCACAGCAGCGGAATGGACAGTCACACCGGACCTCTTATGCCCGGGCCACGCCTACGCCGCGGACTAACAACCCAGGGCGACCACGAAACCTACCTGCGCCTGAGCCCGAACTGGCCGCCCACCGCGACCCACATGTCGCGATGACTGTGGCCGCCGCGGTGTTGTCGGTGGGGCGGGTTATGGTGGCTTCCGCGACGAGCAACAGGTCGCTGAACACTGACCAAGACCATGGATCGTTCATGGTCCTGATCTGCGGAGTCTCCTCAGATCGGTTGGGGTGTGGCGACCTGTTTTTCAGTGTCGCTGGGCAGGTTCGTGTGGTTGCCCTGCCGCGGTGCGGTGCGCGGCGGTCGTTGCCCCATCGGACGAGATGGATCGATCCCCCGGTCGCCGCGATGAAGTCCCCGGTTTACGACATGCCGTGGACATTTCATTAGCACTCCAACACTGCGAGTGCTAAATTCTGTACGACGGATGACCTGGACCCGCGAGAACGGCTGGGCCCAAACACAGTCCTCAGGTGCTGCCCAATCGCACCGTTCCGGCTGGGGCAGTGGCTGGACGGCTGCCGTTGAATCGATGGGCACCTCCGTCTCGTCGCATCGACGACCGGGCTACCCGAGGCACTAGAGGAGGGATCATGACCGCCGCCACCCCGCGCAACTCAGGTGCCACCGGCAACGAAAGTTCCTCCAACCCTGCACGACCACGGGTACCGCGCGGGCGATCACGGTTACCCTCCGTGTCGGTTCTACTGGGCGCGTTGTCCATCGCCTCGTTCTGGGTGTCCGGAGTCGGGTTCATCCTGGGTGTGAGCGCCGTGGTCTGCGGCGCTCTCGCTACCTCTCGGTCCGGTGTAGCGGATGATGAGCCTGCATCGCTGCGAGCGTTGCTCGGAGTCGTCGCCGGAGTCGCGGGGATCACGGTGTCTGCGACCGCTCTCTTTCCGGTGTTGGCCTATCTGTGATCGGCACACCAGTCCACCTATCTCTTGTCCTCGACCTTTGGAAGGATCCGCACCGCCCGTGACCGTCGCCGCCGGCCCGCATCTCCCCACCACTCAAACTCCGCCGGACGCTGACTTGGACGACGGTGTGCCTCACTGCGCGGCGCTCCTCGAGTCTTGGGAAGCGGGCATCGCCGTGACCATCGGTCTGGCGCTGCTGACTACCCTCGTGTGCGCCGTATTCGGGTCGCTCGCGCTGGCTCTTCTCGTGCTCGTCGCGGTCGCAGGCATTGCCGGTCTGATTGCCGCTGTCCTCTAACGCCGCTACCTGGCGGCATCCCGCCCGGCGTCAGGGCGATACGCACGGGCACAGTCCCGCCACCGCTACGGCCATCGACGCCGCCAGAAACCTCTGGCGCTACTGCCGTCGGAAGCCGATCCGCGGGATGCCCATCAGCACCTGCGAGCGTAGGTGCGGCGGTCGCCGCCGAACCTACCGACCAGGTCATGCTCATCAATGCACACCGCCAAGTTGCATCCCGCGCCCCTGACCGCCAACAACATTCGATCCGGGTCATCATCCGCGCCAATAACAACGCGACCACGAACTTGACATGCTACGGGAGCGGGGTCAGCACCTTCAGCATTCCCGAATGCACCTCATGCGACCCGCATTTCGCTCTCAATCCGCTCGCTTGGCACAGCCCGAACAGATCGAAGTGGTCGACAGCAGCACCCAACCAAGATCGACCAATACCGGAAACGTGCGTGGCGTACGACACACTCTTGGAATGGACGTTGTTAGCGTCATACGATCTGTTTCGCACCGGCTGATCCGATGCGCAGGACGGCGGTGCCGCAACCCGTGAGGCGAATTTTGTTCAGCCGTCACGCTTCGCGCTGCATCACCGATTCTCGAACTGCCGGTGTCGCGGCCCCGCCGTCCGCCAGCTCCGGCGGGGTTCCGCGTGCTCGGCGTCGGCGGCAATGCATCATTCGGTCGCCTTCACGAAGCAGTGCAACCCTCCCGTTTCGAGTTCGCAGTCTTGTAATCCGTTCCAGCCCTTGATGATCCAGCCCTGTTTCTCACCGCGATTGACGAGTGCTCCACGGTCAAACGGCGGTCGGATTGCATTGCAAGGTAACAAATTTCACTTTTACGCCACCGTCGCCTCCGGGGGTGTCGTCGAACATGGCTTCCCGTAGAAATAGAACCATATCCGGAGGCATGCACCGCTCCCCCTCCCCCGCCCGAGACGTCGTTGCACTACCTTCTTGACTGGATGTCGGCGGAGGCCACATCACGCCGCAGGTTTGTTACGAAGTTTTAGCGGTTGCCACAGTTCGCCAAGGCGACATATGAACTCTCACTATGGCCAACCCTGTTCCGGAATCTTGTCCCTCAGATTTCGCAGACGCTCGAACTTTCCGCAGCATCAAGGTGATGCACGGTGCATCACCCATCTACCGCGTGATGCACCGTGCATCACTGCGTGGCAGTCACTCGGTAGGGGGCGAAGGCGTCGCAAAGCATCGGGAGGTAGACATCTCGAGCCTGACTGGCGCAGGTCACCCCCGCCGCTTCGAAATATCGGTAACCGCTTCTAGTCGCGCCCTGTGGACCGCCGTACCACTCACGGTCGTATTCGTCACGTGACGAATACCGGCTAAAGTCCATGTCCTCGTTGCGGACCGCCGCCGTTTTCTTACGGCGGGCCTCCTGTGTCGCAGTGGTGACGCCCTGGCCATCGCTCGGCCGAGCCAAAGACTATTGTCATGGTGCATTCTGTTGGGTCAACCTGCGTATGGTCTCACTCATCCCAAGCAAGCCGACACCGCTATTGAATACGGCGATTCCTCAGGTCGCTCAGCGGCGAACTTCCCCGCCAACCCCCTAGCCACCGGTGGCGTGACCAAAAGGACGGGATGATCCTGGCCAACCATCAACGGTTTCACCTCAGCCTTAACAAGATTCCCTCCCCCGTTGCGTCGACCTACCATCTCCGGGCGGGGTGCGGGGAAGAGTCCAAAGCTGCGCACGCACTCGTCGCCGGCACCGCCCACGGAGGGCGGGTCAGGCCGCTCGGAGGAGCACCGCGCATCTCGCAAAGGACACGGTGCACCTCGCCATGAGTACGGGCGGCGTCTCGTGCGACATCAAATTCGCCGGTCCGCAGCTGGAGCGGCCCCTTGTCTCTAGTCCTATTCGTACTGCTACTTCTTGCCAAATCTGAATCCTTTACGCGCACCCGATCTGCCGTGGCCGTTTACCCGGAATCGACAACAGCTCATTCTTTTCCATCCCAGAGTCCATAACTCGACACCGTGCAGGATCGACCATCACGCGGTGATGCACCATGCATCACCGACCCACCGGGTGATGCACCGTGCATCACGGCGCGCACAGGTGATGCACCGTGCATCACGGTGACCTATGGCCCGGTATGGGATCGACCCCGTTCCGTCGGCCTCATCGATCGCGGGAGATGACGCTTTTCTCTTGGGATTCGAACCCCATGATGGGGGCATCGACCGGTCCACCTCATCGCGAAGCTCATGTTCAGTCGGCTTTGGGAGTCGCGCCGACGCATATTATTTTCGACTACCCATCCGACTTGAATGCCGCGAGCAGTCTTCGCGGGCGTTTCCACATTCTCCCACCAACTCGACTCTCTCCCGTTAGCTAAGGAACGGGCGTCTCCCTGCGGCGATAGTTTGTCGGTGACGATGCATCACTCTTCGCCGTGGGATTCAAGGGTGTGCATCCCACACCGGTCGCCGCGAACTGCGGTGCGGTCGGCGTGAATCCAGTCGTTTCTTGATCGTTCTGCAGGACGAAGTATCAAGTCGTGCGTCCTGTACGAAAGCTCGCCAGTTGCCAGCTATGCCCTTGCTCGCAGCACCCGACCTGTTAGCGAAATTGCAGAGTCGTCTGGGCTTGTTCGCGGGACCGCTTCGATCTCGGCGGGGATGGTGAGTAAAGGTCAGCGACCGCCGGGCATCGCGGAATCTTCTGTTGAGTACCTTCGGATATGTCATGCCGACAGGGATTACGGTGCAACGCGACCTCGAGGCTCTACCGGGGCACGAAGGTCGAGAGTCAGCCCGGCCCCGACGACGAATCGTAAGCCGTCAAAAAAGTCAAAGCCGGCACGATCGCAAAGCTGGAAGAGATTCTCCCCAAATCGCAGCGGTCGTTGCGCGCGCTTTCCAGTTGTTTTCAGTACTAATAGATCCTTCGCATGCCAGCAGCCAGCCACTCGAGTGTCATCGGCACCGTGCTAAATGGAGGTTTGGCGCGATCGACCGTTTCGTTGGCACCCCGAAATGGGCTTCTCCTTGGATGCATCCGTCCGTGGTTCTTGCCCGAGTGTTCCGCCGATTCGTCGCCGGCCCGATTTACATCGAACAATGCGCTCCGGCCTATACGTCGAGAAAGACCGCTGGATTCCTTCAACGTGGCTGAGCTGCAGATTGCGCGTGTGATGGTTGGTCGACTGGGGATTTTCCGATGATTTCGCGGTGGACTTCACTTACGTTGTTCCCCATCATTCGTTGTTGGCGGCCCGCGTAAAGTCGTGTGTAACTCGATGTATCACCTACTTTCTTTCATCACGTGACGTTTCCGGGGTGGTGTGATTACCTACCTGGTCGCAAAGCTGTTTGATCAAATATTTCCGTCCTGGGTAGGTGTGCCGATCGCATACGATTCGGAGCCAGATTCACGCCCGGAGCGGCTTCCGCGCGTCATTTTCGGGTTTTATTTAACTCGGCGTGTCGCTGCGCGGTTTAGTTAAACCGAAAGAGCAGGATTTAAGGCATGACAACTCGGAAAAGTCGGGGCGGGCGCCCAGCCCGCGACGTCGCCGTTCGCCATATCGGGGTTGAGTTTCCCGCGGAGATCGCCGACCGGATTCTCGCACCGGTTGACGATGGTCGGGTTAAGACAATCACCGATCGAATGATCGCGCTCGTTCAGCTGGCACTCGAGAACGAGCCAGCGATTCCGGCGCAGGCCAGACAGGAAGAGTTGCCGATGACGGGCTGAACAGAGCCCAGAAAAGGCGAAACCCCCCTTCGCTCGCCAGCTCCGGGGGTTCCGCTCGTCGTACAAACCGCCACGCAATGGAGGAGGTCTGCCTTCTATGAGTATAGAACGCGCGATTCGTCGTGCGCACGCGACACGACGTGATATTGGTGTTCGTGACGTCTCATCTCAGCGTCGACGTGGGAATTCCGTGGACGCAGACACTTTGCCGCCGGCTCTTCCGGCGACCACGCACGCCGTGAGGGGGTGCCTCTTCCACTAGCGAAGACGTCGGTGGGTCCCACCCTGTCCGGATGAGACCCACCGCTCATATTTGGCCGTTCCAACACGACCGCTCCTGTGATTGGCAGTCCCGCGAGCAGTCGTGTCGATACCGTGCGCTCTTGCCAGGGTAAGCCATGTCCCGCTGCTGATGCCAGCGACTCACGGCAACAACCTGGTTAAGGGTGCGTGAAAGGCGCGTCATGCACCCCAATTCTGCGACCTCTGCGGTCGCAATTTCCGTTAACTCTGTTCGGATTGCCCCTGTCAGTGAGTCACCCTCGCCCATTGACATCGAATGGAACGCACTCGTCTCCGCCGCTGTCGAACGGGTTAATCAAGTCGAGCGGCTTAACGCGGAAAGCCAGCAGCGGGGCCGCTCCTGGTCACTGCCCGTTGACCCTGGCCGCCAGGCATCGACGCCGGCGTGGACCGGGCGTGCGGCCTGGCAGCACCAGGTCCGCGAGATGCTGAACTCCTCGACCGGGCGTGAGGTTTGCCGCCGATTCAGGGTCAGCACAGAGTTCGTGTTCGCCGTGGCTGTGACGATGGCCTCGTTCGCAGAGCGGTCGACGGGCCGTCGGGTATGCGCCTCGAGGGACAAGATCGCCCACCGCAGCGGAGTCAGCGTGTCGGTAGTGAAACGCGCCCGAAGGGCACTCCAAACATTCTCCGTCGCCCGCGAGATGGTGCGAGGAAGGTATTTGACGGCTGACGAATCGCACGCTGCTGAATCACACCATGGGCGAATTCAACGTCGCGCGGCCTCTGTTTGGGCACTGACGTCGCCGAAGTCGCTGGTCATCGCTGCTAGGCGCGCGGCGAAGTCGCTATCCAAGACGGTCCGGCGGTCGAAGGAGGCTGCTCGCTCGCGTTATCCACAGCTGGACGCTCGTGGCCCCCTATCCCCTTCCAGGGGATTTAAGTTCTTATCTCTTGTTAGAGAGTTATCACCAAAACGCGCGCAGGCGCGCGCGGGTAGGCATTCAAGAAATCCGAAGACCCTGGCACAGCAGCCGCGACCGATCGACTTGCAGCGCACCGCCGCTGAGCTGGTCTCTTATGCACCAGCGTTCGAATCGGCTGGGCACATCGGTGCGATTTGCGATGTTCTTGCGAGTGTTGGCGTGGATGTGAATCGGTGGCGTGGGAGGGACATCGCCGCCGAACTCACACGTGACACCCAACAACGAGGCTGGATCTGGCCCGAACGCATCGAGCGGCCCGTTGGCTACCTCCGTTGGCGATTGACTCAGATCGATTGGGACCGGCCCTCACCATCTGAGATGGCCCAAAAAGCCGCCCAGGAGGCCCGTCAGCGCATTGCTGACCGCGATGCACGCCTCAGCCGCGGCGACCGTCCGATTGCAGCCCCAGATCATCGTCAGCGGTGTCGGGAGGCGTTCGCGTCGGGGCTCCTCAAGCGACGGAAGGCCGATACGGGAATCTGAATGTGTTGCCGATATGCCTGCTGAAGGCTTATCCCCACCTATTACTCGCATGGTGATGGAGAGGGAGAGTGATGACGCGGCGCGAGTCTGTCAGCGGTCATGTATCTCCTGAGGGAGTGGCGAGCCGCGGCATCGCTGTCACCCGAACCCCCTCTTCGGATGATGCGTCGGGGTCGATTCCGGGCGCGGACAGGCGAGGCGTGAGAGCACATTGACCCGCGGCCTATGGCGCGCCTCTCAGTGTGGCGAGTGTTAGACCGGCCCTGGAAGTCTTGAGCGGGTGCCCGAGCAGGCGAACCGATCGCAGTGCGCGTGGCGGGGCACCGTCAGTTGGCAGGATCGAACTGGAAAGCGCGCACCTCCTGCGGGACCGGCAGGGGACGCAAATCTTCGCAGCCCGTTCCCGTGCGGCCTCGAAGGACGGCGACGCTGGTCCGTGTGGCCACCTTCGAGCGGTTTCCTCTGCGAGTAAGGGCCCTCTTTGGCACCGTCTCATCCTCATCAACCAGGACAGGCGGAACACTCTCGTCTATTCCACCGCCGAACACCCAGACGCCGGCGGCCTTCGCCTCCCCCACCACCGCATCCGATGCATCCGAGACTGCGAGAGACTTTGTTCGGGAACGCGATTAAGAACTTCAACGGCGCCCCGACTCCTCCCCCGTTTGAGAGATCGGACCGTGCTCGCCGATACGGGCGCGATCCACACAAGGCTCGCTCGCCCAACGAGCGGAACTAGCCGTCTCAAGGCGTCCACCGCGTACACGGCACCGTGGCGGCCTTGCACGTGATCCACGCACCCTTGCTGCGTCTTGTCCGCCGTCCCTATTCGTTTCCCGCTCTAGATTGTGCCCACTCCCCCAGCGGAACATTCAGTTGTTGCCTGTTGCGACGGACGCCTTCGTGTCGTTCCATGCGTGTGGACATGCGACCTCTCGCGGAGGATTGCGCACTGAGAAGAGTGCCTGACAACGGAGAGCCACGGCGATTGAACGGTTCCAGCGGTTTAGTGGAACGCGCGTCCCCGCGGCCCCGCCGAGTCGTAGGTGCGACTTTCGAATCCCACCGTGGTCGTCCGAGGTGCTCGCACTGACCCCTACCCGCCACCAAAATGTAGCTCCTGCTCCTGATCCGGCGGCATCATCGAATTAGAACGGGGCACTCTTGAGCGAGTCTTCCGACCGGTGGGTGAACGATTAGCTTGTCGGGAGCGGCGGATGACCTCAATGGAAGCGGATTCGTCACGCTCGAGTCCACCGGAAACTCTGATGGCGGTCGCCAATTCCCGGACGGTGTTGTCTTTGTACCGCGTCGGACCGACCGCGATCTTGAGCCTTCGTCTCAGTCGGCGGGGCCGACGCACTCGGTGACGCACCGTGTATCACCCAGGATCCGGTCGCGCAGTGCCTCGACGAGGCGAGCAACCACGGCCAGATGCAGGGGCTCTACTTTGCCGATCGGTACGGACGTCGAATCCGACGCTCGTTTCGAGGCGAAAGGCTGGGCATGCCGCATGCAGGGTGGCCGTACCGGATCCCGCCGGCAGAAGGTGCCTCGCCTTCCGGGGACAGCCCAGGTGATGCACGGTGCATCACCTGGAGGTGCACTCGAGTGGATCGCAGAAACCGGACCGCGAGAAGCAGAGCTTCGGTCCGGCGGATACGACGACCTTCAGACCGGGTAGTGCTAGCCCATCGGTGATGCAGCGTGCATCACCGATGCGCTCACAGAGCGCGCAGGGATGCAATCCCTGACGCGTTCGCCGGGGTGCCGGGAATCGGATCGAACTCGCTTGCGTGTCGAGTATTCGAGCGAGACAGCCCGGGTGATGCACGGTGCATCACCAAAGCTGCCGTACGGCGGAGGACCTAACCGGAAAGCGTCAGCAACGGTGTCTTTAGCCCATGCGGTGAAATCGGCAATCTCCTTGGTCTGTCCGCGAACAGACGGATCCGGTGCGTCAGTCCGTCCGACCCGGTGGACTGGGAAGTGTCTCGGTAGCCGATGCCGGGCGGGCAGCCGGTGAGTCGATCGCGGGAATCGGCCCACTCGGAGAAGCAGCATTTCGGCCCGGCGGCACGCGACCTTCAGGCCGGAGCTGCAATCTCATCGGTGATGCACGGTGCATCACCTCCGATCCCAATTCGGCCTTTTACTCTCGGTGTGACTGCATTCCCGAGGAATCGCGTCCGGTGACGCATCGTGCATCACCGAAGTACGACCGGGTGGGGGCATCGACGAGTGAACTCCAACGGCCAGATCGAGGAGCTCAACTTTTACCGATCGGGATGGATGTCGATTCTGAAGAGGACGGGCATAGCGCCTACCGGCCCCGATCGCCGCGCCGCAAGACCACACATGCCGCATTCAGGGTGGCCGTACCGGATCCCGCCGGCAGAAGGTGCCTCGCCTTCCGGGGACAGGCCGGGTGATGCACGCTGCATCACCCTGGGGCTGTCGGCTCGGACTTGCCAGACGTGGGTGGTGGACCATGTCGAGTGCATTGCGGAGACCGGGTCGCTCGGAGAGGCAGAGCTTCGGTCCGGCGGGCACGACCGCCTTCAGACCGGGCGGTGCTAATTCATCGGTGATGCAGCGTGCATCACCGATGCGCTCACGGAAGGTGCGAGTCCCGCTCGATAGGGCGCGTAGCTCGACCTGACCGCCCGCACCGCGGTGATGCACGGTGCATCACCGCGGCTCCCGGCTCGGACTTTCACGTTCGGTGTCACTACACGTGGGAGGAATCGCTTCCGGTGATGCACGGTGCATCACCCAGAGTGCGACACGCCGCCGGAGGTCTCAGGCGAAGGCCCCCCCGCCCACTACGCTCCTTCTGAATACATGCAAAGCATGCGTACAGAATGGAGGGCGATGAACGCCGGAGTGACATCCGAAATGGTGGCCACCACTCAGTCGAAAGGTCCGGCCTCGGCCAAGCCGAAGCCGGCCGCGCGTAAACCGGCAGGCAGGAAGACCGCGAGTCGATTCCGCAAGTTCGCTGGTGGCGAAGATAGCGAGGAACTGGCGGCCGCAGCGTCCTCTGATGTAACTACCCCAGTGAATGGTGATGCAAATTCTGGCGGCATTACCGCCGCGCTCGCCGGATTGGCGGCGGCTGATGGCCAAACCGTGGTGCAAGTTCCGGTGCACCAGACCGTTCCTCATCCGTTCAATGACCCAGGCAGGTCCGAGCCTCAGGTCGGTGATCCGAAGTGGGACGAGCTGGTCAATGGGGCTAGGGCCAACGGCATTAAGGTCCCCGGACTCCTAGTGACTCGCAAGGGGTTCCTTGCGAAACGGCCTGACCTCGCTAACGCTATCGGTGACGACGCCGAGTATGTCGTCATCTACGGGCACCGCCGCCGTGCGGCCGCTATTGCGGCCGGCTTGGCAACGATTCCTGCGGTGATCGATGACGCCGTGATGGATGATCATGGCGACCTTGATGCCATGACGCTTGAGAATCTTGGACGCCAGGATCTTTCCGAGATCGCGGAAGCCCAGATGTTCGCTCGGTATTCCGAGTTGGGGTTGTCGCAGCGCGCCATCGCCGAGAAGCTCGGTGTCGACCAGGCAACGGTATCGCGGCGGCTTTCGCTGCTGCTGCTCGTTCCCGAGGTTCAAGCAGCGATTGCAGAGGACGTCATTCCTAGCGCCGAAGGTGCCGCTCTGGCGGGGGCGCTGCCCTACGGGCCGGTGCGGAGTTGGCAGAAGAAGGCCGATCCGGCCCAGGGCACGGATGCTCGTCGGGCCGAGCAACTTGCGGCGTTCGCGCTGATGTCTGATCGGGAAATGAGTCCGACTCGTGCCGCTGAACGTGTGTTGACCGAGCGGAAGTCTCGGGAGCAGGCGTTGGCCGCGGGACTCGAGATCGTGGATCCACGCGAGCGATTTGGCGACAGCTTTCATGAGCATCGATTGTTTGAAGTCTCCGATATTGATCTCGCGAGCGCAAACGTTGTCGGCGCGATCGATTCCAGCCAGGGAACGCTGGTCTTCTATGCAGTTGACAAGCCGATTGGCGAGACTGAGGATGCCAGCGAATCGGCTGCGACGTTAGCGGCGGAAGCTCGGGCGGCAGCACAGAAGGCGCGTCGAGAAGCGGGCAAGAAGCTCGTGGCTTCCATTCCTTCGCGGGAGAAGTTGGTGACCCATTTCATCGACCAGTACGCCTACGGTGTCTCAGCCCTGGCTACGAGTGCGGAGGGGTGGCGACTGGCACAGGAGTATCTGAGACTCGAGGGTCTCGACGCGACCGAGTTCAGAATGAGCGCCCAGAACGGTGACGAGAAACGTCGCATTGAAATCGCGTGGGCCTGTGCGGTCGCGGGATACGAACTTGCGGCGTCCAACGGCTCGGACGAGTGGGGACCGTCGGACCTGACGTACTTGGATCTGCTGGCCGAGCGCGCCGGGTACAGACCGACTGCGTGGGAGGAAGCCCGCCTCGATGCTGCGCGCCGGGCATTGCGTGTCGCCGATTGATCAGTGATGCACGGTGCATCACCGATCCGTATTGCCTCCGCCGGGTGATGCACGGTGCATCACCCAAGAGTGGACATCAGCTAATCGAGATACTTAACCTCAAGGAGTTCCCGTGGCTACCTATGCAGTAGCAACCCTGTCAGGCAGTGCTGGCAAAACGACAACAGTCACCTCGACCGCCACTTTGCTTGCTCAGGACGGATACCGCGTCCGAGTCATCGACATGGACAGTCAGGCAAACGCGAGTACGTGGCTCGGATATCCAGAGGCCTCCGGAAAGACCGCCGCCGACGTCCTGCGGCGCCAAGCCTCCATCAAGGAAGTTGAGCGCCCAGCACGGGTGCTGCGGGGGTACGACGAAAGCGACCGGCCCGTCTACGAGGAGATCCCGAACCTCACAATCGTGCCCGCCGCACGCGACACACTCGACAAGCTGATCGTGGAGTTGCCTGCCGTGACGGGTGGTGTACTTCATCTGCGTGACGCTCTGGAGGAAGCGGATCCAGTCGACGTCACCTTGATCGACTCCCCCGGCTCCCTGAACGTTCTGGTGATCGCTGGAATTCTCGCGACGATGGTCGATGAGGAAAGTCCGTACGGTTCGTGGGGTCTGATCACGTGCACGAAGCCTTCCGGTAAGGAGAACGAGGGCATCCCCGCGTTGGAGCAGGAACTGCGGAAGATCAAGCGGACGTACCGAGTGGACGTGCCGCTGCTGTCTATCGTCCCCTGCGCAGTCCCGCCGATCGGCGATGTCTACCGTGAGCAGATGGAGGATCTGCTCAGCGAATATGGGGACAGGGTGACGCCCCCGATCCGTCGTGCGAGCATCGTGGACGAGGCCTACACGAATTATGTTCCTGTGCCGATCTACGGTTACCGGGCGAAGACGGTTACCGCCGACTATCGAGCCGCGCTCACTCATATGCAGAAGCTGGGGCTGTTCGGACAACGGGCGGCAGTCGCGTAGGGGCTGGAGACCACCCGTGGTGAACGATGTTGGGCGGCATATGCGGCCTTCGCGTGGGACCAGCACAGTCAATGTGCCCCATGATCTGCACGCGCTCGTTCGGGCTGCTGTGCGGCTCGTGCGGCGTAAGACTGGGCGGTCGTACTCGCTGATGCAGTTCACGCAGGAGGCGTTCGCGGCGCAGCTGAGAGTGATTGCGGAGACCTACAACGATGGTCGCGCGATCGAGCCGGACGCCGAGCCTCTGGAGCCTGGCAAGGCTGTGTGAGGCAGCGTGGGCTGTGATGCGGTCCAGGAGTGGTGACGAACTTTTGAAGACTGTGCGTCGTCGTACTGAGGTAGATCCGCTCCTGGCTAGGTTTCCTGCAGAGGGATTTTCGCCGCGCTGAAGCAAGTCTCGGTGTCTGTCCTGGGCATGCCGGTCGCTGGAGGCCAGTGGGAGCGCTACGCGACACACGGTGGGGTGAGGCGTTGAATTCGCCGAGTCTGTGCCGAGAGCGCGGACCTGGCGCACAGCGGCACTGGGCCCATGTAGCGCCCTGGTCCGTCCCGGTATCGGCAGGGGTCGCCGTCGGTATTGCGATGGCGGGGACAGCAGCGACCGTTCTGGCCTTTCGAGGGCGCAGTTGGTGTTCTTAGTCCGCTCGGACGTCGAGATACAGCCGCAACGCTTGCTCGACCAGTGCGCTGCGGCTCCCTGCAGACCATTCCTCAGCGAGCGCATCGAGCGTGGCTGTATCTGATGCGATGATCCCGGCGAGCGGTACGCGTGCCTGTATCTCGCTGTGCCGGCGCCGCCGAGGCTGGGTGCCGACGTCGCGCCTCTTGAAGAGGCCTCCGCTGGTCTGTACAGGCTCGGTAGTCCAATGACGTTGAAGTTCATGGGCGTGCTTTTCGACCGCATCCAGAACGACCTGGCCGTAGGCGCGCGCGGTCGCCCGGTCGCGGTGGCGCTCGTTCAGGGTCAGTTCGCGCAGTGCCGTGTACACGGCTGGGGGCAGGTACACCTCGGGTGGAGCGACCCGTGTCGGTGCGGTGTCGCTGCGGGGTTTGGCTTTTCGGCGGGGCGGAGCGACCAGTGTTGCCGCCTCCGATTGAGGCAGGGCGGGTTCTGGCTCGAGTTCTTCTGCGTCAGTCGACTCTTCGTCGGGGACTGGTGCCGGTTGCGGCGCCTCAGCGGTGGATTCCGCATCGACCTTGAGCGGGCCGTCTTCTCTGCTGTTTTCCGGGGCCGCTGGTTGCGGATCTGGTGAGTCCGCTGTTGTTTCGGTAACGATGCTCAGCGAGGGAAGTAAGTCATCGAGATCGCCGAGAGCACCGGGATCGAATGCAGCCTTTCTGCGTCGTGCACTCATGCCACTCCCCCGGAGACTTCGTCCTTCTCCGCAGCAGAGAGCCGACTGAGGACCTCTCGGGTGAGAGATTGGTAGTCCTTGGCGAGTCCGGAAGGGTCGCGGGACCACAAACGTTCCGCGATGTTCTTCTTTTCGCGTAGCCGTTGAATCCGGTTCTTCAGTGGATCCTCTGCGACCGCAACCAGCTCCGAGGGCGTGATGTGCCGGATCCGGAGATCGACCGCGGCTGCGCGATCAGACCGAATGAAGGTTTCGAACGGGGCGGCGCCGCTCCCTTCGAGTAGCTCCTCTACCTGTTCGAATACCTCGCGGTTGCGGGCGGTCGCGCGGGGATTCGCGTCAAACAGCACAACACCGAGAAGTTTGATGAGTGAACCGCTCTTGCGGGCCCGGAGGTAGCGGGCTGCGAGGAGTTCCACACCGGACAAGCTGGCGTCGTCATCTTTGGTCGGCACGAGCAGGTATCGAGCGGTCCCCAGCAGGGCATCGAGGAGTGGCGCGTCTCCTGGTCCGGAGTCGATGAGGATCAGGTCGTACTGCTCGGCTGCCTGCAAGTCGATGAGGGTAGAGACGAGATTGCCCCTCAGGTCCATCCCTGATTGAGCGGCTGTCGCGGCGATGGCACCGATGACTGCGAGCGCCGGACCACCGGGAATGAGGTCGAGGTTCGGGCGGACGTCTCGCGTCGGTTCGAGCGGGTGCGCGTATTGAAGGGCCATGCTGAGCCCCTTCCCTCGATCCCCCTCGACACCGAGATCCGAGGACGTGACGTTCGCTTGCTGGTCGGCGTCGACGACCAGCACCCGCCGGCCGGCAGCAGACACCATGCCTGCGACGGCTGAGACGATGGAACTCTTACCGACACCGCCTTTTTGATTGGCGACAAGCACACTGCGCGGGGGCTGCGTTGGCGACATGCCTAGCAGGCTACGGCGATGCGGCCGGGTGGACGGCCACCGACACACCCCATTGGTAAGGCGTTCTCACAACCCATGACAAGGACCTGGATCATGGCCATGAAACAGCAGCTGTCAAAAGGTCCTCGAGAAGGTTCGACACCCGATCAGTATCCAGGTCAAATCCATGGCCTCTGAAAACACCGTGTACAAGGTCGTGCAACAGCTCTTAGACATGGTCGTAGATAGCGGGATGTCAAAGGGCTTGAGGGATGCCTAGTGTTTGGTCACTGATATGCCGTTGCTGCAGGTCAGCAATAAGGGGATTGGTATGACCGGTTACACGGTGCGATTTGCGGGCATTGCGCAGGTGTTATACACGGACGTAGTTAAGGCCATACGTAAGGCCGCAAGGATAACTGCATGTCAGAGTCATTTTCTGCAGTGCGGGAAACAAGAGATTGGGCCGCTTTTGCGGGGAGATTATGACGCTGTCTCCGCCTCGCGCGCTAGATGAATGCACGACCAGCGCAGTCGAAAACGGGTAGATCGTCATACGAGTCGGCACTCCCGGATCGTGACGAAGAGGGCCAACACTCCCTGTGTCCCAGAGCCCTCAGTGGAGAAGAGGTGTCCGAGGAGTGCTGAATTGCCTACGTAGAGGCGGGAAACCATGGAATCCGGCCTTCCCCACGGAATGGGGGAGGGGTCACATCGGCGCGTATGGGCAGATGGTGCGAGCACTTACGACGACGGGGGATCGGCGTGCGAGCGCGCGGGCTCTTTCGCTAGCCGAATCCTTGATGCATGGTCATATGAACGGTTACATGTAAGGCCATGTCTAAGGCCATAGATGAGGCCATACGTCAATGAGTAGGCGTGGCGTTGATTTGCTCCGATACCCATTCGGGGCGCGCCTAGCCCGAACCTCTTTGGCTCGTTGGTCATTATCACCACCCGCCGATCAGTGGTTACAGCCAATCAAAGCACCCGCAGGCGGTTTCGTCACTTGACGAAATGTTGAAAGGGTTGTTCTTCTCGCCAGTGGTGCCAGAGTGAGTGTCCGCGCGGCAGGCTCGAGCGCATCACCAATCGATCGCGCCATGCGTAGCGTCGCCATTGCTGCGCGGTGATGCGGGTGATGCACGCTGCATCACCCGGGCTCACGGCTTGGCCGTTTGCGTTCGGTGCAAATATCTGTGGGAAGACGCCTCGCGATGATGCACGGTGCATCACCGCGGTCATGCCGCCGTAAAAGCGCCGCGGCTTCGGCGTACACCCTCCGGGTCCGAGATACATCCGCTGGCGGAAGTTCGTTTGAACGATCGCGATGCGCCGACGCTTCGGGATGGAGGCCTGTGGCGGCAGCGCCTCCCCTCGAGTGGGGGCCGTGGCGGTGTCGGCCGAAATTGATATACGAACCAACGCGAAACTCGGGCAACTGAAATTCGGCGAGCACCAGCCGGATCGCCGTAGGAATGGGTGAGAGCCGCAATTGCTGCGGGCCACGACGCTCAGAGCGGAATGTCCATGCACGTACTGTCGCGGATTCCGGGTGCGAGGTTGCGGAGGGAGGGCCGAAGCTGGCAGTCGAGACTTCGTCCACCCGGCCTCCGGGTCGATGGGTAGCCTCGATCGACTATTGACCTTGTCTATCCGGAGTGTGACTGCCCGGCTATGCGGCAGGTGCTGGTGAACGCGTGTAATGACGCAGGGGGACCGGGACATCAGCGGACGGGCGCATCCATATTGTGTTGGCGACCTCCGAGGTGAGTCGTCGGGATGCCACTACGTGGGTCAAGCGAGTGGAGATCGTCGCGCTGTCGCGTGTTCATGCTGTTGTGTGGCGTTATCTCGGCGATCGGAGTTGGTTGCGCCTCCAGTTGCAGCGTGGCTCAGTGCCGAGACGGCCATCTGCGTGTTCGTGGCGGCGTGGTGTGAGTTCAGATTGGTGACGCCATGGTTAGGCATGTTCACGCATCGGGGACCACTCGATCTGCGCGCCCGTATGCGGGCCTTGGCGTTGACTCGACGTCGTCTACCGTTGGCGAGTTCGGTCGTCCAGGTGTGTGGGCCCGGCCGCCGCCGCCAGTTCATTGCGGGGCGAATTCATCTGCCAGGTCTTCCTTTTTCAGCAGTGCAGTTCTTGCGGAACCCGTACGCTCCCGGCGTACCGCGTCACTCGAAGGGACGGCAACGTCGGTCCTCCGGTTCTCCGCTATACGCCGCAGTATGGGGGCGTGCCGGCGCTAGTACGGGCATTGAAGTGTCTTCTCGTTTGATACGACTGGGTGCCTGTGTGAGGTCTGGAATGACTTCGATGGAGTTCGAGTTCCAGATACGGTCGACGTTCCCAGAGCGTTCCATGAGGATGCCGCCGCTGCGGAATACGGTCGTATGTTTCGAGTGCTCGTGAGCGTCGCCTCTCCGGGGCGGGTGGCGCTATCTCGTCTGCACCGGGACTCTCGAAGTCGCGTGAGTGGTCTTCGTGTGATGGTTGCATGGACGCAGTGAGATACTTCCGTTCGGAAGATGAGTCAACGTTGAAGCGGCTGGGCTTCTCGTCGTTGATGTGTCCAGATTCTCTGTGGATCGTCGGTCTCCTTGGTGAATCGGGTGGTGTTACGCCGCGGTTCTTGGTCCACGTGGGCGGGGGCCGGGGGAGACTCCAAGTGCTGCGAGTGGGCCGCGCTCCTCGTCGGGCAGTTGGTCCGCTCGCCACTTCTTCACCGCCCGGTAGAGCCACTGGCCTACCTGTTCCCCGTCGTCGTTCACATAGTTCGCGGGAACGAGTGCATCGCCGTGTTGCTCACGGTAGGCAGCAATCTCTGCGAGCATGCGACGCCGCTTGCTGTCGGTACGAGTCACGGCGGGTAGAGGGGCGTCGTCTTCGCTCCACACGAATCCGATTGCATCGAGCTCGCGGATCCGCTGGGCAGGCAGTGTTCCGAGCATCCGAGCGACGCGCTGACGGTACTGCCAACGACCGAGCCTGAATCCACACTCCGTGACGTAGTCTTCGGGTATCGCGGTTCCGGGGTGTTGTTGCCGGAAGGCCGAGTACAGCTCCACTGCTGAGGTTGCGGACCGCTGAGTTCGCATCGAGATCAGTCCTTCTGTGAAAAACCCGACATGGCAAGTAGTTAGTCTCTGCTTCGATTATGTCAATCGCTTAGAGCGCGTGCCACGCATGACCCGGGCAATCTGGTCGAGGGATTCGGCGCAGCGAGCGGCATTCGGCTCGTCGGCAGTTGCAAGATCGCCACAAATCGTAGTGAGAAAGATGCCTGTAGACATGGACGGCTTCAGCACTTAGCGGATGCGTAGTCGCGATGAGGGGCATACCTGGTTTCGGCCGGCTGCCGGCAGTGTTGATAGATGACCTGGGGTGAGCGTCGGAATGGGTCTTTTTTGGGGGCTGCTCGGTGGATTGTGAGCCCGAAGGGGCACTGACGTGACCGCGTGTGTCGGTTGGATGCGCGCAAATACCGCAGCGAAAACGTACTCGATGCAATGGCGACCCCGATGGCCTTGTCGGATTCGCAGGTACGCCTTACTTCGCAGTAGTGTTCGCCGGGAATCGACGATGAAGGAGTGGAACTGTGGCGCGCAAAATTGTTGTCGAACGCCTCGACGACATCGACGGGACACCGATCAAGAATGGCAAGGGTGAAACCATTGCGTTTTCCGTTAACGGTGTCGACTACGAAACTGATCTGAAGGCCAAGAACGCCAAGGAATTCCACAGCACTCTCAACTACTACATCGAGCATGCAACTCGCGTTGGTGGGCGGAAGCGTCGGTCGACTCCGGCAGTGGCTCCATCGAATGGGCGAAAGCGGGCAAAGGACATTCGGGAATGGGCAACGGCCCAGGGGTATGAAGTGTCCTCGCGTGGACGCATCCCTGCCCAGCTCGAGGATGCGTACAACGCAGCGCACTGATACTTGTGCGTGTACTCGGCCACAGCCTCCAGCCAGGGTATTCGGATCTGGCTGGAGGCCGCGCGGCTGTCCGATCAGGAAGCTGTGGAAACTTCGATGAGTGCTTGGCGCTGGTTCGCTCCGAGTCCGCCGATCCGGCGGGTCTCAGCGATCGACAGTTCCTCGAGGAGTTTCGCGGCTTTCACTGATCCGACGCCGGGAAGTGCCTTCAGCAATGCCGATACCTTCGTCTTCTTCACGATTTCGTCTGTTTCGGCCTTGGCGAGTACCGCGGCCACGGTGAGCTCTCCGGCCTTCACGGCTGAGAGGAGTTCGCTACGCGCTTTGCGGGCTTCGGTTGCCTTCGCCAGCGCGTCGGCGCGTTGTTCTGCAGTTAATACAGGTAATGCCATGTGGTGCTCCTTGCTGCATCGCTCAGCCAGTTCGTCTGGCTGCTGTTCGCCATAGTGCCAGGTGGCCCGGACATGCGTGGGTAGTGATCGGCTTGAGTCATACAGTTCGGGGGGCGATGCGTGGGTCGGAGGGCGTTACTGGGTCGGGGAGTGAACGCTTATGAAGCAATGTCGCTCCCGAGTGAGAGTGAGATGCGCAAGAAAGTCATCACGCACTGTGGGCGGGATCAAGTTTGTTGAAAAGCGTTGCGCCGCTAACTGTGTACTTGTTCGCGCGGACGTGAACCCGGGCGGGCGTCGAACAGCTTGGTGTCGACTGACTGGGGCTTCGTGGCCGAGCAGTGTAAAACGGCGGGCACCTCCGATCTGGGTGCTATAGAGACGCTGACGCCAGGTATCTCTGCTCGTTGGTTCAGCTGGCGAGTCGACACTGCACTCACTCACCTCCTGCCGGAGAGCTTGGAGGGGATACTTCGTGTGTACGTTGGCGCGGCCGTGTGGTTTTCGTGGAGGCGATTCGTGGTGGCCGCGGTCGAGCGGCTTCCTGTGCGATGCGGCGGTCGGATGCGCCCGACGTGGATACCCGACGGTGCGGGGTGGTGTGTACATGGTGGGTACGACATGATTCGCGATGTCAGGTGTCGGTGCGGGTGATCAGGTGGCGTCGGTGGAGGTGAGTGATGGACCCATTCGAGTTCGTTGTTCACATTCCGTGCCCGCATTGTCGTGTGGGCGTTGGGGAGCGCTGTGTCACGAAAGACGGCTATGAACGGAAGATTCCGTGTCTGTATCGTGTGAAGCTCGCGAAATGGCCTGACGCAGAGCAACGACCGGATGCTCCGCCGGATTCGTAGTCAGACCGCTTCACTTAATGTCGGCGACTGTGTGCTTGATTTGTGGGGTGTGCCGGCCGCTGTCGGTGGCGAAGCGCGCGTTGGACTGTCCGGCTGGGTTGAGCACTTTTCATGCGGGCGTTGGGTGGATGCGTCTTTTCGCTGCATCGCGTCCCCGGCGCCGACCAACTCATCCGGTCATATCGCTGCTGAGTGGTGGCGGAGCGACTGTGTGATCTGGTGCTGAGTGCTGGATTCATCTGTGCCGGTCCGACTCCCGGGGTGTGATTGCCGTTGCGGGGCACCATTGCGTGACGTTCAAAGAGCCGAGTTTGTTGCCGGTAGGAATCGTAAATGTGCAGGCTCCTAGCCAGGCTCCGCGGGATGTGCGCGCCCAGGCGTGCAGCACGCCGGGAACCTGGACGTCAAGATTGAGCCCGTCGGCGCGGACTCGCAACGGGAGGTCGTGAGCGAGGCGTCCGCCGCCGTGCGCGATCGCGGTAGCTAGGTCGACAGTGACCGGCCGGGGTGGTTCTACGGTGCGCCATGGCTTTGGGTCGTGCACTGCCTGCCAGTTCTCGAACATATGTTCTATTATCCGCCACCGTGACGCTTCTCCACCAGCCGGGAGCCGATTTCTGTGTCCGAGGTCAGAAGCATGTTGAAGAAGCGGGCGGACCGGCGATGCTGGTGTGAGTCGATGGGGAAGGCTGGGTGTGGCGGGTGGCGAACTGCGTTGTTCGGTTGGCGCAAGGTGGGCGGATATCTGGTTCGGCGATTGTGGTCGGGAGCTTGCTGGCCAATTGGTCTCAGCGGTGACGTTTCGGGTGACGTGAGGCATGCCGTCGGACAGGCGACAAGGGCTGTCGGTGGAGCACGTCATACTTGTGTGCCACTTCAGTCACACAGGTAACAGGAGAACTGCCACATGCGTCGTCGTCCCCGGTCCGCTCTGCTCGCCCTCGGTGCGGTCACCGCGCTCGGCTTGACCGGGTGCTCGGCCCTTGCTGATGCGAACCCGGGAACCGGCTCTCTCGGGGATGCACCGGCCGTCCCGTCGGTGGGGTTTGATGCGGCACCGGCGTTGGCGAAGCTCGACACCCTGGCGGTCAAGGGCCGCGCCCCGAAGACCGGCTACACCCGTGAGCAGTTCGGCCCGTCGTGGTCCGACGACAACGGTGTCGAGGGCGGCCATAACGGCTGCGACACCCGCAATGACATCCTTCGCCGCGATTTGGTGGACCTCACCTATAAGGCCAGCACCCGGGACTGCGTGATCGCGGCCGGCACCTTGCACGACCCCTACACCGGCACCACCATCGGCTTTGTCCGCGGCCAGGACACCTCCACCGCGGTGCAGATCGATCACGTCGTCGCGTTGTCCGATGCGTGGCAGAAGGGCGCCCAGCAGCTCAGTCCGGAGCAGCGCCGCGACCTGGCCAACGACCCACGGAACCTGCAGGCGGTCGACGGCCCCACCAATTCGAAGAAGTCCGACTCCGACGCCGCGTCCTGGTTGCCGCCGAACAAGAGCTACCGATGCACCTACGTCTCGCGCCAGATCGACGTCAAGGCCCTGTACCGGTTGTGGGTGACGCAGGCAGAGAAGGACGCGATGAGCCAGGTCCTGCACTCCTGCTGAGAACGAAGGTCGTCGCGCCGAGGGGGATGCATTTACGGCAACTCCGCTATGGTCACCCATTCGGGTCGACGCGGCGCGGAGGCTTTTCCGCGCCGGATGTCGACGAAGCCGCCACTCGGGCGTGGATTCGCGTTACTCGACGGTGCTCACACAGCGGATTCACGTCCTGCGCAATTTGCAACTAGCCTCACACCGGGTTGACCGCCTCTGATCGGCAATCCGCGGTGCATCGGCAGATCGAAGGGGTCGAAGGCGACTGGAACGGTGCGCCTCGCTTGGTCCAGGCGCATCTTGTGGCATCTGCCCACGAACAGTCATGGCCGAATCCTCCTCACAGAAGACGTTTGCCACCCCTCGCGGCTATGGGGTTGCTCAGTGGAGGAGTTCGATGCGGAGTGCGCTGTGGCTTTCCGGGCCGTGCAGGTCGATTGGACCAATGTTGGCCACGTGAATGCTCACCGAATGCACGGCGCGCCTTACCTCACGGTATCGCGCCGGGTGTTAGATCGAATCTACTGTTGTGAGCGAGGTGGTTGTCTTGTTTCGTGCTGTTCGGGCACGTCGATACACGCGGGAGGACGCTCCGGTACGAAGGGGGTCGCGGGCCGGTGCCCGTCAGACCGGGCAACACCGGGTACTTAATCGGCCAGGAGACCAGGCACGGCACTGGAGACGTCCCGTCAACCAGAACTGCCGGGACGGAAGTGCCTCGACGAAATCTGACCTGGCACGCCCCAATGCCAGCCGGATCGGCGGGCGTGTCGAAGGAAAGAGGTGATCGACACTGATGTCCATCGCTGGTACTGATGGTTTCTGGTGCAGTGTCGCTGCCGATTACTTCTCGAGGAGGCGCAGTGTCCGATAGCGGTGTGCCGTTGTTGATGGTGGATCGGTCTGAGGCACTCGACCGCGATGATGCGTTTGCGGTAGCCGAACTCGCCGACGGTTCGGGGTGGA
Source organism: Rhodococcus sp. MSC1_016 (assembly GCF_023667485.2). Taxonomy (NCBI): domain Bacteria; kingdom Bacillati; phylum Actinomycetota; class Actinomycetes; order Mycobacteriales; family Nocardiaceae; genus Rhodococcus; species Rhodococcus sp. MSC1_016. Next base: position 546,302 of record NZ_JAMOZI020000002.1, read on the forward strand.
AGCTGGAGGTGCACATCGCCGGCGTCGCGGACGTCGTGCCCCTAGGCTCCGCGGCTGATGCGACGGCTTTCCTGCGCCGTGAATCGAAGTACCTTTCCCGGCGGACGGTACCGATGCTTGGCCGCGACACCGAGCAAGCGGCAACGTTGACCGAGATTGCGGAGAGATCCACACTGCGCGTCCAGGCTGCTCTGTCCGCGGACGGGATTGTGTCCGAGGTGAGTGTCGATCGCGGGCGGGTGCCGGCCGGCCGGTGCGTCGCGGTCGATCACGCGCAGATCACCGAAATACTGGGTTCAGTCGACGACCCGCTACACAAGTGCGTGAAAGCTGCGAATGACGCCGCGCAGGTGCTGCTTCAGGGACGTCGCCGGTCCGGTGCCTTCGCGCTCTACGACCTCACGCATGGCTGGCGTTCCACCGAGGAAGGGGGAATCGCACCGATTCCATCCGACGTGCGGACGGTCGGGTATGTGATCGTGCAGGAGATGATGATCGCAGCCAACGAGGCGATCGCCATGTGGTGTGTGCGGGAGGATCTCCCGGTCCTGTTTCGCAATCACCGCAGCGCGGTGACCGCGGGCAGCACCGAGGACCTTGCAGCGGAGGTGGCGGTGGCGATGACTGATCCGGTGCTGTTCGAGAAGCTGCGTTCGCGTCTGCAGTCGTCGTTTCGTGCTGCCACGTATGCCCCGACGGTGCACGGCCATCACGGGCTTCGGTTGGCGGCCTACACGCACGCGACGTCGCCGCTGCGCAGAGTGTCGGACCTGATCACTCAGCGGGTAATTTTCGCCCACCTCGACTCCGCGCCTGCCCCGTACACAACCGAACAACTCGGCAACCTCGCCGTCGACATCAACCGGCGCATCGCCGCGGACCGGGAAGAAAAGGCAGCACACTTCAAGGCACTCGATCGGAAGGTGACCGCGCAGGTCGTCGCCGCCGGTGAACTCGAGGGTCTCGACTCGAAGCGGTGGGCGAAGGTGCTGGCGGCCGCGACCACACGCGACCCGATCGGTGAAGTGGTCACCGAGCTCCGCCGCCGAATGAAGGCTGACGAGGTAACGGTCACCACCATCGTGACGTTGCTCGACGCGGGGGAGGCTTGGGCACCGATCCGATCCGAGGTCTTCGACTGGGCATCGCAGTCGCACCCGGAATTCGGGCCGAGTGTCGTGTCGATGTGGCTACAAGCCCATCCCGATCTGCCTAAACCCGAAGTCGACGGCGATCACCGTGGGCCGTCGCACACCCCGGTGTTCGCGGCCCGCATCCGAGTGGGTGACGTCCGCGGACCGTGGGCGACCGCGGGCAGTAAGAAACGAGCCGAGCAGGACGCGGCATGGGGCCTAACCCAGGCGATCGCAGGCGGGAAGAGCCATCCGGAGGCGGACTCCCCGCTGCGGGACGAGCCGCAAGCAGTTCCCCTGAGCGCCACGCACGCAGGGATTCGGGCGCGACCAGCATCAGCGCGCAACGGAGATTCGGATTCGGTCCAGGCGGCGAAACAGCGGGAACGAGCGCATAAGAATCCGATCGCGTGGGTGCTCAGCCATGCGCAACACCACGGGCATCCCTCCCCACAGTGGGCTGTAACGGTGGAGGGCGCCGCCCACGCGCCGGTGTTCACATGCGAAGTCCGTTACCGGGACCACACGGCGACTGGCCGCGGAACAACAAAGACGCAAGCGAAAACCGCTGCGGCAGAGTATCTTATCGATTCGCTTCTCGACGAGGCGTCGCCTGCTCAATCACACCCGTAGATCGATCTTATCCGCGGATTCGTTCGAACATACGCAGTGCCGTCCGTAGCAAGGTCTCGTTCTGGGGCTCCGGGCAGCGATACAGCCGCTGGATGGCGCCGGCGATCCGCGCCGCCACCTCCTCCGGTAGCGCGGGCCCCGCGGGTGCTGTTACAGGCCGTTCGTGGCCTCGTTCACCGGTTCGATCGTCACCGACGCCAGGGTACCGGGGCGCTACGACACGCTGCAGAGCAAAACGTGCTGACGTGCGGTTTCGGGCCCGACGGTGCGATAATTCAAATTATCGCAGCCTAGTGCGCACAAATCATGAGTGACACGGAGCGGCGCTGTCCTGGCTCAGTGCATCTGATGCCGTGTAGGTTCCGCGGAGCCGTGTTCTCCAGAATCCGCAATGTCTCATGAGACATCCAGACTCTGGCGCCGAGGCTGGTCAGCGAGGGATCTGCCGGGCGGCCAGACCGCTGCCTCAACAGGCCCGTGAGACGTCGCCTCTCGGCTGGATGGACTTGCCATCAGGGCGTGGCCGGCGAGCGCCGAGGGCGACGAGTTGACCGCGGTGGCTGAGGCCTCGGCGCAGCAGTGTGCCGCCGTGGCGCAGGGTGGCGATCGCCGCGGCGTCGAGTCGATGGGAAAGTTGGCATTCGCGAGTCTTGGCGAGTTCGTCGCTCTTGCATCGCAGGCAGCGCCGCGGGTGTCCCGGGACTGATCCGGGGGAGCCCGTGGTGGCGAAGCTGAAGTGGCCGATGAGACAGATTTCAACCATGAAGAGAAGCGGTGTCACTTTCCAAATTTCATGTCACTCGCGTGTCACTTTCCAGGTTTCGTGTCACTCGGGACAACACTGGCTGCGTGCCCAGGACCAGAGAGGTCGAGGTCCGTTACGTGCAGGACGACGGGGATCCTGTCGCGACCACGGTCGCTGCCGCGGATCCGCATGAAGTGGTTCCGCCCGATCAGTCCCAGCAGGGGTGCATGAAAACTGCTATGCCGTTGGTGAAGATCAGTTGCCGCCGGGATCGTCGGGGCGGAACCTGAGTCGGGCGGCGATGATGTCCTGGGCGATCACCGTGATCCTTCGGTGTTGCGCGAACGCCATCGCCCGCAGTCGGGCAAGGGCGGCGGCAGGAGAGACCCGAAGCTGGACGGCCATCATTCCGGCGGCCATGTGCACCTTGCCGCGCGGAAACAGGGCGGGATCGACCACCGTCGGGTTGCGCAAGGGATCGAGTTCATCGACCACCACCGGGCCGAGGGCAGCGGCGTAGTCCGCAGCGGCCCGATAGTGCTGGGCATCGAGCCGGCCGGGCTGGGCGCGGTAGAGCTCGAGGACACCGATGCGGGCGCCGTTGAACATACGGAGTGGAAAGGCGAAGACGGCGCGAACGCCGAGTTCGACTAACTCGGGCACGAACATCGGCCACCGTGTCGCTGTGACGGGATCCGCCACATCGGAGTGTAGTTCGGGCACCGACGAGCGAAACGCGGTAAGGCCGGGGCCCTCACCCAGGGTGAACTCGAGTTCATCGATCCGTTCGGCGGTGATGTCGGTGGTACACCAGGTCCCGACTGGTGTCGCTGGCGAACACCGCGACGGCCGCGCCGTCGACACCGACGTCGTCCGAACATTGCCCGCACAGGGTACGAGTGCGGGCAAGCACGGACACCGTGTGATCATCGTCGGGACGAGCTGGGTTCTGTTCGGCGCTCATTTCCCCCACTTTCCCCCGCGACGGGACTGCAAACATCCCCGCGGCTCACGCCACGAACTCCGTCCCATCGGATACCGGCCGACGCGAGACTCCGGTGGCGTTCGCAGCCCGTGCCCGATGCCCGGACCCTAGGCCTTTCCGTGCGTCACCGCATGTGGATCGCCCTACGGGATCGCGACCGGGCTGAGGATTCCGACAAGTTCGTGAGAATGGCGCACTGACACGACGGTGAGAACCCGCAGGTCGGAAGTACCGAGAAGTGACACCGAGCCGTGGATCCTACATGCCGACTCAGCAAATCTGATGCGCCCGACGGTCTATCTGATGTGTCCTGTGACAGTGGATCTTCCGGTTTGTCACTAAATCTTGCTCGTGCTGCTCGTCTGCCACTACGGTTTGCTCGTATTCTGATCGTTCGGGCTGGATGGGAGCACGTGAGCGAAGCTGCTGCCGAGTGCGCGGAGTGCCCTGTCTGGCCTGGTTGAGCTGGGCATTTGCCGCGGCGGATGCAGCGATCTACCTCAACGCCGTCATCCGCACTGTGCAGATCCTCCACCGCGGCCCTCACGTGTATCAAAGCAAAATCTAATGGCGAAATTCTTCGGATCCCCGGTCTACCAGCAGCCTTGCCAAGACCAGTTCGCCACTCGAGATTCCTCACCCCAGGTCCAGGCGTCCGACTCAAGGACGATTCGCTGGCACAGGACATGATGCCTGGCTCAGCGAATCTGATGCGAGGTCACCCTGGTCGCGGGCGACGTCCTCTGCGTCGGACCTGCCGACCGAGTGCAATCGATCGGGCGGCACGCACACAGATTCCGCGCGCATCAGATTCAATGAGTCGAAGTCGAACATTGCGACTCAGATAATCTGACGCACCGCAGGTCGGCGGCATCAGATTATCTGAGTCAGGACAGGCGCCATGGGGAGGGTCCGCGAGTCCGCTGATGATGTAGGTTCCGCAAAGCCGTGTTCTCCAGAATCCGCAATGTCTCATGAGACATCCAGACTCTGGCGCCGAGGCTGGTCAGCGAGGGATCTGCCGGGCGGCCAGACCGCTGCCTCAACAGGCCCGTGAGACGTCGCCTCTCGGCTGGATGGACTTGCCATCAGGGCGTGGCCGGCGAGCGCCGAGGGCGACGAGTTGACCGCGGTGGCTGAGGCCTCGGCGCAGCAGTGTGCCGCCGTGGCGCAGGGTGGCGATCGCCGCGGCGTCGAGTCGATGGGAAAGTTGGCATTCGCGAGTCTTGGCGAGTTCGTCGCTCTTGCATCGCAGGCAGCGCCGCGGGTGTCCCGGGACTGATCCGGGGGAGCCCGTGGTGGCGAAGCTGAAGTGGCCGATGAGACAGATTTCAACCATGAAGAGAAGCCGTGTCAGTTTCTCAATTTGGTGTCAGTAGGCCGCATGATCTCAGCGTTTCCCCAGCTCAGCGACCTGGACTTTTTCGGACCCTTCGAGGATTCTGACAAGTTAGTGAGATCCTTTGGTGGCAAGGCTTTGTAACGTCACAGGTCAGTGCGTCGTACGACTGACAAGGTGTCGACTCACTGTCACGACCGAGATCGAAATGACCGTCGTGGCTGGCTCTGCGGTACACCGCACCAGAAGTCTCGTAGGTCCATGCACCAGATCTGCGAGGTGCAGTCCCAGCCTCAAGGTTGGCTCAAGGTCAGTGTCGGGCTGTCATGGTGAATCCGCAGGCCATGCGGCAAGGAGGTAGTCGATGAACATTTCCACGGCGGGCGGATTGTTGCGGTTGGCGGATCGGGCGATCGAGATCTGTCGTGTGAGTGGTGGATCGGTGGGAACAGTGACCATTGTGAACCCGTTCTTGGGAATCGCTGAGTCGGGGATGAACCCGTAGCCGCCGAGGCCGGTGGCAAGCTCGGCAACTAGCTGGGTGGTGTCGACTTCGGCGACCGGTGTCGGGTAGGCCTCGCCGGCGGCGAAGAAACGTTGCGCTTCCAGTAGCGCACCCAAACGTCGATGTAGCCCGATATAGGGCACATTCGTAAGGTCCGCGGGGCGGAGCGGTGCCTGTTCTATCAGTGGATGATCATGCGGCAGAACGAGGTGCAACGACTCGCGCATCAAGGGAATGTTGCCGATGCCGTCGTCGGCGTAACCTTCGCAGATGGCGAGGTCGAACTGGCCGTCGCGCAGCCCCGCGACCATTGCACCTCGCAGTGAGGTGAACAACGACCATCGAGTGCCTGGATGCTCTCGGGTGTAGTCGGCCATCAGTCGGCACAGGCGCGGGCCCAGCGATTGCAGGCACGTGAGGCTGATGACCGGACTTTCACCGGTTCGGATGCACTCCATTTCGAATGTCGCGTCGGCGATATTGCTCATTACACGTCGAGCGATCGGCAGCAGAGCGCTACCCGCCGCCGTCAGCTTGACCCGCTGGCCTGTCCGGTCGAGGAGCTGGACACCGAGACCGGTCTCCAGCAATTTTTAAGTTAGAGCGCTCGAGCGATTATGCCCTTCATGATCTCGTTGGCACCTGCGTAGATCCGCTGCACGCGGGCGTCCTCGTACATCCGCGCGATCAGGTACTCGCGCATGTATCCGTAGCCACCGTGCAACTGCACGCAGCGGTCGATCACCTCGCACTGCTTGTCGGTCAGCCAGTACTTGACCATAGCTGCCTCGGCGGCACCGAGTGCACCGCACAGGTGCGCCTGGATGCAGTGGTCGAGGAATACCTCGCAGGTGCGGGCGATGGTCTGACACTCTGCCAGCTCGAAGGCGGTGTTCTGGAACTCGAACAGGCTGTGGCCGAATGCCTTCCGATTTTTTGTGTAGGAGACCGTCTCGTCGACGGCACGACGCATTGCGCCCGATGCCTGCGCCCCGATGATCAGTCGCTCCTGCACCAACTGCGCCATCAACTGACTAAAGCCCTGTCCCTCTCGTTCGCCGAGCAGGTTCGACATCGGCACCCGCACATCGGTGAACGAAAGTTCGGAGGTATCAGCGCCGTGCTGGCCGACTTTGTCGAGAACCCGACCGACAACGAAGCCGGGCTGATCGCGCAGGTCGACGATCAGCATGGACACGCCCTTGGCGCCGGCCTTCGGGTCCGTCTTGACGGCCATCACGATGACGTCGGCGGATGCGCCGTTGGTGATGAAAGTCTTCGACCCGTTGATGATGTAGTCGTCACCGTCCCGGATCGCGGTGGTCTTGATCGCTTTGAGGTCGGATCCAGCGCCGGGCTCGGTCATTCCGATGGCACCGAGGATTTCTCCGGTCGCCATACCTGGCAGCCAGGTCTTCTTCTGCTCCTCGGTGCCGTACTCATAGATGTAGTGCGCGACGATGCCCGAATGTACCGAGATGCCGAACGCGAGGTCGCCGGCGTAGCCCTGCGCGTCAAACACGGCGAGGTCATGGGCGAACGTGCCCCCACCGCCGCCGTACTCCTCGGGGATCGAGCAGCACAGCAACCCTAGTTTGCCGGCCTCAAGCCACGCGTTCCGGTCGATGTGGTGCTGAGCGTCCCACTTCTCGTTCTGCGCAACGATCTCGCGAGCGAAGAAGCCGCCCGCGAGATCGGACAGCGCCCGAACCTCGTTGTCGTGCCAGGTGGGGACGTACTTCTTCATAGGCTCCCTATCTCTTGAGTGAGGTGTGAAAGGCTGATCGATCGAGTCGGCTTGGCGGTGGATGAATGACGTCGATCCCTTCGCTACCCGACCGGATGTGGCCGGGTCAGTCACCGCAGACCTGGCGGCGGCCGGATTCGCCGAAGCCGCGGAGATTGGGCGTGAGGGTTTCGGGGTGGTGTACCGCTGTAGGCGAGCACGCGCTCGCGCTGCCCCTGCCGGGCCCATGGTCCATCACGACGCATATGAGTTCGAACGCGAACCGGCCGGGATCAGCTGTGCGCAGCTAGCAGATCCAGGTTCCCTGTTTGCACCAAAGATTCGTCGGTGATTGCTCACAAGCTCGACGCGCGCGTCATAAAGCGATCCACTCACTTGCGCACCAAGTGGCGGAAGGCGTTCGGTCCGGGGCTCGAAGAGAACGCGCTACCAGGGTGACTCCTCAAGTCTTGGGTCGATGCGTGAAAGCCGGGAATCCACATTCGACGGCTCCTCGTCATACAGTAGTTTGTAGTATCGTATACCGTAATTCTTTAGTATTTTGCAACGGAAGCGAGCAGCCATGCCCACCGACACGACTGTGGATGACTCAGTACTCATCGAGGAGCGGATCGGCCATGTGTCGGTGCTCGCGCTCAATCGGCCGGCCGCGATGAATGCCATCGATCCGGAGCTGGGCGCGGCGTTGAGCGACGCGTGGGACCGGCTTCAGCGGGACGACGAGACCTGGGTGATCGTGCTGACAGGCACGGGGGACCGAGCCTTCTCTGCTGGTGCCGACCTGAAGACGCCGGTGCCGGAGCGGTCCTTCGCGGGAGCGTTCCTGGGTGGTACCGGACCGCGACCCGTCACCGTGCCGCCCAACTACCTCAAGCCCGTGATCTGTGCCGTCAATGGGCTCGCCTACGGCGCTGGCCTCGAGCTTCTGCTCTCGACCGACATACAGATCGCCACGCCCGAAGCGCGATTCTGTCTCCCCGAGGCCAAGGTGGGATCAATCCCGGGGGCGGGCGGTACGCAGCGCATCGCCCATGCGCTGCCGCGGGGTATCGCTCGCCGGATGGCGCTGACCGGCGAGCCGATCGACGCCGACACAGCGCTACGCCTGGGACTCGTCTCCGAGCTGGTCGCTCGTCAGTCCCTGCGTGAGCGTGCACTCGAGATCGCTGAGCGCATCTGCGCGAATGCGCCGCTGGCCGTGCGCGCCATCAAGAAGGCCGTCGAAGCGGCGGATCAGCTCACCCTCGACGACGGGCTGGCCATGGAGCAGCTGCTGTGGGGATCGCTGCGTGACAGCGAGGACCGCCTCGAGGGTCGTACCGCCTTCGCGGAGAAGCGAACCCCGGTCTACCGGGCGCGGTGAAGTCGCGCCGGCATATCCCCATTGACGGAGCTTGTATGACGAGATACCGTCATACAAAGTCGCGAGCAAAGCCATGCTGAGCGCGATACGGATATGTGAATCGACGCAGCTGAGCGGCGTCGGAAAGGGCGACGATGAGTAGCGCGAGCGACCCCGAGACGGCACGGCGGCTGTATTTCCCCGAGCTCGAAACAGGCCAGGGTCAGACTCTCCACCTTCCCGCGGGAGCCGCCGAGATCAAGCTGAACGCGGATGCGCGGCGGGTGGTGCCGCAGCTCCTCGAGGACTACGGATACGAGCGGGCTTTCATCTTCAGCTCCCGCACGCTCAACCAGAAGACCGATGTCATCGATCGCCTCGCCGCCGCCTTGGGGCCGCGGCTCGTAGGGCGGAGTGACCGTGTCGGCGAGCACGCTCCGGTCAAGAACGTGCTCTCGGCGATCCAGGAGGTCGAAGGGTCCGACGCGGATGTGATGGTCACGGTCGGCGGCGGTTCGGTGATGGACTTCGGCAAGTTCGTCCAGCTCGGTGTCACGGAGGGTGTACGGACGCACGACGACCTGCGTGCCCTGCGCATCGACCAGGAGCCGAAGCTGAACCAGCGCCCGACGCTGCGCCAGATCGCCATCCCGACGACCTTCTCGCTGTCGGAGTGGACGGCGGCCGGGACACCGGTGGACGACGAGACCGGCAAGAAAATCATCCTCCGCATCCCTGACGGGGTCGGCCGGGCCATCGTGTACGACCCGTCGATCGTCGCCCACACGCCCCGCCACCTCGCGCTGGTCACCGCGGTACGGGGTCTCGATCATGCCGTCAACAGTGTCCTGTCCACGAGGCCGAACGATCTGTGCATCGACCTATGCCTGCAGGCGATCCGTCAGTTCGCTGCCGGGATTCCGCTGCTCGCCCGTGGTGACGTGGAGACAGCGATCCCTCTGCTGCAGCGTGCTTCGTTTTTGGCCGGGATGTGCCAGCTTTCGGTGCCGCACGGCTTCAGTCACTTCATGGTTCACGTCTTCGCGCCGTGGGCGCATGTGGGGCACAGCGAGACCGCGTGCGTGATGATGCTGGCCCAGGCGCGCTGGCTGCGCGGCCACGGCGATCCGAGGATCGAGCAGGTCACCGCGGCGATGGGCCGACCGGGTGATCCCCTGGATGTGATCGTCCGTGACTTACTCGAGGTGTGCGATCTGCCAACGACGGTGCGGGAGCTCGGTGTCGATCCGCAGCGTCTCGACGATGTCGTACCGCTCGCGTTGGCCCACCCTTATGTGACCTACCACAACCTGCGGCCGATCCGGACCGCTGAAGACATCTCGACGATCCTGGCGAGCGTCGCCGGCTGACCAACGCCGAGCTACCGGGGACAAACACGGGGCCGACTGCCATCCTGCTGAGGAGCAACAATGTGGAGTTTTGAGACCGATCCCGATTTTCAGGTCGAGATCGACTGGATCGACGAGTTCGTGCGTAACCAGGTCCAGCCGCTGGACTACGTGCTGGGAAGTCAGTGGGACATCCACGATCCCGAGTTCGTCCGGCTGGTCCGGCCGCTGCAGGCCGAGGTGAAGTCGCGCGGACTGTGGGCGTGCCACCTCGGCCCGGAACTCGGCGGCAAGGGGTACGGCCAGCTCAAACTCGCACTCATGAACGAGAAGTACGGTATGTCGCGCTTCGGTCCGATCGTGTTCGGCGCCCAGGCACCAGACACCGGGAACTCCGAGATCCTGGCTCACTACGGCACACCCGAGCAGAAGAAGCAGTGGCTCGAGCCGCTCCTGGCGAACGACATCGTGTCGTGTTTCGCGATGACCGAACCGCAGGGCGGGGCGGACCCGCTGGCGATCCGCACCACTGCGGTCCGCGAGGGCGACGAGTGGGTGATCAACGGAGAGAAGTGGTTCGCCAGCGAGGCAGAGCACGCTGCGTTCCACATCTTGATGGTCCGGACAAACCCGGAGGCCGAAGACCCCTACCGTCAGATGTCGATGTTCATCGTGCCCGCGGACACACCGGGCATCGAGATCCTGTGCAACTACGGGCATTACGGGGAGGCGGCGGACACGCATGCCCATCTGCGCCTGACCGACGTCCGGGTCCCCCACGAAAACATGCTGGGTGAGCCCGGCGACGCCTTTGTCGTCGCGCAGGTGCGACTGGGTGGCGGTCGGATGCACCACGCAATGCGCACTTTGGCGCAGGCCACGAGAGCCTTCGAGATGATGTGTGAACGCGTCGTGTCGCGCTCGACCAAAGGCGATCTGCTATCGCGCCAGCAGCTGGTCCAGGAGAAGATCGCGGACAGCTGGATTCAGCTGCGCCAGTTCCGGCTCCTCATCCTCGAGACCGCGTGGTTGGCCGACCAGGGCCACGATTGGCGCGCACTTCGGAAAAATGTCTCGGCGGTCAAGGCGATCATGCCGCAGGTCCTCAACGACATCGCCTCCCGTGCGCTGCACCTGCACGGCTCACTGGGCATCACGCACGAGATGCCCTTCGCGGAGTGGGTCATCCAGTCGTTCCATGTGGGACTGGCAGATGGGCCCACCGAGGTACACAAGGTCGTCGTAGCGCGCGAAGTCCTCAAGGACGTCAGACCGGAGACGGAGATGTTCCCCGACTACATGCGCCATGCCCTCACCGATCGGGCCCGGGCACAGCTGGGGGTCCCCGCTCGATGAGGGCGTGCGGTCGCCAAGTTCAGCCGGTTCGAAATATGTCATACACAGACCAAAGGAATCGTCGTCGGCCCATTCCAGGTCGGCACTTCCCCGGATGTCCCATCACCGAAAGGTCGACGACCCGTGACTGCTGAAAGTCAGAGCAAACTGCAATCGACGGGCGTCCCCGGCGCACGTTGCAACGACTGCGGACACCTCTCCCATCCGAGGCCGCGCCATTGCGCGCAGTGCCTCGGGGACGCCTTCATTGACGAGATTGTCCCTGGTGATGGCGTGGTGTACTCCGTCACTGTGGTGCGCTCGGGACGCAATGATCGGCCGCTTCCGTACGGGCTGGCTCACGTCGACCTCGCGGTAGGCCTCCGGGTGATGGCGGGCTTCGATGCCGTCAGCGGCGACGTCCCGGAGCCCGGCACCCCTGTCGTTGTCGGCCAGGTCGGTCTGTCGGAGGCCGGCCTTCCCCTGCTGCAGATCGCGGAGCTGGGACCTCGTCCGCTCGCTGGTGCCTCGGGCGCACCCGCCTAGGTCCGCACATCCACCACAAGGCACAAGGAGTCTTCTGATGCCGGTTCCTGTCATTGCAGGCGCACACACCATCCCTTTCGTCAAGGAGTCGACGCATGTCGTCGACCTCGGCGCCGACGCCGTTCGCGGCCTGCTCCGTGCCACCGGGGTCGACCGTGAGGCCGTCGACACGGTCATCTCGGCCGGCGTTGCCGGGGGAGCACTGCTCGGTCAGCGCATCCTGTCCCGTCTGTCGATGACCGGGCTGCCGGTATTCAACATCGAGAACGCCTGCGCGTCCGGCGCCTCGGCTGCCCACCTCGCCATCGGCATGGTGGCCTCGGGTCAGGCGCGCGTCGTCGTGGTCGTCGCGACCGAACGGCTGTCGGCGCTCGGCGGTGGGGCGCTCAAGCTCGACCCCACCGACATCGAGGCAGCGCAGGGCGCGATCATGCCCGCCCATTATGCGTTGCGGGCGAACCGCTACCTGTGGGAGAACGGGTTGAAGCCGGAGGACCTGGCGCGCGTTTCCGTCAAGAACCGACGCAACGGTGCGCTCAACCCGATCGCTCGCTTCCAGGCTGCCGTCACGCTCGAGGAGGTGCTGAACTCCAAGCCAATCGCTGACCCGCTGACCCTGCTCCAATGCTCGCCTAACAGTGATGGATCGAGTGCCGTCCTCATCTGCTCGGAGGAAGCAGCGTCGGAACTCGGCCTCGATGCCGTCGGCATCAAGGCGTCGGTGATCACGTCGGGCAAGTACAGCGATGCTCCCCGCGACCTCACGATGCCCGACGTGACGCTCCGGGCGATCCAGGAAGCCTATGCCCAGGCTGAAATCGGTCCGGAGGACCTGGACCTCGCCGAGGTGCACGACGCCTTCACCATCGCCGAGGTTCTCTACTACGAGGCGCTGGGCCTGTGCGAGCGCGGCCAAGGCGCCCGCTACCTCGCGGAGGGTCGCGCTGATATCGACGGCGACTGCGCGGTGAATCCGAGTGGGGGGCTCATCTCGCGAGGGCATCCGGTCGGGGCCACCGGTGTTGCGCAGCTCACTGAGGCGTACGAGCAGCTCACCGGCCGCGCCGGGGCCCGTCAGGTCCCCGGGGCGTCGGTGGCCCTCACGCATGTCACAGGCGGCGGCATCGCCGGCGTCGACAACGGTGCGTGCGGCGTCCACGTCCTGGCTGTGTGAGTGACGAGAGGAGAACGAAAGCGATGAATTTCACCGGTATCTCGTTCGTGGTGGGCGACCACGAGGCCCTGGCTGCGATCAGCGCAGAGCTGCAGGGTCGGGGCGACGACGTCGTGCGGCTCGAGGGCCACCGCTCGTCTGAGCACATCGATGCTCTCGAGGCCGAGCTCGCTCGGGGCCGGGCGATCCGGGCCGTCGTCATCGGCTACGACAGCACCCCTCCCGAGGGCTCCGCCGCACAGGCGCTGGCCTTCCTCCGCGCCGCGACCCCCGGGTTCCCTCACGGTGAGGGCCGCGTGGCACTGGTCTCCGGCCGTGACTTCCTGGGCTGGCCGGGTCGCACCGAGCGTGCCATCGACCTCGCGGGCCTGGTCGGTCTGGGGCGGAGCCTTGCGCTCGACCTCGGGCCGCTGGGCGCGAACGTCAACGTCATCTGCCCGCCCGCGGAGCTGGGGCCGGTCGTCGCGACCGAAGATCCGTGGGAGGCACCGCCGCCGCCGCTCACCGGGCCCGTGGGTGTCGAGGACGTGGCGTATGCGGTCGCGTTCGTGACGAATCAGGCATCGGGCCACTTCACCGGGCAGGTGCTGCACGTGTCCGGCGGCCTGAGCGTGCTGAGCTCGCTCACCGCCTGACGAGCAGGTCCCAGAGCAGACGAGTGAGGAGTCGGAAAATGACGGTTCAGGACGAGGTTGGTTCGATGGTGAGCAAGGACGGCCTGAAGGGGCGCGTCGCGATCGTGACGGGCTCCGGGCGCGGCATCGGCGAGGTCATCGCACGGCGGCTGGCTGCTGACGGTGCGCATGTGGTTGTGTGTGACCTGAATGCCGAGCTGGCAGAGAGCGTGGCTGATGAAATCAGCCACGGCGGTCCGGGTGATGCGTGGGCAACCCGCGCCGACGTCAGCAACCCCGCGTCGGTCCGGGAGCTGGTGCAAGCAACCGTGGACCGCTGGGGACGCCTCGATTACTACGTGAACAACGCCGCGATGGCCCAGGACACGGCTCTGCGCAACATCACCCAGGAGTCATGGGAGCGGGTCACGCAGGTCAACCTCGACGGGGTCTTCTACGGTTGCCAGGCCGCGGCGGCACAGATGCGCGAGTCCGGCGGCGGACGCATCATCAACATCGCGTCACGCGCCTGGCTCGGGTGGTGGGGGCAAACGAACTACGCCACCACCAAGGGAGGGGTGGTCAGCATGACCCGCTCGCTCGCGCTCGAGCTCGCCCGCACGGGAATCACAGTCAACGCTATCGCGCCGGGACTCATCAAGACGCCCGGCGTCGACGAGCTTCCCGAGGAGATGCTGCGCAACTTAATCATCGCCCAGCCCAATCGTGAGCTCGGAAGCGCCGAGAACGTCGCTCACCTCGCGCGCTTCCTCGTCGACGACCGTGCACGTGCGATCACCGGTCAGGTGCTCTACACGTGTGGTGGCAAGAGCCTCTTCGCGATGCCCGCCAAGCGGTGATGTGCAGCGACGCCTGTGACCGTTGACACGTCATGTCGGACGGGATACCGTCATACAAAACCCGGAGCTGTTCGTGCTGAGCGTCGCCGGCGTCCGGGATCAACGGCTAGAGACTCTTAACCGAAGGACTGATGTGGCGTGACGGCAGCGATGGAATCCACGGCGGCCCGCTTCCCGGCTGAATGGAATCGCGACTACGCGATGTACATCGGCGGCGAGTGGATCGAGATCGGCGAGCGTGACACGTTCACCTGTGTCGATCCGTTCGACAGCCAGCCCTGGGGGCGGGTGCCCGTGGCGACCGTGGAGGATGTCGACCGCGCCGTGGCCGCTGCCCGGCACGCCTTCGACGAGGGCGGCTGGCCGCAGACGCCGGCAGCGACGCGCGCGGCGATGTTGCGCAAGCTGGCCGATCTGATCGAGGCCCATGCCGAGGAGCTGGCTCATGTCCAGATCCACGAGAACGGCAAGCTTGTCGGCGAGATGGTGGGCGGCTCGTACGCGATGGCCGGCCACGCCCGCTTTGTCGCGGGTCTCGCCGAGACGATGGGTGGCACCACAGTCCAGGGTGTGCCGGGGCACACCGTCTACAACGTCCGTGAGCCGGTCGGGGTCGTGGCCGCCATCACGCCCTGGAACTCTCCGCTCATGCTGCTGTGCTGGAAGCTCTTCCCGGCTCTCGCCGCAGGGTGCACCATCGTCATCAAGCCATCCGAGGTGACGCCCATCTCGACCCTTCGCCTTGCGGAGCTGTGCGAGGAGGCGGGCTTCCCGGCCGGTGTCGTCAATGTCGTCACCGGTTTCGGTCAACCCACCGGCGCGGCGCTCGCGTCCCATCCGGACGTCGACAAGATCGGCTTCACCGGCTCGACCGCCGCGGGGAAGGCCATGCTGGCCGCGGCCGGGCCGCGCATCGGGCGCGTCACCCTCGAGCTCGGAGGGAAGTCCCCCAACATCATTTTCCGCGACGCAGACCTGGAGAACGCGGTCCACGGCGTGATGGCCGGAGTCTTCGCCGCAACGGGGCAGACGTGCATGGCCGGGTCCCGCGTCCTGGTGGAGGACGAGGTCTACGACGACTTCGTCGCCCGCCTGACCGAGGCATCGTCGGCCCTGAAGCTCGGGGACCCGCTCGATCCGACCGTCGAGGTGGGCCCCGTCGCTTGTCGCAACCAGCTCGATCGCGTGTTGGAGTACATCCAGATCGGGCAGGACGAAGGCGCCGTGGTGGCCGCCGGAGGAGTACGCGAGACCACCCCGGAGACGGAGCGAGGCTTGTTCGTCCGTCCCACCGTCTTCTCCGGGGTCGACAACCAGTCGCGCCTCGCCCAGGAGGAGATCTTCGGCCCCGTGGCAAGCCTCGTGCGCTTTAGTGGCGAGGACGAGGCCGCGAGACTGGCCAACGACGTCGACTTCGGCCTCGCTGCTGCTGTGTGGACCTCCGACATCGCTCGCGCCCACCGCATGGTCAAGCGCCTGAGAGCAGGGACGGTGTGGGTCAACACCTATCGTGTCGTCCACTACGCAACGCCTTTCGGAGGCTTCAAGCAGAGCGGGCTCGGGCGCGAGCTCGGCGTGGACGCACTCGACGCCTACACCGAGGTCAAGTCCGTCTTCATCGACGAGGGCAATCGGCAGGCCTTCGGGCGCAGGTGAGGCGGCGGGTGACTGCGTGGGGGCAGCTCCCGGCTGTCCGCCGGGAGGCTGCCCTCCCTGGCTGAGGACCGAGTGGCCGTCTTCCGGACGGTCGGCGTGCGATGGGCAGCGCACACTCGTACTGGTGGAGGATCGTGGCGACCTGCCATCGTGACGCTCAACCGACCAGACAAACGCAACGCGATGAACGTCGCTGCCCAGCGGCGACTGCTGGAGGTTCTCGCGGCAACGACCGCAAAAGGCGATCGTCCTGACCGGCTCGGGCTCCGACTTCTGTGCTGGGATCGATCGGCTCTAGGCGAGGAACGCGCCTGGCCTGTCCGGCAGGCCGAGCCGGGCGCCCCTGGCGTGTGGATCCAACCCAGTGCCAGGCGGCCATTCGGGCCTCCAGGCGGTGTTCATCGTCGCCATCAACGGCTTCGCGCTGGGCGGCAGGTCGACGCTCGTCAACAACTGCGAGCTGGCAGTGGCCGCTGAGGACGGCAACGATCGGCATTCCGGAGATGGCGCTCGGTGCCTGGCCCATCCCAGACGGGCCACGACTATGCCGAAGCAGGTGCTGCCGCCGAAAATGACCTTCCTGGCCCAGCGGATCGATGCTCCGCACTGGCAGCGCACATCGCCGGGTTCGACGCCGTGGCACCCGCCTGGGATAAGAAGGCCTACCAGCGGATTCAGGACCTCGACCCGGATGACGCGCAGAACTGCCCGGTCTATACGAGCGCCGTCATCGCCGCCGAGCAGGGAGCGTCGGGCTGGTCACGGCCTGGACCTCTTCACCGCCGGCCATCGAGCGTACCGACAGGAAGACTGAGCGGCTGCGAACGGGCTCAGGGGATGGTCGCTCTCCGATGTCGACCATCTCGCAGAGCAGTCCTCCACGTCGGCGGGTCCGGTTCCCGAAGAAGCAGTTGACGACAAATGGTCTACGGGATACCGTCATACAAACGTGACGGCCATCACCGCCCGTAAACATGAAAGGCAAGGACGATGAGTGATCTGACCAATGCGGTAGTCGTAGTGACCGGCGGTGCCACCGGTGTCGGTCTCGCGCTGGCGCGAGAGGCCGTCAACCGTGGCGCGAAGGTCATGCTCGCTGACATCGACGACGCCAAGGCCGCGGTTGACGAGCTCCGTGAGGCCGGCGGTGATGTCGCTTCCACCCTGGCCGACGTCTCGAGCGTCGAGGACGTGCGACGGCTGGCGAAGGAGACCGTCGACCGGTTCGGTGAGGTCAACGTGGTGTGCAACAACGCAGCCTTCGCTGTGCTGGGCTCACTGCAGGAGATTGACCCCGAGGACGCCAGCCGCTCGGTGCGAGTCAACGTCGAGGGTGGGGTCAACATCGTCCACGTTTTCGCGCCGTTGCTGCGCGACGCTGCAGCGGCCGGCCGGCCGGCGTACCTGCTCAACACCGGTTCCGAGCACTCGCTCGGAGTTCCCCCGCATGTCGCCCCGTTCAGTGTCTACACCATCACCAAGTTCGCGACCCTCGGTCTGACCCTCACAGCACACCGCGATCTGGAGCCCTGGGGCATCGGCGTTTCGATGCTGGCACCGGGATGGACGTTGACCGAGAATGTGCGCGCCTACGTGGAAGCTCACCCCGAGGCAGCGCAGGCGATCGTCCCCTTCGCCCAGGAGTCGTCGGTCGTCGCATCGAAGGCGTTCGACGGCCTACTCGCCGGCACACGTGTCATCGCGACGAACCCCTACAGTCGGGCGTTCGCTATGGAGCACGCCCGTGCCCTCATGATCGACGTGCAGGAACTGCCTGTCGTCGAAGCCCCTGGCGAGCACGCCCACGACGGCACCGGCGACGCCGAGTCATGCCCCTTTATGGGCGGCCGCTGACAGACGCCCCACGGCGCCGACACCCCCGCAAGTTTCGCAGCAAAGGAATGTGACGTTATGGGTCGTGTGGTTTTCATCCGCGCGGACGGAGTCAAGACGGACACCACCGCCGAGAATGGCCAGTCGCTGATGCAGGTGGCGCGCGCCAACCTGGTGCCGGGGATCGTGGCGGAGTGCGGTGGTGAGCTGTCGTGCGCAACCTGCCACGTGTTCGTGGACAAGCAGTGGGTCTCACTCCTGCCGCCGAAGTCGGAAGAAGAGGAGGACATGCTCGAGGTTGCCGCGGCAGAACCGACCGAGTGCAGCCGACTCTCGTGCCAGGTGAAGTTCTCGCCCGACCTCGACGGCATCGTGGTGACCGTCCCGGCCGTGCAGTAGAGGAGATCGAAGCATGGAACTGCCGGACATCGAATCCGCGGGTGCCGACGATCGGGTGGTGATCGTCGGAGGCGGCCAGGCTGGTGCCGAGTGCGCCGCAACCTTGCGAATGCTCGGCTTCGCAGGCCCGATCACGATCCTCTCCGAGGAGCCGACCCACCCCTACAGCAGACCGCCGCTGTCCAAGGGCTACTTGCTGGGCGACGTTACGTCGACCGATCTCTACATCCGCCCGCCGGCGACCTACGAGGACCAGCGGGTGGAGGTCAGGCTCGCGACGCGGGCGACTGCAATCGACCGCGACACGCAAACCGTCCGCACCGACGGGCCCGATGGTGTCGACGACGTGTCGTATGACTGGCTCGTCCTGGCGACGGGCGGTCGAGCGCGGCTGCTCCCGGATTCGGGCGCGCACGCCGCGTCCAACGTCCACACGCTTCGCCGGCTCGCCGACATCGACGAGATGCGTGCGCAGTTCACCCCTGGAGCCCGGCTCGCCGTCCTCGGCGGGGGGTACGTCGGACTCGAGGTGGCCGCGGTCGCCCGAAAGTCAGGTCTGGACGTGACCGTTGTCGAGGCGGGCCCGCGGGTCCTCGCACGGGTAACTCTGCCCCTAGTGAGCGACTTCTACGAACGAATTCACAAGGAGCACGGTGTCGACATCCGGACCTGTCGCTTCGTGGAATCGGTGGAGGTCGGCGCGGACGGCCGTGCGGTGGCCGTAAAACTGTCCGACGGGGTGACGCTGCCGATCGATTTGATCGTCGTCGGGATCGGCATGAAAGCGAACGACGAACTGGCTCACGACGCGGGGCTCGCAGTCGACGAAGGCGTGGTAGTCGACGAGTTCTGTCGCACGACGGACCCGCGCATCCTCGCTGTCGGCGACTGTACGAGGCACCCCTGTGCACAAAACGGCGGATTGCGGCGGGTCGAGTCCGTCCCCAACGCGCTGGAGCAGGCGAAGGTCGTCGCCGCCGCCCTCACCGGCAATGCGCGGCCCTACGACGCCATCCCATGGTTCTGGTCCGACCAGTACGACGTGAAGCTGCAGGTGGTGGGGCTTTGTCCGAGCCATGACGAGATCGTTGTCCGCGGAAGCGCGGACGAAGGCCGGAGCTTCAGCCTCTTCTACCTCAAGGACGGCGCCATCCGCGCCGCCGACGTTGTCAACAACCCTCGGGACTTCATGGTCGCGAAGAAGCTGGTGGCGATGCAGGCCGAGGTGGACACGTCGCGACTGGCCGATCCGGCCACGCCGCTGAGGGAACTTCTCGTGGACGCGACCGCAGAGGCACCCGGCAACGGGAGTCGCGATGGGTGACGTCCCCAATCTCGTGGTCGTCGAGATCACGCGATCGGTCGCGGGCGCGGCGTGCGGTCGGCTGTTCGCGGCGCTAGGCCACGACGTGACGTTGTGTGAGACGCGCGAAGGCCACGCGCTGCGACGCCGCTCGCTGACCTTTGCAGCGCTGGCTGCAGGCAAGCAGAGCGCCGTCCTCGAACCCCACCAGTGGTGCGAACGGCTCGCCTCCGCCGACGTCCTCGTGGTCGATTTGCTCCCGAGCGAGGCTAGGTCCCTCGGGCTCGACGCAGAGACGCTCACACGCCGATATCCGGCTCTGGTCACCGTCTCGATAACCACTTTCAACCCCCACGGATACCTCGGCGAGCTCGAGGGTGACAGTCTGCTCGCCGAGGCCGAGGGTGGCCTCGCCCACATGATCGGAGAGCCGGCGCGGCCTCCGCTGACCCTCGGCGGCGAGCAATCGGCGTACGCTGCTGCCTTCGTCGGTCTTTTCGGCGCCTCGCTCGCGCTGCGCCGACGCGCAACGAGTGGCGACGGGGACCTGATCGAAGTGACGATGAGCGACGTCGCGGCGTACATGGACTGGAAGAGCGACGTCACCTTCGACCTGACCGGGGTCGTGCCTCATCGCACCGGCGCCTCCCGGGGTGCGTGGCGCGTGGTCGAGGCCAAAGACGGCTGGGTCGGCGTGATCTTCCTGCCGGAGCAGTGGCCGGCAGTGGTGAAACTGCTAGGCGACGAGCGCTTGAGGGATCCCGAGCTGATCAACCCCGCCATCCGGCTGGAGCGGTCGGAGGAGCTATGGCTGATCATCGCGGACGCCATCCGTCAGCGCGAGGCCCACGAGGTCTTTGTCTCCGCACAGAATCTCGGACTGCCCTTCGGCTACGCGGCGGCTGCCGCGGACCTGATCGACTCCGAACAGTTCCATGAGAGAGGCTTCATCCTGCCCTGCGACCAGCGGCGTCCCGACGCTCCGGTAGTTTCCTTCCCGCTTCCTGGGCAACGGACCGAGGGAGTCGAACCCGCGCCGCAGTTGGATGAGCAAGGGGCCCTGGCGCCGCGTACCTCCTCGAGTGGCGGGAACAGATCGGGCATGGTCTCAGGTGCCCCGCTCGATGGTGTGGTCGTGCTCGACTTCGGGACGATCACCGCGGGCGCGGCGACGACCCGCCTCCTCGCCGACTACGGCGCGACAGTCATCAAAATCGAGTCCGAAGAACGCCCAGATCGTTTCCGCCGGTGGGTCATGCCTGGATCGGACACCTCGGAGAGGCCCGAATCCTCGCCGATGTTCCGCTCGAACAACGCCGGGAAGACGGGGATCTGCATAGACCTCAAGAGCACGGCAGGACGAGCGGCGGTGCACGAGCTCATTCGACGCGCCGATATTCTCGTCGAGAACTTCCGGGCGGGCGTGACGGAACGCTTGGGGATCGATCCGGCAACGGCGCGTGAATTAAATCCTGACCTCGTCTACGTCTCATTGTCCAGTCAGGGCAGCGCGGGCCCGGAGTCGGGCTATGCCTCTTACGGTTCGACTCTCGACCTCCTCTCCGGTCTGGCCAGCGCGACCGGCTACACCGACTCGAGCCCGCTGTGGTCATCGGGTGATGTCAACTACCCGGATCAGGTCGTCGCCCTCGCCGGGGCAGCGTTCGCTGCCCACGCAGTGGCGACCCGTCGCCCAGGAGCATGGCTGGACATCTCCCAGCGGGAGCTCGTCGCGTGGACCCTCTCCGACCAGCTCGCCGCCTTCGTCTGGGACGAGGTGCCGATGGAGCGAACCGGCAACCGCCGATCGCACGCGACGCCCCACGACGTCTATCCGGCAGCGAACGGCGAGTGGGTCGCGATCGCCTGCGCGACCAGCGAGCACCGCCGCGCGCTGGCCCAGGTCGTGCCGGGCATCCTCGGCGAGGCCGACGACACCTGGTGGTGGGCCCAGCAAGACGTCGTCGACCAATTGATCACAGACTGGTCGTCGTCACAGAGCCGCCAGGAGGCGGCGGCCGAACTGCGCGCCGCGGGGGTCCCAGCGGTGGCGGTCAACACGGCAGCCGACCGCGCCCAGCAGCCCCATCGCGAGCAGCGCGGCCTGGTATTGAGAAGTACCGAGGGCGAATGGCTCAAGGGTTTTCCGATGGTGATGCGCCGGTTCACCCCTACGGCACCGGGTCCTGCCCCGCAGCTGGACACGGACATCTCAGGCACATCCGACCCGCGCTTCCGGCAGGTCATTCGGCTGATCGACACCTATTCACCCGAAACGAATCTCTGCGAAGGACGCGCATGACACTGCCCAAGACCATGAAGCGGTGGGTTTATTCGCAACCCATGATCAACAGCAAGGTGACACCGGAACAGTTTGCGCTGGTGGAGACGCCAATGCCGCAACCAGCCGAAGGCGAAGCTCTGGTGCAGGTGAAGGTCATGGGAATTCACCCACGGGTCCGGATCAGCATGGCCCCCGGGGGAACCCTCCAACTCGGCCAGTCCGAGACTGACTTTGCCTGTGCAGTGGTGGTGCAATCCCGCAATCCGCTCCTGCAGGAGGGTGACGTTATTGCATGTCAAACCGGATGGCAGGACTACGCGCTCGTGAGTAGCGCGTCAGGCCCGGTGGGCTATGCGCCCCCTTCAGCAGCGGTCAAGGAGTTGAACGGCACCAACTCACAATGGACATACGTGTACCGGCCGTGGCTCGTCACGCAATTTCCAGCGGAGGACCTCATTGGTCTGATGGGTACTACCGGACTGACCGCCTACTTCGGTATGCGGGAGGTCGGGCCACTGATGCCAGGGGACGCCGTGGCAGCCGCCGCAGTGACCGGCGCGACCGGTTCGATCAGTGCACAGCTCGCCAAGGCCGCAGGATGCTACGTGGTGGGATTCGCCGGAGGCTCGGACAAGTGCAGATGGGCGGTCGAGGAGCTAGGCCTCGACCACTGCATCGACTACCGATCGCCTGACCTCGGTGAACAGGTTCGGCAGGCCTTCCCCGATGGCGTCGACGTCTTCTCCGACGGCGTAGGTGGGCCCGTCACCGATGAAGTCTTCAAGGTGATGAATCGATACGGACGGGTACTTTCGTATGGATTCTCACACGACATCTACGCTGACGAGGTCACCGCCAGACCGAAACGGTCCCCGAGTGTCAGTCCCGAGATCTACCGGGCTCGGCTACGACGCACCTTCGGCATCACGGATGATCTCGAACGCATAGTGCAGGAAAGGCAACTGAAGGTCGAGGCGTGGATCGTCAGCGACTACTATTACGAGCGCCTACAGGCAGAGAACGACCTCGCTCGCCTGGTCGACACCGGGCGCCTCACGCCGGTAAACACCGTGTTCGAGGGATTCGACAACCTTCCCGAGGCGATCACATCGATGTTCACCGGGTCGCGCTACGGAAAGTTGTCGGTGCGCTTCTCCTGATGCCAGCGTTGTACTTTCGAACACTCCCGACCAAGCGGCTGCGTGATCACGCGCTGAAGTGTCCGCGCGAGCGTGCGGCAATCTAGCCACGCCTGGTAGGCGTCCAATTGCCGATCCCCACCGATGGATCGATCAGGTGCGCTGTATGCGGTGATGATGGAGGCGTGCGTACACGGAGTTTCCACCCGCAGCGTGGACGACCTGGTAGCCGCTCTGGGAATCGATTCGGGACACCTTTAAGTCCGAGGTGTCGCGGATCGCTCGACAGGAGCTACCTGCATGTGAGCGATACCTCCTCGCAGGTGATCTCGATTGCGGTCGTGGTCGCCGTGGGGATCACCGCCGAGGGTGCACTGAGGGTCTGCCCCCGCACGCGGGTGGACTCCTTGGCGGTGACGATCCGATTGATGTGGCCGATACCGTGTGCAGCAAAGAACACCCGGGCTCGATGCATGAATGTGATTGCCGCGTGGGCTTTTTTATCGGTCAAAGCCCTCGGTGTAGGCATGGCGGGAACCCGTCGACGGCGGAGCTGCACGCTCCTGTGGATGTGCACGCCGGACCCGCTGGACAGAAGCTACCGAACGCGCGGCAGTGCTGGCCAGCCCGACTGGCGCATACCGAACGGCGCATACCGAACGGCGCATTCCGAACGGCGCGGGACCGTAGCATCCCGAAGATCCTGGATTTGCCCATCGACGCGTGGATCAACAAACCGGCCGAGATGGAGCAGGCAGAGCACGCCGCGGCATAACCCCCGTTGGACTCAAATACCTCGAAAAAGTCGGCTTCGAGGATGACGGTTAATGAGGTTGAATCCCGTCGGGGACCGTATGAGGCATACCGGATCTCGCCGATCGTGGACGCCGTTCGCCACCCCTCAGGGCACTACCACTGTCAGCATATCGACAACGCATGCCGGCTTGTCGCCACCGTCTCGATCGATCGTCACGCGGGTCGTGACTTGGTAGCCCATTGCGTTCGGCTTGACCATCGTCAGCTCGACGCCCGCGCGGATACGGGAGCCTACTGGCACTGGCGACGGGAAGCGCAGCCTGTCTGCGCCGTAATTGATTCCCATCTGGACGCCGCTGATGTCGTAAACCTGCCCAACAAGCATCGGCACCAGGCTCATGGTGAGGTATCCATGGGCGATGGTTAAGCCGAACGGCCCGTGGACTGCCTTCTCTGGGTCGACGTGAATCCATTGATGGTCCCCGGTGACCTGGGCGAAGGCGTTGATCTGGTCCTGATTGATCGTGTGCCAGTCCGAGTAGCCGAGGTGGGTATTCACGGCCATCTCGAGTTCAGCGACGCCATGGAAGACCTTCATGCCTGCGGTCCTCCAGCGACGTAGAGCACCTGACCGGAGATGAACCCGGCTCCCTGGCTGGCGAAGAACGAGACGGCGTGCGCGATGTCAGCGGGGAGACCGCCGCGGCCGACCGGAATGTCTTTGACGATCGCGGCCTTGAAGTCCGCGAAGGAGTAGCCCAGCCGGTCGGCGGTGGCCATGGTCATATCGGTTTCGATGAATCCAGGAGCAATCGCGTTGGCGGTGACGCCGAACTTTCCCATTTCGAGCGCGAGAGTCTTGGTAAAGCCCTGCACACCAGCCTTGGCGGCGGAGTAGTTCGCCTGGCCGCGGTTGCCTAGGGCAGAGGTGCTCGACAGGTTGACGATTCGACCCCATCCGGCCGCGGTCATGTAACCCTGGACCGCGCGCGTCATCAGGAACGCTCCGCGCAAGTGCACGTTCAATACCGCGTCCCACTCCTCGGCGGTCATCTTGAACAGTAGATTATCTCGGATAATGCCGGCGTTGTTGACCAGCACGGTCGGTTCGCCGAGTTCGTCGGCGATTCGCTCGACGGCAGTATGGACGGCGGCCTCGTCTGTGACGTCGACGCCGACCGCCGTCCCGCCCCCGCCCGTCGTCTCGATCTCACCGACAACTTTCCTGCAGGCGACCTCGTCGACGTCAAGGACCGCGACCGCGAAGCCGTCGGAGGCGAGGCGCTTGGCGACACCGGCGCCGATTCCGCGCCCGGCTCCCGTCACGACGGCGGTCCGGGTCGGGGTGTGAGAAGTCATGTGTTGGCTCCGGTCGAGTAATGGTGAGATCTGAAAACTGTTGGAGGCGAGGGGGTCTGGAGTAATAGCGATCTGGCCAGTCCATCGTTTGGAAAACGGATCATGAGAGAGGCAAGCGTCTTCGCTGAAGAGCGCGCTGGCCGTCTGGCCATGAGCCCTTGAGATATTCTTTCTGTATGACGGTATTCAGCATACGGTATGCTGATCATCACGATCTTGAGAGGTTCACCATGAGCAAGACCTGGTTCATTACCGGGGCAGGCCGCGGCTTCGGCAAGGAGTTCGCCCGCACAGCCCTGGGTCGCGGCGGCAACGTTGCGGCGACCGCCCGCAACACATCCGCCCTCGACGACCTGGTGCAGAGGTTCGGCGAAGCAGTCCTTCCCTTGCAGCTGGACGTCACCGACCGCGACGCCGCATTCGCCGCGGTGAAAGCTGCGCACGAGAAGTTCGGTCACCTCGACGTCGTCGTGAACAATGCCGGCTACGGCCTGTTCGGCATGGTCGAGGAGATCACCGAGCAGCAGCTGCGCAACCAGCTCGAGGTCAACCTGTTCGGCGTGCTCCACGTCACGCAGGCCGTCCTGCCGATCATGCGCGCGCAGGGTTCCGGACACATCATCCAGATCTCCACGATCGGTGGCATCGGAGCCTTTCCCAACCTCGGTGGCTACCATGCATCGAAGTGGGCCCTGGAGGGCATGAGCGAATCGCTCGCGCAGGAAGTTGCAAGCTTCGGCATCAATGTGACTCTCATCGAACCGGGCGGCTACAGCACGGACTGGGCAGGCAGCAGCGCCACCCACGCGGACGAGATCGCCGACTACAAACCGTTCCGCGACATCGTGAACGAGCAGATGGCGCAGAACATGTCTCCGGAGATGATCGGCGACCCCGTGGCCGCGGGGCACGCGATCCTGAGGATCGTTGACGCCGAGCAGCCTCCGCTGCGCGTGCTGTACGGCACGCTCGCGACGCAGATGGTGCCCGGGATCTACCAGCAGCGCCTCGACGAGTGGGAGCAGTGGAAGCCAGTCTCCCTCGAGGCCAACGGTCACTTGACCTGCATGCTCGACGACGGGGCCGCGCGGTGAACTTGCGCGGCTCCGTCGCTCTGCGCCACACAATTTTGCCGGTGACAGCAGAGATATTCGAACAGGACCACCCTCGCGCTTACCGGAGCGGGCCGCGGGTGGCGTCGTCGGTCGACGCTTCGGACAGGAGGGCTGCATCGCCCTTCTATCCCGGCGCAACCGCACAATGCTCAACGATCCTGCCGTGGCCACGCGTCGATCGTGGCTGCGCTCGAGGCCGCGAGCGCGTCTCGGTGTGATCGAAAACTGCACTGCAGCCCGATCCCATAGCAGGAGTCCCTGTGCCCTGTGCCCTGTGCCCTGTTCCCTGTGCTCGGGCTGATCGACGGTGCGGAGGCGGCCTTCGTTCCTGGAACACGGTCCGTGACCGTTGCCACACCGCGTAGTCGCCGATGTTGCTGTCGCCCGAGCTGGCTGATGCAGGTCCCTCGCAGTGCTCGAGGCGTAGCCAACCCCGGTCCGGACTTCGTCGACCTCTGGTCGAGCACCCCGTCGGGTGAACCTCGTACCAGGTATGAGCAGCGTGAGTCGTGCTGGGCGACGGTCGCCGGCGACACTTTCCCACACCAGTCGGGTCAACGAAGTCAGGCCTACCTGCCCACTGTGGGGGCGAGCGCCTCACGCTGGGAGACGACAGGAAGCCGTACCTGTCCGCTGTGCTTTCAGCGGTCGTCGCGGGCGGGGCCGGCCCACCGAGGGACCGAAGAGCCCGGGAGCTCGGCGGGACGGTCCCAGAACAGCGGCACGTCGTCGATGTCGACCGGGGGAGCGAGCCGCCGAGTCGGCCGGACTCCCATCCCGTGCACGGTATCTGTCAGTCGTGCCTCGGAGTCGGGGAGTCGGAACGACGTGTCGGCGGGCTCACCAGCATGGTCGACAAGGAGTTTGGCTGTTCTCGCGAGCGACATCCGTGTGATGGAGCCCATGCCGGTCTCGTGACGTCGCTGGAGCCCCACGATGGCAGCGGCAGCCAGCTGGTAGCCGGTGGCGAAGTCGAGGGACTCCACAGGCAGGTGGCGGGGTCGACTGGCATCGACCAGTCGGCCGATCGCGTTGATCGGCGTGCGATTGTCTGGATCCTCATTCGCCCAGCGAGTAATCTCATGCGCAATTCCCGTAGAGAATTGGACCAGGGTGTCGAAGCCCCGGCGGTAACGCCACGGCCCGGTCCATCCGTAAGCGTTGAGGGTGACGTCGACCAGGCCCGGTCGGAGCTGCGCCCTGGTGTCCGCATCCAGCCCGAGGCCATCGAGAGCACGGGGATGGTAGCCGTGGAGCAACACGTCTGCGCCTGCCAGCAGCTCGCGCAGCTGCGCCCGACCGTCGGGAGTTCGAGCGTCCAGCATGGCCCATCGCTTGCCCAGGCCGAGGTCGTGGACGCCGAGCAGGGTGGCCTCCGCGCTGTCGGGTGCGTCGATGCGCAGTACCTCTGCCCCGAGCAGAGCGAGGAATCGCGTTGCCATCGGCGCGGCGACGACCTTCGTCATATCGAGGACCCGGATGCCGAGAAGCGGCCGCCCGAGGGTCGGCGTCCACCCGCTAGGACCGGCAAGAGTGTCGGTGATCGCGACGAGTGGCTCGCCCGCTACCGCGATTCCCTGGGGATGCTGCTTCCACTCGTCCAACGACCTGGCGATCGCGGCGGCCGCCCCGGCGGAGACGAGTTGTTCCTCAGCGTCCTCTGCCGTCAGCCGGCCGATCGCCGACTCCACATCGGCGGGGCTGGCTGGCTCCGACAGCCCAAGGGCGCGCACCATGCGAGCGCGGAGGTTGGGATAGCTGGAATTCACGCGTAACCAGCCGCCGTCGGCCGTCTCGAATTCCGTCATCCACGCCTTGTGGTCGTCGCCCCGAATGCTGTTCAGGTGACCGTTGATCCCGTGCTGCTGTGGGACGTCGAGGAATCTTGTTGGTGCGAGCGGGAAGTCGAACCATGTGGCCGCTTGACGACGATCCACGCTCACCGTGTGCTCGCGGTCTCCCATGACGTCCAGGAGGGAGGACACTGCCGCTCCTGCAGTGGCGAACGCCGCTGCCGCCATATCCATCACGGGGAACGGGCAGGACATGTCGCCGGTGCCCGTGAATGTCACCCTGGACAGGACCTCGGGCTGTCCCTTCAGGGCGGCCCACATCGCGGCGGTCAGGGCCGCAGCTGCGGTCGTTGCTCCGCGCTCGCCCTTCGTCGTGGTCTGGTCAGTGGTAGCGGTCTGCATGAGCGTCCTCTCTGGCCGGCGTGGTTCCGGGGGTTTTTGGGCCGGTTCGTCGTCGGTATCTGGCCGGTCGTGTTAGCGCTCGACCATTGCGAGCATGGGGTGGCGCGCCGGGTCGAGGTGGTCGGGGCGCGCCACGCCCTGTTGAGGACGCCGTCGTCAGGGCCGTCGGACGGGCAGTGCACGCAGCTGGTTGATGAAGTTGGAGTAGCCGCGCTTCGGCTCACCGGCGAGCTCGTAGCGGATGTTGCGCTTCGCCAGCTCGTCCCAGAGGATCTGGAGCTCGAGCTTGGCGAGGTGCGATCCGATGCAGCGGTGCGCGCCGGCACCGAAGACGAGGTTTTCCTTCTCGGGCCGCCAGGGGTTGAAGCGGTCGGGCTCGGAGAACTTCGTCGTGTCGCGGTTCGCTGCCACGTAGTAGAGCACCATGACCTGACCCTCGAGGATCTTCTGGCCGTGGAAGTCAAGGTCGCGGGTGGCGGTGCGCGCCATCTGCATCGGGGGGCTGATCAGGCGCAGGTACTCCTCGACCGCCAGCATCGTTTCGCCCTGCGCGATGGCCTTGTCGGTGGCCTCGCGGATCTCGGGGTCCTCGAGGTACATGCGCATCGACTGCCCGATGGTGGTCTGCGTGGTCTCGTAGCCGGCGGCCAGCATGACGAACATCCACTGGAGGTACTCGTCCTGGTTGATCTCGCCGCGCTCGACGCAGCGAGCCAGCTCGGTGAACATGTCGTCGGCCGGGTTGGCCAGCTTGACCTTCTGGATCTTGGCGGCGTAGTCGGTGATCTGCATCATCAGCGGGATGATCCGCTCGCCGACGCCCTCGCCCTCCTCGAGGTTTTCCGTCATTTGTCCGGCGTCGATGTAGTCCTGGATGAGCTGCACGAGGTAGGCGCGGTCTTCCTTGGGCGCGCCGAGTACCCGGGCGATGACAAATGCCGGGATGGTGCGGCCGTATTCCTCGATGAAGTCGAACTCGGTCTTGCCCTCGAGGCCCTCGATGATCTCGATGACCACGTCGCGGACCCAGGGCTCGAAGTTGGCGACGATGCGGGGTGCGAAGCCCTTGGCGGTGGCACGCCGGAGATAGTTGTGACGTGGCGGATCGACGCACATCACGTTGTCCTTGGCCGGGTGGTCCTTCGGCAGGTTCGTGTAGGGGAACGGACTGCCGTTGGTGGCAGTGAACGAGGCGGGATCGCGCTCGATTTCCACGATCTCGTCGTAGCGGGTGACGGCCCAGTAGCCGCCGTGGGAATTGGCGATGGGCGTCGCCACCCAGTGCAGGCCAGGACGGTTCCGTATCTCGGCGAAGGCGGCATGCGGAACGGCACCGGTGAAGGTCGCCGGATCGCTGAGGTCGGGGATGACTAGATCGCTCGAATGGTCGTTGGTCAGAGTCACGGCTGCTCCTCTTTCGCTGTGAGCGTGCTCACATGGGATTTTGTAGTATTGGACTACGTAATACAAAGGATGTCAACCGCCTGCCGGCAGTGGTCCGGCTGAGGGCGGGCGTCGCGCCTCCGTCGACGTGCGACCTCTGGCGGGAGGTAGGGAGCTTCGTCGCTAGCTCGAAAAGGCCACCGCGGCTGCGACTTCCTCCGAGTGACCGACGGCCGGAAGTCTCATCGGCGATCCGCGCATCGTGCGTGTCCGGCCAGTCTGCATTTGGTATGACGAGACTACGGTAGGGTGATGTGTCCCTCACGGCTCGCCGACGGCGCCCGTCGTTAGCCCCGTAGGTGGCTGGTTCCCCGTATGATGTGCATGGTCATACGAAGACCAAGGAGATGGTGATGAGTGAGTACTCGCTACTGGTGGAGCGACCGGAGCGACTCCTGCGCGACCGCGTCACGGATGTGGTTCGCGAAGCCATCACCCGCGGTGATCTGGAGCCCGGACGTCGGCTGACGGAGCGGGAGCTCGTCGAGTTGACCGGCGTGAGCCGGACGTCGTTGCGTGAGGCGCTGAGGATTTTGCAGACGGAGGGCCTGGTCGAACGATCGGGCGCCCGGGGACTGCAGGTGGCAGTCCTCACCGCGGACGTGGTGAACGAGCTGTACGACGTTCGAGCACCTTTGGAGGCGGCGGCGGTCGAGCTGTTCGTCCGCAACGCGACCGATGAGCAGGTCGCCAAGCTCCTCGCCATCATGAGGCCGCAGGAGTTCGACGACGTCACCGACCAGCTCGCAGGAACCCGGCGCTTCTACGACGTGCTGCTCGACGGGGCTGGGAACTCGATCCTGCAGCAAATGTTCGGCTCGATCGAAGCCCGCATCCACGCGCTTCGGCGCCTGTCGTTGCGCATCGGCGGCCGGGCCGAGGCCAGCCGTCGGGAGCTCGTCGGGATCGTGGATCTCATCGAACAGCGAGACGGCCACGGAGCCGCGGCATTGGCTCGCGCCCATGTCGAGGCGGCCAAGGCTGCGGCGCTCGCCGCCCTGGATGGCCAGGCACCCGCCCGACGCTGAAACGGGAAGTCCGACACCGTCGGGTCGGATGCACCCGAACCGGACAAGACGAACGGCGACTCACCCCCGTTCGGTGGGGTGAGTCGCCGTCGGCCGTCGAGGGCTTCAGGTTTCAGGCGTGTCCCTCGCCGCCGAACAGCCGTCCCAGCTCGGCGAACATTGGCGCGGTGTGCTCGCCGATCTTTCCGGTCGACGCCACCTGCATCGAGTCAGCGGACAGATGAATGGTGCGTGATTCGATCAACCAGCGGCCGTCGACCTTGACGTAGACGTCCTCGTACCAGCCGTGCGTGTTGGAGTAGATCTCCTCGGGCCGCAGCAGGAACACGTTCAGCTCGACCTTGCCGGTCGCGCGGTCGCCATCGAGGTCGACCACGTGGTTGCTCTGCATGTGATGCGCGCCGGGCGCGTTGTCGCGCACCGCCGTGACCAACTGGACGAGCTGGTCACGGCCTCGCACGACGACATCCGTGCCCGCGATCACCCATGTGCCGTCGGGAGTGAACAGATCAGCGAAGGACTCGTTCGGTCCGTAGTCGCCGAAGAAGGCATATCGGGCGATGAGGTCCTGGATGAGCGCGCGATCGGTCACCTCCTGGAGCAGCCGGGCGTCAACCTCGATCGATTGCTCGGTCATGTGCAACGTCCTTTCTGACAGCGTTTGCTGCCTTCCTTTTTGTGAGGCTCGCCACATCATACCGTATGTCGTCATACAAACTACAAGTGCGGACTCGGCTTGTGGGATCACGGTGGAAGTGGGGTGTCACCTACTCGCGCGACGGTCAGCCGTCGAGGCGCTCGATGATCGTCGCGTTTGCCATGCCGCCGCCCTCGCACATGGTCTGCAGGCCGTATCGGCCCCCGGTCTGCTCGAGGTGGTTGACCAAGGTGGCCAGCAGCTTGGTCCCTGAGCCGCCGAGAGGATGCCCGAGGGCGATGGCGCCGCCTCGGGGGTTGACCCGAGTCAGATCGGCGCCGACCTCGCGCGCCCAGGCCAGCGGCACGGAAGCGAAGGCCTCATTCACCTCGAAGGCATCGATGTCGGAGATCGTCATTCCGGTGCGCTCGAGGATCCGCTGCGTTGCCGGGATGGGGCCGGTGAGCATCAGGAGCGGGTCGCTGCCGACGACGGAGAAGGCGTGGAAGCGTGCCCGTGGCCGGAGTCCGAGGGCATCGGCCTTGTCGCGGCTCATGATTAGGGCGGCGGAGGCGCCGTCGGTCAGGGGAGAGGAGTTCCCTGGTGTGATGGACCAGGTCACCTCGGGGAACCGTGTGGTGAACTCGTCGGTCTGGAACGATGGCCGCAACCCGGAGAGGCCCTTCGCGGTGGTACCGGCGCGGATGGTCTCGTCCACGAGGTGCCGGCCCGGCTTGCCGTCAGGCTCGATGACGTCGACTGGGACGATTTCGGAGTCGAAGGCGCCATCCGCGGCAGCCTTGGCGGCCCGCTCGTGCGACATTGCGGCGTACTCGTCGAGCTCGCTGCGCGAGAGTCCCCACCGTGCTGCAATCAGCTCGGCGCCCACGCCCTGGTTGGCCTGGCCCGCCGGGTACCTGGCCGACAAGGGGTCGAACGGGTTCCCGTCGGCCTGGCTCGATCCGAGGGGGATGCGGCTCATCGACTCGACGCCACAGGCGACGACGACGTCGTTGACGCCGGCCATGATCGACTGGGCCGCGAAGTGAGCGGCCTGCTGGCTGGAGCCGCACTGACGGTCGATGCTCGTCGCCGGCACCGACTCCGGGAACCCGGCAACCAGCGTGGCCGTGCGGGCAATGTTGTAGCCCTGGTCGCCTATCTGGGACACGCACCCGGCGATGACGTCATCGACGACTGCGGGGTCGATCTGCGTGCGCTCGACGAGCGCACGCAGCGTCGTCGCCAGGAGATCAGCGGGGTGGACACCGGACAGCGCACCTCCGGGCTTGCCACGGCCGGTGGCGGTGCGGATGACGTCGATGATGACGGCTTCGGTCATGAGAGTTCTCCTGCAGATGGGGAAGGGTTGTTCGGACGACTCAGTGAATGAGCTGAATCGCTTGGTTGAAGAGCCGGACGGTCCGGGCATGCATCCAGTCGCCGAGAGCTCTCGGAGCCCTTCCGTCGAGCGAGCGCGCGTAGGTGCCCTCGAGGAGGATGCCGAGCTTGAAGCACGCCAGGACCCGATACCAGTCGAGGTTCGTCAGGTCTCGAGTCGACAGGCGGGCATAGTGCTCGATGAGCTCGTCCGTCGTCGCCAGCTCGCCGGCCGCTGCGAGCTTGCTGCCACTGAGGTCCGTGCCGTCGGGCTGCTGCCACGTCGCGAGGAGCCAGCCCAGGTCGAGCAGCGGATCCCCCAGCGTGCACATCTCCCAGTCGACGATCGCAGCGATCCCCGGACCGTCGGGTGCGATCATCACATTCCCGAGATGAAAGTCGCCGTGCATGAGTCCCGGCTCGTTGGTCATGGGCTGGTGAGCACGCAGCCAACTCGCGACCTCCTCGAGGCCGGGGATGTCACGCACGTAGCCCTCGACGGACTCGTAGCGGTTCACCTCACGCAGCCACTGGTCGACCTGCCGCTCCAGGAAGCCGTCCGGGCGTCCCAGGTGGCCGAGTCCGACCGCTTCTGGGTCCACCTCGCCGAGGGGCACCAAGGCCTCGACCAGTTCGAAGCCGATCTGGCGGCGCACCGCTGGGCTCTCGCGATGAAAATCGCTGACCTCGATGAAGGCGTTCACGCCCTCGATGGGTTCCATGAGATAGAACACCGAATCGCCGAGGATGCTCACATCGGTGCAGCTGGCGACGAGGCGTGGGTGCGGCACCTCGGTGCGCGCTAACGCTTCGAGGATCTCGATCTCTCGTGTCAGGGCCGCGTTCGTGGTGTCCCGCAGGTGGCGAGGACCGCGCCTCATCACGTAGGACCGGTCATCAGTGGTGAACCGGATCATCACGTTCTGCGTCCCGCCACCGACGGGTGCGGCGGCGCGCAGATCGCCGGGGGCGAGTCCTTCTCGCTCCATCCAGCCGAGGACCCGCGCGAGGTCCTGCCGGCTCTCGGGGGACAGGTCGGCTCCACCGTCGAGCAGCGAGGGTTCATCGGTCACAGCGCACCACCGTCGACACGGAGAACGGCGCCCGTGGTGAACGAGGACGCATCAGAGGCGAAATAGAGGACGGCGCCGACGACCTCCTCGGGCCGGCCGCACCGCTCGAGCGCGAGGTCGGACTCGAAGTCCGCTCGCATTTCCTCGGTCCAGGCTTCGGAGATGTCGGTGAGGAAGGGGCCGCACTGGATCGTGTTGACCCTCACCGACGGGCCGTAGGCCTTCGCAAATCCCTCGGTCAGGACGTGCAGTCCAGCCTTGGCTGCCGCATAGGGGAGTGCCTGGGCTGACGGTCTGACCGCCTCAACTGACCCGATGTTGATGATCGACCCACCCGCGTGAGTGGCCATGTGCTCACCGGCGAGCGCCGTAAGCCGGAACGGACCCTTGAGGTTGACGCCGAGCACCTTGTCGAAGAGAGACTCGCTGACCTCGGTGAGGCTGGAGTAGAGCGGAGAGAGACCGGCGTTGTTGACAAGAACGTCAATCGTGCCGAACTCGGCGAGAGTGCGTTCGAACAACTCGTCGGAATCCGTCCAACTGCTGGCGTTGAAGCGCACGGCTAGAGCCTTCGTGCCGTACCGCTGCTCGATCTCGGTCTTGAGTGTCTCGCAGTTCTCCACCTTGCGACTCGCGATGACCACGTGGGCGCCCTGGCTGGCGAAAGCATCGACCATGGCCTTCCCCATGCCGCGACTTCCGCCCGTGACGACGGCGACCTTGCCCTGAAGTGTCATGGAGCTGTGGGTCCTTTCAATGTCAGAGGGGCAGTTCCCCTCCTGCAGCCCGGCGCGACCGGTCCGGACGGACCGCGGCGCCGGTGCATGACAAATGTAGATGAGAATGAATTCATTGTCATGTAAGGTGCTCCCATGGTCAACTTCCACCCCTCGTCCGCTTCGGCGGAGATCACCACCAAGGCACAAAAGTTCATCGCCGGTCGCGTCGCGCCGGCCGAGGCCGTGCATGCCGAGCAACGACGAGCCGCCATCGCCGCCGCAGACCCGCACGCGGTGCCACCTGTCATCGAGTTACTGAAGGAGGAGGCCCGCCGACAAGGCCTGTGGAACCTCTTCCTGCCCGCAGAATCCGGTCTGGCGACGGTCGACTACGCACCTGTCGCGGAGGCCACCGGCTGGTATCCCGAGATTGCACCGGAGGTCTTCAACTGCTCGGCCCCGGACACGGGCAACATGGAGCTGCTACACATGTTCGGGAGCGATGAGCAACGACGGCTCTATCTCGAGCCGCTGCTCGCCGGCAATACCCGAAGCGCGTTCGCCATGACCGAACCCGACGTCGCCAGCAGTGACGCCTCCAACATCCAGACCTCGATCGACATCAATCCCGACGGGATCACGGTCAATGGCCGGAAATGGTGGATCACCGGTGCCCTGGACCCCAGGTGCAGCTTCTTCCTCGTGATGGGCCTCAGTGATCCGGAGGCGGACGGCTTCCGCCGCCAGTCCTTCGTCATCGTGCCGCGGGACGCTCCGGGCGTGACCGTCGAACGCGACCTCGACTTCTACGGCTACCACGACGCGGGCGGCCACGGCGAGATCATCTTCAAGGACGTCCGGGTTCCGCGGTCCCATCTCCTCGGCGAGCCCGGCGGCGGCTTCGAGATGGCCCAGGCGCGGCTCGGCCCCGGCCGAATCCATCACTGCATGCGCGCCATCGGAATGGCGGAGCGCGCGATCACGCTGATGAAGGAGCGCGCCCGGCAGCGCGTTGCCTTCGGCGAGCCCCTGGCGAAGAACGCCGTCGTCCGGGAATGGGTCGCCGAGGCACGGATCAGCATCGAGCAGCTGCGCCTGCTGGTTATGAAATGCGCGTGGATCATCGACGACGCCGGCGCCTCCGCCGCGCGAGACGAGATCGCGGCGATCAAGGTCGCCGTGCCCCGGGGCGTCGCAGCCATCATCGATGACGCAATCCAGCTGCACGGCGCCATGGGAGTGAGCACCGACACGCCGCTGGCGCGCCTGTGGGCAATCGCACGCACGATGCGGTTCGGGGACGGTCCCGACCAGGTCCATCTGCGCACTCTCGGGCGCAACGAGCTGCGGATGCCGGTGGTGAAGCCGTGAATGGCGAGAGCCCCCGAGGCCACAACTTGCCGGGCCTCGACACCGACCGCGTCGTCACCTGGTTCGCCCGGCACGTCGGCGACGATTGTGGGTTGACGTTCTCCCTGGTCGCCAATGGCCGCTCCAACCTCACCTACGCGGCGACAGACGAAGCGGGTCGGCGGTGGATTCTTCGCCGTCCACCAGTCGGCGCGGTGCACGCCAGTGCCCATGACGTCGGCCGCGAGCACCGCATCATGGCAGCCCTGTACGACACGGGCGTGCCGGTGCCGAGGATGGTCGGTTACTGCGCCGACGACCACGTCACGGGAGCCCCGTTCTACGTGATGGAGTTCGTCGACGGGGTCGTGATGGATGAGGACGCCGCCATCGAGACCCTCGACGGGCCGGCGCGGGAGAGATTCCTCCAGGAGCTCGGTTCGACGCTGGCACGGATTCACTCGGTCGACCTTGCGGTGGTCGGTCTGGGTGACCTGGTGAAGCCCTATCCCCTCGTGCGGCGCCAGTTGCGGCGGTGGAGCACACAGCTCCAGGGCCGCACCGACCCGACGGGAATGCTTCTCCGTGAGCTCCACGACCGCCTCGAGGCCGACGCGCCGGACCAGGACGAGCCGGTCTTGGTGCACGGCGACTACCGTCCCGGCAACGTCATCGTGGCCCCGGACGGATCGATCGCCGCCGTGCTCGACTGGGAATTGACCGCTGCCGGTGATGGTCTGGCCGACCTCGGCTGGCTTGCGGCCTGGTGGTCGGAGGGACTGGAGTGGACCCCCGCTCCCCACCTGGCTTCCCCGAGCCTGCCGCGTCTCCTCGACGCCTATGCCGCTGCCGGCGGCCCCGACATCGAGCGGCTCCCCTACTACCAGGCGTTCGCCTACTGGCGCCTGGCCTGCATCGGTCTCGGGGTGTACGAGCGCTACGCATCAGGAGCGATGGGGGAACAGACCCAGGCGCTCGACGAGCTCCTACACAAGCCCGAACGCTTCGCACAGATGGCTCGGTCGCTGCTTCAGTAGGATCTGCGTCAGTAGAATCTGACGACATGCGCGCGCCGTTATGATCCCTTTGAGGAGCTTGTTTGACCACTGAGGCCGATACCCCACAAGCACCAGCGGCGACGACTACGACCGCTCGGGTCCCTGCGCGCAAGCAGCGTACGCGGAAGAAACTGATCGACGCCGCGCGTGAGCTGTTCAACGAGCAGGGGTTCTACGACTCCAAGCTCTCCGACATCGCCCCTCGCGCCGGCTTGGCGACCGGGACGTTCTACATCCACTTCTCCTCCAAGGAGGAGGTGTTCCACGCCGTCATGATCGACGTGCTCGCTGAGCTGCAGGACAGTCGCCCCGGGGTCTCCACCTCGGGCGAGCGGCGTCCGATCGACTCCATCCGTGAGGCGAACGCCAGCTACCTCCGCGGTTACCAGCGCAACGCCCGCCTGATGACCGACTGCTCGGCCCTGGCCAGGACACTCCCGGACATGCGAGTGATCAAGACGGAGATCGACACGGTCTTCGAGAACCGCCTGGTCGGGGCCATCCGACACTGGCAGGAGACCGGCGTGGCCTTCGACGACGTCGACCCCGTCTACGCAGCGAACGCGCTGGCCTACATGGTGGACCGTTTCGCCGACGAGTTCTACGTCTTCGGCAAGCCCTACGACGAGGACAAGGCCATCGAGACACTGACCCTGCTCTGGGCGCGATCGCTCGGCATCGCCACCGATCGGTGAACTGACACGGAACCCTGCTCCCGAGTGCCCGAATCGGCGAAATGCCCGGTACCCGAGGTTGTCGGCCACGGGCAAGGTCACCTCATTCCGGGATGAGAGCAGAAGGACCATCTGATGGATGAGGCGGCCGTCCAGGGGCCGGTCCGAGTCACTTATGTGTACGGGATCCGTGCTGTAAGAACAGGGCCCGTGTCGGTGTCCGCGTCGTGCTCTTAACCGGCCGACGCAAGAACGATCACGTGAGCCGCTCCCGGAAGCGGCTTGTATGCGGACTCATCGGCTCGAGTCCTATAGCCATGGGGAAACGACGATCGCCCGGCGCAGATCGACAGCGGGACGGAGCGTCGAGTAGGCAAAACGATCGGCATAGGTCGGCAATCCGAGAGCTTTCACCGCGGCTCTGGCGTTACCCTCGGAGTAGTCAGCGGGGTGTGCTTGATGGTCTGCTCGACAAGGTCAGGATCGGTGTAGGCGATGAACGACGTCGATCCCTTCGCTACCCGCCCGAATGTGGTCGGGTCGGTCGTCGCGGACTTGGCGGCGGCCGGGTTCGCCGACGCCGCGGAGATCGGCCGCGGGGGCTTCGGGGTCGTGTACCGCTGTCGGCAGACTGCGCTCGAGCGCACCGTGGCGGTGAAGGTGCTGACCGGGGACCTCGACGAGGACAGCCGTGCGCGATTTCTGCGTGAGCAGCGTGCCGCGGGCCGCTTGACCGGCCATCCCAATGTCGTCAACGTCCTGCAGGTCGGAGTCACCGAGCACGACCGGCCATATATCGTCATGCCCTTCTACCGCCACGACTCCCTCGATGCCCGCATCCGAAGACGGGGTCCGCTGACGCTGGAGGAGGTGCTGCGCGTGGGCGTCAAGATCGCCGGTGCCCTCGAAGCCGCGCATGGCCTCGGCATCCTCCATCGCGACGTCAAGCCGGCCAATATCTTGCTCACCGGTTACGGTGAGCCCGCGTTGACCGACTTCGGGATCGCGCACATTTCGGGCGGGTTCGAAACCACCGCCGGAGTTGTGACCGGATCGCCGGCCTTCACGGCTCCGGAGGTCATCGCTGGAGGTGCCGCGAGTCCGGCCGCCGATGTGTACGGTCTGGGTGCGACCGTGTTCGCCGCCGCCACCGGGCATGCTGCCTTCGAGCGCCGGAGTGGTGAGCAATTAGTTGCCCAGTTCGTCCGGATCACCACCGAGCCGACGCCGGACCCGCGAGAGCACGGCATCGCGAATGATGTCAGCACCGTGATCGAGGCCGCGATGGCGAACGATCCTGCCGGTCGCCCATCCGTCGGGGAACTGGGCCAGCAGCTGCGGCACCTGCAACACCAGCATGGCTATCCGGTCGACGACATGGCCGGGAGCACCTTTTGTGACGACACACCACCAGCGCACCCACCGCACGATGATGCGCCACCAGCTGCGCATTCAGTCCGCACCGGGGCGCTGCCGCTGGAGTTGACCAGCTTCATCGACCGTCGGGAGGAGACGGCGAAGGTCGCTAGCTTGCTGTCGACGGCCCGCATGGTGACCTTGACCGGGATGGGAGGGGTGGGCAAGACCCGACTGGCGCTGCGAGTCGCAGATCGAACGCAATCGCGTTTCGCTGATGGTGTGTTCCTGATCGAGCTGGGCGAGCTGCGCGACGACTCGCTTCTCGTAGCCATGGTGGCGGATGCGCTGGGTTTACGCGACAGATCCGCGGGGTCACTTCTCGAGGTTCTCGCGGAATTCCTTGCCCCGCGCGAAGTGCTGCTCGTTCTGGACAATTGCGAGCAGGTGCTCGACGCGGTCGCGAAACTCTCCGAAGCCCTGCTCCGCACCAGCTCGGGGCTGCGCATACTCCTGACCAGCCGGGAGCCGATCGGCATCAGCGGCGAGGTAGCGATTCCGATCGCCCCCCTTGCGGTACCCGACGCCGACCATTTGCCGAGACGGTTGCCCGGAAACGACGCGGTGGCACTGTTCGCCGAGCGGGGCGCCGCGGTCCTGCCCGGCTTTGAGATCACCGACGACAACAAGGTGACCATCGCCCGGATATGCCAGCGCCTCGACGGCCTGCCGTTGGCGATCGAGCTGGCCGCCGCACGGCTGAGGGCGATCTCCCCAGAGGAGATTCTGCAGCGACTCACCGACCGCTACCGGTTCCTGACTCGCGGATGCAGAGACGCTCCGTCGCGGCAACAAACCCTGCGGATGTGCATCGACTGGAGCTATGACCTGTGCACACCCCTGGAACAACTGATGTGGGCTCGGCTGTCCATGTTCGACGGAAGCTTCGAACTCAATGCGGCCGAGCAGATCTTCGGGCACGACCAGACTGCTGACGATCTCCTGGACACCGTCACCTTTCTCGTCGACAAGTCGATTCTCATTCGAGAACAGTCGGCTCCGGTCGCTCGGTTCCGGATGCTCGAGACCGTGCGCGACTACGGTCGG
This sequence comes from Rhodococcus sp. MSC1_016, assembly GCF_023667485.2. Classification (NCBI taxonomy): domain Bacteria; kingdom Bacillati; phylum Actinomycetota; class Actinomycetes; order Mycobacteriales; family Nocardiaceae; genus Rhodococcus; species Rhodococcus sp. MSC1_016. The sequence continues at coordinate 586,473 of NZ_JAMOZI020000002.1, forward strand.
GAGAAGGTCCGTGCCGGCGCCGACTACTCCGAGCTGCGCACCCGATACAGAAAATGGTACGTGCAGCTGGCCTCGGACGCCGAGGCTGACTGGGTCGGTCCGCGGCAACTCGAGTGGCTGACCCGATTGGTCGCCGAACTGCCGAATTTACGGCAGGCACACGAAATTTGTCTCTCCGAAGACCCCGAATCCGGGCTTGGCATGGCCGCAGCGCTGTTCCCTCTCTGGTTCTCGCGCGGGTTGTTGACCGAAGGACGGCGCTGGACCGAGCGACTACTGGCTCTGTCGCCCCGCACCGTGGGCATTGACCGCGCCAAGGCAATACTCTGGGCCAGCGTGATGGCAGGATTGCAGGGCGACCTGCAGGCATCGATCACCCTGATCCAGGAAGGACGGACACTCGCCGATCAATCCGCCGATCCTTTGCTGCAGGCGCACATCGACCTTGCCGAAGGCTACCGGGCCCTGTACGGCGGCGACGTCGAGTATGCACAAATCCATTTCGAAGCCGCACGGCCTATCTACGCCGCCGTGCCGAGTGCACTTGCCCTCCACATCCTCTTGTTGGAGGGTCTCGGAATCGCGTACGAGTTGCTCGACCACACCGAGCGCGCAATCGAATGCTACGAGAGTGCACTCGCGGTCACCGAAGAGCACGGTGAAGCAGTGCATCGGTCGTATTCGCTGTGGGCCCTGGCCGTGGTGGTGTGGCGACACGCCAATACCGAACGCGCGAACGACTTACTCCAACAAGCGCTCCGCGCTGCTCGGAAAGTCAATGAGCGGCTCGTCATCAGTATGTGCCTACAGGCACTCGCGTGGATCGCGGCCGAGGAAGGTGCCTTCGAACGAGCCGTGATATTGACCTCAGCTGCAGAGAACCTCAGCCATGCCATGGGGAGTTCCCCGATGTTCGTATCCGGGTTGGTCCAGTACCGTGAGAGATGTGAGCATGAAGCACGAAAAGCGCTGAGCAAAAATGCGTTTTCCGAAGCTCAGAGGAAAGGGAACAAGTTGGGAGTGGAGTCCGCGGTCGCCTACGCACTCGGTGAGCAAAGTCCGGCGTCATACACACCGACCACTGGACAGGCCGGACCGACCAAGCGGGAGCGTGAGGTCGCCGAGTTGGTCGCCGAGGGGTTGACCAATAGAGAGATTGCGTCCCGCTTGACGATATCTGTGCGTACCGTGCAGGGGCACATCGAACACCTTCTTGCCAAGTTGGGTTTCACCTCGCGTGCCCAGATCGCTGCATGGGTGGAATCACGGCGAACCATGCCCTGACACACTGTGATACGGACGCCCAGTCTCTACAGCAGGCCCCCGGATAATGGTGACGTTGGCCGATCAGCGTTCCTCGCACCCTGATGTGCAGCCCGAAACGACCGCCGGTCGCTCCAGCTCGTGCAGGAGTGTGACCCTGGTTGGGTAGTCGGAGCACCGAGCGGCGACGGCACCCCTCTGACGTGATCTCGTCCGGTCGGCCCCGATGAACTTCAACCATTGATGCACTAGACGCATCGATCTGATCGATGGTCACACGGGCGTGCGGTTCAGGCCGGAGGCCGGGCTGCCGTAGGCCTCGCGTAAGACGTTCTTGCGGATCTTGTTACTCGCGTTTCGGGGCATCTGATCGACCACGATCAAGTCCTTGGGGTGTTTGAACCGTGCGAGGCGTGGTCGAAGGAAGGTGACGAGTTCGTCGATACTCAATCGCATCCCGTCTTGGAGCACGGCCACGGCCACCGCCACCTCACCCCACCGTTCATCGGCGCGTCCGATGATGGCGATCTCTGCCACGGCCGGATGGTCCATGATCGCGTTCTCGACCTCGGCGCAGTAGATGTTCTCTCCACCGGAGATGATCATGTCCTTCTTGCGGTCGACGATGTAAAAGAAGCCATCCTCGTCTTGTCGTCCAAGGTCGCCGGAGTGGAGCCATCCTCCGGCGAACACCTCCGCGGAGGCGTCGGGGCGCTGCCAGTAACCGGCCATCACGGTCGGGCCTCTGAAAACGATCTCTCCGACCTCGCCGGTAGCGACCTCGTGCATCTGGTCGTCGACGATCTTCGCCTCGACCGATGAGGTTGGGATGCCTACCGATCCGAGCTTGCTCAGACTGTGGGCACCGTCGAGGTAGCAGGCGAATCCGGTGCTTTCGGTCTGCCCGAACACGGCCACTGTCTCGGCGTCGGGGAAGGCCTTCATCATCGACCGCAGCAGGGCGTCGGAGGCGGGAGCTGCTCCCCAGCTCAGAATGCGCAGAGCCAGGTCGCGCGGTCGGTCCAGCTGAACGGCCGTCAGGGCCTGCCACTGCGCTGGGACGAGGAAGACCCAGGTGGTTCCCTCCTCCTGGAACGTCTCGAGCGTGCGATCTGGGTCGAACTCACCGAGAGGGTGAATGACCGATGTGCCACCGAAGTACAGCTGGGGAAGCACCGAGGCGATGCCGCCGATATGGAACAGCGGCACCGCCACCGAGACGACGTCACCCCGACGGTAGGAGAGCGAATCCATGAAGGCCATGGAGATGGCGTTCAGATTCGCGTGCGTGATCATCGCTCCTTTCGGCTTCCCGGTGGTGCCCGACGTGTACAGAATCAAGGCGACCGACTCATCGGGTACGTCGATGTCCGACATGACGCCGTCGGCGTCGGCGATCACACGCTCGTAGTCGAGTTGTCCCTCGCGGGCCCCCTCTGTGCCGATCACGAATTCGATACCGTTCGCCTCGGCGGCAACGGTGGTTGCGAGGTCGCTCATGCTCTGATCGGTGATAATTGCCTTCGCGCCTACATCGGTGGCGATGAACGCTGCTTCGGCCGGGCTCATCCTGACGTTGACCGGTACTGCGATGGCTCCGGTCGCGGTGATCCCGAGTAGCGACTCGAGGTACTCGGTCCGGTTGAACATGGTGATTAGTACGCGGTCGCCGTGCCGGACTCCGCGCACGTGCAGGGTCTGCGCCAGGGCGGAGGCCCGCTGGTGCAGATCTTTCCAGGTTACGGTTTCCCCGAGGTACCGCAGCGCCGGGAGGTCCGGTGTCATGGAGGCGTGGCGTCGGACCTGGTTGTTCCAATGGCGTCGACGTGAGAGTGCCTGTTCGACCGCGGGCACGTGTACCGGCTGGGTGATCGATGTGTTCATGGTGTCTCCACAGGGTCGACGGTTGTCGGCGTCAGGTGTGTGAGTAGGAAGGACACCTGATCGTTGATGTTCGGCGTCAGCCACGGCTCGACGTAGACGTCGAAGTGTCCGACCGGATAGCGGCGAACTTCAGCGTTGCTACCGATACGCTGGGCCAGCTGTTCGATGGTCGCCGGTGGTGTCACGGCGTCCTTCTCACCGATCTGCAGCAGAACCGGGCAATGCAACTGGCGCGCTTTGGTGATCGGCCGGTTGAGGGCTATCGCGAGTAATTCGCGGGCGGCGAACTCGTTCCGCCACGTCGCACCGGCGAACGCTCGCATCCCGGTGACGGCGTCGGCCGAGTTCATGGCCGCGAGGCTGCCTGGCGGCCCGACGATGGGAACCAGGAACGGCGACCGGCGCGTGAGAGCTCTTGCGAGATCACGCAATCCTGCAACGTTCGCCTGCAGCATGAAACCAAGACCGTTCGCGTGAATGGCGCTGCGCAGAGTCGCCACACCGTCGACGGCCGCTACCTGTGCGATGACGGCTGCGATCCGCTTGTCGCGGGCAGCGACAGCGAGTGCGTGGCCGCCGCCGTAGGACGTTCCCCAGATCGCCACTCGTTCCGGGTCGACGCCGTCGAGCGTGCGCGCGAACTCGATGGCCGCGGCGAAGTCCTGGCGGTGACGACGGAAGGACACCAACTGCCGCGGGGTGCCGGATGAGTCACCGAAACCCCTGTAGTCGAAGACCAACGCATCAATTCCTGCATGCGCGAAAGCCTCGGCGAAAGGCAGCAACCCGCTATCGCGTGTTCCTCCGAGCCCATGCGCCATCACCACACATGGTCGCCGCCGGCCGACTTGGTGGGCCGATTCAGCCCCGGGTAGGTGCCAGGCTGTGCAATGCTGCCCGTGACTGATGAATTCGACGTTTCTCATCGGAAGTACTTCTCTTTCGTGGACGGGGCGCGTGGCACCTCGGGGCAAATGCGGCACCCGATGCGGGCGTCGTTGGGAACCATCCACATCGGGTGAGGGCGCGCGGAGGCTCGCGCCGGGCGATCGGTGTCAGCTGTGGGCCGCGACGGTCTCGGGGACTGCCTCGGCCGAGGCGCCGAAACTGAAGCCGGGGAAACCCGACGTCGTCTCTTCCCGGATCCGATCGAAGTAGTTCCCCGCACCGCCGAAGTAAGCCAGGATGCCTCGCGGCTTACCGGGGATGTTCGCGCCCAGGAACCATGAATTCGCGACCGCGGCATTCGCTAGAACTGTGCCTTCGAGTACTTCCTCGTTGTGCCGAACCCACGCATCAACCGCTTCGGGGTTCGGATCGATGGCGTCGTAGCCGTTCTGTTGCATGAAGGAGATGGTTGCGGTCACGAACTCTGCCTGCTGCTCGACCATGGTCGGCCCGTTGGCGAAGGGGCCTAGCGGCCCGGCCACGGTGAAGAAGTTCGGGAACCCATCGACCGCCAGGCCGAGATAGGTACGAGGCACGGCCTTCCACGTCTCGCTCAAGAGTCGGTTATCGCGGCCGCGGATGTCGACGCCCTCGGCTGGACCGGTGATCGCGTCGAAACCGGTAGCGAAGATGATCACGTCGAAGTCGTACTCGCCCGTGGCAGTGCGCAATCCGCGTGGCAAGATCTCGGTGATCGGATTCGAGCTCACATCGACCAAGGACACGTTCGCACGGTTGAACGCCTCGTAGTAGCTGTGCCCGCAGGGAGGACGCTTGGCGGCCAACGGATACTTCGGGCAGAGTAGCTCGGCAGTCTCGGGGTCTTGGACGATCGCCCTGATCTTGGAACGGACGAACTCGGAAGCGATCTCGTTGGCGGGGCCATCGAGCCACACATCATTGAAGGTGTCGAAGAGGAAGCGGAAGCCTCCGATCTCCCATGCCCGCTCGAGCACACGCTGCTGATCGGCGGCGGTGTAGTCCGCAGCCCCGTACTCGCAGATAGGCAGATCCATCGCATAGAAGTGCTGGCGTGCCCGCGTCCAGATGTTGTCGTAGTCCGCCTTGATGGCGTCGCGTTCCGCCTCGTCGATCGGCCGGTTACGGGCGGGAAGAACGTAATTCGGTGTCCGCTGGAACACGGTGACCTGGGCTGCGGAGTGCGCCACGACCGGCACGATCTGCACCCCGGAAGCTCCCGTTCCGATGACCGCGACCCGCTTGCCGCTCAGGTCTACCTCATCGGTCGGCCAGAACCCGCTCTGATACCACTCGCCGGTGAACGAGTCGAGGCCGGGGAAGTCCGGCAGGTACGGCTTCGAGAGCGGGCCGGCTGCCGAGACCAAGTACCGGCACGAGAACTCATTGCCGGCGTCGGTGCGCACTGTCCAGGTGTTCGTCACGTCATTCCACGTCGCGCCGGTCACCCGTGTCCGGAACCGAATATCTTTCCGCAAATCGAGACGGTCGGTGACGAATTCGAAATACCGTGCCATCTCGGCCTGGGTAGGGTAGCGCTGCGACCAATTCCATTCGTCGAGGATTTCCTTGGAAAAGGAATAGCAGTAATACCACGCCTCACTATCGGTACGGGCTCCTGGGTACCGGTTCCAGAACCACACGCCGCCGACATCTTCGCCGGCATCGACAAGAACCGTGGACAATCCCATTTTCCGTAGATCGTGCAGAGCCCGCAGCCCACCAAAACCTGCACCGATCACCACAGCATCAAAATTCATTGAGTCGCTCACCACATCTCCTTTCAAGATGTGACCGACGCTATCGTGATGTGCGTCACGTCAGAAGGTGCAGGCGACCATGAAATAGGCCATCTGATGTGAGCCTGCACAACCCGCTTCGCAGTCGCTCGGGTGACGACACTCGTTCGGTTTACCCGGACCAATGTGCCATTTCGAGCGCTAGTCCAACCCGCAGATGCCAACCGGACGACGATTGGGGGAGTAGCCGCTCCGCGCGTTCTATCCGATTCAGAATGGTATTTCTATGGGTGAACAGGCGGGCGGCGGTGCGCGCGGTATTGGCGTCCTCTTGCAAGTAGATGCGCAGGGTTTCTTTGAGGGTTGCATCCGCATTCGCCAGCTGCCCCAAGGCGTCGGCGACGAATTCGCGAGCGGCTTCTTTGTCGTGGGAGGCCAATACGGCGATCACTACGTCGTCGTAAGCCGTAAAGGACCCCATTTCGGGGTTGCGCTCCGCGACACGTCGTGCGGCGACGGCTTCCCGATGGGTGCGCCGGAATCCGGGCATGTGCGTTCTACTGGATCCGGCTGCAGTCATCAGCCCGGGATTGGCTTGTGAGATTTTTTCCGCCAACTGGCGTGAGTCGAGCGGATGATCACTATTCAGCCATACCCACGCGGTCGTGGTGCTGGCGAAGAGGGTGAGTGGTGGAGGAAGTTTGCATCGGAGTGCGAGGAGACGCGCTGTCTGTTCGAAGACTCCTTGTTCACGTTCGCCGGTGGTCGACCACAGCACCAGCCCGGTGTGCCACGTGGAGAGGTCGTAGCCGAGTCGCTCGCGGGCGGTGTCCTCTTTGATCGGGGCGCCCTCGAGGATCAGCGTCACGGTTTCCAGCTTGCGGGTCAACACTCCGCCGAGCAGTTCGTCGCGTTCTTGCTCGATCCGGTCTGTGATGGACGCCAGTGCGGCGCCGACCCACTCGTTGATCGATCCGAGTCCGTAGTCGGCGATCCGCGCGACTTCGTCGGGGTGCGCGGCAGCTGCAGCAGCCTGTATCCAATGGCGGCACCCGACGTTCTCGGCGTAGCGGTAGCCAGTCTGCAGGTGCTGGAAGTCGACGCCGTGCCGTATCAGGTCTCGGGCGATGTCGAGCGCTTCCGGGGGCACATCGACCGGAACGCGATGGCCTGGTCGCCGGCGCTGAGCCTCCGACCATCGAAAAGTCATCGCGCGCACGCTGGCTCGGACGCTTTCCTCGAGTGCGGGGTCGCTGGCAAGTGCGGGCGCGGCGGTGACTGCGGCGGTCACCATGTCTTCGAGAAGGCCGTCCGTATTCGCGACGAACTGCTCGACCGTCGCCAAGACCAGTCGGGCCTGTTGGTCCGAGAGTGGCTCCCAGGTGCGTGCCAAGTTCGACATGACTGACTCTATCTATCGCGATCGACGGCGTCTTCTGAGGGCTTCCACTCCCGGCAGAAGGCGGCGGGGGTCGGTCACCGATACCCCGCCGCGCAGCCGGTGTCAGGCAATACTCGCGTCGAGGAGGTGAGCGAACTGGCGCTGCGCGATGCTTCTGCGGGACGGTATGTGCTCGCTGGGCAGGCCTGTGTCGGTGGGCGTGTAGTCGCGGAGGATCAGCTTGGCGACGGTGTCCCGGTGTACTTCGTCGGGCCCGTCGTAGAAGCGGGCGGCGCGGGCGGCGCGGTACATCGCCTCCAGCGGCATGTCCGCGGAATAGCCGAGCGAACCGTGCGCCTGGATCGCCCTGTCGATCACGTCGTGCAGGACTTTCGCGCCGAAGTACTTGATGTAGGCGATTTCTTTGCGGGCGGCCGCAGCGCCGCGCTGATCGATGGTCCATGCCGCGTTCAAGGTCATGAGCCGAGCGGCCTGAATCTCGGCAGCAGAGTCGGCGATCCAGTTGCGGATTGTCTGCTTGTCCCCGAGTACTCCCCCGTGCAGCTGACGGGAGACCGCCCGTTCGCACATCATGTCCAGTGCGCGGTTCGCCTGGCCGACCCACCGCATGCAGTGGTGGATGCGCCCGGGGCCCAGGCGCTTCTGGGCGACCCGGAAGCCGTCACCGACACCTCCGAGGAGAGCGGCCTGCGGCACTCGCACGTCGTGAAACCGTACCTCGGCGTGTGAGGGATACTGGTTCGGTCGAATGGTCGGGTGTTCCATCGTCTCGAGGTCACGCACGATCTGCACGCCGGGTGTGGTGACCGGGATGATGAACTGGGATGTCCGGTTATGGGCATCGGCGGTTCGATCGGTGACCGCGACGACGATGATGAAGTCCGCGGTGGAGGCATTGGACACGAACCACTTGGTTCCATTGATGACCCAGTCCTCGCCCACGCGGTCGGCCGTCGTCGACAATTGTGTGGGGTCAGAGCCCGCGTGGTCGGGTTCGGTCAGGGCGAACGCCGAGTACAGCTCGCCCTCCAGTAGTGGTTCGAGCCAGCGTTTCTTCTGGTCTGGGGTGCCCGCTGCGGCGAGGATTTCGCTGTTCCCCGAGTCCGGTGCCTGGTTGCCGAAGACGAGCGGAGCCAACCAGCTGGAGCCGACGATCTCGTGCATCAGGCCGAGCTTGACCTGTCCGTATCCCTGACCTCCCAGTTCCGCATCCAGGTGCGCGGCCCACAGCTGTTGATCTTTGACCTGCTGCTGCAGTGGGCCGATCGCCTCGCGTAGCTGTGACCAGTCCAGATTCAACGTCTCCAGTGGCAGTACGTCGTTCTTGACGAAGTGTCGGATCCACTCCAACTTCGACTCGAATTCCGGTTCGGTGCTGAAATCCCAGGCCATGATGTTCTCCGATATCTGTGCGTTGAAGTTCAGTTGGTCAACGTGAGCGCGCGGGCGAACAGCGCCTTCGCCGTGTTGTGCAGACGGGCACCCACGTCGCCGGGTGCTAGACCTGCGCATGAGCGGGCGTACGTTCCCTCCAGGAGAATCCCGAGCTTGAAGCACGCCAGCACGGCGTACCAGTCGGCGGCGGAGACGTCGTAGCCGGTGCGTTCGCCGTAGATCCGGACGAGCTCGTGCGCGGGGGGAAGTGCACCCGAACGCGCCAGTTCGGAGCCGATGACATCGTTCGCTTGGTCGGGTTCGGGCCAGGTCGCCAGGAGCCAGCCGAGGTCGAGCATCGGATCTCCGAGGGTGGTCATTTCCCAGTCGACGATTGCCGCGACCTGCGGACTCCCGTACCCGAACATGACGTTGGCGAGGTGATAGTCACCGTGCATGATGCCGGTCGGGCCGCTCGTCGGTTGGTTGCGGGTCAGCCAGCCGGCAACTTTCTCGACCGGGAAGCTGTGACCGGGATAGCCGTTTACGTGCGCGTACCCGTCGAGTTCGCGTAACCAGCGCGGAACCTGCCGGTCGAGGAAGCCTTCGGGTCGCCCGAAGTCGCCCAGGTGCACCGCCGTGTAGTCGACCAGGCTCAGTTCGGCGAGCGCCTCGACGACCGACAGTCCCATCTGATGCCTGATGCTCGGCGTCGATGCGTGTGGCTCCGGCAGTTCCACGGCGGCGTTGAAACCGTCGATCGGTTCCATGAGGTAGAACACCGACCCGTCCAGAATCGTCTCGTCGAGACAGGCGTGGATCAGCTTCGCATGTCGCACCGGTGTGTCGGCCAGGGCGGTGAGCAGGCGAATCTCTCTGCGGAGGTTGTCATTGGTGGTCGATCGCAGATGTGCGGGTCCTCTGCGTAAGACGAAGTCACGGTTGTCGCAACTGAACCGGAGCATGATGTTCTGGGTGCCGCCGCCGATACCCCGCACACCGGTCAACGGCCCGGATCCGAGATTTGCGTCGTGAACCCAATCCTGCAAGGCGGCGAGGTCGACGCCGGGTTCGCCGGACTGATCGCCTGCACCAGTGCGTGTCATCGGATTCCGCCGTCGAGGCGCAGGGTCGCACCGGTGCAGAACGCTGCCGAGTCCCCGGTGAGATACAGTGCCGCACCGACTATTTCGTCCGGATTTCCGCACCGGCGTAGTGCCGCTTGCGTATCGAACTGGACGCGCATCTCCTCGGTCCAGGCAGCGGATATGTCCGTCAGGAAGGGGCCGCACTGGATGGCGTTGACCCGGACTCCGGACGGCCCGAAGGTGTGGGCCAGACCCTCGGTGAGGTTGTTGAGCGCGGACTTGGCGGCCGCGTAGGGGATGGCGCTGGGATCGGGCCGGATCGCCTCGATGGACGAGATATTGAGGATCGACCCGCTGCCGGCTTCCGCCATCCGAGCTCCGATGACGGACGCCAGCCGGAACGGGCCTTTCAGGTTCACACCGATGACCTTGTCGAAGTACGCCTCGGTGACCTGGTCGACCGACGGATACAGCGGAGAGAGGCCGGCGTTGTTGACGAGCACGTCCACACGTCCGAATTCCCGGTAGGCCGCGGCGATCAGCTCATCGCATTGGGCCCAGTCGCTGACGTTACAACCCACGGCCAGCGCCCTTCGGTTGTGGAACGCTTCAGCGTCCTTTGCGACCACGTTGCAGTCGGCCACTTTTCGGCTGGCCACCACGACATGTGCACCCTCGGCGGCGAAGGCGAGTGCCATCTCCCGGCCCATGCCTCGGCTCGCGCCGGTAATGACCACTACCTTGCCATCAAAAATCATTGTTACCTCGCTGCGTCGCGTACTGGTGGGGTCAGCCCGGCGGATGCGTGTCGAACCGACCGACCACGCCGCCTAAGAGTTTCATTGAGTGATCACTCTATTATATTGCGGACGGGTGTGTCCAGACCCGGTTCGCAGCGGCTTAGACTGTGTCCTCGTGGAGGCTCCGGACGATCTGACCAGCGGCGGTTCGCGGCGCCCGGGGCGGCCGCGCGGCAGTGTCGCCAGTACGACCGGACCCACGCGAGAGAGGATCGTCGAGGTTGCGATCGAGCTCTTCTCGACCCGCGGCTACCACGCCACCAGTGTTTCCGAAATCGGCGAGCGTACCGGCTTGAGGCCGGGTGCGCTGTACTACCACATCAAGTCCAAAGAAGACCTCCTCTGGGAAATCCTCGAAAGTTACACCGAGGAAGCGCTCGCCGGAGCGCGGCAGGTGGTCACCACGGACGTGAGCGCGGTCGAGAAACTCGGTCTTCTCATCGACGGGCACGTGCGGACGATCGCCCGGCACAGGCGGGAGGTACTCATCCAACTGCGCGACGCCGATGCTCTCACCGCCGAGCATCACGAGGAACTGCAAGCGATGAGACACGAGGTACAGCGCTGCTGGGAGGGCGTGCTCGACGAAGGGTACCGAGCAGGGGAATTCGCGCGTTCGAATCGTATTGTGGCCAGCGGTCTGCTGGGAATGCTGAACTCGGTAGCCCAGTGGTACCACCCAGGTCCCGGCCAGAGCGTCGACACCATCGCCGAGGAGCTTCGCGCGATGGTCGTCGACGGGCTCACCCGCTGACCTCTGATACGTGCCTCACGGGCGCCCTAGCGTGCGGAGGCGCGTTCTCCGGGCGACCGGGTCAGAACGCCGCTTCGTCGAGTTCCATGACATCGACATCAAGTGAGGACAGGATCTCTCGCGCGGAGCTCAGTTCGGGGAGCACGCTCTTCGCGAAGAACGATGCCACCATGATCTTGCCCTGATAGAAACTGTCCTTGTTCGGGTCACCGGAGAGTGCCTGCAGTGCCACCGCGGCTCGCTCGAGCAGTCTCCACCCGATGAGCAGGTCCCCAACGGCGTACAGCAGTCGCACCGAGCCGAGCCCGACCTTGTACATTTGCGCCGGTTCGGCATCGGCTGCGTTCCGGTACTGGGTGAGCGTCTCGACCATGGCGCGTACGTTGCCGAGGGCTTCTGCTAGCAAACGTCTCTCGACGCCGAGAGCGCCGTCGTGATCGCCGGCATCGACGAATGTGTCGACCAGCCCCAGCACGTGGTCGAGGGCTCGTGACTGGTCTCGACCGATCTTCCGGAAAAAGAAGTCCTGTGCCTGAATCGCGGTCGTCCCCTCATAGAGGGTATCGATCATCGTGTCGCGGATGTACTGCTCGTGCGGGTAGTCCTGCAGGAACCCGGAGCCACCCAGCGTCTGCAGGCTCAATTTCAACGTGTCGTAGGCACGTTCGGAACCCACCCCTTTGACGATGGGCAGCAAGAAGTCGTTGACTCGGGCAGAGAGTTCGGAATCGGCGCCGGACACCAACTTCGCCAGCTGCGGGACGTCGCCCTGATGCGCCGCGGTGAACAAATACAGCGACCGCAGGCCCTCCGCGTAGGCCTTCTGGGTCAACAAAGAACGGCGAATTTCGGGATGGCGGATGATGGCGACCCGTGGCGCATTCTTGTCGACGACCGCTGCCAGATCCGAGCCCTGGACACGATGCGTCGCGTAGTCGAGGGAATTCAGGTATGCGGTGGACAATGTGCCGGCGGCTTTCGTGCCCACCATCATCCGGGCACCCTCGATCGCCTTGAACATCTGGTTGATGCCATCGTGCACATCGCCCACCAGCCATCCCACCGCGGGAATGCCGTGGGCGCCGAACGTCACCTCACACGTCGGCGAGGACCTGATTCCCATCTTGTGCTCGACGCCGGTCACCATGACGCCGTTCCGATCGCCCAATTTCATCGTTTCTGGGTCGAAGTGAAATTTCGGGACGAAGAACAGGCTCAGACCCTTCGAGCCTGGTGCTGCTCCGACCGGCCGGGCGAGAACGAGGTGAAAAACGTTCTCCGACACATCCCCCACATCAGCTCCCGAGATGAACCGCTTCACGCCCTCGATGTGCCAAGTACCGTCCGCTTGGGGGATGGCCTTCGTGATGCCCGCACCGACATCCGACCCGGCGTCGGGCTCGGTCAGGACCATTGTGCCGGCCCACCCTCGTTCCAACGCTTCAGCGGCCCAACGTCTCTGTGCCTGTGTGCCCACTTCGAACAGGACCTCGCCCATCTGAATGCCCAGCTCGAAGAACTGAGTGGCAGGGTTGGCCGCGCACAACATCTCGCGAACCGCCCACACCAACGGCATCGGCGCCGGTACTCCTCCGAGCTCTTCGGGCAGGCCCAATCCCCACCACCCGGCTTCTCGTCGCGCCAGGATGGACTTTCTCAGTGGAGCGGGCACCTCGACCGCGTGGTTGGCGGCGTCGAAACGAACCGGTTCGCGATCGGACTGGGCGAACGATTCAGCGACCGGACCTTCCGCGAGCCGGGCCACCTCGACGAGAATGGTCCGAGCCGTCTGCGAGTCCAGGTCGCCGAAATAGCCCGCCTCGAGAAGATCGCCCAGCCGTAAAACGTCGAAGAGGTCGAACTCGATGTCCCGGAGATTGCTCTTGTAGTGACTCACGAATGGTTCCTCGGTGTTGGGGGAGTGGTTAATAAGATCGATTCGACTGCACCGCGGCATGCATCGAACAGTGGGCGCGCGATATCGCCGTAGAGATCCTTGTCGTTCAGTCGACCCAGATCCGGTCCATGGGTGTGGCGGACATCGGTGCCGGGGACGGATCGTCGTTCGGTGTGCGCGAAAATCGCGGAGCCGGAGCGTGCTGGACTACATCGTCGAGTTCGACCAGTCCGGCCCTGGCGATGATGTGGGGGTTCTGCTGCGCTTCGTCGAAGGTCAGCACCGGTGTGCAACACGCGTCGGTGCCGTCGAAGATGCCGACCCACTCCTCCCGTGTCTTGGTCGTGAAGCGGGCGGCGAACACTTCGCGCAGGGTGTCCTGGGCCTCGGGATCGTGCTGGTCGGGTAGGGAAGCAGGATTCACGTCGAGGCCCTGAAGAAATTGCGCATAGAACTGTGGCTCGATGGCGCCGACGGCCATGTACTTGCCGTCAGCGGTCTCGTAGGTGTCGTAGAACGCCATCCCCGTGTCGAGAAGATTGGACCCCCGAGTGTCCGACCATTGGCCGGCACCACGCAACGCCCAGAAGATATGGGTGAGCGCGAGTGCTCCGTCGATCATCGCAGCGTCGATCACCTGACCGAGGCCAGACCTCTCGCGTTCGAACAGTGCGGCGACAATGCCGTACACCAAGAACATCGAGCCCCCGCCGAAATCGCCGACGAGATTCAACGGCGGCACTGGCCGCTCACCCTTGCGGCCGATCGCATGCAGAACCCCCGTGAGGGAAATGTAGTTGATGTCATGGCCCGCGCGGTCGGCAAGCGGACCGTGTTGACCCCACCCCGTCATCCGGCCATAGATGAGCCTCGGGTTGCGCCGCAGCGCGAGGTCGGGTCCGAGACCCAGCCGTTCGGTGACACCGGGCCGAAAACCCTCGAGCAGTACATCGGCCTTATCGATCAGCCCCAGCACCTGTGCGATGTGATCAGGATTCTTCAGGTCCGCTTCGACGACCGTTCGGCCGCGCCACTGGGGACGATCAGGAGATCCGGATAGCTGAGAGGGCCGCTGCACGCGCACCACATCCGCGCCCAGATCGGACAGCAGTAACGCCGCATGTGGGCCCGGGCCGATACCTGCCAACTCGACAACGCGGACACCACTGAGCGGCCCTGTCGCCGCCTTCGACGAAGTCGTCATCTCACCTGGACTTTACGTAGTAATGGAAAAAAATTCGGCTCGGCACAACCGGCAGGAATACGGTGGCGTATGAAACCTTCACGGGTTTCTCCCCCCAGGATCAACGGCGCTTGCCATCCATTGCGTCATTCCCAACTACCGACCGGGCTGCGCGCGTGTGGGTCCGAGGGATCGGGGTGGCGAACGTGGGGCGCCCCATCTCACCGGGCTATCGAGGTTACCGCCGTCGGCACCACACAGCGGTACCGAAACGGTCGCTCGCATAGCGTGATGAACCACCGCCCTGCCTACCCCGGGCGGGCCGTGAGATGTGTCTACTTGCTTTGCTCTAACCCGTTGATGAACCTCGTATAAACTCCTCGCGCCATTTCCGCGAACTCATCTTCTGTGACTGGGAAGTTCTCGTCCGGAGTGAACTCCGAGACCTGCACCCAGCTAACCTCGGTTCTGCCGGGCCCTGCCCACTTCAACCGCACCGTGGATACATAGTTCTTCAGGGGTACAGCTGGCGCGGGGCGGCAAGATCGTATACGCCAACGTGAACGTTTCGGGGTCGCAGACCACGCACAGCTCTGTGGCAGAGGCCCCCTCTGGCAACGCGATCTCCCTGACGGCGCCGACGCCTTCGCCCTGCGCGGACAGCGTCTTGATTTCTGGGTCGACCTTGTCGGGACTTCCGAAGTCCGACACCAGCGCCCACACTCTGTCAATCGAATTGGAGACAGTCTTTACAACTTCGACACGCATCTTTCCATCCCATCGTGCTGTTCGGCTCCAGGAGCGTGACCCCCTGATGAGATCGAGTTCGGTGAGTAGCCGAGCTTCTACCGTTTCTCGAGCTCCCGGTCATGACGCTACGTGTGACGCGGCGCACAATAAAGGGGCCGCTGCACATGATGAGGGACCAGGATTGGGCAGCTGCCCAATTGCGTAAAGCGGGTTCCATGCTGGACTCAAGGGAGCGCGTGTTAGAGAAGCTGATTATGCGGATGCCCCGCAGCATCGGGCAGCGGGCGCGCAGGAATCAACATCGTCGCGCTGCGCCAAATTGGCCTGCACCACCCGGGTATGGTGCTTGCTAGTTTACGTAATAACACTTACCGGCAATCGAATGTCGTTGCCTGTCAGCTATTTTGGTGCACAACTCTACAGGTATGATCGTTGCGGGGCGCGCGGGGCGAGCCGCAATCGGGGTCAGCCTTTCGCGGAGGTCGGGAGGTCGGTCTCCGATTCGATCGTTTCTGCGCACTGATGCGCCGGCCAACATCACGGGTGTTCACGATGGGTTGTCGGGGACCGCCCACAGGCCCGCGCCGGATCGCCTGGTGTCGGGGATCAGTGCTCGGAGCCGGGCGGCGTCGTCGCGCAGTGCCTTCTGCAGGTGGGGTCGGACGTCCTCGGCGACGTCTGGTGGTAGTGGACAGCCTTGGTGTACGAGGTCGGCGGTGTTCTCGATGAGCCGGGCCGCTCGCATGAGGAGCGGCTGCGGCACGGCAGACGTTGGGGGTGTCACCGTCGTGGTCTCGGGTCAGGACGCCGAGAGTGGAGATCAGTGCCATCGCTGTTGCAGGCTCGCCGGGGTCCTTGTCGGCGACAGCGAGGGCGGCCGCCTCGACGAGGGCGGCGATCGTGGCACCGAGGGTGGGCAGGGGCATGGCGATGGTGCGGGGCAGTGTGAGCAGGTCGGCGCCGGGTGCCTCTTCCTTGATGTTCAGGGCCATTTCATGGGCGAGGGTGCGCAGGGTGTCGTGGTCGAAATACCGACGGGCGGTGCGTTCGGTGATGTGCATCTGCTGCGCTACGGCAGCGACTCGGTCGGTGAGCAGGTACTCGAGTTGGTCGGTGGGGACGGTCAGACCTAGTCGTGCCAGTTCTCCACCGAGGGTGGACGCGGTCGTGCTCAGCCATGACGATGGTCGCGGCATCGAGGCCTCCTGATCTGAGCGTTCCACCACATCTGGTCTGTCTACCAGTTCGCCCACTGTGGCGGCGGTAGGTGAACGAAACGTGAGGCCTGACCCGGACGGATATGTCCGACGGACCGACTCGAGCCCGAGTTACGGGTGCGCCTTTGAGGTCAACTGATCGGTTGGAGGGGTTTTCGGCATAGTTTGCTGACACGGGGTATCGACGCCCTGGACGTGGTGAATGTGCTGTTCAGGGGAGGATAAGGATCGATTCTCGGCAAATGCCCCGTCACGAAACCGAGGCATGGCTCACTAAATTGGGTGTCCGGCTTGGAGTCTCGGCAAGTTGAGGCAACGCGGGCACGGTGGTGACTTCCAGCGCTGCTGGCGCGTTTCGCCGATGCTCTTAGCGTGGCGGTGATCGGGCGAGGTGGCGGTACCACGGGCGGTCCTGCACGCCGAAGCCCCCGGCGCCCCCGGGTTCGTGTATCTGCTGGGCATGGGGGTCGCTGTCGATGGTTGACTGGTGATCGTGCCGACCTCAGACGATGTACGACGGCTCGCCGAGCAGCTGCTGGCCGAGTTGTCCCCGGAGCAGCAACGGACGTTGTTGGGCGCGATCGGGGCGGATCGTTCGATGGCGTTGGTCGAGAATGTGCTGCGAGTCCCGGAGCCTGTGGTTGGTGATGCGCCGACCCGCATGCGCGGGGTTCGGGTGCGGCTCGACCTGGTCGGTGCCAAGCCGCCGGTGTGGCGGCGGCTCGAGCTGCCCGGCGATCTCACCCTCGACCGGCTGCATGTGGTGATCCAGGCCGTCATGGGGTGGCTCGATGGCCATCTGCACCGGTTCCGGACGGGCAGCGATCCCCGGTCGCCGTACTTCGTCACACCGTTCGACGTCGAGGAGGGCGAGGACGGCGTGCTCGAAGACGGTGTCCGGCTCGATCAGGTGCTGACCGGCACCGGTGACCGGCTCTGGTATCAGTACGACTTCGGGGACGGTTGGGACCACGTGCTCGCGGTGGAGGCGGTCCTCGACGAGCCGCCCGCCGAGGTGCGCTGCACCGGTGGTCGGATGGCCTGCCCGCCCGAGGATTGCGGTGGGATCTGGGGGTACACCGAGCTGGCGGCGTGGGTGCGGGGCGGGTGCGACCCGGCGTCCGTTCCGGCCCCGTTCGAGGACGCCGGCCAGGCCCGCGACTGGCTGCCGCTCGACTGGCACCCCGACCGGTTCGACGTCGACGAGGCCGGCACCGCCCTCGCGGCGGCGGTGGTGGTGGCCGCGCCGGTCGAGGTGGCCGGGGAGCTGGCCGCGCTGTGCGAGCAACTCGAGCGAGGCGGCAACGGGGCGCTCACGCAGGTGCTGGCACGGGCGGCGTCGCACGCCGGGGTCGAGGTGAGCGAGGCGGATGCCGCCCGCCTGATCGAGCCGTACGGCGCATTCCTCGACCTGATCGGCGAGGGGGTGCGGCTGACGAGCGCCGGCTACCTTCCGCCGGTGTTGGTCGAGCAGCTCGCCGAGCGGACCGGCGTGGCGGGGTGGTGGATCGGCAAGGCGAACCGCGAGGACCTTACGTGGCCGATCGCGCAGCTCCGCGACAGCGCGCGTGCGCTGGGCCTGGTGAGTGTGCGGAAGGGTCGGCTGGCGCCGACCGCGCTCGCCCGCCGGTGCCGTGACCAACCATTGCCGTTGTGGCGGCACGTTATGTCCCGATTGCCGGTGGGCAGAACCGAGTTCGACCGTCAGGCGGGCTGGCTGGCACTCGCCGTCGTCGCGGGTGGTAGCCCGGCCGAGGAATGGGCCAGCGAGATCCGAAACCTGCTGCTCGGCCTCGGCTGGCGCGTGGAGGGCAGTCCGGTCCTCGGCGTCGCCGCCGTGGTCAGCCCCACACTCGACGTCCTCGAGCTTCTCTCCGGGAAGACGCACCGCGGCCGGCTCACCGGCACGGATCCCGCCGTTGCCGCCGCCGCCCGGGCCGTGATCGGCACCGGCTACGACGACGCGACCTGACCCGATTTATCCCTCGCCGCAGCCGTACGTCCGCGTCCGCTCGTGGTGGAGACCGGGCGGGCCTTGTCCCGGGCCGCTATGTCACCAGTCGTTCGAGTGGTTGGCCGGTTATCGCCGCGATCAGGTCGCAGTCTGTGTCCAGATGCGGAACGACTCGGTTGCTAATCTCCGCGGTCGCCGCGATGAGCAGATCCGGGATCGGCGGCCCCGCGGGCTGGCGATTGAACCCGCGGGTCCGGGATCAGTCCCGGAACCGGTATCGGGCCCAACCTTGTCCCGGGAATGCCCGCAAGAACGTGAGCGGCAGGTATCACTGGGATCGACCGCCCCGGGGGCCCGGTTGAGGATCGTCGCCCCATACCTATTTTCGTATTACGATAATAGGTATGGCTGAGGAGACGGTCAACGGAGCGCCCGTCACGGACGGGATGATCCAGAAGTGGGCAGACGAGGCCGAGGCCGGTTATGACGTCGACAAGTTGCGCAAACGTGGCCGACCGACCGTGGGGGACGGCCCCGGCGCAGTGGTGCCGGTACGGATGGACGAGGCATTGTTACAGGCATTGAACGCCCGTGCCGAGCAGGAGCATGTTTCTCGCTCCGAGGCGATTCGGGAAGCGGTGCGTGCCTGGACCCAGGTCGCGTGAAGGCGCATAAATCCGCGCTCAAACACGGGATCAGCGAAAACGATGGCATCTACGCGGCACAGCATCGCGTATATACCGCTGGTCTGGACGACGACAACCCCGCGCGCGAGTTCCGGCTGGGTTTCGACCCGAACGGTCGGCTCCAACACTCACCTCAGGGTGTGGTGTGCGATCCGGTAAGCGGAATCCCCTATCGGAGACGAACGTCCGACATCACATACCGGATCCATCGGGTGACGAGTGGTTCCGCTGGGTTTTGTCGATTGCGGGGTGTGGTCGTCGAGCTCGGGGCGACCGCGCGGGTGAGGGCGTCTTCGGCGGGGAGCGCGGCCTGCTCGGCGGGCGAGAGATCGTAGCGGGAGACGGCGATCGGCTGGGTGGTGCCGGCCAGTGCGTACCGGACGACGGACTCGTTCTTGTCCGCCACCAGCAGCATCCCGACCGTGGGCTGGTGCTGTGGCGGCCGTAGCCGGTCCTCGACGAGGGCGACGTAGAAGCCGAGCTGGCCGGCGTCGCGTGGGTCGAATTTCGTGGTCTTGAGTTCGATGACCACGTGCCGGAGTTGCTCGACGTGAAAGAACACGTAAGTCGACGAAGTATTCATCGCCCTCGACATCGAAGTGGACCTGGCGGCCCACGAACGCGAATCCGGGGCCGAGCTCGCGAAGGGTGTCGATGATCCGTTCGACGAGCCGATCCTCGAGTTGTCGCTCGGCGGCGTCCCCGTCGATGGCGAGGAACTCGAGCGTGAACGGATCCTTGGTGATCTGCTGAGCGAGCTCGGAATCGGTGCGCTCGAGCGCGTGCGGGAAGTCGGACGGGGCGGCACCCTCTCGCAGGTGCAGACGGGTCTTGATCTGGTGCGCCAGCACGGGGCGACTCCAGCCATGGGCGATGTCCTTGGCGCTGTACCAGTCGCGTAACTCGGCGTCATCGAGCTTCTCGAGCAACTCGATGACATGTCCCCAGGGCAATTGGCCAACGGGTCGTTGACCGATTGCCTCGGGGTCGGGCCACGCCTCGGCGAACCTGCGCATGTACTTGAGGTTGGCCGGTGAGAAACCCTTCGCTCCGGGAAACTCTGTGCGCAGATCCGCGGAGAGCCGGGAGAGGACCTTGCTGCCCCACGGGGCTGTCTTCTGTCGCTCGATGATCGTCGCCCCGATCTGCCAATAGAGCCTGAGTAGTTCGGTGTTCACTCGGCGCTGGGCGATGTAGCGCGCCTCATGCACGAGCCGTTTGATGCTCTCGAGCGTGGCGGCGTAGTCGGTAGCGACGGGGGAGGACATTGCTCGAGGCGGCGGACCCGGCACGGAGCCATCTACTGCGGGTTTGACGCCGAAACCCTTCCCCCGCAAGGGTGGAGGCGGAGCGAGCGCCAGCAGCAGCTAGTGACCACGGCCGCAGCCCGGCCGGGACGCTCGACGACGAGGATTGCCCGGGCCTTCTGGGCGCCCGTCGTGTGGCTCATGGGTATTAACCCATCCTGGCAGTCACGTCTCGTGGGGGGAGTGGGTGTAGTGGTGGAACCGGTCGACGGCATCGACAGAGACTGCGTTCGGCGGTGAGAGAAAGCAACAGTTACACGCCAGGCATTGTCGGGTACGAGAGTTCCTGGACGAGAACGTTGTCGAGTTCCGTGCAGACAAAGCTCGGCGCATTTCGAAGGGGGCCGGGCGGCTCGGTGGTGGGGCGTAGCTCATTTCGTGTGCGTGCCCGCTCAGAGGTCCCATAGTGCGAGCAGCGCCGTTCGGAGGCTGGGGGAGCGGACGTAGTGATCGGTCCTCAGCCGTGACCCGGGGTGCCCGAGGTCGGTGAGCGCCTTCTCGGCGTCGGTGAGAGGCAGAGGTGGCAGGTCGGTGCGGGTGCGCAGGAAGAACAACACCGCTCCGCCCGACCGCGGAATTCGCATCGGATCGGAGATCACCACGGCGGGCGGATAAATCCACTCGTCGCCGGTGGAGACGAAGACAATCACGTCACCGCGCCGGATGTGCCGCGTGTGTCGAGGCGGAGCGCACCTGCCGTGCCCGGTGACTCGGTGGCCGCCCGGCGTTCCCACAACGACACCGGTTCTGGCCGCAAGCCCGGGCGTTTTCGGAGCCGACGTCCTACGATGCGGGCATGCTCACCCGCCGTATCTTCCTCGGGACCCTCGCGTTCAGCGTGGCGGTAGTCGCCAGCTGCAGCACCGACACCAATCCGGGAGGGAGCGCGAACCTGCCGGACGCGGCCGGGCTGCTCGCCGAGTCGGCGTCCGCCCTCCGCGATATCAAGAGCGCACACTTCACGATGACCGTCAACGGCTCGATTCCGGGCATCAGCGTGCAGACCGCCGAGGGCGATCTGACCAGGGAGGGCGGCCCGGCCGGTGGCGCGAAGGGCACGGTGAAGCTGACCCTGGCCGGCCAGCTGATCGAAGGTGAATTCGTGCTGGTCGACGACTCGCTGTACCTGAGGGGCCCGACCGGCACCTTTCAGCGGTATCCGTCCTCGCTCACCTCCGAGTACTACGACCCGACCGCCATTCTCGACCCGGACCGGGGCTTCGCGAAGGTGCTGACCAGCATCACGGATGCGAAGACCGAGACGAGGGAAAAGGTTGACGGGACACCGGCGTACAAGATCACCGGACGGGCGGACAAGGATGCGGTGGGCAACATCGTTCCCGGGGTCGAGTCCGAGGTGGACATCACGGTGTGGCTTGACGAGGACGGCATGCACCTCCCGATGAGAGCGTTGGTCACGTTCCCGAAGCCGGCCGGCGCAGACGCCCCGACCGTCGACGTGGTGGTGTCCGATCTGGACAAGCCCGTGACGGTGACACCCCCGCCGTGACTGTCGAGCTGATCCCGGGGCGGAGCAGGACCGTCGCCATCGGCGCCGCGGCGCTCGCCGTGCTGCTCGGCGCGCTGGACACCTACGTCGTGGTGAGC
The DNA here is from genome assembly GCF_023667485.2 of Rhodococcus sp. MSC1_016. Classification (NCBI taxonomy): domain Bacteria; kingdom Bacillati; phylum Actinomycetota; class Actinomycetes; order Mycobacteriales; family Nocardiaceae; genus Rhodococcus; species Rhodococcus sp. MSC1_016. Next base: position 608,306 of record NZ_JAMOZI020000002.1, read on the forward strand.
ATGATCCGGCAGATCATGGACGACCTGCTGATCCCGGTGAACCGACTGGAGCGGGTGACCCCGATCGTCACCGGGTACCTGCTCGGCTACATTGCCGCGATGCCGCTGCTCGGCCAGGCATCGGACCGGTTCGGCCGCAAGCTAGTGCTGCAGAGCTGCCTCGCCGGGTTCCTGGTCGGCTCGGTGGTCACCGCGCTCGCCGACGACCTGCCCATGCTCGTTGCCGGGCGGGTCGTCCAGGGTGTCGCAAGTGGAGCGTTGCTGCCAGTGACCATGGCGCTTGCCGCCGACCTGTGGGCAACCCACAAGCGGTCGAACGTGCTCGGCGCGGTGGGTGCCGTGCAGGAGCTGGGCAGCGTGCTGGGCCCGCTATACGGAGTGGCGATCGCAGGCCTTGCCGTGTGGTCAAGCGCGTTCGGCATCGCCGGCTGGCGCGGCGTGTTCTGGATGAACGTACCGCTCGGCGTGCTCGCCATGATCGCGGTGCAGGTTTCGGTGTCGCGCCGCGATCCGGCGCACGAACCCGTCCGGGTGGACGTGGCCGGGGGGCTGCTGCTCGCGGTCGCCCTTGGGCTGGCCGTCGTCGGCCTGTACAACCCGGACCCGCGCACCGCCGTGCTGCCACCGTGGGGCGGGCCGATGCTGATCGGGGTCGGTGTCGCGACCGTCGCCTTCGTCGGCTGGGAGCTGCGCGCCAAGACCCGGCTGATCGACCCGGTCGACGTGCAGACGGGCGCGTTCCTCGCCGCGCTCGGCGTATCCGGTGCGGCAGGCGTCGCGCTGATGGTGACCCTGGTAGACGTCGACCTGTTCGCCCAGTCGCTGCTCGATCGGGACGACCGGGGAGCAGTCATACTGCTGCTGCGGTTCCTGGCCGCGCTCCCGGTCGGCGCGTTGCTCGGTGGGCTGCTGGCGGCAAGGCTGGGCGACAGGGTGGTCGCGGCGGCCGGCATGCTGCTGGCCGCGGCGGGTTACTTCCGGATGGCCCGGTGGCCGATGGACGTGCTGTCCGTGCCGTACCAGGTCGGGCCGATTGCGGTGCCCCGGCTGGACACCGACCTGGCCATCGCTGGACTAGGTCTCGGCCTGGTGATCGCGCCGCTCTCCGTTGCGGTGCTCCGCGCCGTGCCGCCCAGCCAGCACGGGATCGCCTCTGCCGGTGTGGTGGTCGCGCGGATGACCGGGATGCTCGTCGGGGTTGCCGCGTTATCCGCGTGGGGGCTGCACCGCTTCCACAGCCTGACTGCGAACCTGCAGGTGCCGTTCCCCGTCGGCAAACCTCCCGAGCAGGCGGCGAGGGAGCTGGCCGAGTACACCGGGGCAGTCGACCGTGCTCTGCTTACCGAGTACACCGAGATATTTCTGATCACGTCGGTGGTGTGCGCGGCGGGAGCGCTGCTGGCATTGTTCCTCGGCCGCCACCCAGCCAAGGCTTCGGACTCCGCCGAGAACAGCATCCCCAAGCGGACATGACCCCGTCGAATGGCGACCTGACCGAGTACAAGCACACTCCGTCCTCGCTCCTCACCACAGCCTGGCCTCACGGTCGCCGCGTCCGCGTCTGCGTCCGGACCGAGTCCGGGACCGGAAGACCGACGATGCGGGCGAGTTCCGCATTCGTCGGATTGCGCAGCACTTTCTCGCCGTGCCAGATCACCGGGGGAGTGTCCTCGGGGGCGACGTCCAGGCTGCGCAGCAGCTGCTCCGCCCATTTTTCCCGCTGCGGGTCCTCACTTTCGGATTTTCGATCCGGATGGGCGTCGGCCAGGGATCGCTGTGCAGCCCCGCTCCGGTTGGTGGACGCGCTCGGTCCCGGGTCCGGACGAGTCGCTCGCCGGAGCGGCGTGGGGTCGGCGGCCGGTGAGGGGATGCGGACCATGGGGTGAATTTCGTTCTGGAGCTCGCCCCACGGTGGGTCGTCCCCCTTGGATTGCGGAAGCATGTCGGGTAACGTACAATTTCTTGTACGCAATAACGGAGGTTGCTCATGCGAACCATGACCTACTCGGAGTCTCGCGCGCGGTACGCCGAGGTCCTCAACGCCGTCGTCGATGACCGGGAAGAAATCGTCATCACGCGGGCGGGTCACGAGCCGGTGGTGATGGTTTCGCTCGACGACTATGAGTCGTTGAAGGAAACGGCATACCTGCTCAGGAGTCCGGAGAACGCCCGCCGGCTGTTGGCGTCGATCGATCGGTTGGAGTCCGGCGGGGGAACTGTCCGGGATCTGGCTGAATGAAACTTGTCTGGGACGAGTCCGCGTGGGAGGACTACGTCTGGTGGCAGGCGCAGGATCGGAAGATCGTCAAGCGGATCAACACACTACTCAAGGACGTCGAACGCAACGGGAACGACGGAATCGGCAAGCCCGAGCCCCTCAAGCACGGTTTTCAAGGCTACTGGTCCCGGCGTATCACCGATGAGCACCGGCTGGTCTATAAAATTGTCGATGATCAGATCCGCATTGCTGCCTGCCGTTACCACTACGGACACTGATCGCGCTCACCACGGCGGCTGGGCTTGTCGACAACGACTGCGGAATGGTTCTAGTCCACTGGGCATGACGCTCCGACTGTCCGCGTTTCGGGAGGGCTCGCAGTAGGCAGGATTGGTGGTTGAGGTGTGGCCGACCCGCCGAGTTGGGGACGTCTTGGAGGCTGGGCTGGACGCCCTGACCGACCGCGGCCTGCTGACCCGTAGAACCGATCGGCAGCGTCTGCTGACGATCGGCTTCGACGACCTTCGGGGAATCCTGCACCGCGCATCGCTGCACAGGCCATCACCTCAGCCGGCGAACGGCCTCCCCGCACCGACGCTCTCGCTGCAGTCAGCTGATGCGCATGGACGGCGTGTTTCGGCCGGCGAGGGGCAGGGTGCCCTTGACGGTCGTTTCCACGGTTCTGCCGATCACGATCACCGCGATGACTTGGAGGAGCAATGTGTCACCGGCCGAGGAGGAACCGGCGACGAGCCGCGCCGTCGATCCCGGCGGCGCTCCACTCGCGGGTCCACTTCGCCCAATCCGATGCCGAGTGCGCGCCGGCCAGGATGAGCCCAGGACCACCCGCCGGCCGCGCACGCGTTCACCATCGCCGTCTCTCCGCCCCCCTCGAACCGATCAAGATTGACGGCGGCGAACTCTCTGCCGATCCTCGGTCTGGTTGCGCTCCCGCTCATCGGGTAGCGACCCATCCTTGTGTCGTTACTCGGCGGCCCACACCAAGGTGGACACCCAACTGTGAGCACACCTGTCGATGGCGATCTCGGGGCGTTCGGAAACCTCGCCCGACTGTTCGACGCAGACTGGCTTCCCGAAAGCATCTTCGAGTAGGAATGATGCCTGGACCAGGGACTCCTACAATCGAGAGCGAGCGGATATACATAACCCCCGCAACTGGCTGATGTCACCATGAGCCGATTGATCATGATCCGAGCCGCCTGCTCCTCCACCGTTCCGGCGGCGAACAGGAGTGACCATGAGCAAACCTGCCCGTCGCGATGCGCACGACCCATCGTTTGGCGTGCGGCAATTCCGGAGTAGCGAGGCTGGTGGAAGAACCCGATGCGACGTGCCGATGAGGCGCGGGAACCGTCGACCATCAACTCGGAGGCCTGCAGATTGATCGCAGATGCGGTGTTGAACACCACGACCGGGTTGTGGCCGCGCTGAAATCGAATGCGCTCCGTCTCGAGATCGCCGCCGCCGAAGATACGCGAGACGCCAATGCCCTGCTCCTCCAGGAGGTTGGCTACCGGGTCGGCGGCCGTGGTGACCAATTCGACGGCGACGAGTACCTGGTAGCCGCGTTCGACGTGTGCGGCTACCAACTCGGCGGTCTGCGGGGCTCGCAGCATGCCTGCCTTCTGCCGGAACCGCATCAGAGCGGCACGGCCGCGGGCGGTGTCGTTCCCCTGCCGGGCGATTCTCATCGCGCTCCGGAACTCACTCCAGTCCTGTTGGTACGCAGCCCATTGTGTGGCGGTGAAGTCGAGTGGCAGGCCGTCGATAGGTGGCGCCCCCCAGGGCGCGTCGCGATGCACCATGACGGGCGGGTCGCAGTCGGTCATCCATTTTCGGACGCGGGTGACGGCCTGATGCTGCAGCCGCTGAGAGCCTTTCGCTTGGTCGTTCCAGTCCCATTTGCCCTTGTCCCACCCGGGAGCCAGAGGTAGGCCACGCTCGACCAGTTTCTTACCGAGATCGGCCCACTCGCCCGGCGGGTCATCGTGCAATTGCGCGAAAAGCGAAGACAAGTAGGTGTATTCGCCTGGGTGATGACCCGGCGTCGCCGTCACGGTGATGACGAACGGCGCCTTCTCAGGCGTCGCGGAGAGACGGTTGATGCGCCGCTGGTATTGGGTGCGCTGGGCCGTGAGGTGCCTGAATTGCTGTGCCTCGTCATTGATGATGAGGGAGAAGGAGTACTTCGGTTGGCCGTTGCGTCCGAGTAACTTCTTGAGCTGGTCCGGGGAGATGATCAGCCACCGATACCCACCGTCGCCGAACGCAGCGAGGGCGTCACGCCACGCGGCGATGGTGATCTGGGCCGGCCGGTCCACGGTGATGAGTACGGTGTCGCCGCCCCCTAATTTCAGCGCAGCCTTCGCGCCGATGATTGCGCTGCCGGTCTTGCCTACACCGGGCTCGTCGGCCAACAGGAATCCGCGCTTGCCGTGGTGAAAGGCCGTCGCGATCGCCTTCGCGGCGTCCACCTGTTCGGGCCGCGGTATCTTGTGGAAACCAGTAGCGCCCGGTTGCCGCACGCCGTTGAGGTCCTCTTCGACCCAGCGGCTGTACGAGTACGGTTTCGACGCGTAGACGGTGAGTTCGTCGGGCAATTGAGCGCCGATGTAGGCATACGCTTTGAGCGCTTTGTAGTACTTGGCACCGGGCGCGGATGCCCGATAAGGGACATCGAGGATCCAGATCTGCTCCCCGTGCCCCGGGGTGGGTATCAGCGGCGCGGCGCTGGCTCGTCTGGGCTTGGAGCGTCGCTGGGTGGTCTTCCGTGCGGCCATGAGTGCAGGCTCTCAACAGTTGATGTGACATATGATACTCCCTGATTCTTTCTGCTCTCTCGATTCATGCGAATTGGTGAGGCCGCGGCGTATCTGAACATGTCAGTCGTGGGCGTCCGTAAGGCCGCGTCGGAAGGCCGGTTGCCCTCCCGGCGTACAGGTTCCGGCCAGCGCGTGTTTGATCGCACTGACCTCGATGCCTACCTCGGCCGTCCTCCTGCCCTGGACAAGGCTCCGGTCGATCGGGTGGAAGCGTTGTACTGCCGGGTGTCCGGCTCGACGGGGCGGGAGTCCTCGCTCGCCGATCAGGAGTCGATGTTGCGCGAGAGCGCTTCCGGGGTCGTGTACCGGGTGTACAAGGGATCGCGGTTCTGGTGTGAGGGAAATGCGGGCCGGTGTGGACCGGATGCTCGACGACGCCGCCGAAGGCGACTTCACGGTGGTGCGGGTGGTGTGGCGGGGATCGGTTGGCCCGGTTCGGAGTCGCCTGGATCGAAAGGTATCTGTCGGTGGTCGGGGTTACGGTCGAGGTCCTGCGGGAGCATGGCGACAAGTCGTTGGTGGAGGAGTTGATGGGTGACTTCTTGGGGTTGCTCGCGTCGTTGTCGGGCCGGTTCTACCGGCTGCGGTCGAAACAGAATCAACGCCGACTTCTCGGGCGATGCGGCAGCGAGGTTGGAGGAGGGATAGCCGATGACTGTTGCCGGATTCACTGTGCCTCGTCAGTTTTCGTTCACCACCCGCCCGTACGCGGCGGTCGACGACGCTACCGGCGCCCCGATCGGGCTCGATACCATCGATCTTCGCGTGCGGTGGCTGCTCGACTTGATCGGCGCCGCGCAATCGGAGTTGGTGTCGAGGTTGTGGCAACCAGCCTCCTTCGATGCCCTCGCCGCCGGACGCGATGGTCAAGGCCGGAAGCTCCCGGCACAGGGGCATGTCGCTGCGGCGCGTCTGGGCTGGAACCCGTCCTACCCCACCGGTGTGTACGTGCCCTCGCGGGTGACCCGGGTGGTCACCTCCCAGGCGGTCGGCACGCTACGCACCTTGGCGTACCGGGACAACGCCATCGGTTCGCTGTCGGCCAGGTTCGACCCGGCTACCGGCCGACTGGCGCCGCCGACTGCTGCCGGTGAGTGGGTGCCGGCCGGCTTCGCGCGCGGCGTGGCACGGCAACTCGCAGCCCGCTCCCGCCGGCCGGGGATGCGAGCCATGAACGGTTGCGGATCACTGATGTGCAGGGACCGCCGCGGACGTCGGTGATGGCGAGGCTTTCCGCTGCCGATCATCAACTCTCGCAGATCACCGTCGCAGACGGTGTGATGGTGTTGACGCTGAAACTTCCTACGCATGAGGACCCGACAGGTCGGGCGCAGTGGCGGCGGGTCCGCCTGATCGCCGCGATCCCACCACACCTGCACACCAGAGCAATTACCGACTGGCATCTGCCGACCCTCGTCCTCGACCACCGAGGCCTGCTGCTGCGCTGCGCGGCAACCGAGCACGTGCCCGCCGCTGATCTGAACGCGGCAACAACCGCCGTGGGGGTGGATTGGTCACCGGCCACCCTCGGAGCAGCCGCGATCGTCACCGAACGCCCCGACGGGTTGGTCTCGGACTACCGGGGCTTCACCTATGACGACCGGGGCCTGGGGATCAAGCTGGCCCGGCTGCAAGCGGAAGGTCAACACCTGCATCGTAAAGCCGCACGTTTGACGCGGCTTGCCGCGACGGCACCACCCGAGGTGCGCGCCAACCTGGAAGGCAAGATCGCGGTCCTCGACGCCCACCGCGCCGCGGTCGGTGTCAAACGGGGCAAGATCAACCGGGAACTAGCCTTCCACTTCGGCCGGGAAGTGACCGACTACGCCGCCGCGGCCGGTGCGGCAGTGATCGGGGTGGAAGACCTCAGCACCCTCGAAACCCGAGGACACGGCCGGGTGAACAACAACCGGGCCGCGCAGTCCGCACGCCGCAAAGCCGTCGACGCTCTCGCACACACCGCCGCGGGGGTTGGTGTGGCGGTGGTGTCCGTGCCGGCCCGCGGCACCTCGGCGCTGTGCCCGGGCTGCAACGACAAGCTATCCCGCCCGGGAGGCTATCACCGGGCATGGTGCGCACGGTGCAAGGTCGGCGGCAATCGTGACCACGTGGCAGCGGTGAACCTCGCCAAACGTGCACTACTCGGACGCCGCACAGCAATCCGCAAACGCGGCCAGCACCCGCAGATCCGGGTTACCGAGCATGCACCGGTCCGGCAGTGCCGTGACAAGAAGAGTCCCACCCCGAGCCGGCCGCGTCATCGTCGGGTCCGCCGCAGTGTTCCCACCGCGACACTACCGGTGGGGGTGAATCACATAAGAATCGTTCCTGCACCTCGAGCGTCGGTGTGGGACACGGTCAAACCCGCAGCACCGCACGGTGTTACGGGTATCCGTGACGTACCTACATCTCCGACATCGGCCACGTCAGTGGCAGATAGTATGAGATTTAAGTAGACGCTATTCCAAGACGAATGACCATCCTCGGCGGGGCCCGTCCGTCCATCGCCCGCCGCGACAGCACGCGATTTCTCGGCGTCAGCCACCGGGGAGGGATGGAGTGGAGGGAGGGAATGGAATGGAGGGAGCCGATGACCGGAATCGAACCCGCGTATTCAGTTTGGGAAGCTGATGTTCTGCCATTGAACTACATCGGCGCGCACGACATTGGGCGCGCGTAGGCTTCCCAACACCCTGCGACGGAAGCATTTGTCGCCCACTGACGCGCAGGGATCGCGAAGAGGATCCAGCGGATCAACGCCCGCACCGGGGGACGCCCGACTCGCCCGCAGCGGTGTAACGGGTGGCCTGATCCTGCTGTCACGCCGCCGCTGCGCCGCCGCGAGGAGAGCGCGGGCAGCGGGAGAGCCGAGGCGCAACCGTTATAGGGAGGATCAGTGGCTCCATGGCGCAGGCAACCACACCCAGCTCACCGGCATTATCGACGGCCGCCCTAGTCAACCAGGCCATTCCGGGCGCGTAGCGGACGCAACACCATTGCAACGTCGTCGAGTGCACGTCGTCGAGTGCAACGTCGTCGAGCATCCGCATTGCAGCTGGGCGGACGCCGCGTTGCATGCCATGCGGATGACTCATTCAGTTCACTCGAGAAAAGGTGGAGGGGCACATCCCGTCACTCGATCCGAAAGTGGGCAAGTAGATCCGGTGGCGAGATACACGCCGGTCAGGGTTGGGATAATGGCACAAGGCGTCGCCAGAGGCAGTGTGGAGGGCTCGCGTAGTAGCCTGCGCGAATGCATGACTCTTTCACGTCATCCCCAGCTCAGTCGCGCCGCGACCTCGTCATGTCACTGGGGCTGGGTCTCGTCGTTTTCGGCGCGGAGGCCCGGAGCCTCACCGCTGACGGAAACCTCACGGGCGACCAAGTTCGCCGACTCCTACTTGCTGGATTAGTTGGAGCAATCGGTGGTGAACTCGTTGCGAGTGTCACGTATCTCGCAGCGGGGCGTTGGGCTTACGCCAGTGCTGCCCTTGTTCGCCAGCTGGTCGAGATTGAGTACCTCGCTTGGGCGGTGACCAATGATCCAGACGATGCGTGGGAGTGGTTCAAGTCGGACAAAAGAATCCGCCTACAGCGATGGCAGCCGGGCAAGATCCGCCAGCGTTCGGAGGGACGATTTCCGAATAAGGACTATCACGATCACTGTGAAATTGGCGGCCACCCCGTTCCGGAACCTGCGATGAGTGTCCTAGGCCATCGGGACAAGTGGGTTGAGGTCACCCTCTACGAAACCGCGCTGCACGGGGCAGCTACTTGGCACTATTTGCTGCGTGCGCTTGAGGGTATCGATCCGATCTCAGAAGTGGAGCGCCACTACCAACTCGTCGACCGAGCGTACGAGGTATGGCAAAGAACGGAAACCATGGACAAGGGACTGCGAAGCGAAAACGACGAGTAGTGATCTAGTACGGAGAGCGTTATCGAGCACCTCGTACATGGATTCCGCCGGCCGCCCGGTGACCGATCCGCAAGTGGACGCAGCAATGATGCCAGGCCGGGGCGCCGGCAGCGTGTTCGACGGCGTCGGAGCGGCCGATTTCTGGGGCGAAGCTGTTTGTTGCGGACCAACTTGTGTGCGAGCTTGTGACACGGCTTCAGCTGGGCACAGTGATGCTCTCGAGTTCGGGGGTCCGTGCAGCCGATCGTGCGGCTTGGGCGCGCATCTGTGTGGCGGTGGTGCCGAACCATTGGCGGACTTTCCTGCTCATGGCGGACTGTTCGGAGAATCCGAGCGCATAGCTGACTTGGCTGAACGGCAGGTTCGACTCGGTGAGCAGTCGCAGGGTCGCTGTGCGGTGGACCTCGTCGCGGATCTGTTCGAAGGTGGTGCCTTCGTCGTGAAGTCGCCGCTGCAGGGTTCTGGGGTGAATGTTGAGCAGATCGGCGATTTCCGACTTGGTGCCTCGGGTGGCGCCGATCGTGCTGCCGAGAGTGTTTCGGACGCGGGTGGCGGCGCTCGTGTCCTGGTGTGGAAGTCGGGCTGCGATGTATGCGAGTGCGGCCCGTCTGATGGCCGGGCGAGCGTGATGCAGCTTGACAGCGAAGACGTTCGGGTCGAGGTGGAGGGCGCCTTTTGGTTGTCCGAACGCGACGGGGGTACCGAAGATGGACCGGTATGCCCGTGGCGAGGCCGCCGGGGTGTGCGGCAACGACACGCTGAGCGGTGTGATCGGGAGGCCGGTCACACCGCGCGCCAGGGTGAGGAGCGAGGCGAGGCATCCATCGATGATCTGCCGGTAGGGCACACCGGGATCGACCTCTACGTCGAACCGCAGCGTGACCCAGTTGTGCGGGTTCGGCGCGGTGGAGGGTTCGAGGACGAGCTGGTAGCTGGGGCTGTGCACGAACAGGTACCGCGACGAGTCCAGCAGTGCGGCACCAGCTGTATTGGAACCCTGTATGACGACGGCGAGAAGTCCCAGCATCTGTGGGTTTTGCGTTGCCCCGAGGCGGAGCCCGAAGTCCGGCCTGTCGCAGACGCGGGCGGCATCGTCTAGCAGGTGGGCTACGGCGTTGAGCGAGACCATGGATTCGGGGTCCTCGATCTCCTTGCCGGCGAGTCCGTGCTGGCGGCGAAGCCGAGCGGGGTCGGCTCCCCAGCGGCGAACGAGGTCGTCGAAGCCTTGAAGGGCTCCGGCTCGGACTATGAAGGTCACCTGTTCAGGCTCGGGATGGTGTCTCGATATGTCAAGTGTTTGGGTCGGGTCGGTCGCACTCTGGAGAGCGACACATGCCAACTTGCGCAGGAGGATCCATGGCACAGCAGGACGTTCTTCTCATTCACGGCACTTGGGGGCATGGCGCGGAGTGGGATGACTTCGTTGCCGAGCTCGAGACACGTGGGTACCGGGTACATGCCCCGAGCTGGCTCGGGCACGGTCATCCCAAGGAAATCGATATCTGGGGCACGGCGGAGGAGGTGACCAAGCTCGGTTTGCTCGACTATGTGAACGCCCTGTGTGAACTGGCGGGGACCATGGACACGCCGCCGGTGATCTTTGGGCACTCCGTCGGCGGACTGCTGGCGCAGCTGGTTGCGGCTCGGGTACCGCATCGGGGCATCGTCCTCCTGGCGCCTGCCCCGGCAGCCGGCATCTTTGCCCTGTATCCCTCCCAGGTTCTGCTGTGGGGAGGGTTCCTTCCCCGTTGGGTCCTGGGGCGGCCGATGTATCCGGTCAAGAAGGCGACCTGGGACAAATACGTGTGCAACGCCATGCCGCAGGAGTTGTCCGACGAGTTCTACGGCAACCTGTGCGCCGAGTCCGGCCGAGCCTACCGGGAGATGGTGTTCTGGATGTTCGACCGAAAGCGGGCTTCCAGGGTCGACTTCGACAAGATCACCGGCGACGTGCTTGTGGTCGCGGGCAGCGAAGACAAGTGTTGCGTCCCGACCATGGTAAAGGCCACCGCGAAGCGATACCGCGGGCGCGCGGACTACGTTGTACTGCCCGGCTCGGATCACCTGATGATTGGTGGTCCCTTCATGCCGGCAGTCCTGGCGGAGTTCGAGAGGTGGGCCGACATGAAGGGCATCAGCAGCCAGTCGGTTGGTGCCTGAGCCGATGAGCGAGACTGTGGACGCTGTAGGGGTGGGTCCGGACTCTCGGGAACATGTCCGGTGCACTTATCTACAGTCATACGGACTTGGACGCCGCAACTCCGACGCCGAACCATCTACCGACTTTTTGGCTGAGACCGCACCGCCTCCTATCGCGTGAGATTGCCGCCACATATCTCCGCGAATCGTAGGTCGGCAGAACAGAATTTTCGGTTCGGGTGTCGCGTTTGACGATCGTCATCCGGTGCCGATAGGCGTTCGGCTTTCGGGTTCCGCTCGCTGGCCACCAGCGGTCTTGGACATACTGAGGTCATGACGAGCCGAGGAGTGGTCCGCAGTTGGGACGTGCGGGGTATGCAGGGCGTGATCGACTCCGCAGACACCCCCGGCGGTAGCTGGACTCCATGGATATCCGTAGCGGTTCCTGGATTCCCCGGTTTGGCTGAAGGTCAGGAAGTCGAGTTCGAGTGGCATCAACTCGACGAGTCCGCAGACGGTTACGACTTTCATACGGTGCGCGCATGGCCAGTCGGCACCGAGCCCTACACGCGGCCGGGGCCGTTCAGCTCGAGGGCTTGGCATATCGATTCCGACGGCAGTGCCCACGAGATTACCGACCTCGACGACACGATCCCGCCCCGGATCGGCACCCCAGCGAGCGGCGTCGTCACCACGTGGAATGACGACGAAGGCTGGGGAGTCATCGACTCTGCGGACACACCGGGCGGTTGTTGGACCTTCTACAGCGCCCTACACCCCGACGAAGTCATCAATGCCCAGCCGGGCGACAGTTTCAGCATCGGCGGAGGAATCCGTGGTCTCGACGTCGGCGAGCAGGTCGACTTCGAATGGGAGTCGGTCATCGATCAGGATGGATACAAATTTCGTGCGATCAAGGTCAGGCCGCGGCGGGAGATCCCACCTTGGCGCGTCGAACGAATCGGTAGGTAGCGCTCGGAGTTGCCAAGGATCGGTGTTCGGTCGGCGATGCTCGACCGGTCATCGCTTCGCCGACCCTTCGGACGCGGAGGCACAGGCGGATTAGATCGGCACAATCGCTTCGTCGAGAGCATGAGCCGGTGGGATCTCCAAGACGACGCGTGTGCGGTCGAGGCCGATTGCTGGCCAGCGGTACTCGATCTCGAGGAAGGTGCCTGTCGGGCGCCCGTTGTTGACATAGGAGAACTCGCGGACGTAGTGCCCTTCCATCGTGTGTGGATTCTGGCTCGATCGCTCTGTATGGATGTTCAGCTCGGGCGAGACCACCCATGTACTGAACCCGTCCTCGGGTTTTGCAGCCGAAAGCCGGCCGGTCCCGTAAGTGGCTCGGAACTGGCGGGCGAGTTCGGCAGACTTCGATCCCGTAGCGGAGACGGCCAGCGTCATATCCATGACGTTTCGATACGCGATGAGGTATCGGATTCCCACGCGGTAGCCGTTCGAGTCGGATAGCAGGAGGGGCCCGTGCGCGATTGCACCCAGTTCCGGGGAGACGGGGTCGTCGATACAGCTGAACTGCGAATCGTTCGAGTATGAACGGGCAGAACTTCACAGCGGGTAACTGCGTGCGACGGACAGCGCGGGTTCGGTAGCGTTCATTGATGGGCCTGGTCACTCTCGTTCTCGCGTCACCACGCGGGCGATTTTTCTGCGCGAACGTCGCGTACATGTGCGGTGCGGACGAGCGAGCCGCCCGTCCACGAACGCTTGCGGACGTGCTCGAGGTGATCGAGTCAGTCGATGTTCGAGCCGTGTCGGGGCTGTCCGAACTGGACTTACTCAATGCTCTCGCGTTCGCGACGGACTGTGCACGGTACTGGCAGCCGCCGGACGAGGAGGATGTCATGTTCGCCACGCCGGACACGGTGGCGGCTTTACGTCCGGTCGCTGCCGCCGTTCTGGAATCCCCGCTCACCCGGTGGTGGGCGGAGCCGGTCGACCTCGACAACCAGCGGATGATCGTCCGACTGCCTTCGAACGAGGAGTGGCCGGAATCGACGCTGCCGTACCGCAGTACTGCTGTTGGTCTCGATCAACGGCGTGACCACGTCTCGATGGAAGCACGGTTTCGCACTTGGCGCGCGGAACGTCCGGACAACGCCATCAGTGGTGAATGGTGGTCGACACCGTTGCCCAGTGCCGCGTTGGAAACCAGCCGGGCACGGGATGATGTGGGCGCACTGGAATTGCTCCTGGAGGAGGACTCGTTCGGCGGGGATCAAGCGAGAGTCTGGCCGGTCTCTGTCCGCGGCACACCCCGGGTATACGAGATCACGAATCCGACGGACTGGGCGCGTTTGGTCGACGCGTATCCCTTGGCCGTCCGCGAGTCCAAGCGCTCCGATTGGTTCCACACCACTGGTGAGTATCACGACTGGTTCATTCCTGACTGGGCTGCGGTGGCCGACGACTACGACGCCGTGCACCTCACTTTGCACGGCTACCTGACCACACCCGGTCTCGCAATCCCATTGGCAGGCAACAAGGGTGCAACTGTGCTGGCCGGGTGGAATCCGGACGCGACGTGGTGGCTGAACAACGACGTCGCGCACGTCGACGACGAGCCAGCCTTGTGGCGATGGTGCGACGACGACGAACACTGGGTACGAGTCTGAGCCCCGGAGAAGGATCCTTGACCGGGTGACTACTGACCGAACGTGAAGCGCAGGTTCGCGTTGATGAGTTCGTTCATTCGCTTTCGCATGCGGACGATCGTTTCCCCGTCCGGCACCGGTTCGTCGACGATCAACGTCCAGGACAGAGTAGTGGCGCCGTGTGGTGGGCCAACGATGTCGAATCGGATCCGTGCATCCGGTCGCCACGGCCAGATCGATGTCCATACGACGAGGTTCGGATCGGTAGCTTCTGCGATCGTCGGACGTTGTTCATCGTTGTGCAGGATCAGCCACGGACGAATCGGGTCACGGTCAGGGTCGGTGAGGGCTTCGTAGACGATGCGAGGCGGCGGCGGTTGGGTCCGGCGCCGACTGCCGATTTCGGGCACACCGAACCATATCGTTGCCTCTCGCTTTCCGCTTGCCGATCCCTATCCAACCAGCGGGCTGGTATCGCAGAGCTGGATGGTGCGCACGACACCCCGCTTCGTCACCGAGGTAACAGCGTCGAGACCGGCCTGGCGTGCAATCAGGCTAATGACACGGGCGGGCAGCTCGGACGCGCGAAGATGACGTTATGCCGACCCGGGACTTGTGGAATCAGGACAGTTTGGTGTGGCACTTCGGCTTGTTCGACGGAGGCCGGCGATCGGATCCGATCACGACGTCGAGGCGCCGCAGGTATGGGTGCGTGCACTCGAAGCCGTCGCCCGCGATCTGCGGTGCCTGCGGTACGGGCGCGACGTGCGGTTGGGCGGATTGGTGTGGGATCTTGCTGTTAACGGCAACTACGCCGTCACCATCGGCTGGCAGGGCGTACATGGCATCAGTGGGTTCAGCCGCTGCGACGGCTTGTCGATGGATACTCCGTTCACTGAGGCCGCGGTCTGGGTGGCAGACACCGTTCAGTCAGACCTCGCTGGCTACGACTTCGTGCAGTGGCCCTCACAGGGACAACGCATGCTGCAGCCGCGCAAGCGCGACGATGGTCCGGTGTGGATCGATACCCATACCGATGCCACGGTTGCCGCCATTGGCGAGCTATGTCAGTACATCGAGCGGTAGGGCAAGACCCTGGTCCGTGAGTCTCTGACGGATCCATAATCGGAGCTGCACTATGCTTCTGCCAAACCATGTGTGTTGCGACGACCGCTGGAATCCGCCCCCCGGATGCCGGGGCCGACTATTGCGCACCGGCGGACGAGAAAAGATCGAGGGATGACGGAGTCGAGGCCAGGTCGGATCCCGGTGGGTGATCCCATCGCGCTGCGCTTCGACCCGGAGATCAAACACCGACTCGACGAGATGGCCGAGGGCATCGGCCCTCGCCGGTTCGGGGCGCTGATCCGCGTCGCCTGCCGACGACTGGTCACCCAGCCCAAAGCCGTCCGCAACCGTCTCGAGGAGGCGCGGCGACTCTCGGCAGTCCGGCGGGCGATCCCGCTGGTCATGCTCACGCTCAAGCTGGAACCGGACACCGCGCAGAAGTTCACGGCGCTGGCCGCCGAGTACGACACCACGGTCAGCGCCCTCATGCGGATTGCCCTGCACCGATTCCTGGAAACCCCCGGCCGCTACAAACATCCGATGCTCCGCGAGGCGGAGCGAACCGGACTGTCCGACAAGGTCGAAGTGATGGTCAACCCATCAGCCAAGCAACAAATCTGGCGCCTCGCCAGCCGGCACGGGGACAAGCTCAGCACCGCTCTTCTTCGGGTTGCCCTTCGGCGCCTACTCGACACGCCGGGTGATCTCACCGCAGACCTGGAGCACATCGCACCGTTGCGCGATCTTCGGCCCGAAATCTTCTCCGCCAGGGTAAATGTGCACTTCGACGCCCCACTGCGGGACAAGCTCGACGCGCTGGCCGCACAAGTTGGGTCCGATCGTGCCGAGTTGATGCGTCTGGCCGCGCAGCGTCTGCTCGAGGCCCCCGGAATGATCGAACAGGCGGTGAACCGCGAGATCTTCCGCAGCGAGAAGAACAGAGCGCATCTCATGGCCCGCCACGCCCGCCGCCAGGCGCGGCGCCGCACACAGCCGGACTGATCCGCCGGATCCCTCCGCACCCATGAGAACTGATCGAGTGCAGCTGTGGGTCAGTGTGTGGGCGGGGGTTGCGTGTCGATGTACCCGCCTCCGGCGGTTACCAGGCCACCTGCAGTGTCCTCCGAATCGAGCGGCCTGCGCTCCCCTGGAAGAGCCGCGGTTATCTGCGCGACCTGCTCGCGGGCGACCAGCTCGGCGATCATCGCGGGGGTCCCCCATCTGGCGCAGATGACTGCGGACCCCAGATCAGGGTGAGAGCTTTCGACGCAGCACATTGAACCATTTTCGGTACCGGCGGCCGCTCCGGCTCACTGCTGAACCGAACGCGGTCTGAGCACGACCGATACTCCGGAATGCCGGGCACGCCTGAACACGCATTACCCGGTCACACGATCGGTGAGAATTCGGTCCATTCTGAGGTGGCCGCGCGGACGGCGGATTTGGTGTGATGATCTGCGGTGATGGGGGTTCCACCGATATCGTCGACGAGGTGCGTTTGCGGGAAGTTGGTGCGGTTGACAGGGCTGCGCGTCACGGCGAGCGACGTGAACTGAGCAGCCGCGGTGGTGGTCGGACCCAAACTTTCGTTGGAGGTGTGTATGACGGTCGCTGACACGGTGGCGCCGCTGGTTCGCGCGGTGCTGGGGGCGCAGGTCCCGCTAGGGATCAGGTGTTGGGACGGTAGTCGCAGTGGGCCTTCGGACGCGCCGTGGCAGGTGCACATCGTCAATCGGCGTGGTTTGCGGCGGTTGCTGTGGGCGCCGAACGACCTCGGTTTCGCTCGGGCCTACGTGTCCGGCGACATCGACGTCGAGGGAGACCTTCTCGCCGGATTGGACGTGTTGGAGCAGGTGTCGGATCCGAGTCGGGGACCGGGTGTGCGGATCGACAGGCAAACGAAGAAGGCACTGGTGACAGCGGCGCTGCGCCTGGGGATCATCGGCCTGCCACCGAAGCCGCCGGCGGAGGAGATGAAACTGGCGCGTGGCGGGCGCCGGCACGAGAAGGGTCGTGACGCTGCCGCGATCAGTCATCACTACGACGTCGGCAACGACTTCTATCGACTGGTGCTCGGTGAGTCGATGACCTACTCGTGTGCGTACTGGGCGGAGCAGGGTGAGGATTTGGGTGCGGCCCAGTACGCCAAATGTGATCTGGTGGCGCGCAAGCTCGGCCTGACCGCGGGGATGCGGGTACACGACGTCGGCTGTGGGCGGGGGACCTTTGCACTACATGCGGCACGTCACTACGGTGTGCACGTCGTCGGTGTCACTCTGTCCCAGGAGCAGGCGGACTATGCCAGCAAACGGATGGTCGACGAGGGCGTGGGAGAGTTGGTGGAGATTCGAGTTCAGGACTATCGCGACGTCACAGACGGCCCCTACGATGCGATCTCGAGCATCGGGATGGCCGAGCATGTCGGCGCCGCGATGCTCGCGACCTACGCCGCGGACCTGTTCGCGCTGCTGCGCCCTCGGGGGCGGTTGCTCAACCACGCGATCTCGCGGCGACCATGCAAACCTGCTGCCAAGTTTTCGAAGACGTCGTTCATCGATCGTTATGTGTTCCCCGACGGAGAAATCGAACCGATGGCGACGATGATCGAGGCGCTCGAGGGGGCCGGTTTCGAGGTGCGTGACGTCGAGGCGCTGCGCGAGCATTACGCGCTGACCCTGCGGGCCTGGGTGGGGAACCTGGAGGCGAAGTGGGACGAGGTGGTGGCCTGTAGCAGCGCCGGACGGGCACGAGTGTGGCGGCTGTACATGGCCGGCGCGGCGTTGGCTTTTGCGGCGAATCGGCTCGGGGTCAACCAGGTTTTGGCAGTCAAATGCGCCGAACGGGGGCAGAGCGGCATGCCCGGTACTCGTGCCGAACTTTTGCGGCCTTCCGCACCGATACCGTCGCCGCCGGGACTCGAACTGTGACAGCCGTTGGGGAGCACATCTTCGACCGATGATGGTCGGCGGTCGTATTGTTCGGTATCAGACGGGACTTGCCGGTTCCTTCGGCCGAGCAGCCGAAACGAACGTCGGTGGGCTGAATAACTGGCGATAGCTCTGCTGGAGGGTGATTCTCGGATTTAGCGATGGTCGGCTGCCGTCGGTACGCAGCACGACTCGTGGATGCGCTGAACGCATTCGCGATCACGTTCGAAGGCCGCATCACCGGCGATGATAGTCAAACCGATGCGCGACAGCGAATATCTGAGTAGTCCCTGGCCATGAAAAGTTAACGCTGGCGGCTAGGTCGCGGTCCCTGTTGGTGGTCAGATGAAAGTGCCCATCCCGTGCTCGTCGTGTCGATCAGGAGCTTATGGCGTGAGCGGTGACGGCGTAGGTGCCAGCGGCACACCCAGTCCACCCGGGGAGTCACCTTGAAGTGCGCGAAGGACCGTATGAACAAGATCTCCTTCTATCGAGGAGTCGGGTCTACAGAGGGCCAGCTGCGCTCTGCGGAACCACCCACAACACCGTCAAACAAATCGTCGGGCGATTCGAAACCGACCAGGTCGGTGACTCACCGATTGCGGATCATTCTTGTATGGTCGTGCGTTCGCGGTGGCGATCCGCTCGAGTGCGAGATGATTGTCCTCGTACCCGGATCGAACATTGACTGACCCATTTTGGGCTTGGCGCAGGGCACGGCGGATCTGTGCGAGTGCAGCGTGTCGCTGCTCGGCGGTTGCCTGCACGGCATTGCGGTGCGCGATAGCGGTCCGGCGGGCCTGTTGTTCGCGGCGCAGTGTGGCGTTGACGGTGGCGCGGAGTTGGCTGGGGGAGGGTCCCGTCCAGTTGATGTGGGTCAGTCGCCAGCGGAGGAGGGCGACCGGCGAGTTGATGTGGTCTCTGGTGGGCCAGGTCCACCCGCGTTCTCGGGTGTCGCGGTCGAGGGTGTGTGCGATGTCGTGGCCGGTCCAGTGTGTGGTGTCGATGCCAGCGGTTTGGATGGCGTCGCAGATGTGTCCGATGTGCCGGTGCGCGGTGAGTGCGGGTGAGGAGGC
This sequence comes from Rhodococcus sp. MSC1_016, assembly GCF_023667485.2. Taxonomy (NCBI): domain Bacteria; kingdom Bacillati; phylum Actinomycetota; class Actinomycetes; order Mycobacteriales; family Nocardiaceae; genus Rhodococcus; species Rhodococcus sp. MSC1_016. The sequence continues at coordinate 627,111 of NZ_JAMOZI020000002.1, forward strand.
GATGAGTGTGGCGGCTGCTCGTTGGAGGTGGAGTGGTCGGGGTTGTGGGGTGGGTGCGTTGTGCCGCGCGTGTGCGCGTTGGTGAGTACTTCGTGACGAAAGATCATGGGAAGGAACGTAAGCACTGGGGGATAGGGTGTCAGCGTCGGTGGCCTGGGGATGAGTTGTGGTGGCCGTGGGGGTGGGTCGTTGGGTTCGAGTGCGGTGGCGTGTCAGGCGTCGTTTGGGGCGGGCGCGGTGTTGGCGCGATAGTGGTTGTGGGCGTGGGGGAGTGGATTCGACGACGTTTCTTGGGGAGCTGAGTGCCCAGACGGAGGCTGCTTGGTGTTGTTGGCCGCCGTGGTGGAGTTCGGCGGCCATGTATTCGTGGGTGCGGAGTGTTCGGCCGCGTTCGAGTTCGACGCCCATGTGAAGTTGTTTGAGGACGCGGCGGGCGCGGTTGACGACGGAGAGTGAGACGCCGGCGTGGTGTGCGATGAGTTGCCGGGAGGCGGTGACACCGCGTCCGGTGGCTGAATCGGCGAATCGGGCGTGGGCTGTGGCGACGGCAATGAGGCGTTCGATGCTGATGCTGTGTGTGGTGAGTGCGGTCTGGCCGGTTGTGGTGTGGGTGGTGTGGTGGCGGAGTTGGTGGAGCCATTCGGTGCGGCTGGTCCATACGGGGATGGTGGCTTCGCGTCCTGGTGTGGTGGGGAGGGTGAAGGATTGGCCGCGTTGCCCGGTGTCGCGGTTGTACTGGTGGAGCTGGTTGATGGCTTGGGTGGCGGCGTGGACGGAGGCTTCCCAGGTGTCGACTTCTACCGACTGCGGAATGCGCGTATCGGCGTGTGTCGAGGACGTGGTGTGGGTGGTGGCAACGAGTTGTGTTGATGCTGATTCAGCGCATGCGTTAGCATCAGACGTACCTGTCACAGGTAAGTCCCTTCGGGGAATGCAGAACGAGCGCCGAAAGCTGTGAACTTTCGCCACTCACCTCTGAGAATGTGACGGCCCGGCAAGGCCTTCACCCTCTTGGTTGAGGAGGACCGGCAAGTCCTTCTCAACGAAATGCCGCGGAGCGGTTCGTGAATCCGAAACCACCCCCACCAAGGGGGTTTTCGTGCTTCTGAGGTCTGCGCACTGTTATTTGTGTTTAGGGGTCGCGCGGTTGCTACTCGGTCAAGGGCATCGCCTTACTGTGGGCATGTGTGAGTGCCGATCCACGACGGCCGCCACCGCGAACTGTGGAGGTTCCGCGCGGACCGCCGAAAGGATCAGAGAAACGCGGTTGTGGGGGCAGCCCTACCAGTTACGCCGACCGCGGCACCGATTTCACACCAAGCAACAGGCGCGCCGCGGCGGCGACCTCACGGATCTGCTCGACGGTCGCTGTTTCAGGATCGGATGCGACAAGGTCGACAACGTCGACAAGCGCATCGCATGATCCCGGACTGAGACGAGACCCGGCAGGCGAGAGCTGGACTGGACCATGCGTGTCGATAAGATCCGCGGCGGACATTACGGTCGGCGTGCCTGCGTCGGCGACGAGGAGTCCACAGATGGTGCTGTCCATCGCGATGAGCTCCCACGTTCGCCCGTGGCGGTCGGTGGCGGTGACACCCGTCATGCGACGGCCCCTCCCGTCGCGGGGTAATGCAGGCGTGAGTTCCACGCCTCTATGGCCGCGGCGATGCACACCTCGGCGACAACCCCGGGTTTCGCGGCTAGATGCGCCCAGAAGGCGGCGGCGACAGCTTCCGCACCACTGAACTGATGGCCGCCCAGGTAGTCGTGGGCGTCGACGACGGAGTCGGCGACCGCAGACCAGGCGTACATGGCCGCTGACTGAGCGCGGCCGGCGCCGATCGAAGCCAGCCGCTCCATCGCATCCCATCGGACACTGAGGGAGTCGACCGTTCCGGTCGGAGTGGCGCGGCACAACTCGGCGACGGTGTATCCCACGGGCGTGGAGAAGCCTGGAACGGTGACGAGACCCCACACCGGGTGAGTGTAAAGATCAGCGAGCCACCCCCAACGCAGGGAAGCGGGCCCTTCGGTTCCAGGGCACTCGACCTCGCCGGTCGCCATGAGAAGGACGCGGTCGGAAAGCCGGATCATGCCGCCGACCCCCGTTCGACTACTCGTTGCCCCTCGACGCGGTTGTAGTACATCCGAAGCTCACGATCGGCGGCGATCAATGTTCCGACGTGGCGATCTCCATCACCCGCCCGGATCACGGAAGGCGTCGGATCCCCACCGGCCGCCATGATCACCGTATCCGCGCAGCAGGTCTCGAATCCCGGGCGCTGCACCCACTCACACTGCGCATCGAACATCGCCCCAGAGAGACCCTCATCTACATCCCACGGCGCAATCACGACGCCCACCGCACTGGCGTCGACATTCTCTGCGCTACAGAGAGAGTAGGGACCGGGAACGGCTGCTTCTGGTCGCGAAGACGTATGCCGTCCCGCGTTCGCACCCACGCCGACAGCGCTGAGATTTTGATCGGCTCGCCGTCGCGGTCATAAGCCACCGCGGCCCACACCATCGATCGTGCTGGGCCGACCTGCGCCTGCTCCTCGCAACTCGCAAAGAACGGGCAACTTTTGCAGGCGTCGATCGCGGCCAAGAGTTGACCTGTGCTCGCGACGTCGGTGTCCCATCCGCGTGGATTGCGCGCGCACGGGAGACGGCGGTCAGTGGCCTGAAGCCCGTCGACGCGATCGGGAAGGTTTGAGCTGAGCCGCCGGAAGAAAGCCTCCTCGTGAGCTGCGCGGTAGACCGCGCAGCGCTCAGTACCTGTAAGGCATCCGCACGCTGAGTCGTGGGCACGAATGAATCGTCGGAGTTGAGCAGTTGTCCAACTCAGCACGTCAGTCTCGTCGACACTTCCGCCGACGTCGCCTATCGTTTGCATTGGCAGATCTCCATTCTGCTAGCTGAAGAAATACGCTGATCAGGGCGGCAACCCTGTTCGGTTCAGGCCCCCGCCCGGCGGTAACCGGGCGGGGGTCCTTCTGTTAGATCACCGACCCTTCTTGGTTGGCGGAGTCATATTTGATCTATTTCCGTGAGGCAAAACTGTGTACTGAAGTGATCGTAAGGGGGATAGTGCAAGGTGTCCAGGAGTGATGGACGGAGTGTTTCGGTGAGCCGACGGGTGATGCGCGGATTCGATCCTTCTCGGCTCAAGGCACGTCGTGAGCGCTCCGGCCTGAGTCGGCCCGAACTCGCTCGCGTAGCGGGTATCGGGCACGCGACCCTCTACCAGTGGGAAACGGGAGCAACGTCGCCACAGGTAGACCTCCTTAAGCGGGTCGCCGACGCCCTTGGCGCGAAGATCAGCGATATCGTCATTGTTCCGGAGGCTGAGCGACTCCCAGGCGATTGGCGAGTTCTTGCGGGTTTGCTGCAGCCGCAACTCGGAAAACTGGCGGAGGTCAGCACCACGACGGTGGCTCAGGTCGAGCGTGGGCAGGCGGCGTTGACGGAAGACAATGCCCGGAAACTCTCGGCGGCTCTGGGCGTGTCCGAAAGTGTCTACCGCGCCGCATACGAGCGCGCACGGAATCGGCCTGCTGGCACCCCGGCGTGACCCTACGCAACCGATCGCTGCGGCGGCGGTATCCAGCCGGTTGACTGTCGGGCGTGCTCGCTCTGTGTGAATCATGTGCAGGTCGGCGTCAATCCGCTCTCTACCACTGCTTATTCCAGAATCTGGCCACATCACATTCTTTCCGATGGTGACGTCCGTCTTAGACCAGGGATCAGGCTACGTTTCGCAACTTACAATTGCAAGTTGCGAAAGATCTATGCTGTTGCGAGAATGCGGGTAGTCAAGAGTGTTGCCTGTACCTACGGGTCAATCCGGGCTAAAAGGTTGAAGGGTTGGGCAGGAACGATGAGCAGCTTCGCTGAAAGGCTTCGCTATCTCTTTGACACCGTCCACCCGAAGGACCGGGGCCCATACACACAGACCGAGGTCGTCGATATGCTCCGGTTCAGCGGCAGCAAGATGACTACTGGTTACATGTCGCAGTTGCTCAGTGGGAAGCGATCGTCGCCCGGCTTGGAGACAGTCCGAGACATCTGTCGGGTATTCCGTGTGCCGATGGACTACTTCGGGGACGAAGAGACCTATCAAGAAATCAAGCAACAGATTGAATGGATTCAGAACCTACGAGATTCACAGGATCAGCGTGTCGCGGCCAGGACCTACGACCCATTTCGGAAGCTGACCAGCGACGAGGACTAGTCCTAAGCAATCAATGCGTACGTCATACCAGCAGCGACGGCACCCGCGATCGAACCGACAACTACCTGGCCTTTCGTGTGGTCCCCGAGATGGACCCGGGACCATCCCACCAACGGTGTGCAGACCAACGCCAGCAGCCACCACGGTGACACCGCCAGAGCCAACACAACGGTCACACCGGCTGAAACGCCGGTATGGACGCTTACCTTCCAGTGGAAAATGCTCGTGATGACCGCGGCGACTCCCAGCGCCACCAGGCCCGCCGACATGAACGCGATCATCTCGATCGGTGCGTGCCCGAGGATCTGAATGATCAAACCACCCACCGCAACAACCAGAAGCACGACGATCAAGAGATGTCGCTCGTTGATCTGGGTGACATGGTGGTCGCCTATCCGCGACCTCCGCATCCCGAACAGAATGACGGCCATCGGGACGACTCCCGTACACAGAGCAACGAACGCGCCCCAGCCCGCCGTGCCCACGGAAAAACCGATCACCATCGACGTCACGATATTGATGACCCACGGGGCACCGACTTCAGTCAGTACGCGTGCGGCCATATCGGTTACAGTACGGCGGTCCCGAAAATCGATCTCCGTCATTGCTCCAAGGCCATCTCTCGTTTGTCTGCGTGGGCGATTCGATAAGCGTTGCCCAACATGCACGCCCACATGGTGTCAGTGGTTCCGGGATCCAGGAAAAAGCTGTTGTATCCCAATCGGTCGGGAAGTCGACCGGTGACGAGCCATTCGGTGATTGCGTCGACGGCCAACGGCTGGGGAAGAGGTTCGCCCGGCGGCATCCCACTATGAGCGACTTCCAGGCTAAGAGCATCAAGTAGCTCAGCTGCTCGGTCGTCGACTTGCTCGGCGGCGCTACTGCCGCGTTTCGATTCTCGTTCGGCGTTCGGCCACCGCGTCAGCAGCTCGGCTCGAAGGTCGGAGAACTGCTTGAGCGCAGCCCGTGCTCCAATCCAGTTCATCGCCAGGGCAGTAAGTACTCCTGCGGCGATGAGCAGCACGCCGGTCAGGGCGAGCGTACGGGAGATGGCGAACGGTGTGGGTGTCGGCTCCATCAGCCCGTAGCGCGCGGCGACCAGGTATCCGATTCGAAGGGCGGCGTATGCAGTCAGGATTGCGGCCCCCGGACAGATCAAGAGCAATCCACGGCCGGTGACGGTATGTCGGTCTGCCTGGACGATCGTTACCACCGTCACCATCAGGCATAGCAGAAACGGGTATGCCATCGCGAGAATCAAGCCTTCGGCATATCCAGGTAGGAACGCATACTCGTTGTCGAACGTGCGATTGTCCACGTTCGCCGGCCATGGCGTTTTGAAGAAGAACACGAAGGAAATGGCGGCTGTGAACAACGAGAGTGCGACGTGAAGCCGGATCAACTTGGTGCGCTGGCCGGCCTTACTCGTCACATCCGTGAACACGGTGGCAGTACCGATACAGATTCCATAAACCAACAGCATTTTGAGGGCACCAGGCATGCCCGCGCCCAAGGAAGATCGAACGAATTCCTCAATGGGCTCGATGTTGAGCATCATGTGAAGTGACATGCATGCCAGGATGAGCGCGGCACCAGCGAGCGTCCATGAACGACTGAACCACCACCGATGCAGCCGGGTTGCCGCCGCCACGCCCAACAGTGCGGCAGCCAGCGCGGTAATCAACCGAGGGCCTCGTCAAGCCGTGACCGAACCGCAGGGTTGTGGCTAGTCCGACTGCTACCTTTCAAGCGTCGCAGGAGCAGGCTCGCGAACGCTTCAGCGTCGGCCTCCTCGGTGGACCGTGTATCCGTGCAGTCGCGCTGGAGCATCAGTTTCGCTAGGTCGTGAGATTCAGGCGGAAGGTAGTCGGTCGCCAGTTCGATGGCAGGCCTGCCGACATGTCCCAGTGCCATGTGGCCGAGTTCGTGGGCGATGGTTCGCTCCCGAGCATGCACCCACAACGCATATTTTATTTCGTCATAGTCGGGGTTGCGTACCCATTGGCCGAACACTCGGGACGGCAGGTCGGGGCCCTCCTGAATCAACAGTGGCCGTCCGCGATCGCGTGCGAGAGCATTCGCCATGCCGGTCAATGATCGTGCTTCGTCGCCCACCGCAATGCGGAACAGGTGATCGACGGCACGTGTAACTGCCGCTCTATGTGCCACTCCCGGAACCTCCTGCCGTCAGCATCCCCCGCGATGCCGACAGATAACGGTAGTCGTCCGGCGCGGGTACGCCCAGTCGGGGGGCGGGCGGCGCCCATGAGAAGTTCCACGCAGTCTCGACTAGGATCGCCCGAATGCCGATCAGCCTCCGTCTGTCTCGTCACGGCACCGCTTGTGCGGCCATCATGGCAGGTACCTTGCTGCTAACGATGAGCGCGCTCGCTCCGACATACGCCGCAAGTCAGCTCGTTAAGATTCCCCTGGACGTTGAGGCGGACACGGTCTCCACCGGTACTGCGCAACTGCTCGATGCGGCCGCTCTGACGAAGGGCAAGCTGGAGATCGATCCCACAGTACCGATCACTGTCAACCAACGGGTCACTGTCCAAGATCCGTCCGATTCAAATACCGTGACTCTGCAGTCTGCCGTGCAGATGACGCGGGATGACCGGAACGGACCACGCTCAGTGATCAATGCAAGCGTCGACCGAACTACCGTCGATAGGCGAACCGGTTACGCTGTTTCGGAGCCCTCTGGATCCATCCAGTCTTCGCTCGATAAGCCGGCGGAGCCAGTTGCTCACGAGGGACTCCAGTTTAAGTTCCCCTTCGACACAAAGAAGCTCTCCTACCCCTACTTTGATACGACCCTGCGCTCAAGTCGCGCCATCGACTTTGTGAAAGAGACCGAGATTAAGGGCCTCCCGGTCTACCAGTTTCACCAAAGGATCGAGCCGACCTCGATCGGGGGTGCTATCACACTTCCGGCTGTGAACTGGGGGAGAACCGGAACGGACTCGGTGTCCCTGAAGCGCTTCTACGGCGTCACTCGGGATCTCTGGGTCGAACCGGTTTCCGGTGCAATCGTTCAGGTACGACAGCATTACAACCAGTACTTTGGATCCGACATCGACGATCCGGACCCAGTCACCATCATTGATGTCACAACGATGCTCGACGAGCAAACCGTCGATGAACAGGTGGAACGAGCCGTCGCATACAAGCGCCTAATTCAATGGGGCACCGTCTATGGTCCCGGGATTGGTGCAGCAGCTGGGTTCTTGTTAGTCGCCGGCGGTGTCTACCTCGGTGCTATGTCATCCCAAAGAACGCCAGCTAAACAAAAACCATTGGAAGAGGTTACGGTCACTGAAGAGCCTGTCGGCGTGCGCGATCGGGTGAGCAGCGCCAATACGTGAGCTCTCGAAATCCAGGACGGCTGGCAGGTCCGCCGCCAGACTCGGTTCGGCCCCTCGAGGCATTGCGATGCGCCACGGACCAAGTAAGTCGATGCTGTAATCACGCTGGACACAACAGTCCACTCGGGTGACGAAACGATCATCGGCTGTCTCCACAAGCGAAGGACGCCAGTCCCGCGGTCCTGTGAGGATTTCGCTATGTGCCCGCCCTGCGCTGTGGTCGCGATCGTGGATGGGCCCCGATCAACCTCGAGCGCCGCTGTCTCGCAGCTAGTTCAACTCGTAGAAAGCCGCACGTGCGTAGGGCAGTGCTTCGGCGTATGCGCTGCGGACCTTGTCTTCGGTGCCGAGATAGGACATGTTGTCGTCGTAGGCTTCGCGGTCTTCGAAGTACGTACGGCCGCCGAAGTGGTCGGACAGCTGGATCGCCACGGCGTAGTCGACCGGGTTGCCGTTCTTTGCGGCGTCCCCCTGGCTTTCCGCACCTGCATAGAAGGTCTGGATTGCGTCCGTGACGGCTCCGGTGTCGAGGGCAGGTCGGTTGTCCCACTTCTGGCTCCATCCGAAGAGGTTCCGTCCTCCGGAGCCGGAGTGGTGGACCCGCCAAAACCCTTCAGCTCGTGAGGCGACGAGAGCCGCAATGATGGCGTTGTCAGGCGCCTTCCGCTCGTTGCCAAGAGCGATGATGCGGGTGACGGTTTCCTTCTGCTGTCCGTCGGCGGTGTCGTCGACGAAGGGATCGACGACCGGGTTAGTGGCGTCGATCGTGGGTGCCGGTTGTGATCCGGTGTCGTCGTTGGAGTTGCTGCCGCACCCCGCGATGACCGCGGTGGCGAGCACCATGGCCGTCAAAGCTGTAGTGACGCGGTACTTCAAGGTTCCCCCTCGCTCGTTCGGTTGCGTTCAGTAGGTGAGGCTATCGATCAACCATCGGCCGTCTGCTTCGGTAAGGGTGAGCCAAACTGTAATCTCGGGCTCGACGGGGTGGGGAGTGTCTCCGATGACCGCGGTTTGGGTTATTGTGGCCACCCTGTGAGCGGTAGTGTCGGTGTCGGGTGGGCAGCCGGAGCAACCGATGGCGACGTCGGCGATGACCCGGGCGTCGTCGTTGATCCATTGCTGCCATTGCAGGCTGGGTCCGCGCTCGTACGGGACATGGGAGGTAAGGCGCGCAGCCAGGGCCGGTGTGAACCATCGTGTCGCGCGGCGGAATCCGCTGGTGGGGCTCTCGTCGGTGGCAGGGGCCCAGGTGAAGGTGACGGTCATCGCCCGGCGGGCGACTTCCTCCGGCGATGTCGGTTCCGGTCGCTGAAATGCGCTGGTGCCCGTTTCCGGTGCAGGCGCAGGTGCCGGTGCGGTCGTGGTGCTTTGCGGTGTCGCGTTACCTGAGGGGTTGCCGTTGTCCTGGCAGGAGTAGAGCACTACCGCGACTGCGGCGATAATCACTATGAGCACGATCGAGGTTTTGCGTATGGTTCCTCTCCTCCTGGGTCACATACGGCGGGCGCGCATGTCTGCCATTACGGGTGCTTGTTTGACGACGTCACCGGTGGTGGGTGCGTGAACCATCTGCCCGTTGCCGGCGTAGATACCGACGTGGCCCGGACCGCTTGCCTCCCAGGATCCGAAAACGAGGTCCCCGGGCTTGGCCTGGGAGATCGGGATTTCAATGCCCACCTTCCATTGTTCCTCGGAGGTACGGGGAAGGATGGTCTTGCCCCCGGTGGCCCGGGCATAGGCGTACTGGGTCAGGCCAGAGCAGTCGAACCCGCCATCGGACGGACCACCCGCGCCGCCGCCGCCCCACACATACGGGGTGCCGAAGTACTGGCCGGCGGCCTCGACGACATTGCTGCCGCCGGCGGTGGGGGAGGGGACGAACTCGCCGCGGCCGCCAGGTTGCTCGAACTGGGGAATGTAGGAGAGGACTTTCTGCACGTATGGGCGGGTTTCGCTGGAATAGTCACCACCGGAGGGCATCCCACCGGCTCGCTTGATGGCACCCTCGCCGGCGTTGTAGCTGGCGATGTAGAGCGACAGCGGATCGCCCTTCACGGAGCCGTCGGCGATCCAGCTGTCGATCGATCGCGCGATCTCGCAGAAGTAGCGGCCCTGAGCCATGACCGCATCGCCGACGTCCGCTTGAGACACTCTGCCGTTGCCGTCGTCGTCGCGGCCGTACACGGCCCAGGTGCCATCCATGAACTGGGTGTAGCCTTTCGCTCCTGCGGGGCTGGTGACGGCGCGGAACCCGCTCTCGGCTTTGGTGTCCGCAGCGAGCAGTGCCGGGCTGATCTGGGGGCACAGCGATCCGCCCTTGCGGAACCATTCTTCGAATGCGGGTGGGACACTGCCGGGTTTGAGGTCGCCGCCGCCCGCGGTGCCGAAGCCTCTGCCGCAGTCGAGAGGAGTGGATGCGGCCATGAGAGCGATGGTCGATCCTGGTGAGCTCGAGTCCTGTCCGGATGGTGCAGGCGCGCCGCCGAGCTTGGTCATAGGGTCGATTGCGGTGCCGTCCTGCAGGCGGCCGCCTTCCCAGTATTCGAAGTGCAGGTGTGGCCCGGTCGATCCGCCGGCGTTACCGATGTCGGCGATGTGGTCTCCGGCCTTGACGCTCTGCCCGGGTTCGACGTGGATCCCGTTGGCGTACATGTGCCCGTAGACCGTGGAGACCGGCCGGCCGTCGACCACGGAGTCGATGATGACCCAGTTCTCGAAACCGACACCGGTACCTTCACCGCTCGAACCGGCGGCGACGACGAGGCCGTCGAGGGCGGCGTAGATCGGGATACCGACCGGGCCGGCGAAGTCAACACCGTTGTGCATCGCCCCCCATCGGGGTCCGAAACCGGAGGTGAACGTGGTGGTCCCCGGTGCGGTAGGTTGCTGGATCGGCCCGGACGGGATCAGCGCGGCCACCGGCGAATCATCGGGTGTGCTGTCTGCGCGCGTGCCCCCGGAATCGGAGTGGGCGGGCCGGCAAGGTTTGGGCAGATCGATGATCGCCCCGCCGGTGCAGGCGCTGGCCATCCCGATGGTGAATAACGCGGCGAGCGCAGCCGCGGTCAGACGCCGAGCGGTCATGCGATCGGGCCTGGCAGAGGTGTGTCGAGTTCGGGGATTGGGATGGCGCCGGGGACCGGCACGGGGGCGGGGATGGTGGCCCGCTGTGCGGGCGGAGCAGGCTCCGAGGGCAATAGGGGCTCGGGGGTGCGCTCCGGGCTCAGTGCGGTGGCGGGTGACGGCGTGGTGGTGGGCGTTGTGGTACGCGGGGTGGTGGGAGCCGCGTCCACGTCGTGGAGGTCGAGCGTTGCGAGGGGCGTGTCGACTTGCCAGCCGCCGTCGGTGTCGGTGACCGCGACGGTCAGGGTCCCGGCACTGGTGTCGATCTCCACGGTCGTTCCGGTAGTGCCGGTGCCTGACAGGGTGCGTGTCGGCCCGAGAATCGACACCTGAGCGGTGGGCCGGGCCGCGGCGAGGGTGTCATTGACGCGCTCGGGGCGGGCGACACGGCTGAGCGCGATCGCCCACTGAGTTGGTGATGCGGTGGTGTCGACGAACTCGTGTGCGTAATACATCGCCGCTGTTGCGGGACTACGACCGATCGAGCTGGCCGGCATCGACGCGACTTCAGCCTCGGTGACCTCCTTGTCTGCGGCGGTCTTGATGGCCACCGACGTGGTGTGGGTGTTCGCCGCGTTCGCGAGTGGCTCGGCCGTGTCGCCGGCTGTCCCGGTGACTGTGGTGACCATCAGGCGGGCTAGGTAGAGGATCGCGACCATAATCGCGATCCCGCTGGCGAGCCGGCCGGGACTGCGCAGAACCCAGCTACGAATCGCGGTGGTAATCGGGTTGACGGTTCTCACCAGCTCACTCCCAGCTCCCGATTCGGCCGGTCAAGCACTCCCGTCGACTGCTCCGCCGCGCTGTCCTCACGCAAACGAGCGCCGGGCAGATCGCTGCTCGCGGGCCCCGCCACCGCCGTGGCCGAGGCCGGTGCGGTCCGGGTGATCGACACCCACGGACGCTTATCCTTCTCAGTCGCTTCCGTTTCCTCACTCGGCCGGTAGATGGTGGTCGGTGCGATGACCGCGTCGGGTCCGCCGTCCCACCGGGTCGTGTCCTGATGGGTAACGAAGATCTCGCTGTCATCGGTGTCGAGGGCCTCGAAACCGTCGGTGAAACCCGTTGCGGGGGTGTGTTCGCGCAGGTCTGCGAGCCTGGTGTTTCCGTTTCCGCCGGCTGGGTCGGCGGTGAGGTCGATACCGGGGAGCCGGGTGCCGGGCCTGTCCTGGGACGATTTGCGCAGATCTACCATCGCTCGACGGTCACCGCTGCGTAGGCCGGCCAGCTGTGCTTGGCGGGCGCGGTCGCGGTAGTCGTCGGTGCGTGCGGCCGACAGTGCGCGTCCTTCTTGCCGGACGATCGGGGGCTTGTTGCCGCCGATCATGTCGGACCACTGCCGACCGGTCCCGTCGGCGGCGCGGCTGGTGCCAGCGCGGGCGAGTTCGAGGCTCTTCTCGGCCAGTCCCATGGCGGGGTTAGTGACCATCGAGCTGGCGGTGAGCAGTTTCTGCTTCCAGGAGCCGTGCCTGTGTCGGTCCATCGCACCGCCGATCATGCCGCGATGCGACTGGGTAATGGTCTGTGAGAGCCGTTTGAACGGGCGCAACAACATCCAGAAGACGATGGTGAGGATGACCAAAAACCACAGCCGCCAGGTTCCGTCGACCGCATCATTGCGGTACAGCTTGATCAAGATCAGCAGGTAGACCGACATCAGCACCGCAGCGGCTACCGCCCACAGGTAGATCCCACCGAGGATGCGTCCGACACGGATCAGAATCGATCCGGAGACGATGGCGAGCGGAACCCAGACGGGGGCGGTGATGATCGCCAGCCGGATCGCTAGCAGCGCCGAGAGTTTCAGCACCGAGGAACCGATCCACAAGAAGGAGGGCATCGAGGTCTTGACCATCGACAGGAACCCGGTCGAGACACGGCTGCTGTCTTTGCCTTGAAAGGTGTAGAACGAGAGCCCCTTGCTCTCCAACGGCTCGACGACCTCCCGCCGGAACTTCTCGGCCTTGGCCTCGTCGATCTCCTTCTGTGCCGCGCTGTCGGCCTTAATCCGTTCCTGCTCGTCGTAGGTGTAGGCGATCGACTCCCGCAGCCTCGGCCACAGATCATCGAGCGTCCGGCCGGATGCGTTTGACCCGAAGTATCCTCGCTGCACGTCCGGGATGATGATCCGGTCGGTGATCACCAACCGCGGGTCATCGGTCATGCCCGCAGAGTTAAAAATCTCGCCCTGAGTCTTCGTGATCAGCGCGCTGAACGTCTCGTCGGAGATCTGGATCGCCTTCGCTGGTGCACCGACCATCAACCCACCGATCGCCAGCGCGCCGGCACCAATCGCAAGCTGCCGAAACACCGCCGGGGCATCTGATCGCAGACCGCGGTAGAGGATGATCAGCCCGGCCGCGGCCACCCCCAGCCCGAGCCACGGCCCGTAGACGGTCGGCCGCAATGAGTCGGAGACCGCGAGCACGATCTCGTCGAACTGCGCGATCGCTCCCTGTCGCCCGGTCTCGCGGCCCTCTGTGGGGGTGTTGGCCTGCTCGTCGAGCCAGAACGCCGCGGCAGCGAACGATTGCCCGATCGTGAGGAAGGTATTTCCGATGTCGGTCTTGTTGCGCACCAGCGATACCCCGGTGATGTCTTCACCGCAACCGAGGTCGTAGATGTGCCACGTCAGACCTGCCCAGCCGTGGCCGCCGTACCCCGTGCCCGACAGCTGTGATTCTGTGGGCTTGTCCACCGATCCGGAGTCGAAGAACGCCGGCGCCGCCGAGTTCGGGGACTGCGGTGCCGGCACGTCCTTGCAGTTGAAGCCCGCGGCGTGGGCGTTGGCCTGCCCGCACAGGGCGCTGAGCCCGACCAGCATCATGACCGCGCACAGTTGGATGATCCGCTGCAGCAGGTGTGCGGGTGATCTGGTGGTGTGGGCGGTGACGGGCATCGAGAGGTCCTTCCCAAAGAGGGGGTCAGGCGGCGGTGGCCCGGGAGTTCAGTGCTTGCGCGACGTGGGCGATGTGAGTGAAGTTCGTCCAGTTCGCGCGCACCAACTCGATGTCGCCGCCGAGGCGGACGACGTAGGTGCGGGCCTCGTCGGCGCCGGTCTTCGCGGCGCGCTGTTTACGGGCCTTGTTCGCGCGCGGGTCGTAGGTGTCGTTGCGGCCCCCGCCGAGCTGGTTCGCCAGGATCGTCTCGTACCCTTCGCCTTCGTCGAGGCCGAGGAGTTTGAGTGCGTCGGAGATCGCCCGTTCGGACGAGCCGAGTCGGCCGATGATGATCTCGTCGGTCAGCTGTGATTGGTCCTGGTCGTCGGCGCCGTCCGCCAATCCGAGGAAATCGCCGGCAAGCTGGCTGCATACCAGTGCGCGGGTGCGGAACTTGCGGGTATCGCGACCGAGCCGGACGTAGAGAGTGCGCCCGGCCCCGGACTGCTTGAGGTACTTGTTCTCGTCCAGGAACAGCAGTTTCGGTAGTGAGCGCGGCTTGTCGTAGACCAGCCGGGTCGCCAACCACGCCGCGAGGTGGATCAGCGGCCCGGCCAGGCGTTGGCTGTCGGTGGCCGCACGTCCCTCGGCCTTGTCGTCGATCTGCAGGCCCGGCATGGTCAGGATCGTCAGGCGCTCGTCGAGGACCGAGTCGAACAGGTCGGCGGCGGCGTCGTCACCGGCGGTGGCCGACGGGAACAGCACCCGGGCATCGCGCAGCTGCGACATCGTGCGCAGCATCGGCCCGATCCGGCCCGCGGCGGTGCGCAGTCCTTCACCGATAACGGGGGTGTTCTTCGAGCCAGCGGTCTGGCCGCTAATCGTGCCGTGTGCGAACCCGTGGCCGTCGGTGTAGACCACACCGGCAGCGATGTGATCGATCGCGTCGAGGACCTTGCCCAGATGGTTGGTCGGCTGACCCCCCACCATCGCTGCTGCCATCCGGACCACACTCTTGGCATCCCGGTCGCTGCGGTCGTCGGCGTCGAGCATCGAAATCAGCACCCAGGACGCGAGCTGGACTCGCTCGGCATGGGCGGCACCGCGATCGTCCTCGTAGGCCGCTGCCGCGGCGGCTGCCGGGTCGGATTCGTGTGCGTACTCGGGATGGCCAGGGCGATAGATCTCGTCGGCCGGGTCCGGTTCGGACACGACCCGGTAGACGTTGAGGACGCCGGGCTTGGCACCGCGGCCGGTCAGCTCGTAGACGCGGGTGAACGGCTTGAGTTCGGGCAGATCGGCGAGGGCGCGCAGCGGACCGGACGGGTCGAGGATCACTCCGTGCGCGCCCAGGCGCAGCGCCTGATAGGTGATCATCCCAGCCAGATGGGTTTTGCCGGCTCCCTGGACGCCGACCAGGGGGGTCAGGCCGCCCTTGTCGAAGAAGTCGTGAGCGGCGAAGAGATTCCAGGCAACCGGGCGCACCGAGATCGACGCGGTTTCGCCGAGGATGATGCCCTCCTCGTCACCGATCCGGTCGGCCGCCGCGCCCATCCCCGCCGACATGGCCAGAACGCTCATCCTGCGCTTGTGGGCGGTGTTGGCGAGCTTCTCACCGGGCATGAACTCTTTGAGCAAGTGGTACTGGCCGTTCTCGACTTCGAGTTCGACATCCGGTGCGTACTGCTGCTGCAGCTTCGAGACACGGTCCCGCACCTGCTGAGGGGAGGAACCGGACACCGCGATCCGCCACCACCCCGATCCTCGGGTGGCCAGTGCCCCACCGTTCGACATCTCCGTCCGCAGGCGCCGGGACAACCCGTGCTGTGCCGCCAACTCATCGGGTGGGGTTTCGTCGTGCTCGACGGTGTAGTGCCGGTACTGCGCCTCGATCGCGTTGCGCTGCTTCTGTATCTCGCCGAGTGTCTCTTCTGGGGTGTGCAGGGCGATCCGCTCGGACCACTCCAAGGGCAACCCGAGCTGGTCGCCGAGCAGCTGCCACGGCATCCTCTGTTCCGGGATGGCCAGTGGTGCCATCCTCCCCACCGTCAGCACGGTCACGTAGGACCGGTAGGTGCGGCCCGCGATCGTGCCTTCGACGACAGTGTGTCCGGCGCCGGGCGTGTAGTGCATGTCCGTCAGGTTGCTCAGCGACAACAGATCGGGCAGACCCCACCCCGACGGTGCGCGTGCGGCGGCCGGTTCGGTCAACGGCATTCCTACAGCGGCGGAGCGGCGCAGCAGATAGTCGATCTGTCCGCTGTCGGCCGGCAGGGCTTCGACACCGGGGGAGAGCATTACGCGTTCGATCTCGGCAATGTGTTCGGCCGCGGCGTCCTGTTCGGCGCGCAGGACCTGCTCCGACCACTTCGACAGCCGCGGTCCCAATCCCTTCACCGCGGTGCACATGTCGGCCACCGCGACGATTGTCTGGGCGGTCATCGATCGACGGGGCAATTCAATGCCCCAGTATCGGCGCTTGCGGGTAGGGGCGGAATCAAGCAGCGCCACTTGCTGACCGATGAGGTACTCGTCCCACGCGAGAGCGCCTGGGACGTCGGGGAGTCGGTTCTCGGCGAGTCGCGCGTGTGCGCGTCCCCATTCCTTGACCGGCCAGGGCTCGCGGACGGTGCGCCGGTGGATACCGGCCACCCCTTTGCTGCGCAGTTCCGCCAGCACCAACGCTTCGTCCCGGATGAACCGCGACTGATCGGCAATCGCCCGCATGCTCCACGTGCCGGGCGATTGCACGAACCACAACGTGGCGGTGTCGTCGGTGATCGTGACGTTGCCCAGCACCGCCCGCAGCCGCCACTTGGACTGCTTCCGCAGCCGCGCCTTGCTCCCGCGATCCGCGGCGGCACTGGTCGAGTGCCCCTGCGGACCCGGTCGGGACTTCTTCCCGCGCCGTTTGCTGCCCCTGCGGCGGGCAGGTTGTGCGGCCACGTCCTCGTCGGAGCTGGCGACCGGGGAAAGGTCGGTGGGCAGTGCATCACCCAAGCTCGCTTGTGGTGCAGCGGTTGTGTGCGGGTCGGCGGTCTGCAGCCCGGCTTGGCGCGCCGCGCGTAACCATGACTCGGGCAGCACCGGCGGCAGTGCACCGGGCGGTGGGACGAGGTCGGCCGGGTCGAACCGGTTACCGGGATAGCTCATGACCTACCTGCTCGTAGTCGTAGGAAGTCGTGTGATCAGCGGCAGCGAGGGTGAGGCGAACCCGCGCGATCTGGTCGGGGATCGACACCCTCAGCGGCGCGTTCCGAAATTTCTTGTCGAGCTTGACCGCAGGGCGTGGGGAGGTGAGGTCGTTGATCGCGGACCGGGCCAGTGACCGGATGGTGCGTTCGTGGCCGAGCCCGTCGACGATCCGTTTCGTCCCGAGATAGGTCAACCCCAGCACCGCGGTGACGCTCCAGCCGCTCCACGGCACCGACAGCACCCCCATGACGAGGATGTACGACAGCAGCAGTAACAGCACACCGATACCCATCGCCTGCCATCTGATCGGCCTCGGGAACGCCCGCCCCGGAGGACCTAGCCAGTGCTGATCCACCCGGTACAGGTCGTCATCGGTTTCAATCACCGCTGTCCCCTCACCGGCGCTCGTTGATGGCGCGACCGATTGCGAACACGATGGCGGCAGCGATGATCACGCCGAAGATGATCGTCATGACGGACATGTGTTTGGGTTCCTCTCGAAAGTGTTGACTCCGTGCGGTTGTTCAGCTACCGGTCACGCACCGGGGACGATCAGCCGGATGATCCCGGTGCCCACGTTCATCGCCGCGTCGGGGTTCGCCGATAACCCGAACCACCCCAACGCGATCAGAGAAAGGCCGACGATCGTGATGACAGCAGACCAGGACGAGCGAATGGCCTTCGCAAGAAGCACAATCGCTCCCACGCCGAGGATCGGCGGGACCACCTGCTCGCGGAGGAATCCGCCCACCCCGGTGGTGTCGATCCCGTCCTGCGCCAGGTACGTCAGCTGTGACGCAGCCTCGAAAGTCTCGTGAAGCATGTTCTCTCCCAGAAGATTCACGACAACACCGAATGGTGACGGAACGAACAATGGCACAGGGTGGCTGCGGTGCACGAAGACCCCCGCACGCACTCGGGCGTGTCGCTGCGGGTCCGCTGAGGGTGGGGACGGTCGCTGGGAGGACCAGGGCTCCACCATCGGGGCACCCTCTCGGGGACGACTCTGGTGGAACGTGATTCACCCCATGTGGGGTAAGCGTCGACCGATTGCGGCATCGGTGATGCCTGCGCCCCACTCCCTTCGGGAGGCGCCTCCCCCCTACGGGGGGAGGCGAAGTTGCAAATAGCGCCACAGCCCGGTATTGGCGAGAGTGGGCCAAACACCACTTGGCAGAGGTCTTTTGAACTCCTCGTCCGGGTTGGTGTCACCGCGGTCGAGGACGCATCCGCGGGAGATGCGAGCGGGGCGACACGCCCGAGTGCGTGCGGGGGTCCTTGGTGAAACCTTTTGCGAGCGGATTCACTTGTGCGCATCAGCACGACGCCGATGTGCGACC
Source organism: Rhodococcus sp. MSC1_016 (assembly GCF_023667485.2). Classification (NCBI taxonomy): domain Bacteria; kingdom Bacillati; phylum Actinomycetota; class Actinomycetes; order Mycobacteriales; family Nocardiaceae; genus Rhodococcus; species Rhodococcus sp. MSC1_016. The sequence continues at coordinate 645,253 of NZ_JAMOZI020000002.1, forward strand.
GAGAAGGGTTTCTGCGATGCCGTCGAATGACCCTGTGGGCGAGTTCTTCCGGGATGTGTTCGGCTCGTCCGGTACCTCGTCTGCCTCCGGCGGACGCAGGCGTTCCGAACAGTCGGGGGAGGAGGGTGCGCGTTTCACCCCGTGGGTGGCCGTCGTCCTGGTCCTCGCTGTCGTCGTGTGGTGGATGCCGATCCTGCTGGTCTCCGCTCCGGTGGCCGAGCTGGGGCCGCGCGCGTCGCTCTGGTCACAGTGGCTCATCGACTTTCGGCCCCGACTCGCCGTCGCGGTCGCTCTCGTCGGTGCCGGGGACCTGATTCGGTTCCTGCGCCACCGGCAGCGGCGAATCCTGTCCGCGGTGGTACGGCAGACCACCGGTCACAACCCCGTACGGATCAGGCTCAGCGTGCGCACCGGGTGGCACAGCACCGCCTGGGCGGCGATCCGTCTGCCGCAGGGATCGGTCGTCGATGCGACCCGGCAGGAGCGTCTCAATTCGGCGGTCAATGCGTTGATCGTCGGGTCACCGCTGTGGCACCGCGTGCGCGCTGCGCTGCCGGCCCTCGCACCCACTCGACCCCTGCGACTCCTGCTTCGCAAGACACCGGCGCAGATCGACCGTGTCCCGGCGGGAGAACCTGCACCCGACAGTAATTCCCCCTCGACGTCGAAGGCGGATCAATGAACCGATTCCTCGGACCCACAGTCACCGACTGGAAGTACGTCACCGACTTCCGGGCCGACAAGAGCACCATCACGATCACCCGCCGACCGGTGCTCCCGGACACCCGCAGCCCACGGCACCGCATGCTCGCCGAACTGTTCTCCGACGGCAAGGCCCTGCGGGACGTGACGGTCTCAGTCGGCGCCTACGCCAACGACGGAACCGAAGCCTCGTACCGCATCCTCTACAAGCACACGCTGGCCACCGGCATGGAAGCCAACCGCGACAAGCTTTCCGAGGCTCTGCTCGCCGCCCTCGGTACGCACGAGTCAGGGCAGCTGTGGCGAGTCGATTGGAACCCGGAGCAGCCCATCATCACCCTCTCGCTCCGCAAACCACTCGAGAAGATGATCCTGCACTCGCTGCCGACACCGGCCATCGAGCTACCCGGGCCGAGGCTCGACAAGCACGGCATCGGACGTCAACAGATCGACTGGCCGAGTCGGGTCCCGAACAAGCCAGGACAGCGCCTGCACGTCCCGTACGCCTCGTGCGAGATCGGCTCCGACGTAGTCGACGCGTTCTGGAACGTCTCACACCGCTCGTCGGCACCACACATGCTGGTCGTCGGACCGACCGGCGGCGGCAAAACAGTCCTGCTGACCACGGTCATCACCGAACTGGTTCTCCGCGGTATCCCGGTCATCGGTGTCGACCCCAAACGCATCGAGCTGCACCAGTTCCTCGGCTACCCCGGTGTACCGGCAATCGTGTTCGAACCGCTGCGCGCGGCCAAACTGATCTACGCACTGTGGTGCGAGATGCACGCACGCACCAAATACATGCAGATCCAACGCATTGCGCCCGCGAATATGCCACTGCTGGTGGCAGTGCTCGACGAGTTCTTCATCCTGTCCGCCTCGTGGACTCAGATGGCCAAGAGCGGAACCGACGTGGAGAAGGACGTTCTGAAGTTCTGCAATCCACTGGGGCGGATCGGTGAACTGGTCGCGCTGGCCCGCTCGACAGGTATCCGCCTCGCCGTGGGTGTTCAGCGTCCCGATGCGCACCTCTTCGGACGCGATTCCGGTGGTGTGCGCGACAACTTCAAGACCCGCGCCTCGCTGGCCCGCCTCAGCAGCGACGGCGCCTACATGATGTGGGGAGACACCACCGTCGGACGCGACATCGATGCCGCCATCGCTGGCCGCGCCACCGTCACCGATCCCTCCGGTGACCCGGCACTCGCCCAAGTGTGGTTCACCCCCAGCGTGGACGCTCACCCCGCAGTACGCGCCGATATGTCCAACGAAGAACGCTGCGCCGTCGACAGTCTCCGCCCAGAGGTGGACACCCCGGTGTTCTGCTTCTCCGCCGAGTTGCCCGAGTTCGTCGCCGAAGAACAAGCTCTGATCGCCGCAATGGCCAACGACGTGCGCGACCCCATCGCGATCTCGAGCAGCATCAGCGCACCGAGTGCGGCCGACACCATCGCGGATGCGATCCCGGCCCGCTCCATCGAAGAGGGCATGCACATCGTCGTCGGACTCGACGACGACCCGGACCTGACCGGACTGGTCGCCTCGGTCGAAATCGCCCGCGAAGTCGACCGCACCAACGACGGCACCGTCACCGACGAAGGCAAGGTCATCGTCGGCATTGCCGTCGAGAGCGCCGGCCGCCGCCCTGAGGTGCTGTTCGTCGAGTACAGCGGCCTCGACACGGTCGTGCTCGTCGCACCGGAACTCCCCACCGCCACCTGACTTTCGCATCACCCACCACCGCTACCAGCGCAACAAGAAAGGTCCCACGATGGCAGTCCGGCAGATCGAACGAGCAGTCATCCTCGAGCCAGAGGACATCGAGGCCATGCACCGCCCGTTCATCAACAAAGGCAACTCCGACCCCGTCGTTCGAGCGTTCCGCGAAGCGTTGCGAGCCTCCACACCCGGGTGGCTCTCGGCCCTGGACTCGGAAAGCAAGACCGTCTCCCGCAGCCGACTCGACGAGCTCCTCACCGCGATCGGTCATCGACGGGACCTGGTGGGCGCACTTCCCAACGGCGAGGTCAAGACCGAGGCACTCGAGCAGCTCACCAGCCTCGATGAGCTGATCACCGAGATGCTCGCCCAGCTCGACGGCACCCCCTCCGGCACCGGGAGTCTGTGATGTCGGCCCCGCAGATGACCGTCGCCATCGACGACGGAGGACGCCACGCCACGGCGCATGTGCCGTCGCAGGCCGCGACGCTCAACCTGCGAGGCGACACCGAGCAAGACCTGATGACCGCCGTGTTCGCCCAGGCCCACGCCGAAGCACGAAGCAGCGGCCAAACGATCACCGTCGCGGTCAGCGGCGGCATCGACACCGCGCCGATGCGGCTCGAGGTCGACCCCGACCAGACCATCCGCCCCGCCCCAGAACAGACCCCGGGCCAGGGACCCGTGACACCCCACCGGGAACGGCCCCAGGGCCGCCCGGGCGGCGGCACCCCCGCCGTACGGATCCAGGCGGAGGGCATTGAGCCTTCCGATCCCGTGCGGTCGCCAGCGAGCGATCCGACACCCGAATCGGCAGCTGTGGCCGCCGAGGAGGAGGACGAACACGCTCGCACACCCGCCCGGCCGCCGCACCCGATGTCGGGGCTCACGGCCCCCGAAATCGCCCCCGGAGCGGGCGAACCCGCGCGTCTGGGAGTGCGAGGCCGGCTCAACGCCATGCTCGGGTTACGCCTCGCGCCCCAACCGCAGTCACCGGAGATGCGGCTGCGGGCCGCCGAGTCGGTGATCACCCGGACACTGCCGGATTTCTCCGTGATGACCGTCGCCAACCCGAAAGGAGGGGTCGGCAAGACGCCGATCGCCGTGGCTCTCACTCAGACCTTGGCCAACCTCCGCGGCGCCGGCACCGTGGTGTGCGCAGATCTCGGCGAGGTCGGAGGCAGTCTCGCAAAGCGGGTCGCCGTCCGTCCGCCGCACGACAACGACATCCCCGCATTGCTGGCCGCCCATCCCGACCCGCGCGCCCCCATCCGGCCCTCGGAACTTTCGCAGCACCTGACCCGTCAACCGTCGGGTGAAGACATCATCGTGGGACGCCGCGGCGGTGCCACGTCGGTTCTGGGCCGCAATGACGCGGCGCATCTGGCCGCGATTGTGGCCCAGCACCGCGACATCCTCGTCGCCGATACCGGCAACAATCCCCTCGCCGCGAGCTGGCAGTGGGCAGTCACGGCAGCCGACGCCGTCGTGATGCCGGTTCCGTTGCGTTGGGACGCCGCAGATGCCGCGGAAGAAATGATCACGGAGCTGGCGTCGACGGGCAACGATGTCCTGCAACGCACCATCGTCGTCATCACAACCGGCCCCGGAGACGCCCCGATGATCGAACACGACACTGTCGAGGCCCTCCGCGAACTGGGAGTGCCACTTGTGGCGCGCATGCCATTCGAGCCGCTGTTCGCTTCCGGGGAACGCCTGGCACTGTCCCGGCTCCAACCCCACACCCGGGCCGCGTTGACCCGACTGGCCGAAGAGGTCGTCAAGACGATCACCGGCCCCTGATTTCAGCCATCACCCACTCACCCTCGATTCGCATCTGTGGCCACTTCACGAAAGGCACACAATGAGCAACGTCACCGGCGGCAACCGCGCCGCCCACCACGCCCGAGGCCGACACCGCCATCACAGCGCCACCCAGTCCGCCACGGCGTTGGCTGTCATAACCGCTGCCCTGGCGTCCGGAATCGCCCTGTCCCCGTCCGCAATCGCCGACCCGATCCAAGGCGGCGTCACCGGTGACAGCAACCAGGAAGGCGTCACCGGCGGCGACACCATCAGCGCAACTGCCCGCACACCAGCACCCGAGCCCACCTACGTGCCCGAGACTCCGACGGAACCGGTGTACTGGGTCGAGCCGCCCGCCGCATACCAGAACATCGAATACCAGCCGCTCCCGAACTACGACTACGAGAACAATGCGTACGTCGAGCCAACGGACTACTACGTCGCACCAGTGCAGTTCGACCAGCTGCACCTGCCGACCCCGGTGGAGCCGACGAAGCCGTTCATCGCGCCCCGGGACACCCTTCGTCTGGGTGAGCTGCACATCAAGCAACCCAACTGGGTGTCCGACATGGACCGGGACCGCACGAACAACACGATGGCCGTTGTGCAGGCAGGGGTCTCGACGGGTTGGCGGTCGATCGGTGTGGAAACCTCGCGGGCCGACCGGATCGCCGCCGCGCAGGTCGGTGCCGGAGCAGCCGGAGCAGCGCTCGGCGCCCTCACCGCAAGCAGTGCGGCGGCCACCGCAGGCGCTCTGGTCGGTGGCACGATCGGCGGCCTCGCCGGAATGACCGCGGGCACCGTCTTCCTCCCCGGAATCGGGTGGGTGCCCGCCGGGATCGTCGGCACCGCCGCCGGGGCGGGAATCGGTGCCGCTGCAGCGGGCATCCCCGCCGCCGCAGCCGGAGCCCTGGTCGGCGGCGGAATCGCAGTGGCCGCGGTGACCCCGATCGCTGCCGGCGACAAGGGCGAACCGAAGGAGATCGACGTCCCGGACATCGACTCCGAAGCCGTGACCGCACAGACCGAGACGGTCCTCACCGACTGGGAGAACTCCGGCCCGATCGGACAGGCAGCCGCCTCCGCCGTGGAGGACACCGTCGAGTCCGCGCCCGCGATCGACCACCAGGCCCGCGACTTCGTCGCTGCACAGCCCGGCGGGCAGCAGATCATCGAGCAGGTCGACACCACCATGAACTCGTTCTTCAACGACGCCACGCCCGGCCTGGCCGCAAACCTGCTGTCGGGAGCCATCGGTGGCGGCATTCCGACCGCCAACTGACTCGGAAGGTGGGTGCACAACCATGACGAAGCCGAACATCGGCCGAAACCCTGCACGGCATCCAGCCGTACTCGACCTCCTCGGCAACACACCCACCGCCCACCACCCGCCGGGTGCCCGCACCAAGGCGCTCGGCGGCCCGGCCACACCACCGCCCACACGGCCGCCTCTCCCGTCCACGAACGGCCGCCGCCCGGGAAAGAAAGCGGTGGCCGGCATTGCGGCGGCCGCCGTCGCCGTTGCCGGTGCGGTGGCAATCAGCCACCTGCGCAACGAAGACAACGAAAACGCGCACACCCTTAGCCCCACCGTTGCAGTGGACGAGAACGGGCTGCCCATTCTCAACCTGCCCAAACCCGAACAGGCCGAGAAGGCTTCCGCGTCGGACGGGGACTGCCGGGCCGACCGCGGTGACCAGAAGAGCGGCGCCGGCGCGATCGCAGCATTCAATTTCGCCTACTACAGCCAACGCAGCGGCGAAGCCGCCCGAGCCCTCGCAACACCGAACACGTCGGTGCTACCAGGCCCCGAATTGCAGCGCGTCATCGACACGGTCCCGCTCGGTACCAGCTACTGCATCCGCACCATCGAACTCTCACACGGGGTCTACCTGGTCGATCTCTCCCTGATGCGGCCGGACCAGCCTCTCTCCCGCGGCACCCAGACCGTCACCACCCAAGAGATCGACGGGCGCTGGTATGTCGATGTCTTCACCTGAGTGTCCAGCTGGGAGGTGCGGTGCGGACTGCGCCGCCGACCCGGAAACGAAGACTTATTGCGTGCAGAGTGCTCGAACTATCGGGATGACCGCAACACCAGCGCCGCAACACTGGCGTTGCCCGCACGATGGTTCGAGCGGGCAAAGTCGACCGCGCAATAGTGCGCCAGTACGTCATCGTTTCGCCGCACCTGACCGCGGAACAGGGCCGTTGCGGAGAGAGCGGGCTTGCTAGCCAGGCCATGGGATCGCAAGCGTTGCGGCGCGGAAAGTGATGCCCCGGCCGCTGCTGCAACACCGCGCAACACCCTTATGAAGTGCCGCAACGCACATCCGCAACACCACAGGAAATACCAGCGGCGGCAACATGGTCCATCGCCTAGCCGGGACCCCGTGAAAGGAGACCCCGAGCATGAACGACCTCAGTATCCGAGCCGCGCAAGTCCAGCTCCGCGCCCTCATGGCGGCCCTCATCGTTGCGATCGCTATTGCAGTCGGCATCACCACAGGCGCCTTCGTGCTCCTTCGCCGTGCAACGTGACCTCGCGCTGCAGGCGGGTATCCCGCACCACCTCACCTGGATCTTCCCGGCCATCGTCGACGGCGCAATACTCGGCTCGACGATCGCGGTCGTTGCGTTGAGCAAAATCGGCGGCAGCGCAATCGGAAAAAGGTTCTTCCTCGGGCTCGCTGTGGTGGTGGTCTTCATCAATTTCTTCGGCAACGCAAACCATGCCTACCGTGCGGGGGAGGCCGCCGCGCGCAACGTTGCCGCCGGAATCGAACTGGGTTACACCCCGCTGTCACCGACCGGCGCATCGCTCATTGCAATCATTCCACCGTTGCTCGTGCTGGCCTTCACCCACGGCATCGGCATTCTCATCAAGGCCATCGGCACCGCCCACATGGAGTACAGCGCGGTCGTGCGAGACCCCCGACATCGTGAACAACAATGGGCGGGCGAGGACACCGGAACCGACTCTCGGAATTCTGCACCGAAGCCGAGGTCGGTCGACCGCAACGCCGGCCGCAATGCGCAACTCGTTGCCTCGACCGCTGCACCGGGCGTCGACGTTGCGTCGGCAGCCGAGTCGTCGGAACCCGACCGCGCCAGGGCCGCCGCTACGAGGCCAGACATGGACCGTGACGTTGCGGCTGCCCTGCAACCGAAGGAAACGGACCCTGCTGACCTCACCGGTGTTGCGGGACAGAGTGAGGAACACCAGAAGCGCAGTATCCGCAATGCACTGCACAGTCCCGCCGCCGCCGCACAAGAGATCAGCAATGCCCCGGATGACCCACCTCAGTCGTTCGTGCTGCCGGACGAGACCCAGACCATCGACAACCTCCTCGCCTTCATCGACGCCTGCGCCGACTTCGAACCGATAGTGAAGGAGACGGCCCGATTGCGGATCAGTGAGCAACGCAGCTACGCGGAAATCGCCACGCTCACGAACGCCAAGGCCGCTTCCACAGCAATGCGTCGCTTCGACAAGGTGGCGCAACGTGCGGTCGAGGAGGGATTCCGGACCCCGCCGCTGCCTGAAATCGACGACGCGACCGAGGGCCGCAAGGCCGCAACGCTCGACCAGCAGTACGCGTTTGCCGGGGCATTGCAATGACTCGAATTGGCGAGAGTGTCCACACGTGATTCCGTGCAGTCTGCAAGGCGTGGGAATGACCGACAAGGCGGACCTCAGACAAGAACGGTCATCGGTGGAAACAACACGCTCGGTCGCTCGAGCGCAATATCGGCAATGTCATGCACCACTCAGGCGAGCCGCGCAATGCAACGCTCGGCAGCGACAAAGCCGGCGGGGCAACACCGGCCAGCTCCGATGGCCACAGCGAGTTGCTGCAGGCTCGGCACCAGCTGCTCCAACAGTCGGGGCTACCCGCTGTTCGCGGACACGACCGGTGGGGGCCCCGTGTCCGGTGCAGTGGGTGAAGAGCACCCGGCATGACTCGGATCGGTCGACGAGAGCGTCGGGTCGGACAGGTAGCATCCTGCGCGCAGTCAATGGGTCCATTGCCCCGGAAAATGATCGGAATCGTTCGTCCATCAGGTTGTCGAGGTCCGGTCGACTACACGGGACGGCTATGGTCCGGGTTCGCCAGGGACCGATACCGCAAGAGACAAGGGAGGGGACCGTCGATGGCAATGGTCAGGAGCTCTACGAGGACTGCAAACGCCTGGCAGAGCGCCGGATTAGTCGCCGCGCTATGGATAAGCGGGACACTCGCCATCGCGGCATCAGCCCAAGCCGAACCTGCCGACCTACTCGCGCCGGGGACTGTGCTCTCCGAGCTACCCCTCGCCACCGCCGTGCTCCCAGCCGGCGCCGCCGACACCAGCACCCGAATCCGCTACTCGACACTGCGCACCGCCACCGACCCGGGCGAATCCACCGGATCGGTCTTCCTGCCACAGGGCACACCACCGGCCGGGGGGTGGCCGGTCGTGTCCTACGCCCACGGCAACGTTGGCATCGACGATGCCTGCGCCCCCTCGGTCACCGGGTCCACCGAGGTCGAACGCGCGTCCATCGAACAATGGCTGGCCGCCGGCTACGCGGTCGCGGCCACCGACTACGCCGGGATCGGCACCGACGGAGTCAATGCGTACACAGATGGCCCCGCAGCCGGCGCCAACGCCGTCGACATCGTCCGCGCGGCCCACCACATCTACGGCGACCAATTCAGCGACCGATGGATCGTGTCCGGCCTGTCCCAAGGCGGCCACGCCACCTACTTCGCCGCCCACCAGGCCACCGCCCGAAGCCCCGAACTCGACTTCCGCGGAGCAATCACCGTCGGCGCCCCCACCCACCTCGACCAGCTCCTTCCACTAGCTGGACCCAACTTTCCACCGGTGCCGAACGCGGGGATCGCCCACTACGTTCTCTACACCCTCGCCGGCCTCGACGACCAGCGACCGCAACTCGACATCCGCCGCCGTCTGACCCCAACCGGCGTCGAGCTCATAGAGAAGGCGAAGGTGACCTGCAACAGCGAGTTTGACGAGTATCTGCGCACAAACCCGGTCACCATCGCGGAGCTTTTCACCACCCCACTGGACAGCCCCGACCTGCGCGCAGTGCTCCAACACATGCAGCAGGCACCGACCAGCGGATTCGACCGCCCGATCAGAGTCGTGCACAGCCTTACCGACACCAAGGTGCCGATCCCACTGACCTGGGCGCAACTGAGTGAAATGCGTTCGAACGGCGTCGATACCGAGTACCAGCAGCTCTCCGATGTGGACCATTCCGCCAGCTTGACCGCCGCCATGCCGGAATCACTGGCCTTCGCTGCGCGGGTGCTGAGGTGAAGACACCCGGAACACATTGTCCAGTGCTGCGGGGGTTGAACCGCCGGCTTCTCTGGTTGCGCCCCGGTTAGCCTGATGTCAACGGTCGCTCGCGACACTTTGTGTCCCCATTCCGGCGATGACAAGAAGACACGCATAAGTTCCCACTCCTGGCTCGAGCGCCGTCCTACCGTGCCCGCCGGGGCCATACGACTGCAGTCCTGATCACGCCACTGCCGACACGCCCGACCGCGTGCGGGGGTCGTCGCTGGTAGAAGGACCACTACCTGACACTGACAGCCGGAAAACCCTCGGTTGCAGTGCGATAGGAGTCCGGAAGATGGCACGGTTCGCCAGAGGTGGGATCGCGGTGATCACCACCACCGCAGTCTTATCCGGGACCGCGCTCATCTCAGGTTCCGCGATCGCGCATGCCGACCCGGCCAGTTGCTCGTCGACGTTCAACCTGTTCATTCCCGGTACATGGGAGACCAATGAGCACGCCGACCCGAACCGGCCGGTGGGCATGCTGGCCCCCGTCGCGGAGGCGATCAAGGCGAAGAACGGCGCCCGAGCGCAGGTATACACGCTGCCGTACATGGCGCGCGCGTTCGATAACGGCCACACCTACGCTGACAGCAAAGCCGACGCGGTCAGCAAGGCCAACGCCGTGCTGAAGAACTACACCAACGAATGCCCGGACGCGAAGATCACCATCACCGGCTACTCCCAAGGTTCGGACGCTGCAGGTGATCTCGCGTCGGCAATCGGGAACGATAGAGGACCGGTCGACGCGGACCGGGTCCTCGGTGTGGCCTTGCTCGCCGATCCCGGCGCCGGTACGAAGGGCGCCGCGACGGTCGGGCCGAAGACCTCCGGGCAGGGGATCGCCGGTCCCAGGGAACAGGGCATGGGCAAGTTATCGGGGCGGGTCGCCTCGATCTGTGATCCGAAAGATCTGTACTGCTCGATCCAGAAGGGTGCCAACCCGTTCCTCGGATCGCTCGGATCGATCCTGTCGAAGACCCCAGGCGCCACCGATGCTGGAGATGGTAACGCGGCAGTCGCTACCGCGCTGACCTCGGATTTCGCCGATGCTGACCTGCCCGGTCTCGGCTCGAATCTGGACGTTCTCGGAAAGCAACTGCGCGGCATAGATTCCGGCGGCTTGGTCGATGTGAACCAGGTCGCCGACACTGCGACCTCGCTGTCGAATACCCTTCGACCACTGGCCGAGCTGCTCCAGTCCGGGGCCGCAAACAGTGCCGCCACCACGGGCCTTGCCGCAGCCCCGGCCGGCACGCCGGAAAATGCGGCCGCGCAGGTCCTCACCGCAGCCAGCCACGCGGACCTGACCGGTGCACTGGACTCGGTGGCCACAATCGTGAACACCGCGGCCAAGCTCTCGAATAGTGGCACCACCACGCTTCTCCCCACCGACCCGCAAATCTCGCAGCTCTCCACCACCGCCGCGTCACTCGGTAGTCAGATCGCGCCCGTCGCCGCCACCCCCGCAGATGCCCTGTCGACCGCATCGAGCGTGTTGTCGGTCCTCAAACCGACAGTCGTCGTCGAGCAGGCCCTTAACGTGGTCACCGGCATCACCGCCCTCGACATTCCGAAGATCCTGCACAACCTGATCGTGCTCCCACAGAAGATCGCCGCCGGCGATGTCCGCGGCGCGCGGGACGCCGCCCGAGAGCTGAACGTGCAGTTCGTGCCGCTGGTGAAGATGGCCGCCGGTGTCGACCTGAAGTGGGTCTCCCAAATACTCTCGATCATCCCAGACCCGACCGGCTACACCCAGATCGCAGCGCTGGTCACCAGCATTCTCGGCAACGTCGACGTGATCAAGCTGGCCAACATCGCCGGCCAGGCCCAGGAAATTGCCTGGGCCGCTGCGGACAAACTCTTCCCACCGCCCGGAGTGCTACCCGACCCCCTTGGTGCCGCGGCGCAGACCGCGGCGTTGATTCCCCTCGGACTCGAACTCGCCTCGGTGGCCGCGAACATGCTCACCGGCAAAGCCAGCAAGACCGACCCCGCGCTACTCGGGAAGCAGGCCAACTCGGTGGGTAACGCGATCACCACGCAAGCTCAAACCCTGGACCTGCACGGACTGTCCGGATCTGTGTCCACGATGGCGCGCTCGCAGGGGGCCGAGGATCTCGCCGCGGTCGTTAGTGAGGGCCTGAACGCGGCCAGCTTCTTCGCCTCCGGTGCCCACCAGAGCTACCAAACCCTGGTCGTCGACAACGCCGGCCGCAACGCCATCCAGTGGGTCTCCGATTGGCTGAACCTGCAGATCACCCGCGCCGTCTGACGACACGGCGGCGTCAGTCCACGAGCGCACGAGAAGAGGCACACGCGATGACAACCCACCGATCACACAACCCGTCCGCACGCTGGACCTGGTGCAGGCGCTGCAAACAACGCGGCTACTTCCTCAGATCCGACGCCAAGACAGTCCGTAAACGTCTCCACACCACCAGGGGTCTCGCAGTCTTTCCCTGCCCGTACAACAACGACCTGTATCACGTCGGCCAACGCCCTGCCGCGCTCAGTCGAGGCATCATCACCAGACGCCAATTACGCAGGCAGACAGGCCAAGACCCCACCTGACGAGGGTAGGTAACCGCCGCACGCGTGAAACGCCACGAACGGCGTAGGCGTTACCATCACCGACGACATGCTGACAACCTACGACCTGATGAGCCGAACCGCGTCGGGCACGGCGATCGACGCCGTAGTTGCCACCCCATGGGACGGTGTCGACCTCATCCCGGCCGACCAGGCACTCGCGAACATCGAATCGGATGGGGCCAACGACCTCATCTTCCGCCTCGACATCGCCTTCGAGGGCCTCGACCTCTCCGCCTACGACGCCGTCCTCTTCGACTGCCCACCATCACTCGGCAAACTCCTCTTCGCCGTCTTCTGTGCAGTCGACGGGGTCATCGCAGTCACAGAACCCACCATCGACAGCGTTCAAGGCGTCACCAAACTCTTCGAAACCGTCGAGAACGTCCAAAGGCGCCCCAACCCGAACCTGCAGATCGACAAGATCGTCCTGAGCCGACAGCGGGGGACAGGCGAGCACCGATTCCGAGAGAGCGAGCTGCGCGAGGTCTACGGCGACCTCGTCGCACGCACTACCATCCCGGAATACGCCACGCGGCAGGACGCCCACAGCGCCCGCACCCCTATCCACAAATTCACCGGCGGGAAGTCGCTGTCACTGCAACTCGCCTACACCGACCTTCTCAAGGAACTACCCATCAAGACCGCAGGAGCGACCGTATGAGCGTCCAACGTGAACCCGCTATCCGCAGGCCGGCACACCCGGCCGCAGATCTGCCGGAGCGCCCCCGGGTCGTTAAAACCCCCGCACCGGCCGCCGCCGACGAGCAGCCGACGCAACTCCCGACCGAATCAACCATCAGACCCGTCGCCGACGCACCCGTCACGCCGGTCAGGATTCCTGCACCCGAGGCGGCATCGACTGTCGAGAAGCTCAGCGAACAACACAACGTCCGGCTACGACCCTCGACCAAGGCCCGACTGACGCGCGGTGTCGACAAGCTGCGCTACGAGACCGGCGATCGGAGCATCACCATCTCATCGGTCACCGACGCGGCGCTGGTTGAGTATCTCACCAAGAATGGCTGCTAGTACCGCTAGCAGCTATAGCTAGCGTTGCTATGTTGCGTTGATTGCTTGACTACGCCCACCTGCTTCACATACGCCGCGCATCCACGCGAGAATCCGTGAACGCTGAAGATGGTCGCGTCGGCGCGCACCGACGGGACCTTCGACCCGGGCAGCGCAGCCGCATACGCGGAACGGTCGACCGAAACACGCAGCGGGGCCCGCCGGGAGTTGCACCTCCGTGTGGCGGGCCCCTCACCAGGAATCTGGAGGTTTCCCAGCTATGACAGACGATACAACTGAGGATGCAACACCGTTGCGGGCGAGCAAGCTCGCCTTGCTGGGTGTTGCAGTGATGACGCTGGTGATCGCGGCGTTGATGTTCACGTTGTCGTTCGATGCGCTACGGCAACTCGCGATCGAGATCGGTATACGGCCCAGCCGCGCATGGATGGCACCTGTTGCGATCGACGTTGCGCAGGCCGCTGCAACGGTCGGACTCGTTGAGCTGGGTATTACAGGGCAGCACCGGTCGGCCCGCAGATATTGCCAGACGCTGGCCTACGTGACGGTGTTCCTGAGCGTGGCCGGCAACGGGTACCACGCCTACCAACTGGCAGTCCGCAACGCGGCCCGCGTGGCAGCGGGGGAGGACCTGGGTTTCATTCCCCAGCCAGCTCCGATCGCGGCCGGGATCGCGATGATCTTCCCGCTGCTGTGGCTGGCCCTGTTGCACATGTTCACCCTCATGTTGCGCGCCATCCGGGAAGAGCGTGCACACCCGTTGCAGGCGCCTGCGGCGAATCGTGTCCCGGAGATCGAGCACGCAGGATCCGTCGCACCGGCAACCTCTGCGGTTGCACCCGAAGGCTCGCGTGCTCCGCAACACGGCGAAGCAACCGCTGAACTCGGCGCGACAGAATCCGAAACCGTCAACATCGTTGAGCCGCCCACGAAACAGGTCGAGCCGGTTGTGCCGCGGACCCGCAACGGGTGGCCACAAACCCACGAAGGGCTCACCCAGTTCCTCGAGGAATGCACCCTGCCCGATCCGGTGAAGGACGTTGCAGCAATGCTCGTGCGCGAACCGCACCTCAAGCAGGTCCAGGTTGCGCAACAGATCAACGTGGACCGATCCACGGTGTGCAGGCGCTGGAAGTCGTTCGTCGCCGCTGCAGAATACGAGGGCTTCTCCGTGCCGCCCCTGCCGCAGCCGTTCGACACCGAGGCCGACTACCAGCCTGCCCGTGAGCTGCTCCCCGCATAAAGAGTGGCTGTTGCACGCCCGGAGCGAGCGACGTCAACATTGGCGACCCCTCGCTCCGACCAGCAACGCAGTTGTCAGGTGATAAGCGGTGGCAACTCCGGTGGAGGCCCCTGGTCATCCGCGGGGAGGTTTGGCCCGCGCGAGGATGACGCAACATCCCGGCCCCTTCCGAGTCAAAAGACAGTGATCGCGGTGACCGTTGCGAGGCATGTCGCCCGGGACTGGATCGTCGAACAACTCCGTTTCCCTCGACGTGCACCTCGCACAACTGCCGTCATCGCCTGATCCAAGTCTCCGCAACAACACAGCCGGCCGTAACCGGCCTTTCAAATGTGATCCTCGATCCAACGAGCTCGTTGCACAGCCCAACGAGCTCGTTGCACAGCCCAACAAGCTCATTGCACAGCCGCGTTGGTGGCGCAGCATTACCGGACAACCCCACGAATCCCCACAACTGACAACCGAGCAGAGCGCAGAGCTTCAACAGCCCGCACATCGTTGCACTGGCCGTTGCGCGAGGAGGCGCCCGAATCCGCCTGGTTGCAGTGACGGAGGACGTTGTTGCACGCGTTGTTTCCCACCCTGCATGGGGGGCCTTGTTGCTCCGAGCGTTGTGCAGCACCTCAGTGTTGTAGCCCCGGTGTTGCATCGGTCCCCGCCGTTGCACAGAACCACAACGTTGCGCCGCGCATCACTAAATCCGTTGCACAGTTCGCCGACGCTGCAACGGCAGACCCGTCCTCAGCACTCCACGGCAGCCATGAGGCCGCAGCGGTCGAACCTGCGGATCGCGCTGACGTTGCGGATGCCGCGCAACCACCGAACCGAACCCGAATGACCTCACCAACGATGCAGCCCACACCGAGGAGCACGTTGCACGCAACGCGCTGGACGGACGCAACGCCGATGCGCTGACGGTCGGCGATGCGCCGGATGACTCGCAAGAGCCCTTCGTGTTGCAGGACGAGGCCCAGACCATCGAGAACCTCCTCGACTTCATCGACACCTGCGCCGACTTCGAGCCTGTCGTGAAAGAAACGGCCCGACTGCGAATCCTCGAACAGCACAGCGACACAGAGATCGCCACGCTCACGCGGGCCAAGGCCGCCAGCACCGCAATGCGCCGGTCCGACAAGGTCGCGCAACGCGCGGTCGACGCCGGGTTCAGGACGCCCCCGTTGCCGGAGCTCGAGGAGATGGCGGACGGACGCAATGCGGCAATACTCGATCCGCAGTACACATTGGTCGGGCACCCTGAACTTCGCACCCCCCCGCAGGCGTCGACGGCCAGTCCGTACTCTCCGCGGCTTGACTGGGAAGGCCGGAATCTCACCCACAAGAAGCCCCGAATACCCGCAACACTCAAGCGAGCGACTCTGACCGCAACGCTGGCAGACGTTGCAGACCAACGAGAAGGGTCGCAATGCAATGCAACGCTGGGGTGCGGAAACGCAACACCGACGGCCGCGAGGTGTGCAACGCAACGCGGCGCGCGTTCGGACGCAACGCACAATCGGTCTGTGAACCGGGTAGCGGACGCAACGCCATTGCACCGTCGTCGAGCATCTGCGCATTGCAGCCGGGCGGACGCCGCGTTGCATGCCATGCGGATGACTCATTCAGCTCACACGAGAACGGTGGAGGGGGCACATCCGTAGGCACGTAGATCCGGTGGCGAGATCCAGTGCGAAACCGTTGCTGCGGTTGCGCCGGGTGTCGGCGACGACCCCGTTGCCCCGGACTCCCCGTGACGGCCGGACCCTGTCGCGCTTCATCTCGACGGTGCTCGCCAATGCGTCCTCGTCCGTCAGCACTGTCGGCGCGGCACACTCCGGTCACCAGTTCCAGAGCCCGGACGGCATGCGGAGTGCAGACAGCCCGTACGGCCTTCGCGGTCGCCGGTCACCCCTTCGTCCTTACTGCCGTCGCCAGCGCTTGACGACGGGGGTGGCTGCGGTTGATCGCGCCATGAGCCGAGTACGGTGTCGGCAGATGCCATCGCGGCCGCGCAGGGGATCAGGCCGTGCGCCGGGCGTATCAGTCCGCGTGTCGACACGCGCGTTGAGTTGCTGACCGGTTGACGAACCCGAACCCATCTCGTGGACCTTGGTGGCGGGAGAGAGCAAGACGCCATTTCACTGACGTCAGTGCCCGAGCGTGAGCCGGTTGTCCATTCGTGTTCCCCCGAGCGGGTGGGCGCGGAAATGGCATCGTCAGCAACTGTGCGCCGAGAATTCCGCGACCGCGCCCGAGATTGCACGGAGGGTATAGCTAGCGCGGCGAGGCTAGCTAGCGTCGCTATGATTCGCGTGCGCAATGTGCCGCCCCCGTCGTGTGGTCCGTGTCTATCGTCCACGGCAGTCACGTCTCGTGGCGAGTGGGCAGTGGTGGAACCGGTCGACAGCACCGACGGAAGACTGCGTTCGGCGATGAGGGCCAAAGGATCAGCTACCCGCCAGGCATTGTGATAGTGCGAGGAGCGCGGTCCTGAGGCTGGGGGAGCGGACGTCCGCAGCCGCGAGCCGGGGTGCCCGAGGTCGACCTCACCGGCGAACGCGGACAAGCGACGGAATCGGTTCTCTAGCGCGTGGGAACGACCGGAGCTGCTTCAGACTGCGCCCGGATCGGTAAAATCTCAGGGACCTCCTGCCAGTAGCTTCTTCGTGTCGGAACAGATCCGACTCTCCCATTAGGTGGACGGGGCGATGCTGATGCCGTGCTCGGTGAGCACGGCACAGATCGGGTCGACCCCGAATTGAGAACGGTACGCGTCGATGTAGTCGACGATCACCGCAGTCGGCGGTCGACCTCCGCCGCCGCGAAAAACGCGCTCGCGGTCTTCAAAATCTCGTTTGCTCTCCGTAATTCGGATACTTCTCGGCGAAGTCTGGCGACCTCGGCCAACACGTCGGGTGCCGAAGACGATGCGCCGGGGGCCGGGCGGCTCTCCTCCCGCTCGATCCAGTTCCTCAGCGTCGCCGGTGCGATGCCGAGCAACTCGCCGACATGGCGACGGGCGGCGACCTTCGAGCCTCCGTGCTCGGCGATCCGGTCCCGATACATCCGGACGGCGCGTTCCTGGGTCTCGGCGTCGTACTTCTTCGGCGCAGGCATACCAGCATTCTCCTTGTTAGATCAGGAGTCTCCACCTCGTCCAGGACGGTTCAATCGGGTCTCCGGTCAACGCGAGTTCGAGGGCGATCTTGCGGGGAATTTGCTGCTGGAGCCGGATGGTCAGCGTCAGCCAACAGGCCGCGTTTGACCTCGGGCAAGCCCAGCTGCGCGGTTTCGTCGACCGCTGCCAAGTCCGAGACCAGTTCGGTGCCGCCGCCGAGGGCGAAACCGTTGACGGCGGCGATGGTCGGCTTACTCACCCAGTGCTGCACGTAGCGGGCAAAACCCCATTCCGGATGGCCCTCGGCATTGATGTCGTCACCGGCTGCGAGGGCTTTGAGGTCGGCGCCGGCGCAGAATGCGAGACCGGCGCCGCTCAGTACGATCGCGCCCGCACCGGGGGGCTTCGGCCTGCTCGAGAAGCGAGCCCACTGCGGACTTACAGGGCCGCGTTGACTGCATTGAGGGCGTTCGGCCTGTTCAAGGTGATGACCGCGACACCGTCACGGGTGTCGAGTAACGCTGCAGGTTCGCGAGACTATGGGGCGGACGTGGATCACCTTTCGAAGGGGTGGGGGTCGAGATCGGCCTGCCAGCACTAATCGAGCAGGATGACAGCCTTGCCGTCGATTTCTCCCCGGTCGAGGCGCTCGTATGCCTTGGGGAGGTCGTCGAAGCCGAAGCGGATTCCCATCTGCGGTTTCAGCACGCCGTCCGTGATCATGCGGTCGAGGGAGGCAGCTTGCTGCCTCATCAGGTTGCTGTCGAGGCCGAGGAACGCTCCGAACGCGACCCCAACGACGCTGATGTTTCTTAGCAGAAGACGGTTGACCTTGATCTCGGGGATCTTGCCGGCGGCGATGCCCACGACAAGGACCCGGCCTTCGGGGGCAAGGCCTCGGATTGCTTCGTCGAACAACCAGTCGCCGACCGGATCGAGCACGACATCCATACCCCCCGCCCATTGGTCATCTCCCGCAGCTTCGTCGCAAACCCCGGTTCGAGGACAATGGTTTCAGAAGCTCCCGCGGCTGCGGCGATACCCGCTCGTCGCGCGTCAGAGACGCCGGCGATGACGCGAGCGCCCAACCCTTTCGCGACCTGGAGGGCGGCGGTGCCGATCCCACCGGCGGCGCCCATGACAAGCACGGTTTCCCCTGCTTTGACACTGCCGCGGCGGGCGAGGGCGAAATGCACTGTGTGGTAGTTGACGACCATCGCGGCCGCGAACTCGAAGCTGACGGCATCCGGTATCGGCACGATGGAGCTGAGGGGGACCGCTACCTGCTCAGCGAAGCCGCCCTGCCACACGAACGCGGCCGCACGGTCCCCCGCCGTCCAGCCCGAACCGGCCGGTGCGCTGACCACGGTGCCAGCCACCTCGCATCCGGGGATCACCGGCAAAGTCGGCTTGTTCTGTTATTGCCCTTCGTCATCAGCAGGTCCGGGAAATTGACACCCACCGCCTCCACGCGCAGCAGCACTTCGTGATCGGTCGGTTGGGGTGTGTCGACATCTACAAGGGTCAGACCGTCCGGACCGATGTAGTCGTCGAGTCGGAAGGCTAGCATTTCGTCTCTCCTGATCGTTTGTCGCGGCGTGTAGCGGACGCAGTCAGCTCTGTTGTGCCTGCGGCGCTGCGTAGGCAAGGTAGATCGACTCGCCGACCATCGCCGGCCTGTCGTGGCCGCGGAGGTCGACGCGCACTGCGACCTTGTACTGAACGCCTCCGTCGGCGCGGACCTGCGTATCAACCAGCTGTGCTGCGAGGCGGATCTGCGCGCCGACCGGTACCGGGTTTGAGTCCGTAGTTGGTGCCCCGCACCTGGTCCGAAATCGTCAGCAGCTGCTCGAGCAGGCGAGGAGCCAACGACAAGGTGAGATAGCCGTGGGCGATGGTGGAACCGAACGGTCCCGTCGCGGTCCGGACCGGATCGACGTGAATCCACTGATGGTCGTCGGTGGCGTCGGCGAACTGATCGACCCGTTTCTGGTCGATGGTCAGCCAATCGGTTGCCCCCAGGTCACGAGGCCCCAAGGCGGCGAGCTCGGCCACGGTGGTCTCCAGCGCGGCAACGGAAGCTTCCTCCGCCGCGCCCGAACCGGACAGGTCGTTCGAGAAGAAGGTCATCACGCGTACCTGCGCAGTTCGGTCTTGGCGATAGTGCGTAGGTGGACCTCGTCGGGGCCGTCGAAGAGCCGCATGGAGCGGTGCCAGCCATACATGGCGGCGAGCGGAACGTCGTCGCTGACACCGGCTCCACCGTGCACCTGGATGGCACGATCGATGACCTCGAGTGCGACGCGGGGCACCGACACCTTCGCGGCGGAGACATACGGCGCCGCGGCCTTGTTGCCGTGCTCGTCGATTGTCTTCGCGGCGAGCTGGCACAGCAGACGTGCCTGGTCGATCGCGATGCGGGACTCGGCGATCTGCTGCTGTACGACGCCCTGCTCCGCGAGCGGCTTGCCGAACGCGATCCTCGACTTCGCGCGCACGGTCATCAATGCCAGCGCGCGCTCGGCCGCTCCGAGCGCCCGCATGCAGTGGTGGATGCGGCCAGGGCCCAGGCGGGCCTGGGCAATGGCGAAGCCCGCGCCCTCCTCGCCGAGTAGATTGCCGGCGGGGACGCGCACGTTGTCGTACACGACCTCGCAGTGACCGTGCTGGTCGTAACGCCCGAACACCGGCACGTCGCGCACGATGGTGACGCCGGGGGTGTCGATGGGGACGAGAATCATCGACTGTTGGCGGTGGGTCTCCGCTGTGGGATCGGTCTTGCCCATGACGATCAGGAGTGTGCAGCGCGGGTCTGCGGCGCCGCTGGTCCACCATTTGCGACCGTTGATGATGTAGTGGTCCCCGTCGCGTTCGATGCGGGTTTCGATGTTGGTGGCATCCGAGCTCGCCACCGCGATTTCGGTCATGGAGAACGCCGAGCGGATCTGCGCGTTCAGCAGCGGCTCGAGCCACCGAATCTTCTGTTCGTCGGTGCCGAACAGATGGAGCAGCTCCATGTTTCCTGTGTCCGGTGCCTGGCCGTTGGTCGCCTCAGGCGCCAGGTGCAGGCTCCAGCCGGTGATTTCGGCGAGGCCGGCGTAGTCGAGTTGGCCGATGCCGGATTCGGCGGGCAGGAACAGATTCCACAGACCGCGGGCCCGGGCCTTTTCCTTCAGCTCCTCCACCACCGGCGGCACGGTGTGGTCGTCCGGCCCCGCCTGTCGGCGGTAGTGCTCGTAGTCGTGCTCTGCGGGGAAAACGTGGCTGTGCATGAAGTCCACGAGCGTGTCGCGAAGTTCGAGCGCCTTGTCGGACGGTCGCAGGTCAAGTGAGGCGGTATCGACCTGCGGGGTGAGAGAAATCGTGGAAGGGGAAGTCATGGGACCCTCGTAGCGATGCGATGGATGGGAAGTGGGAGGACGTGCTTGGGAAAGTTCTGGTCAATTGTCGACGTTCCGGCTCTCGGAGATGTTCCGGCCACCGGAAAACGCAGCGACTCGCGGTAGCCAGCCAGCCGTAGCTTGACCGGAAGGACCTGAAGGAAGCGAAATAGTAATGGCCGATCACGATCATATAGTTGATGTTCATGCCCATCTGTTCCCGACTGGGCTGCCCGACCTCGGTGCTTATACCGGTGACCCCCGCTGGCCGACCCTGGTAATCGGCGATGAAAGTGGACGAATTATGTGCGGCGACAGTATTTTTCGAAAGGTCCAGCCACCTTTGTGGGACCTCTCGGCCCGATTGGCCGAACTTGATGCTGCGGGCGTGACCACTCAAGTGGTGTCGCCTATCCCGGTGACATTGACCTACTGGGCCGACTCCGATCCAGCGGTCCGCTTCGCCCGCGCTCTCAACGACGCTCTGGCGTCCGAGGTTGCTGCATCGCATGGGCGGCTTATCGGCCTGGGTACAGTGCCCCTCCAGGACGTGGGGGCGTCAATCGATGAACTTACCCGGATCATGACCGATCTCGGGCTGCGTGGCGTCGAAATAGGTACGATCATCGCCGGACGCGAGCTGGACGACCCACAGTTGCGGCCATTCTTCGCCGCGGCCCAGGCGCTCGGCGCGGTGCTGTTTGTCCACCCGATGGACGGCGGCACCGGCGTCATCCGTCGCGGTGGCCAACCCTACGACTTCGGGATTGGCATGCTTACCGATACCGCCGTTGCTGCAACCGGATTGGTGTTCGGCGGTGTGTTGGACGAGTTTCCCGATCTAAAAATCGTTCTGGCACATGGATGCGGCGCCTATCCGTGGACCTATCCCCGGCTGCGGATGGCTGCCCAACTCGGCGGCCACGGTGACGTTGAACGTCTCGACGAGCTCACCCGCAAACTGTGGGTGGACGCACTCGTGTTTGATCCGGCACATCTTAAGTTGCTGGTGCACCGCTTTGGGGCAGGACGCGTGATGGTGGGCACCGACCATCCCTTCGTGCCGGGCCAACTCGCCGGTGTCCCTGGCATCGTGCATGCCGCCGTAGCCTGTGGCGACATCACCGTCGCGGACGCCACCGCTATCCTCGGCGGGAACGCGATCGAGTTCCTTAAAGTCGGTGTGTCGGCCACCTAACGGATGAGTAACTCCTGTGGGTTGCGTGGACTGTGCATTTTCTCGGTCAACTTCTTCTGGTACCAGCTCAGGACCGTACATGTGTGGTAATTCATCGAGGTCCGGAGCGGTGGTGTTACTCCGTGATGCCGGCACGCGGCAACGTGGGCCCCACACCCTCCGGACGATGGTGACTCGAAAGCGACGACAATAGCTAGCGCATAATCTTCGTGTAACACTGGTGCGGTCCTGTTAGACCTCGCCTGCTTTCTCGTGGCGTACCGATACCCGGGCGATCATGTCCGCGTAGGGTTCGAGGAACTCGGGATCGGTGGCCTTGATGTCATCGCCCAGCACGTTCAAGCTGGGCACGGCGAACGCGGGGAGGATGAACGGTGTCGCTGACGCTCCTAGGATGAAGAACATCATGGATAGGTCCTCGACGCGCTCCAGATCACTCAGGCCCAGCATATCTTTGTAAAGTGCGGTGACCCGCCTGAGGTGGTCCTCCAGCCTTTTGGTGCGTTCGGTGCGGACCATGCCTTCCATGACCAGTAGCCGGAAGAACTGCGGGTAGCGGGCGTTGAACCGGACATATGCCTTGCGCAACGCCCGACCGCGTTCGGTGGCGGTGACGTCACGCAGCGCGAACGACAATGCCGTCATTTCCTCGACGTACGGCTGGAAAATAGTATCTACGACTTCGTTCCACAGGCTCTGCTTCGAGCCGAAGTGATACGCGACCAGGCCACGTTCGACGCCTGCGTGCCGCTCGATGTCGCGAATCGATACACCGTCGAAACTAGATGCTGCGAAGAGGGCGAGAGCGGAGACAACGAGTCGGTCGCGCGTCGATCCCGCCGGCTGCCGGTCATCAGAACCGCTCCGCACGACTACCTCTTTCAGTGTCTTCATATTTCCCCTGTCCAGCGTGGTTGTGTGGTCCGCTCCGCGCTATGGCCTTATAGCCTGCCGGTTCACTGCATCGCGCCGAGTTCTGCGGCACGAAGCTCGTCACCCGTCACTGCAACATTGCCGTCCAGCGACTGATCCACCGCCCAACAGGATAGCCAGCCGCATCGCCCTTCCGCGGTGCGGTACTCAGATACTTGCCTTAGAACGAACTGTACGCCGATTCGTTGTGTTTAGGTACAACATATGCAACCATAAAACTTGTCAGCCTACGAAAATGCCGTGGGGTTCATTTGCATCAAACTGATGCCTCGAATCGGAGTACGCATGATGACACTGACCACCCCCGCTCCCACCAGCTGTGAGGAGACACTCGGGAATGTCTCGTCGATCGCCAAGGCCGCACGAGTCCTGCGGGCTCTGGCCTCCCTGGGTGGCCGCGACACCGGCGTGACCCAGATAGCGGTGGCATCGGAGCTGCCCAAGAGCACGACGCACCGTATCCTCAGTGAGCTCATCAATGAGGGTTTGGTCGCCCATATCGGCCCCAAGTACCAGTTCGGTCCAGGGTGGTTCCTGTTGCAAGGTGTGTTGAGCTCATCGTCGTGGATGTCGTTGGTGGCGCAGGCACAAACTCCGCTTGCTCGACTGTTCGAACGGACCGGGGCGACGGTGCATCTAGCTGTCCTGCATGACGATCAGGTGCTGTACCTCGAGAAGCTCACAGCCTCAGGAGGGACGGCGGTGCCCACACGGGTCGGATCCCGTATGCCGGCGACATGTACCGCAGTCGGCAAAGCACTGCTGGCGCACAACACCGAAATGCTCAGATATGTGTTGGCCAAACCGTTGCCGGTGAGCGCGCGCGGTTCGATAACCGCACCCGGTCTGCTGCTGCGGCAGCTCGACAAGATTCGCCGGGACGGGGCCGCCTACGAGAATGAGGAATCGCACGCGGGTGTGCACTGTGTAGCGGCACCGATCTTCCAGGACGAGCGCGTGGTTGCAGCTGTTTCGGTGACTCGGGTCGGTGGGCAAGGACTTGAACCAACTGACGCCGACAGAGTACGCAGGACCGCTTTCGAGATCGGGTGCTGGCTCGAGGACTTTTAGGAAATTGCCTCGGATGCCGTTCAGTGACGTGGAACGCCACCGTGCCTCCGTGACTGCAAGACAGGACGATCGGTAATCGATCGTTAGCAAAGAGAGAAACGGAATGTACCCATGAGACCTATCGTGATCGTCGGAGGCTCGGTGGCCGGGATTCGCTGTGCGCAGTCCCTCCGAGGGCGGGGATACACCGGAGAGATCGTCGTGATCGAACGGGAGGAGTTCAGTCCCTACGATAAGCCTCCGCTTACGAAAGCCATGCTCGCCGAGGGCAGCCCGGCCGCGCCGCCCCCGCTACTGTCCCCGCAAGATCTTGCGGAGTTGGAAATCGATCTACGCCTCGGGACCACTGCCGTCGCGCAGGAGCTTGGAACTTCGACCGTCACACTCGACACCGGTGAGGTTCTCGAATACAGCAACCTCGTGATCGCTACTGGTCTGATACCGCGCACCTTGCCCAGTGCCCAGGACTTGCAGGGAGTATTCACGGTTCGTGGGGCAGCGGACTCGCTGGCACTCAAGCGGGAGCTCGAGACCTCCAAACGTGCCCTCGTTATCGGCGGTGGGTTCATAGGGGCGGAATTTGCCGCGGCCGCTAGGCTACGCGGCATCGCCGTCACCATCGTCGAGATGCAGGACCAGCCCCTCGCCCATCTGCTGGGGTCTACGGTCGGGGCCCGGTTCGCCGAGTTCCACCGCCGCCGCGGAACAGTAGTCCTCACCGACTCACTGGTCACAGGCTTCCTCGGCGAGGGGCGGGTGAGTGCGGTCGAACTCGCCGATGGGCGCACCCTGGACGCCGATACCGTTGTGATCGGTATCGGAGCCGTACCCGCTGTCGACTGGCTGAAATCTTCCGGCCTGCCACTGTCCGACGGCGTGAGCTGCGACCACGACCTACGCGTTGTCGGCACCAACAACGTCTACGCGGCCGGCGACATCGCGCGCTGGCCGCACGGCCTCTACAGCGAACACCTGCGTATCGAGCACTGGACGAACGCGAACGAGCACGGGGACCTGGTGGCGGCCGCCATCCTCGACCAGGATCGCCCCCAGGCCCAGGTGCCCTACGTGTGGTCCGACCAGTACGAGCGTCGCGTCCAGATCGTCGGGCGACCCAAGACCGGACGGCTGGCCACGTTGATCGGCGAGGACGACCCCGAGCAGTGGGCCGCGATCTACGCCGACGACGCCGGCGTTGTGGTCGGCGCTGTCGCCATGAGCAATCCACGCCTGATCATGAAGTGCCGGCGAGCTATTTCCCAACGCGCCACGCTTGAGACAGTCCTGTGATCGCTGTCCGACAAGAACCGGCGGAACATCCACACCTACATAGGGTTTCGGCGGATGTACCGTTCGCCGCGAACACCCACACCCCCACACAGGAGAACCGATGACCTTCGACCTGTCCCTGACGGACGAACAGACCGCAATCCAGGAACTCGTCTCGAGCCTGGCCCTCGAAGTCCTCGATCCGGCAGCACACGCCGCGGAGAAGGCACAGGCAATTCCGGAGAGTGTGCTGCGGACCTTGCATGCCACCGGACTGGTCGCCCCGGTCGACGTCGAGTACGGCGGCGGCGGTGTACCTGACGCTCTGTCGCAGCTGCTGGTGGCCGAGGGACTCGCCTACGGCGACGCTGCGATGACGGTATCGATGTTGTGGAACGGTTCGGCAGCCGTCATCATCGGCATTTGCGGGACCGAGGCGCAGCGCACGACCTACCTGCCGGCGTTTGCGTCGAACCCGCTGCACCGTGCGGGGCTCGCCCTCTACGAAGGGTACGGACGCGCACCCTCCGAGTACCAGACCACCATTGTCCGGGAGGGTGACGGGTATCGGGTGCGGGGACAGAAGGTCGCGGTTCAGCTGCCCTCCGACGGAGCTCCCCTGATCGTGGTAGGCGTCGACCCGACTACCCAGAGGCTGCGCGCCGCGATCATCGAACCGGGTGCGTACGAGGGGCAAGAACTGGGCCTACGGCCTTCAGGCACCCAGCTCGGTCTCGACGCAGTGCCGACCGTCAGTGCCGATATGGACGTACTGATCCCCGAAACCGCCATCCTCGGCAGCACTGACGCAGACCGCAGGTTACTCTCGACCTACACCTCGATCATCCGCCTGTGCGCGGCGGCAGCAGCTGTGGGATGCGCCCGCCGGGCAGTCGAGTACGCAGCGAAATACGCCACCGAACGAATCGCCTTCGAGCGACCGATCGCTTCATTCCAAGGCATCGCCTTCCTCATCGCGGACGCCCACATCAAGATTGAAGCGTCGTGGCTGCAGATCCGACAGACGCTGACCATGGTGACCCAACCAGCCACTGCAGACCCGGAACGGGCCGTGTCGCATGTGGTCGGCTACGCCTGTACAGCCGCATCCGAGGTCACTCGTGACTGTGTCCAGGTCCTCGGCGGCCACGGCTTCCTGACTGATCACCCCGTCGAGCGGTGGTATCGCGCCACCGCCAGCCTCGCCGCGCTGGATCTCGACCCCACCTGCCAGGCCTTCGCTCCGGCTCTCTGACGACTGAAAATAAGGAACGTTTCTGATGACACTGTCAACCCTGAGCCCCCAACTCAAGGAATACTCGACCGCATTGAAGGAATGGGGCTCCTCCGTCGCTTGGGGATACGCCCGCCAAACCGACACCGAGCACGCCCTCCCTGAGGACACCGACAAGATCCTCGAGACTGCACCAGTTCCCCTCGGACGGGATGAAGTGGTCGGCGATGCCTTCCCTGACTTTCCGGACGGCCCCGGTGCTCGGGACGCGGTCTGGTTCGAGGCGTGCGCCTACAGCGACATGTGGGTCTCGGAGGCACTCAACCGGGGTGTCGGTCATTTTGTAGTGAATGCGATCGGCACGCCGGATCAGAAAGCCCGGTGGTGGGATCCCATTATCGCCACCGGCGGCAAGACCGGTTTCGGCCTGTCCGAACCTGGTATCGGTTCCGATACCAGCCACCTATCAACCACCGCCGTCCGCGATGGTGATTCATGGGTGATCAACGGCAGCAAGATGTTCTGCAGTCTTGGGGCACTGGCCGAGTACATCGTGGTCTTCGCGCGAGTTGCCGGCGACACGACCAGCTCCGGTATTAAGGCGTTCGTCGTAGAGCGCGGGCACCCGGGCTTCACGGTGGTCAAAGCCAACGAGGACAAACTCGGGCTGCACTGCTGGACAACCTCACAGCTGGCCTTCGACGATGTGGTCGTCCCGCAGGAGCATTTGCTGGGTTGGCGCCCCGATACCGATACCGGCGCGATCGGTGGGCTAAACGCCGGACTAGCCGGCCTGAACGACAACCGTCCCAACGTATCCAACCAGTCGATCGGAGTTGCCTCGGCCGCTCTCGATGTGACGACCGCACTGCTGCGTGAACGTCGACTCGGTTTCGCGCCTCACAAGTGGTCGACGATCTCCGACGAGCTCGACCGGATGGCCTGGGCCCTCGATCGTGGCCGGCAGTTGAATATCGCAGCCCAATGGCTCAAAGACAACGGGATTCACAATCGCACCCAGGTGTCGGTCGCCAAGTCTTTCGGTCCGGTGAACGCCGACCGGGTTATCCGTCGCTGCATGCAACTCCTTGGCCCGGACGGTACATCCACGGAACTACTGCTGGAAAAGTGGTATCGCGACGTCAAAATCCTTGACATATTCGAGGGAACCGGGCAAATCATGCGCGTGCTAGTTGGCCGCAGCCTCATGGGGAGGTCAGCAGCATCGTCCTAGATCCTACTGCAGCGTGGCATAAGTAATTTGACAGTCGAGAGGGACTGGCACTCTGCGCATTTCCCTCGCATGGAGCAAGGGTTCCAAACTTTCAGGCTTCGGCTGTCCGGACATTGGAGGTGTGAATTCCCATGAACTCTCGTGAGTATCGCCAGTGGCGCCAACGGCGTCGCGCCGCCTCGCTCGGAGTCAACCGCAAACGCAAACATCCTGACTCCGAGGCGGAGCGCCTCATTGAGTTTGCCAGCATATGGGCACCTTTCGGGGGCGCCACCGAGGAGGAAATCTTTGTCCACTTCGGAATGACAATGCGCCGATTCATCGAGCGATTGCGGCAGGTCATTTCTGAATCGAACTGTGTCCAAGACGAGATACGCATTCTAGAGAGCGTATATCCGCACCCCACCGAGTCGGCCAGGAATTGGGTGTGACCGAATCTTCTAGTCGCTCGCGACAAGTTGACCGTCAAACTACTTGCACCACGGCGCCCTAGGGGAAGTAGTTTCCTGGATTCCCCTGGGAAGGTCCGGATTGCTCCTGCGCGAGGTTCGGTCATGCGCTGTTGCGCAGGGCCGAACCTCGCTGTACACCTACCCCATGTCGGTCCGCTAAAAACACGCCCTACGTCACTTCTCGAATAGTGGCGCCCTTTGTGATGGACTTGCTCAGGCACCCCTGCGTGATCCGAAAAGCTGCCTCGAGACGACTGTTCGCAGCACCTGCCCAGTGCCCTCGAAGATGTCGAGGATCTTGATGTCCCGATACCACTTTTCCAACAGCAGGTTCTCCGATGCCCCATCCGGACCGAGCAGCTGCATGCACCGCCGAATGACCCGGTCGGCGTTGGGTGGCCCCAAAGCCTTGGCCAGTGAGGCCTCGCGCCGATTGTCCACGTTAAGGTCGTCACGCACTGACTGAGCCCACATATTGACCACAGTGCACCGATCGAGCGTCTTCTGCATACGTTCCAGCTCATCTTCGATGAATCGCAGCCGCTGCGGGGTAAAGCCAAGACGCCGGGAACGAATCTCGCCGCGGGTTTCGTCCAGCGCGGCTTCCGCAATGCCTACCCCCATCGCCGACACATTTGGCCTGTTGTTATTTAGTCCTGCAAGGCCCGCATCCAGTCCGTTGGGGGCGTCTTCGACCCCGCTGCCCGCCGACCAACCAAGCATGTGATCCTCCGGGACTGCACAGTCCTCGAAAGTCAACTGTGTAGTAAGCCAGGACCGGAATCCGAGCTTGTCTTCAGCTGCCTTGACTACCGTTATTCCGGGCCAGTCACGCGGTACGACGAACGCCCGGATCGAGTCACGCCCGACCTGACGGTTCGTCAGAGCAAATACCAGCACGTACTCCGCGATGGCGCCTAAGCTGCAGAACATCTTAGTCCCATTGATAACCCATCGGTCCCCGTTTCGGGTCGCTGTCGTTGCGATTCGGCTCGTGTCCGAGCCGGCGCCAGGCTCGGACATCCCGAACGCTGTGCACGTGCCGTACTCGATGATCGGGTCGTACCAGCGTGCGATCTGTTCCGGTGTACCGATGGCGCGCACTACGTGGTGAGACAACCCACGAGCGAGGGCTTCGAAGAGCCAGATGTCACCGAATGCGATGCTCTGGTGCCACACGACGCCGCGGATTCCAGCACCGTCGGGAAAGTTAGGAAATTCGTTCCCGGCGAGAACATCACCACTCAGAGGAACAGGACAGGTGGCGAGCAGCTTGTTCGCATTCTTCGGCAGCGCGTGATTGGTGTCCGACTCTCGCGCATGCAATCGCCCAACCTGCTTAGACCAGGACCTGAGTTCGTTGACGTACGTAGCCAGCTCCGGGCTTAGTGTGAAGTCCACAGATGGTCCCTTCCTATGACTGGTGGGTATTGCGATCGTGTAGGAATCGTTTCCTCCAACGGAGGGGCCGTTCCAGAGGCCGGAACCTGGTCGTTTTTCTGCCCATTCGGGGTCCCCAGGGGCGCCCGGGTGTTCCCGATGACGAGGTGCACAGTTCGTGGCCTGAATACCGCTTGATCGACCCGACCGACCGTTTCGTGTGGCAACCGGGCGACATCACCCAATGCGACCCCTGGTTCCCATCCTGGATTCTCCAAATCGAATTTGCACACCACATTGCCGCCGGTGTTGGTGTTCAGCGCCGCGAATTCGACGTTCACTGTCGGCGGATGACCCCGCCCCTGCAAGATCTAGGGTCTCTTTCTCGGCTCATGAGCATGGGAGCTGCTCCAACCGCTCGACCGGGGCATCGCCGACGGGCAGACCAACGAGGCATCGCAGCTCGCCTGGTGATCTCCCAACGCGCTGCCTAGGTGGGCGTCGAGCGCATTTTCTCCATGCCGAGCTTCTCGTCACACGCACAGGGCACGACTGGATGACGGAGTAGAACCAGTCTTCTCTGAGTCACGTTCCTACTCATTGCTGCTGGAACTTCTTTCACCTCGCCTCTGGAACTTCAAGGGTTTCGAAACATCGAGACCTTATCGAGGCGCACGATCAGCGTTGTTCCACTCCGCAGAACTCTTGCCGGGGGAGGTGCATTCGGCGGTTGTAGTGTCTGCCGTCACATCATCGCCACGTGCCAGCGACTTCAGCTGGATATCAAGAACATCAGGAGAGTCCATGAGTCCAGCGAGTAAAATCCGTCAGAATCCATGGTTATATGTCATCACCGGCTTTCTGACCCTGTTGTTCGGTGTGAGTACCGTCAACGTCTTGATCAATATCCTTGGAAAACCGATGGCCGAGGAGTTTGGTTGGGCGCGGAGCGTCGTTACTAACGGTCTTTCCATCGAAACCGCAGTGGTAGGCGTTAGTATCCTTGTTCTGGGCGTTCTCATCGACCGTTACGGCCCAAGTGTGCCGTCTGTATGGATGGCCCTGCCGTTCGGTATCGGGATGATGTTGTTGTCCGTGGTGCCCAACAATCAGCTTGTCTTCTATCTCATCTGCATTTTGATCGGCTCCGGTGGGGGTGCCGTGGGCGCCGTGGCACATTCAGCTGTCGTTAGCGCGTGGTTTCAGGAGCGCCGTGGCATTGCCTTGGGTGTCCTTGTCGCTGGCCTCGGCGCATGCGGGGTGCTAATGCCCTATCTGGCTAACTGGGTGCTCGGAATTGCAGGTTGGCGAACGACCTATCTGGTCATTGGTGCTCTGTGTACGATCATCCCGGTCACGGTCTACGCGTTCATCACTCGGATGCCAAGCGAACACGATGCCGTACGTCTGGCCGCGCGTCGTGTAGGCCAGGTGGCCGGGGACTCTTTCGCCACAATTGCCCGAACGTACAAGCAGTTCTGGTTGCTCTCGGTTGCAATTCTTCTGGTGTCGTCGGCGACCTGGGGCCTGATGGCCCAGATCGTCCCCATGACCACCGATAAGGGTATCGAGCAGGGTACCGCGGTCTCTATTCTTGCGATGTTGAGTCTGTCCTCGATTGGTGCCCGTCTGGTGGTCGGCTATCTGCTGGATTACTTCCCGGCACGTTTCGTGGGTACGTTTATTTTTCTGCTGGCAGCGATCGGCGTGTTTCTCGTTATCGGGTCGTCGGCAACCGGCCTGATCTTTCTGGGAGCGATATTGATCGGTGTGGCCTTGGGTGCCGAAACCGATCTGGCTGCGTACATGGTGAGCCGGTACTTCCCCCAGCACTCCTATGGTCGCGTGGTGGCGTTTATCTACTTCATGTACTCCCTGGGTTCGTCGTTAGGCATCTTCCTGCTCGGCCAAATATTCAGTGCCACTGGCTCCTACAGTGCTGGCGTGCTGCCGATCATCGGGATGGTCGCAGCTTCCGTGGTCTGTCTGCTGCTAATGGGCCCGTACAAGTTCAGCCTCAACTACCGCGAGATTGGTGCCTCTACCCCGGTAGCGGAAGACAAGGAATCCCGGTCGCTGGCCGAATCGACTGCCACTCAGTCGGTCGCCCATCCCACCACCAAATCGAAGGGGCGATCGTGAGCCGTTCATTGCGTGTTGCCGTCGTGGGTGCCGGTCCGGCCGGCATCTACGCTCGTCCTCGCCACCTCGTTCTCGATGGCATACGGATCGAGCCCCCGTCGCCGATGTCCTCATGAAGTCCGATACCGCAGTCTCCGGACGCGGTGTCAGCATCGACCTCTTCGAGCGCATGCCCGCACACACCCCGACGAGAACGCCGTCACCGAGTTCCTCGAAGGCAAGCAGGTGCCGTACACGACGTGGCAGGACTGGCACCGCCGCGACGTGCACGAGCGCAGCCTCGGTGAACCCGAAAGCCGCGAGCGCATCAAGGTCGTCGAGTGCGCAGACATGCTCCGTGCGTCACGTCGAATGAGTATCGACGCCTAAGGTATAGGAACGTCGGTGTAGGGCATCGACGGCTCGGTATCTCTGGGTGAGGGGCGGTGACTTATGCTCGGATGAGCATGAGTCACCGCCCATTAAGTATCTGCCAATGCTGCATGATCATCACTACCGTTAGCGGCGGGACTTTACTGCACAACAGTCGTACTGATCAAATTGGGCCACGGCTCCGATATGGACTCACTGTTGCGGCGAACCAGGAGGTCTACAGGGTCGGGCAGGGGTAGGTCGATGTGTGGTGACAGCTGGCAATCGGAGCTGATAGGACACGGTTATTGGGGCAAGGACGGGATTGCTGCTCGCGTACCGCTGTCCGACCCGACGAGTCCCCAGCCGCACTGCAGCATCGTGCCGCCGGGAGTCATCAAGGCGAATTCCGGGTGCTGTCCGACGGCCCCCTCGAGCGCCACGAGGCCACCACTCATGCCGGGGCGCGTGGCGTACGAGAAGTCCGGTCGATAGCACCGCCATCCGCGTGAGAGCCGAGTAGGTGACGATGCGCGCGCCGGGCGGGGAGCTACACCACCGTGGTACGCGACGCGGACTGGCCGTTGCCTACCGGAGTCGGGGAGCGCCGAGCTGCGGCTGCCCGCAGCCACAGCTCGAATTTCTCTCGGAAGAAGCGGACCGGCCGGTGAACAGCAGCGGGCTGGTTCTGTCACCGCCGGGCGTGCGTGAGCCAGCGTCGCGCATCCTTTTCACTGTGGAGGCAGTGGATGTAGTGGCCGCACCAAGAGCTTGCAGGTCGGGATCCGCAGCCAGTAAGACGAGCTGATCTGATCTGTTCTGGACGTCCGAGTCGACGGATACAGGTGCTTGCGCAACGTCCGCGCCAGTACAGCTGAAACGCTCAGCTACAAGACCGTGAGCGTCTCGTCCGGTCTGGCAGGTCGGTGTCCAGTGTCGCGATCTCGATTGAACCCTTCATCGCGACCGTCGAATTATATTGTCACAACCTGCGCGTGACTCGCAGAACACCTTTCGCACAATAGATCGCCGCCATTGGCGAGGCGACTAGTGGCGTGCGCGCGATAGATCATTCCCGTATGGCCGCAGCGATCGCATATACCAAAGTGTGTGCGGGCCACTATGTGATCCGAAGTCGTCGACTCGCTGACTCGATCACGGGGACCGGTCCCTTGCTTTGTGTGCGTGTCCGCCTCCTATTGTCTGGCCACGTTCGAATCCCTCCCATATGTGCCTGGGCAAGTTCGAATTCGTTTCGCAGGTTGGGAGGTTCGACGAAAGGGTGGACGACGGTTGAGAACTGGTGCTGCTCACTTTTCGTGATTGATTCTGAATATGTCAGTGACTGAACAGTATTCGTTTGCGGTGTAGGTTGAATCCGGCTCGACTGTACATTCGTCGTTGAGCATCTTGATGCGGTTCACGTGGCCTTCGACGGCACCGGCTGTCAGCGGTCATGTAATTCCCCAGGTTGAGGGGTTTGCCCGTCACGTAATTCCGACTTGTATGAGTGTCAGCGGTTCTGATCGGGTCAGCTGCCCGTAACGTCCCGTAGCAGACCGGAAGGGCTGACTCGCGTAATTCCTGTCACCCGCCCGTTGGGTTGACCCTGGTGGGGTGTGTCCAACCCCTCCGGTCTGCGTTCGCGGAGTGACTGAAGAGAGGCGTGACCACAAGCTGCTGTGAGAGGTACTTGAAGTCGGATTGTCCTCCGCGGATTCCCCAATCCGAGCAGAGAAGGGAACCTCCTTCCATGATCGTCATCGGCATCGATCCCCACAAGTCCACCCACACCGCCACCGCGGTCGATCCGGCCACCAATTCCGACCTCGGCTCGATCCGCATCGACGCCACCCTCACCGGATACAGGACGCTGATCGCCTGGGCCAAGTCCTGGCCGCACCGCACCTGGGCGGTCGAGAACGCCTACGGTCTCGGACATCACCTCGCGCAGTGGCTTCTGGCACTCGGGGAGGTCGTCATCGACGTCCCGACCACCGCCACCGCCCGGGTGCGGGAACTCTCCCGCGGCGGCCGGCGGAAGAACGACCGCATCGACGCCGCCGCAGCCGCGTGTGTGGCCGTCCTGCAGGGCGACGCCAGCCCGGTCGACCCGGAGGGTCCGGCAGAGATTCTCGGATTGCTCGACGAACGACGAACAAATCTGTCCAACAGCAGAACTCGCAGCATGAATCAACTCCACGCGCTGCTTCGACAGCTGCTTGCCGGTGGTGCTCCGACCTCGCTGACCGCCGCTGCGGCGACCGCCCTGTTGCGGGGCTTCCGTGCCAAGAGTGCGGTCGATCGAACGCGGGTCGGGCTGTGTCGGGAACTCATCGCCGACATCCGCCGCCTGGACGACCAGCTCGCGGCGAACGAAAAGGAGATGGCCGAGACCCTCGACGAGCACGGCACCCGCCTGCGCGAGATCGATGGTATCGGTGCGGTGACCGCGGCCCGGCTGATCGGCCGCACCGGCCGGCCCGATCGCTTCCCGACCGCGGCGGCCTATGCGAACTACAATGGCTCGGCACCGGTGCAGATCGCCAGTGCCGACACCGACCGGCACCGACTTTCTCGTTACGGCGACCGGCAGCTCAACAGCGCGCTCTACACCGTCGCTGTGGTGCAGATCCGGATGCCCGCAAGCGCCGGGCGCGCCTATTACGACAAGAAAATCGCCGAGGGCAGAAAGCCAGCTGCAGCGAGGCGCGCCCTCAAACGTCACCTGTCCGATCATGTCTGGCGCATCATGCTGTCCGACGAAAAGCGTCGTCATCGACGAGAGGCGAATCAATCCGCCAGGGCTGCTTGACAAACAGAGAGGCACCCCACCCTGGGGCGTGTCGGCCGGGGTTCCGGCGCTGCTGCAGGTTCGCTCCTGACTGGGCCACCGACAACGGCCCGGGAAGGGGCCTGACGGTGGCAAGGAGAACGTGGACGATGATCGATCTGATGGAGTTGTTCCGGCATTGGCATGCCGGCCGGTCCCAGGTGCAGATCTCGACGGCCCTGGGGATCGACCGCAAGACGATCCGGAAATACCTGGCACCCGCGTTGGCGGCGGGGTTGGAGCCCGGCGAGGGCGGGAAGTTCGACGAGGCGCTATGGCGGGAGCTGATCTCGGGATGGTTTCCGGAGGTCGGCGACCCGGCGGCGCGGGCGGTGACGTGGCCGGCGATCGCCGCGCACCACGACTGGATCGACGGGCAGTTGAAGGCGTCGGTGACGGTAGCGACGATCGCGCAACGCCTGCGTGACGACCACGGTGTCGCGGTGTCCGAGTCAACGGTACGACGTTATGTGGCAGCGCAATTCGCCGAGGATGCGGCGGAGTCGAAGGTGACGGTGCCCCGGGGTGCGGTCCCGCCCGGCGATGAGGCACAGGTGGATTACGGCAAGCTCGGCATGTGGCGCGATCCGGCCACCGATCGTCGGGTGGCGGTGTGGGCGTTCGCGATGATCCTGACCTGCTCACGGATGCTGTTCGTCCAGCCGGTGCTGCGGATGGACCAGTCCTCGTGGTGCGCCTCGCACGTCGCGGCATTCGAGTTCTTCGGCGGTGTCCCCGCCCGGATGGTGTGCGACAACCTCAAAACCGGGGTTGACCGGCCGGACCTGTACGACCCGAAGTCAGGCAGCGCCTATGCCGAGCTCGCCGCGTTCTACGGGCTGTTGATCGACCCCGCCCGTGCCGGCAAACCCAAGGACAAACCGCGGATCGAGCGGCCGATGCCCTATATCCGCGACTCGTTCTTCAAGGGCCGCGAGTTCACCTCACTGGCGCAGATGCAGGACGCCGCCCTGGCCTGGTGCATCGACGTCTACGGCCGGCACCAGCACCGCGGCCTCGACGGCGCCCAACCTGCGGCGATCTTTGATGCCATCGAAAGGCACCGTCTCGCACCACTTCCACCGCGACCATTCGAACCGGTCCTCTATCGGGTCGGGAAGGTCGCCCCAGACTGCCACGTCAAGGCCGGCAAGGCCCTGTATTCGGTGCCCTGGCGGCTGATCGGCCAGCAGGTGTCGGTCCGCACCAGCGGCGACCTGGTGCAGATCTTCCACGCCGAGCAGGTGGTCGCCACCCACGTGCTGCACCTGTCGGGGCGGTCGACGAACCCCGAGCACTACCCGCCGCACAAGATCGCCTACACGCTGCAGACCGTGTCCTGGTGCCGGGCGCAGGCCGAGCAGATCGGTCCCGGTGCGGTCGCGGTGGTCGCCGAGTTATCCCAGGTCAACGCGTTGCACCGGCTGCGGGCGATTCAGGGCATCGTTCGGCTGCGGGACCGCTACGAGGATCGGCGGCTGGATGCGGCGTGCGCCCGTGCCCTCGAGGTCGGTGACCCCAGCTACCGCACCGTCAGGGGCATCCTCGCCGCCGGCACCGAGCACGACGGACAGCCTGCCCCGGCCGCCGCGCCGGCGCCGGCGTTCCTGCGCGGACCCGACGCCTTCGACGCCTTCGACGCCGAACGCACCGCCTGACCGCGACCCCGCCGCAAACTGTTCCTACAATCACGTTGAACCAGTGAGGTTCTGATGACCATTCATGATCCCAGCCTGCGGGCTGCGCTGAAGACGTTGAAGTTGACCGGGATGCTGGACACGCTCGCTGCCCGGCTCGCCCAGACCCGGGACGGGCAGCTCGGGCATCTCGAGTTCCTGCAAGTGCTGTGTGAGGACGAGATCGCCCGCCGGGAAACGGCGGCGCTGGCCCGTCGGTTGCGGCGGGCGAGGTTCGAGCAACAGGCTACCTTCGAGGACTTCGATTTCACCGCGAACCCGAAACTCCCGGCGGCGATGCTGCGGGATTTGGCCGCCCTGCGCTGGCTCGATGCCGGCGAGTCGGTCATTCTCTACGGACCCGTTGGAGTAGGCAAAACCCATGTGGCACAAGCGCTTGGCCATCATGTCGCCCGCCGTGGTGGGGACGTGCGGTTCGTCAAGTGCTCCCGCATGCTTGCCGATCTCGCCGGTGGCCATGCCGATCGCACGATCGGTCAGCGGATGCGAGAATACACCCGGCCGTTGGTGTTGATCATCGATGATTTCGCGATGCGCGAGCACACCACCACCCAGTCCGACGACCTCTACGACCTGGTCTCGGACCGGGCGATCACCGGCAAGCCCCTCATTTTGACCAGCAACCGCGCCCCGAAGGACTGGTACCCGCTATTCCCGAACCCGGTCGTCGCCGAGTCCCTCCTCGACCGGCTCATCAACACCAGCCATCAAACCCTCATGGACGGACCTTCCTACCGACCCCGAAAACGACCCGGACACCGCACCGCCAGCGCAACTTGATCCGCACCCCGCCCGCTCGGGTTACCCTCGACTCAGCACGCCCGAGCATGGGGAATTACGTGAAGGACACCCCTGGGGAATTACGTGACGGTCGACACACCGGCACTGTAGGGCACGGTCAGCCCGTTCCTGACCGCAGCGTGGTCGGTTTCGAGGCCGAGGCCGAGGACGAAGCGATGCAAGTGCGGGATGATCATGCCGAGACAGCAGACATCCACGAGTTCATCGTGCACCAAGGCGTTCAATGATCATCTCCGCAAACGAAGCGACATGTCCTGCGGTGGCTTCGAGGCGTCGACCACTGGCGAGGGCCTTGCTGCCGCCTGATCTGCTCGTCGGCGGTGAGCGTGTCTTCGATGACGCAATATCCATGAGGTTATTCGCCGCACGTCCGGCACTTCGGTGTGGACGGTGGTGCTGCCCCTATTCTGCGGAACGGGCGAAGGCAATCGCGGACGGAGTCGGGTGAACGAAGGGTTCGACCGGGCATGCGTGGAGAAGCGGCGACAATGCCGGCGGCATGCGTCGGAGCACGCCCTGCCCAGGCTTCGCTCGCCCAGGGATTACTGGTCCGAGGGAAGCCGCGCGGTATGGCCCGGTGCCCGCCCCACCGGTGTTGACGTGCACAGTGCAGATCCTAAACGACGCAGTCTGCGGTGACCGATCCTTACCACGTCCCTGCTCGGTGACCTGGTGGGCTGCGGTCGGGGTGAGTATGTTCTTGCCCCGCAGACGCCCGTACAGATGCTTGCATCTGCACGGGCGTAACTCTTCCGCCGCGGTCAGCCGACTGTGGCCTGTTTCTTCGGGCCCATTGGCCGCAGAATGAATGCACCGGCCTCGTACGGAACGTCAGTCCGAGTCATGCTTTGGTCTAGGGCAGAGGCACGCTTCCATACCTCCGCTGTGTCCTCGGCCTCTACCGTGTAAACGGCGTAATACGCATGGGGGGCTTTGCCGGAGGCGACTTGGTATCGTTGGGCGGCCTCGAAGCCGGGGATCGAGAGGACCTCCGCAAGGTGTACGTTGTCGTACCAGTCGTTGAACTCTTCCTCCTTACCTTTCGCGGGCGTGGTTTGCGCGATCATGAAGTACTTCATTTTTTACTCCAGAGTGTGTCGGGCTGGTTTGTGTGCGCCTGAGCGTCGGTAAAGTCCCGCCGCAGTCGCGTTTGGCATCTGGCGAATGGGATCGACTCCTCAATCGCCGTCTACCGCGCGCAGTTGCTTGAGAGCACGTTCGGCGTAGTCGAGGTGGGCGTCGAGCGGACCGAGTTCCATCCAGTAGGTGACTACTCCAATATGTGTGCCGCCCAGGCTCTTCCACCGCGACGCGGTGTCGTCCATCCCGGGCAGGAAGTTCGGCCGGTTACGTGGCCACCGACCTTGTCCCTTCCTTGCAGGCGGGATCATGACGAGCTCGCTTGGAAACTGGTCCAGATCCCGATCGAATTCTTCGAGCATCGTGCGGAGAACCAGTTGCCTTGGCTCGATCTCGTCGATCATGCCGGCGAAGGTAAAGCCATCGCCAATCCGAGCTCCGCGTCGCAGAGCGGCGTCGGCGTACCCGCCAGTCCAAATGGGAATCGGTCGGTCCGGCCGAGGATGGATCCCGGCCCGGTCGACCGTCTCGTCCCCGACGGACCCGGTGATGACCTCCTCGGACCATAGCTGACGCATCAGTTTGATCTGTTCGTCCATGCGCTTGCCCCGCCGGTCAAAGCGCTGGTTGAGTGCCTGATACTCGACCGGGTTCCAGCCGATTCCCGCGCCGATTCGTAGGCGATTCCCGGACAAGGTGGCCACGTTGGCGGCCTGCTTCGCTGCGAGCACGGTCTGGCGTTGTGGAAGGATGAGCACGCTTGTGGCGAACTCGATCGTGGAGCTGACCGCGGCCATGTAGGTAGTGAGGACGAACGGATCAAACCAGGCGTCGGTCTCGTTGTAGGGCCCCCACATCGGAGCGTCGCGATCATGAGGGGCGCCGAGGACATGGTCGCCGTGCAGGATGTAGTCGTATCCCATGGCCTCGACCGCCAGGGTGAATTCGCGTACCACCTCAGGGGTGGAGGGCAGCTCCGTGGACGGGAAGAAGATTCCCTTCTTCATAAAGATTCCCTTCTTCGTCACAAGATGAAGCTCACCTTGCCGTGCGGTCGTAGAGCCTCGAGGTCGAGCACAGATTTGCGGACGCGGAATTTCAGCTCGCCAGATTCCGTGCGGACCAACTGGTGCTGATAGCGACCGACGTAGACATCGGACACGCCGCTCCGGAACCGGTAGATGGCGAAGTTCGCGATGACGTCAACCGTATCGCCGGACGAAAATGCCCGGACGTTGGTGATGAGGCGACGGGTACGCGAAT
This sequence comes from Rhodococcus sp. MSC1_016, assembly GCF_023667485.2. Taxonomy (NCBI): domain Bacteria; kingdom Bacillati; phylum Actinomycetota; class Actinomycetes; order Mycobacteriales; family Nocardiaceae; genus Rhodococcus; species Rhodococcus sp. MSC1_016. Next base: position 685,138 of record NZ_JAMOZI020000002.1, read on the forward strand.
GCGGGTACTCGGCGTGAGCCGCGCGAGTCTGCAGAGAATTCACCCGCTGCTCTAGCAGGAATCGGTCATCCTGAACCAGGAACAGATCCGTGTTCGGATCGCCGTCGCGGTTTACCGTTGATGGGACCAGATACTGGCCTTCGGGCAAGAACAGGTCAAGCCACTCGTGCAGACGCCACTCGTCGAGAAGATCTGCGTCGCTGTAGAGGAACTGCTCGATCTCCGCGATCAACGCAAGGTCGACGGTACTGGTGGTCATGCTCATGCCCGGGACTCCATCGCTGTGTCGGTGCGGCGTCCGGTGAAGGTGCCGTCCAAGGGTTCGTGTGGTTCCGTGGGCAATACCTCGCCGGTTACGATCTCGTTCCACTTCCGCCACCAAGTGCGCATTTGGAATTCGTCCGTCGCTGCCGTCACCGGTTTGTGCATGCCGCGGGAGATGTCGGACCACGGGAGCTCCTCCGCGGAGGCGAAGGCTCGCTGGCAGCTTTCGAGTGCTTCGACGTCATCTGGTGTAGCTAGACCCCCGGGACCCCAGAAGGTGAGGAAGTTGTCCAGGCGTTGCTTGCGTAGCTCCGGAGTTTCGTCCGGGGGGACCAGCTGCCAGGAGGAGACCTCCATGTAGTCCGGCGCCACCGGATCGATCTTACGGATGATCACGCCCATGACGAGGTCGATGATGACGAGGTTGGGGAAGATGACCAGGTTGCGGGCGCCCCGGATGCGGTCCACCCAGGCGTCGCCGTAGGCCTCACGGAATGCGGCGAACCGCTGCTCGCGTTCGCGTTCGCCCTCATCGGATAAGGGACGACCGAAGAGGCCGGCGGTCGTGGCGGCGCCCGCGGTCACTGCGTGCCCGTTGCCGAGGTCGACCGCCCGGGTTTCGCCCAACGCTTTGGGGTCGAGGGACCCTCGGGCAGCCAGCACCATGGTCAGATAGCGCTGATGAGCCGAGGTCGTGTGGTAGGCGTCGTAGCTGTTCTCGACCAGCAACTTCCAGTTCGCTTTGACCGAGTACTCGTGGCTGCCGGGCAATACTTCCATACCAGCCAGGGACTGGTCGGCAACCAGATCGATGTACTCCGTCGCACCTGCCAAGTAAGTTCTGAGGTCAACGATGTCAGGATCAAAGCTCACGAACACGAAGCCCCGATAGGAATCCACGTGCGACGGTGCGGCGAGCCCCGGGCGAATGAAGTTCTCACCATAAGACGCGTCGTCGGGCACCGAGACGAGCTCGCCGCGGTTGCTAAAGCTCCATCCGTGATACATGCACGTCATGAACTTGCCGTTGCCCTGTGGTTCGCGACACAGGGTCGCACCGCGGTGCGGGCACGAGTTGATCCACACCTGGATCTCCCCCTGCGCGTCGCGGGAGAAGATCACTGGCCGGCCACCGACATTGCGGGTAAGGAAATCGTTGGGTTTGCGCAACTCGGTCTCATGGCCTAAGTACAGCCACGAATGGTTAAAAATCTTTCCGCGCTCCTCGGCGAAGACTTGCGGATCGACCATGGCCTTTCGGTTCACCCTGAATCGCGGTGTTGTCCGGTCATCATCTACGTATTCGGACACGGATACGCCTCCACTCTGTAGGACAGGCACCATGCGTGCCCGTTGCATCAGCTGCCAACGACGATCGCGGTTCATCGGCGCAGGCGCATCAAGATGTTCCGGCCGATGGAAAAACGGTGCCGCAGCTTTGCGGGACGTCGGATGGGTTCGCTTTGGCGTTTTCGCGAGAAGACGCCGGCTTCGTGCATGGCGTAGATGGTCTGGGAGCTCACGAGAACGAATTGCCGGAGGGGAACCCCATGAAAGATGTGGAATACGTCCGTAGCCGAGGTGCCTGAGCGCAAAATCCTGTCGACCGTCCACGAATATCGCAAGAAGAGCTACGAACATCACCGTCGACAGTGAAGGCCGGTAGTGACCGCCCCCGACGATCGGCTGCACACGTTCCGCATCTTGCGCATCGATTCGAATATCCTTCAGTTGCTGACCTTGAGGGAGATGATCGACGCCTGGCGGCCGAGGTCCACGCATCCTCACCACCAATGCGCGGAGGTGCGCTAAGGGTGGCACGCGAAACCCGTCCAGGGGCAGGTCGGGGGTTCGGAAATCGTGAGAACTCGGCCCGCTGGATACGCAGTTCCACTGTGCATTCACCCCAGCGGGCCGAAGCAGACTTCCTGCTGATTGCAGGGGCACCGTTGTAGAGCCGGATTACCTTCGACGGACAGCGGAGCGCCAAGAGAGTCCGGCGCAGGGTCAGTCGGATGTCAAGAGCGCGAGGCGAATGTCGGTTTTGAGTACTTTGCCCACTTTCGACCTCGGAAGGTCATACCAGACATGGATGTTCTTCGGTGTCTTGACACTTCCGACGAGCGCTTTGACGTGCGCGGTGATTTCGGCGACGTCCACTGTGGCACCCTCGGCGGGCTGCACCACCGCAACGACGCGCTCGCCCCACTTGTCGTCGGGGAGACCCACTACTGCTGCCTCGAGGACTGAGGGATGTTTCATCAGCGCCTGCTCGACCTCGACCGAATAGACATTGAAGCCTCCGGTGATGATCATGTCCTTGGCTCGGTCGACGATGAACAGATAGTTGTCCTCGTCGAGGTAGCCGATATCGCCGGTGTGGTGCCATCCGAACTTCGAGGCGTCGGCGGTGGCCTCCGGGTTCTTGTAGTAGCCCGTCATCACGAGGGGGCCGCGAACGACGATCTCGCCGGTTTCGCCCTGAGGAAGGAGCATGCCGTCCTTGCCCATGATTGCCACTGTCGTCAACGGTGTTGGGTGGCCGGCGGAGGCGAAGCGGGAGAGAGCTTTGGCATCCGATGCGTCGAAATGATCGCGGGGTGCCATGGTCGAGATCATCATCGGCGCCTCAGATTGGCCGAACAGCTGCGCCATGACGGGTCCGAAAGTGTCGATCGCTTCGCTCAGCCGGGTGGGTGAGATCGGCGCGGCGCCGTACCAGAAGCACTGAAGTGACGAGTAGTCCGTCGTGTGTGCTGTCGGGTCGGTCAGCGCCATGTAGATCAGGGTCGGCGGCAAGAATGTGTGAGTGACCCGATGTGATTCGATCAGCCTCAGGAACTGTGGCACATCCGGCTGGCGCATGATCACGATCCGCCCCCCGCGGGTCATGATCGGGAAGCAGAGCACCCCGGCGGCATGCGTGAGCGGAGCCATCGCGAGGTAGACCGGTGCGTCCTCGAACGGGTAGCTCATCAAGGTGAGCGCCGTCATGATGTCGATATTCGCCGCGCTCAGCTCCACCCCCTTGGGGGCGCCGGTGGTGCCACCGGTACCCACCAGCATCACCGTGCGCTCAGGCGTGACCGCGGCGCCGGGGTTCGTATCGGTTGGCGCCGCGGTGAGCCAGCTATGGAAGTCCACACCGAGTGTCGTCGTCGAGTCGAGGCAGACGTAGGTGGTCAGTTCCGGCAGATCCGCGGCGATCTTCTCGACCATGGGTGAGTACGTGGACTGAAAGATCAGACAACTGCAATCGAACAGCTCAAGTAGCTGCCGGTTCTCCGTCGCCTCGTTGCGCGGGTTGATCGGGCACCATATCGCGCCAGCCCTAGAGATGCCGAACACGGAGATAAAGGCGAGTGGATCGTTGCTAGACAGGATTGCCACTTTGTCACCGGGTCGAACTCCCGATGCTGCGAGGGCGCGAGCCACCTGGAAGGAGAAGTTCTGTACGTCGGCATACGTCAGTACTTCACCGTCGGTGACCAGGCAAGGGCGCGCCGGATCGATCGAGGCACCCTTGTCGAGATAGTCGATGAGGCTCATGACAATGCCTCGTGGCGGTGGGATCGGGGGGCGGTATCACGCACTAGCGGCGACCTTGCTGATCAGTCCGCGCGCGACACCGATCCGGTGGATCTGGCCGGTGCCTTCCACGATGTCGAGGAACTTGATGTCGCGGTACCACTTCTCCATGAGGTGCTCCTGCGACGATGCCTCCGGACCCATCATCTGCATCGCCCGGAACGTGACGGCCTCGAGAATCGGAAGCGCGTACCCCTTGGTGATGTGGGCGAAGGTCGCGTCGGCTTCACCGTGGTCGTGGATCCAACCGGCTCGCATGACAAGCGAACGGACTTTGCCGAGATTGTGTCGCATCTCTGCGACATCGTCGGCCAGCCTGTTGAGGCGTCGTGAGTTGTAGCCTTTGTCGTGCTCCTGCACCCAGTTCCACGCGTAATCGAGTGAGCCGCGGGCGATGCCGAGCCCCTGGGCCACGCAGTGTGGACGGGTACCGTTCATGATCGCCATGATCTGGCCGAAGTCGTTGCTGGGCAGCCGCCGGTCTTCGTCCACGCGCAGGTCGCGAAACTCGATCGTGGCCTGGGGGTACCACCGTTGACCCATCTTGTCCTCGGAGAACTTGATCGTGTGCAGCCCCTCATCCTTGCGTTCCACGATGAATGCGCGTAGCCCCTTCAGACCGCTACCGGGCTCGGTCTGCGCGAAGACCACCAGGTAGTCCGATGTGGAGCCGTGAGAGATGAACCGCTTCTGGCCATTGAGCACCCAGCCGTCACCGTCACGGACGGCGGTGGTTTTGATCTGGGACAGGTCTGAGCCACAGTGATCTTCGGTCATACAGATCGAGGTGAACTTGTACTCACCACGGACGGTGCCGTCGGCCCACCGTTCAATCTGCTCCGGCGAACCCAGCAGGCGAACCGCACGTTCGCCCAGGTTGTTACCTGGCAGACCCTGCCACCCCCAGCCGTCGCCATAGCACATCTCTTCCATCACCAGCAGTCCGAGAAGAGCGCCGCCACCCTCGAGCTTCTTCAGTAGGACCGGATCGTTGGTGTGCCCGGGCCCGGAGTAGCGGAAGTCCAACGGGCTGTGCCGGACCGGGCACTTGGCGAGCACCGCGTCCGTGTCGGCCGGGAACGCCCTGGTCTCGTCGGCCTCGCGGGCCCGTGGCCGGACCTCCGCTATCGTCCAGTCGTGGATTTCGCCCAGCAGTTGCCGGGTCTCGGGAGAAATCTGGGTAGAAAGCATTAGGCTCATCTCCTCCTGTCGGAATGAAAGTGGGGGTGGCTCAGTTGTTGCTCAACACGAGCGGGTTGAGCAAAGGATCGAAGTCGATGGCGGCAAGCAGCGCAGCGCTGCGGTAGATGCGCTCGACAGGATGATCGGTGATGACGCCATGCACGCCCATCAGTTCGATGCCCTCGCGTGAGGCATTGCGCACGAGATGGTTCGTTTGCGCTACGACTCGTGAGGTGATGAGCTCGCTGTCGTCGAGTCCCTCAGCCAGAGCGCTGAGGGCGTTGTCCCTCTGAGCCTTCGTGGATTCGATGTCCATGAACAAGTTCGCAAGGACAAATGCGACGCCCTGGAAACCGACCAGAGGCCGGCCGAAAGCGTTGCGCTGTACACCCCAGTCGGCCGCGTACCGCGTCGCGGACTCGGAGACACCGAGCACGAGCGAGGCCTGGGCGAGGCGGCACACGCTCAGGGCCTCGGCGATTGCGTCGACGCTCAGCGCCGCCTCAGGTCCGACGTGCAGGTTACTGATCTCCGCATAGGCAGCCGGGTTGACCGCCTGCAGTGAAAGCCAGCGCTCGTCATTTCCGCGGTAGCGGACCGCGGACAGGTCGTCCACCACGAAGGCTCGCAGACCACCCTCCTCATCGCGGGCGACGATGATGCCGAATTCGGCGGTACCCGCATTGGCCACAGCAGTCTTGATGCCGTTCAGGATCCAGCCGTCCTCGACCTTCCGGGCGGTGGTGTCCAGTTCCGACGGCGCGCGTCCGTAACCCTCGAAGAACAGCAGGCTCACCGGCAGTGTGGGGTCTGCCGCCAACCTGGGCAGATACCGATCTCGCTGTGTCGGCGTGCCGGAGGCCGCGATCAGCCATGCGACCTGGCGCGCAGTCAGCCAACCCAAGGTCAGAGCCGGATCGGCCCAGCCGAGCGCCTGGGCGGCCAGGCAAAACGCCAGCGGATCCTCTACGCCCGATGAGAATGCGTCGGAACCGGGCAATGACGGCAGGGACGCGAGGGTGTCCGCGAACTCGGCAGGGAGTCCACCGTCCTGCTCGGCCTTGGCCGCCAGGGGCCGGAGTCGGTCGACTGCGAGCTGCTGAAGATCGGCGCTGAGGCGCTCCTGTTCAGGATCAATAGTCATATCTATCAACGTCCATGTCCTTCCGGCGTAATTGGTATTGCGTCGACTATCGAGCAGTCGAGGTACTTGAGAGCGGACCCGTTCCATCCCACTGAACACCGGCCACGCCGACGCATGTGGCCTCCGTCACATGATTTGCCATTCGGGTGATGAGACTCGTACGCGTTCTGCGGAGCGGACCGCAACCTCCCAGCTCGGCCCGCCCGGCGCTACGTTCGGCGGTATGCAAAAAAATCAGAGCCGGTTGCTCTCGCACAGTGAGATGTCCTCCGGACCCGTGACTGGGCCCGATGGAGCCCCGGTGTATGTACACGACTTCGGAGGAAGCGGGTCCGGACTAGTGATGGCGCACGCCACTGGACTACACGGCGCAGTATGGGGTCCGCTGGCGCGCCGTCTGGACGGCTGGCACTGCCGGGCACTGGACCTCCGCGGTCACGGTGACTCGCCGGTGCCGGGCGATGACGACCTCCATTGGTCCGGATTCGGCCGAGACGTCCGAAGCGTGGTCGAGAGCGTGGGTGGACCGGTTGTCGGCGTCGGCCACTCCCTCGGCGGGGTGGCGATGCTGATGGCGGCCCTGGACGCCCCCGAGCTCTTCTCCGCCCTCGTGCTCTACGAGCCGGCGCTGCGTATGGAGACCGGTGCGCTCGACCCGGCGCTGGCGCAGATGCAGGCGTGGATGGTGAAGGGTGCCGCGAGCCGCCGCGCCCGCTTTTCCTCGCGTGCGGAGGCATTGTGCAACTACGCCGTCAAGCAACCGTTCGCCGACATTCAAGCAGAAACCCTGCACGCCTACGTGCAACACGGTTTCCGGGACACCGCCGACGGGGCCGTCGAACTGAAGTGTCTTCCCTCGGTCGAGGCCCAAATCTTCGCACGGACCCACGAGCATGACGCGGTTCGCAGTCTGCATGACCTCTCGTGTCCGGTCGTGATCGTGCGTGGTGAGGACACCGATCCGCAACAGGTCCGCAGCGCGGAGGGGCTAGCCGCCGTGCTGGCGCGTCCAGCCCGGATCTTGCCGGGCGCCGACCATTTCGGTCCGCTCGTTCAGCCGACAGCGTTCGCTGCGATCGTGCGTGACGCGGTTGGTGAGCTCGGATTGGCGACGCCGTCATAACTGTCCCGAAGTGTCGACGGACGGTGGGGGTTGTGTTTTCCGAAATGCTCCCCATCACCGTCCGCCACGGCTTTGGATACCGCAAACTATTTGAAGATCGCGAATACCTTGTTCGAATTGAGCACCTCGGTGTCGACGAACTCGCTCCACTCCAGTGTCATGCCCAGTTCGGACATGGCTCCCAGGAGGCAGAACCAGTTCAGCATCTCGTGTTGGCCGGAGGAGACTACATCGCGGGTGGTGGTGGCGTTCCAGGCGTCGTAGTCTTCGGCGACCATGGCGTCGTAGAGTGCGCGGTCGGCCTCGGTATCGGGGCGTAGATGCCAGTCCTTGTCGTGGAGGAACGCGTGCGACCAGCTGGACGACGCGACCAGCGCGACGCGCTTGCCGCTGGCCCGGACGGAACGCGCGACAGCGGCTCCCAGTTCGAAGCAGCGTTTGGGTGACGGGCCCGGGGGATCGAGATCCTCGCCGGCCTTGATGTCCGCGAATTTGGCGATGCCGCCCTTACGTGCGATGACATGCTCGCCGTAGCAGTTCACGGCGACAGGCACGATCGGGTATGGAAACTTCTGACCGAAATTCGCCCAGTCGAGGAAGACCTGGGTGTTGGCAAACGCGTGAGGGAAGTGGACACCCTTGCGCTGCTCGTAGGAGTAGGCGAGGTCTATGCCCTGCTCGCCGACGTCAGCCACCAACTGTTTGGCGAACGCGGGGTCCCCCTGCATCTGAAAAGTCAGGTCGAGGGAGTCCGCGCCCGGCGGCAGTGGCAGCTTCAGCATCTTGTTGACCGCGAACGCCTCGACTTCGGAGGTTTGGTATGCCAACACACAGAACGACGGGATGACCTCCTCACGGAAGTTCTCGTACTGGTCATCACCCCAGACGATGAGTAGGTCGGGATTGAACTCATCGAGAGCAGCCCGCGTTTTTTCGAGGCCGGCAAGGAGTTTCGCGCGGTGCTCACCGGCGGCCGCGGCGCCCTGATCGTTGGCCCACTCACGGCGTGCCTGCTCCGACCAGTTCGCCGGATTTTTGCGCTCGGCAGGGATATCCGGGTCCTTCAGGACCATCTTCATCAAGTTGGCCATGTGGGCGTCCTCGGTCGCCAACATGGGGTAGTGCGTAATGCCGATGCCAATTGCATCCGTCATCGGGGCCTCCTTGCGTGTGAGTAATACGTCATTAGAGGGCAATCGGGACGACGCCCAGTGCTGTTCAAAGGTTCGGAATGGCGTCGCGTTCGGACCCCAGGTCCGCGGGGACCGTGAATGTTCCGCCACGGCCGGGATGGGGCGGGAGGGGGCTGAACGTCGCCGGCCGCCGTTCAAGGAAGCTCATGAAGCCCTCGCGGAAGTCGCCGGCGCCGGTGGTGGCGATCAACACCTCGTCCGCGGCGCGGGCCAACGCGCTGGCGAAGTTGCCGTGACTGTCTTCCTGGAGCTGCCGCTTGATGGTCGCCATGGCCGTGGGTGCGCAGTTCGTCGCCGCATCGACCGCCCATTCCCGTGCGACAGCCATCAGATCCTCGGGGGCGACGGCCCGGTTCACCAGTCCCATCGTCGCGGCCTCTTCGGCGGTCACTGTCCGTCCGGACAGCAGAAGGTCACTGGCATGTCCCACGCCGACCAGCCGCGGTAAGGTCCACGACAAACCGCGCTCGGCCACACAACCGCGGCGGGGAAATGCTGCGGAGAGCTTCGCGCCGCGGGCTGCGAAACGAACGTCGCAGGAGATGGCCCACACCAGGCCACCACCCGCGCACGCCCCGTTGATTGCCGCTACGACGGGTTTGCGGACGCTGATCCCGAACTGCGCCATTGGGTGCGGAATCGATTCGGCCCACCCGCCGGCCTTGATGATGTCCTTGGCCATTGTCGCGTCACCGCCGACCGAGAAGCTGCGGCCGACACCGGTGATGATGATGGCCCGGACCTCGGGGTCATCATCTGCGCGGACTAGCAGTTCCTGAAAGCGCCGCTCCATGTCCAGGTTTTGGGCGTTGTGCGTCTCGGGCCGGTTGAGTGTGAGCGTTGCGACTCCGTCCTCCACCTCCCACAGCACTGTGTCACTGGCATCGTCGGTCCTGATCATGGGGGGGCCTTCCAGGTCGGTTGTAGGTGGCATGCCCCGAGTTCACACCGGCCAGCCGCCGCACTGTGTCCGCTTTTCCAGAGAGCGGAACGGTATCGAGCCGCGATCGGCCCGAGGCCGCAGTATCAGGCTGTCGATCAATGAAGAGGAGTGAGGCACGTGAAAGCCGAAGTGAAGGTGTCGAGGGTTGCCCTGGGAGACGTGGAGATCCACCTCAACGAGTCGGGTGACCCGCAGGCACCAGCGGTTCTCTTCCTGCACGGCTCGGGTCCTGGTGCGACGGGTGCCTCGAACTGGGAAGCTATCCTGTCCGATATGGGTGATGCCTACCACTGCCTCGCTCCCGATGTGCTGGGCTTCGGTAGCTCCACTCACCCGAATCCACCACCCGCCGGCCTCGGCCCGTTTACCCAGCTACGCATCGACACCATCGTTGCCCTGCTCGAGAAGCTGGGGATCGAGAAGGCGAGTGTCGTTGGCAACTCGATGGGCGGAATTTGGTCAATTGGTGCCGCGGTGCAATATCCCGAAGTCGTCGACAAGCTGGTTCTGATGGGGGCCGGCGGCGCACCGGCCGAGTTCCTCGGGCCCTCACTGCCCGGGCTGGTCAACTTCTACGAAGATCCGAGTCCTGCTGCGATGACGAAGCTGTTGACGGAGTTTCTCTACGAGCCCGCGATCCTCGGCGGAAGGCTTGAGGACATTGCGCGGGACAGGCTTCCGCAGGCGGTCCGCCCGGAGGTGGAGCGGTCGCATCGGGCGACGTTCGACCTCAGCAATCCCTGGCAGATCACCGAGGAACAACTGGCCGGGATCGAGCACGAGACCCTGCTCGTCCATGGGCGGGAAGACACCTTCGTCACGTTGGGAGGCGGTCTCTACTACTTCGAGCGCATCCCCAATGCACGTCTGTACGGAATCGGCAAATGCGGTCACTGGACACAGATCGAGCACCGCGAGCGCTTCGTTGCGGTACTTCGAGGCTTCCTTGAGGGGCGACTGTGAACTTTTCGCGCACCCCGAACAGTCCAGAGGAGCAGAGCGACCAACACAACACGAGGGGAGCGGTAGGCATGGCAAGTCGGGACTCGGCCGAGGTGAAGATCGGTGACTACGACTACTCGCGGTGGACGTTAACCGAGATTCTACGAACCAACCTGGCACAGCGACCGGGACGTATGGCGGTTCGCAGCGCCGAGGAGTCGTACACCTATCAGGAGTTGTGGGACGAGGCCTGTCGACTCGCCTTCGCGTTCCACGAGGCCGGCATCAAGGCTGGCGATCGTGTCTTGACCATGATGGACAACTCCGGCGAGTGGGCGATCTGCTTAGCGGCGCTGAATTTTGTTGGCGCGGTGGGGGTGCCGGTCAATGTGATGTATCGCGGTTCGATTCTCGCTCATGTTGTGCGTGACAGCCAGGCCACCGCCGCAGTCGTCGAGCACAGCTACCTGGAAACTCTCACCAGCTCCGATGACGGACTTCTCGGTACGTTGATCGTCCGCGGTGGCGAGAGGGGGGACGTGATCTCTACCGACCGCCCCACCCTGTCTTTCAGTGACCTGCGCGCCGGGCGCAAGTCACTCGAACCTGTCGCCACACACCCGTGGGATGGCGTTCTCGTGGGTTACACGTCGGGTACCACCGGAAACTCGAAAGGAGTCCTGATCACCCAGGCGCACCTGGTCAGCATGTCAGACCCCGACAGCATTCAGAAGATGACCAAGGGCGACGACGAGGTCGTCTATATCGCTACTCCCCTATTCCACGCGCTCGGTAGCGGAGCAGTGGTCGCAGCGTGGATCCTGGGCGGCGAGGCGCACATCGCGCCCCGTTTCTCGGCCAGTACGTTCATCGAGGACGCGACCAAGGTCGGTGCCACACACACATACCTGGTAGCGGCCATGGCCGATTTCCTCTTGCAGCAACCTCGCCGCGAAAGCGACGCGCAATGCTCGATCGTCACGGCCTACCTCAACCCGGTGCACTCGAAGCATCGCGAGTTCACCGAACGGTTCGGGATCGCGATTCGTTCCTCGTACGGTTCGACCGAGATCGGTGGTGCGATCGCTACCGGGGCTGACATCGAGGCGATCGAGCGGAGGTCTTGCGGTAAACCTCGTCCGGGTGTCACCATCCGATTGGTCGACGACAACGACTTGGAGATTCCGGTCGGACAGACCGGTGAATGCGTTGTCCGGCACCAATATCCGTGGACGCTGTGCGCCGAGTACATCGGAAATCCCGCGGCGACTGCGGCGGGATGGCGCAACGGCTGGTTCCACACCGGCGATCTGCTCCGCCAGGACGAAGACGGCTACTACTACTTCGTCGACCGGAAGAAGGACGCCATCCGCCGTCGCGGCGAGAATGTCTCGTCGGTGGAGGTGGAGCGCGAGGTCCTGGCGCATCCCGATGTCGTCGACTGTGCGGTGGTCGCGGTCGACCTTGCGGAGTTCGAGCAGGAGATCAAGGTCTTTGCGGTGTGCCGAACCGGGACGACTCTCTCAGAAGAGGTTCTAGCGGAGTTCCTGGCCGATCGGCTGCCACGTTTCGCGGTGCCGCGTTTCGTCCAGTTCATCGACGAGCTGCCCCGTACCCCCACCCAAAAGATACGCAAGCAGGAGTTACGGGCCCGAGCGAACGACGAGTGCTGGGACCGTGCGATCGGCCAGATCGTCGTCCCAAAATGAGGAGCGGAAATGCTGACCACATTGCCTGTCATCGAACCGACCACATCCCGCCTGCCCACTCCTAGTGGCGAACTGGACACGCGCGAGATCCAGCTTCTCGGTGAGCCACGGGGACTGGTTCTGCTGCTGTGTGCGGCGGGCCGGTTGTCCATCGACGCTTGCGAGACGATGAATGCGTTCGCAGAGCACGGCTACGCCACCGTCGCCGTCGACTTGGTGACCAATGGCGGCGAGGACGACAATGCGGTTGTCGAAAATCTCAGAGCGGTGGTCGACCGTGCGCTCGACGAGGGCTGGGAGCCGGAGCAGATCGGCTTGGTCGGCTACCGGGCCGGCGGCCATGCCGCCTTGCTGGGGGCCATGACAATGGAACTCGGCGCAGCCGTGAGTGTCTCGCCGACAGACATCGACACGATCAACCTGTCCAGCCAGAACGGGGACATGCGCACACCCTGGCTGGGCATGTTCGGCAACCACGATCCTTCGGTGTCACCAGCGCAAATTCTGACCCTACACGGGCAGCTGCGCAGTCTGCCGAACGCATTCGTGTCGGTCGTCTCCTACTCCGCCGGCTTCGACTTCTTCCGAGACTCCGGCGACCCGTCGGTGCACGCCGTCGCTTTCGACAGTTGGCAACGCACCGTCGAATGGCTGAATCTGCGGGTGGCCCCGCGGCTGACCCCACTGGCCCTGGCCTGGCGCGAGAAAACCAGCACTCAGGACCAGCAGCCGATCGCACAACCTGAACCCAAAGGAGATTTGCAATGAACCGATTGGCAGGCAAGGTGGCGATTGTCACCGGAACCAGTCCCAACATCGGCGGCACTTTAGCCAAGGGACTGGCTAAAGAAGGGGCGGCGGTCGTATGCACCGATATCGACCCCGAGGTCGCCAAACAATGCGCTGCGTCGATCCAAGCCGAGGGGGGCCTGGCAGTCGCCCACGCCGGAGACGTGACCGATCAGGCGCATGTTCACGAGGTTGTGCAGCAGACCGTGGCGAACTGGGGCAGGATCGACATTCTGGTCAACAACGCGGTCCAATTCAACGTCAAGGGTCTACTCGCCATGAGCATCGACGAATTCCGTCGGCAGACCGACATCATCTTGTCTGGGTCATTCCTTTTCACCCGAGCGGTCGCCGAGACGATGATCGAAAAGGGCGAGGGCGGAAGCATTATCAACGTGCTTTCCACGGCCGCGTGGCAGGGACAGCCGGGCAACGTCGGATACTGCACGGGCAAAAGCGGTCTGATCAACTTCACCCGATCCGTTGCAATGGAGCTCGCTGAATTCGGTATCCGCGTCAATGGATTCACCCCGACGGCGACAATGCCCACCGATCCCGATCTGCTACGCAATCTGGCCGAACCTGCCGCACCGAGCCAGTACCAGATGGACTTTTTTGCCGAGATGCCACTCAAACGCTTGCCAAGCCCAGAGGACTACGTACCTGCCGTGGTGTTCTTGGCCTCCGACGACTCCATGATGATGACCGGCACGAACATCACAGTCGACGGCGGAGCTACTGCGAAGTACTGGCCCTGGACACCGCACGGGAAGTCCTGATGATCCGGGCATGCTCGCGGGACGCGCTTAAGCCGGGCACTTCGATGACAGTCGACGTCGGGGGGAACTCAGTGGCCCTGTTCCGCACCGAAGCGGGAGAGTTTTTCGCCACCCAGGACTCGTGTACGCACGAACAGTGGTCGCTGGGCAGTGAAGGCGAGCTGGAAGGCGACGAGGTGGTGTGCCCGCTGCACATGGCCCGTTTTGACCTCCGCACCGGCAAAGCGCTGTGCTTCCCCGCCACGGTTGCCATGACGACCTACCCAGTGCATGTCAACGACAACGGCGACGTCTTCATCTCGCCTGAGTAATTTCGTGACTAATCACGATGACATCCGTCGCGAACATTGACGTGGGGAGCACGGCTGCGACCTGTTCACCCTGCAGCATCGCCCGGTTTGCGTCGATCGTGAGACCCTCACACTCGGCTACGCAGGCGTGTACTCGAAGTACGGTCGGTCTGATTCGGCGCACGCGCCGGACGGAACGCTGGGGCTTCGTGAGCACACCACTGATCACCCCGGTTGCGTCGAGAATTGACAATCTTGGTGTATGTCGCCGACGACTCTGAATCAGCGACTGTCGGCCGCGGGGACTATTGGTGTCCCGCCGTCGATGACAGCCTTGCCGACGGTCCCGACGACCGAGCCCAGTCGCAATCACTCCACCGCTACCTCAAGGCCATGTCGGCAGCGGAAGAGCAGATCGGCTCATGTGTGGCCGGGCCCGCTCCACCTGGCTGCCTGGCCTCCGGGTGGAAGAGGCCACCAGCATCGCGAGGCTGATGGCCTCCTCACCGAACGCGCCACCGACGGACTTTCGGTTGCCAGCATCGGCCTGGACTATGGGGCATGTAGTCCTCAGTCAAGAGGCGACGATCTGCCGACATGGTTCGACGAACGCATCGAAGCGACCTAAGGTTGGCCGGAATCAGCCGAGAGTGACCCCGGCAGAAGGCGGGGTGATTTGCTTGAGCTCTAGGTACGACTCGAGCCCCTCGCGACCATGCTCACGGCCAATACCGGAGGCCTTGTAACCGCCGAACGGGCCATTGAGATCGGCGCCGTACCCGTTGATGCCGACGGACCCGGTGCGGAGCCGACGCGCGACAGTCATCGCAGTGTCGTCGTCCATCGTCCACACGCTCCCCGCCAGGCCATAAGGGCTGTCATTCGCGATCGCGATCGCTTCGTCAAGGTCGTCGTACCCGATGACGGTGAGCACCGGACCGAAGATCTCCTCACGTGCGATCCGCATGCTGTTGACCGCGTCGACGAACAGCGTCGGCTTCACATACCAGCCGCGGTCGAGGTGTTCCGGAAGCCCGGGGCCCCCGACTGCGACCTTTGCGCCCTCGCTGATACCGACGTCGATGTACTCGGTCACGCGCTCCTGCTGCCGCTTCGAGACCAAGGGGCCAATCTCGGTGGCAGGATCGTTGGGGTCCCCCACGACAAGCTTTCGCATCATGTCGGCGATGGCGTCGATGTACTCGCTGGCGCGCGATTTCGGCACCAGGATGCGGGTCTGCGCTGCACAGATCTGTCCGTTATTCATCAAGCCGGCGATTTTGAGCCCAGCGGCGACGGCCGCTGGGTCGGCGTCGTCGAGGATGACAGCGGCTGACTTCCCGCCGAGTTCGAGACTGACACGCTTGATCTGCTCACCGCAGGTTGCACCGATGATGCGGCCTGCGGCCGTCGACCCGGTGAAGGCGACCTTGTCCACGTCAGAGTGTGCGACTAGATGGGCTCCTTCGGCACGGTCGGCGGGCACGATCGACACGACGCCTTCGGGAAACCCGACCTTCTCGACGACCTCCGCCAGGATGAGTGCGTCGAGTGCGGACTCGGGCGCCGGCTTGAGAACTACAGAGCAGCCAGTCAGGAGCGCACCCACGAGCTTGGGCATCGCCAGACCCTGGGGGAAGTTCCACGGGACGATGGCGGCGACGACGCCGACCGGCTCTCGCCGGACAACGATGTCACCTGCCATGGCGCTCGGCCGAGACTCCTCCCACTGGATTCCCTGGGCGAGTTGCACCATCGTCGCGATGATGGCCCAGGAAGCTGGGCCTTGAGCGAGATTGGAGAAGGTGATAGTCGAACCCATCTCCTTTGAGATCGTCTCCGAGATCTCAGGGATCCGCTCCTGATAGAGGTCCGCGAACACAGACACAAGCCGTATCCGCTCGGCCGGGTCGGTCTCGGCCCAAACGCCGGAATCAAACGAGGCCCTGGCTGCGGCGACAGCAGCGTCGATGTCCGCCACTGAGGCGAGGGTGACCTTCGCGATCGGCTCCTCGGAATGAGGGGAGAGTACATCTACTTCCCGGCCCCCCGCGAGGTCACCCAACGTCCTCCGATGAACAACTCGTTCTCATGCATGTGTCTGCTCTCCGACTGTCGAGGTAAAGGGGCTGTGGTCGAGGATCCGGAAAAAGCTTCTGTGACATCCGCGACAACGCACGAGGAAGTGAAACCCGTCAAATAGCGTTCTGCGGCCAGTCGTTCCACGCAACGGAAAAGATCCGTTCCGAGTGGCGGAACAATCGCGCTACTCGAAGCTGTGTCACCCGTCACACTCGTGCGGTACTCGACGAGAGAAGGGTTGCCATGACCAGCCAAGCCCGACCCCAGAATCAGGATCAAAGCCGAGACGGGAAAGCCGAAATTGCCTTCCGTCTCGGCGAGCCGGAGGTAGCGAAGCAGCCGGCGGCGTACTTCGCTGAACTGCGCGACCGATGTCCAGTCGCGCACACAGACGCGCACGGTGGCTTCTGGCTCCTGTCGCGATACGACGACGTACGTGAAGCTGCGATGAACGCATCCGTGGTCAGCAGTGCGAGCGGCGTCACGATTCCGCCGGCACCGAATCCGCCGTCGCTGTGTCTGGAACAGGACGAACCCGAGCATCGGGATTGGCGTCGCCAGATGCAGCCGTGGTTCTCCCCACAGCGAATCAGGAAGATGGAAGCCGCCGTACGGGCAATCGTCACCGAGTGCATCGACGAGGTCATCGACGATGGGCGCGCGGACCTGGCCGAAGCAATCGCAGCACCAGTTCCGGCCCTGGTCATTGGGTCGATTCTTGGCCTGCCAGAAGAGGACTGGCCGTTCTTCCGAGCGAAGAACAGTGAGTACTTCCGTCTAGGTGAGCAGGGTGACTACCAGGGTGCGATGGCTGCGGTGAACGAGCTCGTCGGCTATCTCTCCGGGCAGCTGGAGTCCCGCAAAGAAACCCCAACTGACGACCTGCTGACCGACATTCTCAACGTAAAGGTGGCCGACCGGCCCGTCAACGGCGAGGAGGCCATCTCACTGTCCTTTCTCCTGCTGGCAGCGGGTCACGAGACGACGGTGGGTGCACTCGGTGGAATGCTGTATCACGTGGCTCGAGACCGGCAGCTGCGTGACCACCTGATCACCGACCCGGACGCAATCAGTAAGGCAGTCGAGGAAGCGTTGCGTCTGGAGCCTCCCCTGCCGGGGCTGGGTCGAATGACTCGCGAACCGCTTACGGTCAACGGCACTGAGATCCCGGAGGCGGAGCGCGTCATGCTGCTGTTCGCGGCTGCCAACCGTGACCCCGACGTGTTCGACAACCCGGAAGATTTCCGACTCGACCGTGCCACCAACCACCACCTGGCGTTCGGATACGGCATCCACAGGTGTGTGGGCGCCCCCTTGGCGCGACTGGAGATGCAGATCGTGCTCGAGGAGGTGCTGCGCCGGATGCCAGGCCTGCACCTGCCGAATGAATCGGACGTGTCGGTGTCATACGCGTTCTCCCGCTCGTTCAGCAACCTCAAAGCTGCGTGGTGACGGCTCGTCCCCGGTAACGCGGACAGGAATGCGCCTCGAACAGACGTTAATCCTGAATCCCACGTCTTCAGCTGGTGATGTCGCCAGCACCTGCGTCGCCAAAGACGCGAGAAGTTGGACCAACCACGACCCCATGGAGGAACGAATGTTGAAAGACGTCGAAGCTGCGGTCCTGCGTGACCCCGAGGGCGCGTACACCATTGAGACCGTCACCCTGGACAACCCGGGCCCGCACCAGGTCGTCGTGGCGGTACGTGCCTCGGGCCTGTGCCACACCGACGCGCTGCCACGCATGACCGGGTTTCCCGTCCAGCCGCCTCTGGTGACCGGACACGAGGGCGCCGGAGTGGTCGAGTGGGTCGGTGCCGACGTCACCGACGTGGCGGTCGGGGACCACGTTGTGATGTCGTTTGCACACTGTGGGTCCTGCCCTGAATGCCAGTCAGGACACCCGGGATATTGCGCCAAGTTCGCGGAACTCAACCTGTTCGGACGTTCCATTTCTGGCGGAGTCGGCGCCACTGACTCGCAGGGTTCGCCCGTCGGAGCTAAGTGGTTCGGCCAATCGTCGTTCGCCACGAGGGCTGTGGTGGACGCCCGCAGCGTAGTCGTAGTAGACGACGACTTGGACCTAACCGTTCTGGCCCCTCTGGGATGTGGGGTGATCACCGGCGCCGGGAGCGTACTCAACACCATGCGGGTTTCCGCAGGCGCCTCGATCGCCATCTTCGGGGTGGGGCCGGTCGGTATGTCCGCGCTCATGGCCGCCAAGGCAGCTGGGGCCACCCGCATCATCGCGGTCGACCTTCACGAGTCCCGCCTCGACCTGGCGAAGGAACTGGGCGCCACCGACACTTTCGTAGGATCCGTCGACGACCTGGCCGACCAGATTCAGACTCTCAGCGGCGGGGGCACGAACTTCGCGTTCGACACCACCGGCGTCCCGTCGGTCATCTTGACTGCGCTCGCGTCACTACGATCCGGTGGCATGTGCGGCACCGTCGCGGTGCAACTGGGTGACCTCGTCCTCGGATCGGGGGCTATGGACGGGAAGGCGTTGGTCTCGATCATCGAGGGCGACTCTGTGCCAAGGACGTTCATTCCACAACTCATCGATATGTGGAAGGCCGGCGAGTTCCCGGTGGACCGTCTGATTCGACGCTTCGACTTCGCTGAACTCAACGAAGCAGAGAAGCTGTCAGGCGAGGGCGAGGTCATCAAGGCGGTTGTCGTCATGCCGTGAACACTCACTTGTTCCACGCATAGATAGGACTGACCCGGCTCCGGGCATGGATCCAGCGCCGCCGTCAACAAGCACTTTAGCCTCAATACCGTTCAGTTAGCGTCCACGGATGGTGCATAACGGTGACTGGGTAGGCTGCGGATGGTGTTGGTGGTGCGCGCGTTTGGCGGCCCATTTGAGGACTTTGCGTTTGACGACGCGGGGGTTGGCTCGGAGTCGGCGTGCCGGGTTGACGCGGCGCAGTAGTTTGGCGATGCCCTGATCCCACAGCCGGTTGACTGCAGTGTGGTTATGAGGGGGAAAAAGAACGGTGGGACAGCGATCGTCGGGTGATCCGCAGGGCGGCGATGAAGGACATCCGGTCGGGGTCGTGACGGCCGGCGGTTGCGGCGTCGCGCATCAGGGTGCGGATGGCGTAGTGGCAGCACAGGCGCCCCCAGATTTCCTGGCGGACCAACGGTGGGGATTTCGACCGCAGGACGGCGCGGGCGCCGCGTTGGTGGGTTTTGAGTTCGTCGAAGGTGTTCTCGATTTCCCAGCGCTGGGCGTAGGCGAGGGCGAGTTCTTCCGCGGGTGCGTCGGAGGGGTCGAGGATCGTGGTCAGCAGTCGGTACTGCTCCGGGTTTTCCCGTCCGTCGTCGAGGGTGTAGTCGATCACGCGCATCGTGAGCGGTGTGCGCTGCTGCCGATCCGTGCCGGAGGTCGGGACGATTTGTGCCAGCTAGTACTGCAACGACAGTTTGTGACTAACGGGACCGTTGTGGTAATTGATCTACGGTGCAGTCAGAGATGCTGGAGTGGTCGGCGGGGTTCGCCGCGTTCTGTGCGCGGTTCGCCCACCGGTTTTCGCGGGTGGAGTCGCGGCGGCGGATGGGCGCGTACATGCGGGGGCTGCTCGGTGAGGTCGAACGCAAGAATGGATGGACACTGGCGGAAGCGGCCGGTGATGCGGGCCCGGAGGGCATGCAGCGGCTGCTGAACTTCTACTCCTGGGACTGCGAGGGGCTCCGCGACGACGTGCGTGAGGTCGTGGTCGAGACGATCGGTGACGCCGACAAGGGCGTGTTGATCGTCGACGAGACAGGGTTTTTGAAGAAGGGCACCCGCTCGGCCGGGGTGGCCCGGCAGTATTCCGGCACGGCCGGGCGGATCGAGAACAGCCAGATCGGGGTGTTTCTCGCCTACGCCTCCGACCGGGGTCGGGCGCTGATCGATCGGGAGTTGTATCTACCGAAGGTCTGGACCGAGGACCGCGATCGCTGCCGGGCCGCCGGGATCGACGACGAGGTGGCCTTCGCAACGAAACCCGAACTGGCGCAGACGATGATCGAACGCGCCCTCGACGCCGGGATGCCGTTCGGATGGTTCACCGGCGACGAGGCCTACGGGCAGGTCGGCAAGCTCCGGCTTTGGCTCGAATCCCGCGGTGCGGCCCATGTTCTCGCCGTCCCGAAGTCGCAGATGGTGATCTCGATGGAGTTGCGCCAGCGCCGAGCCCACGCCGTGATCGCCGACCTGCCGACGACCGCGTGGCAGCGGATCAACTGCGGCGACGGCGCCCACGGACCCCGGGTCTACGACTGGGCCGTCGTCGACATCCGGCCACTGCGAGAACGCGGTCGCGGTCACTGGCTGCCGGCTCGACGGTCGATCACCGACCCCGACGAGATTGCCTACTACATCTGCTACGGCCCCGCCGACACCGAACCCGCCGAACTGGTCCGGGTGGCCGGCAGTCACTGGGCGATCGAGGAGTGCTTCCAGACCACCAAGAATGAGACCGGACTCGACCACTACCAGGTGCGCGGGTACCCGGCCTGGTACCGGCACATCACCTTGTCGATGGCCGCCGCCGCCTTCCTGACGATCCTGCGCCGCGGCGCTCAAAAAGGGGATCTTCAGCCGGTACCCGGGATCTAATACCATTGACAATCAACGAAATCCGGCGATTGTTCAACCGCATCGCCTGTCCGGTGCAACACGCCCTCGTCCATGTCTGGCACTGGTCGAACTGGCGTCGCGCCAGCCAGGCCAGAGCGCGCGCCAGCCACTACAAACGTCGACATCACAAACTGTCGTTGCAGTACTAGGATCCGTCGTCGAGGGTCTCGAGGGTCTCGAGGGTCTCGAGGGTCTCGAGGGTGTCGAGGTGAGAGGGTCGATGTGACCCTCCACAGCAGGTCGGCGCCGGTGGCGGCGGCCCGGGTCCACATGTCGAACCCGTAGAGGCCGAGGTCGGCGAGCAGCAGCATCCCGGGTTCGAGGGTGTCCATCAGATCGTGCGCCAGCTCCCGCTCGGAGGTGCGGCACGGTCCGATCGCGGCGTCGAATACCGCGTGGGTGCCGCATTCGGCGACCGCCACCAACCGTGCCTGCGGGAACGCGGACTTCTCGCCGCGGCTCGATGCCGGCCGCCCGAAGTGCTCGGCGTTTGGCCGGTGTGTCGGGCAGGTCGAGGCAGGTCCCGTCGAGGGCCACCAACCGGCGCCCCGCGAGCCAGGATCCGGGGGTATCGGTGTCGGCAAGAGGCCGTGCAACCCGGCGAAACAGCTCCCGCACCGGTTCGTATCCCAAACGTGAACGCGCCTGGAATATAGCCGATTTCGTCGGCGGCGACCAGGACTGCGACCAGCTCGACGACCACGACAAACCATCGGTGAGCTGCTCGAAGACCTCCTCGTAGGAGCCTTCCGAATTCAATGCCATGCCGATCGCGAAATACGCCGTCACGCGAGCGGTCAACGTCCGACTTCGCTGCTCCCGACGACCGCATTCCGCGATCACCTCATCGACCAAGGACGCGGGAAACACCCTGGTCAACAACCCCACCGACACCACATCCGACAACCGCCGATCCGAGACCGGCTTCACCCATCCACTCCGCGGCACACCTCATCATCGATCCACCGATCGGCTTTGTCAGAGCATGTATGTGTCGGTGCCGCAAGTCTGCGGCGGGTCCTGGCCATGGGCGAAGAGTCGCAACCAGAAGTCCTGCCATGGCCATCGTCCGTCCTCCACTGTCGCCGTCGACTAGGTTCTGTCTGCTAATTGCGCAGACGGTGCGTTGTGACTGTTGAGGCGAGGAGTACGCCACCGAGGTAAGTGATGGCGTACTTGTCATACCGAGTGGCTATACCGCGCCAGTGCTTGAGTCGATTGAAACCCCGCTCAACGGTGTTGCGGTGTCGGTAGAGCGCCGGGTCGAAGGCCGGTGGTCGCCCGCCTCGGGAACCTTTCTCCTTCCGTCGTGCAATCTGATCGGATCGTTCCGGAATCGTGTGCGAGATGCGCTTTTCCCGCAGGAAGTTTCGAGTCGAAGGATGGGAGTACGCCTTGTCTGCCAGCAACCGCATCGTGCCACCGTGCCGATCCGGATAGATCTCGAGCAGCGGCGCCAGCTGTGGGTTATCGCCGACCTGCCCGGCAGTCAGCAACAGGGCGACCGGAGCGCAGGTGCCGTCGATGAGGGCGTGGATCTTCGTCGTCCACCCGCCTCGGGACCGTCCCAGGGCGTGATCGGTGGGCTCGCCCGCAAACGTGTAATTCGACTCAGCCCCCTGTGGATCTGGGAGCTGGAGCACCCGCCGCATGCTGATGGGCACGCACGCTGGTCGAGTCGATCGAGACCAGAGCCGCCAACGCCTCATCGTCGACATCACGGACCGCATGCACGGCGCGGAACATTGCCTCGTAGGTTCCGTCGATCGACCAGCGCTTGTGTCGTTCCCAGATCGACTGCCAGGCACCGAACTCGTCGGGAATATCCCGCCATGGGGAACCGGTCCGGAACCGCCAGCAGATCGCCTCGAGTGTCACGCGGTGGTCGTTCCATGGCCGACCACGCCGCGGACACGACGTGGGCATCACTTCCGCGAGCACCTCCCACAAGTCATCGGAAATCACACCTGAACGAGTCACCTGTCCACCATGAACCATCTTCGCCTCGCGATTTAGCAGACACGCCCTAGACGGTTCCGCCGCGGCCAGCCAACGGAGATGTCCCCCTACCGGGATCGCCGCTACTAACCCGGATCACCCGCCACCATAGGGATACTGCTCCGCGCAGCTGACCATGGGACCGTACTGCTAGCCAAACAAAACGAAGAAGTCCTGGACCTGCAGAAGCAGGTCCAGGACTTCTTTTTTCTCGGGGAGGAGAAATCCCGCGAACCAGGACGATTCTGCGGGGTCTGCAATGCCAGTGATCGTCTCCTCTGTGGTGGATTCAGTCCTTGGGCGAGAGTGTCAGGACCGGCTTGTGCGGGCTGTCGGCTACGGCTCCACCGTCGATAGGAATGATCGCACCGGTGAGGAAGGGGGCTTCGTCACTGAGCAGGAACGCAACCAGCGCAGCGACCTCCTCCGGGCTACCGACACGACCTGTGGGGTTAGTAATCTGTGAGAACCCAGCCATGCCTGACTTGGGCTTGACACCGGAGGCGTTCTGCATGGGCGTGTCGATCAGTCCGGGTGCGACTGCATTTACCCTGATGCCCGTGCCAGCACCTTGGACTGCCGCACTCTTCACGAGCCCTAGAAGTGCGTGCTTGGTGGCCGAGTAAGTGGCAAGCATCGGAGCGCCACGCAGCCCGGCAATCGAGGAGGTCACCACAATCGACCCGCCAGAGCCGTGCCGGTTGAACTCGTTGAAGCCTGCCTGCAGCCCGACGAAGACGCCACGAAGATTGACCCGTAGGGTTTCATCGAAATCGGCGAGGCTGATTGTCTCCAGAGGCCCGGAAGGGCCAGAAACGCCCGCGTTCAGGTGCAACGCATCGAGGCGTCCGAACTCGCGCACCGCAGCCTCAAAGGCTGCTGCGGTATCCTCTGCGGAACCAACATCGGCCCCGATCGCCAGATGGCGTCCCGGAAGGGAGGCAATGACCTTCGAGACGCTCTCGTGGCTAAGGTCGATTGCGACGATGCTGGCGCCTTCGGCCGCGAGGCGGAACGCAGTAGCGGCACCGATACCGCTGGCGGCTCCGGTGACTAGCACTACCTTTCCTGCAAGCCCCTGCATTCCCATCAGTCCTCGTCCACACTGATGGCCATCACCGGACACACTGCAGCTGCTTTCCGGACCGCGGGGAAACGGTCGGGGGCGGGGTCCGGGGCCAGTACGATGGCAACCCCGTCGTTGTCCCGCTGGTCGAAGACATCTTCGGCCTCGAGAACACAGAGCCCTGCTCCGATGCAGGCGGACTCGTCGATACCAATCTTCATATCTGCCCCTTTCTCACCAAGTGACGGGCATGGAATGTAGCCCGTAGACGATCGCGTCATGTTTGAAGTCGAGCTCTGTGACCTCGGTGGCCAGCCGGAGGGTGGGAATACGCCGGATTAGGGTGCCGAGCGCGATCTGCAACTCGAGCCGGGCGAGGGTCTGCCCAATGCAACCGTGCGGCCCCCAGCCGAAGGCCAGATGCTGTGTCGGGGGACGATGGATGTCAAAGTTATCCGGCGCAGGGTACAACTCAGGCGATCTGTTGGCACCGTCGACCGACAGAATGAGTCCATCGCCGGCTTTGATCTGATGCCCGTCAAGCTCAATATCCTCAAGGGCGAAACGCCGCGGACCATTGTGGATAATCGAAAGATACCTGAGCAACTCCTCCACGGCAGCGGCCATCAATGCTGGGTCGTCGCTCTGGCGCAACTCATCGAGTTGATCCGGGTGCTGGAGCAGCAGGGCCGTCGACAACGAGATCATGTTGGCTGTTGTATCGTGCCCCGCGCTGAGGAGCAAACGTGCGATGATTGCTGCTTCACGAGGAGTGATCTGGCCTGTTGCAACATTCTTCGTCGCGAGATCGGAGAGGACATCTTCTCTCGGAGTCTTCTGTTTCTCCGCTATGAGCTCTTCCAGGTACTCGAAAAGCTCACCCTGTGCCTTGTTCACCGTCTCGGGGGGAGTGTCTTGGCGCATTAACTGACCAACAACAGTCTGGAAGCGGCCTTGCTCCCCTGGTGGCACGCCGAGTAGCAGACAGATCATCAGCGACGGGACTGGCAGGGCGAACGCGGACACAAGATCAACCGGCTTGGGGCCGCCGAGCATGTCGTCAATGAGTTGGTCTACCTGCGTTTGGATAGGTTCGCGCATCGCACGCACACGCTTGGCGACAAACCCCGCATTGACCATCCGACGCCCGCGGGCGTGCTCGGGGTCATCCTGGTTGACGAAGCTCTGGCCCTGATGAGCACGTTCTCGGAAGCCTGCGCTTTCATGGGGATAGTCGGGGCTATTGGTGTCATGGCTGACGCGGGGGTCAGCGAACAGCGTTCGAACATGGTCGTGCCGAGTGAATAACCAAGCGGTACGACCGTCCCAGAGGCTGACTTCCTTCGGCATTTGGTCCTCGTGACGCACACCGACCGGAGGGTCGAAGGGACATTTGGGCTCGCGAGCGAACGGATAGTTGGGCGGCGAGGCGGTATCAGCCTGTTGGCCGCCGGCGGCTGTCATGGACATTGATGAACTCCAATCGAATTAAGCAGAAGCCTTATCGTGAGGTAGTTCACATTCGTCGACACGCTTCGTTCCGGCAGGCGGAATTATTCCACCAGAACGAAGTTTCGAATCCGCGGAACGGTTCATCATGAAGATGATCAGCGACAGGGTTTTGGCGGTGACGGCACTAATCTTGAATTATCTTTACAAAGCTGCCAGCTTCGATACACATGCAGGATCTGAAGGGTGGCACGCCAGCATAGTGCGCAGAGGCCTAAGGGATCGCGGACCGTTCCGTAGCTGTCTCGATATCCCAGTGTTCGAAAGTTCTTCGTAGGTGCAATAGCGGGCTCGACACCCTGACCGGCCGGCTCGTCGACAACGCCGGGTTCTTCGCGGTCGAGAATGTCGACAAGCTCACTGACACAGCCCTGTACGAGCTGCTAAATCCAGTGGCGGCGGGGTAATCCGAACTCGGCACGCCGTTTGTTATCCGCCGACCACGCCCGCCGGCGCGTGAGAAGACTTGCCACCGCAAAGTCCCCCACAACAGCCGTGGCCACCATCGCAACGAGAAAAACAGTGGCAGAGACACCGGTCATCTCACTGTCGAACACCCTTGCGCCAACGACGAACAGGCAACACACCCCGTAGAACGCCACGAGCACCATCCAGGCGGCCCATGGAGAGGTTCTCCGCTCGTGCCCTGTCATTCCATCCCCGCGCCACAATTCGAAGCCGGTAGCTGGCCCCTCCCAGCATGAGAATCCCTAGCGCGACGGCTACAAAAGTCACCATGATCTGTCTCCTCCCTGACCAATGTCGGCCATTGGTCATCCCTACGACGGAACATAGCCGAAGGCACCCACACACTCGTGGCATGCCGATCGAGGATCGAACACACCGAACGGTGATCGCTTACCAGTGGCCGGATCTTTCAGGTCAGCTCAGAACACGGACCTTCCGGGCCGCGCGTAACCAGTCCGGGTACTCACCCAGAAGGGGTCAGTATCGACGGTTTCGAGTGCGCCGGCCACCCCGGCGAGGACGACGTCACCGGACTCGTGCTGATCCCGGCCGCCGCCCGGGCCCTGTCCATCCCGATCGTCGCCAGCGGCGGAATCGCCACCGGCGCAGGACTCGTCGCCGCCCTCGCGCTCGGCGCATCCGCCGTCAACATGGGCACCCGATTCATGGCGACCACCGAGGCGCCCATCCACCACAACGTCAAACAACAGATCGTCGACAACACCGAACGCGACACCGTCATCGTCTTCCGCGAGTTCCACAACTCCGCTCGCGTCGCCCGCAACTCGGTCTCCGAAGAAATCGCGACCCTCTCCCGTCAGCCGGATGCGACGTTCGACGACATCGCCCACCTGGCCAGCGGTGCCCGCGGCCGCGAACAGGTGTACCGCAACGGTGACGTCGACGGCGGCATGTGGTGGGCCAGCCAGGCCCAGGGCCTGATCCACGAGATCGGCAGCTGCGAGGAAGTGGTCGGCTCGATACTCACCGATGCACGACACATCATCACCCGAAAATTGCCCGACCAGATCGGCAACTGAAATACAGCGGTTCATCGAGGCAACCGGCAACCGGCATAATAGGGGTGCCCAAGGCAGTAGCCGCGGGAAGCGGTTCGTGTAGGAGGTCTCCGGGGCGTAAATACCCCTGTAGGTAGCCCCACCAGAGGTTTCCAGCCTTGCGCGCCCACCCACCCACGACGAACGCCCCTCAACGCTGAGGGGTGTTCTCGTGTTTTCGGACCCGCACGACCGCGAACCGGCGGGCGATCTTCACGCATGCTGCCGCCGAATGCAGGCCGCATCTACCAGGGTTGGTGCTTGACCAGGGTGCGGGTCGGCGGTCGGGGTGCTCATGTCGCGAGTTCGTGCAATGAAGAACCGTATTTTACTGTTGCTTTAACTGGTAATGCGGCGTAGACCGGAGGTACGGATCCACGACGGACCAAGGTCGGACCGGAAGAGAAGATTCCACCTCTCGGTTGTGGCGCCCAGCACGAGCTGTAGGCACCCACGCACAGCAAAGCCCCCACAGTGGGCTCAGCCGCGGTGGGCCTGCGTCAGGCGGGAAATGTCTCCTGACGCCGAGGCCACATTTTTACCGCGCAACCATGCACGCCTGGTAACCAGGTGGTTCGTGCTCGCGGGCGGGTCCCCTCTGGGTCAGGGGACCCGCCCGACGTGCGTATACGGAACGCCCAGGGTCCCGCTCCGTCATCGATCTCGAGCAGCACTCGGACCCGCCCGGACCCGAATGTGACGATGTGACCTCATGTGACCGGCTACGGGCACAACAGCGTTGACAGGCAATCGACTTCCCTCGGCGTGAATTCGCGGGCGGATCGGCTCGGGCGACGTAGGGTCGAAGTAGAGGCGTCGCCATACGCCTCCGGTTCGTTCTTTGCCGGTTTCATGCGCCCACCCGGGCCCGGGAACGCGGCGAGCGCCCCGCACTCACAAATTTCGAAGGGCGCAGCACATGACTTCCCTCGACCACGAAGACCTGGGTCGATTGATGGCCGACGTCGCCCGGGGTTGGGCGGTGTCGTCCGATCTCGACATCACTCTGCGGGGCATCACCGACACCGCGGTGTCGATGATTCCCGGCGCCGACAGCGCCGACATCTTGATGATCGCCGACCGTAAGAGGTTCGAATCGCACGCCGCGACCTCCGAGCTACCGGAACAGATGGACGCCCTACAGCAGCGTCTCGGTGAAGGCCCGTGTGTCGATGCCGCCCTCGATGCCCGGATGACCCGCAGCAATGACCTCACCGACGAACGCCGGTGGCCACGGTTCACCCGGCATGCACTCGACGCCGGAGTGCGCAGCACCCTGTCCTTCCAGCTCTACACCGGTAACCACACCTCCGGTGCCCTCAACCTGTTCGCCAAGACCCCGCACGCCTTCGACGAGGAATCGGTGCTGATCGGAGAAGTCCTGGCAGCTCATGCGGCCATCGCGATCGCCGCGGCCCGCACAGCAGAGCAACTGTTATCCGCGGTGGCCAGTAGAGACCTGATCGGGCAAGCCAAGGGCATGCTCATGGAACGGTTCCGGATCGACGCCACCCAGGCGTTCGCGATGCTCACCAAACTCTCCCAGGACTCGAACACACCACTGGCAGAGGTGGCGACGAAAATCGTCGACCTCGGCCCCGACCGACCCTGACGGCCGAATGGGCGATTCCGCGGCCTGCCGAATTCCGTACATCAGGCCAGCTCGTCGGCATAGTAACCTTGCTGAGGACCCCGACATGGGTCAGGTACCTGCCGGGACGGTTGTCGGTCGCGACAGGGTCGCTGCCGTGGATCGCCCATCACGTTGTCGCCTCCGAGCAGTCCCGGCAAGGGTCCAGGAAATGCAATGCCGTCGGGGAAGGTCAGTTGCTGCCGGAATCCTCGGGGCGGAATTCGAGGCGGCCGGTGATGATGTCCTGGGCGAGCACCGTGATCCTGCGGTGTTGTGCGAACGCCATCGCCCGCAGTCGGGCGAGGGCATCGGCGGGAGACACCCGCAGCTGCGCGGCCATCATTCCGGCTGCGACGTGCACATTGCCGCGCGGAACCAGGGCAGGATCCATCACTGTCGACGGATTACGCGAGGGATCGAGTTCCTCGACCACCGTCGGGCCGAGGACAGCGGCGTAGTCCGCAGCGGCCCGACAGTACCGGGCATCGAGCCGACCGGGCTGGGTGCGGTAGAGCTCGAGGACCCCGACACGGGCGCCGTCCCCCAACCGCAGTGGGAACGCGAAGACGGCGCGAATACCGAGGTCGACTATCTCGGGGACGAACATCGGCCACCGTGTCGTTACGGCGGGATCCGCCATCTCGGGGTGTAGTTCGGGCACCGACGAGCGGTACGCGGTCAGGCCGGGGCCCTCACCCAGGATGAACTGAAGTTCGTCGATCCGTTCGGCGGTGATGTCGGTGGCGTACACCAGGTCCCGGGTGGTGTCGGTGGCGAACACGGCGACGGCCGCGCCGGCGACGCCGACGACGTCCGAGCATTCCTGGCACTGGGTACGGGTGCGGGCGAGCAGGGCCACCGTGTGATCGTCGTCGGACCGAGCCGGGTCCCGTTCGTCGGTCATTGTGCCGACTTTCCCTGATGATGCGAGGTGCAAACACTCGCGGCGCACACCCCGACCCTGCGTTGCTCGTCGGACGGCGGCCGGCACGGGACTCCGGTGGCGCCGGCAGCCCAGGTCCGGTGCCGAAACCCTGGGTGATGCGCGGGCGTCACCGCAGCGATCCGCTTTCGGGACGAGCGCCGAGACCCGAGACCCTGGTGGGTGCACGCTGGCGAGCGAAGAAGCTGACTGTGACCTGCCGGCGCAGCACCGCCGACGGGCGCACCACATTCACGCGGCGTCGCAAACGGCCGAACGAGGGCCGCCCATCGGCCCCCAACGCCACAACCTCCCCGTCCAACACCACCCGGCGGCGGCACCGAAAGCGTCCGCCAAGGCCTCGACCAGTTCCGGATTCGACGACGTCACCACGTTCAGATTCCGCGACCCCAGAACCGGATCGCTCCGGCCACCGGCAGAGGCCAGCAGTCGGCAGCCGTCGTACTTGATCTCCGCCGCCCAGGATCCGCTGAATTCACCCTCGGGCGGTGCGGCCAGGGTCGCCAATATCGGGGCAAACAGCGGGGCAAACAGCCCCCGGTCAGCATGGCCCATTCGCCGATTGTCCGCCCTGACCCGCCGCCCCGCTGTGGTTCACCTCCTGCGCGGATTGAACCCAGTAGCTTTCTGACGCCGGGGCAGTAGTGTCTGCCTGGCTGTAACTAAGGCAGAAGGAGTTCAAGGTGGCGCGGAAAGTGGTCGTGGAGCAGGTCGACGACATCGACGGCAGTGTCATCGAGGCCGGCAAGGGCGAGCACATCACGTTCTCAGTGAACGGTGTCGACTACGAGATCGACCTCAAGACGAAGAACGCCCGCGAATTCCTCAAGACGATGGACTTCTACATCGACCATGCCACCAAGGTCGGGAGCCGCAAGCGTCGCCGGACCGCACAGGCCGGCTCGGCGCGATCCCGGTCGCAGGCCGGGGAGGTGCGGAAGTGGGCGGTTGCGAACGGCTACGAAGTTTCCGCACGCGGCCGGATCCCCGCCGACATCCAGGAAGCGTTCGACGCAGCGCACTGACCCAATTTCGACACGAGGCGGCCGCGCCGGCTCCGTTCTTGAACCGACGCGGCCTGAACACGACCGATACTCCGGAATACCGGGCACCCCTGATCCACGCCTTACCCCAGACGGTCCCGCTCGACACGAGGTGTCGACCTGAGGGTTCGGGCAGTGTGAATCGACGGAGCTGACGCAGGGCAGCAAGCCGGTCTCGACCCGTCCCTTCGAGGGCCTTGACGTGGGAAGCCGGGCTTCGTTACCTGCTCGGGCACGCTACGCACTGTAGGTCTGATCCGGCCAGGGTGACGGTGCCCGTCGAACACCGTCGCGTCTTTCAACGGCCCCGCGGCCGCCGATATTCTTCCGGTCCTCGCCGGGTCAGGCGGTGATGTCGAGGAGTGCTTGCCGCTGATTGGTGCCCAGCCCACCGATCCGGCGGGTGTCAGCGATCGACAGCTCCTCGAGGATTTGCGTTGCCCGCACCTTTCCGACGCCTGGCAGAGCTTTGACCAGGGCTGATACCTTGGTCTTCTTCACGATTTCGTCCGTCTCCGCCTTTGCGAGGACGCCGGCGATCGTGAGGTCACCGGCCTTTACCGCGGACAGTAGTTCGGTCCGCGCCTTCCGCGCTACCGCGGCCTTCTCCAGTGCTTGTGCACGCTGCTCGGGGGTCATGACGGGCAATGCCATATACGGGTCTCCTCGCTGCTCTCACCGCCCAGGAATGGGCGGGTTTGGGTTTATCGTGCCAGGTAGAACGCTGGCGCGGCGGGGAAGCGGAGGGCGACGCCAGCGGCGTGCGCTTCCCTCGTGCCCACCTCGACGAAGTGGCCGCTGAACTCAACGATCGACCCAGGAAAGTCCTCGGATGGGACATCCCGGCGGAACGACTCGCCACACTGATCGGCCCAGGCCATGGCATCTTCCGACGCCTTACCGAACCGACTTCGCTGGCGATCGGGTAGCGACGGCAACACCGCTTTGGCGGACGGACCCGTCGCGCTCGACGACGTTCACCCCCTTGTCGCGCAGCTCCCAGTACTCTGCGCTAGAACTGTATCGAGACATACACGAGGAATCGGGGGCACTGTGGCTCGTAAGAGGGTTGTCGAACTCGTTGACGACATCGACGGGACAGTGTTCGGCGACGAAGGTGAGAAGATCACCTTCGCGGTCAACGGTGTCGAGTATGAAATCGACCTGAAGGACGAGCACGCCAGCGAGTTCCACAGGAAGATCGGTTACTTCATCGAGCATGCCACCCGATCACTCGAATCGACGACTTCGTCCAGGTCTGCTCCAATGTCCGTAGGTGCTACGACGCGTGCGCAGTTCTCCGCCCGCTTGGACCCAGACTTGCTGCAGCAGGTGAAGATCGAAGTAGCCACCCGTGGGACGACTTTGCAGGAAGCGACGGCCGAAGCATTCAGGCTTTGGCTGTCCTCGAAGGTGACTACTCGTCCGCGAGGGGTGCGGCCACGCGCACTGGGGTAATAGCCCTCAACCATCCGCAACCGGAAACCGTGCGCGGAAGCACTCGAAGTGCCCGCCAAGCGGGCGCCCGGCGGGATGTATG
This sequence comes from Rhodococcus sp. MSC1_016, assembly GCF_023667485.2. NCBI lineage: Bacteria > Bacillati > Actinomycetota > Actinomycetes > Mycobacteriales > Nocardiaceae > Rhodococcus > Rhodococcus sp. MSC1_016. The sequence continues at coordinate 717,060 of NZ_JAMOZI020000002.1, forward strand.
ACGATGATGCGTACGCGAACGAAATTTCACGATCAGCACTAGGCTTTACCAAACCATGCGTGTTGCGACGACCGCTGGAATCCGCCCCCCCCCCCGACGTCGGGGCACAACCATGTGCACGAGCGGAGGAAGAGCGGGGATGACGGAGTCGAGGCCAGGGCGGATCCCGGTGGGTGATCCCATCGCGCTGCGCTTCGATCCGGAGACCAAACACCGACTCGACGAGATGGCCGAGGGTATCGGCCCGCGCCGGTTCGGGGCGCTGGTCCGGGTCGCCTGCCGACGACTGGTCACCCAGCCCAAGGCGGTCTGCCACCGTCTCGAGGAAGCGCGGCGACTCTCGGCAGTCCGGTGGGCGATCCCGCTGGTCATGCTTACACTCAAACTGGAACCGGACACCGCGCAGAAGTTCACGGCGTTGGCCGCCCGGTACGACACCACGGTCAGCGCACTCATGCGGATTGCCCTGCACCGATTCCTTCAAACCCCAGGCCGCTACAAACATCCGATGCTCCGCGAGGCCGGGCGGACCGGACTGTCCGACAAGGTCGAGGTGATGGTCAACCCCTCAGCGAAGCAACAGGTCTGGCGCCTCGCCGGCCGGCACGGGGACAAGCTCAGCACCGCGCTTCTTCGGGTTGCTCTTCGCCGCTTACTCGATGAGCCCGGTGATCTCACCGCCGACCTGGAGGCCATCGCACCGTTGCGGGATCTTCGGCCCGAAATCTTCTCCGTAAGGGTCAATGTGCACTTCGACGCCCCGCTGCGGGACAGGCTCGACGCCTTGGCCGCACAGGTCGGGTCCGACCGTGCCGAGTTGATGCGTCTGGCCGCGCAGCGGATGCTCGACGCCCCCGGAATGATCGAACAGGCAGTGAACCGCGAGATCTTCCGCAGCGAGAAGAACAGGGCGCCTCTCATGGCCGGCCACGCCCGCCGCCAGGCGCGGCGCCGCACGCAGCCGGACTGATCAACCTGACCCTCCGCACCCACACGAACCGATCGACCACGGCTGCTGGCCAGTGTGTGGTGGCTGGGTTGCGTTGTGATGTATCCGCCTCCGGTGGTTACCCGGCCACCTGCGGTGTCCCCCGAAGTGAGCTGCGCTGAGCTGCGGCGGAGGAAGAAGAACGACGAGACTGTGTTCGGCGGTGAGAGAGAAAGCAGCAGTTACACGCCGGACATTGTCGAGGGCGAGATGTCGCGGGCGAGAACGCCGACGAGTTCTGTGCATCCTCAAGGCATTTCGAGGAGAGTGGGCGGTTCGGTGGTGCTCCGCCCTTTTCGTGGGCGTGTCCGCTCAGAGGTCCCATAGTGCGAGTAGCGCCGTGCGGAGGGTGGGGGAGCGGACGTAGTGGTCGGTCCGCAGCCGTGGCCCGGGGTGCCCGAGGTCGGTGAGGCTCTTCTCTGCGTCGGTGAGGGGCACGGGTGGCAGGTCGGTGCGGGTGCGTAGGAAGAACAACACCGCTCCGCCCGACCGTGGGATCCGCATCGGATCGGAGATCACCACGGCCGGCGGGTGGATCCACTCGTCGCCGGTGGAGACGAAGACAATTACGTCGCCGCGCCGGATGGTGCCGGGTGTGTCGAGGCGGAGCGACTCGAGTTGGTATTTCACCGCCGGGCCGCCGGCGGCGTTGTGTCGGCCCCGCTGGGTGTCGAGGACCTGTTGTTCGGTGTCGGTGGGTTCGTAATCGACGGCGTGTTTGACGAACATCCGGCGCACCGGTGTGGGCAGGAAGTCTGTTTCGGTGCGGACGCGGCCGGTGACCCCGGGCAGGGGGACGGCGCGGCCGATCTCCCACTCGAGGATCGCGTCGTCGAGGAACGCCTGATCGACCTCGGTGATCTCGTCGAGGCTGTCGATGAAGTTGCGGACACCGGCGACGATGTCGGGGTCGTCGGTGATGACCACGGCGTCGTCGGCGAGGGTGGAGTTTTCGGAGGCGTTCGCCGACCCGATCACCGCCCGGGTACTGGTGGCGATCACCTTGGCGTGCAGGGTCGGTGACGACAGCACCCGCACCCCCCGCTCGACGTAGTAGGTGAGGGCGGCGGGGGAGGTGGCGTGTGCCCGGATCGCGGCCTTGGAGGCGTTGACGACCAGCAGGTCCCCGGCGCGCAGCGGGAGCAGCTCGGGTGCGTCCTGGCCGAGGTAGCCGATCGCGGCGTATCGGCCGGCGCGGGTGCGGATGGCGCGGGTGATGTGTGGCCACGGGCTCGGCCCGTGGAAGGTGGTCCCCATACCGACAGACGGTAACCGGCGCGCCTTGGGTGTGGTGCCGGTCCCGGGCAACGCTCAAAGAAGCTCAAGGGGGGCACGGTCGGTCGGCGCTCCTCGGCGAGGTCGACGGTGGCGCGGGTGAGGGGCTGACGGCGGTCGCCCGGGGTGCAGCGATCCGGTCGAATCTCGGTTGCGGACAACGCGTCAGCGTCGGCTTCGGCCCCGACCGGCGGACCGGCGCTCGTACGCTTGTGAGCACCACGAGACGCGACCGGCGGGAGAAGGATCATGAGTTACGAAGCGATCTACGACGGGTCCGTTATCCGCTCGCCGATGCGGTCGCCGCTCACGGCCTCGAGGACGACATCCGGGGCATCTTCGCAGACAACGGTAACGGGGGATTCGTCGGTTTCGTCAGCCAGAACTCGACGGTTCGCCTGCTGATCACGCCGGCGACTCCGATCGCGATTCGGGGCAGCGACGAGCCGAACCCGACCGTCGTCCACCGCTGGTAACCCCGCCCCAGCAGATACCTCCGTGGGCCGCGCCGGTGTGTCCGCCCTATGGACGAGGGGTTGTCAGCGAGACTTTCGGCATCGACTGCCAAGTAGAAGGAGGGTACGGTGCCCAGCCTCATCTTCAATGGTGTCACCTACGGCATCAGCCAGACCCGATTCGAGGCCACCCGGGAGCTGCTCGCACGGTTCGCCGAGGGACACACCCTGGGAGTGACGATGTCGCTCACCCATGATGGCGCCCGGCACCACCTGTTCATCACCCCCGGGGTGCCCATCACGCTGGTGGAATGACGACTCCGCGGTGGTCGAGTCACGACGGTTTCCTGCGCTGATGTGCCCGGGCAGTGTCTCCGGCGTCGTCGCCACCAGCGCCCGTCGATGCCCCCGGCGCGGTGGTAGCACCCCGGTCAGATCCTGGGCCGCAACTCTGCGCGCAAACATGCCAGCGAAAATACCGGCAACAAGGCACGTAGTGGGTAGGGTGATGTCCGCGCACGTATACGGGTGGCACACCGAACACGAGTGGGTGGGGATGGCGAAGGTAGGAAATTCTCAAGGCGGCTCCCGCCGCCGCCCGACCGGGGGCGGACGCGGCGGCGCCGCCCGGTCGGCGAAGCGCGGTCTCGATGAGGGGGGCGTCTCGGGGTCGGGAACGGCGAGTGCGGAGTTGACGGCGAAGCTGGAGCCGCGGAAGGGGCCGACGAAGGTTCCGCTCAACACCCGGGTCCTGGTCTCGACGGAGGCCCGGTTGAACTGGCTGGTGAACCACCGTCAATCCACGGTGACCAACGTCGTGGACGTGGCCCTGCAGGAATTCTTCGACCGCTACCGTGTCCCACCGGCCGATCTCGACGGCCGGATCGCCGAGCAGGAGTCATGAGCTCCCCGTGGGAGCAAATTCCCCTCTTCACCCTGCCCGACACCACCCCGAAGGCGTCTCCCGAATCCGCCGAAAAAGGCGGTTCCCCCAACACCACCGATCAGGAGGGTGTCACCGATGAGGCGGGCCCGGAACCAGCGGCCGCCACCCACCCTGAATTCCACGAGCAGGTGGACGCTGAGCCGGACGAGCAGGGGGACGCTGAGTCGGACGAGCAGGTTGACGTTGCCGAAACTCCGACGGATACCGAATCTCCCGAGCTGGCCAGCGCTGAGGCCGAGGCCGATGGCGACGCGTTCGACCCGCCGGTGTGGGAGGCGCTGCCGGCGGGTGAGGCCGCGGATGGGCATGCGTTGATCGTGACCGCCGCCGGGACGTACACCCCGTCGGGGCGGGAGTTGACCGGTCCGGTCGATTCCCTCGAGAAGCTGGACAAGCTGATCCGGTGGGCTTCGCTGACCCCGTTGGGTGCACCCGCACAGATCTGGGTTGTCGGGTTGGCTGCGTGTGAGCTACTCGGGTGGGTCATCGATCCGGGCAGTGAGGACGACGTCGACGACATGGAAGCGTTGCGGACCCGCGCCGCCGCCGAGTTGACCGCCACCCTCCATGCCACCCTGCCACCGTTGCTCGATGCCGGGTGGGAGCTGCGCGGCGAACCGGGGCATGTGGTGCATCTGTCCCGCACGATCGGGAACTTCACCTCGATGGTCGATGTGGTGATCGAACCGTACGTGTGGACCTATTGGAACAAGGACTTCGGCTGGCACAACCGGGTCGGCGATATGGGTGTCCTCGGATCACCGGCCGCCGGCACCTATCTCCCGGACGACGACCTACCGGCCGCGCGGGAGTTGGGCCGCCGGCTGGCGTGGTGCGCCCAGCATCTCGGGGTGCTTCCCGGGCCGACACCGGCCCGCACCGGCGCCGCGATCATCGACAAGATCAAACGGGAACGCACCCGCAGCGGTAAGGGCATCGTCGTCACCACGCCGGGTCCGGTGCCGCCGCTCGACGGGCCGCCGCGCGGGGACCTCGAGCCCGCGGTCGGCTGGACCCGGGTCCCGGAGGCGGCTGATCTCGAGGATGCGTGCCGGTTGGTGTCGATCGACCAACGCGCCGCCTATTTGGCCTCCGCGGGGATGCTCGAACTCGGCTACGGGCAACCAAAGCACCTGACCGGTGGGGCGGCGGCCGCCGCAGCATCAGGGGAGAAGGGCGCCCCGTTCGGGTTGTGGCGGATCACGCTCCCTGCGGGGCAGACCTTGTCGCTGCCCGAGAAACTGCCTCTGCCGCATCCGCACATGCTCGCCGATCAGCCGGTGCAAACCTGGGTCACCACCGTCACCCTCGATGCCCTTCGGGAGCCGGTCGCGGATGGAGGGATCGGCGCCGATCTCGACGACCTCGACATCACCGAGGCCTGGGTGTACCCGCAGCAGGGGCGGGTGCTGGACAAATGGGCCAAGATCCTGCGCGAGGCCCGCAAAACCGCCGTCGACACCCAGGATGCGGCGATGAAGGGATTCATCGGGTCCTGCTACAAGGGATACATCGGGCGGATGGTCAACCCGGACATGTGGACCTCCACCCGCATGGTGCACCATCACCAGCCGTTGTGGCGGGCGTCGATCATCGCGCACTGCCGGTGGCGGGGCCGCCGCGTCGCGATGCGCATCGCCCGCGAACACCAGCGTTGGCCGGTCCGCACCGTCACCGACTCCTGGGTATACCTCCTCCCCGAAGAGGAGGACATCGCCGACGAAAGCGGCGCGCTGGGAAAGATGACGGTGGAAAAGGACGTGGCCCTCACCGACACCCTCCTAGCCTCCATGGCGTCGGCTGCGGATGTGCACGAGGTGAACCTGGCGATCAAGGCCGCCTTCACCGACCACGAGGACACCGCCGAAGACGAAGGGGAGGGGGTGCTCTGATGGCTTTGCATCTGCCGAAGCCGCGCACCAAGAAACCGGCCCAGCAGGCGGTCGGCCTCGACGGCCTCAAAGTCTCGGTGGCGAATGCCGCGACCAGCGGGGTGGAGAAGTCGAAGCAGGTCAAAACCGGGGGACTGGCCGGGCTGACCAGCAAGGTGACGGTCAAACAATTACGGAAGGAGCTCGGCAACGAGGGATTACGGCAGGCGGCGCTCGACGCCGGCCGCACCCCGCCCTCGGACCGCACACTGCGCCGGTGGGCGCAACAAGGCCGTATCCCGCACCCGGATGTTCTCGAGCGGGCGCAACGGCGGGCGGCGATCGAGCGCCTCGGCGGTATCGATGCGGTGGCCGCGAAGATCGGCAGGTCTCGCTCCGCGGTGTCCCGGTACCGGTCGGGGGAGACGAACGAACTGCGTGCCGACGCCAGCAAAAAACTCAAAAACGTCAAGGCGCAGGACATCATGGCCCGTGCCGGGGTGTTACGCCCCGATGGAACACCGAAGACCGCGGTCATCCGGGTCAAGGGTGGTGTGATGGTCCGCAACGGCGCCGACGAGGGCTACGACTACCGGGTCCGCACCCTGGACTTCGCGAACTCCGACACCCCGTTCAGCCCTGACGAGTCCCGCGAACTCGCGGCCGCCCTCGCCAATGATGATCATGCCCGGGTCGTCGCCTTGCTCGAACGGCACGCCACCCTCGACTACCCCGAGAACAAGGGCTTCGACAGATACAGCGACCAATTCGGCTTCCACTTCGACCACATCGACTCCGTCCACATCGACTGGATCTGATCACAGGGTTGAACCCTGGTCCCTCGCGTGTGTGGCATTGAGATTTGGGGGCATTCACGGAACAGGGTTGGGCCTGAGACCGGTTCAGGGGCTGATTCAGGCCCCGCGGGTTGTGTCCCCAGCCCGCGGGGCCGCCCTCATTGTTGCGGGATGCGTTCGTGGATGGTGATCAGGAGATGATCGAATCGTGCACGGAACGACTCGCTCGGGCTGCCGGCTTCGGACGCCAGTTCCTGCACGAGTTGGGTGGCGATGGCCCGGAGCTTGGTGTTGGTGTGTTGCGAGCGCCAGGTCAGCACGTCGAAGGCGCGGTCGGCGGAGATGCCGTAGCCGAGCATCAGCGCCCCTTTGGCTTGCTCGATGACCGCCCGCGTCTTGTCCAGCTCGTCGACCGCTTCGGTCACCGATTCCTGTAGATCCGTGCCGAGGGTGTCGGTGACGTCGATATAGAAACCTGAGGTGCCGATCACCGCATCGGTGTTATCGAGCAGGCGGTCTCCGACGACGATGAACTGACGGGTGAGGCCGGTGGTATCGATGATGCGGTGCCGGCTGCTCAACGGCTCCGCATCGGAAATCATTCGTTCGAGGATCTTCGCGACCTGCCGGTGGTCGTCCGGGTACTTGTGGGAGAGCAGCAGTTCCGTGGTGGTGGTGACGGCGCCCGGGGTGTATCCGTGCATCTGTGCAGGACTGGGACGACGATTGGGACGATCTCGCGCATTTCGCCGCCGTTGGATACCCCGCGTCCTTGGGCGGAACCCGACCTTCTTCCAAACTAACTGCGCCGGTGACGAATACGATACCGAAAGCGATGCAGCGCTGGTGTCGACGTTTGCGGATTTCACACTGGTCAACTCCGGTGGCCCATTCTGGACGAACATCCAAGTTTCGGGCGGGTTGGATCCGAGAGTCGTCGGGGTGGTCAAGGGCGATGCGGAGGACGGAAGCCGGAACTTCGTGTGCAGTGAATCGCGACTGATCAAGCTCGCGCGATCCGGGCCAAACGACTGGCCCGCGTGATCCGCAGAGCAGCGATGGCGGGAACTGGACACGCCCTCCGGCGGAACCGGAATCTCAGCGGGAAAATCCTGTGTGTCCGAGGGGATCGATGCCCAGTAGCCGATCGGCTTATGGGAAAGCGACCGGGCTGAGGATTCCGACAAGTTCGTGAGAATTGCGCACTGACGATGTTGAGAACCTGCAGTTCGGATGCGCAGAGGACTGACACCGAGCAGGGATCCTACATCCAGATTCCGTGTCGGTGGCGCGTCTGGTGGCCAAGCTTCTGTCCGGTGACAGCCAATCGTCCTTTTCGCCAATGAATCTTGCTTATCCAGGCACGTCTCGCCAGTGCAGTTTGCTCGGTTCGGGATCATCTCACCTGCGAGAGGGGCCCTGGCGGCCCGGGCGCTCTCGTCAAAAGCGTTGCCCACCTGGCTCGGTCGGCCTCACTGCGTTAATCAGGATGCCCGAGTAACCGACTGCTGAGAACGCCAGTTCAAGTAAGATCCAATGGCGAAATCCTCCGGGTCCCCGATCCAACAGCGGCGTTGACCAAGACCAGTTTCGCCACTCAAAGTTCCTTTACCCAGGTCAAGGCGCCGGCTTCAAGGGCGATTCGCTGGCACAGGACAGCTTCATGTCGGTAGGAATTCCTAATCAGACACGTTTCCCAGTTCCCTGTGCGCGCATTCGCGCAGCTTCGGGCTGCGACGCTCAGTACAGGGGGTCGTGGTGGATGTCATCAAAATCGATACCTTCGGCCATCAGCCGGTATTTGGTGGTGCGAACCATGGAGGGCGAGCCGACGACCTGAATATCGTGGTCGGTCCAGTCCGCGTACTCGGCGACGACGCGCCCGAGCTGCCCGGTGAGTCGGTCGTTCATCCCCGCCGGAAGGTCGGATGTTCCTCGAAACCACCAGGGGTTTTGATTGTTCTCGCTGACTGGAACGACGGTCAGCCAGGGACTTGTCCGTGACAGTGCCCACAGAAGGTCGAGGTCGTAGAGGTCATAGGGGTAGGTGCCACCGACGAACAGATGGGTCCGAGGGTGTTCGGAGAGGCGAGGTATGTTCATCAGCTGTGCCCGCAACGGAGCTATTCCGGTCCCCTCGGCGATCATCAGTCGATCCCAGTCGGGGTTTTGCCTCACACCGAGGCCGCCGAGCGGGGAACCGAGCAACCAGGTGTCACCGAGGCGGGTGTCTCCGATGATCGTCGGGCTCACCCAGCCACCGGATACCCGGCGGACATGGAATTCGACCATGCGGTCGGGACCGGGTGGGGTGGCGAACGAAAGGTAGCGCCACATTCGTGGACGGCCGGGAACCTGCACGCTGACGTACTGGCCGGGCGCGTAGGGCATGGGTTGGTCGAGTTCGAGCCGCACGATGGCGAGGTCATCGAGGACGCGACGATGGTCGAGCACCGTGCCTACCCAGGTCGGCGGTCCAGGCTCGCCGCGCGCGGCTTCCGTCATGGTGGTGACGATCAGCGCGACCGCACTGCGCCACGCGTGTTCGGTCTCGTCAGTCCACAGTTCAGGCCCGGCCACGCCCGCCAGTGCGGTGACCAGCGCTTGCCCCACGGCTTCATAGTGGTCATCGGTGATGTTGTACTTGCGGTGGTCACGTCCGAGCTGTGCGAGCAGTGGCAGGACGGCGTCCGGAGTGTCGAGCCGTTCGACGACGTACCCGACAGCTCGCATGAGTCGGTCGCGTTGTGAGCCCATGGCCGCCGGAAAGTACTGGCGGATCTCGGGGTGCGCGGCGAACAGGGTGGCATAGAAGGATCGTGCGAAAGCGTTCTCGCCCCCGAGAGCCGCACCAATGGATTTGAAGCTCGATTTGACCAGTGAAGTCGTCAGAAGATCCACGACAATTGTTGCCTTTGTCTTTGATTTTGTTCGATGCTGAGAACGGTGATCCGGTGACGATTCCCCTGCGGTGGTCTCGGGTTCGGGGTCCTCGGAGGGGCAGTGAGTGGCCGGCGCAGGGTTGGGTCGCGCTGGCGGACTGTGTTCAAGCCCGCATAGGGGCCGCGGGCACCACCCTGATTTTTTTCCGGGTGGCGCCCACGGAGTTCCTACCGAGTTGAACTCGGGCGTCCCGCGACCGAGTTGGTCACGGGAGTGGCGTCTCAGATCTTTTCGAGGATCTTGTTCGTCGCCGTGTTGTTCTTGAGAGCCTTCCATCCGATGATCGGCATCGCGACGGTGACGAGGACGCCGAAAACGTAAGCGGGTAGCAGTCCGATGGTCGAGAAGATGTTCTGCTTGCCGTGCTTGTTCGGGCCGAAACTCAGCGACCGGTTCTCGGTGAAGTTTGACGCGAAGTAGAACAGCACGTTCGCCCAACCGTCGGCGACGACGATCCATCCGAGACGTTTCGCGGTCTTGGCAGGCAGACCGGTGTGGGGCATGACCGACGCGGCCGCGATGACCATCATCCCGTTGAGTGCTGGGCCGGTGTGCGCGCGAGCCCATCCCTCGTCGGTTCCTGGTACATCGAACTTGACGATCTTACCCGGACGAACTTCCCACCCTCCGAGGAGTTTTGCCCACAGGACGAGCCCCGCGATCAGTGTGGAGAAGATCATCAAGATGCCGTGCCCAGCCATCTTTCTCTGCAGGGTTTCCATTACTTCCACCTCCATTTTTCGTGGTGTCCGGATCCGGACGTACGAGGTCGGGTCTCCCCGAGGTGACGCGGCGCCCACCGCTCAGGGCTCGATATGGTGCATTCGATCCGGCCTGGAATGCCCGACGGTTGTATCCCGACCACGGCTTCATCTGCGGGTCCGCGCAACTTGCGTTCGGTCACGGTGTCGGCGCTCTCTAGATGAAGAAGTCGTGAGTTGCCACCTCTTGTAAGCGACGCTAGTAGCTGCCGCGGCGGTGCAGCGCAGATCGCGAAAATCGGCGAGGCGCTGACACGATCGCTGCCTAACGAGTGCGGTGCCTGCGCTCGGACGGGTCGGACCCTGTCGGGCGGGGGCGTCGGGTGGACGTGGGGTTGCATCGCGATCACCTCGTTCCGACGGCCGGGCACCCGGCAGCTGGGCGGGCGACGAAGCTTGGGCGTGCCGCCGGATCGGGCCGGTCGAAGAGCCGGTGATAGGTGGGGGTCAGACTGGCTGACATCGGCGGGTTGATCCAGGACCAGTCGGTCGGGCAGGGGCGGCCCTCGCGGGCTTCGCGTTCGACGTGGTCGATGAACTGGGTGGCCACGGTGTGGTGATCGACCATGATGACCTTGGCGGTGCGGAAGCTATGGATGACGGCGCGGTTGAGCTCGACCAGGGCGCGGTCTTTCCACAGGGTGCGGGTCGAACTGGTGTCGAGTCCGAGTTCGGCGGCGATGGTGGGGAGCATGTTGTAGCGGTCTTGGTCGCAGAGGTTACGGGCACCGATCTCGGTGTTGACGTACCAACCACTGAACGGCGCGCACGGGTAGATCACTCCGCCTATGGACAGGTCCATGTTGGAGACAGCCGGAACGGCGTGCCATTTGAGACCCAGTTCGCCGAACCAGGGATAGTCGGGGTGGGTGATGTTCACTTCCAGCACAAGTTCGGGGGGCACCGGGAAGTAGCGAAGTGGTTCACCCGGTGTGGAGACCAGCAGCGGTAGAACGTCGAACGCAGTCCCGGATCCGCGCCAGCCGAGCCCGAGGGCTGTCTCGGTGATCTCCAGGTGGGCGGGGTCGCCGAGGATGTTGCCGTCGGCTTGCCGGTATCCGGCGTAGCGAATCAGTTGCGGACTGTGGATTCGGTAGTCGCGACCGTCTGCGCGGGGCGGTGGTCCGACTGTGATGACCGATTGCAGTGCTCCGCCGTTGGTCGCGATGCGCAGATGCTTCCAACAGGCGCTGGCGATTTCCTCCGCAGTGGTTGCGTGTCGAGCGTCGATCAACTTCAGTGTCCGCCAGTGCCGTCGGCCGACGCAGCGAGCATGGTTACGCCACGCGACCTTTGCCCCGATCAGTAGCTCCTCGGCGGTGTGGGTGTACGTTCCGGTCGCATACAACTCGTAGAGTGCCTGCCGCAATCGCGTGGCCGGCAGATGCGACAGTTCGGGCATCGCGAAGAACTCCCGGCACTCCCGAAGGCGCCGCTCGAAGCCGCCGTGATGGGTACCGGGCTCGGATTCAACCATTCTCGCTGCGAACACCATGGCGATTTCTCCTGTGCCGCGTCCGTCCCTCCAGCCGATGTTTCTGCGCGGGAGGAGGAGGGCGGCCTGTCCGATGATCAGAGTCCGAACGGGTGGGTCCTGCGGCGACGAGCAGCACTGGTGACCTTCTCGGTGCAGTACGCACGGAGATACTGCTTGGCGGGGAACTCGAGTTCGCTGCGGCTGTCGACCACGTTGAGGACACGACGGTAGAACATCTCAGGGGTGAGACCGAACTCGGGGAAGATGAGCTCCTCACCGCCCCCGTAGTTGCACCACCGCATGGTGTGCTCGAGCAGGGCCTGATCGTAGGGATCCATGTAATTCTCCGTCGTACTCCGGATGGCTATATTTATGAGGTGCTCCGCACAAGATGCGGTTCGTTTGTCGTGCTCCTCCGACGAGCACGAGGGATGCCTTACGTGCTCACCGTGCTGCTGGGGGCAACCGGTGAGCACCAGGGTGGCCAGGTTTTGGGGCTAACACCCCTTTGGGTCACTCGCCGATGACGGGTAGCAGCAGTGCGATTCGCAGTTTCGAGTCGATTTCCTGCCCAAGTGCGAGGGACTGGTCCAGCAGTGGGGAGAGGGCTTGCACCTTGGTGTCGGCGTCGGCGAGGGTGTGCACGATCTGCTCTGCCGGAACGGCGGCCGCGTTGGCCTGATCGGTTGCGGACGAACCGGCGTCGATGATGCCGACGAGCGGGGCGTCTGCGGCCTTCAGGGCATCCCCGAGCGCCTGTAATTGGGTTCCGAGTTCACCGAGCGTCTGGTCGGCGCGGGTCAGGGAATCGAGCACTCCGACCACTTCGGGCAAACCTTGGTTGATGGCAGCGTTGGCGGGAGGGAGCTCCTTCGCACCTGTCAACGCCTCGTTGGTAGTCTTGTCGACTGTTTTTGCCTGCACTACACCGTCTTTGAAGATGTCGTTGGTGATGGCGAGGTCGCGTGTGACGATCAAGATGCCACACAAGAGCGCGATGGTGAAGGCTGCGGTTATTGCCCAGGAGAGCCGAAACATCGTAATTGTTCTGCCTTTCACTCGTGCTGCGGCTTTTACCGGCCGGCGCGAGCGTTACGGGGTAGGAGTGGTTGCGACGCCGAGTGGGGGGAGGTTGAGAGAGTTGACCGGAGGACCGATTACTGCGAGCAGCGGGCCCATCTCTTGGACGTGCCGTGCTTCTTCCTCGACGTTCGCGAGAGTCGCGGCGATGGCGGTCGCCTTCGGTCCGAGGGTACCGAGGGTGCCTTCGATCGTGGTCAATCCGGTGTTGATCGCTTCGAGTTGGGTGGTGACCGAACCGACGGCCGTGGAGAGCCCCGCTACGGTGGGGCTGGCCTGATTAGCGCGACCGGTCACGTTGGCGACGAGATCCGGGAGGGGTCCGGCGATGGTGCTGACGTCACCGGTCGAGGAATTGAGTGTTTTCGCCTGCCCGGACAGTTCTCCCGCCTTGTTGGTGAGGCCCTCGAGGTCGTCGGCGAGCGGGCCGAGGGCCTGAATGTCTCCGGAGAGCTGGGCGTGCTTGGGCACGAGGATGGCGGTGAGGGTGTCGAATTGGCCGGCGGAGTCGATGACCTCGAGGCTGAGCTGGGACGGACGACCGAGCGGGTCGACGACGTCGTCGAGACCGGGAACGAATCCGTTGACCGCGCACAGCAGCACCACCGGGGCCACCCCGAGGCCGAGGACGACGCCGAGCCACGCCTTCTTGGTGAGCATTCAGTTGCCTCCCGGTGCAGGAATGAGGGCGTCTTGTGCGGGAATCAACGCCAGCTTGTTGGTCGTGCGGGTGAGTTCACTGTTGAGCTGGTTGACCAGGTCGATGGCGGTGGTGAGCTCGTTGTTGACATCGGACACTGTGGTGTTGGCGTCCGCGGAGATCTGGTGCAGGGACGCGGCCGAACCCTGCAGGGTGGTGGCCACGCCTTCGAGCTGTCCGGCGATCGCTGTGTCACCCTGACCGGCGGCGAGCAACGCCCGCGCGTCCGGCAGCAGCGCCGCGAGGTGGTCGACGTCGGTGGCGGTGGCCGTGTTGAGATCGGCCAGTACACCGGCGAGTTCGTCGAGTTGCTTGCGTGCGGTCGCCGGTGCGGTCAGGTCCGCCCGTTGCGCGAAGTAGTCGTTGGTGATCCGGAAGTTGTCCACGATGGTGCGTGCACTGTCCTGTACGAGTTGACCTTTCTGGATCGCCATCAGAACCAACGCGAACAACACGAGGGCCAGGACCGCAGCCAACCGGCCCATCCATTCGGTGGCCACAGTGAAACCATTCGATCCCGCTGCGGCGGTTGCCGGTACGTCCGGGCGCTGCGGCAGCGTGCCCTTGCGGTATGGCAGCGCTGATGCAGGAACATCGAAACGCTGGAGTCCGGCCAGGCCGCGGCGTGGATATGCCTCGTCCGGCAAGTCGGTGCCCATCTTCATGTCACGTCCAGTCATCAATCGGTTGTCGGTTCAAAGGAAGGAGGAAGGTTCGATCAGCCGGGCAGTGGCAGCATCTGGTTGATCGTCTGCGCCGCAGCGACCGACCCTTGCAGGTCGCTGACCAGGCCCTGCACGATGGCCAGCAGCTGCCGCCCCTGATCACCGAATGCTTGCGCGGATTCGACCAGCGGCAACACGGTGTTCTGAACTTCGCCGAGGATGCCCTGGATGTTCGTCAACTGCGCATTGGTCAGCTGCGCCCCCTCGGTGCTGCTGGCCAACATCTGCGCGGCCGGAGAAATGGCCTCGTCCAGCTTGACCAGCAGCGGGCCCAGGGCCGCAGTCGCGTCGAGGGCGGTCTGCGCGGTATGGGTGAGCTCGGTCAATTGCTGCAGTTGGTTGGTCAGCCGGTCGTTGACATCGACAATCGCCGAGGAAGCGGCGATGCTGGTCTCGTTGGCCCGCTGCTGGTTGTCGAGTCGAGTGTTGAGGTTGAACACCACGAACGCGAGCAGGCTGAGCACGCCTACCGCGACAATCGAGAGCACAAGTCGAGCCGGACCGCCGCGGCGTCCGAAGAAAATCACGGGTACATCTCCTACTTTCCGGACAAATCGTTGGCGGACTCTTCCGCGGACAGACGGGCACTGTGGACCTTCTCGGCGGTCGAGCGTGCGTCGGTGAGGATCGCGTCCAAGGTGGCCCGGTCGGCGGCGACGGCCGCAGTAGCGCCATCGGCCGCGGGCTGCAGCGAATTGATGTGCGCGGTCAACGTATCGAGAGAGGCGACCAGGTCGGTCACGTTCGCGCCGGCGTGATCCAAGGTGGCTTGGACGTCTCCGCTGATCTGCCCGATCAGTGTGTTCAGCTCTGCGGTCACCGTCGCGTCGGTGCTCAGCACACTCGCCAGCGAGGCTTCCATCTTCTCGAGCGAATCGAACGCGGCGAGGGTGACCTCTTCGTGCTCGACGATTTGGTTCAGGGCAGGGTTGTAGTTGCCCGCGGAAACCACCGCTTGGTCGAGCCGGTACGGCGTCGCCGTCAGATCGTGGATCCGCGGGTACAAGTAGAACGCACCGACCGGGATCAACGCGAGCACGAGCAGCCCGCGGGCGATGTTCATCTTCGTCGACGCCCGCGGCGGATCCGGTGCGAATGCCTCGGCGTCACCGACATACGGCAATTCGATGACATCGGTGCGCTCGTCGTCGAGGGCGTGACTTGCCGGACGTCCACGGCCTGAGAGCGCGGTCATGCGTCGACGACCGAGACCAACGCGATCGTGCGCAGCGCTGTCACGGTGTGGGTCAGCAGACCTTTGACGACGAGCTTGTGCTTGAGGATTTCCCCGAGAACGGACATACCGCGGCCGGTGAAGAATCCGACCGGCACCAGGCCACCGGCCTTCATCGGCAGCTGCGACACATCGAGAATCTGATCGACGGTCGCCATCACCGTGACGGCGGGTTTGCCGACGATGTCGTTGTACACCACGGCCTCGTCACTGCCGAAGATGATGGTGCAGGCGGTCTCTGTGTCGGTGCTGTAGATCGATACCGGCCGGGAGATGCGCCGCGCGAACTTCACGCGGGAGGGGAAGTTCTCGAGATTCTGCCCGAGCAGCATCCCGACAATACCGGCGACGCCGTTAGCGTCCTCGCCGTCGTACATCGTGACGGCGTAGCCCTTCTCGACGGTTGTCATGGGTCAAGGCCTTTCCAAGCATGGTGTTCGGTGAGGGGTCGGACCCGCGCGGGACTCGTTCCAGCGGGGACATGAGTCCCGCGCGAGGGGCTAACTGGTGTGAGCGAATTGACGGAGGTCGATTACACGTCCCAGTCGGTGGGGATTTGTCCCCAGGTGCGCAGGAACGCGTTGAGGGCGCCGGCGTTCTCGATCGCCGCGGACATCGGTCCCTTGGCGAACTTGATCAGGCCCTTCATCAGAAGCTTTCCGCCCTCTTCCTCACCGGCGGCCGCGGTCTGCCAGGTCTGGAAGCTGCCGTTGATGACCAGCCACAGCTCACTCTGGTCGAAGACGCGCGGTGACCAGGAGACGACCTTGCCCTCTTTGAACTCGAGGTGGCTGGCGACGTCGTCACGGCCGATCACGCCGAATTCCATCTTGTTGGTGAACGACGACGCGTCCTTGAATCCGGCGAGGACGTCCGGGTTCGCGTTGACAGCCTCGCGTGCGGCGTCACACCACTCCTGCGAGAAGAACTTCAGCTTGTCGGTCATATGGATCTCATCTCCTTTTCTGTTCGCCAGCCCGTGGTCGAGCTGGTCGCGGTGTAGGTCGTGGGCCGGGTCCGCGGCGGGATTCGGTGGTCTCCAAAGCCCTGCGGTGCATCCGCACAATTTCGCCGATGCTGTCAGCGGATCGAGCGGAACCTGTGCGGTGTCGTCGGCGAACTCATGCAGTCCGGGCGCTCATCCGCGGCACTCGTGTCACAGTCGCGGTGTAGAACACACACGTTCCGCGTTGTGACTGCACTCACATCTTGTGTCATTCGATGCAGTCAGGTCTTGTCATTCTGCGCCCAAATTGTGCGACGATTCCGAACACTCCCGTGGACCTCAGATCGCGTTCCTACCAGAATGAATGGCGTTCGCCGAAGCTTGTGGGCTGCGGGCTCGTCCCGTTCAGATAGGATCGGGGTCAGCCAACCATGCGAAGGTCAGGAGAAGGAAAAGGTTCTCCGTGCCAAAGCTGTTGCAGCAGAGGCCCATACCATCAGAACGATGAGGCTCGACGGTGCGAGGCTGCCGGTGTTCGCCTGGTGGAGCGCGTCGGTGAGGGCGCCGGCGGGCGTGAGTTCGACCAGGTTCTGCACCGTGGAAGAGGTGCCGGGCAGCATCGACATCGAGCACACTCCCAGCTGCACGAACCAGAGAATATTCGCCAGCGCCAGAACGATTTCGGCACGGAGACTGCCGCCGAGCAACAACCCGAGCGCGGCAAAAGCGGCGGTGCCGACGATGATCACCGCGGCAATGAGGAGCAATTCCAGCGGGTTCGGTCGCCAGCCAAGGACTGCCGCGATGGTGCCGAGCAGTAACGTTTGCAGGCCTACCACGATCACGACCGCGGCGCTCTTGCCGGTGATCATCGCCCATGTGGGGATGGCGTTGGCGCCGAGCCGTTTCAACGCTCCGTATCGACGGTCGAACCCGATAGCGATGGCTTGGCCGGTGAATCCGGTAGACATGATCGCCACCGTGAGAACGACCGGGAAAACCGTGTCGATGCGGGGGGCGGGCATGGTTCCGATCGGCAGGACTGTCAGTCCGATCAGGAAGGTGACGGGCAGCATCATCGTCAACAGCTGTTGTTCGCCGTTGCGGAGCAGCAGTGTTGCTTCGAGTCGGGTCAGGGCAGCGATCATGGCCGAAGCGGTGTTCCGCCGCGGTGTGGGGACGAAGGTGCCGGCGGTGAACATCGGGCCGGGGGAGAGGGTGCTCATCGGTAGCTCAACTCCCGCCCAGTCAGGTCGAGGAAGTATTCTTCGAGACTGCGTTGCTCGACCTGCAACTCGGTCATGAGCACGTTCATCCCAGCGCACCAGGTGGAGATGGTCGTCAACAGCTGCGGGCTCAGATGGCCTTCGACGAGGTAGGAGCCGGGTCCGGTTTCGTCGACCCGGTGGGTGCCCGCGAGAGTCGTCCGCAAGGTCGAAAGATCCAGGCCCGGTAGCGCAGTGAAACGTACCTGCTGTTCGGCTCCGCGGCGGACCAATTCGCCCGGGGATCCGGCGGCGACGATTCGTCCGTGGTCGAGAATGACAACCTCGTCGGCGAGAGCTTCCGCTTCGTCCATCAGATGGGTGGTGAGCACGACCGCGACACCGTCGCGACGAAGACTGTCGATCAATTCCCACACCACATGGCGCGCCTGCGGATCGAGTCCGGCTGTTGGTTCGTCCAGGAAGACCAACTCGGGCCGCCCGACGAGCGCACACGCCAACGACAGGCGTTGCTGTTGACCGCCCGAGAGACGTTTGAACGGTGTGCGGGTGGCGTCGGCCAACCCGAGGGTCTGCAGCAGCCATTCCGGGTCGAGCGGGTCGGCCGCGCAGGCCGCGACGACCCGGAGCATCTCACCGGTCCGTGCCCCCGGGTAGCCACCGCCACCTTGCAACATGATCCCGATGCGGGGACGGAGGGCATCGGAGTCGGTGCACGGGTTCAACCCGAGTACGGAGATTTCTCCCTCTTCCGGCGCAATGAACCCCTCGCACATCTCGATCGTGGTGGTCTTGCCCGCACCGTTGGGGCCGAGCAGGGCCAGGATCCGAGCGGGTGCGAGCTGCAAGTCCACCCCGCCCACCGCGGTGGTGTTCCCGAACCGCTTCACCACTCCCTTCAGCTGCAGACAGGGCTGGTCGGTGTGGGCGCGATAGGCGTTCATTGCTACTCCGGAGGGCAGAGGGAATCGTGGGGGTCGGCTGGTTGACCGCTGCAGGGCAGGGGTCAACCAGCCGATCGGTCTAGAGGACGATCGTGACGACCTTTTCCTCGGTGTTGGCGAGGATGCCGGCGTAGCCGAGTTCCCGGCCGATGCCGGAGGTCTTCATGCCGCCCCAGGGCAGTGCCGGGTCGATGGCGGCCCAGCCGTTGACCCACACCGCACCGGCACGCACCTGGCGGGCCAGGGTGTGAGCACGCGAGACGTCGCGGGTCCAGATGCTGGCCGCGAGACCGTACTGGGTGTCGTTGGCCAGGCGGATCGCCTCCTCCGGGTCATCGAACGCGATGACGGTACCGACGGGACCGAAGATCTCTTCCCGCGCGATGGTCATGTCGTTGTTGGCGTCGGCGAAGATCGTCGGCCGTACGAAGTACCCGGAGTGATCGGGTCGGGTACCGCCGGCGGCGACGCGGGCACCTTCCTTCTTGCCCTGTTCGATGTAGCTCAGGACGGTGTCCCGCTGCTTGGCGCTGACCAACGCACCGAGCGTGGTCGACGGGTCGAACGGATCTCCGAGAACCTGCGCGTTAGCGGCCCCGCTGAGCGCGTCGACGACGTCGTTGTAAAGGGAGCGGTGCACGAACACCCGGGTGCCGGCGGCACAGACCTCGCCCTGGTTGAAGAACAACCCCATGGCGGTGCCCTGCACGGCGGCCTCGACGTCGGCGTCATCGAGGATGATCTGTGGGGACTTGCCGCCGAGTTCGAGGGTGACGCGCTTGCATGTCGCCGCTGCCCGCTGCTGGATCAGGCGGCCGACCGCCGGGGAACCGGTGAAGCTGATCTTGTCGACGTCGGGATGTTCGACGAGCGCGTTGCCGGTGACGGCGCCGTTACCGGGCACGATGCTGACCACGCCCGCCGGCAGGCCGGCTTCCTCGAGGATCTTGCCCAGGTGCAGGATCGAGAGCGGGGCCTCTTCCGGCGGCTTGACGACGACGGTGTTGCCGCAGGCCAGCGCTGGGGCGAGCTTCCAGGCTGCGATCATCAGCGGGGTGTTCCAGGGAACGATCGCGCCGATGACCCCGACCGGTTCCCGAACGGTGAACGAATGGGTCGGCTTGCCGAAGTATCCGGCGGTAGGGATCGAGGATCCGGTGATCTTGTCGGCCCAGCCGGCGAAGTGCCGGAAGGTGGCGGCCGCGTTGGGGACGTCGAGCATTTTGGGCTGACCGACCGGCTTGCCGACGTCGAGCGCCTCAAGCGTGGCGAGGATGTCGATGTCGCGCTCGATCAGATCGGCGATCTTGTTCAGAATCTGTCCGCGCACAACCCCCGGGGTCGCGCCCCACTGGCCGCCCATCTGAGCTCGGGCTGCGCGGACGGCCGCGTTGATGTCGTCGGGGGTTCCGGCCGACACCTCCGCCAGGACCTGTTCGGTGGCGGGGTTGATGTTGGTGAAGACGCCGCCGTCGGAGGCCGGCTGCCAGTTGCCGTTGAGGAACAGTTGGGTCGGGGTCCCGGCGGGCAGCGGTGTGCCGACGCCGGGCAGGGTGTCTGCAGTGGTCATCGCGTGTTCTTTCTGGGTAGGTCGAGGGGCTGTGAAGCGGGACCCGAGTCGTCGGATCCGCTCAGTGAAGGTGGTCTCAGGCATTTGCCGATTCGATGGCGCGATCCTCGGCGTCGGTCTGCCGCAGGGCCTTGATACCGATGATGGCCAGTGCACCGATTGCCAGGACACCGAAGACGTAGGCCGGGGCCAGGGCGAGGATGCCGAAGATGTTGGTCTCACCGAGGCGGTTCGAGCCGAAGCTCAGGCCGCGGCTGGGGGCGAAGTTGCTGAAGAAGTAGAAACACACGTTGCCCCAGCCGTCGAGCACGATGATGTACCCGAGCTTCTTGGCGGTCTTGATCGGGAACGCCAGCTTGGGCAGGACCAGGCCGATGGCGATGACCATCATGCCGTTGAGTGCCGGCCCAACGTGCGCCTTTGCCCAGCCTTCGGCGGTTCCGGGGATGTTGAAGTTGATGATGTACCCCGGAACGATCTCGAAGCCGCCGACGAGGTTCATCCACAGGAACAACCCGAAGATCAGCGTGCTGAGGATCATCAGCACTCCGTGTCCGTAAATCTTCCGTTCGAGCGTTTTCATGGTTTCTCCGTGTATCTCAGGTTTTTTTGTGGGTAAAACGCGTCAGCGGCCGCCCGGGACTACTGACGTCAGCTCTCGCCGAGGGCCGGCTGGTGGTAGGTACTGGCGAAGAACATCAGCGGTGAGCCGTCCTCGGATTCACATCGGGCAACTCGCGCCAGGAACAGGGTGTGATCGTTGACGGTGATGGTGTCGATGACCTTGCATTCGAAGCGGGCGAGGCTGCCGAACAGAGTGGGCACGTTCTCGCCGGCGACGAACTGAGGATGCCAGTCGCTGTCGCGGGTGCCGCAGAAGTATCGGGAGTGTTCCTGCTGGGTCTTGCTCAGGACGCTTACCCCGTACCAGCCGCTCTTGCTGATCAGCTCGTGGGCGTAGCCGGGTTTGAGGGAGATCATCACGGTCGGCGGGTCGAGGCTGATCGAGGTGAAGCTGTTGATGGTAGCGCCGTGTACACCGCCTTCACCATCCTGCATGGTCACTACCGCGATGCCGGTCGCGAAGAGAGCGACCGAATTTCGGAATTGAGTCGAGTCGGCGGCGACCTCCGCCGGTGCGGGGAGAACTTCGGGCGCGGGGGGAGCTTCGGCCGCGCTGGTCATGACTGTGCTCCCGTCTGTGCGAAAGGGCGCTCGGTCTCCTCCGCGCCGGTCTCGTTCGCCTCGATCCAGGCGACCATGTTCTCCGGGCTCGAGAAGATGTCCCACTGCTTTTCGGGGTAGTTAAAGTTGTCCGTGAATCGGTCGGCGAGCTGGCGGTCCATCATCACGCGGCCGAGGAATTCGACGAAGTGGTTCGGCAGCTCTTTGAGGTTGCTGAGCATGAAGTTGGTCCAGCGGGTGGCGCCGAGAACGCGGCCGGCGCGGCGTGCGTCGACACGCTCGCAGAACAGCTCGTCGTACACCTCGTTGGCGGCGATCTCCTCGCCGAGTACGTGGGCGGCGTACGAAGCCATGTTGCCGCCCTGGCCGAGGACCGGGTCGACAGTGGCGTGAGCGTCGCCGAGCAGAACGGCGAGCTTGCCGTTGTCGAGCTTGACGTGTCCGTGCCGGACTGTGGGCGTGACACCACCCTGAAGGATGTCGAGGTGGCTGTTCGCCACGTCGAACTCCTTCTCGTCGAGGCGCTCGGCGGTGATCGGGTAGTGCTGCTTGAGCTTTTCGATCACCAGGTCGAGGAACGCTCGCGGGTCGTCTTCGTAGCGGGTGTGGGCGAGGACCTCGAGGTCGCTGCCGATGTGGTTCTCGAATACCAGGGCGGTGGCGTCGCCGCTGAAGGTCACCGTCGGGATCTCGATCATCTCGCCGGCGCCGGGGGAGATGCAGAAGGTCACGGCCCGGGTCTCGGCGGGCGCGATGCCCTTGAAGATGCCGACACAGAGCTGGCGCTGCGGTTCGGTGAACGGTGAGCTCTGCTCGTCGCGGGCGAACAGGGTGCCGAGTCCGCCCTTGCCGGTGCCGATGACGACCAAGTCGTAGTCGTCGGACAGGTCGGTGAGGTCTTCGACCCCGATCGGGCGGTATTCGATCTTTCCGCCTCGTTCTTCGAAGTCGCGCATCAGCTGCGGCTGCAGGATTCGGTAGTCAACCGCGCGGCTCGGCATGGCCAGGTCCCCGTAGGAACGGATCGGCATGCCGGGGATCCCGACGTAGTAGTAGTGACCGAAGTAGCCGTCGTTCGGCCAGTGGTCGATCCCGAGCGCGTTCTCACGGTCGATGGTCACCGAGTGGTGCGCCACCGTGTTGAGTAGCCGGATGTTCGCGTACTCCTCGGGGCGGCGATCCGTGAAAATCGTTGCATCGATGCCCTTCTCGTTCAAGTACAGACCGAGGTGCAGGCCGGCGGTGCCGGCTCCGACGATGGCGATTCGCTTGCTCATGGAAGGTCTCCTCCTGCTGACGCGTCGGACGCGTCGGTGTGTGTGACACGGGATTTCTGGGTGAGTCGATTGCGCTTGTTTCATGCGCTCAAGGGTGTCTGCACCCGATTACTGTGGTCGGTTGTGACCCGCATCACGAGTATGTACACGTCCGCACCGCCCAGTCATGCACTCGAGCGCACGGATAGTTGGAGAAAACCGCACGGGTTTGCGTACACGCGCAGCCCTCACTAGAAACTGGCGATCCGAGGCGCACCGCACTCGGGTATCTTTCCTCGGCGGCGGCACCAACCTGCCAAGATCTGGTGTGGAGCCGTCGGTTTCGACGTGTCGGTTGTAACTTGTCGGGCGCGTAGCCTGGGGTTTTGGAGGTGAAGAGACGATGCAGGAGTCACCGCAGGCGGCGGATGACGCCGCCGGTGAAGCGGAGGAACGCGAGGTCCGGGCGTTCGACGCCCACGACCGCGACGAGGCTCAGGCAGCGCTCGGCCGTACCTACTTTCCGCACCGGTTACACCAGCTCAGCGGCGGCGAGGGCATGGACATGTCCCTGCATCTGGTTCATCTCGGCCCGCTGACGGTCGGGCGGCTCTCCTACGGTGTCGAAGTCAGTCTCGATTTTGGCGAACTCGGCAACGCCTACAACGTCGCTATCCCGATCGCCGGCCGACACGACACGGAATCCGCCGGTCAAGAGCATACTTTCACCCCCGGTCAGGCGTGCATCTACCTCCCGCACCGGGCCACCAGGATCACCAGGTGGAGCGCGGACGGTGCCCAATACGGCATCAAATTCGATCGCGATTACCTCGAGGCCGAATTTCAGGAAATGGTCGGGCGGCCCGCACGTACGCCGGTGACCTTCGACCCGCTGCTCGATTTGACGAATCCGCAGGTCAACAGCTGGCTGGCGCTGGTGAGGACCCTGGTGTCGGACCTGGACACCGACCACAGCATGCTCTACTCGCCGCTCGTCTCCAGGCCCCTTGTCGAGGCTTTGACCAGGGGTTTGCTGGTGTCGGCGGTTCATGATCAGCGGGAGTTGCTCGATTCGCGGGTGCCGGCGGCCCGCCCGCGGACGGTCAAGGCGGCGCTCGATGCGATGCACGCTCATCCCGAGGAGCCTTGGACCGTGCGCACCCTCGCCGAGTTGGTCAGTGTCAGTGTGCGCACCCTGCAGGACGGATTCGCCCGGTATGTCGGAGCCGCGCCGTTGGCGTATCTGCGTGGCATCCGCCTCGAGCGCGCGCACGAGGACCTGGTCTCGGCGGAACCGGGATATATTTCGGTGTCGGATATCGCCTACCGCTGGGGTTTTCGGCATCTCGGCCGGTTCTCCGTCGAGTATCGCAAACGATACGGCCAATCCCCGTCGGTGACCTTGAGCAAGGCATGAGGTACCGCCAGATCAGCAGAGTGACAAAGTCTTTGCGCAGAATGGATAGTCTCTGCGCTCTGCGGACAATGCCCCATCCCTGACACGGCTATCGTTGCCGACAGAGGACAGAAACGCCCTGAGCATAAGCCGAAAACGTTGTTGCCGAAGGGGTGTGTCTGCCTCTGAGATTTTGCTTGCCACGTGAGCGACGAGCAACGACAGCCGCCGTACGGTGCCTGCCTGGCGCCGCGGACAGCTGGGAGTGAGGACAGATCCGTGAGTTCCCTGTATTCGTTCAATGACTTTCCCGCACAGGAGAAGTTCGGCGCGTGGCGGGAAATGGTATCCAACGCATTCGTGCCGCTCGATGCCGAGTCTCACGCCTCCGGCGTCTTCGATGGACACCTGTTGACCGAAGCGATCGGGGCACTGCAGGTCTCCGAGGTGACCGGAGGGCCGGTCGAGGTGCGTCGTAGCCCCGAGGCGATCCGCCGGTCCGATCCCGGGTATCTGAAATTGGGGATGCAGCTGCGCGGGTACTGCGTCCTGACCCAGGACGATCGTGAGGCGGCGCTGACCCCGGGAGATTTCAGCATCTACGACACCCGTCGCCCCTACCAAGTTGCGTTCGAACAGGACTTCGCGCAGTTGGTGGTGATGTTCCCGTCCGAGCTGATTCATCTGCGGCCGGACGCGTTGAGGGACATGACCGCTCGTCGTGTTTCCGGCCGCCGCGGCGTCGGTGGATTGGTGTCCAAGTTCTTGGTGGGTATCGCCGAGCAACTCCGCGGTGTCGAAGAGCTTGCCGCCAACCAGCAACTGTCGAATGGGGTTCTCAATCTGCTGGCAGCAGCACTTTCCGAGCAGCTCGGTTGCGAATCGAATGTGCCCCCGGAAACGCACCGGGCCGCCCTGGTGCTGCAGATCAAATCGTTCATCGACGCCCGGCTCTACGATCCCGAGCTCAGTTCGGCGCTGATTGCCCGCGCCCACAACATCTCACCTCGCTACCTGCAGAAGATGTTCGAGGGCGAAGGAACTACCGTCACCGAGTGGATCCGCCGCCGACGTCTCGAACACTGCCGCCGTGACCTGGTCGATCCTCGAAACAGTACGACACCGATCGCGACGGTCGCCGCCCAATGGGGCCTGCTCGACTCCTCGTATTTTTCCAAGTTGTTCAAAACCACCTACGGCATCTCACCGCGGGAATACCGGGCACAGGCCCTCGTCACCGGCCACGACAACGTTCCCCAGGGATGGGAGCGGAACTACGCGAGTTCGCCTGCAGGCTGACCGCCGCGCGCATACTGAAGTGGGTCGATCCAGGACGGTGACCCTAGGTGGCCGGACGATCTCCGGGGCACCGATGTTGTCGTAGTGGATCGATCGCCTACCTGTCTGTGCACGGCGATGGTCGAGGAGAGATGCGCTCACACCCTCAACAACGCCGCGGCCGCTGTCCGACGGTGCCCGGACGCTGCGCGGCGAGTGTTCTGCTCGTGCCGGATGCGACATCGGACGGGTGAGATGTCCTTACATCCCGGTGATCCCGAGCCGACCCAGGCGCAGGCGGGCCCGACGCTCGAGGACGAGTTCGCCGAGGCCGGGTTCGAGGACGCCCGTGAGATCGGCCGCGGCGGGTTCGGGGTCGTTTACCGGTGCCGGCAAACGGCTCTGCACCGCACCGTCGCCATCAAGGTGCTCTTCACCGAGGACACGGACCAGGATCATCGCGCGCGGTTCCTGCGCGAGCAACAGGCGATGGGCAGCTTGTCCGGGCACCCGAATATCGTCGACGTCCTGCAGACCGGGGTGACCTCCCGCGGCCGTCCCTACATCGTCATGCCGTATCATTCCGGCGCCTCACTCGACACCCGCATCCGTGAGCAGGGCCCACTTTCGGTCCGCGAGGTCCTGTCCATCGGTGTCAAACTCGCCGGGGCTTTGCACCTCGCGCACCGCGCGGGCATCGTGCACCGCGACGTCAAGCCCGCCAACATCCTGGTCACCGCTTACGGTGAGCCGCAACTGACCGACTTCGGCATCGCTCGGGTCACCGGAGGATTCGAAACCACCACCGGCACGGTTGCAGGTTCCCCCTCGTTCACCGCCCCCGATGTCCTCAAGGGAGAAACCCCCACTGTCACCTCGGACGTCTACAGTCTCGCGGTCACCCTCTATTGTCTGCTCACCGGCCACTCCCCGTTCGAACGCAGGCCCGGCGAACGGATCGTTGCTCAGTTCCTGCGTATCACTGGTGAAGCGATTCCCGACTTGCGCCCCACCGGAGTCCCGGACACTGTCTGCACCATCCTCGAGCAGGCGATGTCCCGCGATCCGACGGAGCGTCCCTCTACCGTCGCCGAATTCGCCCAGCGGATGCGCGACGTGCAGCGCCGGCTCGGTGTTCCCGTCGACGAGATGGCCCTACCTGAGGATCTCAGCGGACCACGCGAACCCATGCACACCAATGCCCCGGTGACGTTGCCGCGCCCACGAACCCCGACAGCGGTGGCACCACCGAGCGCCTCGACCAAATTTCGTCCGCCCACCCCGACTCGTGCCCTCGTGCCTCGGGCACGGCTGCTCGACCTCCTCCGAGCCGGCCAACGACGACGCCTCGTCCTCATTCACGCACCAGCCGGATTCGGCAAGAGCACCCTCGCAGCCCAATGGCGCGAACACTTGATCACAGCGGGCATCCCCGTGGCCTGGCTGAGTATCGACCACGACGACAACAACACAGTCTGGTTCCTCGCCCACCTGACCGAAGCCATCCGCACGGTGCGCCCTGCCCTGGCCCACGAACTCGGGCAAGCCCTCGAGGAACACGGCGACGACGCCGAACGGTACGTGCTCACCTCCCTGATCAACGAGATCCACCAGACCGGTGAACTGGTCGTGGTGATCATCGACGACTGGCACCGCATCACCGACCATGCCACCATCGAAGCGATCGACTTTCTTCTAACAAACAGCTGCCACCATCTGCAGGTCGTGGTGACCAGCCGCAGCCGGACCGGGCTACCGCTGAGCCGGCTGCGGGTGCTCGACGAACTGGTCGAAATCGATGGCACGGACCTCCGCTTCGACGACGACGAAGCCCGCTCCTTTCTCGTCGACCTGGGTGGTCTCACCCTGGCCGCCGACGACGTCATTCGGCTGCGTGCCTCCACCGACGGATGGGTCGCCGCCTTACAGCTCGCGTCCCTGTCGCTACGCGGCCGCGACAACCCCACCGAGCTGATCGGGCACCTGTCCGGTCGACACCGTGCGATCGGCGACTACCTGGTCGAGAACGTCCTCAACACCCTCGAACCGGACATCCTCGACTTCCTGCTGCGCAGTTCCGTCACCGAACGGCTGTGCGGGCCGCTCGCCGCCCGGTTGGCCGAGGTCCCCCGCGGGCAGGCCATGCTCGAGCAGGTCGAGGGACGCGACCTGTTCCTCCGCAGGCTCGACGACGACGGCGAATGGTTCCGATATCACCACCTGTTCGCCGACTTTCTGCGCCGTCGCCTCGAACGCGACCACCCTGACCTGGTCAGGCACCTGCATTTCGTGGCCTCACAATGGTTCGCTGAACACGCCATGCTCAGTGAAGCGGTCGACCACGCCCTGGCCGCCGGTGACCCCGAGACTGCGGCCGACCTCGTCGAAACTCATGGCATGCTGCTGATCGAGCACTCCCAGATGGCCACACTGCTGGGACTGACCGCGAAACTCGTCCCCGAGCAGGTACATACCCGTCCGCGCCTGCAGATCGCGGTGGCCTGGGCGCACGTCTTGCTGCACCACCCGCCCCATCCGATTCAGGACGCCCTTCGCGGTGCCGAATCCGCACTCGAACGCATACCTACCGCCGACGCGCCCGCCGACGCCGCCGATCTACTCGCTGAACTCTCCCTCGTTCGGGGGGTCAGTGAGTTGTTCGCCGATCATGTCGCCGACCTGGACAAACGAATCGCGGAATGCCTCACCCGACCCGACACACTACGCCCGTTCGTCGTCTCCGCGGCGGCCAACGTCGCCGCATATCAAGCCATCTACACCTTCGACTTCGCCGCCGCCCGCCGTTGGCAGGAGTGGGCCCGCCCCTACCACGAACGCACCACCGGGCCGTTCAGCGTGATGTACGGGGCATGTTTCACTGGCATCGCCGCCATGGAACAACTCGATACCAGCGCCGCACACGACGCCTTCCGCACCGCCCAGCAACTCGCCCGTCAGATCGGCGGCCGCTCCTCGCACGCGTTACGCCTTGCGGGCGCGATCCTCGCCGACCTGTTGTACGAACAGGGACATATCGGCGACGCCGAAAAGCTCCTCGACGAAAGCCACGAACTCGGATCCGAGGGTGGGGTAGTGGACTTCATGCTCGCCACGTACGGCACCGGCGCCCGCATCAAGTTGCTCCGCGGCGACCACCCCGCCGCCGAACAACGACTCCGCGAAGGCGCCGAGATCGCTGCGAACCTATCCCTGCCTCGACTGGCGGCCAGGATCGAGAACGAACGTATCCGCGCCGGCCTGATCACCGAACGCCACATCGGTGGGCACCGACCACCCACCGGTGTGGCGTCCGACGGTATCGCGGCAGTGACCGCCGAACTCGACACCGACTCGACCATTCGGCTCCTGCTCGCCGACCCCGGCGGCAGGGAGGAAGCCACTCAGGCGATCACGCTGTCCACCGAACTACTCGACCGTGCACGGCAATCAGTGCGGCCGCGTGCGGAACTGAGGACACGTCTACTCCTCGTCTGTGCGCTGCACGCGGCCGGTCGAACCGATGATGCCGTCAGCGAACTCGTTCCCGCGATCGTGACCTGTTCCGAGCACGGGCTCATCCGCCCACTGCTGGACGCAGGACCGGGAATCAATGAAGTCCTTGCTGATCTGGAAAGCACTGTGGACGCACACCCTTGGCCGCCCGGCTGGTCGGATGTGGCTGCCATCTACCTGACCAATCTGCCCCGCGGTAGGTGACCTCAGCTCTCAGCTGACCTGAGCGTTGTCCACTTCAGCTCGTGTGGACCCTATCGTGCGGCTGTCGCCGCGGAACTCGGCGATCACGTCGCCGTCGCGGCGGACGGTGACGTCGTAGATTCCGTTGCGGCCGAAGCGGGCTCGTTCGACGGCCTCGGCGACGAGGGTGTCACCGAGGCGGGTCGAGGACAGGAACCGGATGTCCGCGCGGGCGGCGACGGCGGGTTGGTCGTAACCGTTGCATGCCAGGGCGAACGCCGTGTCGGCGAGGGTGAACACGAACCCGCCGTGCGTGATGCCGTGCCCGTTCACCATGGTTGAGGTAACCGTCATCACCGCCACCGCGTGGCCGGGTGTGAGGTCTTCGATCGTGATGCCGAGGTCCTGTGATGCGGCATCCGAGGCAAACATCTCCCGGGCGATCCTGCATTGCCCTGACTCCAAGCTCGTCACTCGGACCCTTCCCGTATCTGTTGGTGAAAGTCGGCCGGACACCCTCTTGAACAGGGCAGGGGTCCGGCCGATGACTTATGCAGTGACGAACGACTGCTCTTCCTGGGTGTACATCGTCACCCCGCCACTGGCGAAGTTCGGCACGTCCTGGGCAGCGGACGCCATTTCCGCCGACGTCAAGGCCTGGTGCAGGGTCTCCGCATCGGGAAAGAACAGGCTCGCGACACCGTAGTACGGCGGCTTGTCGCCTTCCAAGGCGCTGCATTTGCCCCAGGTGAAGTCCACCAGCCCGGGAATCGCGCGGGCCAGCGGCATGTGGGTGTCGCGGTAGTAGCCGTCGAAGGCATCCGGGTCGTCGGGATGGCCGTAGCAGACCACAACTTTCACGCTCATGAGATTTTCCCTTCTTCGTTGTATCGCCGAGGGCGACGGTCTATTCGGTCTCGCCCTTGGCGACCAAGGTGAGAACGTCATACGTGGCGACGGGGTCGCCGTCCTGGTTGACGACGACCGCGTCCCACCGCACCTCGCCGTAATCGGCACTGCTACGCGGAGTGATCAGCTTCGCGGTGAGGGTCACGGTCAGGCTGTCGTCGGCCTTGACCGGGGTGAGGAACCGGAGGTTGTCGACTCCGAAGTTGGCGAGAACCGGCCCCGGGGCGGGGTCAACGAACAGACCGGCCGCGAGGGAGACCACCAGGTACCCGTGGGCGACGATGCCGCCGAAGAGCGGATTGGCGGCGGCCGCTTCGGGATCGGTGTGGGCGTAGAACGTGTCACCGGTGAACTCGGCGAAGTGGTCGATGTCGGCACGAGTGACCTGCCGGGGCCCGCCGACGATGTTGTCGCCGATCCGCAACTGAGCCAGGTTCTTCCGAAACGGGTGCACGCCGTCGTCGCAGCGCTGCGAGCCGGAAACCCACCGGTTGCCCACAGCTGTCACAATGTCGGGAGTGGCCTGGACTGCGGTGCGCTGCATGTGGTGGAGCACACCGCGGATGCCGCCGAGTTCCTCGCCGCCACCGGCACGGCCGGGGCCGCCGTGCACCAGCACCGGCAATGGGGAACCGTGTCCGGTCGATTCCTTGGCGTCGTCCCGGTTGAGGACGAGGACGCGGCCGTGGAACGGGGCCAGCCCGAGCACGATGTCGCGGGCGAGCGCTGTGTCGCGCGTGACAAGTGAGGCGACCAGGCTGCCCTGGCCGCGGGCGGCGAGGGCGATGGCCTCGGCGGTGCCGTCGTACCCGATCACGGTGCTCACGGGACCGAACGCCTCGATCTCGTGCGGCTCGGTGGCACCCTTGTCATCGCAGCGCAGCAGAATCGGCGGCAGGAACGCGCCCGACGCCACGTCCGCCCCGACGACCTCGAAATTCTCCGGATCGCCGACCACGATCTGCGCCGACTTGCTCAGGCCGCGCACCGATTTGAGGACCTCGTCACGCTGCTCGAGGCTCACCAGCGGGCCCATCGTGACGCCGTCGGCGGCTGGGTCACCGACCACGACGCGGGACAGGCGGGCCTCGACGGCCGCGACCACCTCGTTCATCACCGCGGACGGCACTAGAGCGCGGCGGATGGCGGTGCACTTCTGTCCGGCCTTGACCGTCATCTCGGTAGTGAGTTGCTTGACGAAGAGGTCGAATTCCTCGGTGCCGGGTTCGACGTCGGCGCCGAGGATCGACGCGTTGAGCGAATCGGCCTCGGCTGTGAAGTGCAGGCCCGTGCCGACAACACTCGGGTGCGAACGCAATAGAGCGGCGGTGTCAGCGGATCCGGTGAAGGACACCATGTCCTGGCCACCGAGCTGATCGAGCAACCCGTGGGGAGACCCGCACAGCAGCTGCACCGAACCCTCGGGCAGCAGACCGGATTCGATGATGCGCCGGAAGACGAGTTCGGTGAGATACGCGGTCTGTGCCGCTGGCTTCACGATCGACGGCACCCCGGCGATGAACGCGGGAGCGAGTTTCTCGAGGAAGCCCCACACGGGGAAGTTGAAGGCATTGATCTGAACCGCCACACCACGCCGGGAGGTGTAGATGTGCTGACCGAGGAAGGTGCCCTTCTTGCCGAGCGGTTCGAGGGAACCGTCGAGGTAGACGGTCTCGTCGGGCAGTTCGCGCCGGGCCTTGCTCGCATAACTGAGGAGGGTCCCGAAGCCGCCATCGATGTCGACCCCGGAATCGCGCTTGGTGGCACCCGTGGCGGTGGAGAGCGCGTAGAACTCGTCCTTGCCCTCGAGCAGCCGGAGGGCAAGTGCCTTCAGAGCGGCGGCACGTTCGTGGAACGTCAACGCCGCCAGCGCCGGCCCACCCACCTCACGGCCGTAGGTCACCATCTCGCCGAGGTCCAGGCCGGTCGAGGAGATCCGCGCCACTTCCGAACCGTCGACCGCACTCAGCAGCGGTGTGCCTTCGTCCGGCGCGGTATACCAGCGTCCGGCGGCATAGCTTTCCAACAGCTTACTCACGACAACTCCCATTCCCCCGTACGTTCGGTCGGTAATTAGGATTGCCGCAGTTCCCGTTCGTTGTCAAGACGCAGCGGGATTTCGGTGATCTTTCGGCGGCGATCGTCAGGTGGTGCGGCGCAGTCCGTCGAATGTCAGCGCCACGACGGCATCGGCGAGATCGCTCACCGACTCGCGCGAGCGGGGTCGGTACCACTCGATCAACGAGTTGACCATCCCGAACACCAGTCGGCTGCTCAGGGCGGGGTCGATCCCGGTCTTCAGGTCACCCTCTTCTGCCGCGGCGACGACCAAATCGCTGACGAAGGCGTCGAACTCGCGGCGCCGCGCCAGCGCCTGCCGCTCGACCTGGGTGTTTCCGCGAACGCGCAGTAGCAGAGTGACGTAGGGGAGTTCCGCGACGAGGACCTCGACACTGCGGCGCACCACGTATTCCAGGCGTTCGATGTACCGTCCCTCGGTTGCGGCGGGTTCGGTCGTGACAGCGAACAGGGCGTTGAGAGCTCGGCCCAGTGCCAGTTCGAGGAGTTCGGACTTGCCGGACACGTGGTGATAGATCGATGACTTCGTGATGCCCAGCTTTTTGGCGAGCACCTCCATGCTGGTGCCGTCGTAGCCCTTCTCGTTGAACACCTTGACCGCCACAGAAAGGAGCGAGTCGAGGTCGTATCCAGGACGACCGGGCATGCCGGTCCGGGTCCTCATGGGTGCAGTGGTCATCAGTCGATCCTTCTCGGGAAGTCATGTGGTCGCAATTCTACAACTAACTATTCGCAATCGTCCTTGCGTACCGACCGAAGGTTCGGTTATTAATGGAGTAGACCCCCGTGAAGGAGATGAGTGTGGCCGGAGTATTTCTGGTGGATGGTGCGCGTACCCCGCAGGGTCGTTACGGCGGAGCGCTGGCAGGTGTGCGCCCGGACGACCTTGCCGGTCTGGTGGTGGCCGAGGCCGCCCGCCGGGCCGGGATTCCGGGTGAGGCGGTCGACGAGGTGATCCTCGGTGCTGCGAACCAGGCCGGTGAGGACAACCGTGACGTTGCCCGGATGGCCGTGCTTCTCGCGGGCTTGCCCGACAGTGTGCCCGGTTACACGGTGAACCGGCTGTGCGCGAGCGGTCTGACCGCGGTTGCGTCCGCCGCGCACACCATCCACAGCGGCGAGGCCGACATCGTGATCGCCGGCGGCGTGGAATCGATGACCCGGGCGCCCTGGGTGATGGCCAAGCCCGGCACCCCGTGGGCACGACCGGGAGAGGTGGCGGACACCTCGCTGGGCTGGCGCTTCACGAACCCGCGGTTCACCGCTGCCGACCGCGACATTCCGGCTGGGGCGGTGCCGGAGGTCCGCAAGGTGACGTTGTCGATGGGGGAGACGGCCGAGGAGGTCGCCGCCCTCGAGGGCATCACCCGCGCCGAGAGCGACGCCTTCGCGCTACGCAGCCAGCAGCGGGCGATCGCGGCGATCGACGCGGGCCGGTTCGAGCGGGAGATCGTGCCCGTGCCGGTGCCCGACGGTGAACTGACCGCCGACGAAACCCCTCGGCGGGGAACCACTTTGGAGAAGCTCGGCAAGCTGAAGCCGGTGTTCCGCAGGGATGGCATCGTGACCGCCGGGGCGTCGTCGCCGCTGTCGGATGGCGCTGCGGCCCTGGTCGTCGCGAGCGAGGCGGCGGTGGAGAGGTACGGCCTGACCGTGCGCGGCCGCATCGTTACCAGCGCCAGCGCGGGCATCGCCCCCAACGTCATGGGTCTGGGTCCGGTCCCGGCCACCCGGAAGGCTCTCGCCCGTGCCCACTGGTCGATCTCGGACCTCGGCGCCGTCGAGCTGAACGAGGCCTTCGCCGCGCAGTCCCTCGGGGTGATCCGGCAGCTGAAGCTGGACGAGTCGATCGTCAACGCGGACGGCGGAGCCATCGCACTCGGCCACCCGCTGGGCTGTTCGGGTGCGCGGATCTTGCTGACGCTGCTCGGCCGGATGGAACGCGAAGGTGCCCGCCGTGGGCTGGCCACGCTGTGCGTCGGCGTGGGCCAGGGTGTCGCGATGCTGATCGAGGCGCCGTGAACACACTGAAGGTCGAGGACCGCGACGACCGCATGGTGGTGACACTGCACCGGCCCGCTCAGCGCAACGCGATCAACGCAGAGATGATCGGCGAACTGCACGAGGTGTGCGCGGCGTTGGAGGCGACACCGAAACCGCTCTTGCTGACCGGCGAGGGCGAGCACTTTGCCGGCGGCGCCGACATCGCCGAACTGCGCGAACGCGGTCGCGACGAGGCGTTCGCCGGCATCAACCGCAACTTGTTCGACCGCATCGCGAAGCTGCCGCTGCCCACCGTCGCCGCGGTCAGCGGGTACGCGCTCGGCGGCGGCGCCGAACTGTCATACGCGTGCGATATCCGCATCGCCACCGAGACCGCGGTCTTCGGGAACCCCGAGCCGGGACTGGGCATCATGGCCGCCGCGGGGGCCAGTTACCGGCTGCCCGAACTGGTGGGCACCTCCGTCGCCAAGCAGGTTCTCCTCGGCGGCCGGAACCTCGACGCCCAGGACGCGCTGCGCAGCGGACTCGTCATGAGTGTCGTCGCACCCGGTGAGCACATCGCTGCAGCGCACACGGTCATCGACCGCATCACCCGATCGGCCCCGCTGGCGCTCAAGCTCACGAAGATGATCGTCGACGCACCGGGTACGCACCCGTTCGCCGACGACATCGCGCAGGCGGTGCTGTTCGAGAGCCGCGACAAATATGACCGCATGACTGCCTTTCTGGAGAAGAACAAATGACGAGCACAGCACCGAAGAACGTCGGCGTGGTCGGCGGCGGCCGGATGGGCGCGGGCATCGCCCAGGTCTTCGCCACCCTCGGCTCCACCGTCACCATCGCCGAGAGCGGCGACCGGCAGGCGGCGCTGAAACGAGTGTCCGACGGGCTCGACCGCGCACACGAGCGCGGCAAGCTCGGCGACGCCGACCCCGTGACGATTCTCGGTCGGGTGTCCACGATGGCCGCCCCCGATGCGCTCCCGGCGGACCTGGATCTGGTGGTCGAGGCGGTGCCCGAACTGGTGGACCTCAAGCTGGGTGTCCTGGCGCTGGTCGAAAAGACGGTCGACCCGTCGACGGTGATCGCCAGCAATACCAGCTCCATCTCCATCGCCGAACTCGGCAGTGCCCTCAGCGACCCGGCCCGGTTGATCGGCATGCATTTCTTCAATCCGGTTCCGGCGTCGACGCTCGTCGAGATCGTCCGCGCCCCCACCACCGACGCCGACATCGTCGACAAGGTCCGCGGGTGGGTGTCCCAGCTCGGCAAGACCGAGGTGCTGGTCAACGATTCCCCGGGCTTCGCGACCAGCCGGCTCGGCGTGTGCCTCGGGCTCGAGGCGATCCGCATGCTCGAGGAGGGTGTGGCCGACGCCGAGTCCATCGACCGGGCCCTGGAATTGGGATACAAGCACCCGATGGGACCGCTGCGGTCGACCGACCTGGTCGGCCTCGATGTCCGGCTCGCGATCGCCGAACACCTCGCGAAGACACTCGGTGACCGGTTCACACCGCCCGCGCTGCTGCGGGAGAAGGTCGAGCGCGGCGAACTCGGCCGCAAGAGCGGCCGCGGCTTCTTCACCTGGTCCTGACGGACCATCCACACCACAACCAGCAGGAGGCGCCCATCATGAGCACCACCGACACCGCAACAACCAACGTCCCGGTGGTGGCATCGGCCGTCGACGCAGGCCTGGCCACCATCACGCTCCAACGACCCGCAGCATCCAACGCTCTCGACCAGGCAGCCAAGAAACAACTATTGACTGCCCTGCAGGCAGTGGCCGCCGATGACTCGGTGCGGGCCGTGCTCCTCGTCGCCGACGGCAAGAACTTCTGCGTCGGCCAGGACCTGGCCGAGCACGTCGCCGGGCTCGAGGCGGACCCTGCACATGCGATGGACACCGTCGGTGAGCACTACAACCCCTTGTTGACAGTCCTCTCTCGCATCCAGGTGCCCGTTGTGATCGCCATCAACGGGGCTTGCGTCGGTGCCGGACTCGGTATTGCCCTCGCGGGTGATATCCGCGTCGCCGGCGAGGGCGCCAAGTTCGCCACCGCATTTACCGGCATCGCGCTCGCGAGCGACTCCGGACTCAGCCACACCCTTGTCACGGCCCTGGGCCCCAGCCGGGCCACCGGGCTCATGCTCCTCGGCGACCGGTTCACCGCAACGCAGGCGCTCGACTGGGGCCTGGTCCACCGCGTCGTCCCCGACGCCGAACTTCGGGACACCGCGACCACGCTTGCCCGTCAACTAGCAGACGGACCCACCGCTGCTTATGCGCTGGTGAAGGCGCTGGTCTCGGCCTCCGCACCCGGGCTGGCCGAGGCTCTCGAACGCGAACGAGAGGCACAGGAGCGCCTCGGGCAATCGAGGGACCACCGTGCCGCCGTCGACGCCTTCCTGAACAAACAGACGCCGCTTTTCGAAGGACGCTGAAGCTTCGTGCGACCGACCTCGAACCCATTCGGGAATCACGTCGGGCAGGGGCCTGTGACCGGTCACCACCGCGCCACTTGCTGTCAGACCCATTCGACCCGCCATCCCCTCGGCCACGGAGGTTAGGACATATGACCACGTCACACGCACCAGAAGAACTCGAGCACCTGTTCGACAACACCATCACCGCCGACCAGAGAGTCGAGCCCCGCGACTGGATGCCCGACGGCTACCGCAAAACCCTAATCCGGCAGATCGCGCAGCACGCGCACTCGGAGATCATCGGCATGCAGCCGGAGGGCAACTGGCTCACCCGCGCACCGTCGCTGCGCCGCAAGGCGATCCTCATGGCGAAGGTCCAGGACGAGGCCGGACACGGCCTGTACCTGTACTCGGCGGCCGAGACGCTCGGCGCCGATCGCGCCGACCTCACCGAGAAGCTGATCGAAGGCAAGCAGAAGTACTCGTCGATCTTCAACTACCCAACGTTGACCTATGCCGACGTCGGCGTGATCGGCTGGCTCGTCGACGGCGCCGCGATCTGCAACCAAGTTCCGTTGTGCCGCAGCTCTTTCGGGCCCTATGCGCGGGCGATGATCCGGGTGTGCAAGGAGGAGTCGTTCCACCAGCGGCAGGGGTTCGAGCTGCTGATGACGATGATGCGCGGCACCGACGCCCAGCGTGAGATGGTGCAGGAGTCGGTGAACCGGTGGTGGTGGCCGGCGCTGATGATGTTCGGGCCGCCGGACGATCAGTCGCCGAACTCCGAGCAGTCCATGAAGTGGCGCATCAAGCGGCACACCAACGACGAACTCCGTCAGCGGTTCGTCGACATGTCCATCCCGCAGGCCGAGGTCCTCGGCGTGACGTTCCCGGATCCGGATCTGAAGTGGAACGCCGAGCGCGGCGCTCACGACTTCGGGGAGCCCGACTGGAGCGAGTTTATGCAGGTCGTCAAGGGTAACGGCGCATCGAGCGTCGAACGCATCGCGAACCGTAAGGCGGCGCACGAGAACGGGGCGTGGGTGCGCGAAGCCGCGACGGCCTTCGCCGGCCGCGAGAGCAGAAAGGAGAACGCATGATCCCCGAGGATTACACGGCAGAGGGCGGGCACGGCGCCGTCCCCACCGCCGACGTACCCACCGAACCGTCGTCGTCGAATGTCCGCGCCGATTGGCCGCTGTACGAGGTGTTCCTGCGTGGCAAGCGCGGACTCAACCACGTCCACGTCGGATCCCTGCACGCCGCCGACGACGAGATGGCTGTGCGGCACGCCCGCGACGTCTACACCCGCCGCAACGAGGGTGTGAGCATCTGGGTGGTGCGGTCGAGTTCGATCGTGGCGTCCAGCCCGTCGGAGAAGGACCCCTTCTTCGCGCCGAGCGGCGACAAGGTGTACCGGCACCCCACGTTCTACGAGATCCCCGACAACGTTCCCCACATGTGAGGCTGACGATGACCGACCACGACAATGCTTACGAAGGCCTCGTCGACGAAGACAGCCACGGCCAGTGGGCGTTCGGCACCAGCTTCGACGACCCCCTCGCGGGTGTCGACACCACGGTTCCGGAGGACGTCGACCTCTCCGCGCTGGCCGGCTACTGCCTGATGCTCGGTGACGATGCACTGATCAGCTCACAGCGACTCGCCGAATGGAGCACGCGCGCACCGGAACTCGAGGAGGAGGTAGCCCTCGCGAACGTCGGACTCGACCTGCTCGGTCAGGCGCGACTGCTGCTCGCCCGTGCGGCCGCGGCGGACGCGTCGGTCGTATCGTACATCTCGGAGACGAGCCCGATTCCCGCCGAGGACGCTCTCGCGTTCTTCCGGGACGAGAATCGGTTCCGCAACGTGCGGCTCGCCGAACTCGACAACGGCGACTTCGCTCAGACGATCACCCGACTGCTGGTGTTCTCGACGTGGCGTCTGGCGCTGTTCGATGACCTCCGCACGTCCCGGGACCCGGTCCTCGCGGCCGTCGCGGTGAAGGGCGTCAAGGAACTCACCTACCACCGTGACTACGCGGCCCGCTGGGCTGTGACGCTCGGCTGCGGCACGAAGGAGTCGAAGTCGCGGATGCTCGACGCCCTCGCCCGGGTGTGGCCGTACGTCGAGGAACTGTTCGTCCCGACCACCGAGGAGCTCGCGCTCGCAGCGGTGGGGGTGGGCGTCGACCCGCGAGACGTGCGCGAGGAATTCGACTCCGTGCTCGAGCAGGTGCTGCACGCCGCCGAGCTCACCGCCCCGGCCGGCCGGTCCGTCGGCACCGTCGGCGGCCGGGCAGGCCGGCAGGGATTGCACACCGAGGCGCTCGGACTGCTGCTCGCCGAGATGCAGAGCGTGGCCCGGGCGCATCCCGAAGGAGTGTGGTGACATGACCACCGCAGTGCGCAGCGACGCCCGCCGTATCGCCGGATCGGTCCTCGACCCGGAGATGCCGATGCTCACGCTCGCCGATCTCGGTGTGCTGCGTGAGGTTGAGGAATTCGCCGACGGGTCGGTGGTGGTGACGATCACCCCCACCTATTCCGGGTGCCCCGCGATGGCCACCATGCGCGACGACATCACGCACACCCTGCGCGGCGCCGGGTTCGGCAGCGTCGAGGTCAAGACCGTGCTGTCGCCGCCGTGGAGCACCGACTGGATCAGCGAGAACGGGCTGCGCAAGCTGCGGGAGAACGGCTACTCGACACCCGGGCCCGCACCGCAACGTACGTCGGGTCCGGTGCCGTTGACGCTCACTGCCAAGCCGCGGTCTGTGACGTGCCCGGTGTGTCACTCGGCGAACACCCGTCTGGACTCGGAATTCGGGGCGACGCTGTGCAAGGCGCTCTACCGGTGCCTGGACTGCCTCGAACCCTTCGATCACGTGAAGGAAATCTGACCATGACCACAGCAGTGACCAAGAACAGTACTGCGACAGCACGTAACCGGGCATTCCATACCCTCACCGTCGCCGACGCCGAATCCCTGTGCGACGACGCAGTTGCGGTCACATTCGACGTTCCGGCAGAGCTCGCCGACGAGTTCGCGTTCAGTCCCGGACAGTCGCTCACGCTGCGGCGGACGATCGACGGCGTCGAACACCGCCGCTCGTACTCGATCTGCGCGCCTGCCGGTTCCGCGCCGCGCGTCGGTGTGCGCGAGGTGTCCGACGGTCTGTTCTCCACCTGGCTCGTGCATCAGGTGCGCCCCGGTGATCGGATCGAGGTGCAGGGTCCGAGCGGAACGTTCGTCGCCGACCCCGCGGCAGGCGGTCGCCACGTGCTGATCGCCGCCGGATCGGGCATCACGCCGATGCTGTCGATCGCCGCGTCGATGCTCGCCAACCCAGAGGCCGAAGTCGTTCTCCTGTACGGAAACCGGCGCACCCGCTCGGTGATGTTCGCCGAGGAGATCGCCGACCTCAAGGACACGTACGGACCGCGCTTCGACATCATCCATGTCCTCTCCCGCGAGCCCCGCGAGGTCGAGCTGTTCACCGGCCGCCTCGACGCCGACCGGCTCCGGGCCATCTTCACCTCGATCGTGCCGATCGCCGACATCGACCACTTCTGGCTGTGCGGCCCATACGGTATGGTCACCGACTCCGAAACGGTGCTCGGTGAGCTGCAGATCGACAAGAGCCGCGTGCATCACGAACTGTTCTTCGTCGACGACGTGCCCCCGCCCATGGAAACCCACCGCGAGCCCGGCGTCACCGGGCCGGCCAGTGAGGTGACCCTGATCCTCGACGGCCGCTCCACCACCGCGACGTTGCCGCGGAACGAATCGATCCTCGACGCCGCCGAGCAGTACCGCTCGGACCTTCCGTTCGCCTGCAAGGGCGGCGTCTGCGGAACGTGCCGCGCCAAGATCACCGGCGGTGACGTGGACATGCGCCGCAACTACGCGCTCGAGGACTACGAGGTCGACTCCGGCTTCGTGCTGACCTGCCAGACCTTCCCGGTCAGCGACACCGTGACCGTCGATTTCGACGCCTGACCCCACCAGCCCGCACACCCCGGAGACTAAAATGACCAGTATCGCCACCCCCACCGACGACATCGAGTTCGCCACCCGCGACCGGATCTCATCGCTGCAACTCGAACGTCTGCAGTGGTCACTTCTCCACGCGTACAACAACGTTCCGCATTACCGGAAGGCGTTCGACGACGCCGGTGTGCATCCGAGTGACCTGAAAGACCTGTCCGATCTGGCGAAGTTCCCGTTCACGGCGAAAGCGGACCTGCGGGCGAACTACCCATTCAAGATGTTCGCGGTGCCGCAGGAGAAGGTCTCCCGCATCCACGCCTCGTCCGGGACCACCGGGCGGCCGACGGTCGTCGGGTACACCACGGGAGACCTGAACAACTGGGCCGACCTGATCGCGAGGAGCCTGCGGGCGGGTGGGGTGAAGCCGACGGACAAGGTGCACATCGCGTACGGGTACGGCCTGTTCACCGGTGGCCTCGGCGCGCACTACGGTGCGGAGCGGCTGGGCTGCACGGTGATCCCGATGTCCGGTGGCATGACCGACCGCCAGATCCAGCTGATCGAGGACTTCGAACCCGACGCGATCATGGTGACCCCGTCGTACATGCTCACGATCGTCGATGCGATGATCAACAAGGGCATCGATCCGTCCAAAACCTCCCTGCGGACCGGTGTGTTCGGGGCGGAGCCGTGGACCGAGGAAATGCGCACCGAACTCGAGAAGCAGCTGAACATGGACGCCGTGGACATCTACGGACTTTCCGAGGTGATGGGCCCGGGCGTGGCGATGGAATGCGTCGAGACCAAGGACGGCCTGCACATCTGGGAGGACCACTTCTACCCGGAAATAATCGACCCGGTCACCGGGGAGGTCCTGCCCGACGGCGAGGAGGGCGAACTGGTCTTCACCTCGCTGACCAAGGAAGCCATGCCGATCATCCGGTACCGCACCCGCGACCTCACCCGGCTGCTGCCGGGGACGGCGCGGTCGGTGCGGCGGATGCAGAAGGTCACCGGACGCACCGACGACATGATCATCCTGCGCGGGGTGAATCTGTTCCCCACCCAGATCGAAGAGCTGATCCTGACGGTGCCGGCGCTGGCGCCGCAGTTCCAGTGCGTCCTCGACCGCCCGGGCCGCATGGACGAGTTGACCGTGCGGGTGGAATCGCGTCCGGATGCCGCCACGGACGACCACATCTGCGCCGCAGCAGAACTGCAGAAACTGATCAAAAACCGCATCGGCGTCAGCGTGAAGGTCGACGTCACAGACCCCGGCGCACTCGAACGCTCCATCGGCAAAGCCCGACGTCTGATCGACAACCGAACCGCTTTGTGAGATGACCTCCGTGCTGCTGGCCGACAACGCCGAGGCGGCGTGGAAATACACGCCCTTCGAACCCTGGCAACACGCCGTCTCGGAAGCCTTCGTCCCCCTCGAAGTCAAGAGCATCGCCGCCGCCGACGCCACGCCGTTTCGCGGTTCTCTGCGCACCACCTCGCTGGGCAAACTTCAGTTCAGCGAGGTAGCCGGACGACAAGTCCACGTCCAACGCACGCCGCGGACGATCAAACGGTCCGACCCCGGCATGATCAAAGTCGGACTCCAACGTGCAGGCACCGGGATACTCGCCCAACACGATCGCGAAACTGTGCTCACTCCAGGAGATTTCGCGATCTACGACACGAGTACGCCCTACGACTTGCGCTTCACCGGCGACTTCAACATGTTGGTGTTGATGTTTCCCCGAGAATTGTTCCGCTTCGGAACCGCCGAGTTGCAAACCATGGCAGCACGCCGGATTCCTGGCTCCACCGGTGTGGGAACACTTGTTTCTCCCTTTCTGCGAAACCTCCACGGGACTGCGATGACCCAATCCGTCACCTCGTCTCGAGACCTCGAAGACGGGGTCATCAATCTGCTCGAATCCGCCCTGCATCCAGAAACGTTTACCTCCACCACCGCGGTGACAGAGCCGACCCTGCTCACACAGGCGAAAGGGTTCATCGAAACCCACCTCGGCGACATCGCGCTGGACACCACCATGGTGGCAACCCACCACCACGTCTCCACCCGCCACCTCCAGAAGACTTTCGAAGAAGACGGCGCCACGGTCGCCGGCTGGATCCGCAATAGACGCCTCGAAAGATGTCGCCGCGACCTCGCCGAACCGGCGCTGCGATCCGAGAATATCGGTACCGTCTGTGCCCGGTTCGGCCTCGTCAACTCCTCGCACTTCTCCAAACTGTTCAAGGAAACCTATGGGATGTCGCCACGCGCATTCCGCGAGGGGGAAGCTACCCCCCGATGACCGGAGGACTAACACCCCGACCCGTTCCAGGGGCATGCCACACATGCCCTGATTCATTCCCGTCGGCTCGAAAATCCAAGTAGCCGCACTGCTACGAAACTGGAATCCCCATGCCCACAATTCTCGTTCACGTCCTCATCGCACTTCTCAGCGTGGTGACAGGTCGACAACGTTTTTCGCCGCGAGCCCTGCTCCATCAAATCGTGTACCTGAGGGCCATCACATCGCAATGGGCCATCATGGCATACGCAGATCCCAACCATCCGAACTCCGAAGCCACACACTGATGCCGGCGCGATCCGCCGCTCTGCCAGAACCGGCGCATGCCATGCCTGAAACCACGGAAACAACCATGACCCGCACAACACTAATCGCCGTCACCGGCTCCACCGGGCAAATCGGCCGCCGCGTCGCCACTCGGCTCGCCGCCACCGGAACATCCCAGCGACTACTGGTGCGAGACACCACCTCGACCGATGCCGGCAGCTCTCTCACAGACAAATCGATTAGGTGGCATCCCGCCAGCGTGACGGAACCACCGCGACCCGACCGGTCCCGACACGCCGCACGCGACCGCAGCATCTTCACTCGTCAGTCCTTGGGCGATCCATCCCCAGAACGCGCGTTCGAGATCTCTGCGCACCGGTGGCCGGCCCGGTGAGCGCATCACCGCCCGACCCGTCAACGCTGCTGCCCATCCCGGTGGTCGTCCCATCGAAAAACCCGTCCATCCCTTGGGGTGTTGCGTCCACCGGTTGAACCCGGTCAGTACACCGCAGCAGCTTTCGTCGATGTATGCCGCCGTCATGGGATTCAGCAAAGTCGGGGACGGGTCGGGTCAAGTTACGATAACGCCCTCGCCGAGTCATTCTTCCAAGGACTCAAGAGGGAGTGGCTGCACGGACGGAGTTGGACGTCGAAGTCGCAGGCACGGCTGGACCTATTCGAGTGGCTCTCGTACTTCAATCGACGTCGCCGCCACTCGGCCCTCGGATACCTCACCCCAGTGGAGTTCGAACAACGACTGATCGCGTCGTCTACGCTGTCAGTCGCCGCATGAAATCCGGTGTCCACTCCCGAGGGGCAACCTCATTCGGTAGATCCCCCGGTGTGGCGGGCGGCGTTCGCACCGTGCTGATGGACACGGACCACTGTGGAATCGACCGATACGGCCCAGTCCAGGTTCCCGCCGGCGTCGGCCATCGCGATCAGAGCCGTCAGCACCCGATCCCAGGTTTCGTCTCCTGCGTAGCGGCGATGTCGCTTCCACACCGTCTTCCACGGCCCGAAATGCGTCGGGAGATCTCGCCAGGGCGACCCGGTCCGCAGTCGATACAGCATCCCCTCGACCACCACACGATTGTTCCGGAACTTCCGCCCCCGGAGCCCGTCGAAACTGGGCAACAGCAGCGCGAGCAACCCCCACTGCTTGTCCGTCAACACCTCAAACCGATCAACAACGTCTGCCACACCGAAGAGTCTGCAGCACAACACCACAAATCATTGGAAGACACACCCCTAGCGCCGTCGTTCCAGATATCACAGGGAAGCCAGCCACCACCCTGGCCCAACTCCTTGCTTAGGACTGCATTCTTCGCCCAATGCCAACGGCGCCCAGCCGTGCATAGCGCTTTTGAGCGCAGAAGGTTCAGAAGGGCACTGCACACGACACCGAATCGCAGAACGCCGTGCCGCCGACCTCTGAAACTGACAGGGTCGCCGTAGAGCGACGTTCTCCGGTGTACCGGTATAACGAAGGCCAAACGGACCCAAGTGACCGCAGAACGGCGCGCTAACTCGGCGTGTCGGCCAGATCCAGTTCAACCGTTATCCCGACAGTCCCTCCCGACAGTCCCGGCTTTGCACCCGACCGCCGCTCGTGTTAAGAATTTGTTGAGGTCGAAACCGTTTGCAGTGACATCAGCGAGGGCAGGTGTGGTGTTTGTGGTGAGTGCTTTCCGGGCGGCCATGTGCACCCGGGGATTGTTGAGGGATTCGACGCAGGTAAGAGTGCCTTCGCGGAACCGGTACACGGCGAATTTTCCGGAGCCCGGGTCGCCGTGGGGCACAGTCTGGTCGTCGGCACTACCGATTCCCGCGATCTGCAGTTTCATAGAGCCTTGATTGCTCCAAAACCAAGGTAGCGCACAGTATTCGGAGGGTGTCCCGGTGAGTGTGCGAGCCAGGGCGCGGGCTTGGTCGACTGCGTTCTGGACGGATTCGCGTCGGGTCGCAGCACCGGCGCGGGGGCAGGGGAAGCGAGCGCAGTCGCCGATGGCCCAGATGTGTTCATCGGCGGTGCGGAGGTGGGAATCGACGATGATGCCACGGTCAGTAGGTAGTCCGGCGGCGTGCGGTAGCTCGATATTGGGTTCGACGCCGATGCCGATCACGACCAAATCGGCGGGGTAGCGCGTGCCGTCGTGACCGACTGCGGCGCGTACCTGAGCTCCGT
Organism: Rhodococcus sp. MSC1_016; assembly: GCF_023667485.2. Taxonomy (NCBI): domain Bacteria; kingdom Bacillati; phylum Actinomycetota; class Actinomycetes; order Mycobacteriales; family Nocardiaceae; genus Rhodococcus; species Rhodococcus sp. MSC1_016. Next base: position 761,988 of record NZ_JAMOZI020000002.1, read on the forward strand.
CGCCGTCGAGTGCGGTGATCGATTCGTCGAAGACCAGTCGGATGCCGGCTGCGGTGTGGGCATCCGCCACGCATCGTGACATCTCGGGGGAGAGGGCACGTGCCATCAGGCGAGTGCCGTGCTCGATGACGGTGACGGCGATGCCGCGGGATCGTGCGGCGGCGGCGAACTCGAGGCCGATGAACCCTCCACCGACGACGACCGCGTTGTGTGCCGTGGCGAGGGCTTCGTGCAGTCGTGCCGCGTCGTCTGCGGTGCGCAGATAATGCACGCCGGCGAGGTCGGTTCCCGGGACGGTGAGCTGCCGGTTGCGGGCACCGGTGGCCAGGACGAGGTCGGAGTAGCGCAGCGTGACACCGCTCGACAGGTTCACCGAACAGGTGGTGCGCTCGATACCGACTACCGGATTGGCCTTGATGAGTGTGATGTCGTGCTTGGTCAGCGCCTGCTCTGACTTCAACGGGAGCGGATCGGTCCGAGCCGTCTGGATCAGGAGGTCCTTCGACAGCGGAGGTCGTTGGTAGGGATACCCCTCCTCGGCACTGACCAGGGTGATTTTGTCGGTGAAGCCCTCGGTTCGAAGCGATTCGGCCATTTGAGTTCCGGCGTGGCCCGCGCCGACGATGACTACGTGCTCCATCCTCAGACCTGACTGTCGGGGAGGTCGACCTCGATGTCCTCGAGATCGGTGGTCATCTCGATTTGGCATCCGAGTCGAGAGCGTGTGCCATCGCGTTCGGCGGCGGTGCAGTCGAGCATTTCGTCCTCGTCCTCCCCGATTGGGGGGAGGACGTCGAGGTAGGGCTCGCGGACGTAGACGTGGCAGGTGGCGCACATCGCCTGTCCGCCGCATTCGCCGACGATGCCGGCGATGCCCTGTGTAACTGCGGCTCGCATCAGCGAGGTCCCTGGTTCCACGTCGAGGATGTCGCTCTGTCCGTCGGGGTGGTGGAAGGTGATCTTGGCCATCAGAGTGCCTTTCAGTTGTCCCAGGTGACGGGGAGAGTGGTTAGACCACGGAACACCCACCCGTCCCAGGTGGTGGGGCGCCGGTCATCGATACGGAGGGTGGGGAACCGCTCGAACAGCAATGGGACCGCGATCTGACCGATCGACGTCTTCGCGGCCCAGTGCCCGGCGCACAGGTGCACCCCGCTTCCGAATGCAAGATGGGTCTGTTTGGACCGGAAGATATCGAACACGGTGGGGTCCGCCGCGAAATGGGTTTCATCCCGGTTGGCGGAACCTACGACAACGCCGATTGGTGCCCGGGCGGGCAGGGAGACGCCGCCGAGGTCGACCGGGCGCGTGGTCTCGCGGGGATACATGCCAATCGGGGACAGCCACCGGGCGGTTTCGTCGAACACTGCCGGCCACAGAGCCTGATCGGCCAGAACGTGCCGGCGTTGGTCGGGGTGCCCGTCGAGCGCCCATACCATGTTGGTGACCATGTGTTGGGGCTCGTTCATGCCACCCGTGATGGTGAGTTTGACGTTCGCCGCCACTGTCTTTCGGGGTAGACCGCTGTTCACGAGAGCAGAGGTCATCGAGTCGTTTGGACTCTTTTCGTAGAGAGGGATCAGTTCGTCGAGCAAATCGTCGACTTCGGTGCGAGCGGTGTCGGCGGCGGCCCAGATGGCCGGGTCGTCGAGGAGGTTGCCGGTGCCCGCGATGAACGCATGCGACCACCGGCGCATCTGGTCGGGCTCGACACCAGGTAACCCGAGCAGGTCGATGAGATTCTGCGAGGCAAGCGGTGCGGCGTAGTCACGGTTGAGTTCGGCCACCTCCGGGCCCTTCGCGGCAAGGACGTCGAGGTAGGTGTGGGCGTTGCGTTCGAAGATCGACGCCCACACCTGCTTGATCGCCTTCGGGCGCAGGGTGGGATTGACGACTTGCCGTTCAGCGGCGTGCTCCGGGTCGTCTTTGCGCAGCATCGGATTCTCGCCCAATGCGCGGATCATCGTCGCGCCACTTCCGCTGACCTGGGCGCTGTATGTCTTCTGGTCGAGTTCGACGGCATGACAGTCGGCGTAGCAGGTGACGAGGTATTTCCCCAGGGCGGGAACCCAGGCGACTGGTGATTCGCGGCGTAGGCGGGTGTAGGTCGGATGCGGATCGAGCATCAATTCATGTGGGTCTACCCAGTCGGCCACCGGTGCGGCGACGCCCTCGGCAGCGACGGGTGAAATCTCCGCGGAGGTGTTCACTTCGTCGACTATCCCGCCCGAGGTATAGGGGCAGGTGCGGGGTGTTGACTGAACCGTCATGAGAACTCCTGGCGCTGTAACTGGCATCACATCTGTGTTATGAGTTATTCCACCTCACTCTTAACCTCTAGTAAAATGAGAAAAATCGTCAAACTTCCACGATTGGTTCGAAGATTCGATGCCTCGTTTCACGCTCCGTCAACTCGAGTTGTTCGCAGCGCTGCCTGATTACCCCACTGTCAGTGCTGCTGCCGCCGGCCTTCATATCTCCGAATCGGCTCTCTCGCATTCGATCAGCGAGCTGGAGAAGGTGGTCGGCGAGCAGCTGTGCGTGCGCCGGAAGGCTCGTGGGCTGCAGTTGACACCAGCCGGTGTGTTCTTCGCCCAACGCGCCAGGATTCTCCTCGCCGATGCGGACGAGCTGATCAGTGAGCTGTCCGCGCAGCGGGGCGAGTTGTCGGGGCCGGTGAAGATCGGCTGTTACAGCGGGTTCGCAGCCACCGTCTTGCCCCCCGTTCTGGATGGATTTGCCCGTGCTCACCCGAAGATCGACATTGGCGTCACGCTCGGCACCGATGATGAGCTCTGGCCGGCGTTATCGTCTGGGCTGCTCGACGTAGCCATCGTCTATGACATGTTCGTTCCCGAAGGCCTGCGCCATCGTCCGGTGTACCGGACGGAGGTTCTCGCGGTCTTGCCAGAAGGGCATCCGCAGGCGGGCGAAGGTGCTGTCGACCTCGCCGATCTCGCCGCCGAACCACTCGTGCTGCTCGATACCGCACCGAGCGCCAGCAACACGCTTCGGATGTTCACCGAGCGCGGACTGACGCCGAATATCGTTCTCCGCGTTCCTAATCTGGAACTAGTACGCGTACTGGTCGCTCGCGGCGTCGGTTACAGCCTGCAAATGTGGCGTCCGAACTACTCGGCGACGACCCTCGAGGGGTCCAGCGTGGTCATGAAGCAACTGCGGCCTCGAGCGGGCGCAACCTGCGTCATCGCCGCCTGGCCCGAACAGATGGTCCTGAGCGCTCGAACCACGGCTCTACTCGATTACCTCGAGACGAGCCTCGGGCGCCCCGAACCGGCCCCGATCGATCTGTCGGTCGGCCGGGATCGCGAGGTCGGGTGATGGTCAGTCGGAGAGAGCGCGGCAACTTGCCGGTTCAGCGCACCAATTTCGTGGGTCGAAGTCGGGAGTTACGGGCGGCTCGCGAACTGGTCGCGCAATCGCGCCTGACCACTCTGGTGGGACCCGGGGGCGTCGGTAAGACCCGGTTTGCGTTGGAGTTGGGGGCGGTCGTTCAGCGCTCCTTCGCCGACGGCGTGTGGTTCGTCGAACTCGAGGCGGTCAAAGAAACAGCGGCGGTACCCGAGGCCGTGGTTGCGGCGCTGCATCTGCGGGGGTCGAAACCTGATGCGCTCGAGGAGATAGCGGATGATCTTGCCCAGAAGGATCTTCTGCTGGTTCTGGACAACTGCGAGCACGTACTGACAGGTTGTCAGATCCTCGTCGACCGTCTCCTGCAACGCGCTCCCGGGTTGCGTGTCCTGGCGACCAGCCGGCAACCGTTGTCCGTCGCCGGTGAACATGTTGTGGCGATCGCACCGCTGTCGGTACCGGACCTGTCGCAACCACTATCTGCGGCCAGTGCCCGCGAGTTCGGGGCGGTCGCATTGCTCGATGCCCGCGCCTCGGCTACGAGTCCGCATTTCGAACTGACCGACGCCAATGTCGAGGCCGCGTCGCAGTTGTGTGCCCGCCTCGACGGGATTCCTCTGGCGATCGAACTGGCTTCGGCCCGGCTTCGGTCGCTGTCTCTCGAGCAACTACTGGAGAGGGTGGAGAACCGATTCGGCATGCTCACTGGTGGCGATCCGACAGTGTTGCCACGGCATCAGACCCTGCGGGCTCTTGTGGAGTGGAGTCACGAGCTGTGTTCCCCCGAAGAACAGCTGTTGTGGTCGCGGATTGCGGTGTTCGCCGGCGGCGCCGACCTTGAGGCGATCGAGAGTGTGTGCGCGGGTGACGACGTGAAGTTGCCGGTCACGACGGTCGTCAATCTGATCGACGGCCTGGTCGCAAAGTCCATCCTCCTACCCCAGCCGGGTGCAGGAGGCTTGCGCTACCGGGTGCTGGAGACGATCAGCCAGTTCGGGCACGAGAAACTTGTCGCATCCGGCACCGAGCCACTGTTTCGGGCACGGCACGCCGACTATTACCACCGGCTGACGCAGACGGCGGCGAGCCGCTTCTGGGGACCAGGGCAGCGGGCTTGGCTGGCTCAACTGCGCACCGAGTTGGCCAACCTCGAGTCCGCGTTCTCCTACCTGCTGAGTATGGTCAACGACCGCTGCCAGGAGGCGTTGTCGATGGCGTCCGCGTTGCGTTACTACTGGGTGACCGGGTTGTTCCTCAGACAGGGTCGCCGGTGGCTGGACAGCGCCTTGGCCGCGGGAACCACACCAACTCCCGAACGCGGCACCGCACTGTGGGTATGCGCCTGGGTAGCCCTGCTGCAGGGAGACAAATCCGGAGCGCGCGCTCGACTCGACGAGTGCGACGATTTCGCCGCTGCGACCGGCTCAGATGGTACAGCGGCACACTGCGCGACCTGGCGCGGAACGATGGAACTGTTCAGCGGTGACCTCCGCGCCGCTCACGGTCAATTCACGGCCGCGATCCGCGGTCATCAGGAGCACGCCGACACAGGTGGAGCACTATTCACCCTGTTCCAGCTGGGCATCACCTGCTCCTTGCTCGGCGAGCACGAGCAGGCGCAGTCCTATTGCGCCGAATCGCTGCGACTTAGTGCCACCGTCGAGGAGGGCTGGGCTCGCTCCTACGCACTGTGGGTGTTAGCACACGATGCCCTCGGCCGGGGGAAGTACGACGATGCGGCCACATTGGCACGGCAAAGCCTGGAACTGAAGTATCCGTTCGACGACGAGATCGGCATTGGTCTCGTCCTTGCGGTCTTGGCGGGTGCGGCCGAAGCGGCCGGTCGTCATCAGCACGCTGCGCGTCTGATCGGCATCGCCGACACCGTCTGGCGTTCGATCGGTACCTCGATCGACGCGTTCGGCCCTCAACTCGCCGCCACCCAATGGCAGAGCGCGGAGCACGTTGCTGCAGAACTGGGTAAGCATGCCTTCGACTGCCTGGTCGCCGAGGGCGTTGCCCTCCCCAGGGAGCGGGCACGCCAATTCGCCCTCGAGGCCGACGGCCCATCCGAGCGCCCGGAGACCAAAATTCAGGACGGACTGACCAACCGGGAACGCGAAGTTGCCTCCCTCGTCGCCCAGGGGATGAGCAATCGGGAGGTTGCGACCCGATTGGTGGTGTCCTCCCGGACTGTCGAAGCGCACGTCGACCACATCTTGAAGAAGCTGGGTTTCCGTTCCAGAACGGAGATCGCAGCGTGGGTCAGCGCGCAGCGCGACAGCTCCTGACAATAGCGTCGAGCCTGACATCTCGCGCTGAGCGACTGCGAGCGCGCAGTACGGATTACGTAGCTCGGTGAACTACGTAGAGACCTTCGTAGTTCTTCGGATTCTAAGAAAGTGCGCTTCGTCACACCATTGAACCCAGCACCAGATGAACGGTGCGTTCGTGTTGGGTTACAAGGAGGTAAGCGTGCGATCGATCGCAATCATCGGAGCCGGGCAGTCAGGTCTGCAGCTCGCATTCGGGCTACTGAGGGACGGTTTCGACGTGACCCTCTATTCGGACAAGACCCCCGAGGACTACCTCAAGGGACGACTTCCCTCCAGCAATGCACTGTTCGGTCGTGGTCTCGACCGTGAGCGAGAGCTGGACATCTGCTTCTGGGACGGTGACGAACCCGTCATCGACAAGACGTTCGTCAACGTCACCGACCCGGTAGGAAACCTGGTGGTCTCCGCCAATGGCCGTTTCGCCCGCAACGGGCAATCCGTCGACCAGCGGCTGAAATTCAGCACCTGGCTCGAGGCGTTCGCCGGGCGCGGCGGGCAGATCGTGTATCAGGCAGTTGATCTCGACGGACTCGAAAAGATCGCAGCGAGCCACGAACTGACGATCGTCTCCGCCGGCAAGGGCGAAATCACCAAACTCTTCGCGCTCGACCAGAGCAAGATGACCTACAACAAGCCGCAGCGCTCGATCGGCATGTGTTCCCTGGTAAACGTCGAGCACCCGTCCCCCAACGGGGTTGCCTACAACATCTACCCCGGGATCGGCGAAGTCTTCGGAATTCCGATGCTCACCGCTGCCGGACCAGCGGTCACCTGGGTGATGGAGGCAATCCCCGGTGGCCCGATGGACCGTTGGTCGCGGGCGACCGGGCCGGCTGAAATGCTTGCTCTTGCCCAACAGACCTTCGCGGAATACTTTCCCTGGGAAGTCGACCGGCACAAGAATGCCGAACTCGCCGACGAGAACGCCTACTTGTGCGGCGCCGTACCCCCGCTAGTCCGCAAGCCGATCGCGACGCTGCCATCCGGACGCAAGGTCGTGGGAATGGGTGACGTCGTCGTCCTGAACGACCCGTGCACCGGTCAGGGCGCCAACAACGCCAGCGCACACGCCGAGGTTATGTACGACCTGATCAAGGAGCAGGAAGACCGCCCCTTCGACGAGCCGTGGATGCAGCAGACCTTCGACCGGTTCTGGGAATACGCCCAGTGGCCGACCCTGTTCGCCAACACCATGCTCGCTCCGCCGACCGACCACGCCTACCACATCATCGGCGCTTGCGGGCAGTTCCCCGAGGTGGTCAACCGCTTCACGAATGCGTTCAACGATCCGCGCGACCTCCAGGGCTGGTTCTACGACCCGGAGGCGGCGCAGAGCTACATCGGCGCAGCAGCCGAACGACACGAGTTCCGCCAAGCAGGCCGCAACGACCTCGCCCACATTTAGGAAGTGATACCGATGACTGCCCACGTTGACGCCTGCGCTCCTCTGGACGACCTGACGGCCTACCGCCACACTCTTGGGGCATTCCCAACCGGCATCACGGTGATGACCGCTGCAGACGGTGAGCAGCGGGTCGGGGTGACCGCGAACTCCTTCGGTTCGGTCTCTCTCGAGCCCCCACTGATTCTCTGGAACCTCAAGACCTCCTCGCCGAGTCTTCCGACGTTCCGGAACTCCGGTCACTTCGCCGTCCACGTGTTGGCCTGGCATCAGGAAGAAATCTGCCGCCGTTTCGCAACGCCTCTGCCCGACAAGTTCGACGGCCTCGAGGTCTCGGACGGATTGGGGCAGGCACCGCTGCTGGAAGGCTGCGCGGCACGGCTCGAATGCGCCCTCGTCCACGAATTCATCACTGGCGACCACGTGGTTCTCATCGGTGAGGTGAAGCGGTACCAGAACCTGCACCGGGAACCACTCATCTTCTTCCGCGGCGCAACCCGCTGGTTCGACCAACCGCTCGTGTCCTGACCCGCGGGCACAACGCCATCTGAGAAAGGAACGCGCATATGCGCACCCAACTACACATCAATGGACAATGGCTGGACGGCGGTGCCGGGACCTTCCCGACCCACAACCCGGCGACCGGCAAGGTCATCGCGGAGGTCGCCGCCGCGAACACGACCGACGTCGACGCTGCCGTCACCGCCGCTGGCACTGCATTCACCTCGCCCGAATGGGCCGAGATGGCGCCGACTACCCGTGCCCGGTTGCTCTACCGACTCGCCGACCTGCTCGAGCAGTCCGGCGACGAACTCGCCAACCTGGAAACCACCGACCAGGGGCAACCGCTGTTCGTCAGCAGCGGAATTTCCGTACCTAACGCAGTCGAGCACTTCCGCTACTACGCCGGCTGGGTCACCAAAATCACCGGAATCACCGGACCGGTCTCGACCCCCGGCGTGGATTACCGCACTCGCCGTGAACCGCTCGGCGTCTGTGCTCTCATCACGCCGTGGAACTTCCCGCTTGCAATCCTGAGCTGGAAGCTCGCGCCCGCGCTCGCCACCGGCAACACGGTGGTGATCAAGCCGGCCGAACAGACACCACTGAGCACCCTGCGTCTGGCCGAACTTGCCCAGGAAGCGGGATTTCCTGCCGGTGTCATCAACGTCGTCACCGGCGGCCCCGATGTCGGCAAAGCACTCGTCGACCACCCGAACGTCGCGAAAATTTCCTTCACCGGTTCGACGGAGGTGGGACGTGCGATCGGCGCATCAGCAGGGCACGAGCTCAAACACGTGTCGCTGGAACTGGGCGGCAAGACTCCGAGCATCATCACCGCCGACGCCGATATCGCCGCCGCCGTCCAGGGCAACCTCATGGGCGGCCTGCTCAACTCCGGCCAAGTCTGCGCCGCGTACAGCCGGCTCTACGTCGACCGCTCACGTAACGACGAATTCGTGAACAAACTGGCCGAGGCCGCGGAAGCGATGACAATCGGCAAGGGCGAGGATCCCACGACCCAGATCGGCCCGCTGGTCTCAGCCGAGCAGCTCGAACGGGTCGATTCCTACGTCCAGATAGGCCGGAACGAAGGCGCCGAACTCGTCACCGGTGGATCACGTGCGGACGGTGAACTCGCCGACGGCTACTTCTACCGCCCAACGGTCTTCGCGCAGGTCGAACAGAACATGCGGATCGCGCGAGAGGAAATCTTCGGGCCCGTTCTCTCCGTGCTGCCCTACGACGATCCTGAGGAACTCGCAACCCTGGCCAACGATTCAGCGTACGGTCTCGCCGCCGTCATCTGGTCACGCGACATCGGCACCGCCAACAGGCTCGCCAACGCGGTCAAGGCCGGCACCGTCTACATCAACATGCCGCCGATGCTCGACGCCGCCGCCGCGTGGGGCGGAATGAAATCCTCCGGATCTGGTCGCGAAATGGGATGGGAAGCAATCCTCGCCTACACCGAAGTCAAGAGCATCTGGACCGCACTGACCTAGAGGTTCAGCCCAAGCAGTCAACGATCAGAAAGTCAATCGATGCACAAACTCGTTGTCCTCTACCCGGAACCGACGGATAAGGCTGCATTTCGCGACTATTACGAAACGACCCACCTTCCCCTCGCAGCGAAACTCCCCGGTCTGCGCGACCACCGCTACAGCTACGACGTACATGGCGTCGGCGGTGAGAGCCCGTACTTCGCGCTCTTCGAGGCCGCCTTCGACTCGGCCGCGGACATGCAGGCGGCACTCGAATCCGAACAGGGACAAGCTGTCGCAGCAGACGTACCCAACTATGCGACCGGCGGCGCCCAGATCATCCACTACATCCCCGAACCTGCCCTCGATCCACGGGACGTGGTTGTGCGCTACCTGGAGCGGTGGAGCAACCACGATGTCGACGGAATCGTGGACATGTTCGCCGATGACGGGGTCTACACCGACCCCTCCCTCGGCGGCCGTCAGATCACGAAGTCCGAACTGGGACAGTTCCTGGAAGACCTTTTCAAGGCCGCCCCGGACCTGACGCTGTCCATCTTGAGCGCCGTCGCCGACGGACCTCACACAGCCGTCGCGACCTGGAGGGCTGGCGGAACTGCGATCGGCCCGAATGCCACTTCTGAGGGGCGCCTCGACTTCTTCGGAGGCGATCATTTGACTCTCGACCCCGCGGGCAAGATCGTCTGGACGACCGCAATCTACGACCAGAACACGTTCCTGACGCAAGCGGGATACCTCTGATCTGTGTGCTTTCCAGAGGCGACCACCGCATTGCTGGGTGCCACACGACCCTGTGTCGGTAGCGCCTGACCCTCTCGCGTGGCAAACGCTTCTTTCGGCTGCAGTCGCACCATCCCATCAAACATCTCACCGACGCCGCCCGAGCCTGCGCACCCCTGCCGAACGGGTATCGAGAGATGATTTCGCACAACATAACCCAGGCGGAACTCCACTTCGGATACGCCCATCTCGTTCGTGCCGGTCGTGCCGGGAAGCGTGTGAACAGGGCGCTATCGAAAACGCCGGGACGTCCGAGGCGAACACGGCACGTGAACCAAGTGAGGGTGACCAGCCTTCACACCGAAATCGCAAAACGCAACTCACTGAGTAGCAGCGAAACCAGAAGGAGAACACCAATGGCCGACGCTCTGAAGTTTTTCTCGCAGGAATGGTGCGATGCCGCCCGCGAGGCGGTAAACGCGAACCCCGAGGTCTACAAGGGCTTCAAGGACGCGAACTCGTTCACGAACTCGATGGCCTTCCGCACAGTCGACGGTGGTCCAGTCACCACGATGGAATGGGACAAAGGAAAGCTGATCTCATGGTCACCGACCACCGAAATTGACGAGGACAGCCTCTGGGTCATCGTGGACGGTCCGATCAGCACCTGGCAGCAAGGCGCAGCCGGAGACGAGCTGGCGGGCAAGCTGCTGATGTCAGGAAAGATGAAATTGGCCAAAGGTCCGATGAGTGCTGCGGTCGAAAACGCCGGCGCCCTCAACAATTTCCTCCTGACCTGGGGCCAAGTGCCCACCAACTGGACGCACTGACCGGTCCGGCCAGTGGGCCGAGCGGGATGGCAGGCTTTCGGAGCCTTCCATCCCGCCGCTCGACACATCAATTCAATTGAAACCAAGGGCCATTCATATGATCTGCCCAGAACGGCGAACCACACATCATCGCGTCCTGGAGCTACCGCGCCGAGATGGCCGATTGACTGACAACCACAGGGACGAAGCTGCCAGCATTCGGCGAAATGCATAGCTGGGTCTCATATCCGCTGTCAGGAACAGCCAACCGATATAGCCCAGTGGCGGCCGGGTCACCCATCACAGACATCAACAGATGACGCGGCGTCCCCCACGTGCGCTGAAAGGACCCATTTCATGACCACTGTTGCACCTGCTCCCTACAAGGTGAGTCTCTTCGACGGCGAGGACGCTAACGGCGTCGCCGGTATTGTCGGGATGCTGCTCGGGCAGAATCTCGAGAACTTCCCCTCCCGCGTGAAGTTCGCGCGGCGCATCTCCCGGCCGGTATCGATCTACAGCACCGACACAGAGACCGCCTGCACCATCATCTTCGGCAGTGACGAGGCCGTGGTGTACAACGACATCGTCGGCAAACCCGCCGTCACGGTGATGGCGACCGTCGATCAGATTCTCGATGTGTCGCAGCTGCCGATGAAGGCCGGTGGCCTGGTGCCGGTCGGATTCTTCACCGGCCGCGGTATGTCCGTTCTCGGGGAAATCCTCAAGCACAAGCTCGTCGTCAAAGGTCTGCTGACCCACACCGTGACAGCGCTGCGCACGATCGCGTTGGTCTCGGTCGTCGACGCATGACCGCGCTCTCAGGCCGTGGACGTCCGGCAAGTCACGCCCTCGACGACGAGCGCACCGATGTCATCGAATTGCCGTATGTCGGTGACGCCGAGGCATTCGCACCGGATCCGCCGCGGGCGTCGACGAAGATGAACATCGCCCGCGGGCTGCTCGTGCTCGCGTTGATCCCGGTCGGTGCGTTCTACTTGTACCCGCGGATCCACGATCTGACGGCGACGCCGTACCGGCTCGACCAAGCGGTGGTTTCCGCGGGCAACTACAACCCTGCCCTGAACCAAATCGTCGAGCACGAAGAGGTCACCCTCGCCGCGTTCGATTCGCTCGAGAAGATGGAAGCCTCGCTGGCGAGTGTGCTGAGCACCGACGCGACGGTGACCGCAGAGCTGAACACACTGATCGGGCAGATCAGCGGAGACGTCCAAGCCACCTTGGATCACGCCGGCGCGAACGTGACCGACCTGGTCGCCTCTCTCGATACGTTGACCGCGCACATCAATTCGCTGCAGCCCGCGGCCGATGGCGCTACTGCGGCCGTCGCCGCCGACCGGGCCACCTTGGACGCGATCCTCACCGACGCACGCTCGACCGCCGAGAAGGTCCACAGTGCCCGTCTGTCCGCGGAAGAGTCCGCCAACGATTTGTCCGGAAAGTAGGAGATGTACCCGTGATTTTCTTCGGACGCCGCGGCGGTCCGGCTCGACTTGTGCTCTCGATTGTCGCGGTAGGCGTGCTCAGCCTGCTCGCGTTCGTGGTGTTCAACCTCAACACTCGACTCGACAACCAGCAGCGGGCCAACGAGACCAGCATCGCCGCTTCCTCGGCGATTGTCGATGTCAACGACCGGCTGACCAACCAACTGCAGCAATTGACCGAGCTCACCCATACCGCGCAGACCGCCCTCGACGCGACTGCGGCCCTGGGCCCGCTGCTGGTCAAGCTGGACGAGGCCATTTCTCCGGCCGCGCAGATGTTGGCCAGCAGCACCGAGGGGGCGCAGCTGACCAATGCGCAGTTGACGAACATCCAGGGCATCCTCGGCGAAGTTCAGAACACCGTGTTGCCGCTGGTCGAATCCGCGCAAGCATTCGGTGATCAGGGGCGGCAGCTGCTGGCCATCGTGCAGGGCCTGGTCAGCGACCTGCAAGGGTCGGTCGCTGCGGCGCAGACGATCAACCAGATGCTGCCACTGCCCGGCTGATCGAACCTTCCTCCTTCCTTTGAACCGACAACCGATTGATGACTGGACGTGACATGAAGATGGGCACCGACTTGCCGGACGAGGCATATCCACGCCGCGGCCTGGCCGGACTCCAGCGTTTCGATGTTCCTGCATCAGCGCTGCCATACCGCAAGGGCACGCTGCCGCAGCGCCCGGACGTACCGGCAACCGCCGCAGCGGGATCGAATGGTTTCACTGTGGCCACCGAATGGATGGGCCGGTTGGCTGCGGTCCTGGCCCTCGTGTTGTTCGCGTTGGTTCTGATGGCGATCCAGAAAGGTCAACTCGTACAGGACAGTGCACGCACCATCGTGGACAACTTCCGGATCACCAACGACTACTTCGCGCAACGGGCGGACCTGACCGCACCGGCGACCGCACGCAAGCAACTCGACGAACTCGCCGGTGTACTGGCCGATCTCAACACGGCCACCGCCACCGACGTCGACCACCTCGCGGCGCTGCTGCCGGACGCGCGGGCGTTGCTCGCCGCCGGTCAGGGTGACACAGCGATCGCCGGACAGCTCGAAGGCGTGGCCACCACCCTGCAGGGTTCGGCCGCGTCCCTGCACCAGATCTCCGCGGACGCCAACACCACAGTGTCCGATGTCAACAACGAGCTCACCACCGCCATCGACCTGGTCAACCAGCTCAACAGTGAACTCACCCGCACGACCAACAAGCTGGCGTTGATTCCCGCACAAGACGCCCTCATTCCTGCACCGGGAGGCAACTGAATGCTCACCAAGAAGGCGTGGCTCGGCGTCGTCCTCGGCCTCGGGGTGGCCCCGGCGGTGCTGCTGTGCGCGGTCAACGGATTCGTTCCCGGTCTCGACGACGTCGTCGACCCGCTCGGTCGTCCGTCCCAGCTCAGCCTCGAGGTCATCGACTCCGCCGGCCAATTCGACACCCTCACCGCCATCCTCGTGCCCAAGCACGCCCAGCTCTCCGGAGACATTCAGGCCCTCGGCCCGCTCGCCGACGACCTCGAGGGCCTCACCAACAAGGCGGGAGAACTGTCCGGGCAGGCGAAAACACTCAATTCCTCGACCGGTGACGTCAGCACCATCGCCGGACCCCTCCCGGATCTCGTCGCCAACGTGACCGGTCGCGCTAATCAGGCCAGCCCCACCGTAGCGGGGCTCTCCACGGCCGTCGGTTCGGTCACCACCCAACTCGAAGCGATCAACACCGGATTGACCACGATCGAAGGCACCCTCGGTACCCTCGGACCGAAGGCGACCGCCATCGCCGCGACTCTCGCGAACGTCGAGGAAGAAGCACGGCACGTCCAAGAGATGGGCCCGCTGCTCGCAGTAATCGGTCCTCCGGTCAACTCTCTCAACCTCCCCCCACTCGGCGTCGCAACCACTCCTACCCCGTAACGCTCGCGCCGGCCGGTAAAAGCCGCAGCACGAGTGAAAGGCAGAACAATTACGATGTTTCGGCTCTCCTGGGCAATAACCGCAGCCTTCACCATCGCGCTCTTGTGTGGCATCTTGATCGTCACACGCGACCTCGCCATCACCAACGACATCTTCAAAGACGGTGTAGTGCAGGCAAAAACAGTCGACAAGACTACCAACGAGGCGTTGACAGGTGCGAAGGAGCTCCCTCCCGCCAACGCTGCCATCAACCAAGGTTTGCCCGAAGTGGTCGGAGTGCTCGATTCCCTGACCCGCGCCGACCAGACGCTCGGTGAACTCGGAACCCAATTACAGGCGCTCGGGGATGCCCTGAAGGCCGCAGACGCCCCGCTCGTCGGCATCATCGACGCCGGTTCGTCCGCAACCGATCAGGCCAACGCGGCCGCCGTTCCGGCAGAGCAGATCGTGCACACCCTCGCCGACGCCGACACCAAGGTGCAAGCCCTCTCCCCACTGCTGGACCAGTCCCTCGCACTTGGGCAGGAAATCGACTCGAAACTGCGAATCGCACTGATACTGCCCGTCATCGGCGAGTAACCGGTCGGGTGGTCGGGAGATTGGAGGCTGCCGATGGACGAACGATCACACCACCACACTCAACGAACACGGTAATCAACTCGGCGTGTCCATTCTGCCGTATTCTCGGAAAGATTCTGCAATGAATCCTGCGTCTGTCTCCACCAGTTCCCTCGCCGCGACCGTATCGACCTCACTGGCAGAACCATCGACGAGCACCGACGGGCATCGACGGATGTTTCGGCGGCACAGAGTCCGCCGGCATCAGACCTGGCTGCGTCGGCAGGGGTACGTGCCGTTCACCGCGGAGGCGGAGGACTTCGCCGAGTTCGCCCGACGGTGGGCCCCCTACGGTGGGGCATCAGGGGAGGAAACGTTCTTGCGGTTTGGGATGAATACCTCCCGATTCAGCGAGCGGTTGTGGCAACTCGTCGGTGAGGGCCAGATCAGCAACGAAACAGCCGAGCAGTTTGCCGACGCCTACCCGGCACCGCCCGAGTGGCGGAACGGCAATCCCCGAGACGAGAGCGTAAGCGCGGTCCCGGTCGCCGACAACGGCAGCCGGTGAACTGGTGACAGTGAACCGTCCAGCACCCCGAGAACGAGCCGACGCGACTGATGCGCGGACACCACATGCTGCGGACTCAATGGCGGGTATCCAAATGGCCTCTGCGGTGGAAGGTCACAGTCGTCCTGAGCGTTCCTCTCGCAGTCGCGGTCACAACTGGATCCGAACATTTCCCGGAAACGGGAACCTTCACTGTCGGCCGCCCTCGATGCCGACGTCAACTGTCACTCCTTCGCCAACGCCTTCATCGTCGGACGGCCGACTGCGCTGCGGCACCCGAGGACAGCTTCTCCAAGAGTCCGATGAGCACGAGGCGCTCGGTTTCGGTGAGCGCATTCGTCCACTGCTGCTCGCGTTGGTTGTGGATGGTGTAGGTGCTGACGATCGCGTCGTGCCCGGCGTCGGTGAGGCTCAGCTGGACCGCTCGCCGGTCGGCGGCGGATGTTTCCTTCCTCAGCAGTCCGTCCCGCTCGAGGGTGTTGACCAGGGCGGACACCGCCGCGCGGCTCATGCCGGACAACTGGGCGACCCGTTTGGACTCGCAGGGGCCGGCGAGCCACAACACGAACATCACCCGGAAGCCGGGCCAGCTCCACCCGCTGGGCCGGTGCACGCTCGACTCGAGGTCGTACACCAGGGCGCTGGTCACCCGGTGGAGAGCGAGGACCAGGCGCATGGAGACGGGGTCGACCTCGGGCAGTTCCGCGGCCGTCTGCTTCACGGCGAAATCGACGAAGGACAGAAAGTCGAGTTCGTCGGCGGGCGGAGTTGTCGAGGTCATGGCTGTCACGATAGCGCCGATCCGCCGCGAAATGATCAAAGCTTTGCTTTTTCTGTGAGGACGGTTACATTGGACGGACCAGATGATCAATGCTTTGACTATTGAGGTGGTTTCCATGGCGACAACATCCTTCGCATCCTCGGCCGATCTGGGGGAGAAGGAACAGACCCTCGGAGTGCTGGCGGACGGCGTCTATGCGCTGACCGCCGAGGGTGATCCCAACATCGGCGCCATCGAGGGCGAGGACTTCGTCGTCTGCTTCGAGGCGCTCGCCACCCCGGTGGCCGCCCAGGACTGGCTGCGCAAGCTGCGCGAGCACACCGACAAGCCGGTCCGGTACCTGGTGCTCTCGCACTACCACGCCGTCCGCGTGCTCGGCGCGTCCGCGTTCGACGCCGAGACCATCGTCTCGCACGAGACCACCCGCGCCCTCATCGAGGAGCGTGGAAAGGAAGACTGGGCAAGCGAATTCGGACGCATGCCGCGGCTGGCAAAGGCCGCCGACTCGGTGCCCGGACTGACGTGGCCGACCCTGACGTTCGCCGACAAACTCACCATCGACCTCGGCGGAGGACGCGGCGACCTCGTGCTCCAGCACTTCGGCCGCGGACACACCGAAGGCGACATCACCGCGTGGCTGCCGAAGCACCGCATCCTCTTCGCCGGCGACCTCGTCGAGGCGCAGGCCGCGCTCTACACCGGCGACGCATTCCACCGCGACTGGTCCACCGGCACCCTCGACCGGATCAAGGCGCTCGGCGCGGAGGTCCTGATCGGCGGACGCGGCGCCGTCTCCCACGGGCGGGAGGCCGTCGACGCCGCCATCGAGCAGACCCGCCACTTCATCAAGGTCATGCTGGCCGAGGTCGGGGCCGTGCAGCAGCGCGGCGGCACCCTCAAGGAAGCGTTCGAGGCCACCCACGCTGCACTGAACGAGCAGTACGGGCACTGGCCGATCTTCGAACACTGCCTCCCGTTCGACGTCTCCCGCGTGTGGGACGAGCTGTCGGGCATCGAACGGCCCGTCATCTGGACCGCCGAGCGTGACCGCGAGGTCTGGGACCAGTTGCAGGGCTGAAGTCCGTCACCGTTTCACACTGACAAGGCGAGGATCATGGGAAGACGACACACCCGCGGCGGCACGGTCACCGTCGTGGGCAACGGCCCGGTGGGGCAGACGACGGCGTTGCTGCTGGCACGCTGGGGCATCCCGGTCACGTTGCTCGACGCACGGGCCGAACGCGACCCGATCGGATCGAAGGCGATCTGCCAGCAGCGGGACGTCCTCGAGGTGTGGGACGCGATCGGCGTCGGCAGGCAGCTGGCCAACGAGGGCGTGACGTGGGGGTGTGCCCGCACGTTCCACCGCGACCACGAACTGTTCGTGCAGACATTCGTCGACCGCGGCATCTCGTCGTTCCCGCCGTTCGTCAACATCTCCCAGGCACGAACCGAGGAACTGCTCGACGAGCGGATCGCGGCCACGTCGTCGATCGACGTCCGGTGGGGATACGAGGCCACGTCGGTGGATCAGGACCAGACCGGCGTGACCATCACCTGCCGCACCGGCTCCGGTGAGGAGACCGTCACCTCGGACTACGCGGTGGTGGCCGTGGGCTCGCGAGGCAGCGCGACCCGGCGGCAGCTGGGCGTCACGTTCGAAGGCCGTTCCTTCGACGACAAGTTCCTGATCTGCGACATCGCCGCCGACATCCCGGGCTGGGCCGACGAACGCCGCTTCTATTTCGACCCGGAGTGGAACCCGGGCAGGCAGGTGCTCATCCACCCGTGCCCGGACTCGACGTTCCGCATCGACTGGCAGGTGCCCGGCGAGTACGACCTCGAGGCCGAGGAGAAGTCGGGTGCACTGGACGCGCGGATCCGGAAGATCATCGGCGACACCGACTACCGGATCGTGTGGAAATCGGTGTACCGCTTCCACTCCCGGGTCGCGAATCGGATGCGCGTAGACCGGGTGCTACTGGCCGGCGACGCCGCGCACATCGTGTCGCCGTTCGGGGCACGCGGCCTGAATTCCGGTGTCGCCGACGCCGAGAACGCGGCGTGGAAGCTCGCATTCGTCCTGCGCGGTTGGGCCGACGAGTCGCTGCTCGAGACGTACCACACCGAGAGGCACGCGGCGGCCGTCGAGAACATCGCGGTCACCACGGCGACGATGGATTTCCTCGTCCCACAGTCGGAGGGCCAGCACCGGCACCGGCGCGAGGTGCTCGCCGCGGCGGTCACCGACCCGCAGGCGCGGGCGCAGGTTGACAGCGGTCGCCTCGCCGAGCCGTTCTGGTACATCGAATCACCCTTGACCACAATCGATCCGGAACGACCGTTCGCCGGCCGCCCCGAGCGTGGCTGCACCCCGGCCGCGGCACCGGGAATCCTCGTCCCCGACACCCCGGTGACGCTGCGCGGCGGTGCCGGCACCCGGCTCCGCGACATCGCCCGGCACGGAATCCTGCTTCTCTTGGGTGACGGCGTGGACGTCGACGAAATCCGCGCCGCCGCCCTCGACGCCGTGCACACCCCGATCCGCCTCATCCGGCTGTCGGAAATCGACACCACCGGAGTCCTCACTGCCGCATTGGACGCGAAACCCGGCGAAGTGTGGGTCATCCGCCCCGACGCCTACATCGCGGCGGTCACCGACACGGTCGACGAATTGGTCTCTGCGCTGCACCGAATCACCGAACCGGTCGTCGCCGCGATCACTTCCGTGCAAGCCGTTCCGGATCCGGATCCAGATCGAGTCGTCGCAGCAGCTGCACGTTGATGCGTCCATGATGGCCACGCGCCGGCCGTCACCCGATCCTCTGGTTGCGCGAATTCGCAACCGGTGGATGCGGTGGCGGTTGGTGCTGGAAATGAATAACGGGACACCGATGCTGCACCACGGCGGTTCGCTCCGTCACCATAGGAGCGGACACTGTGGGACTGCACCCCCGGGGCAGTGGCGGATGTCCGCTGTCAATCGAGTTGGCATACGCGACCTGCGGGAATGCTAACTATGTTGACGAGAATCGAGACGTTGACGGACAGCGTAGTTGGCATTTCCGTAGCGATTCGGCGGGTCCGCTACGAGCACCGAGTGGCGTTGACGTGCACAGAGGACGAAGCCGCCATCCAGTTTCACGAGACGAACCCGTGCCACAATGCCTGCAATTAAGCGCCAAACCGTAGTGTGTCGCACACCTTGTCAAAAATGCCAGTCAAGGGACAGCGGAGCCTTACCGCCGATGGTCGTATTCGCAGGCCATGCGAATAACCAACTTACTACTGGTAACCATGCATATTCGAGGCCTGCATATTCCCGCCCGACGGACCGCGTGCGCCCAGGTCGATCCGTCCCGATAGGCGCGTCCGGCGAAGTGTCCCGGTCACGGTTCCAGCCCCGCTGCGCGGCCGAGCATCTTCGCGATCGCGCCCGATCAGTAGGTAGCCTCCACGCTCACTCGGCGCGTGCTCCTCGCGGTGCAGGCTGTCGTCTAATCTGTCCCCAATGAGCTGGTGGACCCTGCAGAGGAGAGACGCAAGGTGAAGAGGCAGGGGCATTCCCGTGTGGAGGCGGGCAGTGCGCGGCTGCCCGAAGAGCGGCAGTTCAAATGCGTCCGCATTGGGGTGTGCGTTGCCGTAGTCCTGTTTACGCTCGCGTTCGTCGTGCTGACTGTGGTCAAGTCCTCACGAAGCCTGCAAGACATCACCTCGAACTGGTTCGTGGCCTGGGGCACTTGGGCGGGCGGGCTGGGTACGGCGGCGGCCTTCTTGATCGCCGCGTTCAGCATCTCGGTTGCTAGCGCGCATGCCCGGTTCGATCGCCGACAGGCGGCGGAGATCCGCGAGGACAACGACATGGCGCAGGCCCGGCTCTTGATCATCTACAAGGTTGAGGACGAGAACTCGACCTCGTCGTTGGCCACTTATCGGATCGAGAATCGAAGCAAAGACTTGTTCTTCGATGTCACCGTTCCGTACGTCGATTCACCTGACGGGTCGGACGCAGGCATCGAGCGCAGGACAGCTGATCTGGTCGCTCAGGACAACCGGCTCCACGAGTTCATCCCGACCGCTGAGCAATTGACCCCGTACCGCGACCACACCGACCATGAAGCGTGGTTCACCCTCGTCACCGTCCACACCAGTGACGCGAGCGGCATCAAGTTCGTCGTCGAGTACACCGATGCCCGTGGGCAGCGGTGGCGCCAGGAGCTCGGCGGTGAGATCAAGCGCGTCCACACAACCAAGGCCGTCCCTATTCGGCCGCCTGACAGATTTCAGCCTCCTCAGCAGATCAGTCGGTTGTCGGACGTGGAACTCTGGCGCATGGGTGGTGAGTTCATCGATGGTCTTGAGCCGCTGGAATCTGATGAAGAATTCCTGGAAGTCATCGAGGTGTCCAACGTCGCGCGTTGGAAGCGTATCGAGCGTATCGAGGACATTGTGGTGGAGCCCGGCGATGACGATGATCAAACCATCGATCGTGAAGTATCAGTGACGTTCAGCCCCACAGCCCCGCCCTTCTGGGCTGCCTACTTCCGCGGCAAGCTGGCCGAGTCTGGAGTGCGTTACGCCGGCGGAGGCTACCAATACACTCAGACCGATAGATTCCATTGCCCCCCGCAGGTCGATACGGCGGGACTAGGTTCTGTCTGCTAATTGCGCAGACGGTGCGTTGTGACTGTTGAGGCGAGGAGTACGCCACCGAGGTAAGTGATGGCGTACTTGTCATACCGAGTGGCTATACCGCGCCAGTGCTTGAGTCGATTGAAACCCCGCTCAACGGTGTTGCGGTGTCGGTAGAGCGCCGGGTCGAAGGCCGGTGGTCGCCCGCCTCGGGAACCTTTCTCCTTCCGTCGTGCAATCTGATCGGATCGTTCCGGAATCGTGTGCGAGATGCGCTTTTCCCGCAGGAAGTTTCGAGTCGAAGGATGGGAGTACGCCTTGTCTGCCAGCAACCGCATCGTGCCACCGTGCCGATCCGGATAGATCTCGAGCAGCGGCGCCAGCTGTGGGTTATCGCCGACCTGCCCGGCAGTCAGCAACAGGGCGACCGGAGCGCAGGTGCCGTCGATGAGGGCGTGGATCTTCGTCGTCCACCCGCCTCGGGACCGTCCCAGGGCGTGATCGGTGGGCTCGCCCGCAAACGTGTAATTCGACTCAGCCCCCTGTGGATCTGGGAGCTGGAGCACCCGCCGCATGCTGATGGGCACGCACGCTGGTCGAGTCGATCGAGACCAGAGCCGCCAACGCCTCATCGTCGACATCACGGACCGCATGCACGGCGCGGAACATTGCCTCGTAGGTTCCGTCGATCGACCAGCGCTTGTGTCGTTCCCAGATCGACTGCCAGGCACCGAACTCGTCGGGAATATCCCGCCATGGGGAACCGGTCCGGAACCGCCAGCAGATCGCCTCGAGTGTCACGCGGTGGTCGTTCCATGGCCGACCACGCCGCGGACACGACGTGGGCATCACTTCCGCGAGCACCTCCCACAAGTCATCGGAAATCACACCTGAACGAGTCACCTGTCCACCATGAACCATCTTCGCCTCGCGATTTAGCAGACACGCCCTAGGCGATCTCATCGACGCCGCGATTCACTATGCCAACGATCGCTTCGAGGAGAACGAACTCGCGGCAGCGCGCAGGGCGTTGGAGGCGCGACGAAATCGCACGAGTTCATCTACCTGATCTACCGCTGCCTCACCGCCGCCAAGTTGACGTAATATCAGTTACCGGCCAATCGAAATTCTCTGCGTATCAGCTGTTTTGACGCACATTTCTATCGAGGTGATCGTCGCGGGGCGCGGGGCGAGCCGCAGGCAGGGTCGGCCCTTCGCGGAGGTCGGTCTCCGATTCGATCGTTTCTGCGCACGGATGCGCCGGCCAAAGTCACGGGGTGTTCACGATGGGTTGTCGGGAACCACCCACAGGCCCGCGCCGGATCGTCGGCGGGTCGGGGATCAGTGCCCGGAGCCGGGCGGCGTCGTCGCGCAGTGCCTTCTGCAGGTGCGGTCGGACGTCCTCGGCGACGTCTGCTGGTAGTGGACAGCCTTGGTGTACGAGGTCGGCGGTGTTCTCGATGAGCCGGGCCGCTCGCATGAGGAGCGGCTCCGGCACCCGGACGTTGGGGGTGTCGCCGTCGTGGTCTCGGGTCAGGACGCCGAGAGTGGAGATCAGTGCCATCGCTGTTGCCGGCGCCGGGGTCCTTGTCTGCGACAGCGAGGGCGGCCGCCTCTACGAGGGCGGCGATCGTCGCACCGAGGGTGGGCAGGGGCATGGCGACCGTGCGGGGCAGTGTCAGCAGGTCGGCGCCGGGTGCCTCTTCCTTTATGTGCAGGGCCATTTCACGGGCGAGGGTGCGCAGTGTGTCGTGGTCGAAATACCGGCGGGCGGTGCGTTCGGTGATGTGCATCTGCTGTGCTACGGCAGCGACTCGGTCGGTGAGTAGGTATTCGAGTTGGTCGTTGGGGACGGTCAGACCTAGTCGTGCCAGTTCTTCACCGAGGGTGGACGCGGTCGTGCTCAGCCATGACGATGGTCGCGGTATCGAGGTCTCCTGATCTGAGGTTTCCACCACACCTGGTCTGTCTACCAGTTCGCCCACTGTGGCGGCGGTAGGTGAACGAAACGTGAGGCCGGACCCGGACGGACATGTCCGGCGGACCGACTCGAGCCCGAGTTACGGGTGCGCCTTGGGTCGACTGATCGGCCGAAGGGTCGCGCCGCCATCTGCACGTTTTCCGGTATATGGCCAAGGCCACAACGGATGTTGGTGACTGCAGAAGGGCGCTCAGCCGGTTTCCTTACTCGACCAGGGTTCTCAGCATAGTTCACTGACACGGGTTATCGACGCTCTTGACGTGGTAACTGTGCTGTTCAGGGGAGGGCCGTCGGAAGGAGGGATTCTCGACGGGCTGAGTGGTAGTTCTGAGTTCTCTGTCTAGGCGCAGGGGAAGAGTGCGGCGGCGGTGGCGGCGACCGCCCATTGTTGGGTGAATCTGTGGTGGATCTCGTCGAGTGCGGGGCGGAGCGGTTCGATCCGGCGGGTGACCAGTGCCTGGTCGTCGGTCGCGGCGACGGGGTGCCAGTAGACGCCGTCGGCGGTGACCGTGACCTCGGGGACCAGGGATTCGGGCGTCATGACCAGTCCTTTGACCGCGGCCCCCTGACGGGCGATCGGTCGGATCAGCTGGTCGCGGCGTGCGATGCCGAGCTGGTCGCAGAAGTCGTGCAGCGCGGTGATCGTTCCCGGACCCGGCGAGGCGATGGTGGCCGCGATCCGCACCCGGAAACCCAGATTCCGGGCCAGCCGGATGCCGGCGACCGCTCTGGCCCAGCTGCCGGCGCCGCGGTGCGAATCGTGCAGGCCGGGGGTGGCGGAGTCGAGACTGATCTGCAAGGCCAGACCCTCGCGGGGCAGCGACTCCAGTGCCCGCAGCCCTCGGCCCTTGAACACCATCGCGTTGGTCAGCACCGTCGTCGGCAGTGTGTTCATGCAGGTGCGCACGATCGAGTCGATGTCGGGAAGCAGAAAAGGTTCGCCTCCGGTCAGGTAGATCTCGCCGACCCCCCACTCCGCCGCTTCGGCGACCAGCCGGGTAATCCGGTCGAGGCCGAGTTCGCGGCGGGGGGCGTGCGGCGACGAGGACACGCAGCAGTAGTCGCAGGCGAGGTTGCAGTGAAAGTTGGTGTACAGCCACAGCCGTGCGCCCGGCATCCGGTCGGGACCGAGCGCCTCGCGCGGGTCGGGGGCGTGGCCGCGCCGCACGACCAGCGTCCCGATGTCGGCGGCATCGACGTCCTCCCGGACGATGGTGTTTCCGCTGTGGGCGCACCACCTGCGCGCCAGGACGAGATCCTCGGCGGACCCGATCGCGACCTCACCGGTACCCCCGTCGGGGAGTCCCGTCATCAGCCGCATCAGATCCAGGATCACCATCGCGGATCGACACCCTGTTCGCCGACCGCCGCGAACAGGCTCTTGTACCCGTCCAGGTGGGGACGCACCCAGCGCTGCAGTCCCTCGAGTTCGAGGATCTTGCGATGTGCGGGGATGTCCCAATCCATGTCGAGGAGGGTGTCGACCCACGGTGTGGAGCGCTCGGCGGGCAGGGTGTCCATGGCTGTGAACATGCAGTGGCAGTACTCGGGTGTCTGCCAGACCGCTTCGAGGGCGCCGGGCATCAGATCGTCCTTGCCCATCGCGTTCCAGGTGCCGATTCCGATCGCGGCGACGTCCGCTTCCCCGGCCAGTACCGCCGCCACCGCATCGAGTTCGCTGCGCCCGGTGTCGCCGTGTTTGCCGATGTCGCTGTCGAATCGGGTGATCGACAGCGCGGTGGTGGGCACTCCGGCCTGGGCGAGGTAGTGCAGCGGCAGGATCGCGGCGTGCGCGGAGTCGGCCGATCCCAGAGCGAGGCGTGTACCGGCAAACCCGCCCGGACCGGTGATGGAACTGCCGGGCGGGGCCACGAACACGGTGCTGAAGGTGGTGTCGGTGTCGCGTTGGGCCAGTGGTGTGGCGTGGCCGCCGGTTTGCATGACGGTGCGCACGTAGGCGAGGTTGGTGTTCCAGGCGATGTCGATGTGGCCGGCGATCAGTTCGTCGACTTGGCGGCCGTAGTTGGAGTAGAGCACGAAGTCCATCTCGGCGTCGGTGTCGCGGAAGTAGTCGCGGATTCCCTCCCAGATGGGTACCACGTTGGGGGTGTAGGCGACGGCACCGACGATCAGCGGTCTGGTCATTGCGCTCCCTCTCTAGAAGAGCGGCAGGCCGGCGACGGCCTTGCCGTAGAAGTCGTAGAGCACATCGGCGGTGGGGGCCATCACCGACCCGGCCCTCGCGTCGCGGAAGGCCCGTTCGATCGGAAGGTGTTTGGAGAAGGCGGCACCGCCGCACACCCGCATGGCCGTGTCGGTGATCGCCAGGGCGGCGTCGTTGGCCGACGCCTTGACGGCGAGGACGTTCAGCATTGTCGTCTCATCCGGTTCGCTGACGCTGCGCGCCGCGTGCGCGAGGAAGGCTTGCTGGGCGGCGAGGCTGATGCCCATCTTCGCGATCTGGGCGCGGATGGTCGGTAGCGCCGAGAGTGTTTCGTGCTGGTGCTCGAGGCGAGCGCTGCCGACATGCGAGAGGGCGGCGGTGTTGGCCGCGGCGGAAAGGCCGAGCGAGACAGCGGCGTTGCCGAGGTTGAACCAGGGCAGCACCGTATTCATCATCAGGCCGAAGCCCGCGCCCTGGTCGCCGAGCCGGTGCGCGAGCGGGATCGATGCGTCGATTGTCATCGGTGCCGATGCGTTGCCCCGCAGCCCCATCCCGATCCACGGGCCGGCCACCGTCAGGCCCGGCGCATCCTTGGCCATCGCATACAGGTCGACCTCGCCCGCGGCTCCGGAGGCCGAACCCGCCGAGACCACATAGACATCGGCGAAGCCGGCGGAGGTGACCCAGCTCTTGTCGGCCCGCATGGAGACGGTGTCACCGTTCGCGGAGGCGGACGAGACCGGCGCCCAGAAGTGGGAGCGGGAGCCCTTCTCGCTGAACGCCAGGGTGCCCAGCACGGCCCCCCTTGCCATGCCGGGGAGGAGGCCGGGCAATCCCGGTGGGGGCGCCTGCGCGAGGGTGACCGCGGCGGCGGCGTGCATCAGATAGATCATGGCGGTCGATCCGCACGCCGAGGCGAGCGCGGTGAGGACTTCGGTGAATTCCACCGGCCCGCAGCCCGAGCCGCCGACGTCCTCCGGCAACACCAATCCCAGCAGCCCGCTCTCGCGAAGTGCGGCCACCGCCTCGGCCGGAAACACCCCCTCGGTGTCCACCCGCTCGGCGTTCCGGCGGGCGATCTCGGTGACCTGGCCGACCGCTTCGTGGGGCATCTTTTGCTCCTCCATCAGAAGTGAGTTCGGGTGGCGAACGATTGACTTCGTGACGTGCGAGTTTCAGTATCGGGCGCGGCCGGTGAGCTTCGCGGTGGTTTGACCCAGACGCGAGTGGCCGAGCCACCGCCCGGTGGCAGCACTCACGAGCGCGGCACACAGGAACACCGCGGCACTGGTGTTCGTGCCGCCCAGCCACACGTCGGTGCGGCCGGACTGGATGTAGATGGTGGCGGCGGCCAGGAAAGCCAGAACGGCGGCGGCGAGGGCGAGGGCGCGGCGGCCGAGAGTGCCGCCGGCGAGCGCGCAGGCCGCCACGACGAGTACCGCCAGCGCGCCGGCAAGGTTGTAGGTGCCCAGTCCCACTTCCAGGTCTTCGTACCCCACTACACCGCCGAGCGAGGCCCACCGGTCGGTCTGGAACGAGGCGATCACCGCGGCGACGCCGAGCAGTGCCAAGATGATGCCCCAGGTCCGCAGCAGCGCCGCCGCGGCGCGGGGCCCGCTGCCCCGGTGGGCCTGGGCCCGTACCTCGTCGACGGCGAAGTATCGGGTCGACCAGGTGCACAGCAGGACGACATGGATGCCGATGAGCATGAAGTAGCTCCAGGGCCATTCGTTCGGTGCCTCGGCCACCGAGAAACAGATGGCCAGGGACTGCCCGATCCCCAGCAGTGCGGCGATCCGGACCAGTGTGCCGGTCAGCAGTAGCACCGCGAGCACGGTTTCCACCACCAGCGTCAGCCACGCGAACACCAGGAAATTCGGCAGCACCAGGTGCTCGACCAGCCAGCTGAACGGTGGGAACACCGGATGCTCGACCGCGGCACCGGTGAATCCGTACAACCCGCCGCCGCTGTCTCGGCCGAAGTCCGGCGGTGTCTTCCACGCGACGTTGTAGAGCCATTCCAGTCCCACCAGGACTCGCAGCCCGGTCAACGCTGCGCCGGACACTCGCGGTGAGGGCTCGGACTCCGACAGCAAGGGGCGAGGAGACGGGACGCGCCGGTTGCTTCTCACCATTAGAAGTGTGCGCGTCAGCTCATGCCCGGGTCCAGGGATTCCGGCTCCCGGTGGCATCGGTTGTTCCCGCGCTGATCGTGTCCGGGGTCGCATTGGTCATGGGGACGGTCGGCGCGTTGCACGAGGTCATGGAGCAACCGGTCAGCGTCGATGTGAACGGCGGAGTGGCCCTCGAGATCGGCGGTCACACCACGTGGTGCGCGCGGGGAGTCACGACGATCCGTGGCCATGTCCGGAACATCGGTGATGTTCCGGACATGGCCACGTTCGGACTTGGCAGGCTTGCGCCTTCACGGCCGCGAACGCCGCTTCGACACGGCGGCTCCACATCTCGAAGCACGTGCCAAGGACCTCGTCGAGGAACGCGTCCTTGCTGCCGAAGCGATAGTTGCTCGACGCCACGTTCGCGCCCGCCGCTCGGGCGAGATCGCGGGAGGACGTGTTCCCGTAGCCACGCTCCTGCACGCATTCGAGCGCACCGCGCAGCAGCTTGTCCCTGTTCCCAGTGCTCGACGGCACTTGCATGCCCGCATCCTGCATGCGCCGGGCTATCGTGGCGCGCTGTCGGTGGCGGGCGTTTCGATGGCCGGTGCCGGCGGGTTCGTCTTCGCCTTGCTCCTGGCGGACAGGGCGAGGGCGGGCACGATGCTCAGCGCGATCACCCCACCGGTGACGGCGAGGACGGTGTAGTCGGTGGCCGCGACGATCATTCCGGAGGTCAGACCGCCGCCGGCACCGGCGACGGCGATACACAGATCGACCGTGCCCTGAGTGCGGGCCCGCGTGGCCAGCGGAACTTCGTCGGTAATGATCGTGGTGCCGCTGACCAGTCCGAGGTTCCAGCCGAGGCCGAGCAGGCCGAGAGCTAAAGCAAGACCGGGCACCGACGAGGCGGGCACCATGGCCGCGGTGATCCCGGCGGCGAGCAGGGTGAGCGCGGCGGCGCCGGCGACCGGCCGGGGACCAAAGCGGTCGACGAGCAGCCCGGACAGCGGGGACGGGAGGTACATGGCCCCGACATGGACGGCGATGACCATCCCGGCGGCGCCGACGCTGTGGCTGTGGTGCTGCATGTGGATCGGGGTCATCGTCATGATCGCGACCATCACCAGCTGGGTCACCACCATCACCGTGGCCCCGAGCACCACCGCCGGGGACCAGGTCCGCGCCGCCACCGGGGCTGCGGCGGCCGGGACGGTCTCGTCGGCGGCGGTGTCGGCGGCCAGGCTCCGCGCCAGCAGCAGCGGGTCCGGGCGCAGCAGCACCCAGAGCACCAGCGCGGCGAGCGCGTAGGCGGCGGCGGAGAGCAGGAACGGCCCGGACAACGCCGGGATGCCCCACCGGGTGGCCAGATCTCCCATCACGGTCACCAGATTCGGGCCCACCACGGCACCGACGGTGGTGGCGACCAGCACCGTGCTCACCGCCCGGCCGCGGTGATGCGCGCTGGCCAGATCCGCTCCGGCGTACCGGGCTTGCAGGTTGGTCGCGGTGCCGGCGCCGTAGACGAACAGGGCGATGAACAGCAGGGCGATGTTGCCCAGGACGGCGGCGGCGACCACGCCGAGGCTGCCGAGGGCGCCGGCCGCGTACCCGAGGGCCAGGCCCGTCCGCCGGCCGAGGCGTTGCGAGATGCGTCCGACGGTGACCGCGGCCGCGGCGGAGCCGATGGTGAACATGGCGCTCGGCAGGCCGGCGAGGCTGGTGGTCTCGAGCATGTCCTGCGCGAGCAGCGCCCCGACCGTGATGCCGGCGGCGAGCCCGGCACCACTGAGTACCTGGGCGCCGACCAGGACCGCGAGCGTGCGGCGCTGCTGCGGGATCTGCTGCCAACTCATCGATCACCTCGGAGGGTTGGGGCCCGCACAGAATCGGCCGGGACAGGGGATTTCAGTGACGCGGGTGTGGGTCAGGTCAGGGAGTCGACCGGCAGGGCCGCCAGTCGCCACTCGAGCATGCCGTCGGCCAGCCGCGAGGCCTGCCGGCCGTGTTCGGTCAGCAGCCGGACCGCGTCGTGGGCGAGCACGCAGTAGGCGCCGCGGCAGTAGGCGACGATCTCCTGATCTTCGGGCAGCTCGGCGAGGTGATCGGCCAACTCGTCCAACGGAATCGACACCGCGCCGGGGATGTGCCCGGCCTGGTATTCCTCCCGGGGGCGCACGTCGAGCACCGTCACCTGCCCGGCCCGGGCCCGCTCGAGCAATTGGTCCTTGCTGACGTATTCGGTGTCGGCCGGGCCGAGATACGCGGTGCGGGCGGCCTCGACGTCGGGCAGGTGGTCGTGGGCGACCGTGCGGACCAGTGCGAACAGCTGCGCCACATCCACACCGGCGAGCCGGTAGAACACCTTGGTGCCCTCGCGCCGGGTGGCGACCAGATTGGCCTGCTTGAGGGTCTGCAGATGCGCGGACGCGGTCGTCAGCCCCAGCCCGGCGGCGCGGGCGAGGGAGTCGACGGTGCGCTCGCCCTGGGCGAGCAGATCGAGCAGTTCGAGTCGTTTGCCGCTGCCCAGGGCCTTGCCGACCCGGGCGAACTGGTCGAACAGTTCCGTCTTCGCGATCCGATCACCCATAGCATTCTCCAATCAACTTTGGAATAGTGTAGAACATGGATCGGGTGTTCCGCCGAGGACGCCCAGCGCAAGCCGAGGCAGGGAGTATGGCCATGGCCGGGATCGATCTGGTGCCGCTCGTCGACGAGGGGCTCGGCAACTCCGCGTATCTGGTGGATCTGGGGGACGGGCGGGCGTTGGTAGTCGACGTCAGCCGGGACCTACGCGCGGTGCATGCTGCGGCCGACAGCCGCGGGTTGACCGTCGCGTTCGCCGCCGACACCCACCTGCACGCCGACTTCCTCTCCGGCGCCCACCAACTCGGCGCCACCGGCGGGACGCGGGTGCTGGCCTCGGCCGCCGGGGACCGGGAGTTCCCGCACACCGGGCTGCGCGACGGCGACGAGGTGGACCTCGGCGGGTTGCGGCTGCGGGCGCTGATGACGCCCGGGCACACCCACGAACACCTGTGCTTCCTGCTCCTCGACGGTGAGAAGGAGGTCGGGGTATTCACCGGCGGCTCGCTGCTGGTCGGCTCCGCCGCGCGCACCGACCTGATCTCCCCGGAGCGCACCGAGGCCCTCACCCGCGCCCAGTACACCTCCCTGCAGCGGCTCGCCGCACTGCCCGGCCAGGTGGCGGTCTGGCCCACGCACGGTGCCGGTTCGTTCTGTTCGGCTCCGCCCGGCGCGGACCGCACCAGCACCATCGAACGCGAACGTGCCACCAACCCGTTGCTCGCCGCCGCCGACGAGGACACGTTCGTGCACCAGCTGCTGGGATCGCTGGGCAGCTATCCGCCGTACTTCCGCCGACTCGGGGAGATCAACCGGGTCGGCCCACCGCTCCTAGACCGGGAACCGGTGCTGCCGGCGCTGACCGTCGACACCGTCCGGACCCTGCTGGGCGAGGGCGCCGCCCTGATCGACGTCCGCCCGCTGACCCGGTTCGCCGCCGCCCACATTCCCGGCGCCCTCTCGATTCCGCTGCGGCCGGTGTTCGCCAGCTGGCTGGGCTGGCTCGCCCCCACCGACCGGCGACTGATCATCGTCCGCGACGACGACCAGGACGTGGACGAGATCGTCTGGCAGGGCTTGAAAATTGGGTACGACAACCTGATCGGCGAACTCGACGGCGGTCTCGCCGCCTGGACCGCCGCCGAACTCGAGGTGGCCACCACGGCGCTGACCGGCCCCGAAGGAGTCCGCAATGTGCGGGTCCTCGATATCCGGCAACGCCCCGAATACCTGGCCGGGCACCTGCCCGGCGCCGTCCACATCGAACTCGGCGCCCTCGCAGGCCGGGTCGACGACCTGCCCCGGGAGCCGACCGTGGTGATGTGCGGGCACGGCGAACGCGCGATGGGCGCCGCCAGCCTGCTCGAACGCGCCGGACACCGGAACCTCACGGTGCTCGACGGCGGTCCCGACGACTGGGCCGCCGCCACCGGCCGCACCCTCGAGACCGGCGGATGAGCACTACCGTGCCCCGGCCGCTCCGGCTCGGCCTGGGCGCCAACCTGGCCCAGTTCAGCCTGCTCGTCGCCGTCAACGCCCTCGTCGGTGGCATGGTCGGCCAACAGCAGACCGTGCTGCCACTACTGGCCGCGAACGAATTCGCCCTCACCGGCTACACCTTCATCTTCACCTACGTCGCCGCGTTCGGGATCACCAAGGCCGCCGCCAACTACCTCGCCGGAACCTTTTCGGACCGCTTCGGCCGCAAACCGGTGCTGCTGGTGGGCTGGCTGTTCGCCATCCCCGTCCCGTTGATGCTCATCACCGCTCCCAACTGGTGGTGGGTCGTCGCCGCGAACGTGCTGTTGGGCATCAACCAGGGCCTGACCTGGTCGACCACCGTGGTGATGAAGATCGACCTGGTCGGCCCCGCCCGCCGCGGCCTGGCGATGGGCCTGAACGAGGCCGCCGGCTACGGCGCCGTCGCGGTCAGCTCACTGCTGGCCGGCTACCTCGCCGAGCAGTACGGGCTACGGCCGGCCCCGTTCCTGCTCGGACTCGCCTACACCGCCCTCGCGCTGCTGCTGTCCGGGGTGTTCATCCACGAAACCCGCGACCACGCCCGCCTCGAGGCCACGCAGCACACCCCCCGCGCGGACGGTGCGCACGATCACCTGCACGCGGACCTGACCGACCGCCAGATCGCCATGGCCACGAGTTTCACCGAACCCGCCCTGTCCTCGGCGAGTCAGGCCGGCCTGGTCAACAACCTCAACTTCGGGCTCTCCTGGGGCCTGTTCCCGCTGCTGTTCGCCACCGCCGACCTCGGTGCCGGGCACATCGGACTGCTGTTCGCCCTCTATCCGGGCGTGTGGGGCGCCGGACAATTGGTCACCGGCGCCCTGTCGGACCGGATCGGCCGCAAGCACCTGATCACCACCGGAATGAGCCTGCAGGCCGCAGCGTTGGCGCTGATCGCCGCCTCCCACGGCCTTCTCGGGTGGGCAGCCGGGACGGTGCTGCTCGGGGCCGGCACCGCCATGGTCTACCCCACCCTGCTCGCCGTGATCGGCGACGTCGCCCACCCGGCCTGGCGCGGGCGCGCCGTCGGGATCTACCGGGTCTGGCGCGACAGCGGCTACGCCGTCGGCGCGATCTGCGGCGGCATCGTCGCCGACCTGATGGGCATGCACGCCGCGGTGTGGGGCGCAGCCGTCGTCAGCGCCGCCTCCGCCCTCGCCGTCGCAGTCCGCATGTACGAAACCCACCCCAAACCCATCCGCACGAACACGCCGCGCCCCCCGAGAAAATGAGCCCCATCACCGGGTTGCGAGGAGGTGCATTGCCTAGTTCGGCTGTGCCGGTTGGGCTTCCAGGCGCTGCTGGAGCAGGTTGCCCGGCATCTCTTTGCGGGCCTGTGGACGCACCGCCAGGGGCACGAGCAGCTTCCCGACCCCACGGCCTTTCGAAGTCGGCCGCGATCGTCAGCCGTGAGCGGTGTCCCGAGTCGAGCGGATCGACGGTCACCTCCACCACCGCACGGATCGGCCCGTCGACCCCGTGTACACCCCAGGCGCTGGGCGGATCGATATGCGTCAGTTCGGACGTGACCGGGCGCTCGGCGAACCCGATGCGACGTGTGGGGTGAGGCATTTCTCGCCGACCCGCGGGGTTCCGCCGCCGTCCATGTGGCCGCCGACCACACCCTCCTGCCACTGGGCGAAGCGGGTCGGGTCGGTGACGAAAGGCGAACACCTGCCCCGGTGGGCGGTCGACCTCTTTACTTGGTGGTGATCGGTGCCATCAGCGCTGCTCGGTGTCGACGGCGTCGCGGTAACGCTGCAGGTAGAGCGGCCACCCGGCGTCGTGTCCGACACCGTCGCGGACCGCTTCCCAACCCTCACCGTGGCGCTGCAGGTTACGGTGCTCGAGCTCGACCCGGGTGTGATCGGCGGATTCGGCGATGAACCGAACCTCCACCTCACTGGTCTTGGCCGGATCGGTCTCGATCTGCCAGTGCCCGTTGATGTCCCAACTGAACACCACCCGGTTCGGCGGCTCATAGGCGAGCACCCGCGCCCACCGGCATTGCGTGCCGTCCACCCCGCGGTCGTAGATGTGGCCGCCCACCCTCGGTTCGAACACGGTCTCGGCGATCGGGACCGCCATGATGTTGTGTTCCCGCGGCTTGATCGCATCGAATCGCTCGACGAACAGCGCGAACGCGCGCTCCAAACCTGCGTTCACCACGATCTGTTGTTGCACCGGTTCGGTGTGTGTCTGTGTCATGACCTCTCCTGCGGGTTGTTCGACCGCGTCCTTGAAGGCGGTCAGGGCCTGCGCCCAGAACCGGTCGAGCTGCGTGCGCAGCACGCTGATCCCGGCCGGGTCGAGGTGATAGATGCGGCGGGTGCCGACCGCCCGGTCGCTAACCAGCCCGGCGTCCTTGAGCACCTTCAAATGTTGCGAGACCGCCGGCCGGCTGATCGGCAGCTCGCGGGCGAGTTCACCGACCGCGCACGGGCCCTCGGCCAGGCGCTCGAGGATCGTGCGCCTCGTTCGATCAGCGAGCGCGCCCCATTCGTCTCCAGCTTGGTAAGTGTATACGAACGGTAAGTCTTCGCTTACGGAGCGTCGCTGTCAAGAGATGTCCAGCAAACCCGCTCAAGTCGGCAATGGACGTACACCCCGCGTGGGTGCCCATCGTTTGCGATCGGCGATCGATCGCCTTAGTGGTAGCGACCGGGCTGAGGTTCCGACAAGTTCGTCAGAATCACCCACTGACACGACGTTGAGAACCATAGGTCGGAAGCACCGAGAAGTGACACCGAGCCGTGGAACCTACACGCCTGTCGACATCCCAGGGCCGTAGGTCGTCAGGCAGCCCGGGTGGTGCCGTGGTGTGGGTAAGAATCTCTGACTGTAGAGGCGCCTGGCCGGTTCCGGCGTGGGATCGGGTTGCCGAAGCCCTCGCCGCCGACCTGGCCCGTGCGGACTTGACTCGATAGTCGGGTACGGGGTTGAGAATGGCGACATGCGAAGCAGTGAGGTCGCCGCTGTCACCGGGGTGAATGTTCAGACGCTGCGGTACTACGAGCACCGCGGCTTGTTGGCGCCGCCGCCGCGGTCGCCGGCCGGGTATCGGGCGTATTCGGCCGACGCCGTTGCGGTGGTCCGATTCGTCAAACGGGCTCAGGGGCACGGGTTCAGCCTTGATCAGATCGAGGATCTGTTGCATCTGGCCGAGGGTGGACCGGAGGACTGCGACACGGCCCGGGAACTCGCCGACGCCAAGCTGGCTCAATTGGCCGAGAAGATCGCCGACCTGCAACGCATGCAGCGGTCCCTCGCGGATCTCGTCGCTACATGCGAGCGGCCACGAACTGACCGGTGCTGCCCCCTCCTGCACACCCTGCACACCGAAGGAGATGACCGATGAGGCTGGAAATCCTGCACGTTCCAGGTTGCCCCAACGTGGCGTTGCTCGAGCAACGGCTCGAGAATGTTCTGGCAGATCAGCAGTCCGAGGTGGAGATCTCGCATCGGGTGATCGATGACCCGGCGGTCGCCGTCGACGCCGGCATGACCGGCTCACCCACCCTGCTCGTCGACGGCGCGGACCCGTTCGCAGTACCCGGGCTGGTGCCGAGTGTGTCCTGTCGGCTCTATCCCGCCGAGAGCGGCGGGGTCGGGGGCGCCCCGTCGGTGGCGGCGTTGCGGCAGGCGCTGCACGTGGCCGCGGCCGACACGGCGGGCGAGCCCGCCGACGGGCGGGGGCGACTGGTGCTCAGCGGGTGCTGCGGCGGAATCGCCGCTGGCTGGGTTGGGTGGGTGGCGCGATGCGGCGCGGCCGCAGACTCCGGCCGAGCGGGCGGTCCATCATGCGATTCTGCGGGCGTTCGCCGATCGTGGCGAAGCGTCCGAGGAAGCTGAGCTGGACGCGGTGGCAGCCGAATTCGGTGAGCCCGGTCGGCGGGTTCTGGACCGGTTGCATGTTGCGGACGTGATCCGGCTGGACCCGGCCGGGCGGATCACGTCGGCGTATCCGTTCTCCGCCTCGCCGACCCTACACCGGGCATCTATCGGGGGCGGGTCGACCGTCTACGCGATGTGCGCGGTCGACGCACTGGGGATATCTGCGATGCTCGCACCGAGGTGGTGATCGATTCGGCCGATCCGGTGACCGGTAAGCGGATCACCGTAACCGTGCACGAGGAAAGCGCCATCGCGACACCGACCACCGTGGTGGTGTTCGTCGGCGCGGCGGCCGGTCATGGACCTTCCGCGGACGCCTGCTGCACCACACTGAACTTTTTCGCCAGCGCCGCGACCGCCAAGTCCTGGATCGCCGAGCATCCACAGGTAGCCGGCACCGTCGTCGGCCTCGCCGAGGCGACTCGACTTGGGGCGGCAATTTTCGGCGGGGCGCTCACCACTTGAGGACGGGGGAAGAATGCTCAGCAGAGAGTGAGCTGGGCGCGGTGGAAGACGAAGTGCTTGCCTGGGTAGCGGTAGACCTGCCCGCGGTGCGTGACACGGGCAGGCGGGTGTCGATCAGCAATCCCGCTACCCCGGCCGTCACGCAGACCGCGGTCACCACCATCAGTGCCGGATTCGTTTGTCCGGTCAATGCGTCCCCGAGTAACACCACCGCGACCGTGCCCGGCAGAATCCCGACCATGGTGGCGGCGGTGTAGGGCAGCAGGCGCACCGCGGAGAGTCCGGAGCAGTAGTTGACCAGGGCGAACGGTGCCGGGGCGATGAGCCGCAGGGATCCGACCGCGAGCCATCCCCGCCGGGCCAACCGGGCATCGATGGCCTTGACTGCGGGGTGCGTCAGGCGCGCTTGTACGGCGGTGCGCCCGAGCGTGCGCACCAGCAGCAGCGCAAGCACGGCGCTGACCGTGGTGGCGGCGATCGTTACGGTGACTCCGGCGGCGGGGCCGAACAACAGCCCGGCGCTGAGGGTGAACACCGTGCGCGGCACCGGGGCGATCGTCAGCACCGCCTGGGTCAGGAAGAACACCACCACGAACGCCGGGCCCATCGACTCCGCCCAGCCGCGCACCGCGGAGATCGGGGGGCGGGGGACGAGGGCGGCGGCCACTGCCAGCGCGGCCAGCGCCGCCACGGTGGCGAGGACTCGGCGATCGTGCAGGATCGTGGGCACCCAGCGGGTCCCGCCGCTTTGGGTTCTGGCGGAGGTGTCGCCGGCGGAGAGGCTGGCATCGTCGCGCGGTGCCAGCTCACCGCCCGAACCGTCCACCACGGCGGTGTAGGCGGTGTGGGTGCGCGGCACCCAGGACGGTGGGGTCACGCCAGCGCGCTTCCGGCCACCCATTGATCCCAGGGCACACTCCAGTCACCGTTCTGCCACAACTCGAGCGGTGCCCCACCGGTGTTGCGGACTTCGACGATGTCGCCGGGAACGGAGAAGTCGTAGAACCATTGGGCGTGGGCTCGGCTGAGGTTCAGGCAGCCGTGGGAAACGTTGGTGTTGCCCTGCGCCCACACGGTGTCCTCGAGTTCGTGGAGGTAGATGCCGTCGTTGCTGATGCGGGTGGCGTAGTTGATCGTTTCCTTGTAGCCGAGCCTCGAATTGACCGGAAGCCCATAGGTCGAGGAATCCATGACCACCGGGTTGGCCTTGTCGATGACGGTGTAAATGCCGGGCTGGGTCCAGAAAGTCAGGGTTTGCCCGTTGATGGTTTCGCTGCCGCCCATGCCCATCGAGGTGGGCATGGTGCGCACGACTTCCCCGTTGTTGGTGACGGTGATCTGTTTGGTGATGTCGTCGGCGATGGAGATGTGGGCGTCGCCGATGGTGAACGAGGTGGCGGCATCCTCCTGGCCGAACAGTCCGCCGCCGAGGTCGACGCCGTAGACGTTGGCGCGGGCGGTGACCGTGGTGCCGGGGGTGTAGTAGTTCTGGGGCCGCCAGTGCACGTTCTGATCGTCGGCCCAGTGCCAGGATCCCTGCACCGGCGGGGTGGTTTCCACGGTCAGCGTTTTCTCGGCGGCGGCGCGGTCGGTGATCGGCTCGTCGAAGTGGGTGACGATGACGATTCCGATGCCGAAGGTGCCGCCGTCGGTGAGGAGGTTACCGCCCGAGGTCACGAAGGTCGGTTTGGTGAGGTTGCCCGGTCGCACGGTGGAGAAGGTGCTGGTCCGCTCGGTGCGGGTGCCGTCGTCGTGGAGTGCGGCGGCGGTGATGGTGTAGGTCTTGCCGTATCCCAGGGGGATTCCGGGTTTCCAGGCGATGCGGTCGGGGGTGAAGATGCCCTCGATGACTCTGCCTTCGTTGTTGGTCATCGTGACCGATTCGAGGGTCCCACCGGTCGTGTCGACCGACACCGGGTCCGCGGGGTTGACGGTGTCGGCTCCATCGGCGGGATCGATGGTGATCGTGGGGGCTGGCGGGGCGGCCGGATTCGCGTCGCCGCTCGGCGAGGATGATCCGGTTCCGGACGGGGCGCAGGCGGCCAGAACTGCGATCAGGATCGCCAGGGCGAGCAGGACCGGGGTCCGACGTGGCGGGCGAGTGTTCATGGGGTTCCTCCATACCGGCGAGGCGGCGGCGAAGCGGGGGCCGAAAAAAAGGGTGGGGTGCACGCTGTGCGTGCGTAGGGGGAGGAGGGTGGGACCGGGAAGGGCCGCGGTCCCACCCTCATCGGGTTAGTTCTGTTGCAGCAGTGCCTGCATGGTGGTGATCTCCGCCTGCTGGGCGGCGATGATGTCGGTAGCCATCTGCTTGGCCTCGGCGTTTTCTCCGTCGGCCAGCTCGGTCTGGGCCATCTCGATCGCACCGGTGTGGTGTTCGATCATCATGTTCAGCCAGGCGGTGTCGAAGTCGGCGCCGCTCTTACCGGCCAGATCGGTCATCTGCTCCGGTGTCATCATTCCGCTCATGCCGCCCTCGGCCGCGCCGCTCGGTCCGCCGTGGTTCATTCCGCTCATGCCGCCGCTGGCGTCGGTGGAGGGAACCGTCAGGCCCCGCTGCGCGAGCAGGGCGGTCATCTGCTCCATTTCCGGTCCTTGAGCTGCGGCAATGTTTTTGGCGAGGTCGAGTACCTGCGGATTGGTGGTGCGGCCTAGGGCCATGTTCGCCATCTCGACGGCCTGCGCGTGGTGGGGATACATCATTTGCAGGAACATCACGTCGGCGTCATTGAAGGCGACCGCACCCGTGGTGGTGGACGAGCTCGACGTGGTGCTCGCGGCGTTGTTCGACATTTGGCTCATGTCGTGGCCGCCGCCGCTGTTGTCGCTACAGCCGGCGAGGAGCAGGACTCCGGACACGGCGGCGGCGGACAGGGCGACACGGGCACGGGGGGAACGCAAAGACCACATGAATAGGACTCCTCGAAAAGTCGGTGTGTGAAAGGTGAAGCAGGCGTGCATGAGAGACGTCTGCATGGGTGACCCACCTGATGTGGGTCACCTGTCACACCCGCAACACCGACAGTTGCGCGAGGGTGGGAGTCGTCCACGGCGGCGCCCGGCCGGCGCGGTGACGCAGCAGGGCCCGCAGACCGGGGACCGTGGTCTGCCCGGTGGTGGCGGTGGCGTACCAGCGGGCCAGGACCAGCGCCGCGGCGATCGTCATCACGGACATGCACAGATGCAGGCCCGTGTGGTCGCTGCAGTCGGTGCCCTCACACCCGGTCCCGGCCAGCGCGACGGGAACATCCCCGAGGGCCACCGGCGCCGCGGTGCCGTCGTGCGCATGTGCCGGCGCACCGGAATGATGCCCCGATGCGGTGGGGTGCATGCCGGAGTGGTCGAGCAGCGGGGAGGAATGCATGAGGAGGACACCGAAGAGCACCGCGACGACAGCGGCCAGCCGCAGCAGGTGCTGCGGCGTCGGCGTCGTACCCAGCGCTTTCACAGCCATGATGTTACTGACCCGGTGTCGAGGTCGACGCGGTGAAGGGCACGACCGGGTCACGGTGTCGCCGGAGCCAGCGCCACCGGCCGGTTGCGGGCCGGGTGGTGTCCCGACCTGATGCGATCGCCCGCCGCTCATGTCCCGTCGGGTTCCGGGTAGAGGAATCTGCGGGTGACGAGATGTTTGGTGTCGGTGAGCGTTTCCTCGCTGATCCGGCCGGCGCCGTCGAGGGTCAGCAGCACAGTCATCCCGGCGGCCGGATAGCCGAGCGCCAACCGCACGGTCCCATCCTGGTGCGGCAACCGGACGGCCAGCGGGGCGGTGCCATCGGCGTACGGCTCCTGGGCCAGGAAGAAGTCGGCGGGAAGGTCGAGTCGCTGCGGCTCGGGCGCAGTGGTGGTGGTGTCGCTGGTCACCGACTCGTACACGGTCAGCTCGCCCTCGGCGCGGGTCGCGGCCACGGCGCGGGCCAGGTCGGCGCCGCCGGGTGAGGTGGGCCAGGGCACGAGCAGACTGACCGTGTCGCCCTGCCAGCCCGCCGCGGCCACACCGAGGGTGAGCACGTTGTCCCCACCCTGCCAGGTGGCCGGCGCGACGAAACATCCCGGCCCGCACCCGCGCAGGGCGAGCGTTCTGTCGTCGCCTTCCGCCGCGGCGATCCGCCCGGTGAGGGTGAAGTCCTGGCCCGGTTCGGGGGCGTAGTAGTCGCCGCGCCGCGGAGTGGACAACCGCACCACCAGTTGCCCGTCGCTGGCGGCGACCGACACCCCGACCTGCCCGGCGAGGGTTCCCAGCGGCAGGACCGGACCTACCGGCGGTGGGGGACCGGGTTGCTGGGAGTTGTCGGCCGGGGTGGTGGAGACCAGGGCGGCGCTGGCCGCCAGGACCGCGATCAACAGCGTGCTTTCGGCACGAATCCGATTCCGCACCGCGGGGAGCCGCTCCGGGGCGCGCAGCGACCACCGGGCCGCCAGTGCCACCGCGGCCGCGGCGGCGACCAGCACCAGTTTGATCACCAGCACCTGACCGTAGGCGGTGGACAGCAGGGCGGAGACCGGGATCAGTTGCAGGGCGGTGGCGGTGCCGGTGGCGGCGACGACCAGGAAGGTCCACACCGCCAGCCGGGTGTATCCCGCCAGCACCCACCGCACCGCGGCCCGCTCACTCCACCAGGCCAGCACCGCGCGGGCGGTGTGCAGCAGGGCGCCCACCCAGATCGCGGCGGCCGCCAGGTGGATGGC
This sequence comes from Rhodococcus sp. MSC1_016, assembly GCF_023667485.2. Lineage (NCBI taxonomy): Bacteria > Bacillati > Actinomycetota > Actinomycetes > Mycobacteriales > Nocardiaceae > Rhodococcus > Rhodococcus sp. MSC1_016. The sequence goes on from NZ_JAMOZI020000002.1 coordinate 802,006, forward strand.
GGTCATCGCGCCGCCCCACCCGGGTGAGGCGATATTGGCGTGCGAGCGCACCCCTTCCGCGGCGATCACCAGCACCAGCGGCACCGCCGCCCACCCCCGCCGCCCGGTAGAGGCCAGCGCGGCGGCCACCACCAATCCGGCGGCCTCGGTGAGCAAAACCAGGCCTGGGCGTTGCTGCCACAGCACACTCACCGTGCCCGCGGATGCGGCCAGTGCCGCGCCAAGTCCGAGGACACCGGCCAACCCGAGGAGGGCGCCGGCCGGCACCGGGGACCGCAGCGCCGGTAGCGCCGGATCCTCTCGCCGGGCGGTGATGGTGACGCGTTCGGCGATCAGGCCACCGAACGCGAGGGCGAGCCCGAGGAACAGCAACCACCGCAACGCAGCATCACGCCAGGACGTCGACCCGCCGTCGCCCGCGCTTGCGGCGCCCGTCAGAGCGAGACCGACGGCGAACCGGAAGTCCTGCTCGACCAGATCACCGTCGGCGCCGGTCACCTGCCAGCGCACGGTGTAGGTGCCCGGTGTCAGCGCCTCGGCCGGGCGGGCGGTGAGCACACGCCCGTCCCGGGCGGTCTCGGCGACTCCCATCGGCACCGTTCGGTCGTCGCTGTCGGTGACGACGATCGCCGGCGCTCCGGGAGTGACCGGCTCGTTGAACATCAACGTGATCGTGGGTGGGGAGTCGGCGACCGCGGTGTCCGGTCCGGGGTCGGTGAACAGCAGGGTGGGATGGGCGCTGGCCGGCCCTGCCCCGGCGACCGTCATCGCGAGCGTGGCCAGCACCAGGGCGAGGCCGCGACGCAGAGGTCGGGCGGCGGTGGGCATGCCGGGTCAGTTCAGGGTGTAGAGCGCCTGCGAGGTGGCGGCGTAGGCGGTGTCGTAGTTGGCGGCGGTCAACGCATCGACGGTGCCGACCTGAGAGCGTTTTTCCCAGTTCTGTCCTTCGCGGCTGCGCCAGGCGTATCCGTCCTCGTCGATGCCCCACAGCGCATCCCCGGCGCCGGCGAGCATCGCCAGGCGTGGGGCGTTCGGTACGGGCGAGAACGTGCGGGCGGCGGTGGTGCTGTGTTCGAGACCAGCCGGAGTCACCGCCCACACCCCGCTGTCGTTGATCGCCAGTGCGCCGGCGACAAGTTCCGCGCCCGGGGTCCAGGTGGCGCCGCCGTCGGTCGAGACGCGCAGCCCATCGGTGCCGTCGTGGCCGACCAGGACCCGGCCGTCCGTGGTCAGGGTGTGGAAATCAACCTCCCCGGCCAGGGAGCGGTCCATCCAACTCACCCCCCGGTCGGTGCTGCTGCGCAGTCCCAGGGGGTTGGCGGCGAAACTGGAGGGCCCGGGGTGACCGGAGGCGTAGAGGTTGTCGGTGTTCGGGACGCCGGTCAACCCCATGAAGTCGTCATCGGAGGCGCCGACTCGGGAGGTGGCACCGGAGGCGTCGATGGCGAAGATACCCGTGTGCGTGCCGGCCAGCACGGTGCCGTCCTTACCCACGTGCAGTCCGTGCACATGGGACAGTTCGGGGTTGAAATCGACTGTCGGCACGGAGGTGTCGGGTTTCGTGGCCTCGTCGGCCCCGGAGGTGCAGCCGGTGAGCAGGAGCAGGGCAGCGGCGGCGGTGGGCAGCAGGGTGCGGGTGATCCGGTGGGCAGGCATCTTCAGGTCTCATTCTGTACGCGAGGAGAGGAACGGGGAAATCAGGGGCGCACCGACAGTGCATCTCGGATGTCGGTGTGACAGGGGTTTATTCGGTGTAGGACAGGGTGGTCATCATCCCGGCTTCGCCGTGATAGAGGTTGTGGCAGTGCACCAGCCACTGACCGGGGTTGTCCGCGTCGAGGTCGACCTCGACGCTCTGGTTCGGCAGCACCAGGGTGGTGTCCTTGCGGGGACCGGCGCCCTGGCCGTCGACGACCTGGAAGGTGTGCCCGTGCAGGTGCATGGGATGAAACATCATGGTCTGGTTGACGAACCGCAGCCGCACCCGCTGACCTTGGCTGATCTCGAGGGGGGTGTGCTCGCCGTAGGCGGCGCCGTTGATCGTCCACCGATACCCGGACATGTCCATCCCCAGCATCAGCTCGTGCACCCGGTCCGGGGCCCGGCGGTCGAGCCGAACATCCTCGCGGGCGCGCAGAGCCAGGCCGGTGATCGGGGGTGCGTCGAGCTCGGCAGGCCGCACACCCGGGTCGAGTCGCCCGCCGGCCCCGGTGCGGATCACCGCGAACCCCTGACCCTGCTTGCCCTCGGCGGAGGCGACGAGGGGGAAGACCCCGTCACCGAGGGTGACGATCGCATCGAACCGCTCACCCATGCCGATCAGCAGCGATGACCCGGTGACCGGCTGCACCGGATATCCGTCGCTGTGGGTGACGGTCAGCTGATGGCCACCGACGGCGAGGCGGAACGCGGTGTCCGCGCCGGCGTTGATGATCCGCAGCCGCACCCGCTGACCGGGGCGGGCCCGCACCGTGAACGGGTCGGCGCCGAGGGTGCCGTTGATCAGATAGTAGGGGTACTGCACGTCGCCGGTGTCGGCGCCGAGCGGGTTCCCCGGATCGACCGGTGCCCCCATCCCCATCCCGCTCATGCCGCCGTGGTCCATGCCGCTCATCATCGGCATCCCACCCCGGCGCAGGGCGTCGAGTTGCTGATCCGGGGTGCGTCCGGCGACCCCGTCGAGCCAGTCGTCGAGCACCAGAACGGCCTCGAGGTCGTAATCGGCGCCTTCGGCGGGGTCTTCCACGATGACCGGGGCGTAGAGGCCCCGGTCGAACTGCATCCCGACGTGGGGGTGGAGCCAGTGGGTGCCGGCGTCCGGGGCGAGGAACTCGTAGGTGAACGGGCTGCGGGAGGCGATGGCGGCCTGGGTCAACCCGGGCACCCCGTCCATGTCGTTGCGCAGCGCGAGGCCGTGCCAGTGGATGGTCGACTCGGCCGGTAGGTCGTTGCTCAGCTCGGCGCGGAGCAGATCCCCGCGTCGCAACCGGATTTCCCGGCCGGGGATCCGGTCGCCGTAGGCCCAGGTATCGACCTGCACACCACCCAGGTCGATCCGGGTCGGCCGAGCCTGCAGCGAGGCGCGGACCGTGTTCCCGGTCCCGATAGTGGCTCGGCGGACCTGCTCGGCCGCCCGCACCGCCGCCGAGTCGGGGCCGACAGGGGTGGGCACCGCTGCGGCGCCGCCGCCCCTGCTGCACGCGGCCGCCGTCGCCGCTACCCCCAGGCCGGCCAGCGCTAGAAAGTTCCGGCGCGACAGGCGGGCGGCGCCGGAAAACGACGGTTCGATCATGCACAACTCCTGTTCGGACGCAGCGGACGGCACGGGACACCTCGGCCGAGCACCACACCCAATCTACGTAGTTGCATAGTAGATGGGGTGGGGTGGGGGCCTGACCAGGGCGTAAACCCGGCGGCTAGCTCGCGGCCGGTACCTCGTCGGTCTCGGTCACCGCCGGTTCGGCCGGTGGCGGGTCGAGCCGGGCGGAGCGGTCGAGCAGGTACAGGGCGATGACACACACCGCCCCGACACCGGTCAACGCCACCCAGATCAGCGCACCCAGTTCCGCATCGCGCAGGATCCCGAAGACGGCACCGGTGCCCAGGTTGCCGAGCAGGATCCCCACGCCGACGACGGTGTTGTAGAAGCCGTAATGGGTGGCCACGAGCCGGCCGCCGGAGAGGGCGACGACCGTGTCCATCTCGAACGGAAACACCGCGGCGGTGCCGACCGCCAACAGGGCGGCGGTGAGCACCAGGGCGCCGGCGGCGGCCCACCCACCGGCGGTGGCCGGGCCCGGTAGCGCGATCAGCGGCAGGAACGCCAGCGCCATGATCGCCATGCCGACCACCAGGGACCGTCCCGAACCCCACCGGCGGGAGAACCAGGACGTGATCCGCAGCTGCCCGGCGATCGCCACCACCCCCGAGACCACGAACAGCGAGGTCACCAGGGCGGTGTCGGACCGGCCGTCGCCGACCACCACCGCCGCCTGCAGGGGCAGCGCCAGATAGATCTGGAACGAGAGCACGTAGGACCCGATCATCGCCAGCGCGAACAGCACGAAGGGCCGGTTGGCGACCACCACCCGCCAGTCCTCGAGGACCGACGTCTTGGCCGTGGGCGGTGCGGCCTTGTGCGCGGGCAGCGCCCAGATCTGCACGATCGTCAGCACGGCGAAGACCGCGGCCGCGGCCAGCGCGGTGACCCGGAAATCGAGGGTGGTCAGGGCGAGGCCGATCAACGGGCCCAGCAGAATCCCGGCCTGATAGAACACGTTGAACACCGCGAACGCCTCGACCCGCCGTGGCCCCGCGTCGGCGGCTAGATACGCCCGCACCGCCGGATTGAACAGCGCCCCGGCGAACCCGGTGGCCACCGAGGCGAGCAGGATCGCCGGCAGCGATTCCACGGCCGCGAGCAGCACGAACCCGGCGACCCGCAGCAGGCAGCCGGCGACGATCAGCGGTTTGTAGCCGAGGCGGTCGGCGAGGGTGCCGCCGAGCAGGAACATCCCCTGCTGGGAGAAGTTCCGCATACCCAGCACCAGCCCGACCGCCCACGCCGCCAGACCCAGGGGTCCGGCCAGGTACCCGGCCAGATACGGCATCAGCATGTAGAAGCCCACGTTGATGGAGAACTGGTTGACCATCAGCACCTGGGCGGGCCGGTCGAAGCTGCGGAACTGGGTCAGAAGGTTGTTCATGAAACGCTCTCTGTGGGATCGACCACGGTGGCGCACCGGGTCCAGGACTGCACGATCTGGTCGGTCGGGTGGTCGATGGTCGCCGGCTCGGTCGGCGGGTTCGCGTTCAGCAGGCCGTGCTCGGCGCAGTAGTCGTCGTTGTAGATGGTGTCGAAGTAGCGTTGCGGACCGTCGGGGAAGACCGCCGCGACCCGGGTGTCCGGTGGGCTGGTGCGGGCGATCCACCCGGCGGTCAACGCGACGGCGCCGACGCTCCAGCCGCCGCTGGCGTGGTGGGTGGCGGCCAGGGTGCGGCACGACCACACCGCCTCGTGCGGGGCCACCCAGTGCACCTCGTCGAACGCGGGATAGTCGATGTTGTCGGGATAGATGCTCGATCCGAGCCCGCGCATCAGCCGGGTACTGGCGGGTTGCCCGAAGATGGTCGATCCGACGGTGTCGACGCCGACCAGTTTCAGGTCGGGGTTGAACTGGCGCAGCACCCGGGCCACACCGGCGGAGTGCCCGCCGGTGCCCACCGAGCACACCAGCGTGTCGACGCGGCCGAGCTGGGCGATGAGTTCATGCGCGAGCGACTCGTACGCCTCGACATTGTCGGGGTTGGTGTATTGATCCGGGCACCACGACCCGGGATGGGCAGCCAGGAGTTCGGCGACCTTCTCGCGCCGGGCCTGCTGCCAGCCGCCGGTGGGATGGGGGGTGGTGACCAATTCGACGTGGGCGCCGTAGGCGGCGAGCATCCGGTGCACGATCGGTTCCAGACCAGGGTCGGTGACCAGGGTGACGGGATGGTGATGGGTGATCCCGGCCAACGCCAGGCCCAGGCCGAGGGTTCCGCTGGTGGATTCGATGATCGTTGCCCCGGGGGCGAGGTCACCGCGCGCCTTCGCCTTCTCGACCATGTGTAGGGCGGGGCGGTCTTTCATCCCGCCGGGATTGCTGCCTTCGAGTTTCGCCCAGAAGCCGCGGCCGGAATCGGCGAACGGTTCACCGATCCACAGCACGGGAGTGTTGCCGACCATGGTGCTCGGTTGCGGGCACCGGTGAGCGTCGGCCGGCAGCGGGGCGGCGGAGGAGGAGGGTGGAACGAGGGTGGCAGGAACAGCACTGTTCATGATGAAAAGAAATCCCTGTATGTGACTGCGACAAGAGCAGTGGGTGAGTGATGGGCAGCGCGAGCTGGGCCACGAGGGAAAGTCCTCAGATGGCCTGCGGGCTGCTGATCAGCACCTGTTGATACAGAGTTCGTTCAAGACGGTCCGGCCGGGCCGGATGGGGATGGGCACGTCCGGCGGGGCCCGCGGAGTGCGCGGCGCCGACAGCACCACCAGCACCACCGCCAGTGCCATCGCGACGACCGCGGCGATGGTCAGCGGGCGGAGCGGATTGTCGGCCCGGGGCATCGCGACGACGGTGTGCGCCTCGTGGGACACGTGGGTCGATCCGTCGTCGACGTGCGCGTGCCCGGGCGTGAGTTCATCGGCCGGAAGGGCTGACGAGGAGGAGACGTGGACGTCCTCGCCCTCGTGACCGTGCGCGAGGAAGATGCCGCACTGGGCGATCGTGTGCGCGAGCAGATACAGGACAGCGGCGACCGCAACTACCGTCCGCATACGCGGGGGGCGTATCGCAAGAGCCGTCACAATTTCCCGACTGTAGCAGCCATGACCTGGGCGTTGGTCCAGATAACTCGGGGATGTGGGTGCGCGGTGTTGATCCCCGCTGGTCACCAAGCCGCTGGGAGGCACCACATGTTTCCGGTCACCTCGAGTACGACCAGAATGATCGGGGCGGCGCTCAGTGCGGCGGCCACGGCCGCCGACAACACCCGCACCCGCATCTTCGCCGACCGCGGCGGTGGGGAGGCCAGTCGTCCGGCCCGGTCCAGGAGGGCGATGTTGCCTGCGCCGAGGGCGCCATCGGGGACCTGCGCCGGAGCGGACAACGCGATCAGACCGGTGAGCAGGGTCCGCGAGCCGTGCACGCGGGCGGCGGAGTCGTCGGCGCACATCTCCAGCAGGCGAGCCACCTCGATCGCGCCGGCGGTGAACACGGTGATCGGGGGCAGGGCGGCGGCCAGCACCCGCAGGACGGCGAGTATCTGCGCGTGATGCCCGGCCAGATGGGCCCGCTCGTGCGCAAGGACAGCCTGGACCTGCCGGTCGTCGAGGGCCGCGAGGGCGGCGGTGGTGATCACCACGGCGTGCGGGCGACCTGCGGCGCAGTAGGCGACGCGCTCGGCGTTGTCGATGACCACCGCATCGACGCCACGCACCCGGCGGCCGATCAGGCGGGCGCGGCGGGCGTGTCCGTGGGTGTGCATCCGCAGACGCACCAGACCCACAGCGAGTCGACCCCCGATCCACGCGGTGGCCGACACCACCGCCGCGGCGACCGTGACTCCCACCATCTCGAAGACGGTGTCGGCGCCACCGACCGTCTCCTGCAGGCGGGCCAGGCACGCCCCGATCATCGAGCCGCCGGGAAGAGTCCGGTACCGGAGCAGATCGGACACAACCAGCAGTGCGGCCATCGCCCACGAGAGCACCACGGCGGCGATCGCCGCAGTCCAGGCGAGCACGCCCAGTCGCGGGGCGAGGCCGCCATGGGTCAGGCGCCGCAGCACCGGGGGACCGGCAACGGCCACGATCCCACTGAACAGCAGGAAACACGCCGCTGCGCTCATCATCGGGCGGCGTCCTCGTCGGCGGCCATCCGCTGCAACGCCACCCGAAGACCGGCGGCCTCCTCCTCGCTCATCTGCTCGAAGAAGTGGGTCAAGACCACATCCGACCTGCCGCCGGAGTGGAAGGCCTCCCGCATCAACCGGGCGCTGTGCTCCTCCCGGGTCAGGGTGGGCCAGTACCGGAACGCCTTGCCGCTGCGCTCGCGCTCGAGCCAGCCCTTGCGGTGCAGGTTGTCCATCGTCGACATCACCGTGGTGTACGCAATCTCCCGGTCCCGGCTCATGTCGTCGAACACCTCACGGACCGTGGTCGGCCCGTTCTGGTCCCACAGCCGCTCCATCACTACCGCTTCGAGCTCGCCGAACCCGCGCACCCGCATGTGCCCTCCCACCGTTTTCGTCGCCCCAGCCTACGACTCCGGGGCCGTGTCTCGGGGCTTCGGTCTCGCCGCCCACCTGGGCGGGCGATAAAAGAACCCCTTGATCTACTATCTACGTACGTAGTACGTATATTGGGTCGGTACCGACACAGCTGAAGGGGAGCGGAACCGCGACATGAGTGACCCCGTACCGGTCGGCGTCCGTTGGGTTGTGCCGGTCCTCGCTGTCATCGGCGTGCTGATCGTCGCCCTCTGGCCACGGCACACCGGTAACGACCCCTCCATCTACGACCCGCCTATGCGCACCCTGCTCGCCCTCGGCGGGGGCCACCCGACCAGCGTCATCCCCTCCACCTTGATCCTGGACCGCGATTTCAAGGTCGCCGCGGCCTACCTGCGGGCCCTGCTCACCGAGGATCTACCGGTGATCGAACGAGTAGCGGCCGAATCATGAACCTGCTCGCTCAAGATGTCGGCACCAGTTTCCAGACTGCCGCCGCCACCGGACCCATGCTCCTGGCGCTCGGGGCCGCCGCCCTGGCCGGGCTGGTCTCCTTCGCCTCGCCGTGCTGCATTCCCCTCGTTCCGGGATACCTGTCCTACCTGGCCGGAATCGCCGGAGCCGAAACCTCCACCGACCGAGCTGGCGACACCCGGGTGAGAACCGCGGCCAGGATCCGGGTCACCGGCGCCGCCCTGCTGTTCGTCACCGGCTTCACGGTCGTCTTCGTCCTCGCCACCGCCTCGGTCTTCGGACTGATCAGCGTCCTGCAACTGAACCGAGAACTGCTCCAACGCCTCGGCGGCGTCATCACCATCGTCATGGGCTTGGCGTTCCTCGGACTGATCCCGGCACTGCAGAAGGACACCCGGCCCCGCCCCCGACGGGTAGGGCACCTCGCCGGCGCTCCACTGCTCGGGGCGGTCTTCGCGCTGGGCTGGACACCCTGCCTCGGGCCCACTCTCGCCGGCGTCCTGTCCGTCACTGCCGGAACCGAAGGCGCCACGGCCGCAAGGGGTGTGGTGCTGATCATCGCCTACTGCGCCGGCCTGGGAGTGCCGTTCATCCTGCTCGCCTTCGGATCGACCAGGGCCATGGCCGGGGCGGGCTGGTTGCGCGAGCATTCGCGGACCATCCAGATCGTCGGTGGGGTCGCCCTCATCGTGGTCGGGCTCGCTCTGCTGACCGGGGCGTGGGATTTGTTCATCGCCTGGCTTCGGGACGAGTTCGTCAGCAACGTCGTGCTACCGATCTGACTGATGTGTCTGATGTAAGCGGTGGGAAAGAAGAACATTATCGGCACTGAAGGGAAGGAAATGCACTAACGTTACGGCGTGTCGTCTTGACTTACTCGCGCCGCCTCGTTCGTTCGGTTGACCGTTCATTGTCGGAGCGTGAATTTCAGAAGGGACCGCGATGCGAGGCACAACAGGCGCTTTCGCCGCACGTAGGAGACTTGCCGCGCTGGTCGTCGGCGGATCGACCGCCACCGCCGCGCTCTTTCTCGCCGGTGCGCCGACCGCATCCGCCACCCACGTGTCCCCGCCGACGTCGTTCGCGGCCGCGGTCGCCAATGCCTTGACCATGACCGCGGATACCGCCGACCCGGACGTGGTCATCGTCGACCCCAGCCTCTGGCAGAAGGTGGCGAACATCGCCTCCACCAGCCTGCAGAACGCGCAGGCCAACGGATCCCTCGAGGACGCCCTGGCCACCCAGCAGATGCTCACGAGTTGCCTGGGAGCGTGGTCGGCACACGGGGAACCCGGCATCGGTGGTGCCCTGAGCGCCTGCACGAATGAACTCGACAGCATCGACGCGAGCATCGGCCCGAGATTGCTCGCTGCCCTCGAATACGACCCTCCCACCGGTGCGCCCCCGATGACCTCGGCGCAGCCGGACCTCTCCGAAACACCCACCGAACCGCCGGGTGAGAACGCCGCCCCGGTCGACGAATCCACGGCCACGGAGGATCCCGAGGCGCCCGGAGAAGCCAGCGCGCCTCCCGCGGCAACCGATTCCACCGCACCGCAGTACGAAACCTCCCCAGAGGGGCCCAGCACACCGGCCGGCGCGACCACTGCACCACAAGAGACCACGGTCGAGCCGATGACGCCGTCGCCGGAGGCACCGGCCTCGGGCGCCGCGGAACTGTCCCCCGAAACCGGCGCGGGCATCGGGACCGAGACCGAGGGCCACGACGAGACCGGTGTCCACGATGGCACCGAAACGCTCGATGGCACCGAATCTCTCGACGGAACTGAAACTCCTGACGGCACTGAAACCCTTGATGAGACTCGCCCCAGTGACGGGACGGATCCGCACGACGAGGAAGCTGGGGCGGCGCAGGACGGCCCGGCGCCGGCACCGCAACCGAAGACCTGGAATCGGCCTGGGAGCCGCGCGTTCGTTGCACCGTCGTCCGGCACGATCACCTCACCCTTCGGAGACGGGCGCGATCACGGCGGCATCGATATCGCCAACACGTTGGGCGCGCCGATCGTCGCGGTCGCTGACGGGGAGGTCATCAACGCCGGACCCGCCCAGGGGTACGGGCTGTGGGTGCGAATTCGGCACGACGACGGCACCATCACCACCTACGGCCACAACAACGACAACCTCGTCGAGGTCGGCCAGCGCGTGAAAGCCGGCCAGAAGATCGCCACCATCGGGAACCGGGGCAATTCGACCGGGCCGCACCTGCACTTCGAAGTCGAAACACCCGACGGGGACAAGACCGACCCCCTCGCATGGCTCACCAAACGAGGGGCATCGATCATCGGCCTGGACTGACGGCTCTATAGCCGGCTGCCCCAAGGTGGGTGAGCTACCGGGTCCCCGCCGCACGTCGGCTCCGATACCCGTACGGGGTGACTCCCCGTGGCTTGTACACCGCGAGCACGGTCGCGGCGAGCAACACCAGGACCGCGCCACTGGCGTGGACCACATGGGTCGGATTCCTCAGCGCGAGCACATCGGCATCGGACAGGGTCGTTTGCGCGGCGATGGCGGCGGAGTAATCGATGGACTGCGTGTACAGCCACAACACGGCCGAGGCGCCGACATTGAGCGCCAGTTTGAAGAGCACCCAATAGTGCCGGAGCAGGCCCCACGGGGTGCCCAGCGACGAGATGAGCCCGGTGACCAGCGATGCGAGACTGAGCGGGAGGATCACCGTCCAGACGAGAAGTTCCATCGCGGGATACAGGGCCCGCCCGGTCGGCGTTCCGAAGTTCATCAGCGCGGCGATGGCCAACGCCAGATACGTGAGTACCGCACCGAGCCAGCCGACCGAGGCGCAGATGTGCACGGTCCGCGCGAGCTTACGCAGCCCCGGCGACATGCTCACGCAGCGACCGTCCGCACTCCGAGACGATCACCGACAGAACCGCCACCGGCCTGCATAACGTCGACGTCCCCGCTGATCGCGGCAGAGCCGACGGTGGTCCCGGCGGACAGGTGGCGACCGGGACCGTGATTGCCGCCGCCGAACACCATCATCAGGATCACCAGCACGAGCAGGACGCCGACGACGATGCCGACGACCTTGACCCAGCGCGGCGTGGGTTCACGCCGGGGAGAAGAACCACGGTCCTCGTCGGAGCGGGGGGAACCGGCGTCGGGGGTGGGGTCAGTCATCGTGGGTCCTCCATCCGAGCAGCAGGAATTGCCGCCTACCGATTTTTACGATACACAACGTCACGCCTGAATCGCACTGTGTTGACTACGTCGGTGCGTACACTTGCGGGGTGCCGAAGCTGTGGAACGAGACGATCGAGGACCATCGCAAAGCGGTCCGCGAGGCGGTCATGGACGCCACCGCAACGCTGGTCGCCCACTACGGGCTCGCGGCGGTGACGATGTCCCGGATCGCCGAGGACACCGGTATCGGGCGGGCGACGCTGTACAAGTACTTCCCCGACGTCCAAGCGATCGTTCTTGCCTGGCACGAACGTCAGATCCTCCGTCACCTCGCGCAGCTCGCCGAGGTACGGGACCGCACCGCCGGCGGTGCCGCCGACCGGCTGCGGGCGGTGCTCGCGGCCTACGCCCTGATCCTCCACGACCACGAGCCCACCGTGGACACCGCCGCGCTGCATCGCGGTGAGCACGTCGGCCGGGCGCAGCACCAGCTCACCGGGTTCGTCACCGACCTGATCGCCGACGGTGCCCGCGCCGGCGAGATCAGAGACGACACCGCCGCCGAAGAGCTGGCGCGATATTGCCTGCACGCCCTGACCGCCGCCACCAGGTTGCCCACCCGGGAAGCGGTCCACCGGCTGGTGCAGGTCACCTTGGATGGGATGCGTCCGGCGCGCTGACCGAGCCCGGCCCGACCTGCCGGGGTGAACCGGTCTGCAGCACAGGGCGCTTCGCTGGAGAGCTCAGTGCTGTACGAGCCGGGCCGGGTCGAGGTCGATCCGCCGCAGAAGTTGCGCGTTGAGCGCGACGACGATGGTGGAGACCGACATCAGCACCGCCGCCACTGCCGGGGAGATGGCGACGCCGGCGAAGGCCAGCACACCGGCGGCCAGCGGGACGGCGATGATGTTGTAGCCGGTGGCCCACACCAGGTTCTGCCACATCTTGCGGTAACTGGCCCGCGAGAGGTCGATGATGGAGAGCACCGCGCGGGGGTCGTCGGCGGCAAGCACCACCCCGGCCGATTCGATCGCCACGTCGGTGCCCGCGCCGATCGCGACACCGACCTCGGCCCGCGCCAAGGCGGGGGCATCGTTGACACCGTCGCCGACCATCGCCACTTTGTGGCCGCGGGCCTGCAATTCGGCGACCTTCGCGTCCTTGTTCTCCGGGAGCACGTCCGCGAACACTTCGTCGATCCCCAGATCGGCGGCGACGGCGTCGGCGACCTGCCGGGCGTCGCCGGTGATCATGGCGACCTTGATTCCCCGCTGGTGCAGGGCGTCGATGGCCTGGCGGGACTCGTCCCGCACCTTGTCCTCGAGTGCGAGGGCGCCGACCACCTCGCCGCCGCGGACCACGTGCAGCACCGACGCGCCGCGGCCCACCCACGGCTGGGTTGCCGCGGCGACCTCGGGCGGGACGGTGACACCCAGGTCGGCGAGCATCGCCGGTCCACCGACCGACACGTCGGTGCCGTCGATGGTGGCGGTCACGCCGCGCCCGGGGAGGGACCGGAAGTCGGTGGCAGGGCTGCCCGCTGAAGCGGGGACCGTGGCTGCGGCGGCGGAGACGATGGCCCTGGCCACGGGGTGTTCGCTGTCGGCTTCGACGGCGGCGGCGAGGGTGAGGAGATCCTTTTCGGTGAGGGCCGCACTCGCGGCGAGTCCGGTGACGGCATGCTTGCCCTGGGTGAGGGTGCCGGTCTTGTCGAACAGGACCACATCGACGGTCCGCATCCGTTCCAGGGAGAGCCGATCCTTGACCAAAACTCCCGCCCTGGCGGCACGTTCGGTGGAGATGGCGATCACCAACGGGATGGCCAGGCCGAGGGCGTGGGGGCAGGCGATGACCAGGACCGTGACGGTGCGGACCACCGCCTCGTCGAGGTTGCCGATCAGCGTCCAGACCGCGAAGGTGATGATGCCGGCGAGGGTGGCGAAGTAGAACAGGAAGGCGGCGGCCCGGTCGGCGAGAGCCTGGGCGCGGGAGGAGGATTCCTGCGCGTCGGCCACCATCCGCTGGATGCCGGCCAGGGCGGTGTCCTCGCCGACGGCGGACACCTTCACCCGCAGGGCGCTGTCGGTGGCCACCGTGCCGGCGACCACGGTGTCGCCCACCGCCCGGGGGACGGGCTTGGATTCGCCGGTGATCATCGATTCGTCGACCTCGGCGACGCCGTCGGTGACGGTGCCGTCCGCCGGAACCCGGGCCCCGGCCCGCACCAAAACCAGATCACCGGTGGTCAGTTCGGAGATCGGGACCTCGGTGACGCCGTCGTCGGTGATCTTGTCGGCGGTGTCCGGCAGCAGCGCAGCGAGGGCCTCGAGTGCCCCGGAGGCCGATCCGAGGGCGCGCATCTCGAGCCAGTGCCCGAGCAGCATGATCACGATGAGAAGGGCCAGCTCCCACCAGAAGTCGAGATTGAACCCGCCGAGCTCGAGGGTGGTGATCCAGGAGGCGATGAAGGCCACCGAGATGGCCATGCCGATCAGCAGCATCATCCCGGGCTGGCGGGATTGCAGCTCGCTCCAGGCGCCGGTGAGGAAGGGCATGCCGCCGTAGAAGAAGATCACCGTGCCCAGGATCGGGGCGATCCACATCACGCCGGGAAACTCGGGCATGGAGTAGCCGAGGAGGTCGGCAACCATGTGGCTGAAGATCACCACCGGGATCGACAAGGCCAGGCTCACCCAGAACTTGCGGCGGAACACCTCCCCGTGGGCGCCGTGGCCTTTGTGTTTGTCCCGGCCACTACCGTGATCGTGTCCGCCGTGATCATGCCCGGCACCGTGGTGTTCGGCCGCCTGCTCCGCGTGATGCCGGTGATCACCGGCACTGACACCGGTCTCGGAATGCCCGCTCGGATGCGCCATCGTCAATCCTTCGTGGTCCTGGGGTCAGCTCGCCGGAGTGGCGAGGTGGTAACCGGCTTCCTCGACGGCGCCGCGGATCTGATCGAGCGGCAGCGGCGTGTCGGCGGTGACGGCGACCCGGGACTGGCCGCCGACCGTGAGGTCGATGTCGACGGCGCTCACCCTGTCGAGTTGTTCGATTTCCTCACGCACCGCTTTGACGCAGTGCTCGCAGGTCATCCCGGTGACCGCGTAGGTGTTGGTGGTGCTCACGAGAAGTCCTTTCCGCCCCACGACCGCGGGACGGAACGGGTCGTGGGGGCAGCCGCATATCGGTTCAGAGGGTCGACAGGATCTGTTCCATGGTGGTGATTTCCTGCTGCTGGGTGGTGATGATGTTCTGCGCCATCGCCTTCGCCTGCGCGTTCTGGCCGTCCTCCACCTCGGTCTCGGCCATGGTGATCGCACCCTTGTGGTGCTCGATCATCTGGGTGAGAAAGAGTTTGGCGGCATCGACGCCCTGAGCGTCGCGCAGGGCAGCCATGTCTTCGGCCGACATCATCCCCTCCATGTCCTCGCCGCCCTCCATCCCGGGCATGTCCATCCCCGTAGTGCCCGCCGGCGGTATCACCCCCGGTGCCTCGGGCATCTGCATCCCGGTGCCCATGGGCATGGACTCGGTCATGTTCATGCCGGTCGTCGTGGTCGCCGCGGTGCCTTCGCCCCACGCGGTCAGCCAGGCGTTGAGTTGCTCGATTTCCGGGCCCTGCGCGGCCTTGATCTGCTGCGCGAGGTCGACCACCCGCGGGTCGATCCCCTGCTTGGCGAGCAGCATGTCACTCATCTCGATCGCCTGGCTGTGGTGGGGAACCATCCCCTGCGCGAAGGCGATATCGGCGTCGTTGTGTTCGGCGGCACCGTTCTCCGCGCTGACCGAGGTGGTGACGGCGGCCGAGGTGGTGGTCGCGGCGCTCTCCTCGGTGCCGGAATCACCACATGCGGTCAGGGCCAGCAGCAGCGCCGCCGATGCGGCGCAGGCGGCGAGGGACTTGTTCATCGACAACAACCTTCTCTCTTCTTTTCGTCTTTTCGGCGGATGCGGTGACGCAGACGGGGTCAGTCGAGTGCGGCGAACAACTCGCGGCAGGCGTTCTCACACCGCCGGCACGCATCGGCGCAGACCGAGCAGTGCTCGTGCAGCGAGGCGTGCTCGGTGCACCGATCTCCGCACGACTTGCACGCGGTGACACAGGTTTCGAGGACCGCGGACGTGAGATCGGGGTCGAAGCCGGTGTGACGGGAGAGCACCCGCCCGGTGGCCTCGCAGATGTCGGCGCAGTCGAGGTTGGTGCGAATGCAGGCGGTCAGGTCGGCCACCGACGGCTCACTCGGACACGCATCCGCGCAGGCCGTGCACGTCTGCGCGCAGGAGGTACACGCCTCGATACAGGACAGAAGTTTCGCCTTGTCGATATGCCGCAGATCCTTCGGATAGCTCTCGAGCATTCTCTCGGCTGTGCTCACGATGACTCCCTTTTCGTGAAGGGGCATGTCGGCGGCGGACGCCGCTGACACAACGGCGGCCCCGCCACCATATACCCGTAAACCCGTACGGGTAAACAGTTGGTCGGGCCGCGGGGTGGGTGTCTCGTGGGTCAGAATGGGTGCATGAGTCACCCGTCCACCACCGAGGGGCACCCGGTCGATCCGGAGCGGGTGGCGCATGCCCGTGAGCGGTTGCTCAGCCGCGACGACGCCGCCCGGTTGAGCAGCATCCTGAGCCTGCTCGCCGACCCCACCCGGACCCGGGTGATCTACGCCCTCGACCTCGCCGAGGAACTGTGTGTGGGCGATATCGCCCTGACCCTCGACCTCGGCGAGGACGCTGTCGGGTACGCCCTGCGGATCCTGCGCACCGCCGGTATGGTCACCCGCCGCAAGGCGGGCCGCACCGTCTATTACCGTCTCGCGGACGGGTTTCCGGAACCGTTGCGGATGCATTGCCTGCGCCGCCTCGTCGAGATTTCCGACGAGAGCGCCGGGGTGGACGACGACGACTGACCCTCGGACGGTGCCGGGCGGTGCCTCAGGAGCGGACGAGCCGGGCGATCGCGTCGGTGGCCTCTTTGATCTTCGCGTCGGCTGCGGGACCGCCGGCGACGGCGGCGTCGACGACGCAGTGACTGATGTGGTCTTCGAGCAGTCCCATGGCCACGGCCTGCAGGGCCTTGGTCATCGCGGAGACCTGGGTGAGGATGTCGATGCAGTATTTGTCTTCCTCGACCATCCGCTGCAGTCCGCGGGCCTGGCCTTCGATGCGCTTGAGGCGCTTGAGGTAGGCGTCTTTTTCGGTGATGTAGCCGTGCGCGGCATGGTCATGGCCGTCGGTCTCGGCAGGTGCGTGGGTGGCCGCGGGAGTGGTGGCCATGGTGTCCTCCTGGAATCCGAGTGTCATGCCGAGCACACCCGATTATGCCCTCCCGGGGTATTCGGGGCGGGGTGTGGGCCCTCGACGCGGCGGCCGATCGCCGATGCGGCGCACATCACCGCGCACCGGGCCGCCGCCCGGGTCGCGGGGTGTCGGATGATCTGCACCAGGGTTGTTGTCACCGAGGACATGGCCGGTCTCCTTTCGGGGACTGCATGGGGTAAAAGGGTGTGGGGTGGGTGGGTGCCTGCACGCCCCGCCCACCCCACCTCCTGGGTGCGTTGCCTGCGGTTATCCGGTGAGGGACCGGAATCGGCGCAGTCGCAGGCTGTTGCTGACCACGAACACCGAGGAGAGCGCCATCGCTGCACCGGCGAGCATGGGGTTGAGCAGTCCGGCCGCGGCCAGGGGGAGGGCGGCGACGTTGTAGGCGAAGGCCCAGAAGAGGTTGCCCTTGATGGTGCCCAACGTCTTGCGGGCCAACCGGATTGCATCGGCGGCGGCGCGGAGGTCCCCGCGCACCAGGGTCAGGTCACTGGCCTCGATCGCGACGTCGGTGCCGGTGCCCATCGCCAGACCGAGGTCGGCCTGCGCCAGGGCGGCTGCGTCGTTGACACCGTCGCCGATCATCGCGACGACCTTGCCCTGGTCCTGCAGCCGTTTGACGACGTCCACCTTGTCGGCGGGCAGCACTTCGGCGATCACCTCGTCGATACCGACCTGGTCGGCGATCGCGCGGGCGGCGGCGGTGTTGTCGCCGGTGAGCATGATCGGCGTCAGGCCCAGCCTGCGCAGCTGTCCGATCGCCTCGGCCGAGGTGGCCTTGACGGCGTCGGCGACGACGAGCACGGCTCGGGCCTTACCGTCCCAGCCGACTGCGACGGCGGTCTTGCCCTCGGATTCGGCTGCGGTCATGGCCGCTTCGAGATCGGCGGGTAGGTGCTGTGCCCAGTCCGCGAGGAGCCGGGCCCGGCCGACGACCACCGCGTGCTCGTCGATCATGCCCTGCACTCCGAGGCCTTCGATATTGGTGAACTGCTCCACTTTCGGCAGGGCGCCGACCTTGTCGCGGGCGCCCTTGGCGATGGCCGCGGCGATCGGGTGCTCGGAGGAATCCTCGAGGGCGCCGGCCAGGCGCAGCACCTGCATGGTGTCTTCGCCGTCGGCGGTGATCACCTCGAGCAGGGTCATCTTGCCGGTGGTGACGGTGCCGGTCTTGTCGAGCACCACGGTGTCGACGCGGCGGGTCGATTCGAGGACCTCTGGCCCCTTGATCAGGATGCCGAGCTGGGCGCCGCGGCCGGTGCCGACCATCAGTGCGGTCGGGGTGGCCAGGCCGAGGGCGCAGGGGCAGGCGATGATCAGTACGGCGACGGCGGCGGTGAACGCGGCCGCGAGGCCGCCGCCGGTGCCGATCCAGAAACCCAGCGTGGCGACGGACAGGGCGATGACGATCGGGACGAAGATCCCAGAGATCTTGTCGGCCAACCGTTGCGCCTGCGCCTTACCGGTCTGGGCGTCTTCGACGAGTTTCGCCATCTGCGCGAGCTGGGTGTCGGACCCGATGCGGGTGGCACGCACGGTGATCCGGCCGCCGACGTTGACGGTGGCGCCCACGACCTGGTCGTCGGGTCCGACCTCGACGGGCACGGATTCGCCGGTCAGCATCGACGCATCCACCGCGGAAGAGCCGTCGGTGACGACACCGTCGGTGGCGATCTTCTCCCCGGGGCGAACGACGAACTCGTCACCGACGGCCAGTTGATCGACAGGGATGCGCTGCTCGACACCGCCGCGTAGCACCGAGACCTCTTTGGCGCCGAGTTCGAGCAGGGCCCGCAGGGCGGCACCGGCGCGCCGCTTGGAGCGGGCCTCGAAGTAGCGGCCGGCGAGGATGAAGGTGGTCACCCCGGCGGCGGCCTCGAGGTAGATGTTGCCGGCGCCGTCGGAGCGGGAGATGGTCAGCTCGAACGGGTGGGTCATGCCGGGCATACCGGCGGTGCCCCAGAACAGCGCATACAGTGACCAGCCCAGGGCGGCGAGGGTGCCCATCGAGATGAGGGTGTCCATCGTGGAGGTGCCGTGCCGCAGGTTGGTGAAGGCGGCCTTGTGGAACGGCCACGCCCCCCACACCACCACCGGGGCCGCGAGGGTGAGCGAAAGCCACTGCCAGTGGGTGAACTGCAGCGCCGGAACCATAGCCATCGCGATCACCGGCACACTGAGCACCAAGGACACGAGCAGGCGTTGACGCAGTGCGGCGGTCGGGTCCGGCTCCGCGGCGGGGCCGGCCGCGGTATCGGCGGCGGGCGGCGCCGGGACCTTGGCGGTGTAGCCGGCCTGCTCGACGGTGGCCACGAGATCCTCGGTCGACACAGCACCGACGTAGTTGACGCGGGCCTTCTCGGTGGCGTAGTTCACCGTGGCGGTGACGCCGTCGAGTTTGTTGAGCTTCTTCTCGATCCGGTTCGCGCACGAGGCGCAGGTCATGCCACCAATTTCGAGCTCGACCCGGCCGTCGGCGGTCGGGTGCTGCGTGACGGAATTCATCGTTCCTCCTCTCCGGTGGTGGTTTTCGTCAGTGTCCGTGCCCGGCGGGCATCGGCTCCGGGGCGGGGGGCACTGCGGCGCCGGAGCTCTGCCCGGCGGTCAGGGTGAATTCGGCGGTCCGCACCACTCCATCGTGCTGGAAGTCCAGGAACAGGCGGTAGTCGCCCGCGCTCGGGGTGGTGACATAGAAGTCGATGCCCGGACCTGGTGCGGTGACACCGTCACCGGGATGGCCGTCCGGGTGCACGTGCAGGTAGCCGAGGTCGGCGGCCCGCAGGGCCACCAGGTGACCGTACGCGCCGAGGTAGGGCTGCAGATCCGTCACCGGCTGCCCGCCGCGGGCCACCGACAGGGTGACCTTCGAGGCCTGACCCGGGGTGAGGGTGCCGTCGAGGGTGACGGTGTACCCGTCGACCACGGTGGCTGCGGCAACCGGGGGCAGGGGCTGCGGATCGTAGGAACCGGCGACCTGCAGGTCGGCGCCCAGGGTCACGCCGTCACCGCCGGCGGGGGTGAAGTCGGCGAACACCCGGTACGCCCCGGCGCGGGTCAGATCGAGCGGAACGGACCAAGTTCCGGCGGCGTCGAGTACCGGGTGCACGTGCTGGTATCCGGTCAGGTCGCGGCGCACCGCGATCAGATGTAGTTGCTTGTCGTGGCTCTCCACGTAGCGGGTGACGGGTGCTCCGTCGGCGCCCAGGATGCGGAACCGCAGTGGCACGTCAGCGCCGGCGGGAACCTGCGCCGTGTCCAATGCCAGGGTGTATCCGCTGTCGGTGACCATCAGTCCTCCAGGTGTTTGTTCGGCGACCGGTGCGCCCGTAATCGAACCGGGTCCGGCGTCGTGGGTTGAGGTGTCGTGTGTATCGGCCGGTGCGGGCACCTCGGGGCCGAAGGCGGCCCCGGCCCCGAGGGCGAGTGCGAAGACCGCGGCCAGGCCAACGGTGAAACCGGCGAACTTCGACGATGCGTTCATCGTGGGAATCTCCTGTCCGGGTCTGGGTGTCGGCCGGTCAGCCGGCGAGCTGGTAGCCGGCCTCGTCGACTGCCCGGGCGAGCGATGCCTTCTCGATCGGGGAGTCGGAGTCGATTACGACCCGGCCGCTGGCGAGGTCGACGTCTACGGCGGTCACGCCGGGGATGTTGCCGATCTCTTCACGGACCGAGGAAACGCAGTGCCCGCAGGTCATTCCGGTGACGGTGACGGTGGTGGTGCTCATCGATGTCCTTCTTTCTTCGATTCGTTCGCCAGGTGCGATCGGGGGTGCCGCGACCCATCTACAGACTTACCATACCCCCCTACGGTATGCAAGGCGTAAGGGTCAGGACCTGTGCTCCCCGGGTCTATACCCCCGGGGAGTGCCCGCGGGTGCTCGGTGGTGGCGTCGCCAGGAAACCGGGAGTGGGGTCGCCGCGCGAGCAAAGGGGCGCTGGTGCCGCGTCCGTGGGGGCCGGAGGATGCGATCGCGGCGCGAGACGCCCCCGTCGATCGTTCGCCAGGCGGTGTTGTCACGGCCCAGTCTGTTCGGGAACGGAATTCTCTCGGCGACTTCGGGACGACCGCCTCTTGCGCTTCGTACTATACCCCCCTATGGTACGGACATCGCTGAGGTTGCCGAGCGGCATCTAGGAGGATTGCGATGTGCACAGAAGAAGATAATTCGCCCGAAAGATCCGATCAGACCGCGATTTCCGCGGACGCCTGGGGTCGGGGGCTTCGATGTTGCGGGTAAGCGTGCCACCGCACTCGCCATCGTTCATCTCACAAATACCCCGTACCGGTAAGGAATTATTGTCATGTCTACTCAGGTTTCACCCACACGCAAGTGGTGGGCGCTGGCACTGATCGCCGCAGCCCAATTCATGGTCATCATGGACACTTCCATCATCGGCATCGCGCTACCGAAAATGCAGACCGACCTCGGTTTCTCCCAGGAGAACCTGACCTGGGTTTTCAACGCCTACGTCATCGCCTTCGGTGGACTGCTCCTGCTCGGCGGACGCCTGTCCGACCTGTGGGGCGCCAAACGCATCTTCGCCACCGGCTGGGTGGTTCTGCTCGCCGGATCGATTACCGCCGGCGCCGCCGGGAACGTCGGCACCGAACTGGCCGGACGCGCCATCCAGGGCGCCGGGGCCGCACTGATCGCACCCTCGGCACTGACGCTGCTGATGATGCTGTTCGGTTCCAACCAACAGGAATTGACCAAGGCCCTCGCCGTCTACGGTGCCGCCGCACCCGCCGGCGGTACCGCCGGTGTGTTCCTCGGCGGAATGATCACCGAATATCTCAGCTGGCCATGGGTGTTCTACATCAACATTCCCATCGCCCTGATCGCCCTCGCCGCGACACCGCTGCTGATGCCCAACGCCCCCGCCCGATCCGGATCGATCGACATTCTCGGCGCACTGACCGTCACCGCCGGACTGGCGCTCGCCGTCTACTCCATCGTCCGGGCTCCCGAGGTCGGCTGGGGCTCCGGTCAAACCTGGGGATACCTCACCGCGTCCGCGGTGCTGCTGGCCGCGTTCGTCCTGACCCAGTCCCGGCGCCGTGACCCCCTCATGCGCTTGGGAATCTTCGCCGCCCCCAACCTCGCCGCCGCGAACATCGCCCAGCTGCTGCTCGGTGCGGCGTGGATCCCGATGTGGTTCTTCCTGAACCTGTACCTGCAGCAGGTGTTGGGGTACAGCGCCTTCCCCGCCGGCGCAGCACTCCTCCCGATGACGACACTGATCATGCTCGGCATGATCGTCATCGCGCCGCGGGCTATGCAGCGGTTCGGAGCGAAACCGATGATCGTGACCGGTTTGATCGTTCTTGCGATCGGGCTGGGGTGGATGGCACTCGTCCGGCCCACCGGTAATTTCTGGGTCGACGTGCTTCCGGCTTCCCTCGTTGCCGCAGCGGGTATGTCGCTCGCCTTCATTCCCTCCCTCGGCACGGCGATCTCCGCCGCACGGCCCGAAGAGGGCGGATTGGCGTCGGGCATCGTCAACGTCAGCTACCAGGTCGGCTCGGCACTCGGCCTGGCAACCATGACCGCCGTCGCCGCCTCGTTCGGCGCCAACCAGATCGGTAACCTCCCGGAGTTGACGAACGGATTCTCAGCCGCGTTCCTCGGCGCCGCCGTCATCGCCCTGGCCGGGGCGGGAATCACCGCCGTATCGATGCGCACGGCCCAACCGGACACGGCCACGGAACCGGTCCTCGAGCAGCACTGACCACACGACCAGGGGGGTGGGAGTCGGCCAGGCCCGGCTCCCACCCAATGCTGATTCCACCCCTGCCGGCACCGTCTCAGGTCACGGTGATCGAGCGGGTGTGCCAGCCGGAGGCACCGTCCGGGATCGGTGGGGTGCGTTGTTCGGTTTGGGTGTTGCCGTCGAGGTCGGTGGCCCGGACCTGCAGGGTGTGCAGCCCCGGTGTGGCCTGCCACTGCCAGGTCCATTGCCGCCAGGTGTCGAGGGAGTACTGCGGGGCGAGGGCAGCGCTCTGCCAGGGACCGTTGTCGACCCGGAGTTCGACGGTGGCGATACCGCGGTGCTGGGCCCAGGCGGTCCCCGCGACGAGGACCGGTCCGGGGCTGGTGGGGGCGAACGCGGCGGGTACCTCGATCCGGGATGCGGTCTTGATCGGTGCACGTACCGCCCACCCGCGTTGGGTCCAGTAGGCCTGGGCCCGGTCGAAGCGGGTGATCTCCCAGTCCACCACCCATTTGGTGGCCGAGACGAAGCCGTACAGCCCCGGGACGACCTGCCGGACCGGGTATCCGTGCTCGAAGGGTAGCGGCTGGCCGTTCATCGCCACCGCGAGGATCGCGTCGCGCCCGTCCCGTAGCACCTCGAGTGGGGTTCCGGCGGTGTATCCATCCGAGCTGCGGGAGAGCAGCATGTCGGCGTCGGCGGCCACGCCGACCTCGTCGAGTATCTCGGCGATCGGATATCCGATCCAGGTGGCGTTCCCGGCGAGGTTGCCGCCGACCTCGTTGGACACACACGTCAGGGTGATCACCCGTTCGACGGGTTGCCGGGCGATCAGATCATCCCAGCCCAGGGTGATTTCGCGGTTCACCATGCCGTGGATACGCAGCTGCCATTGCTCGGTGGTCAGCTGCGGGACCTGCAGCGCGGTGTCGATGCGGTAGAAGTCCTGATTGGCGGTGACGAACGGGGTGGCGCCGCGAATACCGATGTCGGTGCCGGCAGGGATCCTCGGCGCCCGCTGCGCGGCCGGGACCGCCGGAACCGTGAAGTTGCGCCGGTCCGCGGCCGCCCCGACGATTCGCGCACCCAGATACCGTCCGGCCGCGGCGGCGGAGGCGGCCGCCGCCGCGGCTGCCGCGGCCCACAACAGGAAACTGCGGCGCGGCAGCGGGGAGTCCGCGGCAGCGGAATTCTCGGGAACGCGGGCGCGAGTGGTCAGTACCCGCAGGACGAGGATCCCGGCGATCAGACCGGCGACCGTAGGTACGGCGAAAATCCAGGTGGCACCGGGCCGGTGGGTGGCGGCATAGATTCCTAGACCGCCTAGGGCAACGAGGATGGCGCTGCCGTAGGGGGCGCGGGGTTGCTCGACCATGCCGGCGACCGCCGCGATCAGCATGATCAGCACGCTCATGCCGATGAACAGGGCGGGTTTGTCGTTGGTGCCGAAGGTGGTGATCGCGAACTCCCGCGCCCACGCCGGGCTGCGGTCGACCGTGGTCGCTCCCACCGCGAAGAACGGTGACGAGGCGGCGCCGACAAGGACCGCGACCAGCTCCCCGACCCCGAGCACCACGGCGGCGGCGATCACACCGGCCAGGGCCCGGGAAAACAGATGCCGTCGCCGGCTCGGCCGCTCGCCCACGGAGGGCCGTTCCCCGGTGCTGATACTCATGACAGTCGTCTCCTGTCGTCGTGTAACCGGGTATTCGGCGCCACACCGTGGTCCGGATGGGTGGATGAAGTCGACCGGCACCCTGCGGCCGCTGCAGCAACTCCGGCACGGCCGACTTCGGCCGCGGACCTGCCCGATGCGCGGGCGGCTGAAAATTATTCGTTGCCAACCCATCCGGGCGGGGGTACCGCACCGAATCCTCGATGACGGTTCAACAACGTGACGGCCCTGTCTGGGCCGTACGCCTGGGAAGTGGTGACTGCAACAATGATTACCTCACGTATGACAGCGGCGGCGAGCATGGCCGCGATCGCGGTGCTCGGCCTGTCGGCCTGCTCGTCCGACGATTCCGATTCCGCGCCCGAATCCGCCGGAACGTCGGCGCAGACCTCGGCGCAGACCTCGCCGGAGATGACGTCCTCGACGCCGATGTCGGCGGATCCGGCCGCGAACCTCGTCGGCCCGGGATGCGCGGGATACGCCGAGCAGGTGCCCACCGGGGCGGGATCGGTGGCCGGGATGGCGCAGGATCCGGTCGCCGTGGCCGCCTCCAACAACCCGATGCTCACCACCCTGACGCAGGCGGTCTCGGGACAGCTGAACCCGCAGGTCAACTTGGTCGATACCCTCAACGGTGGGCAGTTCACGGTCTTCGCGCCAGTCGACTCGGCGTTCGCGAAGATCGACCCGGCCACGATCGAAACCCTCAAAACCGATTCGGACACCCTGACGAAAATCCTCACCTACCATGTTGTCCCGGGCCAGCTCGCCCCCGATGAGGTCGACGGCCAGCATCCCACCGCCCAGGGCGCCTCACTCACCGTCACCGGGTCCGGTGACGACCTGAAGGTCAACGACGCCGCGGTGATCTGCGGCGGGGTGAAGACGGCCAACGCGACCGTGTACCTGATCGACACGGTAATGATGCCGCCGGCGCAATAATCCCGCCCGCACAACCTATTCGGCGCCTGTCCCTGACTGTCGGGTCTCTTCGTCAGGAGCGCCAGCCATCAGCCTCAGTGGGGCGGTGCCGAATACCGAACGGGTGCTGCCTCGACCCCCCCGACAGGGGCAGCACCACGATTCTGCCCGCTGCCCTCCGCGGTAGCGGGCAGAATCACCCCGGCGTCCTCGCAGCCCTCACAGACCCAGGAAAGAGCTGGCCTGGAGTAGGTTTCGTTGTCACAGGGGCGGCAGGTGCGGTGCTCCGGGGTATCGACCAGTCGGTCTCCGGCGGCCCCGCCGAGGACCTGCCCGGGGCCTCTGAAGGTGTGGTAGCCGATGAACGCCGAACTCGTGTCCATGGCGTACCCCTTCGCCCTCGACGCTCTCGACGACACCGACCGCAGCATCCTGCTCTGCGATCTCGGTGCCGCCGACGAGGACACCCGCACCGCCTTCGCCGACGAGGTCCGGCACATTCGGGAAACCCTCGCCGCCCTCAGCTGTGTCGGTGCCATCGAGCCCCCATCATGGATCCGCACCGAACTGCTGGCACGGATCCACACCCGCCCGCACCCGGTGGCACTGGGCCAGCGGTATCGGCGTCGCTGGCGGAGCACGCTCGCCGCAGCGGCCGCGGTCGGGTTGCTCGCCGGTGGGGCGGTCATCACCGGCACTCTCACCGACACAGCGCCCGGTGTCACAGAGCAGCAGATCCTGCGGGCGGCCGACCTGCAGGTGTCGACCGTCGTCACTGACCAGGGCGGTTCCGCGACCATCGGTTACTCACCGTCCGCGGACGCGGTCGTGGTGACCCTGCAGAATGTGCCTCCACCCGCCGCGGACTCGGTCTATCAGATGTGGTTGATCTCCGAGGCCGGGGCACCGCACTCGGCCGGGTTGTTCACCGGTGAGCAGATCAACCCGGTCACCACCATGACCGTCGACGACGTCGGAGCAATGTCGGCGCTGGCGTGGACCGTCGAGCCACCCGGTGGCTCCGCGGGGCCCACCACCCGGCCCTTCGTGACCCTGCACGTGAACTGATTCTCACCTCACCCGTCCTCGATTGCATGCTGCACGTCAACCCCTGTGCACCAGTCCAATCCGATCACGGTGTGCAAGAGCATTCCTCCGCCATCGGGCAGTGCGATGACACAGATCGACGAAAAGGTCGTCGCGCCGGGAATTTCCGAAAGAATCGGACCGACGGTCCCGGCCACCTCGGCGCCTGCGGCGGAGCCTTACCGTCGGTGGTCGTATTCGCAGGCCATGCGAATAACCAACTGACTAGTTGACATAGTATTCGTATTCGTTATCGGCGTATGAAATTGATTGGGGGAGCGGGCTTTTCACTAATCTGTCTTCGGTCTGAGCGTTCGTCGAGCAGGTTGCGCAGCGTGCGGTGATCGGAGAAATAGACTCCCAGGACCAGGCGACCGGAACGGCAAGCAGTTGCCGCCGTACGCGGCACCCGGTCGCGGTGGAGCTCCGTGGGCGCGGCCGGGGTTGTTCGGTGCCACGGCACGGTGATGCGCGATAGTGGCAGGGTTCGGACTCGGTACGCCCGATGAAAGGAGGTCTTCTGGTGTCATTGTCGCTGGCCGCGTTGGCGGATTTGGCCGAAGAAGAGGGCCAGGGCACGGTCGAGCTGTTTGCGCCGCGGGTGCGGTTCCGGAGTGTGGGCCACAGCGACCTCGACGCGTGTCTGGACTGGTTCGCCGAACTGGTGATGACGGTGGACATCGACGACGCCGACGACGTGGTCGTCGGTTCACTCGACTTCACGGTGATCCGTCTCGGCACGCAGGATCCGATCGCGTTGTGCCTGGACCAATTCGATGGTGATCACGAGATGCTGGCCGGGTTGTTCGACGGCAATCAACTCGCCGAGCAGGTCGAGGAACAGTTCGAGACCCTGACCGTTGTCACCGAGGCGGTCCTGATCCCGAATATCGCGTTCGTCACCGAACCGCTGCGGGGCCACGATCTGGGTCTGTGGCTGGTGACTGAGACGATTCATCGGATGCTGCCCACCGGGATGGTGCTGATGTGGCCCTACCCGGTGCTCGGCACCGACCCCGACCCGAACGCCGGCTTCGACTCGGATCCCGACGCGGACTCCGCGCAGATCACCGCGCTCGACAGCGCCATCGGCCGGCTGGCGGACCACTTCGGGCGGTGTGGGCTGACCCCGGTCGAGTCGGCGCCGTGGGCGCTGGGCATGTCGACTGCCTTCGAGGCGCTCCGCGTGGCACGGTCGGGGCTCGGTGTGGTCCGTGCCGCCGCGGTGTCGCTGACGCTCGAGCAGCTCCGGGCCGCGTCCCCGCCACCAGCACCGGACGAGTAACGAAACCGACGCGAAATTGTCCGCCGACCCCGGGGAGAGCCGATGCGCGCCCTTCGTTCCTCTGGACCGGTTGGGGTGCGCCATTGTGGTCGCGATCGGCGCCGAGGAGACAACGCCCCCGTCCACGCTCGCCGCAATACGGCGATGTGCTCTCACCTTCGGATGTGTGCGAGCGTCTCGGACGGTGGCGGATGAGGGCCTTGATAGAAAGAGGGTGTTGATACCGATGGTGAGCCTCGAGGGGGGCGTGTGCGTTTCAAAGATGAGCACCCAGAGTTGTTTCGCCAACTACATCCGACCCGCAATGTCGGGGTCGATTTCGATTCGATCCCGAACTCGTCCCAGGAGATGCTGTGGTGGCGATGCCCTGTCGGTCACGAGTGGCGCGATACACCGTTGCAACGGCGATCGCATGCGACGTGGAAGAAGGGGGACCCCCACGCCTGCCTGTACTGCATCGCCCCGGGTTGCATCGTGCACAGTTGCGGTCACCGCAGACTCCTGCCCAGCGAAACCACCTTTCGTGTGCTCGCCCACCCGTGCGACAAGTGCGAGGTCACAGAGCACACCCGCCTGATCCTCGGCGCGCTCGACGATTCGGCTGCGGCCGCGGTCCGCATCCTCGACGACAGCCCCCTCTACGCCCTGTTCTGCGGCACGGCGGCCGACACCGTCGACTGGTGGGAAGAGATTTTCCCGCTGGTGGAGGCATATTTCGTGCGGATGGTCAGCGTGTACGTCGCAATTGCGACTGTCGAGCATCGTTCCACTACGAGCTGTCCGACATCGACCGTGCTCGGCGCGTGCATGCTGCGCATCCTCGACGCGCTGCCGCAGGACTATCGGGAGGAGATGCACTCGGCCGTGCCGGAGGATGCCGGACAATTTCGTTCCACACATCTTCCCGGCCGGCACACTGCCGGGGTCGGATGGGCGCTGAAGAAGCTCGGCTTCGACATCCTCGACACAGCCCTACCGGACGATATCGAGCGGCGCGTGCAATTCGTCGAGCGACAACGCTTCTCCGCGACCGGTGAGTTCCCTCCGGTCAACCTCGCGCACAGGCACTATCCCGCCTTCATCCACCTTCCTCGGAACCGCGACAAAGGGGCAGTGTCTGAACTACGGGGATTCCGCCCGAAGCAGCTCCCACCACGGATAACGGCCCTACGGGTCACCCTCGACGAATCCTCACCCGCCGAGAGCGATGACCCCCTCGGCCGAACGCACGTCGGTTACGCTCCAGAGCTCACGCCGCAGGAATTGTGGGAGCGGGGACGCGGAGTGTGGAAGTTCCGGGCTGATCACGTCGCTGCATCAACGATCGTGCTCATGGTGCACGACAAGACAGTTGTGCTGGTGGCATCGATTACCGGACTGACCCTGCACCGCGGCGGCCTGGCCATTCTCGGTGAGCCAATGACCGATCACCCTCTCATCGGTAAGCCTGACCCGCTGCATACACCGAATCCCCTTGCTTACGGCGTCATCAAGCCGTGAGCGGACGCGACCACAGCACGACCGGTGTTCCGCAGTGAGGACTCGTGCAGTCGAGCTCTGATCGCGCGCCAATGAGCTCACGGGATCCAGGCACATCCGACCTGGGTAAAGGTCAACGGTCAGTGATGTCTCATGAACGTGTGTGTGGGGGGATCTGATCGGTCGGCCATCTCCGCGCAGACCGACGCTCACCGCAGTTCCCGTGCGATCGCTCGGGCCGCACGGCGAGCCTGCTTCGCCGCGAACCCGATCTGCGACGGCCTGGGCACGAACCCGATGAAACGCAACCTCTCGGCGGCCGGCTTTTCACCGGTGGCGTGTGGCCAACCTCGCTCGTCCAGTACGCCGAGGTGTCCGACCAGCTTTTCGAGTTCCTGGCGGAACCCCGTCGCGCAGACCATCGCCTCCGGGTCGATTCGCACACCGTCCACCAGCCACACGCTGTCCGCGTCGAGTGACTCGACTCCGCGAACGACCTCGATGGACCTGTCTCGGATCGCGGCGAGGAGTTCCTTGTCGACGATCGCCGGTGCCACGCCGAGGCGGGCGCTGCGGGCGAAGATCCCCTCGTCGGGGATCGGTAATCCGAACTCGCGCAGGTCGCCGATGCTCCTCTCCCGGCCGAACCGAGCGATTGCGTCCGCGATAGGGATCGGGGCATGGTAGAGCGGCGTCGCGATGAAGTCTCCCGGTATGCCACCAGGTCCCTGGCGGAGCATGATGTTCGGCGGCGTGCGAGCCGAAAGCCAAACCTTTGCCGCGCCTCCGGTGGCGAGGTCGTAGGCAATTTCCATGCCCGAGCAGCCCGCTCCCACCACGAGGACCCGTTTCCCGTTGTACTGCGCGGGATTCCGGTACTGCGAGGAATGAACCAGGCCGCCCCGCCAGTCCCCGCGTCCGGGCCAGTCCGGGACGAAGGGCTCATGATCGAAGCCGGTCGCGACCACCACCTCGGCAGCGTCGACCGAACCGGCAGCGGTGGTCAACCGCCAGTGCCCGTCCGTTAGGTCGAGCCGTTCCACCGGGCAGCCCAGGCGCAGCTCGATCCCGTCCGCACGTGCGTGCCGCTCGAGATGCTCGATCACCTGTTCCCGTGTGGGAAAGGTCGGTGTGCCCTTGGGGTAGGGGCGGTTCGGCAGGTGGGAGAACTGCCTGCCGGTGTTCAGTCGCAGCCGGTCATAACGAGAGTGCCACGACGAACCGACTTGGTCGGCTCGGTCGATCAGCACCGGGGTGATGCCACGGTCGGCGAGGGCCACCGCCGCCGCGACCCCGGAGGTGCCGGCACCGACGATTGCGACTTGATGCTCGCTCATCGTGTGCTCCTTGGGTGTTGTCTTGTTTTCATGCGGTTTCGGCGACGATGACGCTCATCGGGCCGGTGAGCGAGCGATGGTCGCGGTAGCGCCAGCCGGTGTCCTGCAGCCAGGCGATCCCTTCTCCGACGCTGTAGACGTCGCCGTGTTCGAGGAAGGCCGCGAATTCGCCCGCCATCAGGGCGGCCGCGACCGGCTGGGTGTGGGTGGGGTCGGTCCAGAAGTCGGCAATCAGCAGCGTGGTGCCGGGTGAGGCGACGTCGCGAATGCGTTGTAGCAGCGCACGATTCTGCTCCGGCGACCAGTAATGCACCAGGTTCGCGACCAGGAAGGCGTCGTATCCGGCGGGCAGCGGGTCGGCCATCGCGTCGCCGGCGCATACGTCGATTCGCCCCTCCAGCCCGACCGACGCGATGCGGTCCTGCGCGATCTGGGCAACCGCCGGCAGCTCGAACACGGTCGCGCTCAGTTGCGGGCAGTGGCGCGCCACCGCGATGGACCAGGAGCCGGTGCCGCCGCCGATGTCGAGGAGTCGATGACTGCCGGACAGATCGACCGTGTCCGGCAGGGCGAGCGAGGGGCCGGCCGAAAACGCCTCGATACCGATCGAGGCGATGGGTTGCAGGGCGGCGTCGAGGTCGAAGATCTGGCGTTTCGGCCCGCGGGCGAGTGCGCCGGCCAGGTCTTCCCACGCCGGGAAGCTGATCTTGTCCCAGAACCGCAGCAGCGGACGCAGGTCGGCGGGCGATCCGCCGGCGAGGAACGCGGCCGCCGTCTCGGTATTGACATACTGTTCGCCTCGGCGTTCGAGCATACCCAGCGCGACCATGGCGTCGGCGCTGATCCGGGTGGCTCGGGCAGTAAGCCCGGTGCGGGCGGCCAGGCCATGCAGGTCGGTGGGGCCCTCGCCCAACGCCTCGAACAAACCGAGTTCGCTGGCGGCGAAGAGGTGTTTGGCGGCCATGAACCCGGACGCCAGCTGCATGATCGGCTCCGGGTTAGGCAGGTCGTGGTCGGTTTCGGCGGAGGTAGGGGCTGTCATCGTCATGAAACCAGCGTCGTCGTTGTCGGTTCTCCCGTCATATCCCTCAATTCTGGGGAATTCACCCAGATTTCTGGGGGTGGGCAGCCCTGACCTGCTGCGATACACTGCGGGACATGGCGCAGAGCTTGCTGCCACCCGTCCGCGATCAAATCTCGCGTGCCGCCGCCGACCAGCTGGACTGGGTGGGGTACAGCGCGCGAATGAGTGAGGCCCTGCGCACGGTGATCCCACATGACCGCTGCTGCTGGCACACCGTCGACCCGGGCACCATCCTGTTCACCGGCAGCGTCAACCGGAACGTTGGGTGTTCCGGATCCTGGTTGGCGCACTACGAATACGAGGTCGAGGACGTCGATAAGTGGGCGTTTCTTGCGCACAGTGGCCGCCTGGCGGGTGCACTGAGTCTCGATACCCACGGAGATTTGTCCCGCAGTGCACGGCACCGTTCGCACGAGGCGTACGGAATCGGCGACGAGCTGCGGGTCTCCCTGGTGTCGGACGGGGTCTATTGGGGTGCAGCGGCATTCCTGCGCGATGCGGGCGCGCCGTGGTACACCGCCGAGCACGTCCGCGCAATCGCCGCGCTGGCGCCCGCGCTCGCGACCGGTCTGCGACGTTCGATGCTCCACGAGGTCGAGGCCGCCGTGACGACCGTGGACTACGGCCCCGGCGTGGTGGTCTTCGACGCCACGGGCAACCCGGAATCGGTCTCACCCGCCGCGGAACGCTGGATCGACGAAATTGTCGAGGTCCCGGCGCCGTCGACGCCGTTCGAATCGAAGGTCGTGCAGGCCATCGCGGCCCGGGCGCGGGCGATCGAACCGGGCACCGATCCGCTGGAACTTGCCGCGCGCTCGCGGGTACGCACGCGATCCGGCGCCTGGCTGTTGCTGTACGGGACCAGGCTTTCCGGCGTCGAAGACGGACGCACCGCCGTCATCATCCAACCCGCGACGCCGCAGGAGATCGCGCCCGTCATTGCCATGGCCTACGGACTGTCCCAACGCGAATGCCATCTCACTGCGCTGTGCATCCAAGGGCGATCGACACGGGAGATGGCGCACGCAATGTCGTTATCCATCTACACAATTCAAGACCACATGAAGTCGATCTTCGACAAGACCGGGGTGCGTAGCCGCGGGGAACTGGTGGGGCAGATATTCCTCGAGCACTACGCGCCACGCTGGGAGCTTGCGGCATCTCCGCCATCCGGATGGTGGGCGAAGGGCATCAACTGAATCCGCCGGACACGGCCAATGGCGCGCCAACCAAGAAGGTTCACCGCCCGAACCATCTCTCCTTCCACGACGCTGGCTCACCGACAGTGTGTCGTCGACCAGGAAGGTGCCCCTCGCACATTCTGTCACCGCCGCAGCGAACGGAGGTGGCCCCGATTCCCTCGGTTCGTCCTGCAAGCCCATCCCAATTCACACGACCAACAGCCGGCTCCGCGAGTCCGGAAAGGCAGCGCCATATAAAGCCGCGAAAATCAATTCCACTTATCGCCGTGAGCCGCAGAATGTGCTGGTCAGCGCGGTGTCGAAAACGATCTAATCTCGACAACTTTGCAGTCCCAGCCGGATCCATGGCTGCAACCCATGTGGCCATGTTCGCGCTGGCGCTGCGGCAACGCGATCGACGGGAAGCGCTTGGCCAGGTGCCGTGGATCGTCGTCGCCGCCTTCGGTTCGGTAAGCGCTTCGGCGTGCTCTGGGAGGAAACAACATCGGTATGCGTGCTGTCGATGCGAGAGCGACGAGGAGGGGGGCCCACCCGATCAAGGATCCGCCCATTAGCCAGCCCCTCGAAGCATCCTCGTCCTCCAGTTATCCGAACAGACCGATGTGCACCAGGATGAATCCCATGCGGACTAAGTTTCAGGACCAGCTCGATGCGCTGACCGACCGGTTGGCGTCGATGTGTCACCTGGCAGGCCAGGCGATCGAGGTGGCGACCGATGCCCTGGTGCGGGCGGACCTGCCCGCGGCTGAGCGGGTCTTCGACCTGAACGAGCAGATCGAGGCGTTGCGGGGGCCGTGCGAGGAGCAGGCGATGACGCTGCTGGCGTTGCAGGCTCCGGTCGCGCGGGATCTGCGGCAGGTCATCACCGGGGTGCACCTGGTGGCGGACCTGAGCCGGATGGGTGGGTTGGCTCAGCATGTGGCGGAAAGTGTGCGTCGCCGGTATCCGAATCACGTCACCTCTGGTGAGGCCGAACAACTCCTCGGGCGGATGGGCCGGTTGGCGGGTGGGTTGGCGGGCCTGGCCGAGCAGGTGCTCTGGACCCGAGATCCGGAGCTGGCCGCGGAACTGGATCGACGTGATGACGAGCTCGACAGTCTGCACCGTGAGCTGTTGGAGCTGATTCAGGATCCGGCCTGGACCGACAGCGTCACTGTCGCCGTCGACGTGACCTTGCTGGGCCGGTTTTACGAACGGTTCGGTGACCACACCGTGGTGGTCGGCCGCCGGGTGATCTTCCTGGTGACCGGAGAACCGATGGCGCAATAAGTTGTGCATCGGTGTCACGATCGGCGGGGGGAACTTCCGCCAGGCGGCGGTGTGCCGGTTCGCGTTCGGAAGCCGCCGGGTAGCTCACGACTGGAAATCCGTTCCGGGGCACCTGACTCGCTGGATAGCTATGCCTGGAAGCGGTATCCCATCCCTGCCTCGGTGATGAGGTGTCGGGGTTTGGAGGGGTCGTCCTCGAGTTTGCGGCGAAGCTGGGCGAGGTAGACGCGTAGGTAGTGGGTTTCGGTGGCGTATGCCGGACCCCATACCTCGCGGAGCAGTTCCTTCTGTCCGACGAGTTTGCCTTTGTTGCGGACGAGCATTTCGAGCATCCCCCATTCGGTGGGGGTCAGGTGTACCTCGGCGTCGCCGCGCCGGACGGTTTTGGCGGTGAGGTCGACGGTGAACGAGTCCGTTTGCACCACAGGCTCACTCGTGTCCACCGCCGTGGCACGGCGGGCGGCGGCCCGGACCCTGGCAAGGAATTCATCCATGCCGAAGGGTTTGGTGACGTAGTCGTCGGCGCCGGCGTCGAGGGCGTCGACCTTGTCGGCGGAGTCGGTGCGTGCGGACAGGACGATGACGGGCGCCGGACACCATCCCCGCAGTCCGGCGAGCACTTCGGTGCCGTCCAGGTCCGGGAGGCCGAGGTCGAGGACGATCACATCCGGCAGCTTTTCGGCCGCTGCGCTCAGCGCATCCGCCCCGGTGGCGGCGGTCACCACGTCGTACCCGCGCACGGTGAGGTTGATGCGCAGCGCACGCAGTATCTGTGGCTCGTCGTCGACGACGAGGATGCGTGTCATGCCTTTCCTTCCGCGCCGGCCAGGTCGACGACCATGGTGAGTCCACCTCCCGGTGTGTCCGTTGCGGAGATGCTGCCACCCATTGCCTCGACGAATCCCCGCACCACCGACAGGCCGAGTCCGACACCGCTGGTCGTGTCGCGGTCCCCCGACCTCTGGAACGGCTCGAACAACTGGTCCGCTTGTCCGCGTGGCACACCCGGGCCGGTGTCGGCGACCGTGAGGAGGGTGCGATCCCCGACGGTGGCGGCACCGACCCGGATCACCGAGTCCCCGCCGTAGCGCACGGCGTTGTCCACCAGATTCGCCACCACACGCTCGAGCAGGCCGGGGTCGGCGAGGGCCGTCACCGCGCCGACGTCGACCCGCACGCGTTCACGCACCCGCGTTCCGGTCCGCCCGCCGATGCCGAGGCCGACGAGGGCGCGGTGCACCACCTCGTCGAGGTATACCGGACGCAGTGTCGGTGTGACCACGCCGGCGGCGAGTCTCGAGGAGTCGAGCAGGTTGCCCACCAGGGCGGTGAGCGCGTCGGCGGATTCCTCGATGGTGGCGAGGAGTTCGGCGGTGTCCTCGGGCGAGAATGCGACGTCCTCGCTGCGCAGGCTCGACACCGCGGCCTTGACGGCGGCGAGGGGGGTGCGCAGGTCGTGGCTGACGGCGGACAACAGTGACCGTCGCAGCCGGTCCGCCTCGGCCAGTGCGCGCGCCGCACTGGCCTCGCGTGCGAGTTCGTCCTGCCGGAGGAGGCCGACGGCCTGGTTGGCGACGGCGAGGAGGACCCGGCGATCACGGGCGCGGACTTCTGGGCCGCGCAGGGCAAGTGCGTATTCGCCGTCGTGCACCTCGCACACGGTGTCGGCGTCGTCGATGCTGGGGGGCGGGTTCAGCCCCACCGAGCTGACCAGGGTCCCCGACCGGGACAGCAAGCCGGCCGATTCCTGTCCGTACGTTTCCCGGACCTTCCCGAGCAGTGTGTCGAGGTCGGCGCCGCGCAGCACGGAACCGGCGAACAGGGCGAGCAGTTCGGCTTCCTGTGAGGCGCGGCGGGCCTCGCGTGCCCGGGTGGCGGCGGCGTCGACGAGGGCTGCGGCGGCCACGGCGACGACGAGCAGGACCACCGTGATGATGAAGTTGTCCGGCTCGGCGATCGTGAAACTGTGCAGCGGTGGGGTGAAGAAATAGTTCAGGAGCAGGCCGGAGATCAGTGCGGACAGCGCGGCGGGCGCGACACCACCGAGCAGCGAGACGAGCAGGACGACGATGAAGAACAGGGCGCCTTCCCCACCGGTGTGGAACCAGTGGTCGACGAAGCTCATGGCCAGCGACGCGAGTGCGGGGACGAGAACGGCGGCAAGCCACGCCGTCAGCCGCCGCGGGCGGGAGCCCACCGGCG
Source organism: Rhodococcus sp. MSC1_016 (assembly GCF_023667485.2). NCBI lineage: Bacteria > Bacillati > Actinomycetota > Actinomycetes > Mycobacteriales > Nocardiaceae > Rhodococcus > Rhodococcus sp. MSC1_016. The sequence continues at coordinate 838,001 of NZ_JAMOZI020000002.1, forward strand.
CGAGCCGCCACGGACGGTGCGCTTCTTCGTGGGTGACCAGGTGCACGTCGATCGACCCCGACTGCTGCACCACGGTGGCCCCGATGCCCTCGTCGATGATCCGTGCCCACCGTGACCGCCGTGATGTCCCGAGGACCAGTTGGGTGGCGTTCGCGGCACGCGCGAAGTCGAGGAGGGTGGTGGGTACGTCGTCGCCGACCACGCTGTGCAGGCTCGCACCGATGCTCGCGGTGAGGGTGCGTACCTTGCCCATCTCCGACGCCGACACCCCGGCGAGTCCGTCGCCGCGGACGACGTGCACGACGACGAGTTCGGCGCTCGACCGCGATGCGATCCGGCTCGCGCGTCGCACCAGGGTCTCCGATTCGGGGCCGCCGGTGACGGCGACGATTACTCGTTCCCGGGCTTCCCAGGTGTCGGTGATCTGGTTCTCCGCCCGGTATTTCGCCAGGGCGGCGTCGACCTGGTCGGCCACCCACAGCAACGCCAGCTCGCGCAGCGCGGTGAGGTTGCCGGTCCGGAAGTAGTTACCCAGGGCGGCGTCGACCTTCTCGGGGGCGTAGACGTTGCCGTGGGAGAGCCTGCGCCGCAGTGCTTCCGGGGTGATGTCGACCAGCTCGACCTGGGCCGCCGCGCGGACGATCTCGTCGGGCACGGTGTCCTGCTGCGCCACCCCGGTGATCTGCTGCACGACGTCGTTGAGGCTTTCCAGGTGCGCGATGTTGAGGGTGGAGAGCACGTCGATGCCGGCGGCGAGGAGTTGTTCGACGTCCTGCCAGCGTTTGGCGTTGACGCTGCCCGGGGTGTTGGTGTGGGCGAGTTCGTCGACGAGGACGAGTGCCGGCCGCCTTCGGAGCACTGCGTCGACGTCGAGTTCGCGGCCGATGGTTCCCCGGTACTCGATGAGCTTCGGCGGGGTCACTTCGAGGTCGGCGAGCTGGGCGGCGGTGCGGGTGCGGCCGTGGGTCTCCACGACCGCTGCCACCACGTCGCAGCCCCGCTCACGTCGGCGGTGCGCCTCACCGAGCATCGCGTAGGTCTTACCGACACCGGGCGCCGCGCCGAGGTAGATGCGCAGCTGCCCGCGTCCGCTGTCGCTGCTCTGCTGCGTGAGTCCGCGGTCGCTCATCCGCGGCCCGACGACCCGCCTACTGCCCGTCACGTCGTCATCATCCGCCAGCGGCGGGGGTGGTGCAGTAAGGTGCCGTCAACCCGAGCGCAAGGTTCAGGGTCAGGACGTTCACCCGCGGCTTCACTGCGCCACCCCGCATCGTGTCGAGGACCGCGCGGTGGGCGGCGGGAACTATCGTGCGGCCAGGGGCCGCACGGTGCTTGGGAGATCAAGAGGGCGGGTTTCCTTCTCTACAGCCAACGTTGGCGTTTGAACACCGTGTACAGGAGCACCGAGGTGATCAGCATCAGGGACAACGCGAGCGGGTACCCGCTCGCCCAGTGCAGTTCCGGCATGTGGTCGAAGTTCATCCCGTAGATCGTGCCGACCAAGGTGGGGGCGAACAGGATCGCGGCCCAGGCGGAGATCTTCTTGACCTCCTCGCTCTGCGCGAGACTGGCCTCGGTCAGTCGGTGCATCTCCTCGTTTTGCTGCTGACCCACCAGGGTGGCGTGCACGGTCAGCGCGGTCTGCAGGTGGGCCCGGAAGGAATCGGCTCGCTCACAGATACGGATCGTGTGGTCGTGCACATCGCGTAGACGGCGCTGCAGTTCGAGGTCGACGTGATACTTTTCCGAACCGCGTTGCAGCGCCTCGAGCATGCCCACCAGCGGGTGCGTGGCACGCTGAAACTCGATCACCTCGCTGGAGAGGGCGTAGATCCGGCGGGCGACGGACGCCTGGCCGGTGAACAGCTGATCCTCGATCTCGTCGATGTCGTTCTCGAGGCCGGCGATGACCGGTTCGTACTCGTCGACCACCTGATCCAAGATCGCGTACAGTACCGCCTCCGGGCCCAGGCGTAGCAGGCCCAGTTCCTGTTCCATGCGGTGGCGCACCTTCCCCAGATTCGGGGATTCCGCGTGCCGGATGGTGACGACGAAATCGGGTCCGACGAACACGTGCAGTTCCCCGAACTCGACCTTCTCGACGTCGTCGAGGTAGCGGGCCGGCCGGAGCACCACGAACAGGATGGTGTCGTAGCGTTCGAGTTTGGCGCGTTGATGGGCGGTGATGGCGTCCTCGACCGCCAGGTGGTGCAACGCGAACTCGTCGGCCACCGAGTCGATCTCGCCCCGGTCGGGGCGATACAGCCCGATCCAGGCCATCCCTTCCTTTTCCCGGAGCATCTCGTAGGTGCTGTCGAGGGTGTCGGGGGTCGCGGCCCGGATCCCGTCCACATACACCGCGTTGTCCACGATCGTCATGTCCACTCCTTGCCTGGCGACCGAAGCCGCCGCACCCTCCAACACATGCCCGCGTGTGCCGAGGTCGAGCGTAATTGGCGGCTGCTTCCGATATCCGGCCCGGCGGGACGAGATCGGGACCGTGCACGGTGTGGATCCTTCGCCGCTGGCACCGGTGCCACTTAGAGCGGGTGGTCCGTCGCCGACGGCCTGGCCGTGAGCGCGCCGCTGCGGATGTCGCCGGGGGCGGGCCTGGCCGCAGGGTCGGCGACGCGTTTGGCGGAATCGAGCAGCCAGGGCACGCTGGTGACCATTACCCCCGGCGTGAACAGCAGCCGGCCCTTCAACCGCAGGGCGCTCTGGTTGTGCAGCAGGTGTTCCCACCAATGCCCGACCACGTATTCGGGGATGTAGACGGTAATCACCTCACGGGGGCTGTCTCGGCGAATGGTTTTGATGTAGGTGATGATCGGCCGGGTGACCTCACGGTAGGGCGAGGCAAGCACCTTCAGGGGGACCGGCAGGTCGTGCTTGGACCATTCCTTCTGCAGGCGGGCGGTGTCGTCGCTCTGCACGGTGACCGCCTCGAGGGTGGTTGGCCTGGTGGCGCGGGCGTACGCGAGGGCCCGGGCGGCGGGTTTGTGTAGCTGGGAGATCAGCACGATGGCGTGCACCTGGGACGGCAGGTCGAAGCTGTTCTCGTCGAGGACGAGTGCGGCGGCGACCCGGTCGTAGTGCCGGCGGATGCCCTTCATCATCGCGAAGAGGATGGGCATCGCGATGACCACCAGGTAGGCACCCTGGGTGAACTTGGTGGCGGTCACGATGATCAGCACCAGCCCGGTGAGGGCACACCCCATCCCGTTGATGGTGCGCCGCAACCGGATGCGGTGCCGCTCCGCCCGGTCCGGTTCGGCGCGCAGGAGCCGGTTCCAGTGGCGCACCATCCCGGCCTGGCTGAGGGTGAAGGAGGTGAACACCCCGAGGATGTAGAGCTGGATCAGGTGGGTGACTGAGGCGTCGAACAGAACGATCAGGGTGCCGGCGGCCAGCGCGAGCAGCACGATGCCGTTGCTGAAGGCGAGCCGGTCGCCGCGGGTGTTGAGCTGACGGGGCAGGTAGCGGTCCCGGGCCAGGATCGAGGACAGCAGCGGGAACCCGTTGTAGGCGGTGTTCGCGGCCAGGATCAGGATCAGCACGGTGGCGGCCTGGATGTAGAAGAACCCGACATTGGTGGTCCCCCCGAACACCGCGGCGGCGATCTGCGCGATCACGGTGCGCTGCGGGTCGGTCTCGCAGTTTCCGCTGAATCCCACCAGATCGCAGGTGTGTTCGGCGACGCGGACCTTGCTGAGGATGGCCAGGGCGGTGATGCCGGAGAACATGACGATGGCGGTGGCGCCCATCGCGACCAGGGTTTTGGCGGCGTTGGCGCTTTTGGGTTTACGGAAGGCGGGGACCCCGTTGGAGATGGCTTCGACCCCGGTCAGCGCGGTGCAACCGGAGGAGAATGCGCGCAGCGCGAAGAAGATCAGCGCCAGCCCGGTCATGCCGGTGTGCTCGGCGGTGATCGAATAGCTCGCGCTTTCCGCGACCGGCGGGTCCCCGAAGGCCACCCGGACCAGTCCGGTGACGATCAGGACGAGGACACCGGCGATGAACCCGTAGGTGGGCACCGCGAACGCCTTCCCGGATTCGCGTACTCCGCGCAGGTTCATCGCGGTCAGCAGGATCACGAAGCCCACGGCCAGCGCCACTCGATGTTCATTTATCGAGGGGAAGGCGGAGATCAGGTTGTCGACACCGGCAGCCACCGAGACGGCGACGGTCATCACGTAGTCGACGAGCAGGGCAGCGGCAACGGTCAGCCCCGCGGACGGTCCGAGGTTGCGGTGCGCGACCTCGTAGGACCCGCCGCCGCTGGGGTAGGCGAAGACCACCTGCCGGTAGGACAGCACCACCACCGCCAGCAACACCACCACCCCAGCGGCCAGGTACGGGGTCAGGTACAAGAACGCTAGCCCGCCCAAGGACAGGATCAGCAGAATCTCCTGGGTGGCGTAGGCCACCGACGACAGCGGATCAGAGGCGAAGATCGGCAGCGCGAGTCGCTTGGACAGCAACTGCTCACCGAGACGTTCGTTGCGCAGCGCGCGGCCGAGAAGCAGGCGGCGCGCGGCGTGTACGGCTTTGGACACCGCCGAAGCCTAAGCGCCGTTTCGGGCCGCAACCGGTTCTCGGGCGTAAGGATTTCGCTAAAAAGCGCCGCTTCCCGCGCTGGTCGGCGCGCCGCCGCGCTCGGCCCACTGCAAGCCTGGATGGGGCATCAGGAGCGCTGCTGCAGCGGCCCGTCGGATCCTCAATCCCAATGCCCGTCGGCCGGTGCCTTCAACAGACGGTCCACCTCGCTGCCGGCCTCGTCGTACCCGGCGTCGGAGATTCGTTGCAGCTCACACAGGTCGCTGGCGGCGGCCGCGCGTCGGGTAAGCAGGAACCCTGCGCGCATGGATCCCTCGTCCAACAGCTCGCTCAGCTCCCCGAGGTCACCGGCCGCGTCGGCGAGGTCGGCCAGCCGGTCCACAGCGGTCTCGTTACCCCCATCGGCCAGTTCGCGCAGGGTCTCCCGATCGATATTCCTGTTTACCATGAGGCCAGTCTGCAACCCTGCCCCGGGGGAAAGGTCAAGTGGGACGATGGCCAGGTGATCACCATCGGGCAGCTGGCCGGGTACGTCGGAGTGTCGACCAAGACCATCCGCGTCTATCACGACAAGGGGCTGCTTCCCGAACCCGCCCGCGATGCGTCCGGCTACCGGCGGTACGGCGCGAATGACGCCATCGACCTGATCAAGATTCGGACGCTCGCCGAAGCCGGCGTTCCCTTGGCCCGTATCCGGGACCTGAGAGCAGCGACCCACGCAGAGTTCCAGCAGGCGCTGGCCGGAATCGACGACGAGCTCACCGCCCGCATCTGCGGCCTGCGGGCAACGCAAGGGCGCCTGCGTCAGCTCGCCACCGGGCAGCTGGCACCGCTGCCTACCGAGGTCGGTGCCCATCTCGAGCACCTGGCCGGCTGGGGATTCACCGGCCGTTGGGTGGATCTGCAACGCGACCTGTGGATCCTCGTGTTCGCCACCCACCCCGACCGTGCGACCGCCCTGTTTCACGACCAAGCCGAGATCCTTGCCGACCCGGCGCTGCGGCAGCTCTTCCTCGATTACGACCACGCGCACGACCTCGACGCCGATGATCCCCGCATCGACGACCTCGCCCGCCGGATCACTGCGGCGACCCGGGACCGCTACGGAGTGGACGAACTACCCGAGCTCGATGAAGCCTCCGAGATCCCCGCACTTATTCAGGGCACAGTCAACGCCTCGTCCCCGGCTTGGCAGCGGCTCGACACGCTCCTTCGCGCACAACGGGACGCGTGACTCGACGGGTACGGGAGCACGGACTTCGCTGCAGCGGAAGTCATTCAGCGCGCTCCACGAACTGCAGGGCAAGCATTTCCTGATGCGGCACTCGCTGTTGTGGAAGGGGTGTCGGGTGAGCTCGGATGCACCTGCCGTGGGTGCGCGGCCATTCTCCTCGCTGGCGGCAAGGTCTACACCATGGTCAGGCCGCCGCCGGGGGTGTCGGTGGCGGTGATCGTTCCGCCCCTGGCCTCGACGAGTCCGCGAACCACCGACAAGCCCAGTCCGATCCTGGTGGTGTTGTCCCGGTCTGCTGCACCGAGGTAAACCGGTGTGCTCGGTGGGCGCCGACCCCCGGCGACCGCCGAGGACACCGCGGAACTGCTGGTCACCGAGTCCGCCGGCCAGCTGACCGATCTGGTCGGCAACTTGCTCAACTTCCCCCGCCTGGCCTCCGGGGCCATCCCTGCAACCGGTGTAAGTTGACGCCATCGCCCACCAGGCATTCGCCGGCGGTCAGTCGGTCACCTGCCGGATGTAGAGCAGGATGTCGCCGGACTCGATTGCCTCCACCTCGGGGGTTCCGCTGCGCAGCAACTGTCCGTCGCGCACCACACCGAGGACGATGTCCGGCAGCTGCCGCGGTGACTCGCCGACCTCACCGGGTTCGACGGGGCGTTCGGCGATCGCGAAGCCGGTCTCCGGGGTGAGGAGATCCTCGATGATGTCCACCACGGTCGGGGTGATGGTGGCCGCGCCGAGCAGCCGGCCCGCGGTCTCCGAGGAGACGACCACGGTGTCGGCGCCGGACCGGCGCAACAGGTGAGCGTTGTCGGCTTCGCGTACCGAGGCAACGATCTTCACGGTGGGTGCTATCTCGCGGGCGGTGAGTGTCACCAGCACCGCGGTGTCGTCGCGGCTGGTGGCCACGATGATCGACGACGCGTGCTGCGTGCCTGCCAGCCGGAGGACGTCCGACTGCGTTGCCGACCCGTGCACCGTGACGAATCCCCGCTCGCTGGCGGTCTCGATGATCGTCGGGTCGGTATCGACGATCACGATGTTCGAGGGGTCGGCGCCGTCTCCGAGCATCGCGTCGACGGCGGCGCGGCCCTTGGTGCCGTAGCCGACGACGACGGTGTGATGGCGGGTGCGGTGCCGCCACCGCTGAATCTTGAAGCTCTGCCGGGAGTTCTCGGTCAGCGCCGCGAGCGTGGTGCCGACCAGGACGATGAGGAAGAAGATCCGCAGCGGGGTGACGATCAGGACGTTGACCAGCCGGGCCTGCGCGGTGATCGGGGTGATGTCGCCGTAGCCGGTGGTGGACAACGACACCGTCGCGTAGTAGAGGCAATCGAGCAGCGAGAGCGGGTTCTCTTGCAGGTCGCGGTAGCCGTCGCGGTCGAGGTACACGATCAGGACCACCGTAGCCAGGGCGGCGAGTGCGTAGCCGATCCGCCGGGTGATGGCCCGTCCGGGACTGCCGTGTAGTTGCGGTACCCGCAGGATCCCCACCAGCGCGAAATCGGGGCGTTCGGTGAGCACGTCGGATCGACGCAGCCGTGCGTGCAACCTGCCGGGCATCGCTAGATCACCTCGTTCTCGTCACCGTTTCGCAGAGCCTACGCGCCGACCCCCGGTCCGCCATGAGCACCTGACATCGATGTGCACCGGTGCCCGCGAGGCGGAGGCGGATCGGACGCGGGCCGAGGGAGTCAGGTCAGTTCGCTGAATCGTTCGGTGTCGCGCACCTGACCGGAGACGATGATGGTGTCGCCGGGTTCGATGACTGTGTCGGCGGTGGCGTAGGTGAAGCCTTCGCCGGGGCGTTTGATCGCAACGACGGTGACTCCGTAGGTGGAGCGGACGGTGGTTTCGCCGAGGCGCTTCCCGATGACTGTGGCGGGTGGGGTGGTTTTGACCATGGCGAAGCCGTCGTCGAATTCGATGTAGTCCATCATCCGGCCCCGCACCAGGTGCGCTACCCGCTTGCCCATGTCGTGCTCGGGGCGGACGACGTGCTGGACACCGATCTGGTGGAGGATCTTCGCGTGCGCGTTGCTGATCGCCTTCGCCCACACGTTCGGCACCGCCAGGTTGATCAACGCCGACGCGGTGAGCAGGCTGGCCTCGAGGTCGGAGCCGATCCCGACCACGGCCCGGTCGTAGTCGTGCACCGAGAGTTGGCGGAGTGATTCCTCGTCGGTGGTGTCGGCGACGGCGGCGTGGGTGAGCCGGTGTGAAATCTTCTGCACCACCGCCTCGCTGGAGTCGATGCCGAGCACTTCGGTTCCCTGGTCCATCAGTTCGAGGGCGAGGGACTTGCCGAATCGGCCCAATCCGAGCACCACCACGACGTCGGAGGACGGTTTCCTAGCCAATGAAGGGCCTTTCTTCGGGAAGTTCGTAGCGGCGATCGCGTTGCCGGGCGGCGAGCGCGCTGACCAGGGTGATGGAGCCGATCCGGCCCAAGTACATCAATCCGATCAGGATCAGTTGCCCCCAGACAGGTAGTTGCGCGGTGATGCCGGTGGACAGTCCCACCGTCGCGAACGCGGAAACCACCTCGAACAGCAGCACGTTCAGGTCGAAGGCGGTGCCCGCCAACAGGACGATGGTCGGAACCATCACCAGCGCGACGCCGATCAGCGCCACCGACAGGGCCTGGCGCTGCGCCCGCGGTGCGATCCGCCGGTCGAAGATGGTCACCGATCGATCGCCGCGCACCTCTGCGACGATCGCGAAGAGCAGCAACGCGAAGGTGGTGACCTTGATGCCACCCGCGGTGCCGCCGCTGCCACCACCGATGAACATCAGCACGTCCGTCACCAGCAGGGTCGCCGGATCCATCTGGGCATAGTCGACGCTGTTGAATCCGGCGGTGCGCGGCATGATGCCCTGGAACGCGGCGACGAGCAGCTTCGCCCCGAGATCGTGCTCGCGGAGGGTGTACCCCCACTCGAACAACAGCACCAGCGCCGGGCCGATCACCAACAGGATGGCGGTCACCGTGACGGTCAGCTTCGTGTGCAGGCTCCACCGGCGGGAGGTGCCGCGCACCCGGCGGCCGACCTCGAAGAGCACCGGAAATCCGATGCCGCCGAGGATCACCGCGGCCAGCAGCGGGACGCAGATCCAGGGGTCGTCGGCGAAGCCGATGATGTTGTCGCTGTAGAGCGCGAAGCCGGCGTTGTTGAACGCCGAGATCGCATGGAAGATCCCCAACCACACAGCCCGTCCGGGTGGTTCGTCGTAGCCGAGGGCGAACCTGATTGCCAGGCACAGCGCGGTGACGGTTTCGATGAGGATGCTGATTCGGATCACCCCGACGACGACGCTGCGTACGTCCCCGAGACCGGACGCGCGGACCTCGGCGGCGGCGTTGAGCCGGGCCCGCAGCCCGATCCGGTTGGCGAGCATCAGCCCGACCACCGAGGCCATCGTCATGATGCCGAAGCCACCGACCTGGATCAGCCCGAGGATGACCCCCTGCCCGAATCCGGACCAGTGGGTGGGGGTGTCGACCACGATCAGTCCGGTCAGGCACATCGCCGACGTCGCCGTGAACAGGGCCTCTACGAATCCGGTGTCCGCTCCCGGTTGGCTTGCCGCCGGAAGCAGGAGCAGCCCGGTTCCGAGCGTGATGGCGGCGGCGAAACCCAGGGCCACCACTCGGACCGGGGTGAGGGTCGCTCGTGCCGCTGCCCGCCGCAGCGGTGTGTTCGGCGACGCGCCGGTGCGAGAAGTCACGAACAGCAGGGTAGACCCGGGCGGCGCCGTCCTGGCGTTCAGTCCAAGGCTCTAGGTGCGGTCATGCGGAGCCGTTCTTCGGGTGACAGGATCAGTGGTATCGAGATCGGGAATTCGATGTGAGTGCCCGGATCGACATTTAGGGAGTATCGGCATGGCACAGGGCATTGTGAAGTGGTTCAACGGCGAGAAGGGCTTCGGTTTCATCGCACCCGACGACGGGACACCGGACGTCTTCGTGCACTACTCGGAAATCTCGGGCAGCGGCTTCAAGTCGCTCGATGAGAACCAGCGTGTGGAGTTCGAGGTGGGGCAGGGACAGAAGGGCCCGCAGGCCACGAATGTGCGGGCTGTCTAACTAGACTGCGGGACCGCACCCGGTGGGTGCGGTCCTCATTCGATCGCCGGATGAGGGTCTCGCATCGTCTCCGAAGCTCTCACCAACCCGGACAAGTGACCTCGTTCGCCCCGTGGCTGATCCTGCACACCGACGAACAACCCCCCACGATCGCAGAAGCGGTCGAACCGAACCTTGTCGTCTGGACCTCAATCGGGCCGTGGCGACCGCATGCACGGATCCGCTTCGACATCACGGGCCTACCACGCGGCGGCTCCACTCTGTCCTGGACATTGATCGTCGACGAACCGGTCCCGGACGGGGAAACGACCGTCCGCATGCGCAAGCGAGTGAACGAATTCATCAACGCGAACCTGCGTTTCACGTTCGGTCAGTAGGCGCCCCGATCAAGGATCCTGACATGACCCACCACTTCGCCGACCTCAAACACAATGTCTTCGCTCGCCACTCCAACCCGTGGAGTGCCTGGACTCGCTGGCTGAGTACCCCGCTTGTGCTCGTTCCTCTATGGACAGGCCGGTGGAGCCACGCCGCGATCGTCGGTGCCTGGATGGCCGCCAACCCCGTGATCTTCCCGAAACCGGCAGACGAGCAGGCCTGGTCCACCCGGGCGGTGCTGGGCGAAGAGCTTTGGATCACCGAGCGGCCCCGCGACACGGCGATGGTGGTAAACGCGGCGGCCACGCTGGCCGGCATCACCGCACTGATCGCCGCCCGGCGACGCCGCGCCGCACCGGCGGCCGGTGCCACCGTGGTGATGATGGCGCTGCTTCTGGTCTACTGGCGGCTCATGGCCGGCTACTACAGCCAGCACCGGGGCGCCGACACCGGCTGAGCGCCGAGTACGAGTCGGCTTCCGGTGGCCGTATCCGACATGGGCGATCCGGACGAGTCCTGGATGGTATGGGACGCCTGGCAGGTGTCCCCGCCGTTCTGGTGCACGGTCGCTACGACGTCTCGGGACCGTTGGACACGGTGTGGAACCTCGCGCGTCCTTGGCCGGATGCCCACCTCGTCGTGCTCGACGACGCCGGCCACGGTGGAACAGGGTTCGGCGCCGCACTGGTGCTTGGCTGCCTTGGATTCCTTCAGCAGCCAGACCTGAGTTTGTCGTATGAGGATTGAACATCGGTGTCGATCGCCGTTGGCTGACGGACCGGATGACAGCCGGTCTCTCACACCCCGGACTAGGAACTTGAGCGAGTGAAGTCTGTGAACTCCAGCGTGATTGAGGCCGCATGGTCAATCCCGATCTCTGGGTACGAGATTGTAAAGACGACCTCACTGGAGTCATCTGGTTTCGGGCTCAGGAAGTACGTTGCACCGGTTTCGAACTGGCGGCAGTAGCTCTTACCGCCGTACAGCCAGGGCGTCGTGGGGTCGTCATCCTCTGGTGCCTGAGGTGGGGTGCATTTTTAGGCCTCGAATGTCGGTGCGGACGACTTGGTCAGCGCACTTCGCGGTGGCCGCGGTCCTCGGCCGGGCGAGGCCGCCTTCGGCGTCCCCTGATTCGACCAGCTGCGCCGTGCCCCGCCCTGGAGAAAGATCACCGACTCGTCCAGGCCGAGTTCGTCCGACACCGCCAGCACCACCCCGGTCAACGACCGCGGCAGTCGTAGAACCTCGTTCTTTTGACCTGCTGGCCTTGGCGATCCAGATCGACGGCAGCCGGGGAACAACCCTTGGCGGCGCAAGCGCCGGCACAAGGCGATTTCGGCCTCACCGCCGCGACCGATCCTCGAGCTGGTCGACCGCGAGCTGGTCGCGCAGATCAACGCCGACCTGTTCGCGGCCCCCCATGCGCGGATGCTTCGAACCGCTTGGCAGAAGCCAAAATCCCACGGAGAAAAGGAAACACCCGGGTAGCTGTTACTTGCCCGGTGTTCTTCTCTCACCCTAGGGGGAGAACACCATGACCGAGACACCACCGAAACCGCCACCGCCGCACACGCGGAATTGGTTTACCTGAACCCGGTCGAGGCCGAGATCGAACCCAACCAGCGACTTCGTGACAGGCTTCGCATGGTCCAGGGCCAGGGGTGGGACAGATCACCGACGAAGTCGCGGCACCGCTGCGGAACCGGATGGCGTGCCGCAGAGTGACATCGTCAGCAAACGAGCGCCCAGACGCTCCGCGGCCGCAACCTCAAGGCGAGGATAGCTAGCCCCGCTACGATAGCTAGCAAATCAAATGGGGATACATGGTGGGCAACGCACGGCGCCCGTCCTGTGGCTCACCGGTATTGAACACCCCCGGCAGTCACTTCTCGTGGGGAGTGGGTAGGGGTGGAATCGGTCGAGGGCATCGAGAGCGACTGTGTTCGCCGTTGAGGGAGAAAGCAGCAGTTACACGCCAGAAATTGTCGAGGGCGAGAGATCGCGGAAGAGAACGCCGACGAGTTCTGTGCATCTCAACGCATTTCGAGGAGAGTGGGCGGGTCGATGGTCCTGATGCGCAGCTCATTTCGTGGCGTACCGCTCAGAGGTTCCACAGTGCGAGTAGCGCGGTCCGGAGGCTGGGGGAGCGGACGTAATGATCGGTCCGCAGCCGTGACCCAGGGTGCCCGAGGTCGCTGAGCGCCTTCTCGGCGTCGGTGAGAGGCGCAGGTTGCAGGTCGGTGCGGGTGCGCAGGAAGAACAACACCGCTCCACCCGACCGCGGGATCCGCATCGGATCGGAGATCACCACGGCCGGCGGGTGGATCCACTCGTCGTTCGCGGAGACGAAGACGATCACGTCGCCGCGCCGGATGGTGCCGCGTGTGTCGAGGCGGAGCGAGGTGAGTTGGTACTTCACCGCCGGGCCGCCGGCGGCGTTGTGCCGGCCCCGCTGGTTGTCGAGGACCTGTTGTTCGGTGTCGGTGGGTTGATAATCGACGGCGTGTTTGACGAACATCCGGCGCACCGGGGTGGGCAGGAAATCTGTGTCGGTGCGGACGCGGCCGGTGACGCCGGGCAGGGGGACGGCGCGGCCGATCTCCCACTCGAGGATCGCGTCGTCGAGGAACACCTGATCGACCTCGGTGATCTCGTCGAGGCTGTTAATGAACGTGCGGACACCGGTGACGATCTCGGGGTCGTCGGTGATGATCACGGCGTCGTCGGCGAGGGTGGAGTTCTCGGATGCGTTCGCCGACCCGATCACCGCCCGGGTGCTGGTGGCGATCACCTTGGCGTGCAGGGTCGGTGACGACAGCACCCGCACCCCCTTGTTCAGGTAGTAGGTGAGGGCGGCGGGGGAGGTGGCGTGCGCCCGGATAGCGGCCCTGGAGGCGTTGACGACCAACAGGTCCCCGGCGCGCAGCGGGAGCAGCTCGGGTGCGTCCTGGCCGAGGTAGCCGATCGCGGCGTATCGGGCGCCGCGGGTGCGGATGGCGCGGGTGATGTGCGGCCACGGGCTCGGCCCGTGGAAGGTGGTCCCCATACCCACAGACGGTAACCGGCGCGCCTTGGGTGTGGTGCCGGTCCTGGCAACGCTAAAAGAAGCTAAAAGGGGGGCGCCGCCGGTCCGTCGCTCCCGGCGCGCGTCGACAGTCGCGTGGAGCGGGCTGACCGCGGTCGCCCCAAGTGCAGCGATTCGACCGAGTCTTCGCTGAGGAAATGTGTCGGTACCGGCCACAACGGTCGGTCCAGCACTCTTACGCTGTGAGCACCACGACACCAGCGAGAGAAGGATCATGAGTTAAGAAGCGATCTACGACGGGTTCCGCTATCCGCTCGCCGACGCGGCCGCCGCGCACGGCCTCGAGGACGCTGTCAGAGGCATCTTCGAGAACACGATCCACCGGTCAGCAGAAGGAGGATAGGGTGCCCAGCCTCATCTTCAACGGCGTTACGTACGGCATCAGCCCCACCAGATTCGAGGCCACCCGTGAACTGCTCTCCCGCTTCGCCGAGGGACACACGATAGGAGTGGCCATGTCCCTCACCCACGGCGGCGCTCGACACCACCTGTACGTCACGCCCGGGGTGCCCATCACGCTGGTGGAGTGACGAGTCCGGCCGATCATCGACTCCGGTTTCGCGAGAAGGCGCGTGGTCCAGGGCCCGTGTGTGACTCCGCGTCTCGGATGCCTGCACACACCGTACCGATCTCTGCTCGCATGGATGCATGCAAGTTCGCGCGCGTAGATACGTGCAAGAAGGCACGTATTGGGTAGGATGACTGAAACCGAAGTAACACGGGCGGAGACGGGTGGGGTGGGTATGGCGAAGGTAGGAACTGCCGGGGGCGGTGCCCGTCGCCCGGCCGGGGGCGGACGTGGCGGTGCCGCCCGGTCGGGGAAGGAAGGTGCCGGTGCGGGGGGCGTTTCTGGGTCGGGAACGGCGAGTGCGGAGTTGACGGCGAAGCTGGAGCCGCGGAAGGGACCGGCGAAGGTTCCGCTCAACACCCGGGTCCTGGTCTCGACGGAGGCCCGGTTGAACTGGCTGGTGAACCACCGTCAATCCACGGTGACCAACGTCGTGGACGTGGCCCTGCAGGAATTCTTCGACCGCTACCGTGTCCCGCCGGCCGATCTCGACGGCCGGATCGCCGAGCAGGAGTCATGAGCTCCCCGTGGGAGCAAATTCCCCTCTTCACCCTGCCTGACACCACCCCGGCGACATCCCCCGAATCCCCCGATAATGACGGTTCCTCCAACGCACCCGATTCGGTGGGTGTCACCGATCAGGCGGTGGTTCCGGAACCCACCGTTGCCACCCACGCTGACTCACCCGAGCAGGGGGACGCTGAGTCGGACGAGCAGGTTGACGTCGCCGAAACTCCCACCAGCCCGGGGTCTCCCGAGCTGGTCAGCGCCGAGGCCGAGGCCGACGCGTCCGATCCGCCGGTGTGGGAGGCGCTGCCGGCTGGTGAGGCCGCGGATGGGCATGCGTTGATCGTGACGGCCGCCGGGACGTACACCCCTTCGGGGCGGGAGCTGACCGGCCCGGTCGATTGCCTCGAGAAGCTGGACAAGCTGATCCGGTGGGCCTCTTTGACCCCGTTGGGTGCACCCGCACAGATCTGGATCGTCGGGTTGGCGGCGTGTGAGCTACTCGGGTGGGTCATCGATCCGGGCAGTGAGGACGACGTCGACGACATGGAAGCGTTGCGGACCCGCGCCGCAGCCGAGTTGACCGCCACCCTCCATGCCACCCTCCCACCGTTGCTCGGTGCCGGGTGGGAGCTGCGCGGCGAACCCGGTCATGTGGTGCACCTGTCCCGCACGATCGGGAACTTCACCTCGATGGTCGATGTGGTGATCGAACCGTATGTGTGGACCTACTGGAACAAGGACTTCGGCTGGCACAACCGGGTCGGCGATATGGGTGTCCTCGGCTCACCCACTGCAGGAACCTATCTCCCCGACGACGACCTACCCGCGGCCCGGGAACTGGGCCGCCGGCTGGCATGGTGCGCCCAGCATCTCGGGGTGCTTCCCGGGCCGACCCCGGCCCGCACCGGCGCCGCGATCATCGACAAGATCAAACGAGAACGCACCCGCAGCGGTAAGGGCATCGTGGTCACCACCGCCGGTCCGGTGCCGCCGCTCGACGGCGCCCCCCGCGGGGACCTCGAGCCCGCGGTCGGCTGGACCCGGGTCCCGGAGGCGAGTGACCTAGACAATGCGGACCGGTTGGTGTCGATCGACCAACGCGCCGCCTATCTGGCCTCGGCCGGGATGCTCGAACTCGGCTACGGGCAACCGAAGCACCTGACCGGCGGTGCGGCCGCCGCAGCCTCAGGGGAGAAGGGCACCCCGTTCGGGTTGTGGCGGATCACGCTCCCTGCCGGGCAGACCTTGTCGCTGCCCGAGAAACTACCGTTGCCGCACCCGCACATGCTCGCCGATCAGCCGGTGCAGACCTGGGTCACCACCGTCACCCTCGATGCCCTCCGGGAGCCAGCCGCGGATGGTGGGATCGGCGCCGATCTCGACGACCTCGACATCACCGAGGCCTGGGTGTATCCGCAGCAGGGGCGGGTGCTGGACAAGTGGGCGAAAATCCTGCGCGAGGCCCGCAAAACCGCCGTCGACACCCGGGATGCGGCGATGAAGGGATTCATCGGGTCCTGCTACAAGGGGTACATCGGGCGGATGGTCAACCCGGACATGTGGACCGCAACAAGGATGCAGCATCACCACCAACCGTTGTGGCGGGCGTCGATCATCGCCCACTGCCGGTGGCGGGGCCGCCGCGTCGCGATGCGCATCGCCCGCGAACACCATCGGTGGCCTATTCGCACCGTCACCGACTCCTGGGTGTACCTGCTCCCCAACGGTCAAGACATTGCCGACGAAAGCGGGGCGCTGGGAAAGATGACGGTGGAAAAGGACGTGGCCCTCACCGACACCCTCCTAACCTCCATGGGGTCGGCTGCGGATGTGCACGAGGTGAACCTGGCGATCAAAACCGCCTTCACCGACCACGAGGACGAGGACACCGCCGACGAAGACGAAGACGAAGGGGCGGGGGTGCTCTGATGGCCCTGCATCTGCCGAAGCCGCGGACCAAGAAACCGGCCCAGCAGGCGGTCGGGCTCGACGGCCTGAAGGTGTCGGTCGCGAATGCCGCGACCAGTGGGGTGGAGAAGTCGAAGCAGGTCAAAACCGGGGGACTGGCCGGGCTGACCAGCAAGGTGACGGTCAAACAATTGCGGAAGGAGCTCGGCAACGAGGGTTTGCGCCAGGCGGCGATCGACGCCGGCCGCACCCCGCCGTCCGATCGCACGTTGCGCCGGTGGGCGCAACAGGGCCGTATCCCGCATGCGGATGTTCTCCGAGCGGGCGCAACGGCGGGCGGCGATCGAGCGCCTCGGCGGTATCGACGTGGTGGCGGCGAAGATCGGCAGGTCTCGCTCGGCGGTGTCCCGGTACCGGTCGGGGGAGACGAACGAACTGCGTGCCGACGCCAGCAAAAAACTCAAGACCGTGCGGGCCGAGGACATCATGGCCCGTGCCGGGGTGTTGCGCCCGGATGGAACACCGAAGACCGCGGTGATCCGGGTCAGGGGTGGGGTGATGGTCCGCAACGGTGCCGACGAGGGCTACGACTACCGGGTCCGTACCCTGGATTTCGCGAACTCCGACACCCCCTTCACCCCTGAGGAGTCCCGCGAACTCGCCGCCGCACTGGCCAATGATGATCATGCCCGGGTCGTGGCACTCCTCGAGCGGCACGCCACCCTCGACTATCCGGAGAACAAGGGCTTCGACAGATACAGCGACCAGTTCGGATTCCACTTCGACCACATCGACTCCGTCCACATCGACTGGATTTGATACGAAGGGGACTCATCTGGCTGTGGACGGTGGTTATCTGGCGCAGTAACCAAGCCCGCAGTGGCTCACCGCCGGGAGGCCGGTTGCGGACGAGGTCTCGTGGAGAAGCGCCCACAACCGCCCTTTTGATTCGTGTCAGACCGAGGCGAGTACCTCGTCGAGCAGGTCGGCGTAGCGCTCCTGCGCCGCGCGCCGACGGGTGGGCACGTGTTCGGTTGGGATCCGGTCGGCCGGGGCTTCGTATCGGCGCAGGATGAGCTTGGCCACGGTGTCGCGGTGCACCTCGTCCGGGCCGTCGTAGAGACGGGCCGCGCGGGCCGCCCGGTACATGAAGTCCAGGGGCAGATCCGAGCTGAACCCGAGGGAACCATGGGTCTGGATGGACCGGTCGATGATGTCGTGCAGAATCTTCGCGCCGAAGTACTTGATCATCGCGATTTCCTTGCGGGCGGCCTTGGTGCCCTGGGTGTCGATCACCCACGCGGCCTGCAATGTCATCAGGCGCAGGGCCTGCATTTCGGCGGCGGAGTCGGCGATCCAGTTGCGGATGGTCTGCTTGTCCCCGAGGACGCTGCCGTGCGCGAAGCGGTATGTGGCCCGTTCGCACATCATGTCGAAGGCCCGGTTGGACTGGCCGATCCACCGCATGCAGTGGTGGATACGGCCGGGCCCGAGCCGCTTCTGGGAAATCAGAAATCCGTCGCCGGGATTGCCGAGCAGGGCATCGGCACCGACTCGCACGTCGCGCAGCACAACCTCGCAGTGCGAGCCGTAGGTGTTCTCCCGAGGTGAGGGGTTCTCCATCGACGCGATGTCGCGCACCACGTCGAGGCCCGGTGCGTCGATCGGGATGATGAACTGCGATGCGCGGCGGTGCCGTTCGGCGTCGGGATCGGTGACGGCGACGACGATGAGGAAGTCGGCGGTCGACGCGTTACTGATGAACCACTTGTGCCCGTTGAGGACCCAGTTGTCGCCGTCTCGCACGGCGGTAGTCTGCAGGTTCGTCGGGTCTGCGCCGGCGTTGTCGGGTTCGGTCAGTGCGAAGGCCGAGTACTTCTCGCCCGCCAGGAGTGGGTCGAGCCAGCGGCGCTTCTGCTCGTCGGTGCCCACTGCGGCGAGGATTTCTGCGTTGCCGGAATCGGGTGCTTGGCAACCGAACACGAGTGGTCCGAGGGGGGAGGACCCGAGGATTTCGTGCATCAGGCCGAGCTTGACCTGGCCGTAGCCTTGACCGCCGAGTTCGGGGTCGAGGTGCGCAGCCCACAGTTGCTGGGCCTTGACCTTGTGCTGTAGTGGCGCGATGGCTTCGAGCAGCTGCGGCCAGGTCAGTTCGAGGGTTTCGAGCGGACGGATCTCGTCGCGCACGAATGCGGTCATCCAATCCAGCTTCTGCTGGAAGTCGGGCTCGGTGGAGAAGTCCCATGCCATGTTTCGTACCTCCGGTGTGGATCAGTGGGTCAGGGGTCAGTCGAGGAAACGTAGGGTGCGCTCGAACAGTTGGAGGGCGTACCGATGCAGCCGGTCGCCTACCTCGGTGGATGCCTGCCCGGAGCAGGCGCGGGCATAGGTGCCTTCGAGGATGATGCCGAGCTTGAAGCCGGCGAGAGCGGTGTACCAGTCGATGGCGCGCAGATCACGCTCGGTGTTCGCGGCATACCGGTCGAGCAGTTCCGCCCGGGTGGGCAGGCCGCCGGCTGCGGCGAGGCGGCTCTCCAGCAGGTCGGCGCCGCCGTCGAGGTCGGGCCACATCGCGAAGATCCATCCGAGATCGAGTAAGGGGTCGCCGATGGTGGCCATCTCCCAGTCGACGATCGCCGTGACCGTCGGTTCGGTGCGGTCGAACATGACGTTGGAGACGTGGTAGTCGCCGTGCAGGATGCCCGGTGTCCAATCGCGGGGGCGATTGTCGTCGAGCCACGAGGCGATCCGATCGACGCCGGGAAGCAGCACCGTGCGGTATCCGGGCAGGAGTGTGTACGACTCGAGTTCGCTGCTCCACCGCCCGACCTGGCGTTCGAGGAAGCCGTCCGGCCGGCCGAAGTCGGTCAGTCCGATGGCGGTGTGGTCGATCCGGCCGAGCTCGGTGAGGGCGTCGATCATTCCCAGGCCCATGCGGTGGCGGACCTTGGGGTCCGCTGCGTGGGCGGGGGAGAGGCGTTCGGCGGCGTTGTAGCCGTCCACAGAGTGCATCAGGTAGAACACCGCACCCAGTACGGCGGTGTCCTCGCTGCCGGCGACGAACGTCGGGTGAGGGACGGCGGTGCCGGACAGGGCCCGAAGCAGCGTCATCTCGCGGACCATCATGCGGTTCGAATGGGGGCGCAGGTGCTGCGGTCCGCGACGCAGGACATAGCGGGTCCCGGCGCGTTCGAAGCCGAGCATGATGTTCTGGGTTCCGCCTCCGATAGGAGAGACTGCGGTCAGATCGCCGGAGCCGAGTCCCTGCGCGTCCATCCAGTCCCGCAGTGCGGCGAGATCGACTCCGAGGAGGTCGCTGTCGGTGGTGTCGGTGGGCATAATTAGAACGTATCGGCCGTGTCCTGCGGCGGCACTGCAGTTTCCGCATGGCGTTGTGGATTCCTACAACGCTCTCTGGGTAGTGTCCGCGCTGGTCAGTGGGCTGCGAAGTCGAGAATTTGGAAGGCCAGGCGCGCGGAGAGCAACACGTCGAGGCTCGTCGGGTCCAGGCCGGTCAGTTCCTTGACCTTCCCCATTCGGTATCGCACCGTGTTCTCGTGCACGTCCAGTGCGACAGCGGCGCCTTGCACGCGTCCCTCGGCCGCGACGAAGGCGCGCCACGTCTCGAGGAGCAGTCCGTCGTCGGCGCCCTGGACCACGTGGACGTAGTCGTGGGCGAAGCGGACTGCTTCCTTGACGCGGCCCGAGCTGATGACCACGCGGAACAGTCCGAGTTCGGTGACGTCGAGGACGCCGTCGGACCACTCGAACGATCGCGCAATGTCGGCGACCTCGCGCATCTCGCGCGCGGCAGGCGGGAAGTCGGTGACGTCGCGGCACACTCCGGAGATGACGGTCGTGCCGGTCGCGAGGTGTGGCTGCAGCGAGGTTCGCACGTGTCCGACTCGTTCGCGGACGGTCCGGAGTTCCTCGGCGGAGCCGCCGGCGGGCAACGGTATGAGCACGATGATGCTGCCGGGCAGCTTCACCGCCGCCGGTTCCTCGATGCCCAGGATCTCTCGGAAGCGGCGAGTGACCAGCCGTTGCGCCGCGGAGGCGGTCATCCGCGGATTCGCCGAAAGACTGAACCGAACCAGCATGTGGGGATGGGTCAGATCGATGCCGAACTGCGGGCCGCGGCGCAGCAGGTGTTCCTTGTCGCGGGTGTTGCGCAGCAGGTCGGACAGGTAGTCATCGCGGGCCTGTCCTTGCGTCTCGATCTGCCGGCGTTCGGAGAGGATCTGCAGCGAGAGAACCGTCGCTCCGTGCTCGGCGAGGTTCGCATCCACGGTTTCGAGCGACCGGCCGACTTCGACGATACCGAGGTATCCGTTGGGTTGGCCTTCGATCACGAGACGGCACATCAGGTGCCGACGACCGAGCCCGACGGACAGGGTGGGCGGCACCACCGCGGACGGCCGCTCGGGGCTCAGCGCCGCGAGTTCGGCCTCGACCGACGGCATGCCGCGGATCTGATCGGAGATCACCGGGGGACGGTCGAGACCGAGTGTGGCGGGAGCAGCCCAGGCGAGCACCCGGAAATCCTCGTCGTAGAGCACGACGGGTTTGGCCGACAGTTCACTGAGCAGTGCCACCACGCTGTGGATGTCGGCGCCTTCGAGGACGGCATTGGTGAGCTTGCGGTGCACGTCGGCCAGGTACGCGAGCGTGTTGCGGCTGCGGGCAATTTCCGACGCCTGGTTGCGCAAGCGGACGTTGAGCATCGCTTGGCTGATGAACAGCGCGCTGAGCTGCGCGAACATCTCAGCGATCTCGATGTCTTCCTGGGTGTAGAGGTGCTCGCGGTCCTTGTTGTCGACGAAGAGCAGTCCGATGACCTCACCGTCGAACACCAGCGGGACGCCCAGCATTGCGTGCACCCGCCAGTGCTCCATAGTGCGCCGGTGTGGCCGCGGATCGTTGGTGACATCGTCGATGAGCACCGGTCGTCCGGTGTCGATGACCTCCCGGCTGAACCGGTCGCCGGCGACGCCCGACTCCTGTCGTTTGACGGCCTCGGTGATGTCTCCTTCGTCGGAGCAGTGACCTGCGGCGCCGCGGAAGCGGCCGTCAGGCTTCTTGAGGTAGAGCGACGAGCGTGACACCCCGATCACGCTGCAGAGTTTCACGCACACCGAGCGCAGCAGCTGTTCGAGGTCGGCATCGCCGATGGCCTCGCCGGTGATCTCGGCGAAGGCGGTGATGACATCGCGTTCGCGTGGTCGGCCGGTCGGGGACAGCGTCGCGTCGCCGGTAGCGCCGGGATGCGGAGTCATCGTCTCGGTACCCATGCTCCGCAGCACTGCCATGCTTTGTCCCTCATTTCCGCGGATGCAGTCGCTGTATCCCTACCCTGCCGCCTTTGTGGAATATCACAACGTACCGCCTTCTCAGGTAGCGATTACTGTCGGGAGGGCGGTATCGAGGTCGTGTCCCATGCGGTCCCGCTTCGCGCGCAGGTACCGCACGTTGTGGGCGGTGATCACGGTGGGGAGCGTGACGCGGCCGACGATGTCGATCGAATAACCCTCCAAACCGCCAAGTTTGCTCGGGTTGTTGGTGATCAGCCGCATCCGGCGGACGCCGAGGTCGGCGAGGATGCGTGCGCCGACACCGTAGCTTCGTGAGTCGTCGGGCAGCCCCAGTGCGCGGTTGGCATCGACGGTGTCGAGTCCCTGTTCCTGCAGTGAGTAGGCGCGGATTTTGTGAGCGAGTCCGATCCCACGCCCTTCGTGGCCCCGCAGGTATACCAGCACTCCGCATCCCTCGCGGGCGATCTCGGCGAGGGCTCGTTCGAGTTGGGCTCCGCAGTCGCAGCGCAGGGAGCCGAGGATGTCACCGGTGAGACATTCGCTGTGCACCCGCACCAGCACTCCGTCCGGTGTGCGTCCTGCGGCCGCGACGTCGCCCATCACCAGCGCGAGGTGGTCGGTCCCGTCGAGGACCGACCGGAACGCCACCGCCCGGAACTGACCGAATTCGGTGGGCATGGCCGATTCGGCGACGAGTTCGACGAATGGTTCGGTTGCGGTGCGGTAGCGGACCAGATCGGCGATGCGCAATATCGGTAGGTCGTGCTCGCGGGCGAACTCGATCAGGTCGGCGCCGCGGCGCATGGAGCCGTCCTCGGCGACGATCTCGCCGATCACTCCCACGTCACCGACACCGGCGAGCCGAAGCAGGTCGACGGTCGCCTCGGTATGGCCGGCGCGTGCCAGGACCCCGCCCTCGCGGGCGCGCAGCGGGAAGATGTGGCCGGGTCGGCGCAGGTCCGCGGGCACCGTCGTATCGGCGGCGAGAGCGCGCACCGTGGCGGCTCGGTCTGCGGCGCTGACGCCGGTGCCGGTGGAGACGTGGTCGACGGTGACGGTGAAGGCGGTGCCGTGTGCATCGGTGTTGCGTTCGACCATGAGCGGGAGGTCGAGTGCGTCGGCGCGGTGCGTCGTCATCGGCGCGCAGACGATGCCGGTGGTGTGCCGGACGATGAACGCCATCTGCTGGGTAGTGATCGACGCCGCGGCTGCGACGAGATCGCCTTCGTTCTCACGGTCGTCGTCGTCCACGACGACGACCATGCCGCCGGCGGCGAGGGTCTCGACCGCGAGTTCGACATCCTGGGCGGGGGTCCGTGGCATGGCGGCTACTCCTGTTCTGCGCTGTGGGTGCCGAAGGTGCGCAGGTGATATGTCAGCGGCGGGTGATCCACCCGATCGGCGTGCTCGACGCGCCCGAGAACGACGACGTGGTCACCGCCATCGACCAACTCGGCGGCACTGCATGCCACCCACCCGGGTACGCCGTCGATGCGGGGCACACCTGCGGACAGCGTCCATCCGATGCCGTCGAACTTGTCGGTGCCCTTGCGGGCGAAGGTCAGGGCCAGGTCGTCCTGACCACGGCCGAGGACGTTGATTCCGAACCTGCCGTGCTCACGTATCACCGCGAGCAGGTCGGAGCCGCGGTCGAGGGCGACCAGGACCATCGGAGGGTTCACCGACAGCGACGCGAAGGCGCTCACGGTGGTGCCGTGCGGGCGGGCACCGTCCAGTGCGGTCACCACCGTAACCGGGGTGCACACGCTGGCCATCACATCGCGGAATTCGATGGTGAAGTCTCGAGTGGCAGTGGAATTCATATTGTCCTCCGACGGGATGGGACAGGCGGTGCCCGGTGTGTGCCCGGGCACCGCCTGTGCTGGGGGTCAGGCGCTGGCCGGAACCGGTGCCTTCATCTTCTGGAGCTCGGGGACGACCTTCTCGCCGTAGAGTTTCAGTGCCTTTTCGGCCTGGTCGATCGGCATGCCACCGAACGCGAAGGCGGCGTTGGCGAAGAAGTCACCGATCTTCTCGTGCCGGGCCGCGTACTTCTCGACGATCTGTTCTGGCGTGCCGTACACGTTGGCCTCGACGTAGGCGTCGGCGGCGGCTTCCATGCCGGCTTCGCGGATCATGTCCGCGCCCACCTGGTAGGTCTCGTAGCCCTTCGTGTTCCGCCAGTGCTCGCCGGCGAAGTCGTAGTGCTTGATGACCGACAGGAAGTAGCGGGTGGTGTGCGCGTAGGCGAGTCGGCGTGCTTCCTCCTCGTCCTCGTGGCAGACCACGAAGTCCTGGATGACCGGCGGCAGCGGCTCGGTGCCCCAGCGCTCGCGGTAGAGGTCGCGCCACCGGGTGATCGTCTCGACGTGCTTGTCGAACTCGAACTGCATGAAGGTCATCATGCGCACGCCGAGATCGGCGATGACCGGTACCGAGTCGGGCGACATCGCGGCGCCGAACAGACGGTCGCGTCCCCACTCGTACGCCGGGTTCGGGGCGGGGCGGATCTCGACCCGCGACTGCGGGTAGAACTCCCCGTCGGGGTTGTCGACGACGCCGGTGCGCAGGCCCTCGATGGTCATCTTGGCGCCTTCGATGAAACGGCTCCGCGCCTCGTCCATCGGGATTGCAAACGCGTCGTATTCCATCTTGGCCAGGCCGCGGCCCATGCCGTACAGGGCGCGACCACCCGACATCATGTCGAGCATCGTCATCTTCTCGACAACGCGGACGGGGTTGTTCCACGGCAGGATCACGGCACCGGTACCGAGCTTGACCGTCGAGGTGCGTGCCGCGAGATACGACATGATCTGCATGTTGTCCGGACACATCGAGTAGTCGTCGAAGTGGTGCTCAGCGGACCAGACGGCGTTGAAACCGTACTTTTCCGCGGCGACGCCCATTTCGAGCTCGCGGACGAACACCTCCTGATCACTGACGTTTGCGTGGTAGTTCTGGAAGACGAGCAGCATTCCGACATCCATGGATGTATCTCCTTGCGTAAGAGGGTGAATGGGGGAGTGGTTCGGGATCAGAGGAATACGGCCCGCGTGTGTTCGGTATCGAGGAACTCCTTGACGGACT
Source organism: Rhodococcus sp. MSC1_016 (assembly GCF_023667485.2). Taxonomy (NCBI): domain Bacteria; kingdom Bacillati; phylum Actinomycetota; class Actinomycetes; order Mycobacteriales; family Nocardiaceae; genus Rhodococcus; species Rhodococcus sp. MSC1_016. The sequence continues at coordinate 862,730 of NZ_JAMOZI020000002.1, forward strand.
GAATGAGTCCGTCTCGGACCTCGAAGACGAAGTGGTAGAGGTTGTTGTAGACGCGGCCGTTATTCATCTCCGAGTACGACTCGGTTTCCACGGCGACACGGTCACCTTCGGCGGTCCACGCACGTGGGGTCAGGGCGATCGCGCCGGACTTGGTGTTGGCGGACAGGCCCGAGAGCATCTCGCGGAATTCCTGCTTGGTCTTGGCTCCGGAGATTCCCTCGATGCTGCCGGCAACCCACCAGGTGGCGGCGGGGGCGAGGTAGCCGAGAATCGCCTCGACGTTGCCGGTGGAGAAAACCTCCATGAATTCGGCGACGAGCTTCTTGTTGGCCGCTTCGAGGCTTCCAGTATTCGCGACACTGTCCATGTGAGCTCCTTGGAAAGAGGAAATTCGGACGAATCCTGCAGTATGGGAAGGACTTCCGATCTGCTGATGTCGAGAGTAGCCGGGCCGCTGTGGTGTGGGTCACGCCGTCTTTCGGGTCGTTGTAGGCCGCTACAACGGCTCGGAGATCAAGAGCGGGAGCTGAACGAGCTCATCAACCCGCCGTCGGTGGCCACGATGCTGCCAGTCATGTAGGTCGAATCCGCGACACCTACGATGACCTGCGCAATCTCTTCGGCACGGCCGGTACGGCCCATCGGGATCGCCCCGACAAGCCGCTCGCGCGCCCGTCCGGTCAACGCCGAGGTCATGTCGGTATCCACGACCCCGGGAATCACCAGATTCACCCGGATGCCCCGTGGGGCCAGCTCGACGGCCAGCACCTGCGTCAATCCGCTGAGCCCGGCCTTCGCCGCGCCGTAGGCGACATCTCCGGGAAAACCCCGGAAACCCACGACGGCACCGACATTGATGATCGACGCGCCGTCCTCCAGGCGCGGGACCACCGTGCGGGCGAGTTCGAACGCCCCGGTGAGGTTGGTGGCGAGCACCTCGTCCCAGTGCGCACGCGAAAGGTCCCCGATCCGGCCGCCGCGATGCACGCCGGCGGCGTTGACCACCACGCCGAGCGAACCGAACGTCTCGAACACCGTGTCCACAGCGAGCCTCAGGGCGGCAGCGTCACTGATATCGGTGGGGATCTCCACGACCCGCTCGGGGTGCGTCCACTGCTCGGTGGCAGGCTTGCGGGCGAACACTGCGACCCGGTCGCCGCGCGCAGTCGCGTTCTCGACGACGGCGCGACCGATGCCGCGGGATCCGCCGGTGACCAGCCAGGTCTTGGGTGTGCTCATCGGTTCAGGAATCCTGTCAGCTCGGCGAGGTAGCGATCGCGCTCCTCGAGGAACGGTGCGTGGCCACTGGAGGTGAACTCGACGACCTCGGCGCGGTGGTTTAGCGTGGGCACGGCTTCGGCGGCGGAGAAGGGGACGAACGCGTCGGCGCGGCCGTGCAGCAGCAGGATCGGTACCTCGAGCGAGGCGATTTCCTTGCGTAGATCCACCGTGGCCAGATCGCGCAGTGAATCGTCGCCACGTGGGCCCATCGCCATGAACATGTCCCAGATCGAATCGAGCACGGCCTCGCCGGGATTCTCGGCGCACACCGCGGCGGCGACCCCGCGGAAGGTTTCGGCGCGGTTGGCGGCAGCCGACGCCAGCACGGCTTCGACGTCGGCGACCGCACCACCGTGTGGCCAGTCGTCGGTCGCGGTGTACCGCGGGGAGGCACCACCGGTGAGCACCAGCGCCGAGGCCCGGTCGCCGAGCTGCGCGACCGCCGCGGTGGCGACGGCGCCACCGAGCGACCAGCCGTTGACCACCGGTCGATCGAGGCCGAGATGGTCGACGAGCCGGACGATGTCGGAGGCCAACGCTGCGATCGTGACGTCGTCGAAGTCCTTGTCGGAGCGGCCGCAGCACCGCAGATCGACGGTGACGACTTCGTTTCCGTTGGCAAGCAGCGCCGGGAGCGTGGTGTCCCAGGCGCGGGCGGTCGCGCCCCAGCCATGGACCAGGACGATCGGCCGACCTTCACCGCGGTGGTGTTCGAAGTAGATGCTGCGGTCGTTCTCGACGGGCAGAAATCCCATGGTGTCCTCCTGTGCGAGTAGGGAAGTGGGGTTGAGCAGATGAGAAGAGATGTGGGGCACCGGGTGGTCACGCAGGGCCCGGGGCACGACGGGTTCGCGGTCCCGGAAGCGGGGGATGATGTGTTCGGCGAACAGTTCGAGCGAGCGCATGACCTTTTCGTGCTCGAGTCCGCCGAAACGCATCCAGCAGATCAGGTGCTGCAGGCCGGTCTCGTCGTGCAGGGCGTCGATCTGCCGGATCAGCCCGTCGGGGTCACCCACGTAGACGACGCCGCCATCGCGCAGGCCCTCGACGGTCATTCCGCCGGCCTCGTCGGTCGCGGTGACCAACTCGGCGTACCGCTCGTACGTCGGCGGCACCTCCGGGCCCTGGGGAACCGCAGCCAAGGCCGCGTCGAAATACCAGGTCAACGCGTCGCGGGCATTCTCTACCGCGGTCTCCTCGGTATCTGCGAGGTGGATCTGCCAGTTCATCGGGAAATCGAGATCGAGGATGTCGCGGCCGTGATCGCGCAACCGGCGTTTCGCGTCGACGACGAACGCATTCAGTTCGGGCATCGTCATCAAGGTGGGGGTGACCAACATGTTATAGCCCTGGTCCGCGGCCAGGTCGAGGGTCTCGGGACTGATCGAGGCGATGTAGATCGGCGGGGTCGGGCGCTGCACCGGGGTGGGCCGGCAGTCGACGTTGTCGAGGTCGAAGTGCTTGCCATGAAAGGAGAACGGCTCGCCTACCGGCTTGCTCCACAGTCCTCGCACGATTTCGAGAGCTTCGACGAACACCTCTCGGCTCTCACCCTGTATATCGCCGACACCCATGTTGTGGAATTCCTGCGGCTGGTAACCACGTCCCACACCGAAATCGAGTCGCCCACCCGACAGCACGTCGACCATCGCGTAGTCCTCCGCGATGCGCACCGGCCAGTCGAAGGTCAGATTGCTCACCGCGATGCCGATACGCATCCGCTCGGTACGTTCGGCAATCGCCGCGGCGGCGACCTGCGGCGAGGGCATCGAACCGTAGTCGGTGCCGTGGTGCTCGGCCAACCACACCTCGTCGAAGCCGAGCCGCTCGGCGTAGGAGATCTGCTCGAGCATCTCCCGGTAGGCCCGCGCGAAATCGTGGTCCGGGCACTCCAGGACATAAAAGATCCCGAACTTCACGGTGTTCCTCCTCGTGACGGCGGATGCCCCTGGCCGGGCCGATGGGACCGACGCTAATGTGATCGGCGCCTCACGTAAGAGGACCCGCCGCAGACCCGTTGTGGGAATCCACAAACAGCTGGTTTGCGACCGCACGGCGCAGGCGTTTCTTGTCCAGTTTGCCCACACTGGTGCGGGGCAGGGACTCGACGATCTGGATGCGTTCGGGCAGCCACCACCGCGGGACAAGGGCAGCGAGGGAGTCCAGTACCCCAGCGGAATCGAGGGCGTGCCCGGTCTCGGGAGCCACGAACGCCAAGGGGCGTTCCTGCCACCGCTCGTGCGCAACCGCGACCACCGCTGCCTCCGCGACGTAGGGAATCGTCGTCAGGGCCTGCTCGAGCGCGAGCGAGCTGATCCATTCACCGCCGCTCTTGATCAGGTCTTTCACCCGATCGACGATGGTCAGGTAGCCCTCGGCGTCGATGGTCGCGATGTCGCCGGTCCGCAACCAGCCGTCGACGAACGCCTCGGGGTGCTCGTCGCGGAAGTAGCGTTCGGCCACCCACGGACCACGCATGAGGAGCTCACCGCTGTCCACGCCGTTGTGCGGAACTACAGCACCGTCGTCGTCGATAAGCTTCCACCGCAGCCCGGGCAGTAAGCGGCCTTGCCGGCGGATGTAGTCGTAACGCCGCCGCGGATCGCCGTCGGCCGAGCGGGGAGGGCGCGCGAAGGTGCCCATCGGAGACAACTCCGTCATGCCCCAGCCCTGATAGGCCCGCACCCCGAGATCCTCTTCGATGCTGCGGATCAGCTCCGGTGTCGGGGTCGAACCGCCGAGTACGAGCGCGCGCAGGCACGTGAGGTCGGAACCCGAGGCGAGCGCGTGACGGACCAGATCGACCGCCACGGTAGGCACCATCCCGGTGTACGTAACCCGCTCGTGCGCAAGGATCGCCACAATATCCGGTACAGCGGGGTGAGCTCCGGGGAGGACCTGGTTCGCTCCGGTCATCAACGCGGCGAACGGAATACCCCAAGCATTGGCGTGGAACATCGGCACGACATGGCAGACGGTGTCGCGCTCACCGATCGCGTGCCCGTCGACCAGGCACGCCGTGAACGTATGCAGGTACAACGCCCGATGCGAATATCCCACACCCTTCGGCGACCCTGTCGTCCCGGACGTGTAGCACAGTGCCGCGAGGTCGTTCTCGTCCCGAGGCACCGGCTCGGTGAGCGGGTGAGCCGAGGCGATCAATCCGTCCTGGCTCGGCAGCGCGGCACCGTCGCCGTCGGTGGTGATCACCGCCATGTCGGGTCGTCGCGCCCGCGCCGTGTCGAGAAGGGAAAGCAGCGAGGTGTCGGCGAAGACGATCCGGTCATCGGCGTGGTCGACGATGTAAGCGATCTCGTCGGGTTCGAGCCGCAGGTTGACGGTGTGGAGCACGGCCCCTGCAAGGGGGACGGCCAGATACAGCTCGAGATGGCGGTAGTGGTTCCATGCAAGGGTTGCGACGCGGTCGCCGGGCCGGACCCCGAGGTCGACCAGCGCCGCGGCCAGCCGGAAGACTCGGTCCGCGTAGTCGCCGTAGGTGTACTCGAAGGTCCTCTCGCCGTCCTGATATTGGGTGATCGTTTTCGCCGAAAACAGCTCCTGCGCTCGGAAGAGGAAGTCGGTGATCACCAGCGGACTGCTGGAACCGGGCGACGGTATTGGGGTCATCCGGAAACCTCCTGCCGGGCGGTCGCGACCGCGGCGCGGACCTGGGGAATCACTTTAGAGGTGAGCAGTTCGATGCGCGCCGAGCCGCTGTCGACCGGCTCGCCGGGCAGTTGCGCCCAGAAGTGCACGTCCTTGATCTGCGGGCGGGATGCCAGCAGCGCCGTGAGTTCGATAACGGCGGTGTCGACATCCCACAACGTGAAGGCGCCGGCGTCGAGGAGGTCCTGCGGTGTCGCGAAGGTGGGAGTGGATTCGGGCGGCCCGAAGGCCCCCATCTCGATATATCCGTTGATCTGGTACAGAGCGTGCTCACCGATGCGGGCCCATTCGCGCTCGGGGTCGTCGGCCACCACCGCCCACTGGCCGGCGTAGATGCGACCGTCGTCCCGCGACCGGCCGACGCGCTCGAGGGCATCGAGATACATCTCGTGGTGCGCATTCTGCGTGCTCAGATACCCGTCTGCGATCCGCGCGGCCCGCTCGATCGCAGGTTCGGCCATCGCGCCCACCAGAACGCGTGGGATGGATTCCGGTTGCGGAGTGACCGGGAGCGCTGGGAAGTCGAATCGTTTGCCGTGGAACTCGGCGGGTTCACCCGACCACGCGCGCCGGATCAGATCGATGCCTTCCTCGAGCAGGCTGGGCCGGTTGCGCAAAGCTCGACCGAAGGCGGCGAACTCCGGTTGCCAATAGCCCTGCCCCACACCGAGGTCGAAGCGACCACTCGTGAGCAGCGACAGTGTCGCGGAATCTTCGGCGAGCCGAATCGGGTTGTGCAGCGGGGAGACGATCAGGTTCGTGCCGATTCGCATCGATTCGGTCCGGGCTCCGATTGCGGCAGCCAGCACGAACGGCGACGGGGTATACCCATCTGTCATGAAATGGTGCTCGGTCAGCCACACCGACTCGATTCCGCGGCTCTCGGCCCACGCAATCTGCTCGAGACTCTGTGCGTAGAAGTCGGTGAAGGTACGCGGCCACCGCGCCGGATTGCGGAAGTCGTACCACAGGCCGAAAGTGCAATGCTGCTCGTCCACGGCGCATCTCCTCGATCTTGGTTACATCGGTTATGTCGTGGATCACAGAATGGCGTGCTCGCCCCGGCCGGAGAAGAGGTCGGAGCGAGCACGTTTGTCGGTGGGCACAAACTCCGTCAGAAGTTGCCCTTGGCCGCCCAGCCACCGTCCACCGGGTAGATCTCGCCGGTGAGGAAGCTGCCCTCGCGCATGAGGTACGCGACCATCGAGGCGATCTCGGACGGCTGACCCAGGCGCCGGACGATGTGGGCATTGGCGTTCGCTTCGCGCATCTCGTCGGTGATGTCCGCGAGGATCGGGGTGTCGATCGTGCCCGGACAGATGGCGTTGATGAGAATGTTCTTGTCTCCGTACTCGACCGCGGCCTGCTTCGTGAGGGAGATGACCCCGCCCTTCGCAGCCGAATAGGATGCGAGATTCGGCAGGCCACGGAGCGCCGCCATCGACGAGATGTTGACGATCCGTCCACCGCCGCGCTCGATCATGTTCGGAATCACCGCCTGCATGCCCAGCCACACGCCCTTGAGGTCGGTGCCGATGACGTGGTCCCACGCTTCTTCGGTGAGCCCGACGACACTGTCCTCGCTGAGCATATTGACCACACCCGCCACGTTGGCGAGCAGATCGACGCGGCCGTGTCGCTCGAGCACTTCGCGTCCGGTCTCCGCCCAGTTGCTCTTGATCCGCACGTCGAGCACGTGCGCCTCGGCCTTGCCGCCGGCGGTGACGATGGCATCCACCGTGCGCGCCGTGTCCTGGATGTCTGCTGCGATCACCGTCGCGCCCTCGGCAGCCAATCGTTTCGCGGTGGCCTCCCCGATGCCTTGTGCAGCACCGGTGACGATCGCAATCTTTCCGTTCAGTGACATCTCTGACTCTCTCTCATGTGGTGAGCAAACTTGCGCGAGCTGGTCGAGTTTCGCCGCGAAAACGTGAGTCACACGCGGTGCACCGCAAAGGGAAGGCCCAGTGGGTGACTCGGCACTGTGAACCCCGCCTGGCGGGGTAGCCCTCGTTCAGGTGCACGTGACTGGCAATGCCTAAAGCGCCACGATACGAAGCAGGCGTGTTCTAGGGCACATCTTTCTGTACGGCATTTGGAACAAATTACAATCAGGATTCCGCCAGGCACGGGAGCAGCGGAAGCGTGAGGCTGGTCTGCCGCAAGTCCTACGCCCAATAGGCCCGCCGTGATCGGCAGCCCGTCGTTCGACTACCCGCTGACGAGCCGGATGGACGAGAACGACACCATCTCGTCTTCGGTAAAGCTCTCGTGCCGTGGGAGAACGTCTTCGTGTACGGCGACGTCGACAAGACGCCCTTCTTCCTGTAGTCCGGATTCCTGCTGGACTACACCGGCAAAGATGCACCCGTCGCGCTGCGAAGCTCTACGTCACTGCCGGCCTGCCGATGAAGGCCCTCGACGCCACCGGAGCGGGCGGCTTCCGCAGCGTGCAGACCCGCGTGGACGATGTGATCGGCTGGCGAAACCTATTCTGGTCACGCACTGATTCGATGGTCCGTAATCCGGAGCCGTGAGCCGTGAGCCGTGAGCCGTGGGTGGGCGACACGGTCATCCCAGACCGAATACCGCCTGACCTAGATTTCGAACCAGCTCAGATGGGCGCGAGACGCACTACGACTTCGCCCTTCATCCCGTCCAACCCTGAGAACTGCCCTGAGAACGGAACACCATGCACGCCCTGATGGTCTCCTACGGCCAACCTACCGACCCCGAAGCCTTCCGCATACCGGCTCACATTGTCAGCACGGTGTCGTGATCCCCGCGGGCGACGGCTAAGGTGTCGGCGACATGTCCTCGCCGTGGTGGCGTCGTGTCGACCGTCTGCCTTTCGGTGCCGAAATCTCATCACGGAATATCGCCTGGCCGTGGAGCGCTACACTTGACATAGCTACGATACCCGTAGCGTATCTTAATGTGGGAGGTGCCTGAACAATGACGGCCCAAACAATGACGATCCGGAATTCGTGGTCGGGATGGTCGGCGATGTTCCTCGGTGTTGTCACGATGTCGGCGTCGTGGTGGGCGGACACCACGCCCGTTGGTGCGGGGCTCACCCTGGGATTCGGTGCGTTGGTGACTATCTATGCGGCGTGGTCGCTGATCGCGCGGGATCCCACGAAGGATCACTGGGCGCTGTCGGTGGTGGGGTTGGCGCTTTTCATCGCGCCGTGGGTCGGGTTGTTCGCCGGTGACGGTGCGGCCTGGACCGCGTGGATCTGCGGCGCGTTGATCATGCTGGTTGGCGGCGGCGCGTATCTGAGTGACGAGTCGGCCAACGTGACCGAACAGGTGCAGGTGCACAATCGTGCGAGCTACGAGGCGTCGATCCGATGAAGCCCGGTCTCGCGGCGGCCGGTCGTCGCGGGAACGCGAACGCTGTACACGGCAGGAGGGACATCGGTCGATGTCCCTCCTGCCGTGTGCCTCAGGGACGCCGACGACGACGGTCGACTGCGCCAGGACCGCTGCCTTTGACCGATTGGTTGACTGCGTTACGAGGAACAAGAACGGTCCATGGGGAGTGATGGTGCGTCGAGGTTCGCGAAACAGCGACGTTAATTTCAGCCGCGTCCAGGTGAATCACGAACCTATCGTCGAGCAAACGTCTTTGCTGGTCCCGCAGGGTGGTTCGACGAATTCCATGCCGAAGCATCAACATTGTGTCGGAGGAGTTCTCCCGCCGTTGCAAGACATTTCGATCGAACGCGTCTTCGCCCTGCTGCAGGAGCCGGCCCGTCGTCGATCAGGGGCCGTCGCAACGCAGTCGGCAAACCTGGAGTGCTGCGCCCCGGCCGAGCGCTCCGTCAATCATCGTGATCGACAAGGGTGGTCTGCTCGCGGAGTGCCGGTTTGGTCGGCGGACTCGATGAACGTGACCTTTGGGGTGCGGTATTTCGGGGAGTGTTTCCTGGGGTGGACTGCCGCCACCGGTGATTTCGGTTCGGGGAGGGGTGCGGGCGGCGCGTCGGCTACCTGATGCGGGACCGTGGCCGTTCCAAAAACGATCCATACAGCGGAAATCGACCCCGGTGGTGCATCTGAAGATCGATCCGGTCGCCCGATTCGGAGTGAGGGATTGGGTGCCAGTGCTCATCGGGTGAAACTGGTGTTCTCGGACGAGCTTTCGTTGCCAGAAACTGTGTGGCCGACTGTCGACGGATTGCGGAGTGCTATTGGTGATTGCGGCGGACGTATTCCGGAGGAGTCACAGTTGCGCTGAGTCGGCGAGGGGGTTACCTCGACCGCCGTCTCGGCGGTCGAGGTAACCGAAGAGTTGCTCAGGCGTCCTTGTGACGGCTGGCTGCTTCCCGTCCTGCCAGATAGCCGAAGACGAGCCCGAGGGAGATGGTCCCGCCGGCGCCTCCGTAGAAGCCCTTCGTGGGTGCGCCACCGGAATTGCCGGCGGCGTACAGGCCCGCGATGATGTTGCCTTCGGTGTCGAGCGCGCGCCCGGCTGCGTCGGTCTTCGGGCCGCCCACGGTGCCGAGCGCGCTGGCCTCGACCTCGAGCGCGTAGTACGGGGCGGTGTCGACCGGTGCCAGCACGCTCGACTTCGGGCTGTTCAGCACGGGCCGGATGATCTTCGCCAGGGGCCCGACCACGAGGGAACGGACACGTTCGGGGTCGTTTTTCCTCGCTACCCGCCCGGCGAGTTTGCTCACGATCGGACCGATCGCCGCGGCGATGCCCTTGCGGGCCTTGGCGGTGGCGGCGGGGAACCGGGCGTCGGGCGAGTTCTTACCCAGCCGGGGAGAGTAGGCGCCGAAGTAGCGGTCGAACAGCGTGTCACCGCGGTGGAACTGCGGGTCACGCGCTCGTGCTGCCTCGGGATTGAACCGGTCGACCGTGCGGAGCAGCCCCGCCTCGTCGACCCCGATCTTGCTCGCCAGCTCCGACAGGGTGCCGGCACGGTGGAGGTAGCCGGGCACCTCGCCGCCCGGCGTGACGCCGAAGATTCCGTATTTCGTCCAGTAGTTGTGGTCGAAGATCAGCCACGCCGTGGCGTTCGGCATGGTGCCGGTCTCCGGGTCGACCTCGCGCATGATCTGTCCGAATTGGTCGTAGGGCAGGGCCTCGTTGGCGAAGCGTTCGCCCTTGTTGTTGACCATGATGCTGTGTGGCAGCGCGCGTTCGCCCAAGAACACCCGCGCGAGTGGGCGGCCTTCGAGCTCCTCGCCGGGCAGCTGCACCCCGGGCATCCACCAGGCGTCCTCCATGCCGGTCAGATCGGCGCCCACTTCCTGGGCCAGCTGCACCGCGATGCCGTCATGGCCCTTGGGGGAGACCTGCACGCCGAAGGGTGCGTCGAGGTAGGCGGTGGTGATGTCGGTCGAGCTCTCGAAGCCGCCGCTGGCCAGCAGGACGCCCCTGGTGGCGCGCACCGTGTGCTCGACACCGTCCGACCGGACGACGATCCCGTGCACCCCCGACCCGTCCATGATCAGCCGGGTCGCGGGCGTCTCGACGCGTACGTCGACACCGTTGCGCAGGCCCGCCTCGAGCAGCGCTCCGACCAATGCCGGTCCGGCGAGCCAGACGTCGTCGATGCCGATCCCACCCAGTAGCCAGAACGGCAGCGGGTTCTTGGCCATGCCCGTCGTCAGGGCCGGTCGCACGAACTTCGCATCCTTCCCCAGTCCCTCCGGGGAGTACGGGCCGGGAAACAGTGCCCGACCGACGGACGCACCGTCGATGTCGGATCGGTAGTCCGGCCAGATCGTCGGGATCCACCCGAAACGGGTGTGCTCTTCGATGAACCGGGCGACGTGCGGTCCGGTTTCCAGGAATTTCTCCACCAGATCGTGGTCGAGGATCTGGTCGCGGCCCTGGCCGTAGATGTACCGTCGGGCCTGGTCCAGGTCGTCGTTCACCTTCAAAGCCTTGGTCGAGAAGCCGTGGTTCGGGATCCAGGCGGCACCCGCCGAGATCCCGGTGGCGCCCCCGACGATCTCGCGGGACTCGACCACGAGGACTCGTGCGCCTTCCTTGGCGGCGGTCAGTGCCGCCATCAGGCCGGCGCCGCCGGACCCGACGATCGCCACGTCCACCTCCTGGGGGATTCCCAGCTGGGCTACGGTTCCGATGGAACCACTGTGCTGAGTCGAACTGTTAACCATGATGTCCTTCCGTACAAACAGTTTTCGGTCACAACCCTGCTGAATCAGCAGGATGCAACGCCCTATGTAATTGAACGATCAACTATATTTGCGTTTTGCTCTCCTCTAGACATTGCATTGAGAAGGCTGCCGGCCCCGGGCGGTTCCTGGGAGAAGGCGCCGTGCCTGCTCCGTGCCGCCCAGGTGCTGAGGACTCGCAAGCCGCGCATCGACCGATCGCCCCTGCTTGGGGCGAATGGACTGGGCGAGGATCCGCCTGTGTCGATCCTGCGAAAAGATCGACACCCTCGATCGAGCAACATTCGTCATGGCGGTCGCTCGGTTCAGTCGCATCTGTCGCACATAACGTACTGTGCCCGAGTAGGTTTCGAGGAACGCGACGTTACCGGGTCTCAGTGGGGTGCGGAGAGGGTGGATTCCGGGCAGCGGGTTCGTCCGGTGCGGGCCGGGTCGAGTCGAACATGGCCTCGATGTGGGACTTGATGTCGAGGGTGCTCATCGACCCGCCGTAGGCGACGGACCCATAGAGGGTGTGGGTGGGCGTTCTCGGCAGATTCATTGCTGGGATTCCTTTGTGGGTGGGTGGGATCGGTTGCGGCCGACATCCGTGCACGCTCGGTCAGATCATTCGGGCAGCCAGAATGACGGCTGCGAACATCAGTAACGCGGTCAGGGCTCCGGTGGTCACGGAGTGGGCCACGACTGCCGTGAATGTCGCGGTCGGCGCCGCCGCGGCGACCGCGATCAGCGGCACCATCGGGGACCACGGGTCATGGCCGCTGGGGTCGTGCGTGCTCGCTGTGAACGACCGATGTGCTCGTTCGGGTGCCGATGTAGGTGTCATCTCGTGCTTCCTCCTGTGAAAGCGGAGTCGCTCGTGGCGTCACACCGGCTGGGAGTCGCACCACACCGTAACGCTACGATACGATAAGCGTAGCGAATGTTTCTGAAGGTTCGCTGAGCGTCTTTCCCGACCTCATCCGGGCGGCGGGAAACGCCCGGCCGGGCCGAGTGAAGCAGGACCACGACCGAGAGGACGCGACAACAATGCCCACGACAGAGGGTCCATCGCCGCAGGCTCCGACCTATGCGCTGCGCGGACAACGCAGCATTGCCCGGATCATCGCGGCCACCCTTGACCTGCTGCGCACCCAGGGCCCGCAACGGGTCACCATCGACGCGGTGTCCGCACGCTCGGGTGTCGCGAAGACCACCATCTACCGGCACTACCAGGACCGGGCGCAGATGTTGCGGGCGGCGCTGGCGGCGGCCGTGGACGAGGACGCCCCCCGCATTCCGGAGGAGTTGCCGATTCGGCAGCAACTGCTGTGGATGTTCGACGACACCCGCCGGGTCCTCGAGGAACAAGCCGGTATGGGGACGATCGCGGCGATCCTGACCGATCAGGACCCCGAGTTCACCGACCTGTTCCGCGCCGTCACCGCCGCCCGCCGCCGCACCATGATCGATGTTCTCGCCGCCGGTATCGCCGCCGGTGCCCTACCGGCGGACCTCGACACCGATCAGACCATCAACATCATCATCGGCTCCTACCTCGCCGCGGCGCTGCGTCACGGCACCGTCGCCGGCGACTGGGCCGACCGACTCCTGCGGACCCTGTGGCCTGACCTGACCGAGTAGGGATCACCGTTCACCTCAGCCCGCGGCCGCACTAGAGCATGACCCGGCAGGCGGTTCGGCACGCATTAGGAGCGAACTGTGTGTCGCGGGCATTACGTTCCCGGCCCATTCATACGCCACTGTGCCGGAGGACATTTCCGATCACCGTGCGGGCCTGGCGAGAAGCTGTCGTGGGCACTGCACGGACGACACCGACCACCGCGCCTGCGGCCTGGGCCCACGCGGTGAATGTTGCCCGGTGATTGGGGTCTGCGGATCGGCCACCGCGTTCACAGGCGTCAAGCCAAAGCCGGTGGAAGGTATTGGGTGAGAGAACGGTATGGCCGCTGTCTGCGATGCGTTCCGCGGGCGTCTGGTCGCTCTAACCCTGCTCTAACCCAGATAGGCACAGTGTCCACGGATCAGGGTGGCTTGGACCGCGTCGGCGGAGGGTGCGGCGAGTACGTCGGCGAGGGGGGCGCATAGGACCGGGTCGTCCGCGGGAGTGAGGTAGCGCGCCAATGACTGTGCGGCGGTGATGCATTCACTGCTCCGCACGATTGCCCCGGTCGGGGCGCGGCGGGTTACGGCGGCGGTGATCGCCGCCCAGGGGTCGACGGGGCTGCAGGGGGCGTCGCTGGACAATGCGACTGGTACGCCAGCGTCGATCAGCGACCGGCAGCGGTACAGATCGGGTAGGTCTCGCTCGTCGACGTCGCGGAGGTAGTCGTCGCCGCGGTCGGCGAGAAAGCCGGGCTGGGTGACCACGGTGAGTCCGCGCCGGTGGAGGTCGTCGATCGTCTCGGCGGGGATGATCGCGCCGTGCTCGATGCGGTCGCCGGGGATGGTCCCGACCTCATCGAGCACCGCCAGCAGGATCAGCAGCGCCTCGCGGGTGACGCAGTGCACGGCGACCGCCCGGCCTCGGTCGTGGACTTGACGGATCCGGGCGGCCAGGTCGTCGAGGTCCGGGAGCCCGGAGTCGGCGAGGATGATTTTGTACGGACCGACGGTCAGACGTGCTGGAGGAGAGAATGTTTCGAGATCCACGGGTGCGCCGAGCAGGTGCACTCGTTGGGGCAGGCTGCCGTCCGCGATCGATGCCTCGATCGCGGAACGGGAGTGTGGGGTCAGGTCGGGGGTGGCGTCGGTGACTCCGGTGACCCCCATCCGGGTGAGGGTGGCGCCGATGGTGTTCAGGCGCAGCGGCCGGGACGGGGGGAGACGGTCGCGCAGCCAGGTGTCGGCGCGCCACACTCGCCCGGTCGGCCGGCCGTCTGGTGCGCGTTCGACACCGGGATGAGATGCCTCGTTGAGACGTGCGGCGAGTACGGCCGCGCTGTTGAGTGCCCACATCGCGCCGCTGCGGTGCTGAATGCGGACCGGCCGGGCCGCGTGGAGGTGGTCGAGGGTGTCGGCGTCGAGATGGCCTGCGACGGTTTCGATGTAGCCGACGCCGCGAACCCACCCGTTGTCGTCGCCCGGTGCGCGTCCGAGCGCGTCCGTGAGGGCAGCGGGGTCGTGGACGTGCGGTGGCCCGCATCGCACCGAGAGGGCGTCGGCGGCCATTGCGTGCAGGTGCAGGTGGTGATCGTGCAGGCCGGGGATGAGGGCGCCGCTGTCGGCGTTCATCACCGCGGCAGTCGACGGCGCGACCAGGTTCGGCCCGACTGCTGTGATCCGGCCGCTGGCGATTGCCACGTCGAGTCCGGGAACGCCGTCGACCTCAGCGTCGCGAATCAGGAGGTCGGTCACAGCGCCGCGATCCTCAGCGAGGCCAGCACGGCGGCGGTGTCCGCGCCGGACGGGACGGGGCTTCCGGCCGGTGTGCGGGGTCGCGGCTCGGCGATCGGCACGACACCCGACGCGGTGTCGACCACCCAGCCGTTGCCGCGTCGGAAGGGGTGCGGCACAGGCTGGTCGGTGAGGGTGGCGGCGACGAGGTCCGACATCGACGGGTCCCAGAGCCGTCCCGACCGGTCGGCGGGTGCGGACATCGCGAGGGCCGCGGCGGTGATCCCGGTGAGCGGGTCGGCGATAGCGTCCCCGACGAACAGCGGTGTGCCGTCGGAATCGGATGCGACGAGTCCGGCGGTGGCGGCGAGATCGTCACCGAAACCGATACGGTTCGACGATCGTCCCGCCGCGGTGATCGACACCCAGGTGGCCCCGCGGGCGACGATGGCGGCCGCGTCGAGCCCGAACCGGGTCAGGGCACGGGGGCGGGAGGCCTCGATGACGATGTCGGCGGCGTCGACGAGCGCCGCCAGCGCCCGTCGTTCGCCGATGGTCGTGGGGTCGAGGACCACCGATTCGTGACCGCCGTGCAGAAGGTGGTAGAAGTCGGGGTTGCCGCGCCGGGCGCCGTCGGGGCGGTCGGGGGTTTCGACCTTCACCACCCGCGCGCCGGCGAGTCCGAGCAGATGGGCGCACAGCGGGCCGGCCCACAGGGCGCTGAAGTCGACGACGAGGAGCCCGCCGACAGGCCGGGGATACAGCGGCACCGGAACGGGCGGGGGTGTGCTTGCCCGGGACACGGGACCGGCGGCGACACCGAGCAGTTCCGCGCGATCGGCCAGCTCGGCGCCGGTGTGGGTGCGGAGCCAGTCGGCAACGACCGGCCAGGGGTCGTTCTCGTCGACAGCCTCGCTGACTAACGCCCCCAGCAGGGTGGGGTCGTCGGCGCGGGCGCAGGACACGGCCGCCCACCCGTCGGCGGTCGGCAGCAGCCGGCAGCTGCCGCCCACCGACACCTGACCGTGGCGCTTACATCCGGTGAAGGCCGCACGCTCCGCGAGCAACCGGGCACCATCGACGTCGACACGCCGACTGCCGAGGGCACTGACGTCGGAGATCCACGACGACATTGCGCGCGCGAGTGTGGCGGCCCGGCCCGGTGGTACGACCGGCGGCCCCTCTGGGCGGCCGGTGAGGGCGACGACTCCGCTTTCGGCCCAGTCCCGCACCGGATCCGGCGCCGGGCGCGCAAGCGGGGGAGGGGAGGACACCGGTCAATCCTATGCTGGCACGCTGTATCCCGTGGATACCGCACACCCCGTCATCAGCCCGCACGACCTCGCCGACGGTGCCGCCGATACACCGCTGCTCACCGAAGGTGCGGTCGTCGACACTCCGATGCTCGTCGTGGATCTCGACACCGCGGTCGATGCGGCGACCGCGGCCCGCGCCCGAGAGCGGGCGCTGCACTCCGACCGGTTGCTGGTCGGGGTGCGCCGCACCCCTGGGCCGGTGCCGGAGGCGGTCGCGGATCTGGTGGCCGGTCTCGACACCACGATTATCGCCGACGCCGCTCCGGTCGACCGTCGGCTGGTCGGCGCCCGAGATCCGGACGCGGCGGTCGTCGAACTGTCCGACGCGGTGGCGGCCAATGTGCACGCCGCGATCGTCCTTGGGCAGGTGCTGCGGCTGTCGGAGGGTCTGCCGGTGCCGGAGGCGATCGACGTCGAGTCGCTGGCCTACTCCACCCTGCTCGGCACCCCGGGTTTCCGGCGCTGGCTCGAGCAACGGGGTCCTCGCCCGCTGCCGCCGCCGGCACCGCAGGACCCGGTGCTGATGCGCCGCGAGGCCGAGCGGCTACACATCACCCTGAATCGGCCCGAGCGGCGCAACGCGTACGGCGCCGAGGTGCGGGATGGCCTCGTCGAGGCGTTGCGGCTGGCAATACTGGACGACACGATCACGGCGATCGTCCTCGACGGGTCCGGGCCGGTGTTTTCCGCGGGCGGCGACCTGGACGAGTTCGGTACCACCCCGGACCTCGCGACCGCGCATTTGATCCGTACCCGCGCCGGCGCGGCCCGACTGGTTTCGCAGTTGGCCGACCGTATGGAGGTCCGGGTGCATGGCAGCTGTGTCGGAGCTGGCATCGAGGTGCCGGCGTTCGCGGGCCGGATCGTGGCAGCGCCGGGCACGGTGTTCCGGTTGCCGGAGGTGTCGATGGGATTGATCCCGGGGGCGGGCGGGACGGTGGGCGTGCCTCGGCGGATCGGGCGGTGGCGGGCGTTCTGGCTGTGCGCGACGGGTGCCGCCCTCGACGCCGGCACCGCGCTGGCGTGGGGCCTTGTGGATGAGATCAGCCCGGGTCGGTGATACGCGTGTGCTGTACGCCTTCGAGGAGGGGTTCATCCACCGGCGCGGCGGTCTCGGCAGCGCTGTTGGCGCGCAATCAGTGACGTCTTCAAGATGGGTTGCAAAACATCATGATAATCTCCGATGTGATGTCCAGCACGTCCGCGTTCTAGGGTGCCGCGCGCACCGCGAATCGGTGGTGTGTAGGTCCGGTACTCCACGAGGATGGCGCGATGGTCGTACGTAGTGAAGGGATGCGCAAGCGCGAAACGCGCAAGCGCGAGACGAACGGTGACCGCCCGATTCCGATTGCGGCTGGTGGATCCTCGCTGCTTAGGCCGCTCAAGGCCGCTGAAGTCATCGCACGGAACATTGTCGGTGACATCCGTGCTCAGAACCTCCGGCCGGGCGATGGGCTGCCGTCGGAAGCGGCGATGCTCACGCAGTACGGTGTGAGCCGAGAATCGTTGAGGGAAGGACTGCGCCTACTCGAGGTGCAGGGAATGATCGCGATTCGACGAGGTCCCGGGGGCGGGCCCGTGGTCGGTTCTGTGGGTGCGGCGCACCTCGGGCGGGTCTCGGCGTTGTTCTTTCACATGTCGGGTGCCACTTACCAGGAACTCTTCGAGGCGTGGGTGTGGGGACAGGGGGTACTGGCCGAGCGTGCGGCTCGGAATCCGGACGTCGACATGCGCGCCGCGACCATGGCCCCCTTCATGGACGGGCACCATCACGAATCCGAAGATGTCCTCGAGGGCTATCTCGAGGAGCATGCTGGGTTTCACGGGGCCGTTGCCTCGTTGGTTCGCAATCGGGTCCTCGAGTTGAGTCTCGAATCCTACGGCCAGATCGTTGCGCACCACGTCGCGATGGTCGACGACCCACGCGCACTCCGGAACGTTCTCGTCGACGATCACCACAAGATTGCCCGGGCAGTTGCTGCTGGGCAGCCCAAACGTTCCCGAGATCTCATGGAAGAGCACCTGCGTGGCGTGGTCGACTACTGCCGCGATCGCCTGGGAGGATCGCTCGATTCTCCGATCGAGTGGTTGTGAGCTGACGCCGAACTGGCTACGCGCGCAACCGGCGCGCCTGAACTGAGCAGGTACACCGAATGCCGACTTCATGGTGGAGGCCGGCGTGTTTCGGCCGCGCTTGACATGCCGGGGAAACTCATCTGACCGGTATCAGTCGTACCCGAAGCGATTCGGGAGGCTTTGCACGATCTGCGGGCATTTTTGTCCTGTCCGCTCTTCGTTGATCGGCGAGTCTCGAGCGACTCGAGTTCGCGCTGTTGTTTTGCCGGGGTCTCGACGCATTCCTTACGCTGTGGGCGGAGATATCGAAAGTGCTGGTCAAGCCGACTTTGTCAAGCCGTCGAGGTCGCACAGCGCAAATAGGGACACCCCTTGACATCGGAGTTCCTCATGAGCAATATGGATCTCACGTTGTCCGGGATGTGACTGGATTAACGAGACCCTACGAAGCGGGGCTCGTCGGCTTGCTGCGATGCGCTCTCGACATCTCTTCTTCTGCTTGGCGCCGCCAGTTGTTTTGAGTACCTGGCGTAACCGCCGAGACAGCTGCCCTAGGAGGCAATCAAGTGACACGGCTGGATGGCAAGATCGCGTTCATCACTGGTGCTGCTCGCGGACAGGGGCGTACCCACGCCGTCCGGCTTGCGCAGGAAGGCGCCGACATCGTCGCGGTCGATCTGTGCAGGCAGCAGGCCAATCTCGACTACACGTCCGGCACCCCCGAGGACCTCGAGGAGACGGTGCGGCTGGTCGAAAAGGAAGGCCGCCGGATCATCGCGCGTGCCGCCGATGTGCGGGACCAGGCGTCCTTGGATGTGGTTGTCGACGAGGCGCTCCGTGAGTTCGGCGGAATCGACATTCTCGTCTCCAACGCCGGCATCTCGAATCAGGGATCGGTCGTCGGGCTCACCGACCAGCAGTGGGAAGACATTCTCGGCACCAACCTCGTCGGAGCCTGGCATTCGTGCCGAGCCGTGCTGCCCTCGATGATCGAGCGCGGAGCGGGGGGATCGGTCATCTTCGTCAGCTCCACGGTCGGGTTGCGCGGCGCGCCCGGGCAGGCGCACTACAGCGCGTCCAAGCACGGCATGCAGGGGCTGATGCTGTCGCTGGCGAACGAGGTGGGTCAACACAACATCCGGGTGAACTCGGTCAATCCCGGCGCCGTCAACACCGAAATGGCGATCAACGAGAGCCTGCTGAAGATGTTCCTTCCCGATATCGAGAACCCAACTCCCGCGGATGCGGCAGACCTTTTCAGCAACCTCACGCTTCTCCCGATCCCGTGGGTAGAGCCCGAGGATGTGAGCAACGCCGTGCTGTGGCTTGCCTCGGACGAAGCCCGTTTCGTCACCGGCGCAGCGATTCCCGTCGATGGCGGACAACTCGCACGCGCCTGAAGGTGCCGGAAGACATCGATTGGAGTCGAAATGACGAACAAGGTAGCGATAGATCAGGACTTCTGCCAGGCGCACGGTAGGTGCTACGCGCTGTTTCCTGATTTGTTCGAACCCGACGACGAGGGCCGCGCTCAGGTGAAGAACGACGGTGTGGTGCCGGCGTCGAGCTCGGTAGACGAGATTCTGGCCGTGTGTCCCGAAGCCGCAATTACCACCGTGTGAGAGACAGGATTTGGAAATGACAGAACAGTTGCAGTCGGAGACGGCCACGGCCGGTAGATGCCCCGTCGATATGTGGTCGGCGGAATTCAACGACAATTTCTGGCCCGAGATCAATCGCATGCAGAAACTCGACGAGCTCAGCGTCCATACGCAGGGCGATACCCCCTGCTACGTGGCCACCCGCTACGAAGATGTCTTCAAGATCCTGCGTGACTGGAAACGCTTCTCCTCCGAAGGGGGCGTCGCGATTCTCGGCCACGACAACCGGGCGGCACCGCCGAAGAATGAGGGCCGGTTCCTCCCCGAGGACCTCGATCCGCCGGCGCAGACGGATTGGCGGAAGATCTTGAACCCGGAACTGACGGAAGAGAAGATGAAAGTCTTCGCGCCGTCGATCACCGCGGAGATCGATAGGCTCCTGGACGCGGGGATCGAGCGTGGCCGGTTCAGCGTGATGGAAGACTTCCTGCGCCCGCTGCAGCTCCGCGCGGTCTTCAGTAATCTGCTCCAGCTCGAGGGCGACCAAATCGACGACTGGATGCAATGGGCACACGATATCTTCGTCGGTGAGACGGCGGAGGCGTCGGAGAATGCATTCGCCAGCCTCTACGCCGCCATCGAAGCCCTGGTGAAGGCGCGTATGGCCGATCCGATCGAGGACGACCTGGTCAGCCTCGTGTGCCAGGTCGAGGAGATCGACGGCCGCGAGCCCACCCTGTCCGAGCGCATCGCCGTGGTACTCCCGCTGTCGATTGCCGGTCTGGAATCGACCGGCACCATTCTCGGCGGCATCGTTCATCACCTCGCCACTCATCCCGATGACCTGGCCGAATTGGTGGAGAATCCGCACCTGGTTCCCCACGCAGTCGAAGAAGGCCTGCGCATGTTCGCGAATGTCACGGCACTGCAGCGGACCACCACGTGCCCCGTTACGGTCGGCCAGACCGAGCTCGACGCGGGCGCCAAGGTATGGACCTCGTACAACGGGGCCAACCGCGACGAGACGAAGTTTCCCAACCCGCACCAGTGGGACCTGCACCGCAAGGAGAAGAACCACATCGCCTTCAGCATCGGGCCCCACCGGTGCCTCGGATCCAACTTCGCGCGCGTGATGATGACTCTGGTACTCGAGCGGATCATTGCCAAAATGCCGAAGTTCACCTTGGTGGAGGGGCAGAGAATCGGATACCACTCGATGCCCACCCGCGGAATTCACGAGCTCGACATCGAAGTGCTCACGAACTGACGACCCCACCCACCCTCGCATCTCACGCTCACCTAAAAGGACTGATTACTCATGACCAACCCGGCTCCGGAAGAACTGTTGGCGCAGGCCCACAAGGTCGTCGATGCGTGGAACAACCTCGACCTCGACGCGCTCCACGACCTGGTCGACGAGAACATCGTGGTGGTGCACCAGAATCGTGGCGTCGCCGCAACCGGGCGCGATCTGATGATCGAGACGGTGAAACAGATGAAGCAGGTCTTTCCCGACCGCTCGATCGGTGAAACCACCCGGTGGGCGGTGACCGGTAACTCGGTCCTGCGGGAGACCACGTGGCAGGGCACCGCGACAGCGGACGTTCCCGGGTTCGGTAAGGCCGGCGAGCACTGCAAGCTCAACGTGCTGTCGATCATGACGTTCGAGAACGGTCGCTTGACCGAGTGGTGTGACTACGGATAACTCGCTGCGCTCCCTCGAAGCGGGTTCGTTCCGCTTCGAGGGAATCGGCACCCTTCACAAATGTTTGGGAAGTGAACATGAACCTCGATCTACGCGTCGTCGAACGACGCCCGGTCGCCGACGGCATCGTCGAACTGGCACTCGAAGCCGCCGGCGGTGACGCACTTCCGCGCTGGGAGCCCGGATCTCACATCGATCTTCACGTGGGCAACGGATTGATTCGCCAGTATTCGCTGACCGGCTTTGCAGTGACCGATAACCGGTGGGTCATTTCGGTGCTGCGGGAGCCGAACAGCCGCGGCGGATCGGTGTTCGTTCACGACTCGCTCGAAGAGCAGGCGTCGGTCACGGTCAGCACGCCGCGCAATCATTTCGCTCTCGCCGAGGGAGTTGCGGTTCAGTTCGTGGCCGGTGGCATCGGCATCACCCCCCTCATCCCCATGATCATGCAGCTCGAACGTGAAGGCCGGGACTGGAAGCTGTTCTACGCCGGACGATCGCGGGCCAGCATGGCCTACCTCGACGAGTTGGCCAAGTTCGGCGATCGCGTCCAGATCTGGCCGGACGACGAACGGGGGATGCCCGACATCGACGGGCTCGTCGCCGCCACAGATCCGCAGACCATCATCTACTCCTGCGGTCCGGAAGGGCTGCTGGCCAAGTTGGAAGACCTCTGCACGGTCGGGCCGGTGAAACGAACTCTGCGCACTGAGCGGTTCGTGGCAAAAGAGGTCGAACTTGACGGACCCGAGCATGACATCGACGTCGAGTTCGCACAGTCCGGTATCACGGTCACCGTTCCCGCCGATCGCACGATCCTGTCCGTGGCCGAGGAGAACGGAATCGACATACTCTCCTCGTGCAACGAGGGAACCTGCGGAACCTGTGAAACTGCGGTCCTCGAGGGCATTCCGGACCACCGGGATTCGGTGTTGACCGACGATGAGCGTGCATGCGGTCAGACCATGATGCTGTGTGTGTCACGCGCGCGCTCGGTCTCACTGCGTCTCGACGCGTAATACATCCGTTCGTGCGGACGTCGGTAGTGGCGCTCATCCCGCAGTCGCGCAGCGGACAGAACCGAAGGAGAGCTGTGTCGTGATGAGAGAGAGCGGAAGCCAGGGTGTGCTGGCCGGGCAGTACGTGCTTGTGACCGGTGCCAGCGAAGGCATTGGGCTCGGCATTGCGAAGGGAATGGTGGAAGCCGGGGCGAGTGTGATGATCGCGGCCCGTCGGCGACCACAGCTCGAGCTCGCTCGTAAGGAACTGCAGGAGCTCGCGTCGCCGGGGCAGCAGGTCGAGATTGCGGAAGTAGACATCCGCGACCCCGAATCGGTCGGCGCGATGTTCGCACTGGCAGACCGCACCTTCCCTACGCTCAACATCTTCGTCGCCAACGCGGGCAGTGGATCGATGGTCCCGTTCCTGGAGATGACGGAGGAGGTGTGGACCAACACGATCGACTTGAACCTCACGGGCACCTTCCGCTGCTGTCACCAGGCCGCGACGCGGATGGCGGCACGTGAGGACAAGAGCGAGAATGCGGCGATCCTCGTGTTGTCGTCGGTCCGCGCACTGGGGACGCGGCCAGCGACGATTCACTACGCGACCACCAAGGCGGGACTCAATCAGTTTGTGCGCGTGGCAGCCTATGAGCTGGCCGAGCACGGCGTACGGGTCAACGCTCTCTCACCCGGCATCACCGCAACCCCGATGGCGCTGGAGCGGAACCCGGAGATCTTCGAGAGGATGGCCGCGACAGTTCCGTTGGGTCGAGCCGGCAGCGTCGAAGACATGGCCGCGGCCGCGGTGTTCGTGTGCAGTCCGAGCGCAAAGTTCATCACCGGCACCAACCAGATCGTCGACGGCGGAGAGTCGCTGTACTGATCACCGGAGCTTCCTAGCCGGGGCCGGGTGCTTTCGCAGCATAATTTTTCGGAGGTTGTATGACCCTGTCAGAGTTTCGTGAACAGGCCCGCACATGGTTGCGCGAGAACGTCGGCGCCGTCGCGGGCACTACGGAGCGGGACCCGTTCGATGTGGCGGTGTTCCATTCACTGCCGTTCGAGGCGGAACAGGCGTTGCTCGAGGAGCACAAGAGGTGGCAGCGCATCAAGTTCGACGCCGGCTACGGTGCTATCGACTGGCCGGTCGAGGACGGCGGCGCCGGATTGAGCGTCGAGCACGCCGATGTATTCGCGAGGGAGGAGTCGGCGCTGTTGCCGTTGGCGCCACACGAGCTGTTCTCGGTCACGATGCACTTGATCGCCCCGACCATCCGCATCCTCGGGACGCCCAAACAGAAGAAGACCTTTCTGCCCTCGATGCTCTGCGGTGAACTCCTTGCCTGCCAGTTGTTCTCCGAGCCCGGGGCCGGCTCCGACCTCGCCTCCCTCGGCACTCGCGCCGTCCGAGACGGTGACGGGTGGGTGATCAACGGGCAGAAGGTGTGGACCTCGGGCGCGCAATTCGCCGAGTGGGGTGAACTCATCGCCCGCACCGATCCCGATGTACCGAAACACGCGGGAATGACCGCGTTCCTGGTGCCGCTCGACGCACCGGGTGTGGAAGTACGCCAGATCCGGCAAATGTCCGGAGGTACCAGTTTCAACGAGGTCTTCTTCACCGACGTCCGTGTCCCGGACCGTCTGCGGCTGGGCGAGGTGGGGGCGGGCTGGAATGTCGCGTTGACGACGCTGGCATTCGAACGCGGAGGAAGCTCGAACACAGCGGGAGTCGGCGGACAATTCAGCCAGCTCGTTGCCTCCGCACGCGCTGCCGGACAGATCGGTGATCCACAGATTCGGCAGCAACTGGCCCAGGTCTACCTTCGCCAGACACTGGCCGAGATCGACCTCCTCCGCGATCGCCAGGCACGCCAGGCGGGAGGCGCTCCCGGCGCGGTGGGATCGGTCCGCAAGGTGCAGTGGGTGGACAAGCTGAAGTTGGTGTCCGACACCGCCACTGCAATATTGGGACGCACGCTCCTCGCCGACACGGGGCGACCGGGAACCTACGGGTGGAACGAGCACGTTCTCGGGGCGCCCGGTTACCGCATTGCGGGCGGCTCCGACGAGATCCAGCGCAACATCATCGCCGAACGACTGCTGGGGCTTCCCGCAGAAGCGCGGGCCGACAAGGGCATGTCGTGGCGTGAATCGACGTCACGCTCGAGCGCCTGAACGAATCGAGGAACCATGAGTACCGATCGACACAATCTGTCCGGCAAAGTAGTCCTGATCACCGGCGGAAGCAGGGGCCTGGGAGCCTCGATGGCCTGGGCGTTCGCCGAAGAGGGCGCGCACGTCGTGATCGCGAGCCGTAAGGTCGAGCCGTGCCGGGAGCTCGCTGCGGACATCGAGGCCAAGACCGGGGTCAAGGCGCTCGGCGTGGCAGCACACGTGGGTGACTGGGCTACGCTGCCGACCCTGATCGACGAGGTGTACTCGACCTTCGGGAAGTTGGACGTGCTGGTCAACAATGCCGGCATCGCACCGCTGTATCCGAGTATCGAAGCCGTGAGCGAAGAGCTGTTCGACAAGATCGTCGACGTGAACCTCAAGGGTCCGTTCCGGCTGAGCGCCCTCGTCGCGGCGCGAATGGCCGAAGCGGGCGGCGGATCGATCATCAACATCAGTAGCAACGCATCCGAGCGGCCGGCCCCGGCCTACATTCCGTACGGCGCAGCCAAGGCCGGTCTCAACTCGCTGACGAAGGGTTTCGCCTCCGCCTACGGACCTGGGGTCCGAGTCAACTGCGTGATGGCCGGCTCCTTCTTCACCGACATCAGCAAGGGCTGGGACATGGACGACTTTGACGATCTCGCGGGAGCCTGGCCGATCTCGCGTGGTGGCAGGCCGGAGGAAATTGTCGGAGCGGTGCTGTACTTCGCCGGCGACTCCTCGAGTTACACCACGGGGACGATCCTGCCTGTCGACGGTGGCCGAATGGCCGTCGGATAATTCGTTGTCGGGCCCCTGGCAAGTTCGCCTCTACTTGATTGACAGGTAAGGACTTTCAGCGCCGATCCCTGCAAACCCCGCGTGTGAATTTCCCTATGTGTGGGGTTCGCGGCTCGTGCGGGTATTTCCCCATGAGCACTCTTGCCAATATTCCTCATGATAATTATGCTCGGTGCACGGGAGCGACCCGAGGCACACGAACGTCCGGTGAGTGAGCTGCCCGGTTGATACCCCGACAAACGACGAGGATGGGAGGCACGCGGTGACGGCACTAGAGCACACGCGGCCAATGCAGACACAGCTGGACAGTGGGCGGCGCCTGCCCCAACAGCGCACCGGACCGCTCGCCGGTGTGCGAATCGCGGACTTCTGCTGGATGGGCGTTGGTGCTGTCGCGACGCGCCTGCTGGCAGACTTCGGCGCCGAGGTCATCAAGATCGAGGCACGTGATCGACTGGACATGCCCAGGCGCTTGCCGATCTACAAGAACGAACTGCGTTCGTACGGTGACGAAGATCCGAATCCGGATCCGAACAAGGGTGGGCTGTTCAACAACTACAGCCGCAACAAGCTCGGCATCACCGTGAACATGAAGAGCGAACGCGGCCAGCAGTTGGTGCGGCAGCTCATCGGCGCCAGTTCGGTTGTGACCGAGAACTTTGCCCCCGGTGTCATGGAGAAGTGGGGACTGACCTACGACGATCTGCGGGAGATCAACCCCGAGGTCATCTTCGCGCGGATGAGCGGATTCGGGCACAGCGGACCACACCACCGATTCAAGAGTTACGGCCCAGTGATCCAAGCGGTGTGCGGATTGTCCTTCATCTCCGGTCTGCCGGACCGGGAACCGTCCGGTTGGGGACTGTCCTACATGGACAACCAAGCCGCGTACTATAATTCGGCGGCACTGCTGATGGCAATTATGCAACGCAACGCCACCGGCAAAGGGCAGGAAATCGACGTTTCTGCCGTCGAGGCCGGCATCAATCTGATCGGACCGGACCTGCTCGACGTGTCCGTGAACAAGGCCACGACCCGCAGACCCGGATACCCGAACGGGAACCGCCTCAACCATCCCCATGCGGCCCCGCACGGGGTCTATCCAGCAGCGGGCGAGGACAAATGGCTCGCGATCGCGGTGTTCGACGATGCGGACTGGTCCCGGTTCGTGACCGCACTCGGAAACCCCGAATGGGCGTCATCACCGGAGTTCGCGGATCAATCCTCGCGTTTCACCCACCAGGACAAGCTCGACGAGCACATCTCCCGCTGGTCCGCTAGTCGGCCCGCACACGAGTCGATGGAGTTGCTGCAGACCGCCGGTGTGGCCGCCGGTGCCGTGCGGAACTCGCAAGACCTCACCGAATCGGACCCCCAAATCGACCTACACGGCACCTTCTTCGAGTTGGATCACCCGGTCATCGGAGTGGCGAAATTCGAAGGTTCACCCATGCAATTTTCTCGCACCGTCCAAGACAATTGGCGCAGCGCACCCCTGCTCGGGGAAGACAATCAGTATGTCTTCGGCGACATCCTCGGACTCGGCGAGGACGAAATTGCGACGCTTACCGCAGAGGGCGTGATCTGATGGAACTCGCATACAGTGGACTGGTCGTCGTCGAGCTCGCTGACGATCCGGCCGGCGAATATACCGGCAAGCTACTTGCCGATCAGGGCGCCGACGTCATCAAGGTCGAGCCCCTCGACGGTGCGGCCAGCCGACATATCGGGCCCTACGCGGGTGGCAATGTCGATCCGGACAACAGCCTGAACTTTTGGACCTACAACACGTCGAAGCGTTCGGTCACCGTCGATACCGGTTGCGAGGAGGGACGCGCTGCACTCGCGCATCTCATCGCCGGCGCGGACATCCTTCTGACCACCGGCCGGCCCGTCGATCTGGCGGCGCAGGAATTGGATCTCGAACGGCTGTGCGCGGAGCATCCTCGGCTGATTGCCTTGTCGGTCTCGCCGTTCGGATTGACCGGCCCGTGGGCGAACTACCGCAGTTCCGATCTGGTCGGGCTCGCGATGGGCGGGCTACTCACCACCTGCGGGTACGACGACCATTCCATTCCGCCGATCCGGCCCGGCGGAAATCAGGGCTACATGACCGCCGCGAGCTTCGCGCTGTGCGGACTTCTTCTTGCACTCATCGAGCGCCAGAACACCGGACAGGGACAGGTGGTCGACGTGTCCATGCACGAATCGATCGCGGTCACGGGGGAGTTGGCAAACCCCTACTGGTTCTACCCGAAGGCACTGGTGCAGAGGCAGACCTGCCGCCACGCCCAACCGGAACCGACGCAGCCGGCGTTGTTCCAGTGCGCGGACGGGGTGTGGGTGTACTTCGCTCTCATCCTCGCTGACCAGCATGCGTGGAAGGCACTGACCTCGTGGATGGAATCGGCTGGCGTCGCGGCGGACCTCGTCGACGACGAGTACCTGTCGCTGGCGTATCGGCAGCAGAATTTTTCGCACATCCAGGAACTGCTCGAGGTCTTCTTCCTCATTCAGGATTCGGGAACGATCTACCGTGAGGGTCAGGGGCGCGGTCTGCCGATCGGGCCTCTGCGGGCCCCGGAAGAGTTGTTCGACGACGAGCACCTCGCCGAACGCGGGTTCTTCGTCCCCGTGAAGATGCACGACGGATCCAGTGTCCTCTTTCCTGGTACCCCGTACCGATTCTCCGGTGGTGACGGCGGGCCGAGCCGTCCGCCGCGCCTCGGCGAGCACACAGACGAGGTCCTGACACATGACTGATCGATGGCAACGCGACGTCTGCGCAATCGCGGGAGTCGGGCAGAGCGCCTTCTCGAAGAACTCCGGTGTGAGCGTGACTGCTCTCGCGGCGGACGCGGCGCTCGCTGCGCTGGCAGACGCAGGCATAGATCCTGCCGAGGTCGACGGCATCGTTCGCAACGACATGGATCTCGTGTCCTGTGCGGCTCTCGGTGATGCGATCGGCGCACGCAATCTGACCTACTACGGTGAGGCGGGTCCCGGTGGGGCGGGTCCGTGCGCGATGGTGGCACAGGCCGTCGCCGCGATCATGAGTGGACAGGCGGACACCGTGGTGGTCTTCCGCTCCCTCAACGGCCGCTCCGGCAACCGGTTCGGACTCTCTGCCGAGCTGGATCCCGTCATCGGCGGCGCCGAGTCGTTCACGGAGTTCTTCGGCCCGTACGGGCTGCTCTCTCCCGGCATGTTCTTTGCGCTCATCGCCCAGCAGTACATGAACGAGACCGGGCTGACATCAGAGCAACTCGCGAACATCGCACTTGTCGCGCGCAAACACGCCAACAACAATCCGACGGCGCAGATGCACCACCGTCCGATGTCCTTGGACGATTATATGAATTCGCGCATGCTCTCCACACCATTGCGCCTGTTCGACTATTGTCTCGAGACCGATGGTGCCGCCGCGGTTGTCGTCACCACCACCGAACGGGCGAGAGACCTGCGGCAACCCCCCGCCGTGATCCGTGCGGCAGCCATGGCAAGTGGGCCTCGGCCGCAACCGGGGCAGATGTACCCGGCGTTGATGCGCGAGGATCCACTGTCGATGCCGTCACGGCAGTGCGCGCAGACGCTCTATGCGCGTGCAGGTCTCGGGCCTGAGGACGTCGACTCCGCACAGCTCTACGATTGCTTCTCCATCACTGCGCTGCTGCAGATCGAAGATTACGGCTTCTGCGCCCGCGGGGAGGCCGGCACCTTCATCGAGGCCGGTGCACTCGAAGTCGGCGGGGCGATACCGTTCAACACGAGTGGAGGTCATATGTCCGAGGGCTACATCCACGGAATGAACCATGTCGTCGAAGGTGTTCGGCAGATCCGCGGACAGTCGTCGAACCAAGTGCAGGGGGCGTCGGTGTCCCTCGTGACCTCGGCCCCACCGCCGTCGACCGCCGCGCTGATCCTGGTGTCGGCATGAGCGCCCGGCTGGCACCGCGGGTCGACGACCCGGCGACTCGCGGTTTCTTCGCGTTGGCGGCGGAAGGGAAACTGGGTGTCCTGACCTGCACGGACTGCGGGACCCGGATCCATCTGCCCAGGCCCCGGTGCGTGGGTTGCGGCGGAGCCGAACTCGGATGGTCCGCCGTCACCGGCCGCGGCCGGGCAAGGTCGTGGACCGTTGTCGAACACCAGGTCCACCCGCTCTTTCCCGCGCCGTACACCGTGGTCCTGATCGACGTCCACGGTGAACAGCACGTCCGGATGATCGGCCATCTACCTGGCAGGGTGGACGTCGACGAGAACACCGAATTCGTCATCGAATTCGAGGATCTCGGACCAGATCGTGATGGCAACGCCAGGGTGCTTCCCAAATGGACCATCGCGAAGGAACTCGTAGCGGACACCCGTGCCAGCTGACCTGGTACAGCCCGCTACCACACCCAACCCAGGCGGGAGTTCGAGCGGCATCTCCACTGCTACATGCGCGGTGGATTTGCAACTGGCAACCGAAGTGGCAGAACGCGGGCGTTAGGTTTCGGATTCGCCGTTGAATAGGCGCACCGATACTGCTCAACCACCGCGCATGCCGCCTCGCCGCAGTGCGGGCATTCGGGATTTCCGATGGCCTGCTCAGGCCGGAACGCCGCTGATGGAACGGCCGATCTCCCGCAGAGTCCATGGAATTTAGGCACATCTATAGGCAATACCGGTCCATGACGGCTGGTCGGCCGCAAATGGCTTCCATTTCTTGTGGCCGGGAAAAGTGGTATTGCTTTATTTCCTCATGATGAATATGCTCGGTGTGTCGCGAGTGACGTGAGGCACATGTCTGGTCGGTGAGGTACCTGACCGCGACCGCGCGAAAAAATCGGAGGTACGTCGTGACTGCTGTCGAGCACATGCGGTTCTTCGGCGGGAGCCTCGGAACAGACGAGTCAGGAGTTCGAGAATGACGCCGACGCAGGCATCGTTGCCGGCTAGATCGATCGATAGCGAGGTGCTTCGGATCGATGGTCAGGGTGTGGTTTTACTCGGCGGGCGGTGCGGTGATTGTGGGACCGTCACTTTTCCGGTGCAGGCTTCGTGTCCGCGATGCAGCGGTGATTCGATGGTCAGCGTCCCGCTTCCGTCGGCCGGAACGTTGTGGTCGTACACCGTGCAGTCGTTCCGGCCGAAACACCCGTTCCTCGGTCCGGATGACTTCGTCCCGTTCGGTGTCGGATATGTCGACCTGGGCCCGGTCATCGTGGAGGCCCGGTTGACGATCAATGAGCCGGACCAACTCGAGATCGGCGATTCGATGATATTGACCACGATGGTCAACCACCGTGACGCCGACGGCTGCGAGGTCCTGACCTACGCGTTCGGCCCCGGCGGCGATAAGGAGACGAAATGAAGGTCGCGATCGTTGGAGTAGGGATTCACCGTTTCGGGCGGACCGAGGGAGTGAGCGGCCGTGCCCAGGCCGTCTACGCCGCGCGGGCGGCGCTCGAGGATGCGGGTGTCGAATGGTCCGATATTCAATTCGCCTACGGTGGTAGCGATTCCGCCGGAAACGCCGACACCCTCGTCTCCGAGCTGGGGCTGACCGGTCTGCCGTTCATCAACGTCTCCAATGGTTGCGCGACGGGCGGTAGCGCGTTGACGTCCGCGGTGAACACGATCGCGTCGGGCAAGCACGACCTGGGGATCGCTGTCGGGTTCGACAAGCATCCCAAGGGTGCCTTCAACGCCGATCCCAAGGCGAATGGGCTGGGGCAGTGGTACGGCGAGACTGGGATGATGGTGACTACTCAGTTCTTCGCGATGAAGATTCAGCGGTACATGGCCGAACACGGTATCGGTGAGCACACCCTCGCACAGGTCGCGGTGAAGGCGTTCGGTAACGGGTCCCTGGCTCCTCATGCGTGGCGCCGGACTCCGATGACCGAGGAACAAGTCTTGTCGTCGACGATGATCAGTCACCCGTTGACACAGTTCATGTTCTGCTCTCCCGCAGAGGGGGCCGTAGCGCTGATCCTTGCGCGTGCTGACCAGGCGAAGAAGTACACCGATACCCCGGTATTCCTCGAGGCCGCCGAGCTGCGTTCACGTCAGTTCGGCTCGTTCGAGGTGTTCAGTCCGTGGGTCTCACCCGAACGCGCGGACGGCCCCACGGTGACAGCGGCGCGAGCGGCCTTCGAGGCTGCCGGCGTGGACCCGGCCGATATCGGCGTCGCGCAGATCCAGGACACCGAATCGGGTGCCGAAATCATGCATATGGCCGAGACCGGACTCTGCAAGCACGGAGAGCAGCAGGCGCTGATCGCGGCGGGTGAGACCGCCATCGGTGGGCGGATCCCGATCAATACCGACGGAGGGTGCATCGCCAACGGTGAACCGATCGGTGCGACCGGGCTTCGGCAGGTGTACGAGAACGTGGTGCAGTTGCGCGGCGCTGCCGGTGCCCGGCAGGTACCGGGTGATCCGAAGCTGGCCTTCAGCCACGTCTACGGAGCGCCGGGCATCAGCGCGTGCACCGTGTTGTCCCGCTAGTCCACTACGAACTTTTCTCTGTCACTACGTATTTCTAGGAGCATGCGATGAGCTGGGACTTCGAAACCGATCCCGAATTCCAGGCGCAGTTGGAGTGGGTAGAGGACTTCGTGCGCACCGAGGTCGAACCCCTCGATCGGTTGATCGAGCACGCCTGGGACGTGACGGATCCGAAGCGTAACCAGCTCATCCGCCCGCTGCAGCAGCAGGTACGTGAGCGGAACCTGTGGGCCTGCCATCTCACACCTGATCTCGGCGGCCGAGGCTACGGACAGCTCAAGCTTGCCCTTCTCAACGAAATCCTCGGGCGAACCCACAGTGGTCCGGTGGTCTTCGGCTGCCAGGCGCCGGACTCAGGTAACGCGGAGGTGCTGGCGCACTTCGGCAGCGCCGATCTCAAGAAGCGCTACATGGAGCCGCTGATCGACGGTGCCATCATGTCCGCCTACTCGATGACCGAGCCCGCCGGTGGCTCCGACCCGACGGGATTCATCACTCGTGCGGTACGAGACGGCGACGAGTACATCATCAACGGAGAGAAGTGGTTCTCGTCGCACGCCCGATTCGCGACCTTCCTCATCGTCATGGCGGTCACCGACCCGGAAGCCGCCCCGCACAAGCGAGCATCGATGTTCCTCGTACCGATCGACACCCCGGGTGTGGAGATCGTCCGCAACGTCGGTGTGTCCGGCCACGAGGACCACGAGGCCACTCACGCCTACATGCGGTACACGGACGTGCGGATTCCCGTCGGTAACCGCCTCGGGGACGACGGCCAGGGCTTCGAGGTGGCGCAGACCCGACTCGGAGGAGGCCGTATCCACCACGCGATGCGGACCGTGGGCCTGGTGAAGGCGTCGTTGGACATGATGCTCGAGCGAGCGGTGTCCCGCCATACACGCGGCCAACGGCTGGCGGACCTGCAAATGGTGCAGGCAATGATCGCCGAGTCGTGGATTCAGTTGCAACAGTTCCGGCTTCTGGTGCTGCAGACCGCGTGGAAGATCGACAAGTACAACGACTACAAGAGGGTCCTGGTCGACATCTCGGCGGTCAAGGCCGCAATGCCCAGGGTTCTTCTCGACGTGACCTCACGCGCCGCCCAGATCCACGGATCACTGGGCATTTCGACGGAGTTGCCGTTCGGGCGCTGGATCCTGGAGAGCTACCACATGGGGCTCGCCGACGGTGCCACCGAGTTGCACCTGCAGACCGTGGCAAAGCAACTGCTGCGCACTGCAACCCCGGCCCCGGGCCTGTTCCCGACCCGTCATCTTCCAGCCCTGGAGGCGGCGGCTCAGGAAAAGTATGCGCATCTCGAGCTGGCGAGACTGCTATGAGCACCGAGGTCAACAACGATCAGGCTGAGCTCGCACCGGTTCGTGCCGGCGAGATGCTCGACTGGGACAGACTCGAACGGTATCTGCGCGAGCATTTACCGGACCTCGAGGGTGACTTCTCGGTTCTTCAGTTCCCCCGCGGCTCAGCGAACCTGACGTATCAGGTCACGTTCGGTGAGCGACAATTGGTGGTTCGCCGACCACCCTTCGGGACGATCGCCGCAGGTGCCCACGACATGGCTCGCGAGTACAAGGTGCTCTCACAGCTGCACACAGAATTTCCCCGCGCGCCGCGCGCTCTCCTGCACTGCGCCGACGAGTCGGTCATCGGCGCGGAGTTCTTCGTCAACGAGTACCGCGAGGGCGTCGTCGTCTGGGACCGGGTACCTGACTCGATGTCCGGCTTCGACGAC
This sequence comes from Rhodococcus sp. MSC1_016, assembly GCF_023667485.2. Taxonomy (NCBI): domain Bacteria; kingdom Bacillati; phylum Actinomycetota; class Actinomycetes; order Mycobacteriales; family Nocardiaceae; genus Rhodococcus; species Rhodococcus sp. MSC1_016. The sequence goes on from NZ_JAMOZI020000002.1 coordinate 896,079, forward strand.
GCCGGCGCACGTATCGGGCTGGCAGTAATCGATGCCCTCGCCGACTTGCACGCGGTGGATCCGGACAAGGCGGGGCTGTCCGACCTGGGCCGACCCGACGGCTATCTCGAACGGCAACTCCGCGGTTGGCAAAAACGCTGGGCAGCGGTGGAACCGGAGGTCGACTCGCCGGAGACCACGGCCGTCATGCGGGAGGTCGCCATCCGGCTCGTGAAGGGGAAGCCGCGAAGCCAGCGCAGTGGAATCGTGCACAACGACTACAAAATCGACAACTGCCAATTCCGGCCGGGCGACCCGGACCGCGTCACGGCGGTGTTCGATTGGGACATGGCGACCACCGGTGACACACTGTCGGATCTGGGTACGTTGCTGAACTACTGGCCGGACCGCACACTCGATCCCGACTCGGATGCGGCCTTCATCGCGGTTCCGGGAATGCACGGACTCGGCCTGCCGCCCCGTGCCGCTGTGATCGACCGATACGCCAGCAGCAGCAGTCTCGATCTGTCGGACATCACTTGGTACGAGGCCCTCGGATGCTGGAAGACAGCGGTCATTCTCCAACAGCTCTACGCCCGCTTCGTTCGCGGTCAGACCGCCGATGCCCGGATGGGGCAGCGAGGCGCACTGATTCCGCCGCTCGCCCGTCGCGCCCTCGGGTTGCTGACCTGATATCGACTTTCGCGATGTACATCACTGAGGAGTAGGTAATGAAAACTGGTGCCAAAATGCGCAGCGCGGTCTGCAGCACCGAAGTCATGGTCATTCGCGCCGGCAGCGGAGACGTCACCTTGTGCTGCGGTGGTGTACCGATGCTGGCAGCGGACGAGTCGACACAAGCTGCCGGCGTCCCGGAGGCCGGCTTCGACGCGGGCACCGTGATGGGAAAAAGGTACATCGACACGGAGTCCGGTGTGGAAGTCCTTTGCGTCAAGCCGGGTGCCGGCTCCGTATCGGCCGGTGACCGGACCCTCGAGTTGTCCGTGCCCAAGGCCCTTCCCTCCTCGGACTGATTGGTACGACCATGAATATTTCGATGCTGTTGGAAATGGCCGCCGACGCCGACGGTGACCGAATCGCCGTCGGTACCCGACGCGACGGACTGACCTACCGCGAACTACTCGAACTGAGCCGTCGTTACGGCTCCCAGATCAGCAGACTCGACGCGCAGGCGTTGGCGTACCTCGACCTGAACTCGCCGACATGCGTGGCGCTGCTGTTCGGATGCAGCTACGCAGGTGTGCCGTTCGCACCCATCAACTACCGCTGGACCGATCAGCAGGTCGGCCGCGCGCTCGAACGGCTCGCGCCGGTCGCGGTGGTTGCCGGCGCCGACTTCACCGCCCGAGTCGAGGCCGGCAGCAGCGTCACCGTGCTCGATCTGTCTACCCCGGACACCGCAGCAGACGACGCAGTCGTGGCACGCAACGAGCACTCACCAGCGGTGCTGCTGTTCACCAGCGGTACCAGTGGCGATCCGAAAGCTGCGGTTCTGCGAAGCACCAATCTTGTGCCATACGTGGTCAGTACAGTGGAATTCTTCAATGCCGGTCCCGAGGAAGCGATTCTCGTGTCGGTCCCGCCCTACCACATCGCCTCGGTGAGTTCAGCGCTCACATCGGTGTATTCCGGACGTCGTATCGTCCAGCTTCCCGCGTTCGACCCGGAATCCTGGGTGAACCTCGCCGCGGAAGAGGCCATCACGCACGCCATGGTGGTCCCGACGATGCTGAACCGGATTCTCGAGGTGCTCGAACGCCGCGGTCGGAGACTCGACGCGCTCCGCCACCTGTCATACGGCGGTGGCCGGATGCCCATCGAGACGGTCGAGCGCGCGCTCGCACTGCTCCCCGGAGTAGATCTGGTCAACGCCTACGGACTCACCGAGACCAGCTCAACTATCGCGGTCCTGGGACCCGAAGACCACCGGATCGCCGCGGCCAGCACGGATCCGTCAGTTCGCGCGCGGCTGGGGTCCGTAGGCCGGCCGATCCCGTCGATCGAACTCGAAGTGCGCTCCGATGATGGATCAGCGTTACCGTCCGGTGCGGTGGGCGAAGTCTGGGTGCGCGGCGAACAGGTCTCGGGTGAGTACCTTTCGCATTCGGCAGTGGGGGAGGGCGGTTGGTACCCCACCCGCGATCATGGTCACCTCGACGTCGACGGATACCTCTTTCTGCACGGACGCGCTGACGATGTGATCGTCCGCGGGGGCGAGAACATCGCGCCGGCGGAGATCGAGGACTGTTTGCGCAGCCATGAGGCCGTGGCCGACGTCGCCGTTGTCGGTGTGCCGGACGCGGAGTGGGGTGAGCGGGTCGAAGCTGTGGTGGTGCTCGCTGCCGGCGCAGCGGCCGGGATGGAGGAGCTGCAGGAATTGGTCCGCGTGACCCTGCGCTCGACTCGTGTTCCCACTCAAATCCACTACCGCGACGAGTTGCCCTACAACGAGCTCGGCAAGCTGTTGCGCCGTGAGGTTCGAACCGAGCTGGCCGCACTGCTCGAAGGTGCGACGGCATGATCCTCGAACACTCCGAGGCCACCGAAGATCGGATCATGCTTCGCGAATCGATCATCGCGATGGTCCGCAAGGTCAATCCGTCCGAGAGTCTTCTGGAACGGGCCGAGGCGGCGTCGGCGGGTGGCGCCGACACGGAGTTGTGGTCGGCCCTCAGTGGAGAATTCGCTGCGCCAGCCCTGGCCGTTCCCGAGGCTTTGGGCGGGGTGGGGGCTACCGTCGCGGAGTCCGCTGTGATCCTGGAGGAACTCGGAGCGGCGTTAGCGACTGTGCCCTACCTGAGTACCTTCGTTGCCACCGAAGTTCTTCTTGCGGCACCAGGGTGTGCTGTCTCGGACAAGTGGGTTCCCCGGCTTGCCGCGGGAGAGGCCACCGCCACCGTGATCTTTGATCCGGTCCTCATCGGTGACCACGCATTCGCCGAGCAGTCCGCTCCGTTCGCTGCACAACAGACGCCCGACGGGCACACGCTGTCGGGAACAAGCGACTTCGTGATCGACGGCGCAACAGCGGATCTCATTCTGATACCGGTCCGGGACGCTGCGGGGTGCACACTCTTCGCCGTCGAAAGCAAACACCTGCGACGGGACTCCATGCATACACTCGATCCCACCCGTCCGCTGGCCGTGATCACGGCCGACGATGCCCCTGCAGAGGTGGTCGGTGTGGTGGGCGACGCCGGACAGTTGATGGCCCATGCCCGCGATCTCGCGTTGCTGGCGATCGGATGCGAACAGCTGGGACAGGCGAAGTTCGTTCTGAATATGGCTGTCGAATACGCACGTGAACGCAGACAGTTCGGAAGGCCCATTGGTTCCTTCCAAGCAATCAAACATAAGCTCGCAGAGGTCGCTGTCGCCGTGCAGAGCGCCGAGTCTGCAGTCGAGCACGGTATCTGGGCGGCCGCGAAGGGCAGCGCCGCCGAGCTGTCGCGCGCGGCCGCAATGGTGGCGATGGCATGCGCTCCCGCAGCAGTTCTCGCTGCGGGCGAGTGTATTCAGGTCCACGGCGGTATCGGATTCACCTGGGAGCACCCTGCCCATTTCTATTATCGGCGGGCGCTGAGCAGTCAGGGGTTGCTGGGCACGCCGCAGCATCACGCCGAGCGCCTTTTCGAACTCGCACTGAGCTAAAAGCATGAGGGACGAACACCCAGACGCCTCATGCGGAGCACGAAAGGAATGCCAGTGACCTCACTTGGATTGTGCGCGTTCGGCATGAACGGTCGCGAACTGCTGGAGTTGGCGATATCAGCGGACCAACTGGGATTCGATGCGCTATGGCTCGGTGAACATATTCTCCATCCGACCGGGTATGGCAGTGATCACCCGACCGACGGGACCCAGGCACACAGGCACCATGCCGGCCCAATCGTGGCCACGAACACCGAATTGATCGACCCTTGGGTGGTGCATGCGGCGATCGCGGCGTCGACGACGCGTATCCGACTGGGCACCGCCGTGTACCTGGCCCCACTGCGCCATCCCTTGCTCACCGCGCGCACCACCATCACCGTCCAGGAACTGAGCGCGGGCCGAGTATTACTCGGCGTCGGTGCAGGATGGTTGAAGGAAGAATTCACTGCCCTCGAACAGCCGTACACGACGCGGATGTCGCGAACAGAGGAGTGCATCGAGGTGCTCAGAGCGGCGTGGTCCGGCGAACCGTTCGTGCACAATGGCAAGCACTTCGACATCGGCTCCGTACAAGTGCATCCGCGGCAGGTGGACATCCCCGTCATACTGGGAGGAAACGGACCCAAGGCGCTCGACCGCGCCGCGAGGCTGGGAGACGGATGGTTCACGTCAGGCACGCCGTCGTTCGAGGGATCGCTGGAACTGGTCACGGAAATAACACGGTGCCGTGAAAAGTACCGAAAAACGAATAAGTTCGATTGCTTCGTTCGTGTCGACGCAACGAAAGTATCCGAGCTACAGCGGTACCACGATCACGGCATGACCAACCTGGTCGTGTGGGCGGACACGCTCTGGAAGGGCGCCACAATCGAAGAGCGGCGCGCCAATCTCGCGAGGGCAGCCGACGATCTGGGTGTGCTCCGGGAGTGTCAGGTAACCGGTTGAACTGGAATTGGTCGGCGTACCGCGCGGAGCGGGGCAGGCACCGGTGAGACTGATCGGCGGTCGAGTGCGCCGCCCCCGGATGCGTCTGGCCTGCGGAGTTTCGGGAGGCGTGCCCGGTGTTTCGCGGTGTCCCGATTGACCCATGGCCCTCGGGTCATCGATGTGTCCCTACGCGCAGTCCCGGCAGATCAGCTGCGCGGGGTCGGCGAGGCGGGTGCGGTGGTGGACGAGGAAGCAACTGGTGCAGGTGAATTCGTCGGCCTGCTTGGGGATGACGCGGACGGTGAGTTCTTCGCCGGACAGGTCGGCGCCGGGCAGTTCGAAGGATTCGGCTGTGTCGGTGTCCTCGACGTCCACGACGGGGGACTGGGTGTCTTTGCGGCTGGCGGTCAGCTGTTCGAGGGGAGGTGTCCGCCTCGTCGGATTCGGTGACTCTGGGGGCGTCGTAATCGGTGGCCATGGCTGTGTCGTCCTCATGCTCTGGGTGTTCGGACTCGCCAGGATAGGAGAGGTGCGGTGGGCACGATGCAACCGGGCGGCTGCCGCTCGATCCTAAGCGGACGTGGATCGTGCTCCGTCGGTTCGGTTCGGTGGCCGCAGGGTTGTCCCGTTGTCGCTTGCTGTCAACGAAATTGGCTTGTATCGGGGTCGGGACAGGTGGCAGCGCTAGATCTTTACGTGGCTGGCTGGCTGGCTGGTGCGGTGATCGGTCGATCTGGATGTCGACGCATACGCAGCGGCCAGGGCGGGAATCTACAGGTGCGCCAGCATGGGGAACAGGGCGATCGCGGAGACGGTGATCCCCGCGGCGCCGGCAACGACGCCCAGTAGGGCCCGCAACGATGCCGCCTCGTCGTCGGCCACCGCGGACCGTGAGGTGGCGACGGCGCCGCAGACCACCGCGGCCACTCCCAGAAGGAAGCCGAGCCCGACCACCCAGAACGACGCAACGGACAGGAGTCCTAGGGCGATCGACACGGCGGGCAACCGCGAGCAATGCTGCGTCCGTTTTTTGTTGCCGTCGACGGAGGAACACAGGCGGGGAACGGCGACTGTCATGGTCCTCCTTCAAGCGGTGACGAGTGGGTCGGCGGGCGGGCGCGCGTGTCCGCTGCACCAGAGCGGGGGTGTCGTCGGGACTGTTCGATCCACGAACTCGCGCGGCGTTGTCGAGGCTGCTGAACAAGGCTCCGTGCTCAGAGTGCAGGGGTCTTTGCGGCTCGGTCGAGGTCTCCGGCTTGTGACCTGGACCTCATCGACAATCTAGCACTCGCGCCAGAAGAGTGCTAACTCTTTTTGCTAAGTAATTACCCCGGGCATTATTGCAGCCGATCCGGTGCGGGGCGTGCCGGCCTACGTTCTGCACGGGGTCGGGGTGTCCGGATCGACGTCCGGTGATCCGGCTCGATACCCCGGCGCGTCAATCGAGTCGGCTTCGAAGGGCTGCCGCCCCCGAATGCCGGTAGGGTCGGCGTCGGCGAGGGGGCGGACGGTGTCGGACCGCTAGGGGTGACCTGTAGCGGTATGATTCAAAATGAATCAGGAGGTCCGTGGTTGTGGACACCCTCGACCACAAGGCTGTCGCGGCACTTGATGCGGCGGCCGCACGGCGCCGGGTCGCCGACCTCGATGTTCTGCGGGCGGTGGCCGAGGCGAATGCCGCCCACATCACCCAGCGGGTGATCCATGAGCGCATCGGAATCTCGCAACCGACGATTCATCGGATGCTGCGCACGGTGCTGGAAAATCCGGCTCTTCTCGATCGAACACCGACCGAGGTCATCGACCGCCGCACCGCAGGCCAGATCAGCGACGACGAGATGATGCAGGTTCTGCTGGACTGGCACTTCACCTTCGGCCGGGTCCCGGTCAGCGGCGGCATCTCGGCGGATGCATACGTGCCCGGCAGTTGGGACGAGATCGAACGCGCCTACTACCGAGGCCTGCTGCACGACGACGAGGTCGGCCGGCTGGTGGAACGAAACAAGGACGCCCTCGAGCAGGCGGCGCGGTCTGCGTGAACGCCGCGGATCCGCTGCGTAGCAAGGGTCGCCGCGCAGTTGCCGCTGGTTCCTTGCCTCGTGCCCGCTGTGCACCAAGTCCGACGTCAGCACCATGAATGGGTGTGCGGCATCCCCGATACGGCTGTTCTCTGAGGGCGCTCGGTTGGTATCGCGCGGAGTCGTTCCGGTGGTCGTCGTCGGGGTGGGCGTGGCGCCGTGATGTCTGCCGGGCGGGTGGCTAGGGTCGGTGAGGTGACCGGGAGCGAGCGGGTCGTGATGTTCGACCTCGACGGTGGGCTGGCGGACCTATCGGAATTCGCCGACCATTTGACCGTCGGCGTTTCGGGTGGGAACCGCCGGCAGGCGTGGCAGCGGTTCTTCGAGCACGTCGGGCAGGCCGCGGTTATCGAACGGGGTCGGGATGTGATGGAGGCGGTGGCCGGTCTTGGGTTCGTGGTGGTGTATTCCACGACCAGGCCCGTTTCGTCTGCGGAGCGGACTCGGATGTGGCTGAGCGAGAACGGGTTTTCCGGATGGTCGAGCCCTGTTGTGTCGGGCTCGTGACGATTACCGTTCCGGGGTCGAGGTCAAGGCGGGTCATTGCCGGGCGGTGGGTCGGTGGTTGTCGTCGTTCGTCGATGACGAACCGGAAATCGTGGACGCTTCTGCGGTCCCGCGGGGTGCGGGCGCACTCGTTCGACGTCTTGTCCGGGCTGCGGGTGCGGGAGCTACGGGCCACGCTGACCGCCGGGACCGGCGGGAGGCCGACCGGCCACAAGATGCACCAACCGCGCAGGCAGGGCCAAAGGGGTGCGCGGCACCGCAGGCACGGCACGGTGACACAGGGAGCCGACTGAGCCGATCCTGCGGACTGGGAGGGTGGACCGGCACGGCTAAGCGGCAGCCCGAGGGCTGCGGCGCTGCCGCCGTGCTGTGCCGGGCCTCGGCAGCGCGGCGGTGGCCGGAGGCCCGGCAGCTGAGCTGTTGTGGCGGACTTTCCGGGGCCGACCCACCTGTGCCGACCAATGAAGTAGACGATCTCCGGGTGGTCGCTGCCGTTGATAGCAAGGGGATCGCTGCCGCGAAACTCAGTCGCTCTCGCATCACTGTCCACCGGGTGGCGCGTCGACGATCGACGCACCGCACGCCCGGTCGATGACGCCGCTATTTCCGCCAGATCGCCGGGCGGAACCGTCCCTACCGGCGCCCGGGTGCGGCGGAAGCCGGAAACGAGCCGCCACCGTCGGTGCTGACGGCATGTACGTGGAGTACGATTACTGATACGTACTTCACGTATCGGAGGTGTGGAATGGCGGAGAATCGGACACGGCGGATGGTGATCAAGGCGCCGGCCGCGAAGAGCGGGGGTGGGCCGCGGGTGGTTGCCGGGCGTGGTCACCGGCTGAGCGCCGACCACCCCATCGGTGGGGGCCGTGGTGTGGAGGTGGCGGGCGAGTTCGTGGAGTACGTGACCCGGAATGCGCCGCGAGGCGAGTGGGCGCTGATCGCGAAGCTGATTCTCGATGAGGCGTTCGCCGACCCGGTGGGGACTCGTGCCGGGGACCTGGCGGGGGCGGCGGCCGAGCGGCGGCAGTCGTTGCTCGAGCAGGTGGCCACTCTCAAGGCCGGGGAGGCCGGCCGGGTGTTGGCCCCGCGGGCGCGGGAATCGCGGACCCTGGTGAAGAAGTTGCGGGATGAGGGTGTGTTGCTCGGTTTGCCGTTGGGGCGCCGTCCCGATTATCACTATCCGGCGTTTCAGTTCGATACGGTGCACCACCGGGTGTGGCCGATCGTGGCGTACGCGAACAGCAGGTTGGGGGCTGCCGAGGATCCGTGGGGGGTCACGTCCTGGTGGCGGACCCCTTCCGACATCCTCGACGGCCGAACCCCGTTGCAGGAGCTCGAGGACGGCGATCTGACCGAGATCGCCGTCGACAACATGATCAGCGCGGCCGAGCGGGGAATGTAGGAGGGTGGGGGCTACAACGGCAATCCGGCGAACATCGACATCATCGCGGCGGGGACACCGGTGTGGCGGGTGCACTGGACATCCTCGTCATATCCTCCGAATGCGTTCAACAGCAGCAACATCGCGCCCTGGGTCGATGCCCGCACCCTCGATACCCGCACGACCGCGATTCCGGTGCAGGGGCGGTTCGAGCCGGTCCACGACCCGGCCGTGTGCCCGGGTGGGGCCGCGCTGGGCGGGTACCTGTATCTGGGGCTGTCCGTGGGCGCGGTGGTCGCCGAAGGGATTCTGCGTGGCCAGGACATCCCACCGGATCTGATCATCCGCAAGCGGCTGCTGGCCGGCAAGTCGTTGGCGCAACTGGTGCTGGACGAGGACGTCGACATCGCAGTCCTGGACGGGCAGCGGAACCTGATCCGGCTCGGCCAGGACGCCTCCCTGACGGCGTGCACCTGGCGGGATTACGGGCAGACTCGCCGGACCGCAACCAATATTCTGACCAACACCCCGGCGGCGCAGGGCCTTCGCTACGAGTGCCGGCACGGCCGAAACGAACTCGCGCTCATGCTGATCGACGGACGAACGACACCGGCGCTGACGGTGGTGCGCTCGGCACCACTCGACACCGACGGGTGGGCACGGGATGCGGTGACTGCCTCGCTCCTCGATGATTTCACTCTGACGTTGGGATAGTCGGCGCGGAAGATCCCGCAATAGGGCGGCGTGGGCGATTCTGGGCACCGAGGGGGAGGCGCTGACTGACCGCCCTTCTGAGGGCGGTGGACCCGGATCGGGACCTGGTTCGGCGATCCGGACCCGCTCGTCCCCGGGATGGCCCGCCTGGGCCCTGGAAACCGCCCTCTGGGCGCTGCATGGCATCGGCCGGGATGAAGGCGAAAAAGCTGATGACCCGCACCCCCGGGCTGTATCCGATCTTCGGACTCGGTCGCTAGTGAGGTCCTGGGTACCGAGCGGGCGCACGTGAACCCGGTCCGGGAGGCCATTCGCGTCGACGAGGTGGCGTTACATCACGGGTTGCTGTCGATCCGAAAGGAGGCCGGCCTTCCCAGAGGAAATCTCCGCGCTCCGCGTGTTCGATGTGATCGCGTGGATGCGCCGGGTAGGCGACGGCGGCCGCCTCCAGGATCCACTGGGCTTCGTCGCCGCGGCGGCGGCAAGTTCTCCGACGATGCGGTCAGCATCGGTTGTTGCCGGCGGCGAAGCGTCTTTACGGGCTCATCGGCCTTGTCCCGCAGCCCCTCCGACCGGCCCGAGCACGCCGTCACCCCCACCCGGGCATTGCTCACCGCCCGGCTTTCGCCGAGGCCGCGGTTCTGCGGCGATGCGGATCGTGGAACCGACCCGACGCATCCCCTGCGACAACGACACCAACCAGGTGAGGCAGCAACGCCCCCACGCCCTCGAAATCACACGCCGACGATCCTCACCGCCGCAGGTCAGCGCACCGTGGCGACACGCCCAACGCCTTCACGAAAAGTGCGCCAGATCCAATTTCAGCGAGCGCCTTCATGATGCCGAGTTCGGCCATCGTCTCGGACAGCTCACTGAGCGCCGCGAGGCATTCCTCACACCGATCACCAGTCAGCGCCGCGACGATCGCGCTCCCGTCGACCTACTCCTGGGCGTATGACATAAAATAGCGCCTTTGCAGGGGTGCCTGCCTTGTCGTAGGGGGTAGTCGCCTCGTCAGAAATAGACTTCTTGCAATTCATGAATCGATCCGCTGTCTCCCTCGAGTTCGACGAGAGACCCGTCCCGTAAGACGTACATCCGATCACAGACGCTTGCGAGGGTCTGGATGTTTTGGTCAACGACAAGCACACCCTCGCCGCTCTCGCGGGTAAGCCCCACCAACGCTTGCAGAGCTTCGCTGGTGGCCTTGGGGGATAGCCCCAGGCTGAGTTCGTCTACCATCAAGATGGAAGGCTTGGCGGCAAGTCCCCGGGCTATCGCGAGCATCTGTTGCTGGCCGCCACTCAAGAACCCGGCGGGGCGCTGCAATAGTGGTCTGAGTGCAGGGAATCGGCTCAGGATTTGATCTAGGTTTTCGTTGGTCAATTTGTGCCCGATCGCCAAGGCGCCGACCTGCAGGTTCTCTAGCACAGACAGTGATCCGACGACGCCCCTACCCTCGGGCACGTGGATCAATCCAGCCCTGGCTGCGTCCACCGGTGACGGCGGAACGGTGACCGCGTCAAGGTTGACCAGGCCATCACCGCGACCGATCATTCCGGACAGGGCTCGAAGCAACGTCGTCTTCCCCGCACCATTTCGGCCCGTAAGCCCCACGAGTTCCCCTCGGGAGACCCGCAGGGAGATCTTGTCGAGGACGCACGCCGGCCCGTATCCTACGGTCAGATCGGTCACTGCCAGCCCCTGCGACGACGTATCTGTGCGAGATATTGTCAGCTGCAATGCCTCCGAGTATGGCAGAGCGCTATCAGCCGGTTCGACCGACGAGTAGCGAGATGGTTCCCCCGCCGTGGAACCACCTGCACCCTCCCGGTGCAGCACTTCGGCAGGCTTGCCGACGAACGCTTCCAGTACCCGCTCGTCGGATGTGACCTGGTCTGGCTGACCGGAGGCCAGTACCGTTCCCCCGTCCAGTACGGTGACCGTATCGGCCACCCGCCGAACAAAGGCGACATGGTGCGCGACAAGTAAGACCGTTACGCGTCCATTGGCACGAAGTTTGAGTATCGCGTCTTCAACAATGTGGATCTCCTGTTCTCCCAGTCCGGCAGTGGGCTCGTCGAGGAGCAGGATCGTCGGCTCTGCCACGAATGATCTAGCCAGGTCGACCAGTTTCCGGTCAGCTAGCGAGATTTCATCGGCTCGCTTGTTCCAGGTGGATTCTGCAACCCCGACCAGGCGCAGAGCCCCTTCGCACCTTGCTCGAGTATCGGCGTCTGCTTTCCGCCCGAGAGTAGGGCGTAGCAGATCCACGAGCAACCAGCGCCGTTGCTGGCTCAAGAGTCCAAGTGCGACGTTCTCGACAGCGGACAAATCGTCGACGAGCGACGGATTCTGGAAGGTCCGCCCTACTCCAACACCACGAATTTCCGGTGGCGACAGCTTGGTAGTTGCAAGGCCATTGACTCGGATCTCTCCACTCGTCGGTCGGAGTAGACCGGTGATGGCGTTGATCAGCGTCGTCTTACCAGCACCGTTTGGTCCGATCAAGGCATGGATCTGTCCTTGGGTCACGGTGATGTCGACTCCACTCAGTGCATGTACGCCATCGAAAGCGACACTCACGTCGGCAATCTCCATTGCGGCCGCAGTCGCTGCCACGTCGCATTCGTCGGCAAACGTCCGGCCAGAGTCCAGCTCTGCGAGATCGCCCTCCGGTGAGGTCTCGCAGGCTTCCATGCTTCCGGACTCGCCTCCCGTGCCAGTCAACGTTCGCGGACGACTTGGTAGCCGCTTCGTGGTCGCACCGCCCCACCTGGACAGGGCTCCCAGGATTCCCGCCGGAGCCAGCACAACAAAGACAAGAAAAGTGATGCTCGCGTACAGAGCCTGGTTCTCCGGAGCGCCTTGAAAGATGGAGGGTAGTGCCGCAAAAAAGAGTGCACCGAGCAATGGTCCCAATAATGTTCCCTGTCCTCCCACGACAACCATCGCCACCAGGGTGATAGATACCGCGGCGGAAAATGAATCTGGTGTGATGACGGTAAGTGCCTGGGCAATGACGACCCCGGCCAACGCTGCACCCAGGCCTGTGAAGACAAAGGCGGTCCACTTGGCTTGCTTGATCCTGACCCCGAGTAGGGACGCGACCTGCTCGCTCGACCGCACTAGCCGAAGTTCGTGACCGCGTCTTCCGCCGCCGAAATTTGAGGAGGAAAGCAGAACGACAGCGAGAAAGCCGAACGCGAGGTAATACAAGCCGACGCCGTTGCCGAAATCGACACCAAGAACGTACAGATCGGGCACGAGTAGACCAGATTGGCTGCCGGTGAGACTGACGAACGCACTTGACTGCAGACCTGCCGACACCACAAATGCCAGAAAGAAGGTGACAACGGCGGAACCGAAGTGTGAAAGTTGGACCACCGCGAGTCCGATAATTCCGCATGCAATCAAGGTAAGTCCTACGCAAATGGTAAGCGCAATTATGGGAGACAGCCCGGCGGTTCTCGCCACGGTCCAGGCATACGCGGCGATTGCAACTAGAGCCCCATGTCCGAACGAAAGTTCGCCAAGATATCCCTGCCAGAGGTTCATTCCGACAGCTACTGCGCCCCAGGCCATGCCGAGTATCAGGACGTACTGCCAGGAGGCGTCGCGGACGATCATCCCGAGGGCTGCAAGCGTTACAAGCGCCGTAGCCACGCCCGAATACCGTCGTAATACGGCTGTCGGTAACTGTCGCTGCACCGAGTGCTCAAACACGATGTACTCTCCGCTCTCCAAAAATTCCCTGTGGGCGAATGACGAGGACGGCAATCAGCGCCGCGAAGATGACGAGGTTGGCCGCGTCGGGTCCGAAGTAGGTTGCGACTACATTGCTCAGAAGACCAGCGCAGATCCCGCCGACAACCGCCCCAGTCAGGCTGGTGAGCCCAAAAGCGATCGCCGCTGTAAAAGCGTAGAGTAAGTAGCCTTCGAGCATAAAGGTCGAGACGTAGACACGGTTGGCGGATAAAAGGCTCACGATCGCGGCCAAGAAACTACTGATTCCCCAGGCGATCGCAAATAATCGATCGCTACGAACACCGAGTAGCCGGACCGTTTCGCGGGACTCGGCCATGGCGCGTGTGAGCAAACCGGCTCGGGTATATCGAAAAAAGAGACTGAAGCAGCCAAGGAGAACCCCTGCAACGGCGAACGTCTGTATCAGTGAATAGTTGATTTGGATCCCAAAGAGGCTGAAGCCGCCAGAGCTGAGAAGTTGAGGAAATTGGAATGGCTGACCGGCGCCCCTGAACCGGTCTACGAAAGCTGCTAATACCAGCGAGAGGGCGAGCGTCCTGATGATCACATTAGTTTTACCCGCACTCGGCTTGGGGCGGATGACGCCGTAGAATGTAAGAACACCCAACAAGGTGCTGAACAACAATCCGACGATGATGGCCACGCCAACTGGGACGCCGTACTCGACCATGACAGTCAAGGCCACGAAGGCGGCGGCGGTTCCCATCATTCCCTGGGCGAAGTTCACGGTGGCAGTCGCCTTGTACAACACAACCATCGCAAAGGATAGGAGTCCGTAGAGCATTCCGACGGTGACGCCGCTCAGGACCGTTTCCAGGAACAGACCCATGACACTCTCCTATATTTGGTGGGTGAGCCTCACGGCAGAACCGGTACGTTGACGGTCTCGGCTGCCTGGTATTGACCGTCCTTGACAGTGACTGTGGGCAGTGAAGTCAGACCCATGTGCGATTCTCGAGAGAAGGTCACGGGGGGGATCAGGGGACTCACCTGACGGTCCTGCATGGAGGCAAGTGCCGTGACCAGGCTCTCGCTGGTTGGGTCAGGTCCCGCGAGTTCGAGTCCCGCGACCACGGCCTGCGCGATCGCGCAACCGAACGTCGTCACTGTGTCGATCTGTGAGTCCGGGTAGTACTTTCGTACCGCTTGCAGGCAATCGACTGCGCTCGGGTCCGTGGGTGGCTTGGTGATAGCGAGGCTGAAGAGAAGTTCGTGTGCGCTCCGCGGTGTTCCCTGCAGGAAGGTCTCACCGGGAAGCGAGGTCGTACCGAGGATCGCCCTTCTCGGGAGCTGGTCCTTGCCGGCGAGGTAATTTACGATCTTGGTGGTCTCAGCGGGAGCGGAGGTGAAGACAACATAATCCGGCTTCGCCTCGGCGACTTGGAGTGCGACGGGGGTCACGTCGGCCCCGAACGGCACGATTGCCGTGCCGAGGAATGAGCCACCGCCATTTTGGACTGCAGCCTCGACCTTCGCCAGTATCGGATCATTCTGGTCGGACACCGTGCGGACAAGGAAAACGCTTCCTGGTCCGGTCTTCTCGTACGCTGCGGACACCAGAGCGTGTGCCTGGTCAGGGAAGGTGGGAACCATCGCGAAGGCCTGTGGGACTACTGCGTTGACGAAGGCCGGACTCGACTTCGCAGGGAAGAGAAGGGGAACGCCTGCCTTGTCCAGGACCGGGACGATCGCATCGATCGAGCCCGAACCAGAGCCGCCGACAATCGCTATGTTTCCGTCTGTGACCAGCTTCCGCACGTTCTGCACCGCGCGGGCCACATCGAGGCCGTCATCGAGCAGTGTCAGTTCGATCTTCTTCCCGTCCACGCCGCCGGCATCGTTGACTGCCCGAAAGATCGCCTGCTGCCCTTCGCTCAGGGCCTTGCCGTAGCCCCCGGCCGGTCCACTGATTCCACTCGTCTCACCGAGTTTGATGACATCGCCTCGTGATCCGGCGTTACTTGCTGCCCCGCAGCCGGCGAGTGTCAGTGCTAGAGCAGCGGTGGTAAGCCCGCAAGCAAGTCTGCTGATGTGAGAGGACGTGAGCATGACACAACCTTCCGTGTTCGCATTCCCGACGGAATGGCAAAGCTGTCGTTGTCGAAGGACCCCCGCGCCGTATGCAGACCGGGGGTGGATAGCTCGAGGGGTCGACGATCCCCGATCAGGGTGATCAGCGCCCCTGGATGAGGGTACGTAGTTGCCGATCAGGGAATCGGGCAATTCATTCTGCGAGATCAGGCTGTTCTTGTATGATCCGCGCGAATATGGGCTGAAAATTGAACCATCCAGCGCTCTGATCGTAGAGTGCGGCTACCTCTCGAGCAGTCTCCGCGGGAATGGAGTCCGGCTGCCCGGCGGCTAGGGCGAGAAGCTGTGCCTGGCACGAGCGTTCGAGTGCGATGAACCACCACGCGGCCTCGTCGACCGTCGCGCCGACCGTCAGGATGCCATGATTCTTGAGGATCGCGGCGCGATTCGCACCCAAATTGGCTGCGAGGGAGCGACCTTCGCTGTCGTCCAGCACGACGCCGTTGTACTGCTGAAAGACGGAGTGCCTCTCGTAGAAGGCGCATGCATCCTGGGTGATCGGATCCAACTTTCGACCGAACGCGGACCACGTCTTTCCATGCAGAGAGTGGCTGTGCGCGACGCCTACGACATCAGGTCTGGCGTCGTGCACACTGGAATGTATCGTGATTGCTGCTGGATTGACGGGGGCTGTGCCCTCGACCAAGTTTCCCTCCGCATCGATTAGACATAGATCAGATGCGCGGATCTGGCTGAAGGACATACCCCAGGGATTGACCCATAGGTGGTCGAGGTATTCGGGGTCGCGGGCGGTGATATGCCCGGTAACTCCGTCGTCGAGGCCGAACCTACTGAAAATCCTGAAGGCTGCGGCCAGGCGAATCTTCCTATGATTTCTCTCCTCGTCAAGCGAAAGAAATGTGGGCGGAGTTGGCAGGTCGAGAGTATGCATTATCGGCTACTCCAGGGGAAGGTAATCGGCGTCGTAGATGGCCTTGATGACGGTTAATGCCGGGAAATGAGCGATGAATCGATTAGTGCCGAGGGGGGGAGCGGGTGTTGGTAGAGAGCACTCGCATTCCGGAAACAGAGCTTCTCGATCGTGTCGCGGGGTAGTGATTTCATGTCTCGACTGAAGAGTTCTTGCGAATCAGGCCACGAGGAGTCGGCATGCGGGTAGTCGGTCTCGACCATAACTTTCTCGGCGCCGATGATGTCGAGCATCCGGAATGCCGCTGGATCCTCTATCGACGTAAACCAAAAGTTTCGTCGCAGGATGTCGACTGGGTCCGGGTCTGACGTGCTCCATGTCTCCGAGCTGGCAGCCTGCCGGTACGAACGCGTGAGTCGCTCGATGATCATCGGCACCCATGAGACGCCGGATTCGGACAGTACGATCTTCAGCTTCGGAAAACGCAGTGGGATCCGGGAGAAGATCCAATCAACCACTGCCTGTATGGAGTTCAACGGGAAGAGTGCGACTGTGACATCTGCAGGGGATGCCGCACTCGGTTGGCAGATCGATCCCGAGGACCCCACGTGCAAGTTGACTACGGTCTCGGTCTCTTCGCATGCGCGAAAGAAGGGGTCCCAGTACTCGGAGTAGAGGGAGGGGAGCCCCAATCCCTCGGGGTTCTCCGAGAATGTTACCGACTGGAATCCGCGTTCCTTGTTGTTCCTGATCTCCAGTGCGGCTATCTCAGGGTCAAGGAGCCACGGCAATTGGCATGAGATGAATCTGTCGGGATACGCGCCGCACCATTCCTCGAGCATCCAGTCGTTGTAGGCCCGAACGGAGGCGAGACCGACCTCGCGATCACGCATTCCGCTCAACCGTTTGCCGGCGAATCCCCAGACGAAGGATGGAAAGTTGAGAGATGCGTATACCCCGTTGAGGTCCATATCTTTGACTCGTGAATGAACGTCCCACACACCGGTCCGGAAGTCTTGGTACTTTTGAGGCGCCAGGCTCCATTCTTCGATGGGCCTTCCGACTGCTCCGCACATTGTGAGGCGCATGGGGATTCGGTCGTCCTCAATGTGCCAATACGGGATGCCCTCCTGGTCGGGGACAACTGCTGGTACAAGGTCGCGATACCGCGAACTTGTACGACTGGTGAAGATATCGGCGGGCTCGAGAACATGATCGTCCACTGAGATGAGAGGGCACCATAATTCCCGAGGGCCGGGGTCTGGTAGAAATGTCGGCTCTGACCGAACGAGCCCTCTTCCCTGACTTTCGACATCCGGGTTGTGGATATCAAGCGCCATTACTGACTCCATTCGGTCGACATATCGCTCGGAGATACTTTGGACCAGTTTTCTCATTCGTTTGGGCAGTGCGGAGTGTGAACCCCATCACGTTGCCCTAACGATTGGAAGGTATACGACCGTCGTAAGGCTGTCAACGGATTCTGTTGTTCACGAGGGCATTCGGGTCGGCGGCAAACTTCGAGGCGCAGGGAGCACCAGGGCGCGCGTGCGACCTGACTACCTGAATTTTTCTGCAGCGCGACCGGTGACGGGCCGCCCGGCATCGTGGTGACCCGGGTGGGTCGCGGGATGAGTGGCTGCGGGTCTTCTTCTGTCTCGGGGTGTCCGACGAGAACGCTGGGCCTGGGCGACTCGCCCGGGCGCCGCCAAGGTCGGCCGGAACCATCCGGCGCGGGGTCATGTCGGTCTGGGGAGATCTCATTCCGAACTGACACCGGTCCGATTCGGCGGTGGTGCATGCAGCAATGCGACGGCATGTGATGCGTTCAAAATGTACACAGTCGTCGTAGGCGCTTGTTCGTGATGGTGCACCGATGACGTGGGGCCTCGGGATCGGCGTTGGGGCATCCGGCCGTCTTGTCACTGAAATCTGCGCGATCAAGCAGTGGAAACCGATGGTGTCACCGACCGTGTCCTGGAGCCAAGGCGCGGCGTCCCGTGCATGGCGGGGCGTCGCGTGTAGGTGTTGGTTTGTTGAACGGGTGCGAGATGCGGCCGCTGCAACAGGAGGGGCGTGTGCGCGAGTCGCGATACGAGGCCATTGACCTTCCGTTCGGAAGGAGATAGATTTCACACATCTGAGCTCGGTTCGGTGATCGCCACCGATGACCGAGATAGTCGCGCCGTACGGTGCATGGTTTGAACGCGTCAGCGAGGAGTGGTGACCCCTATGGACTGCAGTTCCGTCGGCACCGAGCAACTATCGAATGTGATCATCCGGTTTGCCGGAGACTCCGGCGACGGCATCCAGCTGACCGGTGACAGATTCACGGGGGAGACGGCCTTCTTCGGAAACGATCTGGCTACCCTGCGGGACTTCCCTGCCGAGATTCGGGCACCGTCCGGAACGCTCGCAGGCGTGTCGTCATTCCAGGTGCACTTCGCGGACCA
Organism: Rhodococcus sp. MSC1_016; assembly: GCF_023667485.2. Taxonomy (NCBI): domain Bacteria; kingdom Bacillati; phylum Actinomycetota; class Actinomycetes; order Mycobacteriales; family Nocardiaceae; genus Rhodococcus; species Rhodococcus sp. MSC1_016. The sequence continues at coordinate 914,526 of NZ_JAMOZI020000002.1, forward strand.
CGGCATCCATACGGCCGGGGATGCGCCGGATGTCCTGGTGGCGATGAATCCCGCGGCACTGAAAGCGAATATCGGAGACCTCGAGGCCGGGGCCGAGATCATCGTCGACAGCGACCAGTTCAAGCGACGCACTCTGAAAAGGGTCGGATACGGCACCAACCCGCTCGAGGACGGCTCATTGGAGAGCTATCGCGTGCATGCCATTCCGCTTTCCTCGATCACGGTGGAGGCGCTACGCGGGTTCCCCATCAGCAACAAGGATGCCGAACGCGCAAAGAACATGTTCGCGCTCGGCCTGCTCTGCTGGATGTACGACCGTCCTACCGACTCGACCGTCGAGTACTTGCGCCGCAGGTTCGGCAAGCGTGCGGAGATCGCCGACGCCAACGTGGCCGCGTTCCAGGCGGGATATGCGTTCGGCGATACGACTGAAACCTTCGCAACCCGGTACGAGGTTCGTCCGGCCCATATGCCGGATGGTCGCTACCGCAACGTGTCTGGAAACCTTGCCCTCTGTTATGGGCTTCTCGCGGGAACTCAGACGGCAGGTATCCCGTTGTTCCTCGGCGCCTATCCCATCACGCCGGCGTCCGACCTGCTGCATGAACTTGCTCGCCACCAGGCGCAGGGGGTGCGCACATTTCAGGCCGAGGACGAGATCTCGGGGATCGCGGCAGCGATCGGCGCCTCGTTCGGTGGACATCTGGGGGTGACCTCCACGAGCGGTCCCGGCATGTCCCTCAAGGCCGAGGCTCTCGGTCTGGCGATTGCTCTGGAGTTGCCGCTGGTGGTGTGCAATGTTCAGAGGGCGGGCCCGTCGACTGGGATGCCGACGAAGACCGAGCAGGCGGATCTGCTGCAGGCGATGTTCGGTCGCAACGGCGAATCGCCCGTCCCGATTCTGGCTCCGCGCTCGCCGTCGGACTGCTTCGGGATCGCGTACGAGGCCGTCCGGATCGCGACGAAGTACCGAACGCCGGTCGTGATCCTCTCGGATGCACATCTGGCGAACGGATCGGAGCCGTGGCGGTTGCCCGACCTGAACCATCTCCCCGACATCCGAGTTGGATTTGCTACGGAGCCGAACCGCGGCGGCGAGTTCTGGCCGTATCTGAGGGACCCGGAGACCCTGGCAAGGCCGTGGACGGTGCCGGGCACGCCCGGTCTCGAGCACCGCATCGGCGGGCTGGAGAAGCTTGACGGCCGGGGAACCATCTCCTCGGATCCGGACAATCACGAGGCGATGGTGCGGGTCCGCGCGGCCAAGATCGCGGGCGTCGCGGCGGATATGCCATCTCTCGAGGTTGATGACCCGGGTGATCGGGCGGAGGTCCTCGTGCTCGGTTGGGGATCGACCTTCGGTGCGATTTCCTCCGCCGTGCGTGATGTTCGCGAACGCGGTGGCCACGTCGCGCAGGCCCATCTGCGCCACCTGAATCCTTTTCCGGCCAATACCGGCGACGCCCTGGCCCGCTACCGCACGGTGCTCGTCCCGGAACTCAATCTCGGTCAGCTCCGCATTCTGATCAAAGCCGCTTTTGACGTCCACGCCGTCGGATACAACCGCGTCCGCGGCCTGCCGTTCAGCTCGGCGGAACTCGCCGCGCAGATCGAGGAGCTGATCTGACATGCTCGAAAACCCTGTCCTGTTCGACAACCCTATCCGGTCGCCGACTCCGATGTCGGGCCTGGGTTTGGTTCCCGCCACCACCAGAACACTGACGTCCGAGGACTTCAAGACTGATCAGGAGGCGCGCTGGTGTCCCGGGTGCGGGGACTACGCGATTCTGGCGGCCGTTCAGGGATTACTGCCCGACCTCGGGCTGGCCCGCGAGAACATGGTCTTCATCTCGGGGATCGGTTGCTCGTCGAGGTTCCCTTACTACCTCAACACCTACGGGATGCACTCCATTCACGGTCGCGCCCCGGCCATCGCGACGGGTCTGGCGGTATCGCGCCCGGATCTGTCCGTGTGGGTCGTCACCGGGGACGGCGATGCCCTGTCCATCGGCGGAAACCATTTGATTCACGCACTTCGGCGGAACGTGAATCTGAAGATTCTGCTGTTCAACAACCAGATCTACGGCCTGACCAAAGGCCAGTACTCGCCGACCAGCGAGGCGGGCAAGGTCACCAAATCGTCGCCGGCCGGATCGGTGGACCGGCCCCTCAATCCGATATCTCTGGCATTGGGTGCTGAGGCGACCTTCGTCGCGCGCACACTCGACTCCGACCGCACCCATCTCACCGGTGTCCTACGGGCGGCCGCGCAGCACCGTGGAACGGCGCTGGTGGAGATCTTGCAGAACTGCAACATCTTCAACGACGGCGCCTTCGACCCGCTGAAGAATCCCGACACCCGGGGTGAGACCACCATCCGGCTGCAGCACGGCGAACCGATGGTGTTCGGGACCACGACCAGAAGGGGCCTGCGAGCCGGCACGCGCGGCGGGTTGGAAGTCGTGGCGCTCGATGACGTGGATTCCGGCTCAGTGTTGGTTCACGATGTCCACGAGCACGATTCGTCGCTTGCCTTCATGCTTTCGCGCCTGGCGGACCGGCCCGACGGCGTCACTCCGCTCGGTATCTTCCGGGATGTGACCCGTCCCGCCTACGACGATCTGGTCAACGAACAGATTGTCGAGGCAGGGGCCCAGGGCCGCGCACCCGATCTGTCCACGGTGATCGCGGGAAACGACACGTGGTTGGTGGGTCCGCAGCAGGACTAGGTCGCGGCCTGAGGGTCATTGTGATCGACCGTCGGGTGAATCAGATATCTGCAAACACTAGCTAGGGAGCAAGAATTGATTATCGATCAGGTAGGCGTCGTCGGTGGCGGCCTCATGGGAACCGGCATCGCGCGCGTCTGCGCGCTCGCTGGGGCCGACGTTGTGATCTGCGAGGCAGATTCGGACAAGGCAGACGCGGCACGGGCGAGGACCGAGAGCTCGCTCCGCCGTGCGGCGGCGGGCGGCAAGATCACCGACGGCGACTGCACCGGGGCGCTGTCCCGGCTCCGTTACACGGGCACGCTCGAGGAACTCGAGGACCGCGAGCTGGTCATCGAGGCCATCGTCGAGGACGAGACCGTGAAGCGCGAATTGTTCGCCGCGCTCGACAAGGTGGTGACCAGCCCCACCGCCGTCCTCGCCTCCAATACCTCCTCCATCTCGATCACCAAGTTGGCGGCGGCGACCACGCGCCCCGAACGTGTCGTCGGGTTGCACTTCTTCAATCCGGTGCCCGCGCTGCGCCTCGTCGAGCTCATCCCCACGCTGCACACGGAGGCGGCGACGATCGACCGTGTCGAGCGCTTCGCCACCGATGACCTGCAGAAGTTGGTGATCCGCTCCCAGGACCGGGCAGGGTTCGTCGTGAACGCGCTGCTGACGCCGTATCTACTCTCCGCCGTCCGGATGCTCGAGGCAGGCTTCGCCTCCGCCGCCGACATCGACCAGGGCATGGTGGAGGGCTGCGCTCACCCGATCGGGCCGCTGTCGCTCGCCGACTTCGTCGGCCTCGACATTCTGCTGGCGGCCTCGAACTCGATGTATGAGGAGTTCCGGGACCCGCAGTTCGCGCCGCCGCCGCTGCTACTGCGCATGGTCGAGTCCGGGCTCCTCGGCGAAAAGACCGGACGCGGCTTCTTCACCTACGCGCAATGACCGGACCCGAAGGAACGCCCATGCCCGAGAACACCCCACCCCTGAGTGTGGCACCGGACGTGCGGTGGTCGCTGCCCGATGCGACCGACGCCGGTACCGCGGTCACGGTGGCCCCCAACCTGATGTGGTCGTTGCGTCGAGCGGCGGGGCTGCACGGCGCCTCGGTCTCGGTGGTCGACGGCGACGTCCGGCTCAGTTACCCCGAGCTGTTGTCCTGGTGCGATCGCCTGGCGTCGGGATTGGCGCGGCGCGGGGCGGGGCGGGGCGACCGGATCGCGATCCTCGGGGCCAACAGCGCGGCGTATCTGGCCGCCTATTTCGGGGTGCCGGCAGCAGGCTACGTCCTGGTCCCGCTCAATGCGCGGCTCGCGGATGCGGAACTGCTGAAGGTGGTGCAGGACTGCGAGCCGGCGATCCTGGTCGCGGACCCGGCGCATCAGGCCCGCGCGGAAGCGCTTGCCAGGTCCGCCGGAACCGGTGCGATCGGTTTCGAGGAACTGCTCGCGCACCCGGCCGACGAGGGCGTCGCGGACCGCGATCCGGAGCCGAGCTCGACCGATCTGGCAGCGATCTTCTATACCGGCGGCACGACCGGACGCGCCAAGGGTGCCATGCTCACCCACGGCAACCTCGCTGCGAACGCGCTGCACATGATCGCCGGGCTCGGTTACGCGGTCGACGACGTCTATCTGCACTGCTCGCCGATGTTCCACCTCGGCGACGGGATGTCGACCTACCCGATGACCTGGGCCGGGGGACGACATGTGGTGATTCCCCGTTTCGATCCGGAGTCCGTGGTGGGCGCCATCGAGACCGAACGGGTCACCTGCACCTTCCTGGTACCGACCATGCTCACCCTGTTGCTCGAGTATCTCGACAGGATTGACCGAGTCCCCGACCTCTCATCGCTGCGACTCGTGGTGCATGGGGGCGCGCCCATTTCGCCCGCCCTGCTCGACCGGGCCATCGCGCGGCTGGGCTGCTCCTTCACCCAGTCGTATGGCATGACCGAGGCGGGACCGATTCTGAGCTTCCTGCCGAATGAAGACCGTCTGCTCGGCAGCGAGGTCCTTCGCTCCGCCGGCCGCCCCGTCGTGGGCGTCGAGGTGCGGGTGGTCCGGCCGGACGGCACCGACTGTGAGGTCGGCGAGATCGGCGAGATCGTCGGCCGCGGACCGAACTTCGCCGTCGGCTACTGGCGGCAACCCGAGGTCACCCGGGAACGGTTCCGGGACGGCTGGTATTGGTCGGGGGACCTGGCGTACCGCGACGAGAACTTGTACCTCTACATCGTCGGCCGGGCCGGGGACGCCATCATCAGCGGCGGCGAGAACGTCTACGCCGCCGAGGTCGAGGCCGCGCTCGCCCAGCACGGCGACGTCGTCGAGGCCGCGGTGATCGCCGTTCCGTCACCGCAATGGGGCGAACAGGTGCACGCCGCGGTGGTGATCCGCCCGGGTTCGGCGACGACCGAGGCCGACCTGGACCGGCACTGTCGCGAGCTGATCGCCGGCTACAAGATCCCCCGCTCCTACGAATTTCACACCCAGCTGCCTCGCACTGGGCCCGGCAAGATCGACAAATTGGCGCTGCGTCGTCCGCACTGGGTAGCGCACGAAAGGGATGTGTCATGACCAGTTCGAACAAGAGGCAGGAACGAGTCGCGCTCGTCACGGGTGCCTCCCGCGGAATCGGAGCCGCGTCCGCGCTGCGCCTGGCCGCACAGGGATACAGCATCGCGGTGAACTTCGCCAGGTCCAAGCCCGACGCCGAGGCGATCGTGAAGCAGATCATTGCGAACGGCGGCAAAGCCGTCGCTATCCAGGCGGATGTCTCGGAGGAGGGTGCGGGGGAGGACCTCGTCCGCGAAACCGATAGTCGGCTGGGCCCGCCGCTGGTGGTGGTCAACAACGCCGGGGTGCAGCGTTCCCGGGCGATGATCAAACAGACCCCGGACGAGTTCGATCAAATGCTCGACACCAATGTCCGCGGGGCCTGGTCGGTGACCCGGGCGGCGCTGCCCCACATGTACGACGCCGGTTGGGGGCGCGTGGTGTTCATCAGCTCGGTGCTCGGCGCGACCGGCGGCCCCGGCGACAGTGGGTACGGCGCCTCGAAGGGTGCCTTGCTGGCGATGTCGAAGAGCTTGGCGTTCGAGGTGTCACGTCGGGGTATCACCTCGAACGCGGTGCTGCCGGGGACGATCCTCACCGACATCGTCGGTGACGTCGATCCGGCGGTGCTCGAGGCCAACATCGCGGCGATTGCGGCGCGCCGTGGGGGAGAACCCAATGAGGTTGCTGCCGTGGTCGCGTTCCTCTGTTCGGAGGACGCCTCCTACGTGAGCGGTGCCGAGATTGCGGTTCACGGCGGCGGCTGGGTCACCCTGCCCCCATCAAAATGAGCTTTCTGACAGTGGTATTCGAACAGCGGAGGTAAGCGCAATGCAGTATGGACTTGGCCTGTATACCGGGCAGGTACCGCCGGGTGAGGACATCACCTTTCGGGACGAGTACGCCCGGATCATCGAGCAGGCGAAGCTGGCCGAAGCGGTCGGTCTCGATTCGATCTGGCTGAGCGAACATCACGGGGCGGCCGACGGCTACCTGCCCTCGGTGCTGCCTCTCGCGTCGGCGATCCTCGCCTGCACCACCCGGCTGGTCGTGGGGACCGCGGTCCTCCTCGCGCCCTTCCACGACCCGCTCCGCCTCGCCGAGGACGTCGCGGTCCTCGACCAGATGTCCGGCGGGCGTTTCATCCTTGGCATGGGAACGGGATGGCGGCGCAGCGAGTTCCGGGCCTTCGGCGCCAACCCGGCCACTCGGGGCCGGGCGCTCGAGGAGACCGTCGAGGTCCTGCGGCGCGCGTGGCAGGGTGAGCGATTCACCTTCGACGGGCGGGTGCACCAGATCGGCAGCGCGATCGTCCGACCACAGCCGTTCACCCCGGGCGGCCCGCCCATATGGTTGGGAGGCACCGGCCCGCGGGCACTCGCCCGCGCCGGGCGACTGGGCGACGGCTACTTCGGGGTGTGCGCTCCCTTCGACGCCATCATGTCGACCTATTCCCGCGTGCTCGAATCGGCACCCGACGAGCGACGGAACTCATTTTCGTTCGGTCAACTGCGATCGGGATTCATCGCCGACGATCCGGAACTCGGCTGGAAGATCGCCGGGAAAGGGATGACCTACACCCAGGATGTGCACGCCCGCTGGGCCGCCGAGGAGGCCGGTGATCCGGTCGCGCCGGATGCCAACCTCACACCGGAAGGGGCCGTGCGTCAGTACAATCTCATCGGCACCGTAGACGAGGTCACCGACGCCCTGCGGCCCTACGAACAGCGCTTCGCCGGCCGAACCGACTCGCACCTGTGCTTCCGCCTCTATCACCCCTACATGCCGCACGACGCGGTGCTCGACGCCATCCAGACGTTCGGTAGGCTAACCGTGCCCGGCCTGCGTGCCACGGCGGAAGGCCAACCGCCGCCGCGGTAAGCGTGGGCCACGCCTACCTGCCGGAGGGGAAAGACGATGCCACCCAAGCGCTCCGCCGAGCGGCACGCCGAAGTTCTGGACGCCGCCATCGAGCTGATCCGCCAGAAAGGCATCGACGGCACCAGCCTGCAGGACATCGCCGACGCCGTCGGCATCAAGAAAGGCAGCCTGAACACCTATTTCGCTTCCAAGGAAGAGCTGGTCGAGCTGATCCAGGCGCGCTTCACCGAGGTCGCGGATCACGAGCTCGTCAAGATTGCCGAGCGCAGCGACCTGGCGCCGGATCAGCGGCTTCGCGAGCTGCTCTACTTCCACGCCGAGCACTGCACCCTGCGTATATCGTCCCCCGTGCTGGTCGGCTTCATGCAGCTGTGGACCTCGCCATCCTCGCCGGACGGTCGTCATCAGCCCGCGGTGGTGCGTGAGTATCAGCGGACCTTCGTTGAGGTCGTCGCGGAGTGCTCACGCAAGCGCATCTTCCGTAAGGTCGATCCGGAGCTCACGGTGAACGGGCTCATGGGCAGCATGAGCTGGTGTGCATTCTGGTACCACGAGGACCAGCACGGACCGCTGCGGCCGCTGGTCGACAAGATTATCGACATGGCCTTCGACGGACTACGCACTCGACCGCGGGCTTCCGGCGGAGCGAAGGAGCGGGCGGCGAACTGACGCCCGCTCCTTCCCGCGCACTGCCTGTCAGCGCTTGGACAGCCGGGCCCCGGCGTCGAGGCGGATGACCTCTCCGTTGAGCATTTCGTTGGCGACGATCGCGCACGCGAGCTCGGCGAATTCTGCCGGCTTGCCCAGGCGCGGCGGGTAGGCGACCGACGAGGTCAGTTGATCCTGCAACGCCGCGGGCAGGTCCGTGGTCAGCGTGGTCTCGAACGCTCCGGGTGCGATTGTGGCGCACCGGATCCCGTACTGTGCCAGTTCCCTCGCCGCCGGCAGTGTCATGCCGATGACACCTGATTTGGACGCGGCGTAGGCCAGTTGACCCTGTTGCCCCTCGTATGCGGCGATGCTCGCGGTGGTGACGATTACGCCACTCTCACCGCCATCGGGACGTTCGTTCATGCTCATTCGCCATGCCGCCGCGCGCAGGACGTGGAACGTGCCGAGTAGGTTCACCTCGATCACAGCTGCGAACCGAGCGGGATCGACCGGTCCGTCCTTGCCGATCAGGCGGAATCCGCCGGCGATTCCCGCGCAGTGCACGACGATGTCCACCCGGCCGAACGCCGATACCGCCGCGTCGAAGGCCGCGTCGACCTCGGCGGCCGAGCCGACGTCCGCGGTGAGCGGAAGCCAGGTGTCGGTGGCCTCGCCCCGCGGGGCCGTCAGGTCGAGAGCCGCGACTCGGGCGCCGCGCTGTGACAGCAGGTGCGCGGTGGCTAGGCCCAACCCCGCACCGGCGCCGGTGACCACGGCTACTGCTCCGGAAATCTGCATTGTTACCTCCTGTGTGTGATCGGACCCGCCTTCACGGTGTGGTGCGGGCCACGAATAAATGTCGATGTGATCCGGGTCTTGCTTTCCTCCACGAGACCGCGTTACCCTTCCGAGTGACAGGATAACAGTTCAGCCCCCTGGATGCAGCCAGCTCTTCGCCCGAAGGGCTTGGCCCCGAGGCTGATTCAGCCCGCCCAACTGTGAGGCGTGGACGAGTGGAGGATCCGCATGCTGTCGCATGAAGACAACGAACTCCTGACCCGAGTAGAGGGTGCAGCGCCGATGGGCGCGTACCTCCGCGAGTACTGGACGCCCGCGGTCCGCTCGGAGCGGTTGGTCGCCGACGGCGCGCCCGTGCAGGTGAGACTGTTCGGTGAGAATTTCGTGGCCTTCCGAGCCACGAATGGACAAGTGGGCTTTCTGGACGAGGCGTGTCCGCACCGAGGGGCCTCGCTGGCACTGGCCCGAAACGAGGACTGCGCCCTGCGGTGCATCTATCACGGCTGGAAGATCGACGTCACGGGCACGGTCGTGGAGGTGCCGTCCGAGCCCGCGGAGCGCCTGGCGGACATGGCCGACAAGATTGCGGTCGGCAAGTACCCCGCACGCGAGGCCGGCGGGGTGGTCTGGGTGTATCTCGGAGCGCACGACGATCCGCCGCCGTTTCCCCGGTTCCCGTTCGTCGATGTCCCCGCGGATCACGTCCGCGCCCTGGCAGCGGAGACGAATTGCAACTGGCTGCAGGCGGTGGAGGGCACGCTGGACTCCTCGCACGTGTCGATCCTTCACCAGTCGTGGTTGGGTCAGAGCAGCGGCAGCCTGGGCGAGACGGCGGAAGACTCGGCGCCGCGCTACGAATCCGATGACACCGGCTACGGCATCCGCTTCGCCGCCATCCGACACGCGGGCGCGGACCGGATGCACGTGCGGGTCACCGAATTCGTCATGCCGTGGACGGCGTACATCCCGACCGGAGACGAGGACCGGATCGCGATCATCGGGACACCGATCGACGACGAACACTCGCGGCAATGGTTCATCCGGTGGAATGATGACCATCCGCTCACCGAGGACACCGATACCCACTTCTGGTACCGCGACCTGACGGGAGCGCCGGACGACTTCGCCGAGCTGGTCCGCGGCAAGCAGAGCTGGGGTCAAGACCGGGCCCTCATGGCCGCGGGGCACTTCTCCGGCTTCACCAACCTGGTCCTCGAGGACGTCGCGATCCAGGAGAGCCAGGGCCCGATTGTCGACCGCAGCCGGGAGAAGCTGGGCACCAGCGACATCGCGGTAGTCAAGACCCGCCGAATGCTGCTGAACTCCGTTCGCACACATGAGAAGAACGCGGAGGTGTTCGGGCAGGCAGATCCGCTCGACCGCCCGGGCACCGCCGGTGTCGCGATGACTCTCGACACCGGTGACGACTGGCGCACCGCGGCGACCGGTGAGGCGCGCTATGTCTAGCGCCACCGGTGTCGACTTCGCGGACTGGCAGGCGATCCGCGAGCTGACCGCAACCTACAACCGGTGCTTCGACAACTCAGATGCGACCGAGTGGGCCGGAACCTTCCTGCAATCGGGGCGCCTGGAAGTCGCGGGCGAAGGCGTCACTTACACCGGGCACACCGAGCTCGCTCAGTTCTGCCGGTCCCGTGGATGGGGCATCCTGCACATGACCCTCGATCCCGAGGTGACCGTCGACGGCGATCGCGCCGAGCAACGCTGCAACCTGCTGATGTTCCGCCGCTACCCGACCCAGGAACAGCCCACACTCATGGCGACCGGTCGCTACACGGACAACCTGGTCCGCACCCCCGACGGATGGCGCTTCGGCCTCAGGGTCGTTCAGTTGGACACGCGCCTCGGGGCGAGTAAGGAGCAGTCGCGATGAGATCTGACACTCGTGGCATTGACGTGAGAGCGGGCGAAGCCGACTCAGTGGCCGACGTCGTGGTGTTCGGCTCCGGCGCAGCGGGTCTCGCAGCTGCGGTAACCGCCGCCGCGGCAGGATGCACCGTGCAGCTATTCGAGAAGGCCGGCACCGTGGGTGGGACGACCGCGAAATCGGGTGGCGTCTACTGGATTCCCGGTAACCACCTGATGGACGAACGCGGCATCGACGATCCCGAGGACCGTGCCATTCGATACATGGCCCGAGTCAGTGCCCCCGACCGCTACCGCCCCGACGATGCCCTGCTCGGGCTGACTAAATGGGAACACGACCTCATCAGCGGCTACTACGGGCTCGCATCCGAAGCGGTCGAGTTCCTCGGCGGCATCGGCGCGTTGCGCTCCACGATCGAGATGGCACTGCGGTTCCCGGACTACCACATGGGCCTGCCGGAACAGGGCGGGGTGTATGGCCGGGCCCTGTGCCCCGCCGACGACGAGGGCCGGCCGACCGGTGGTGCCGATCTTGTCGCGCAGTTGACCGCGGCCGCGCGGCGGCTGGGCGTCCGGGTCGCGACGCGTCAGGCGTTCACCGACCTGCTCGTCGACGGCGGTCGGGTGGTCGGTGCGGTCGTCCGCGATCTCGAGAACGCCCGTGACCGCGAGGTCCGGGCACGACTCGGTGTGGTGCTCGCGGTCGGGGGCTTCACCCACGACCCGAGGCGCAGGGAACAGCACCTGCCCGCGCGGGTCTGGGGCGGGTGCGCAGCCCCGGCGAATACCGGTGACGCGCTCGGCGCCCTCGACTCCCTCGGGATCCCGCTGCACAACATGGAGTGTGCATGGTGGGACCAGGTCGCGATCGAGCACACTCACCAGGGCTCCACCGAGACGCGAGCCGGAATGTGGGTGGCCCCAGGCGATTCGTCGCTGATCGTGGATCTCGCGGGGCACCGCGTCGGTAACGAGAAGCTGTTCTACAGTGATCGGGCCAAAATCCACCTCGGTGAAGGTGCACCGGAGCTGTTGGTGCTGCTCTTCGACAGCCGAACCGAGCAACTGTTCTCCACCGAACAGTTCGCCTACCCGCTCGCGCTGCCGGGGGAATCCACCTCGCACCTCGTCTCGGGCGATAGCTGGGAACAGTTGTGCGCGGGGCTCGACAGCCGATTGCACTCACTACGATCCGTGACCGGTGGCGCGCGATTGAGAAGTGACTTCCGATCAAACCTCGCAGCGACCATCGCGCGGTTCAACGACTTGGCGGCCGCGGGCGTCGATGCAGACCACGGTCGTGGTGTAGAGCCGATCGAAAGGTTCTTCACCGGTGAACCGCGTGCCGGGGGTGGACCCAACCCGGTGATGGCGCCCCTGCACGAGGCGGGGCCGTACCACGCGGTGCTGATCGGGCTCGGGACCCTTGACACCAAGGGCGGGCCGCGCACCACGACCACCGGCCAGGTGCTCGACGAAAACAGTGACCCGGTTCCCGGCCTGTACGCGGTGGGAAACTGCGCCGCATCGCCGTCCAACGACGGTTACTGGGCGGCCGGCGCGACCATCGGCCCGGCCCTGGCGTTCGGATACGGCGCCGGCAGGCACCTCACGACGCAACGCCCCATCGGAACATATGCACACGAGCAGGGAGTGACATCGTGACCTTCGTCATCGGGGCCCCGTGCGTGGACGTCATGGACCGATCCTGCCTGCAGGAATGCCCGGTCGACTGCATATATGAGGGCGAACGCAAGCTGTACATCAACCCCGCCGAATGCATCGACTGCGGTGCCTGCGAGCCGGCCTGCCCGGTGGAGGCGATCGCCTCCGACCGGGACGACGACGAGGACTTCGAACCTTTCGTCGCCGACGCAATCGAGTTCTTCCAGACCGTGCTACCAGGCCGCGACGAACCCATCGGCTCTCCCGGCGGGGCCCGGAGTCTTGGACCCGTTGCAGCGGACAGCAGCTACGTCCGCGCGATGCCGCGAGCCGGCTCCGACCACTGACCGCAACACCGACCTCGAGCGAACACGAAACAAGGAGACACGACATGACCAAGGTGACAGTCGTCAGCGCGCACGGCATGGACTGGGTATGGCGCACGGGCGGAACAATTCTCAAGTACGTGCAGGCCGGGGCGGACGTGACCGTCGTGTGCCTGTCGATGGGGGAGCGAGGTGAGTCCGCGTCGGCGTGGGCTGAGCCCGGCCAGACGGCCGAGAAGGTCCGAGCGCTCCGCCTGGGAGAGGCGGAGAAGGCCGCGGCCGTGGCCGGTGTGGAACTACGCACCTATGACTGGGGCGACTACCCGATGGTCATCGACGACGATCGCCGCCTCGAAATGGTTCGGCTGCTCCGCGAACTTCGACCCGATGTCGTACTCACCCACGGCCGACGAGACCCCAACAACCCCGATCACGTCGCGACGGCCGACCTGGTCGAGGCTGCCGCGATCTGGTCACGTGCACACGGACGCCTGCCGGAGCTCCCCCGTTTCGTTGTCGGCCAAATCCACGGCTATGAACCGGAATTCCCCGAGTTCTGCGATTTCAAGCCGGACACCTACATCGACATCAGCGACGTCGCCGAGCAGAAGCTCGAGATGATGCGCTGCTCGCAGGTGCAGGAGTTCATGATCGACGTCTACGAGCAGCGGGCCCGGTACCGGGCGATCATGGCCGGGCTGCTACTGGGCAGGCAGGTCACCCACGCGGAGGCATTCGAAAGCTTCCTGCCCGCGGCCGGGGACCTGTTCCGATGACCAACCATCTGATCAGCCCGTCCATTCTCGACCACGTGGACCGGCGCGCGGGCCCGCTGTCGGCGGAGTTCGCCGATCTTGGGGTCGCGACCGTCCACGAGTCGCAGGGGCGCAGTGGGCTCATGGATCCGGCGATCAAGCCGCTGGTGGAGGGGTCCCGGGTCGCCGGCCCCGCCGTCACGTGCCTGAACCAGCCCGGTGACAACCTGATGCTGTTGGCCGCTTTGGACCTGTGCCAGGAGGGGGACGTGCTGGTCGTCGCCAATCTGGCGCCGTCGACGGCCGGGATGGTCGGCGAGATCATCGCGAGCATCCTGATTGCTCGCGGGGCGGCCGGGCTCGTCGTGGACGCCGGGATTCGCGATGTCCGCGAGCTGCGCCGGCTGCCGCTGCCGGTGTGGGCGAAAACGATCTCTGCCACCGGCACCACCAAGGGCGGCCCGGGCTGGGTGAACACCCCCGTCGTGGCCGGCGGCACCACGGTGCGGCCGGGCGATGTGGTCGTCGCCGACGACGACGGTGTCGTGGTCGTTCCTCTCGAATCGGCCGAGGAGGTCCTCGAGCGTGGCCGCGCCAGGGTCGAACGAGAGGCGCTGCTGCTCGAGGACATTGCCGCCGGCCGATGGCCGGGTCTCTCGCCCGAGTTACGGGATCAGCTGCGCATACTCGGTGTCCACCGGGTGCCCGGGCCGCAGTAGATCGCTTCTGTTCGTTCGTCCAATCGAGAGGTTTCCCATGCGTCTGTGTTCCTTCCTGTCCGAAGGTGTGCCCCACGTCGGTGTGGTTCGCGTCGATGATTCGGTCATCGACGTGACCAGGTTGGCGGAACTGCGCAGCGATGACCTGCCGCGCACGATGGCCGGATGGGTCGAACTCGGCATCGACGGGATCGACATGCTCGGACAGATCTGCGCCCGGGACGGATCGGACCATGTCGCCGGCGATGTCGGCGCGCTCACACTGGTCGCCCCGATGGGCCGCCTTCCGCGAAACGTCATCTGCGTCGGAGTCAACTACCGCGAGCACATCGAGGAGTCCGAGCGTGCCGTCGGCGAGATCGACGTGCCCGACGCGCCGGTGTATTTCACCAAGGACGTGCGCAGCGTCTGCGGCCCCTTCGACGCCATCGCCTGGGACGAGCGGGTGAGCACGCAGCTGGACTGGGAGGTCGAGTTGGCGGTGATCATCGGACGAGCCGGTCGCAACATTGCAGTGCCAGATGCGTTGAATCACGTCTTCGGGTACGCGGTGCTCAACGACGTCAGCGCCCGGGATGTGCAGCTGTCGCGGAATCAGTGGTGGAAGGGCAAGAGCATCGAAGGGTCGTCACCGTTCGGACCGTTCATCGTCACCCGAGACGAGATCCCCGATCCTCAGGATCTCGAGCTGAGGTGCTGGGTGGACGGCGTCGAGAAGCAGCGGTCCCGGACCAACCTGATGATTCACGACGTCGCCACGCTCATCTCGGACCTGAGCAGGACGTTGACACTCGAACCCGGGGACGTCATCAGCACCGGCACCCCGGCCGGGGTCGGCCTGGCCAGCACACCCCAGCAGTGGCTACGCCCCGGATCCCTTCTGGAAAGCGAGATCACGGGGCTCGGCCGCCAGAACAACCGCATCATCGACACTGGAGCATGAGGACACATGGCAAACCTTGTAGGAGTTTACGGTACTTCCCACAGCCCCGCGCTGATCGCACCGGTCTCCGACTGGCCCGCGCTCGAGCCGAACATCCCGCGTCCGTCTCTGGATCATCTGGTCGGCAACGTGCGCGACCATTGGGACGAGCACCAGGCGCGCTTCGACAGCGCGACACAGCAACTACGCGCCTCGATCCTGGCGGCGGAGCCCGATGTGCTGCTCATCGTGGGTAGTGATCAGGGCGAGAACTTCGGTCCGCGATCCGCGCCGGTGTTCGAGATGTTCCTCGCCGACCATCTCGACGCCAGCGCCGCCAACCGGCGAGACGAGGGCCCCGACCAGTTCCGGGTGTCCATGCCGATCGCCCGCGACCTCGGCCTGGGTATTCTGAAGAACCTGTGTGACAACGGGTTCGATGTGGCACACACATCGGAGACCTCGGACGACTACGGTATCGGACACGCGGTCACTTGGCCGATGCGGTTCCTCGACCTCGCCGAATCCGGGCTCGCGCTGTTGCCCATCGTGACCAACGTGTGGAACCCGCCCAATGTGCCGAGCGTGCGCCGGTGTGTGGCATTCGGCCAGGCGCTGCGCGCGGCGATCAACGCCGACCCGTCGCCGGCGAGGGTCGCGGTACTGGCCTCGGGTGGCCTGAGCCACCTGGTGCTGGACGAGGAATTGGACTCGCGAGTGCTGGCTGCCATGCAATCGAGTGACCTCGAGACCTGGCGCAAGATCGAGGACGACGAACTCCGCCTGGCCCACGAGAAACACGGCCTGCCGCTGCGCCTCAACGGAACGGCGGAGATCACCGACTGGATCATCGCCGACGCCTGCGCCGACACCCCCGCGGAGATCATCGACTACGTACCGGCCTATCGCACCGAATCCGGCTACGGCGTCGGCATGTGCTTCGCTCGATGGGGCCTCCCAGCCTGATCCACATCCCCTTCAGGGCACCCGGAGAAATCATGTATGCCGCATCTCCCGACGAGGACGTCGAGCTAGCGCGGACCGTCAGACGATTCACGCAGACGGTGGTGAAGCCGCGCACGATCGAAATAGACCGCCAAAACAAGTACCCGGATGACGTCTTCAAGGCCCTGCTCGGGGCGGACCTGCTCGGACTGGCGACACCGGAAGAATTCGGCGGGTCCGGCGCCGGAACCGGGGGCCTGACGATTGCCATCGAGGAGTCGCGAAGTACTCCAACACCGTTGCCCTGATGCTGCTGCTCACCCGACTGCCTGCCCTGCCCATTCTCATCGGCGGGTCCGAGGAGCAGCAAGGCCGCGGTGCCCCTGCTGTCGATGGCGAAGCTGATGGCGGCCGAGACCGCCGTCAAAGTCTCCGGCATCGCGGTCCAACTGCTCGGCGCCCGCCGGATACATCAAGGACCACCCGGTGGAGATGTATTACCGCGATGCCAAGCAGCTGATCATCGTCGAGGGAGCAAGCCAGATCCAAAAGAATTTCCTCGCCCAGGCGGTCTTCGACCGAACCCTGTGGTGGGACTAGCCACACACCGAACTAGAAGGGAATCACCATGTCACTGAACGGATATCATGGATCGGACGAGGACATCCTCCTCTCGATCGAGGACCGGATCGCCTGGATCACGTTCAACCGGCCGGAGACGTTGAACGCGTTCGGCCCCGCCCAGTTCCACCGTCTCGCCGACCTGCTCGACGGCCTCTCGGTCAACCCCGAGGTCGGCGTGGTGGTATTGACCGGCAGCGGCCGCGCCTTCTCGGCCGGCGGGGACGTGCGGGAGTTCACGAAGAAGGGCCTGGTTGACACGGGGGTGTACGCCCTGCGAGCTATGACGTCGATTCGATCCTGCCGCAAGCCCGTGATCGCGATGGTCAACGGGATCGCAGTCGGCGGCGGCAACGAGCTGGTCATCGCCGCCGACCTGGCGATCGCCGCGCGCAGTGCGCGCCTGGGTCAGGCCGGCACGATGATCGGGGCGTGCCCCGTCCTCGGCGGGACGAACGTTCTGCCGCTGCAGATCGGCGAGAAGAGGGCGAAGCAGATCGTCTTCTTCAGCGAGAAGGTCCCGGCGCAGCAGGCGTTCGAGTGGGGGTGGGTCAACGCGGTCGTCGACGATGCCGACCTGAAGTCGACCACACGCGAATGGGCCGAGCGGCTGCTCGCGCTGCATCCCCAGGCGCTTCAGATCGCCAAGGCCGGCAGCAACGTCTGGTGGAACTACTCCTACGACACCATGGTCAACGGCCTCGACATGATCGCCATGGGGGTGCCGGCCGAATCGGTCGACGAGGGACGCGACGCGTTCATGGAGAAGCGTCCGGCCGACTACTCGAAGTGGCGCTGAGACGTGCGCCGTTCTCTGTCACAGCCGTCGATCTCACTCGCGGATTGACCTGCCATGACTGTTGACACGTCCCTCGAGGACATCGTCGCCGACGCTGGCGGGACCGAACTCCCCGCTGACGAGAGGAGTGTGTGGTGCGCAAAATCATCACGATGACGGTGACCCGAACCGAGCGAATCGGCCCACACATGGTCCGGATATTCGCGGGAGGATCCGGCTTCGACGACTTCACCCCTCATGGTTCCACCGACGCCTACGTGAAGCTGGTCTTCTTCAAACCCGGTGTCGCGTATCCGGATACGGTCGATCTCGACACCATTCGGGCCTGCTGTGCGCCCGAGGATCACCCGGTCCTGCGTACCTGCACGATCCGGTCGGTGGACGACGACAGGCGGGAGGTCGCGATCGACTTCGTCGTTCATGGTGCGGAGGGCGTAGCCGGACCATGGGCGGACACCGTCGCCGCCGGGGAGACCCTGCGGTTCATCGGCCCCGGCGGCGGATACTCGCCGAATCCCGAGGCCGACTGGCACTGCTCGTCGGCGACGAGTCCGCTCTACCGGCGATTGCCGCCGCAGTCGAGGCGCTCCCCGACGACGCGACCGCGCAGGTGTTCGTCGAGGTCGCGGGGCCGCACGACGAGGTGGACTTCGAGACCTCGGCCCGCGTGGACGTGCACTGGGTCCACCGGGGGACCCCGCCCGATCGTGCCCCCGACCACGTGGTGGGTGACCGCGCGCCGCTGATCGCCGCCGTCCGCGGCGCGCGGTGGCTGCCTGGGCAGGTCCAGGCCTCCATGCACGGCGAGGCCAGGACCGTGATGGCGAACCTGAGGCCGTACCTGCGCACGGAGCGCGCCGTCGACCCGAGGTGGCTGTCCATCTCGGGGTACTGGCGGCGCGGCCGTACCGAGGAGGGCTTCCGCGCCGAGAAGCGGGAACACGTCACGACCGAGAGGTGAGCCGGGACGGCCGGGCGCGGGTGCTGAGCGTGGCCACAACAAGGAGATGACATGACAACACACGCCGAACACAGGCCTCCGACAACGGTGCTGAACCGGATCTCGACGCTCCTCGACGCCTTCGACGGCCGCGGTCAGCTCACGCTGAACGAGGTCGCCGAGTACACCGGCCTTCCGCGCTCGTCAGCACATCGGATGCTCGTCAGCCTGGTCAAGCTGCGGTGGGTGCGTCGCGACGGGCACAGATACGAGCTCGGCGTGCGCCTGGTCGAGCTGGGTTCGCTCGCCGTGCACCAAGCCGGCCTGCACCGCGTCGCCCTCCCGAGCCTGCACGAACTGCACCGGATGACCGGGCATGTCGTACACCTCGCCGTGCTCGACGGGCCGGACATTGTGTGCCTGGAGAAGATCGGGGGGCGCGCGGCCGCCGTGATACCGACCCGCGTCGGCGGGCGGTTGCCCGCGCACTGCACGGGACTCGGCAAGGCACTCCTGAGCAATGCGCACCCGTCCCAACTGGACCGTGTCGGCGGTCCGATGCTGACGGGCAGTACCGAGAACTCGATCCCCTCGCGCGGGCGATTGCACCGAGAGATCGCCGAGATTCGAAGGTCCGGAGTCGCGTACGACCGCCAGGAGATGGTCATCGGGTACGGCTGCATCGCCGCACCCGTCCGAGTTCCCGGGGCGGGCGCCTCCGCGATCTCGGTCTGCGGGCCCGTCTCCCAGATCTGCGCCGACCCCAGGCTCGCCGACCATGTGCGGTTCACCGCGCTCGTCATCGCGCGCGCACTGACGGACGCGAGCCGCCACTCGGCCTGACGACGCCGCCACTAGGCCTGACGACGCCGCCACTCGGCCTGACCACGGCGCTACGGCGGGCGCGCGGCCGCTCGTTTCCGGCGCGAGCGCGTGATTCTGGCCGCTAGGGATCCACCCACGTACGGTGCCAACGCGAAATCGCCGAGCGCGTCCGCCAGGAAGGTACTCGGGATCGGCGGCCACTCCGGACGCCATCGACCGCCGTTCAGCTTGCCCTGAACGGCCTCGAGGATTTGGGGCGACCTGGGGCCCGCCACCCAGGAGTCGGATGAGCCCAGGTCGAGCGCAGGTCGCGGCAGCCGGCACCAGGACGGCCTCGGGCTCCGGGGTGCGGTCCGCTGACGACAGGTAGGCAGCCAGCAGGAGCCGTCCTTGGAGCAGCGCGCGCGGTCGGTTCGAACGCCGCATGACCGGTGATCGTGCAGAAGAGCGTCGCGCCGAGGCGGTAGACGTCCGACGCCGGCGTGGGGGATCGCCCCTTGAAGACCTCCGGGGCGGTGTACGCCGGTGATCCGATGACCGCCGGTGGAGGCCTCGAAGCCGCCCGCGATGCGGGCGATGCCGAAGTCCGTCAGTTGCGGGTCGCCGTAGTCCGTGAGCAGGATGTTCGCCGGCTTCATGTCGCGGTGGAGGGTGCCGAGTCGGTGCGCAGTCTCGAGCGCGCCGGCCACCTTCACCCCGAGGCGGAGGGCTTCGCCCCACGCGAACGGGCCCGACCGGCGGATTCGCACCTCCAGGGAGTCGTGTTCGTGATACTCCATCACGATGTACGGCCGCCCGGTCGGGGCGGCGCCGACCTGGAGGATGTGGACGATGTTCGGGTGCCCGGACCCGCGGCCCATCGCGCGCTGTTCGCGAAGGAACCGTTCGAGGTTCTCCGGGTCCGGATCGGAGGCGAGGTCCTTGATCGCGACGGTGCGATCGAGGGAGATCTGCCGGCAGCGGTAGACGACGTCGAAGCCGCCGCGGCCGATCTCCTCCGCCCTCTCGAACCCGGCGGCGGCCAACTCCGCCGCGGATGCTCGGCGTCAGATCATGTTGTGTCGCAGACGGATCGGATTCGATCATCGACGGCTCTCAATCGCGCACATTGTGATTGAGTCATCAGACGAGCGCCGAAAGGGGGCTCGCGGGATCGTCGCCGGCCAGGAGAGCCGAGATACCGGGTATCCGGTTCTGTTGCCGGGCGCGCGAGTGGTGTGGCGGCCGGTCGGCGGGGTTCTGCTTTCAGATCGATGATGCGTTCAGCTCTGTGGGATTTCACGGAATCAACCATTGACCTTCCGATCGGAAGGCTTTACTGTCTACGTAACGCCCAATGTGGCACACGACACAATCACCGGCTTCTGGCCGCCCATCCCAATTCTGGGGGAGCAATGGACATCAGCAACAGCAACTACGACAACCGTTACGTCGCCACTCTTGATGATCCTGAGGAGTTTCACAGCGACATGCGGGCCAAGTGTCCCGTCCAGCACAGCGAAAACCACGGCGGCTTCTGGGCGCTGACTCGTTATGAGGAGGTCGAGGCGGCGACTCGGGACACGGCACGGTTCTCGTCCCTCCCCACCATCACATTGCCATCGGTCGGTGCGCCGCGGCCGTTCATTCCCATGGAGTCGGACCCGCCGGAGCACTCGAAGTATCGGTCGCTGCTCAATGTCGTGTTCAGCGCGCGCAGGATCGCCGAGCTCGAGGGTGAGATCCGCAAGCACGCCGTGGAACTGATCGAACGGTTCGCCGCGGCGGGCGAGGCGAATCTGGCGCGGGACCTGGCCTTCCCGCTGACCTCACGGGTGATCACCTGGCTGCTCGGAATTCCCGACGAGGACGTATCCCGTTTCAGTGCTTGGTCGCTGGGATTGGTCTCGGTCACCTCACCGGAGGAAGGGATGGCGTTGCAGATGGAAATCCGCGACTACTACGTTCGGCTGATTGCGGACCGCCGGGAGAACCCGACCAAAGACCTCGCCAGCCACCTGCTCGCGTCGACCATCGACGACCGTCCGGTCACCGAGGAGGAGGCGCTCGACATCTACCTGTCCCTGACCGGGGCGGGCGGCGAAACAACCGCCGCTGCGGCCAACCACATCTTCACCCTGATCGACCGTCACCCCGATCTGCGGTCGCAGCTGCAGGCGCGGCCCGAGTTGCTGCCCACCGCGATCGAAGAGTTCCTGCGCTACGTCACACCGGTCCCGGGCTTCGCCCGCACGACCACCTGTGAGGTCGAGGTAGCAGGGACAGTGATCCCGGAGGGCGAGCGGGTGTGGATGTCCTGGCTCTCGGCAAACCATGACGACGCCGCCTTCGAGGAACCAGCCATGATCGTCCTGGACCGAAAGCCGAACCGGCACCTCGCGTTCGGTGCGGGTGTGCACCGCTGCCCGGGAGCGCCGCTGGCCCGGCTCGAGCTCTCCATCATGGTCGACGAGGTCCTCCGCAGGATCCCGGACTACCGAGTGGTCGACCCGGCCGCGGTGCGGATATCGGAGGGGCAGACGCGAGTCATCGGCTCACTTCCGATTGTCTTCACCCCTCAACAGTAAACGAACACAGCGTTATTCGGACGCTTCCCACACATCACACCACGTGCAGGAGATACACATGAGAGCTGCAGTCAGCCGCGGAGTCGGTCAGATCGAGATCGAGGAGCTGCCGGAGCCCAGCCCACAGGCGGGCGAGGTGAGGGTCCGCCTGGTGAGTTCGGGGATCTGCCACACCGATGTCTCGGTGCTGGCCGGACACCTGCCCTCGCCGCGACCGATCGTCCTCGGACACGAAGGCGCAGGTGTTATCGACGAGCTCGGTCCGGGGGTAGACGGCCTCACCGTCGGCGATCACGTGATCTGCTCGATCATCACCTCCTGCCACGCGTGCTTCCAGTGCCTGCGCGGAGAGTACGCACTCTGCGAACGCGCGGTCGGCTTTTCAGGAGCAATGCTTGATGGCACCACCAGACTCCGGTCCGGTGATGACGACGTGCACACCCTCTTTTGTCAGGGTTCCTTCGCCGAATACGCGGTCGTGCCGGCATCGGCGACGGTAAAGGTTCGACAAGACGCGCCGCTCGACAAGCTTGCTGGGCTCGGGTGTGCCTGGTCGACAGGTTTGGGGGCAGCCATCGTCCGCGCGGAGGTCAGACCGGGAAGCAGTGTTGTCGTGATCGGCGCCGGTGGTGTCGGACTCGCGGCAATGATGGGTGCTCGGGCGATGGGGGCCACGTCGGTGATTGCGGTCGACATCGCCGCCCGCAAGCTCGACCGTGCCGTGGATCTGGGCCTGGCATCGCACACGATTACGGCATCCGGATCGGACGCGGTGGACGCGATCCGTGACCTCACCGGCGGCAGGGGCGCCGACTACGGGTTCGACGCGGTGGGGGCACAGGGCACCCTGGAGACCGCGCTGCAGTCCGTCCGTCCCGGTGGACTGGCGGTTGCGATCGGCGTGATGGACGCATCGGTGACCGCCACCTTCGACCTGTTCGGGTTCCTGATGCAAAAGCGGCTGACCGGTACCTACGCCGGGTCGATCCTCCCGCAGCGGGACATACCCGCCTTCGTCGACCTCTACATGGACGGCCGGCTGCCGCTGGATTCGGTCATCGACGCCACCTTCGCACTGGACGAGGTCCCCAAGGCCCTCGACCAGTTGGCCGCGAACGAAATCACCAAGGGAGTGGTGCTGCTGTGAGCGCACTGGATATGCAGATGTATGTCGACGGCCGGTGGCATGCGGGAAGTGACGGCGAGCGGATCCCGGTCATCAATCCGGCACGGACAAGTGAGATCGTCGGGTCGATACCGGACGGAACCGCAATCGACATCGATGTCGCGGTAACCGCCGCGAAGCGGGCCCAACTCGAGTGGGCGCGCCTTCCCCTCGCCGAGCGGGCGGCGATGGTAGCCGAGGCCGGCGCACAGCTGGCGGCGACCGACCCCTCGGCTCCGGAGACGCTGACCCGGGAGATGGGCAAGATTCTCGCGGAGTCGGTGATGGACTTCCAGTCCCCACCCTGGGCGTGGTCGCACTACCTCAACGATCTCGACGCGCTGGACCGTGTCCTCACCGACCGCCGATGCGATGACACCGGCCGACTCGAGGTCCGCCGCCGTCCGGTCGGCGTCGTCGGGGCGATCGTCCCCTGGAACTGGCCGATCACACTGCTGGGCGTCAAGCTCGGCCCGGCATTGCTCGCGGGCAACACGATCGTCGCCGTACCCTCCCCGTTCGCGTCACTGGGCGTGCTCAAGGCCATCGAGGCGATCGGCGCAGTGCTGCCCCCCGGCGTCGTCAACGTCGTCACCGGCACCGGCGAGCGCGTCGGTGCCGCGCTGAGCGCGCATCCCGACGTCGCAATGATCGCCTTCACCGGCGGACTCGAGGCAGGTCGAGCGGTCGCCCAGGCCCTCGGATCACGTTTGCGCAGAGGCGTGTTCGAACTGGGCGGCAACGATCCCGCCGTACTGCTCGACGACGTGAAGGTCGACGACGACCTGATCCGCACATTGGTGGCCGCGTTCACCGTGACCTCCGGTCAGGTCTGCTTCGCGGTGAAGCGGCTGTATGTACACGACAGCCTGCTCGAGGAGGTCACCGCCAAGCTCGGTGATGCCCTGCAGGACGTGGTCGTCGGCGACGGACTCGATCCCGAGGTGACGATGGGTCCCTTGGCCAACGAGCGCCAGTTCAAGCGGTTCACCGCGATGCTCGCGGAGGCCGAAGCCTCCGGTGCGAAGGTGCAGTCATTCGGCCGCGCGAGGGACCAGGGTTCGTGGAGCGGCGGGTACTTCCACCTGCCCTCCTTGGTCACGCAGGTGCGCGCCGAGGAGCGAATCGTCGCCGACGAGCAGTTCGGACCCGCCCTACCGATCGTAGGCTTCCACTCTGACAGTGAGGCCATCTCTCTCGTCAACGGGACACCGTACGGGTTGACCTCCAGCATCTGGACCACCGACCCGAGCCGAGCCTGGGCAATGGCCGGACACATCGACGCGGGCGTCACGTTCATCAACAAACACGGCATGGCCGCATTCGACCCCGGTGCCCCCTTCGGCGGGGTGAAGGACAGCGGCTACGGCCGTGAGATGGGGACCGAAGGTCTGCTCGAGTACACCTGGACACACCAAATCAACGATCGCCAGATCCTCGGGTAGTCACGCCAGACCGGTCCGACCGCGCCGCGGGCGAGGGCGTCCACATCGTGGTGCCACGATGTGGACGCACCAGACCACGACGCCAATTTAAAAAGAGCAACGACGAACAATTGTGAACGGGATGAATTCGCATGACAAACGCTGGCCTCGACGCTGATCTGCAGCGCGTGTATGAGCTGCTTGTGCAACAGGTGACGTGGGAGGCGGAGGATGTCGTCTCGATCCGGCTGGTCGATCCGAGTGGCGCGGAGCTCCCGGCCTGGACCCCGGGTGCGCATCTGGACCTGATCCTCCCCTCGGGGAAGATGCGCCAATATTCGCTGTGCGGGGACCCCGCTGACTGCGCGGCGTACACCGTCGCGGTGCTGCGGGACCAGCACGGCCGCGGCGGATCGCGCGAGATCCACGACACCGCATTGGTGGGGCGGTCGCTGTCCGTGCGGGGACCGCGCAACCACTTCGGCCTCGTCGACGCCCCCTCCTACCTGTTCCTGGCCGGGGGAATCGGAATCACTCCGATCCTCGCCATGGCGCGCGAGGTCAGTCGCCGCGGCGTTCCCTGGACCCTGATCTACGGCGGACGCAACGAGACGTCGATGGCCTTCCTCGACGACCTGGACAAACTCGGCACGGGGAACATCGAGGTCGTCCCCCAGGACCTGCACGGGATGCTCGACCTCGATACCGTGCTCGGCCGTGCGCCAAGCGATTCCGCGATCTACTGCTGTGGGCCCGAGGGCCTGATTCGAGCGGTCGAGGAGCATGCAGCCACGCGGTTCGCGCCGGATGCTCTGCACGTGGAGCGTTTCGGTGCGTCATCGAGCACCCCACGCGGCGGCGACGCAAGCCAGACGGAAACGGGCGGCAACAGCTTCGAGGTCGAGCTGCGCCGCACCGGCACGGTGCTGACCGTGCCAACTGATCGCACGCTGATCGATGTTGTGCGCGATGCGATCCCGGACTTCCTCTCGGACTGCGAAGAGGGTTACTGCGGGGCCTGTGAAGTGCGCGTCCTCGAAGGCGAGCCGGAGCATCACGATCAGCTACTCACCGACCAGGAGCGCGCGTGCGGTGACCGGATGATCGTCTGCGTGGGGCGTTCGAAGTCTCCGCGACTGGTTCTCGACCTCTAGTACCCGCGCCCGAAGTCTTCTCGCGATCAACGGACTTCGAGGACGAGGCACCAGCCGGCATCACCAAACAGATTGGACTCTCAGGGTGGAACCCATCACCTTCCCCGACGTCGCAGTCCCCCTGCGGGCGGCCGATGCCTTCCGCTACGACGCCACCGCCACCGCCCCTGCCCACTCGCGGGTACGCCCGCTCGATCAGTTGATCGCAGACGAGGTCGTCTCGGGTGCCTCGATCCACTTCCCGTGGCTCTCCACGCGCGCCTATGCCGCACTGTTCGAGGTGATCCGGCAAGCCCGCTCCGGCCGCCTCCGCGGGCTGACGGTCATCTCCGCGTCGCTGCGCGCGGAGGTCGGGCTGCTAGTCGCCTCGGGCGGCGTGGACAAGCTCATCACCTCGTTCGCCGCGACCACCTATCCGGCGGTGCGCCCCAACCCTATTCTTGCCCAGGCGATGAAGGACGGATCGCTTGCCGTTGAGGAATGGTCCATCCTGGCACTGATCCAGCGGGTCCTCGCCGGCGCGCTCGGGTGGCCATTCGTGCCGGCAGGGACGATGGACGGAACGGACCTGCCAGCCGGCGCGTGGGACGGCGGTACGACCCGAATCGTGGATCCGTTCGACGGCACGGAATGCTCGGTCATGCCGGCGTTGCGCCCGGACGTGTCGCTGATCCACTGCCCGGTCGCCGACTGGGAGGGCAACGGCATCCTGTTCCCGCCGTTCGCGGAGGACGTCCACACCGTCTACGCCTCTCGCAGGGGCGTGATCCTCACCGCCGACCACATCGTGTCCCCGCCGGACCTGCGCCGCTGGGCCGGGCACGTGCGGGTACCCGCGGCCCGCGTGCTCGGTGTCGCCCACATACCGTTCGGCGCACACCCGGCGGCGTCACCGGTCCCGGTCCGGGTGGAGGGGGTCGCGGGCTACGGGGAGGACTATCAGTTCCTCACCGAACTGGGGCGTCTGCGGACGAGGGAGGACGCGGAGGTGTTCAGTCGCCGCTGGATCGACGAACCCGCACGCGGGGCGTACCTGAGCGGGCTGGGCCGTGAGCGGATCGAGCACCTCCTCGCGATGGACCTGGACGAGTCCTGGAAGATCGACGAACTTGACGCCGAACCGGAGTCACCCCGGGCCGGGTCGGTGACCCTGGGCGAGCGCCTGGCGGTCTCGGGAGCCCGCGCGATGGGGCAGATGACCCAGGCGTCGGGTGTTCGGACGGTGGTCGCCGGAGCGGGACTCTCACACCTCGCCGCGGCTCTCGGAAGGGCCACCCTGCTCGACAGCGAGCGCGTCGTGGACCTCGTCTTCGAGAGTGGGGTTCTCGGTTACGTGCCCAGACCCCATGACGCCACGCTCTCCAACACCCGGAACCTGCCCACCGCCCGCCACCTCAGCAGCACTCTCGAGGTGCTCGGCATGCTGCTGCCGTCGACGGTCGACACGACGATCGCCGTGCTCTCGGCGGGCGTCCTCGACAGCAGAGGCAACGCGAACAGCAACCGGACCCCGTCCGGCGACTTTCTGGTCGGTGGCGGGGGCAGCACCGATATCGCATCACGCGTCCCGACGATCGCCGTCGTGGCCGCCGACCGGCGAAAGTTCGTAGACGCTGCGGAGTTCGTGAGCTACCACGGCGCGAAGCTCGCCGTCATCGCGACGGACATCGGTCACCTCAGGAAACAGGACGATGTTTACGTTCTCGCTGCCTGGTTTACCGACATGGCGGCGGGACCCGACGACGCGCTCGCGCGCATCCGGGAGGCAACCGGGTGGGACGTCCAGCTCGCCGAAGACGTTCGTCCGTTGGCTGCACCGACCCCCGAGGAACTCGACTACCTCAGGGCGATCGACCCGGACGGCAATTTACTCGGGCGACGGCCCACACCGGACCTCTCGGGAGCTGCGAAATGAACGCTGAAGACAGGCAACTCATCCAGTTCGCCGCGAACTGGGCGCCATTCGGCGGTGCGCCTCCGGGGGAGATCTTCGTGACTTTCGGTATGTCCGTCGACAGGTACCAGAGCCGGCTCGACCATATCCTCCACACGCGCGAGGGTGACTGGTTCGCCGATCGCGTCATGAAGGACGGGGGTGCCCGCGTGAATCCGGAAACACTGGGGTTGGCTGAATATCCACTACGCCACCTCCGGTTGGGGTAGTGACGAGTTCCCCGGGTACACAAGATTACTGGACTCGAAGGGTCCCAGCCGGTGATGTGCTGTCGTTGATTTGGGTGTCAGGGCTGGGTGAGCTCTGGTGGGATCTGTGTCCAGAGGGTGCGGTATCGGTGGGGTGTGCGGGCGTTGTGGGCGACGCGAATCCAGCGTGTGTTCTCCGGTGACCGGCGGAATCGCAGCGATCGTGGTGGAGTGGTCGTCGGGGTTCTGTGGTGCCAGTGCAGGGTGGTGAGGAGCACCGGTTGGGGGAAGATCACTCGGACACCGAAAACCACGCCCTGCCCCGATCCAGGTCGACGCACTCGCAGTCGACTTTACCGCTCGCACGGATGGAAGATTCAGGACCGCCGCGGGCTCTCCGATACCCGCCGTCGAGAACCGTCGATCACAACTTCACCCGAACCGACGTCGACGCCACCACAATTACTCGACATCGACATCGCACAGTCGGGGACTGTCGCGCCACTGAGTGTGGATTTGCTGCACCTGGTCCCCGCCGACGGCACCGTGCCGGCCGACTGCTCCGGCGGCGTTCCGATCGCGGAGGTGTTCGTACAGTTCGGGTCGCTACTGGACCTGTCGGTGCTTATGCTCGATCCCGGAGTTTCGCCGAGCGAAGAGGTGCATCACTATGGCCCGAAATAGCGGCAACCGGCAGGTTATTGGGCCAGAGTTGACGGTCGGTGTCCGGGGTGCTGTCCGCCGGAGCACCGAGGCCGACGTTACCGGTGCGATCATCGAGGACTACGCGGCACTGACCGACTGCGGCGGTCGCGGCACGAGTGGGCACCGGTGCATCGGTGGGCGATCGTGCTCGACGATGGGCGACTGGTCTTCGCCGACACCGAAGACCTGACCATCGATCCGAGTTCCCACCGTTCCACCCCGGACCAGGAGCGCGATCGGCCGTGCGCAATTCCGGCCGACATCGGGAAGAGTGATCGGCGGCCGAGCACGCCGCCCGCGGAGGCGTCCGGCCTGAGGAGTTCCGGGAGGCGCGCCCGGTGTTGCGCGGCCTCCCTGATCGACCCATGGCCCCCCGGGTCATCGGTATGTCCTTAGGCGCAGTCCCGGCAGATCAGCTGCGCAGCATCGGCGAGTCGGGTGCGGTGGTGGACGGGGAAGCAACTGCTACAGGTGAATTCGTCGGCCTGTTCGGGATGACGCGGACGGTGAGTTCTTCGCCGGACAGGTCGGCGCCGGGCAGTTCGAAGGACTCGGCGGTGTCGATGTCCACGACGGGGGACTGGGTGTCTTTCCGGCTGGCGGTCAGTTGTTCGAGGGAGGTGTCCGTCTCGTCGGATTCGGTGACTCTGGGGGCGTCGTAGTCGGTGGCCATAGTTGTTCTACCTCATGCTCTGGGTGTAACGGACCCGTCAGGTTAGAGGATTCGGTTCCCGCGACACCCGCCCGGGGGCGGTGGGAACACGATTCGATGGGATGAATGGGATTGTGCTCGCTAGTTGTGTCCGTGCGACCTACCGAGATCGCGGAGCTTATCGGAAAGGCGATTTGGTCGGTTGCCCGTCCACATGGTGGGGACGCGGGAGGGAGGATGGATCCTGACGGGTGTTGCAGGAGCCTGTTGTTGTCCCTTCGACGACTCCACCGACCGAAGTCGGGGGTCCGGTCGGTGGAGTCGTCACGAATGTCGTTCCTGCCACGCTGGTTGTTACAGGATGTGCCGTCAGGGATCGGCCGAACTTCGGCTGGGCGGCGGGGTTATCGATCTTTTTGTCCGCGTCGAGGGTGCCGTCGCGGAGCGCCCCTTTGACGGCGCACAATCCTTTTCCAGGTTGATGATCGCGGGTTACCGCGACTCGGGGACGAGAAGCAATCTGATCGGTTGTACCCCTCAGCTGCGTCTTGGATGAAACGGTTCGTCGGCGTCGGTGCCACTGTTCGATGGGTCGTCGCCTGTGATTGTCGGTTCGCCGGCGTGGGGCGGTGTCATATGCCCGGTTCTCGACTCTGGCTTGGGATTCGGGTCACCGGTTGCATGGGCGGGCGAGCGGAGCCCGCCGGTCGGGCAGTAGATGCGTGGGTTGGTGACGTGGGCGACGAGACCGCCTCCGGCGCGCAGCGGTAGCGACTGGGCCCTGACACGCGCGCGACCAGTCCGGGGTGGGGTGGTCAGTGACCCGACCGGCACGATTACGGGAGTAGTCGGTTCGGTGTTGCTGGGTTATCTCGGCGGCATGTCGAATTGTGTCCACTCTTGTTCCCACTGGCGCAACCGGTTACGGGCCAGCAGTGTGTGTGCGAGGACGGTGGGAAGCAGGACGGCGCCGGCGGCTGATGCCCATACTCCGACTGCGGCGCTCACGGCGAGCACGGTGTTGTCGCGGCTGCTGGGGATGGGGCCGGTGAGGTTACCGTCGGCGTCGACACTGATGGTGATCGTCTGACCCGACTTGGCGGGCCCCTCGGTGGGCACTGGTGCGGTGCGCTGCCCGTCCGCGGTGGACCAGCGGGCTCGGGCGGTGTCCTGGGTGCCGGCGGCGGAGCGAACCGGGACTTCCAGGGTGTCGGGTGCGGGGTGGGTGTCCTCGAGTAGAACGGCCGACACCTGATGCACGCCGGCGCGCAGTGCCTGGGTCTGGTGTTCGAGCCGGGTATGTGTCGCGGTTCCGAACGCGGCGGCGACGGGGATCGCCAACAGAATCAGTATTGCGGCGAGTAACACCACGGTGGCCTCGAGGCGGTCACTTCGGCGCATCAGGTGGTTCCGGCTCCACGGACCCAGCCGCCACCACCGGATCGGTGTGGCCGGCGCCGGCGCCGATTCCTCGGGGCGCATTTCGTTCACCCCCAGCAAGGGTCGTTTCTCTTGCTTTGATTGTGCGACGAAAGTGGGGTGCTGTCGCCTACACCGTGTTCTGGGGGATTGAGAACTGCGGGGATCGCAGGCCTGTCGCTGCGTCGACACCCATAGGTCGAGTTCCCCATCGCCCACCTCCGTGAGGTCGTCGTGGTTCCGCGCCGGTCGTCGACCCTCTCGAGGAGTGCGACGAGCTTCTCGGCGCTGGTGAGGTCGGTGTCGGAGTCTGTTGTCGAGGAAGGTGTCCTTCGTGCTGAAGGCCTGGGCGTCGAGGTGGTTCCGCAGCGAAGCTGGACAGGGGAGTGCAACTCGGATGTGGGTGCTCTCGGAGGGGAGGTGACCACGGTTGGGGATCGCCGGGGAATCTGATTTTGGTCTCGGCGCGGGTGGGGACTGCATCCGCGGAAGGCTCAGCGTTCGGACATCACTCGGCAGGCCCGATGGGTGGGGACCGTCCCCGGTGGTACGCGGTAGACGGGTGATGTGGGATGACTTCCCACGACGCGATTCGACGGTGGGTCGCGCAGCAGATGTGCCTGGACCTCGAGACCGCCGATCCGGCCGTCCTGGCTTACCTCGACGAGGTGACGGCGGTGGCCGAGGCGGGATATGTGCGGTCCCTTCTCGAGTTCGGGAGTTACTGTCCCTTGGTCGGTTGATCCCGGTGTCGATTTCGTGGATGGCGAGGCAGAGATGGATGCCGCCGGCGGCGATGGCTGTCCGGCTGACGTACTGTCCCTTTGCCGGAGCGTTCGCCGTGCCTGCGTCGATATCACCCGGCCATTTCACGATGCTCTCGCACGCCCGGCGCTGGCTCGGGGGGCCGACTGCTGGGTGTTCGGAGGTGAGAGGGCACTGCCGGGGAGCTGGGAGATCGGAGTGCACCCAGCGCGCCCCGATCCGATGAGGAACCCACGATCGCCACCGTGGCGGCGAGGATCAGGACGAGCGCACAGGGTGTCATCGTGCGGGGATGGTTCGATCGATCCGCTCAGGAGGATTGCTTCGCCGGAGGAGCGCGATTATCGGATGGGAACTGAGGAGCGCTGTCCGCTCGTTGACGGAGGCACGTTCACCAGTTCCGGTCGCGGAGCGGGGCAGGCGCCGTACCGATGGACCGCGGAGGAGTGGTCACGGTGGCGTTCCTTCGGATCTGCTGTGTTCGTCGCTGCGGGTGTGTTGGGGCGGTGACGAGCTGTTCGGCGGGTACGCCGTGTGTGGTGGGCGCGCTCATTTTCGGACATGCCGCCCCAGATGCCGTAAGTCTCGGCGGCGGTGAGGGCGTGGGCGCGGCAGTCGGCGAGCACGGGGCAGGCTTGGCAGATTTGTTTGGCGGCGCGCTCACGTTGGCTCCGGATCGAGCGGCGTTCGCCGTCGGGGGAGAAGAAGATTTCGGTGTCGGCGCCGCGGCAGGAGGCGTGGTGCTGCCAGTCCGGGTTGATGCGGTGGTGCGAATGATCAGGCACTACGGGATAAGTCGCTTTCGGAGTCGAGCGGTGAAACGATTCGCCGGCAAGAGCGGGCACGCACTGGTGCGAATGGTGGGATCGCGCCGAACGCTGACGGTCTGCACAGTCGATCGATGCGGGTGTGTGGTTGGTGTGGCCTCCTTGAAACAGCGTTCGCGAAAACCGTGGTACGGCAATAC
Organism: Rhodococcus sp. MSC1_016; assembly: GCF_023667485.2. Lineage (NCBI taxonomy): Bacteria > Bacillati > Actinomycetota > Actinomycetes > Mycobacteriales > Nocardiaceae > Rhodococcus > Rhodococcus sp. MSC1_016. Next base: position 946,498 of record NZ_JAMOZI020000002.1, read on the forward strand.
TTCACGAACGCATCACGGTTCACTTCGGCGCTGAGGAGTCCGTCAGGCAGTGACTGCTGTAGTCGCTGCGGCGCCTCATCCGCAGCCGAAGCGGGGTGAGTGTTGCGTTGATGCCTTGTCTCGACATCGGTGGTCTGGAAGACGTCCGGGTGTCCGGAGGTTTCCACACACCGTTCCTCGTCTCGTGAGCGAGTCAACCGGTGTGATTGCGATGCTATCGGCCCTCTGGTGGACGGTTGAGAAGAATCGCTCGGAAGTAACTGGCATCACATCGGCAGTCTCGGGCGTCGCGAGCTGACGTCAGCGCCCGGCTGACGTCGGCGAACGGGCTGCGCGGCTGATTCGACACCTTGGTATCCGATTGTGTGGCCGGTCCGCCTACCGTCAGAAGCTCGCCGAAGGCCCGAGGAAGCTGCGGGTACATGCACGGTTCTCCGGTGGGCGCGGTCCGAAGCTATCCCTAGTGCCTTCGCCGGTGTGGGCGTGGCACCAGCATGTCTGCCGGCCGTGTGATTAGGGTCGGGGAGGTGACCGGGAACGAGCGGGTGGTGATGTTCGACCTCGACGGCGGGCTGGCGGACCTGTCAGAATTTGCTGAATATTTGACCGTCGGTGATGCGGGTGGGAACCGTCGGCAGGCGTGGCAGCGGTTCTTCGAGCACGTCGGGCAGGCCGCGGTTATCGAGCCGGGCCGAGATCTGGTGGAGGCGGTGGCCGCGCTGGGGTTCGTGGTGGTGTATTCCACGACCAGGCCGGTTTCGTCCGCGGCGCAGACCCGGATATGGCTGAGCAGGAACGGATTTCCCTCTGGTCGGGCGTTGTTGTGCCGGTCTCGTGAGGATTACCGTTCCGCGGTCGAGGTCAAGGCCGGCCATTGCCGGGCCGTGGGGCGGTGGTTGTCGGCGTTCGTCGACGACGAACCGGAAACCGTGGACGCGCTGCGGTTCCGCGGGGTGCGGGCGCACTCGTTCGGCGAGTTGTCCGGGCTGCGGGTGCGGGAGTTGCGGGCCATGCTGACCGCCGGGACCGGCGGGAGGTCGACCGGCCACACGATGCGTCGGCCACGCGGTCAGGGACACCGCGATGCGCCGCACCGCAGGCGCGGCGCGGTGACGTAGGGAGCGGACTGAGCCGGTTCCCCGGACTGGGATGGGCCGTCGCCGGAACGATCGAGGGCGGTGCTGACGCTGTCCGCCCGTATCGCCGGCTTTCGCGGTCCGGCGGGTCGCCGGGGCCGCGCTGAGCTGTTGTCCGCCCTGTACTGCCTGGATCTGGGGTTGAAGGTTGCTTACAGGGGAGGTGCGGGTTATGCCGATCGTGACCGGACCCGTGCGTGGTGTCGTGATACCAGGAGAAATTCCTCGATAGCGGAGGCGACCGAGGCGGCCCACCTGCCTCAACATCCAGACCGTGTAGTCCCGGCGGTTGCGGTGGGCGTTGCTCGACTGGGTCACCGTGTGTGATTGTGGGGTAAGTGTTTGCGGGGTGGTCAGTGACGGTCGCCGTCGTCGACTCAGTAGCTGAAGGTGTATCTGCTGATGCCGGGTGAATCGGTGGTCAGGATGGTCTGTAGGGACAGATCGGACCAGGTGTGGACGCCTTGGGCCCGCAACTGAGCGACGGCCTGCGCCTGCGCGTCCTCTGCGGCGGAGCCGGCCGGCAACTCCAGTGACAGGCGTTCGATTCCCACCGGAACACAGTAAGCCAGCAGCACGGCCCGTATTCTTCCCCCCGTCCCCGGGGGCGGGGCGGCCTCGGCGAGTGTGACGAAGGAGGAGATCGGGCCGTGCGGACCGGATATCGGTGTTGGTGGTCCTCAATGGTGTCCCGAGCGCTCTCGATCATTGTTGGCAGGCAGTCCAATCCGCTTCCTTGATCGTGCGCGCAGCGGATGCCAGCGCGAGACTGGACGGACACGATCGGAGCGACGGGCCACGGGCGACGCGCTTCGTGGTCGCAGGGACTTGCGACGGTGGGGTCGAGGACAATCCGGAAGCGGCGGCGATGGCCGGGTTGGCGGGTGGGACAGCCAGCCGCAGCCCCCACCTAGGTATCAGCTGGGGGGCGTTACACGGTCAACTCGCTCGTAATGGCGAGCGGCGCATCAGTGATCGTGGTGAGCGGGGAGTGTTCATGTCCAGCGAGTGTGATCCAGGCCATGGCACATTTTTTCACCCACCCGAATTACCGACCGGTAAGTGCGATTCCGCGAGTTGGCTGCTGGATACATGATGATTCGGTGACACTGCCGAGTCCGGGGTCGGGGTGCGCCTGCGGCGGAGTCGGCGATGGCGGAACCGTCGTTTCTGCGTCGCCGGAGCCGGGTCTGGGGAATCCGGCATCCGTTGACGAATAAAAGACTTGGGGGTAATTCTGCTGTGCCGCAATCTCTTTGCCGTCTTCGGAGCTGTTCACGCGGTCGACGGTTCCGGGAAGGTTCGAACACCCCTGTGTGAGGTGAGGCACGGTAGTTTCTGTGGGGGGAGTCGGGCGTCGGGAATGGGTGGTTGCGACGTTGACGTCGAACCTGAACCGTCCAGGCCGCGATTCGGGTATGGGTGTCGGTACTTCGGCCGATGTGCAGGTGCCGACATCGGTTCACTGTGTGGTGCATTGTCACCGACGGTGCCATGGAGAAATCTTGCACGTTGAGGGAAGAGAAGTGTTGTGATGGCACGGACTACGGCAAATTTGGGCGCTGCATGTGCTGCATGCGCTGCATGTGTTGCGTGTGAGTGTGGTGGGCACCGTTCTCTACGCCGGGTTGGTCATCGGGGTGGTTGTGGTGGCGGTGTGGAAGTTCCCGATGCCGGGCGTGTAGGCCCGCAGGCGGGTGTGGCCGGCCGGCGGCCGGTGGTGGAATCCCGCTACCTCGTTCGGGTATCACCGGGCGCAGTTCGGTCACACGCGAGGGGGGTGGTGCCCGCGGGTTCGGGTAATCGCTTCATCGAGGTGCGGTGCCCACGCCGGGCACCCTGGCCGGTGGGAAAGGACGAGCGAAGTTCGGGACGGGTCTGGGCGCGTTGATCGGTCTACTGGTGGTGGCGCTGGTGGTGGTTCCGCTCTCGTTCGCTGTGGCGGTACGTGCGGATGCGACGACCCGACGCCTTATCGGGTCGCGGGCGCCCGAGGAGAACCGGGGTGGATTGCTCGCGGTGGCGGAGGAGGTGGTCGGTGTGATCGGTGGCGGCAGCGGGCGACGCGGGCATGGCTGATCTGCGGCGGCGCCTCGCTGCTCGCGGTGCTGGTCGTGGGTGTGCTGATCTGTATCGGGTAAGGCCCGCGACGTCCGCTCGCGTACAGGGCCGGTCGGTGCATGTGCTCGATCTCGGGTGTTCGGCGAGCGAAGAGGTGCACCACCATGGCCGGAAACAGCGGCAAGCGGCCGGTCGATGGCCCGGAGTTGACGATCGGTGTCCGGGTATTGGTCCACGGGAGCGCCGAGGCCGACCTCACCGGTGAGGTGGTCGAGGATTACGCGGCAGTGACCGACCCGGGCGGTGGTGGGCACGAGTGGGCGCCGGTGCATCGGTGGGCGGTCGCGCTCGACGACCGGCGGCTGGTTTTTGCCCACACCGAAGACCTGACCATCGATCCGGGCTTTTCTCGCTCCGCCCCGGAACCGAACCCACACCCGGATTTGGATTCGGATTCGGCCACCCGGCCGGCATCGGGCAGAGTGATCGGCGGCAGAGCATGCCGCCCGCGGATGCGTTCGACCTGAGAAGTTTCGGGAAGGCGTGGCGCCCGGTGATTCGCAGGGTCTCGATCTATCCCGAGGCCCATTCGTATAGGCGGGTGGGGGTCGGGTTGTCGCTGCGTGAGCGTGGGGTGACCTGCGTAAACGGTGGCGGGACCCGTACACTGTGGGCACCGACCGCAGCGGTAGTCGGCCTGAAGTAATGAGGGAGCGAGAGATGACCGTCGTCAACATGAAGGTCACCCGGCAGAAGCTCATGCAGACCGCGATCCTGAACAAGGTCGAGCGCGAGCATCTGCCCCTCGACACCGTCCGCGTTCGCCGCAGTCTGCAGAGTGTCCGCGAGCATGTGAGTCGCAGCCCGTATTTCGCCGACTTCCTGGATCGGTGGGAACGAATCGTCGAGGACAACGACGTCGAGACCCTTCGTCGGATCGTGGAGTCGGACGACGAGACTGGGAGCGAGATGCGCAACCTTTCCCCGCTGCACGTGCTGCTGACCGAGGATGAACGCATGAAGGTCCTCGATGATCTGCGTGAGCTCGTCCTGAAGTGAACCGCGAGGAGCTCGAGCAGGTCATCAAGGCGGCCTGCGCGAACCTCGACGAGGGTCAGGTGATTGTCTTCGGCTCCCAGTCGATCCTCGGGACCTACGACGAAACGGAGTTGCCGGAGTACGCGACGTTGTCGCGTGAGGTCGATGTGTTTCCGCGGAGCGGCATCGACGCTCCGGCGTCGCCGGCAGTGGTGGAGAAGATCCTCATGCTCAACGGACACCTCGGTGAAGGCTCGCCGTTTCATGAGTCTTTCGGCGTGTACGTCGAGGGGATCCACAAGGACGTGGTGGTCCTGCCGAAGCAATGGGACAACCGGCTGGTCGCGGTGAAGGTCGAGGACGGGTCGGAATACGGGCGCACGGGCTTTTGTCTCGATCCGGTCGACCTGTGTGTGTCCAAGGCCATTGCTGGTCGTGAGAAGGACCGCGTGTTCGTGGCGGCTCTCGTGGAGGACGGGATCGTCACTGCCACTCAGATTCTGGGCCGCATCGACGATTACGGGATCGAGTGGCCCGACAGCTACGACGCTGACAAGGATGTGGCACTCGGTCGGGCCCGGAACTGGCTTGCCGGCCTCGAGAAATTCGACGACGGCCGCGGCTGATCGGGACGAAGCCGCGCCGGACCAAGTCTGAACGCAGACCGCGGGGCGACCGTGATCGGCCTGCACCACCTCCTGTCGGCGGGGGTCCCAGCGGGGGCGCCGCGGTCGATCCTCGACGGGAAAGCAGAGGCACTGAACGCCCTTGTGACGGCGATAGCCACGGATCGGGGCCTTGGGTGGACGAACTGGACCCGCTGACCCCTGGGTGGCCCGCCTGGGGCCTGGAAACGGCCCTGTGGGCGCTGCATGGGATCGCCGGGATGAAGGCGACGAACCTGATCGCCCGCACACGTCCCCGGCTGTTTCCGATCTGCGGTTTCGGTGGTCAGTCAGGTCCTGGGCACCGTGCGGGCTCCTCTGAATCCGGTTCGGGAGGCCCTTCGCGCCGACGGCGGAGCGTGGCATCGCCGGTTGCTGGTCGATCCGGGAGGAGGCCGGCCTTCCTGAGGAGCTCTCGGCCTTGCGGGTGTTCGATGTGATCGCGTGGATGGACGGGGAAGAACCGGGGCCTCGGAGAGCGCCCTGAAACTGGGAAGATGATAGGTCCCGGTGCTGTCTTCGGCAGGTGCGCGAGGATGATGGGTATGCGGATGAAGTTTCACGAGCAGCTCGACGAGCTGACAGACGGTCTGGCGTCGATGTGTCGGCTGGCCGGGGAGGCGGTCCAGGCGGCGACCGAGGCTCTGGTGCTCGCTGACCTGCCGCTGGCGGAGCGGGTGTTCGACCTGAACGAACAGATCGAGGTGTTGCGCGGTCCGTGTGAGGACTTGGCGATGGCGCTGTTGGCGTTGCAGGGCCCGGTGGCGCGTGATCTCCGTCAGGTTGTCACCGGTGTGCACCTTGTGGCGGATCTGAGCCGGATGGGCGGGCTGGTGCAGCATGTGGCCGAAAGTGTCCGCCGGCGTCATCCCGAGCACGTCGCTTCCGGTGCGGCGGAGGAGTTGCTCTCCGAGATGGGGCGGGTGGCGGCCGAGTTGGCCGGCCTCGCCGAACGGGTCCTGCGCACGCACGATCCCGAACTGGCCGCCGAGATCGGTAGACGCGACGACGAGCTCGACGATCTGCACCGGCGGTTGCTCACCCTGATCGAGGATCCGGCCTGGACCGGCAGCATCCCGGCCGCGGTCGATGTGACCTTGTTGGGGCGTTTCTATGAGCGCTTCGGTGACCATGCCGTCGTGGTCGGGCGCCGGGTGATTTTCCTCGTCACCGGGGAACAGATGGCCTCGTAGGTCGTCACCGTCACGGGCCGCATCGCCACCGATCCGAGGGTGGAATTCGCCCTGCCGTTGGTGTGCGCGTTCGTGCCGATGGCGGCGTTAGGGGCATGGTTCTTCATGACGATGGAGCTGTTCTTCACCCCGACTGAACCTGCTATTCGGGTTGTTCGAGGGCGTCGGTGATGCGTTCGTGGACCGGAGGTTTCGAGGTTCTGGCCGGCGGTGCGGGCGGCAGCATGGGCGCGGGTGTTTATGTCGGCTGGGCCGGATGGGGATGCGGTGGCGGGGCCTGGGGTGGGTTGCTGGTTCAGGTCGTGCTGGAGGTGCTCACACATCTCGTTGATGCGCAGAGATGCAAGCTCGGTGAGGATCTTCGGTACTGGTAGTGCCTGAGCAAGGCCGTTTGGCGCCGGCTGTCCTCGAGGGCCTTCGTCGTTCTCGCCGGTGATTGGGATGTGCCCGGCGACCGGGGCGGAGCCGCCGGTGCGCTGACACCCCCGAGCCTGCTCGTGGGTGCCGGGGCGGTGACACGCCGCGAGGGGGAGTTGGTGATGGACTGCTCGACATCGCAAGGAGCCCTGTGATCTTCGCGGTGGGTTGGTGGGCCGTGGTGGCCGGTTGTCGGGGGCGGGTGGTTTCGCCCGTGAGGTGAGCATCGGGTGAGGCGCCGGCTAACAGCGGACGGGATCGGTGTCGTCTACCCGCGGGTGTATCTGGTCATCGCTTTTGCTCTCGTTGGAGCGACGAGGGGCGGCGCACAGTGTTCCTCGTGGCCCAGCGAGGGTGGCGGCTTGCACGCACCTGAGCAGGCCCTGTGTCACGAACAGAGAGGTGTTCCATGAGTTGGCCCAGGGCGCCCTCGTCACAGGCGGGGGAGGATGTCCATCCACACGCGCAGTGGTGGCCGTCCGATGGCGGGTACGTCGACGAATACGAGGGAGCGCTGCGGCGAGGTCCAGTCGCGCATGTCGAGTGTCGAGCAGCCGGGGGTCGGTTCGAAGCCGCTGGTGCACAGCACGCTCACCCCGGGCTCAAGTGGGGTCAGAACGCGGGTTCCCGGCACGTCGGGGTTCCAGAAGCCGGGGTCCTGCGGACCGAGCACGTCGTTGACGAACACGAGGGAGCCGCGAGGAATCGGCGGGGCGGCGGGGTCGGCGCCAGCGGGGGCTGAGCCGATCAGAACCGTGGCAGCGGCCAGAGCGAGGGCGGCGCCGGTACGCCGTCCGGAGGGGATCGGCGGGGCCATGTCGGACTCCTTGGTCTGCGAATGTGCGGAAAGCGTGTCCTCACGTTAGTCGTTGTCCCACGTCGAGCTGCCGCTTCGGGTGACTGATCGGGAATCGAAGATTCTGACGTAATCAGGAGCAGGTCAGGCGGTTCGCACTAACCCATTCAATGGTGGTCCTTCGGTGTGCTCCGGCCCGGCTCATCGTCACGGCCGCGGGGACCCGGCTTTACCCAACACAAATGTTGGGTAGGATGGGTGTATGGCGACGGTCAAGGCACGAGACGAGGCAGTGACGGCGGCTGCGGCGAAGAAGGCCGCGGGGCGTGCGGCGCGGGCAAGTGGTCACGGGGGCAGGTCACCGCGGGTGGCCGCCGATGATCCGTTGTCGGCGGAGCGGGTGCGCTACCTGACCGGCGCGTTCGGTGGCACGCAGCTGGCGGCGATCGTCGGGGTGAACCGGTCGCAGCCCTCGCGGTGGATCAAGGGTGTGGAGCGGCCGGGCCCGGCCGCGGCGCCGTTGTTGATCGACCTCGAGCACGTCCTGGCCCGCGCCCGCCTGGTCTGGGGGGAGACGGCCGCTCACACGTGGCTCGAGAGTGCCAACGCGTATCTCGACGGGGCGCGGCCGCTCGATGTGCTGCAGCTTTCCGGGCCTGCTCCGGTGCTCGAAGCGTTGGATGCGCAGGCGTGGGGCGGGGCCGCCTGAGTGCTGGTCTACCGCATCTTCCCGTACTTGCCCGCGGCGGCACCGGGGCAGCCGGGGCACCCGTTGTATGAGCATCGGCCGCAGCGCGGCGGCCGGATCGATCACCCGGATTATCACGTCTGGTACCTCTCCCGACTGGCGGAGGCGGCCTGCGGAGAAAGCTTCGGGAACCTCGCCCGTTGGGAGGCGTCGATGCTGGAGTTCCCGCTACTCCCTGGTTCGCGGCGCGCACTGGGGGTGTTCGAGTTGCCCGATGATCTGCGGATCCTCGATCTGGACGATCCGGCCCAGTTGGTGCGGTTGGGATTGCGCCCGACCCAGGTGGTGACCCGGAATCTGACCATCACCCAGGGGTGGGGGCATCGGATCTGGTCGGAGACCGAACCCCACACGGGGGATCGGGCGTGGCAGGCGGTGTCGTGGTGGTCGTATCACCGCCCGCAGTGGTCGGTGCTGGCCTCCTGGCTGCGACCCGCACTGGTGCGGGTCGAACCCCTGGACCTGGAGCATCCTGCGATCCTCGACTCGGCGAAAGCCTTGCAGCGCATAGTGATATGACTGTCACTGGGTCCCGGTCGTTGACGCGCGCTGCCGCCTGGGAGACGAACTCGGCCCGCGCTGACGCATCGATCACCGGTAGCTGCGCACCCCGGCCGCACCAGGGTGGGAACGCGAGATCGCACGCTAGGTCATCGGGGTGGAATGTCGAACTGTTTCCACTCCCTGTGCCAGTGCCGTAACTGGCTTCGGTTGCAGTCTGTTCGAGTGCCGCGGAGAGAACAATGGCGCCCGCCACGGGTGCTCGATACTGTGCATGTGGCGGCCACGGTGTTTCCGGCTGCCTGGGATGGGCCGGTGAGGTTGCCGTCCGCGTCGATGCTGATGGTGATGATCTGGCCGGCCTTTGCGGGCCGGTGGGCGCGGCGGCGGTGCGCTCCCCAAGGTCTGTGGGCCCGCGGGCTTGCACGGTGTTCTGGCTGCCGGCGGGTCGAAGCGAGTACGTGACAGTGTCGTTCACGGCAAAAGCCCGCTGACCCCAGCCGCCGCCGCATTGTTGTTGATACGTGTTGATACGTCGGGACCACGGCATGAGACCACGCCCCTGCACGGGCCCGGCGGGCCACGCCGCACAGTCGGTGGCCGCTCCTCGACCCTAGGTGATACCGACTCCACCGGCGGTTTGTCGAGCATCCCCCGTTCGACGTCAACGTCGATGATCGACCTCCGCCGTGTGCCTTACGACGACCGACTTGCAGCCATCGACGCCGGGGCCACCGCAAGGCCGGCCAGCGTTTTCGGCGGGGTCGACTGTCCGGTGCGCGGAGCGACTCTTTCGCGCGCACCAGGACGGCCAGGCGGCGCTGGACCCTTCGGAGCAACCGTGTGTCTCAGGCGCGCCAGTATGGTCGCCCGATTCGGTGAGGTGTGCAGCGCAATTGCGTTTCCGAACAAGCCGCGCGGGTATCCCGTTCGCAGGACGAGGAGGTCTGAGGAATGCCTGTTTGGGGATGGATCTTGATCGCGGTTATCGTCGTGATCGCCGTGGTCGCGGTCATCGTTGCGCGCTTGGCCAGCAGCCGTCAGCGGACGGAACGGCTGAGGGGACGCTTTGGTCCCGAGTACGAGCGGACTGTCGGAGAGGTCGGCAACCTAGACGCCGCGGAAGACGAGCTCGCCGCGCGCGAACGAAAGCGGGAGAAGCTCGATATCGTCGCGTTGCCGCCCGAGGCGCGAGCGAGGTACGCCGACTCGTGGCGGACGGTGCAGATCGAGTTCGTCGACAATCCATCCGGTGCGGTCGGGGCGGCAGACCGGCTCGTGATCCAGGTCATGCGCGAGCGTGGTTACCCGATCGACGACTTCGATCAGCGGGCGGCCGACATTTCGGTGGATCACCCCAAGGTCGTCGAGAACTACCGAAGGGCGCACAGCATTTATCTGGCGCAGGAGCGGGGCGACGTCGGTACCGAGGATCAGCGTGAGGCGTTCGTGCACTATCGGGCGCTATTCGAGCAGTTGCTCGAAACGGATGAGAACAAAGACAAGCCGAAGGAGACGCGCGCATGACCACCCCAGATCAGCAACCCGAGAGCGCCAGCCCGACCGGGCGGGTGGAATCACCGACGACGGCGCCCGGCACTTCGGGTGAGGGAACCGCATCGGGTGAGGGAACCGCATCGCGGGCCGAAACAACCGAATCGCCGACCGAAGCTCCAAGATCTGCAGCCGAGAGCACCCAGCGGTCCACTGACACCTCTAGTTCTCCGGTTGGGGACCAGCGGTCGACTGATGAGCCCGTCCGCTCGACGGAAAATGCCCAACCGTCCGCTGAGGAGACCGAATCAGCGTCTGATCAGACACTTTTTGGTGAGGACGAGTTGTCGGTCCTCCGCTCGCGTTGGGACGAGGTTCAGTCGGGCTTCGTCGATGATCCCAGAGAGTGTGTTCACAAGGCCGATGGCCTCGTGTCGGACGTCGTCGACCGGATCACCACCGGATTCTCGGAGACCCGTTCCCGGCTCGAGGAGCAGTGGGCTCGGGGCGAAGAGGGCTCGACGGAGGATCTTCGTCTCGCGCTTAAGCGGTACCGCGAGTTTTTCCAGCGGCTGCTCGCACTCTGAGGAGGACAGAGCCAGGACAACGGGCTGCGGAGTTACCCCGGAACCACTGCATCCTGCCGCAGCTGGCGTTCTCGGTCACCGAATCGCTCGGACACCGTCCTCGACGGGCCGATGCCGATAGCGGAGCAGTGCGCGCGACCCACCTCGTGGAGTGGGTCCGAGTGTGGCAGGCCGCCAACCGCGACCCTGTACGCCTGCGGGCGGTGCGGCTTTCGGGACCAATGCTTATCTCAGGGTCGTCGCCACAGGTCCACACCGTGAACGAACGACCTCGGTCGCGTGGGTTGCTGCCTCTGCCCCTTGTGGCGAACTGTCGCCGGTGTCGCGCTGAGGGCCGCGGCGCCGATACACAGCAGGGCCGGGAAATTATCCCGAAAGGTGTAGTCATGATCGGTGTTGTGTTCGACTTTCCTGCAGGTATCGGGAGCGTGACGTTCTGGCCGTGGACGTGGTGGAACTCGTTCGCGACCTGGTGGAATCAGTCCTAGTGGAGTTGGTGATGATCGGACTGTTGCCGGACCTCTTCTTGGCGAATCCACTCGAGGAGGGCGTATGGCCGTTGATCCTCGAGTGGAACAACTTCGTCCGATGGTGGAACCCGCTCTGAAATCCGGCCAAACCGCGTCGCATGGAGACTGTCGAGCACGCCGCGTCGAGGGTACGACTGTCCGATCGAGCTCCGACGTCGGCGGGGTGCTGCGGTTCAACGGTGCTCGGTGATCACACCGACCTCCCGGGCCTTCCAGCCTCGACCCCCCGACCTGTCATCGCCACGTCGCGCCGACGCCACCGACTGCGGTGACGTGTCACCTTTCTGCGGCGCGCTCATTGTCATGTCATGTCCTGATGCGAAAACAGAAGTGGCACTGCATAGGTATAGGGCGGATATATTGCGTTGCTGTGCCATTCAATCGATATATACGAGCGCGTGTACTGAAAGGCGAGCACGCCAACGGTTTCCGCGAGACGCTCGAGTAGGCTCCGGCAAGGACGACGACCAAAGAGATTCGTGAGTGGGCGATCGGAGAGGGCCGTGAAGTGTCGCCCCGTGGTCGGATTTCGGCCGAGATCGAGCGAGCCTTCCATGACGCTCAGGCAGAAACGGCGCCGGCGAGGAAGGTAGCCGCAAAATCCTCGGCCGCGCAGAAGTCGGTCGCGAAGAAGACGGTCGCGAAGAAGACGGTCGCGAAGAAGACGGCCGCGGAGAAGATAGTCGCCAAGAAGGCGCCGGCGAAGGGCGCGGCGGCGGTCGGCAAGGCTCCGGCGAGGACGACGACCAAAGAGATTCGTGAGTGGGCGAGCGGAGAGGGCCGTGAAGTGTCGCCCCGCGGTCGGATTTCGGCCGAGATTGAACGAGCCTTCCATGACGCTCAGGCAAAGGAGGTTCAGGCAGGAGCGGTGCCGGCGAAGAAGACGGCTGTGAAGAAGGTAGTCGCGGGGAAGGCTCCGGTGGAGACGTCGGTCGGTCGTGAAGAAGTCGGTCGCGAATGGGGCGGGCAACGAAGGCGGCCGCTGTGGAGTCGGTGGCGAAGGCGGCGGCCGCAGAGAAGATGGTCGCGAGGAAGGCTCCGGCGAAGACGTCGGTCGCGAAGACGTCGGTCGCGAAGACGTCGGTCGCGAAGACGTCGGTCGCGAAGTCGGCGGCTGTGGAGTCGGCTGCGGAAGCGACGGCCGTGAAGAAGGCTCCGGTGACGGGAGCGGCGGGCACCGCTCCGGCGAAGGCGACGACCATGGAGATTCGTGAGTGGGCAATCGGGGAGGGCCGGAAAGTGTCCTTCCGCGGCCGGATTTCGGCCGCGATTGTGCGAGCATTCCATGAGGCTGCGGCAAAGTTGCCGCTACCGCTCGGTTGAAACGGGGGGGTCCGCTGATGAGCGTGACCGACCGACTCCTGTTGCCGCGGTGTGCCGTCTCGGGTGATCCCGTGTTCGGCACCGTGGAGGTCACCATCGAGGAGCTTGCTGAGCTGCTCGAACGCCAAGTCCCTCCCCGTGGCCAGGATGTTGCGCTGCACTGAGGCCGCCTTTCGTGTGTGTCGAGCGGTGCGCTCTGATGACCGCCCGCTCAGGGCGGGATGAGGCCGTGGGCGGTCGAACCGCAGCAGACCTCGAGTGTGGACTCGCCATGTTCGCCTATATACGCGGACGACTTTGTGCGTCGGAGGGTTATGGACTTCCGCATCCCGACGACTGCGCTCGATGAGGCTTCCGATGAGCTGAGCAGTGTCGAATGATCTCGTGCGATCCGACGTGATTAACGGCGGTCTGGCACCCCGAGGTGTGGTAATCGTGATGGAGCCACCTGTGGGCAGGGCTCGGTGGTGGGTGGTGTGGGTCAGGTGGGATGACGACCGCAAATGCGTTGGTCGCGTTTCGTTCATAGATGCGCCCGCATGAGAGCAGGGTGATCGCGGAGAGGGTGATTCCCGCGGTCCCTAGTAGGGCCCGCGACGATGCCGCCTCGTTGTTGGCTACCACGGAGTAGCCAGAAGAGGGCTGCGATAGGAGTGGTCGCCGATCCAGAGTGAGGTCGTTGGTGCCCGGCATGCTCGTGCACCGTGCTTCGAACTGCCTGGTCGAGCCGTGCCCTTTCTCCCGGGTCAGGCCTCGTACCAGGTGTCCAGTAGATCGAGAACCGTACCGGGCGGGTGTCGCGTCGATCCACCGCGCCTGCCACGCACGGCAGAATGGGGCTCTCCCAGGCGCGAACGTCGACGGTCAATGTTCCGACGCGCCCGTCCCGGACCAGCGAGCCGCAGGCGTTGGTTCGCTGCGTCCCCATGCCACGGGAAGTTGGAGGGATCGCCGGGATAGATGTGTGATTTCTCAGTGGTCGTTTTAGGGCGTGACCAGCAAGGTAAGGATCTGTGCAGGCTTTCTTAAGCGGCCCTCGGGATGCTATTGCCAGGCGATCGCCCTAACGAGTACAACCTTCCAGCCGGTCCCAAGACCAGCGCCAGAACCCCAAGGATGATTGATGGACCGTAAGACGTCGAGTTCCCACAAGCCTGCGACACACGTTGACAGCCTAGGAGTGGTGGCCAAGAGAATCGCCGCTGGTGCTGCACTGGCGGGGGCTGCCCTGGCATCGACCCTCACGTTCAGCGCGCCGGCTCAGGCGCTCGGGACCGGTCCGGAAGCGATCTCGACGGGGTCGCCGTGTTCCGTGCAGGGCGATCTGGAGGGGGCTTTCACGGCGTCGTCGCAGATGCCTGGCTATCTGAAATGCGTTCTTCCAGATGTCGAGGCCTGGATCGATCATCAGTACTTGAACATGCCGCACCCCGCCTCCTACCAGTTCGTTCCGCAAGGTGTCAGCGGAACCGCCCCGTCGGGATGTGCGTTCGACGAGACTTCCTTGGCGTACTGCTTCGGCGATCAGACCGTTTACCTCGGTGAGTCGGCGGTGTGGAAGCTGTACCGGGGAACCGGGGACGCGGCGCCCGTGCTTGTCGTCGCGCACGAGGTGACACATCACTTCCAGAACTACATCGGTGTTGCACGCGCGACGACGGCGAACGAGCAGATCCGGTATGAGAATCAGGCCGATTGCGGTGCGGGGGCTTTCATGGCCTATGCCCGCCAGCAAGGGTTGGTCGACGGAAACGACGATGTCCGCGAGTTGGCCTCTGCACTCGTCGACGTCGGCGAGCCGGAGGGCCCACACCAATCCCATGGCACCGTCGAACAGCGCGTGAGGTCGTTCTATCTCGCGTATTCGAGTCCCCTGCGGCTGCCGATGGCCGAGTGTGTCCCCTTCGTGCCCGAGAGGCCGATCATCGGCGCCGTCTAGTCGCGCTGCGCCGCGTGGGCAGGCGGAGCCGGCGCATAATCGGGACACACCGCGAATGGACGATCGCGGGGTCGGCGATTGCGGTACGACCGTGAGCTTGTCCCCTCGGTGGCACGGCTCCAGCGAATTCTGAATCGTAGGTTTGTTGGGCGGCGAGACGATTCAACAGCGCTGCCACGTGACCACGCGGCTGTTTGATGGTCATCCGGTGGGTGGGTGGGATCTAATCTCAGCGGGACTGTCGCCGCGGTTCGGCGGCGTCACTAGATGCCTTACCGGGGCCGAGTCTTCCGCACCCATCGTGGATGATCCCGCAGCAGATGCTCGTATTCGGCCGCGGTGCAGTGGATGTGGGCCAATGTGTCGGCCGTGGTGGGATGTCGACTCGGATCAGGGGACGGGAGCGGTTGCCGGTTCCGTCCCTCCGTTCGGCGGGATGGGTGGCGGCGGATCGGTGTGGTGGTTTCGGTGGTTCAGCGCGGTGCTGGCCGTGGTCAGGAAGGTGTCGACGCCGCGTTGTTCCTCGGGGCTCAATGCCTCGTAAACCCCGTTGAGGTGTTCGCCGAGGTCACGGTAGACCGCAGCGACGATCCGCTCGCCGTATTCGGTGAGGCTCACCAGGCGTTTACGCCGGTCGGTGGGATGCTGGGCGCGGTCGGCGTAACCAGCGCGCTCGATGCGGTCGACCAGTTCGGTGGCCGAGGCGCTGGTGATGGAGAGTTCTGCGGCGAGTTCACTGGCGGTGAGGGGGCCGTGGACATAGAGATGGCCGAGGGCCACCACTTCCCTTTCGCCCATGCTGGCGTGCTCGCGGGTGGAATCGGTTCGGTACCGCTCGATGGCGTGAACGAAGTCGCGGGCTGCCAAAGCTAACTGCATCTCGGTCTCCATGTACCCAGGTTACCGTGTGTTACGGATACCTTGTGTCTAGGTGGCCGAGCTATTAACGTGGGTGTCGACGCTTTAGGTACATCCGCGAACGCAGCCACCCACCGGACGATGGGCGGATCGGACGGCATGGAAACTCTCGGTCACAGCAGATCGGTGGTTCCGAGAACGAGGGAGCCCGCTATGGGGGAGTCCGTGGAACCGGGGAGGGTCGGCGAGCACTTCGGGCACTACCGCCTAGACAAACTGCTCGGCCGGGGCGGGATGGGAGAGGTGTACGAAGCGTACGACGAGGACAAGGACCGCGTTGTCGCGTTGAAGTTGCTCCTCAAGGGTCTCGCGGAGGACTCCACGTATCGGAAGCGATTTAAACGTGAATCTCATGCAGCCGCGCGGCTTCAGGAGCCGCACGTGATTCCGATCCACGATTACGGTGAGATTGACGGCATACTGTTCATCGATATGCGGCTGGTCAAGGGAGAGCACCTCGGCAAGCTGATCGCACAGCACGGGATTCTGCCGCCGGCGCGGGCCGTCAACATCATCGGCCAGACTGCCTCCGCTCTCGATGCGGCTCACGCCGATGGGCTCATCCATCGTGACATCACGCCCGGGAACATCCTCGTAGCACGAGACGACTTCGCCTATCTCGTCGACTTCGGTATCACGAAAGAGGCGGGGGCGGAGTCTATAACCATGACCGACACCATGATTGGAACACTCGCGTACATGGCGCCCGAACGATTCGCCGAGGACGCCGCCACCCCTTCCGTGGACATCTACTCCCTCACCTGTGTTCTGCACCAGTGCCTGACCGGGTCTCAGCCGTACCCCGCTGGCAGTGTGCCAGTCGCGGTGAATCACCACCTCAATTCACGAATTCCCCGCCCCAGCAGCATTCGTCCCGGGGTGCCCGCCGCATTCGATCCCGTCGTACGCCGGGGCATGGCGAAGAGGCCGGAGGAGCGCTACCGCAGCGCCGGTGAACTCGCCGCCGCGGCGCATGCAGCCCTGACAGCCCCCGTTCGCATCCACGGCCGGGAGCCAACCCTTCGTGCCGGACCGCCGATACCTCGATCATTGCTCGGCAACCCACCGGCGGCTCCATGGCCGAGCCTGCGGCAGCCGGATCAGGCGATGGCGCAGCCGACTCAACCGGACATCGTCGACCCGTCGGGTGGTGAGAGGCCGCCGTCCTTCCTACCTCCGGGTGGCCCGCCACCGGGTGGGCCGCCGCCGATGGGGCCGCCACGGGGTGGCCCGCCGCCGCCTGTGCCGCCACCGAGGGGCACAGCCCGGCCGGTCGGTGCGCGCGGCAAGCGGTTGAGATACTCGGCGGCAACGCTTCTCGTCGTCGCCATACTGGGCGGGTTCTGGTTCTTCACCGCGGGGAGCGGAGACGGTGAAGGCCAGGGTGGAGGCACCACTACGACCACGACCGCATCCAAAACTGCATCCGCGACCAAACCCACGACCAAACCTACGACCCCGCCGTCCACGACCGCACCCGCGATTCAAATGCCCGGGCCCGCCTCGCCCGTAACAGTATTGTTCGGCCGCTTGCCCCAGGGATACGGTCCGGCGAACTGCAACCCCGGCGACTTCTACGAACCGGCGATAGCAGGCGTGGACTGCCGCGCCTACCCCGCTCCCGGCGGCCCGACCAGCGCGCGTATGTACCTCTACGGGAATGTCACTGCCGTGGAAACCTCCCTCCGAGAGGTTGCGACGGACCGGGCTCATTCCCCGCTTGCCTGTCCCGGTGGCGGGCAGGATCCGGCCGACTGGTACCGGCCCAACGACCCGACGAAGACCGCCGTCGGCCAGTACGTCTGTGCGCAATCCGAGGGCCATCCCCGCATCATCTGGACGAACGAGCATGAACAGACCATGGGCATCGCGGACGGGCCAGACATGCGCGCACTATTCGTGTGGTGGGAGCAGAACAGATGAATTCGTCAAACCCATTGACTCCGCTCGCCCATCACACCGGTTCCGGCGGTGCTCGGTCATGACACCGAAATCAACGCCGCGACCGATGCTCGAGTTCGGGGTGCTCGGGCCCCTAGAAATGACCATCGACGGCACACCGCGACCTCTCGGCGGCTCCAAGCAACGCGCTGTGCTCGCGATGCTCGTGATCAACCGCAATCGTGCCGTGTCCGCGGATGCACTCGCCTCTGCCGCCTGGAATGATCGCCCACCAGCAGAGACACGCGGAAACATCCAGGTCCTCATCTCCCACCTCCGAAAACTGTTGAAGGCAGTGGAGATCGACGCCCGCGAGATCATTGCCACCGCACCACCCGGCTACCGGTTGTGCGCGGCCGAGCAGCAATGCGATGTGGACCGCTTCCACGCCCGGAAGCGGTGTGGTTTCGACGCCGCCGCAGGTCGCCGCTTCGCCGAGGCAAGCACCCAGTTCTCACAGGCCCTCCAGGAATGGCGGGGGGAGGTACTCGATGATCTGCGAGGCCTGCGATTCGCCGACGCTTTCGCGACCGCCCTTCACGAAGAGAGGATCGTGACCATCACCGCACGCGCCGAATCCGAACTCGCGTGCGGTCGCACCGAGGCGGTCGTCTCCGACCTCACCCCACTGCTCGAGTCGAACCCGCTCAGAGAGCCGCTGTGGGCACAACTCATCGCTGCCCTCTATCTCGAGGGCAGACAGTCCGATGCTCTCGAACACTGTCGGCGACTACGTTGCACCCTCGCCGACGAACTCGGTATCGATCCCAGCCCTCCGCTCCAGGAACTCGAAGCGCGGATACTGCGGCAAGAACCTCTCCAAGTGCAGCATCAGGCGGCGGCGACCGCTGCGGTAGCGATGACCATCGTCGACGCTCACACGCGTGCGGATCGAGGACATCTGCGAGACGAAACGGGTGAGATCTTCAGCATCGACGGGGGTGCGCTACGAATCGGCCGGATGAACGACAACGACCTGGTGCTCGAAGACGAGAGGGTCAGTCGTCACCACGCCGTGATCGTCGACACCGGTGCGTCCTACCTGATCCGAGACCTGAAGTCCTCCAACGGGATCTATGTGGCGGGCACCCGCATCACCAACAGTGTCCCACTGTCCCACGGTGACTCGATCCGAATCGGTGGCACCGAGTTTACCTTCGAGAGGTCGGGCTGAGCAGCACCCTTTCCGGCCACGGGCACCATCGACGAACCAGCGGGACGATCGCGCCCGTCAGAAAGTGCACGGAACGAAGCTGTGCGGCACAAACGCACAGACCTTCGTCGCGCAGCGAGTGCCCACCTCGGTGTTAAGGCCACTGCATCAGGACGCGATATCGGCGAGCTGGTCACATACCCGAGCGGGCACCTCTCCTCCCGTGGGCGAGCCTTTGGGGGAGAGGTTGGTACAGGCCGCGTCGCGTCCAGTGAGCGTCGTTGTTACGGCGTGCGCCTACCGCGGGCAAGACGGCGTCCCAGTCGACGAAGCATGGCGTTCCACCTCCTTCCCACATTCGCGAATCACACGGAGTCGCCTCACCATGTCCGCGACTCGGTCGGTCGCGGGCTGCTAATGCGCTGTGAGAGAAGAATGCCGGATGCCGCTTACAAACTCCTGACACCTTCCTTATCCACCGCATCCTCCCAGGGCAGCGGTCGGCAGGGTCGAGGAAGTCGGCACAGTGGCTGTGCCCTACCGCGGTGCCGACAGGCCGGCGCGGTCGGCACGATGTGTGATGTAGCCCCAGCTACCGATGAGTGCCGAGGTGCTTCCCCTATGTACATAAGGGTGGGCTACCGAGATTGTCGTGTTTCGGGGGATCAGAGGTCTCGACTCCCAGACGATCGGTGATGTGTTGTGTCGGCGCGTCGGCCGAACCCCCAAGTTTTCCGTACCCGCGGTGGTGCCCAGACAGTGAGGATTGCGGCGCAACCGACCCAGAATCCGATCTCCTCGACGCTGTCCGGCGAAGCGGCCGATAGGGTCGTGACCAGAGAATATGCAAGTATAACGGCAAGCAGCCCCGACCAAGCCCACAGCAATCGCTTACCCAGCCGTCCGTCCTCGGCATGAGCCTCCTGGATCGGTGTTACCAGACCGAGTACCGCGACGCCGATCCAACCCACCGGTACGGATCCGGCGACTTTCCCCCCAAGAAGGATGACGCATCCGACACCGAGGACCGCGGCGCACAACCGGGCCACACGGACGTCCGCGAAAGGAAGCAGATGACGATCGGTTCTGTGGAACGACAACAAGGTGGTCAGTATTGCGTCGAGTACCCACAGCCCCCAATGCGCGACGGAAAGGCACGCGAACAGCACCGCCCATATCCAGAACGGCAGCCACGACTCATGGGTGTCTGCATGCAAGGTATCGAACAGACTTCGATACAACGAGTTCCGACGCTTCACCGTCTCGACGAGGGCATCCCGCGCGGCATCCATGGTCGGGTCGAGGCGCAGCGCTTCACGAAACGCGGCATACGCGCGCTCGGGCTTCTCAGTTGCGCGGACCGCGAACCCGTAAACGAGGTGGGCGAACGGGCTTTCCGGCTCCAACCGGATTGCCTGTTCCGCCCAGGCCAGAGCGCCTGGCACGTCCCGTGCGTCGGTGAGCGCGAGCGACATCAGGCTGAGCAATTCGCTGTTCTCGGGATCGTGCGTGAGTCCCTCGCGGATGGCGGCCATCGCCCAGGCCAATTCCCGACGTGCGAGGTGCACGCGTGCAATCAGGATCCAGATCGACGAGACGGTCGGATCGATCGTCGTCGCAGCGAGTGCCGCGTGCAGCGCCTCCTCGTTGTTTCCGGCGTAGTAAAACATCCGGCCGGCAACGTAATGCGGATACCACCAGTCGGGTGCGAGACGAACGGACTCGCGTGCTTCGCTCACCGACTCCGCCGACCGATCGAGCCCGGCAAGCACAACCGCCAGAACGGCGTGCGCTTCAGCATGTTGGGGTTCGTCCGCCAGCGCGCGGCGCAGTTCCCGTTCGGCGTCGAGATGCCGGCGGACGGCCAACAGGATTCGGGCACGCTCGACGGCGACCTGCGCGCCCCAGCGGCCGGGAGAAGAACCCCGGCCTCGTTCATCGGACATCGCGCAGCCAGGGCAGCAGTTCGTCCCAGACACCGCTCTCGTTGGCATGGAGCACATAATTGCGCGCGGTCAGAAGCCATTCCCGCACCGCCGTCGGTGTGACAGTGCGAATTACCCTGAGTAGATCCTCCGTGGTGAGCGGTAGTGGGTATCCGGCGTGGATCGAATCGACAAGCTTGCTCTCGATGGCTTGGTCGAGGACGCCTTTGAGGTCGGCTCCGACAAATCCCTCGGAGGCCGCTGCCAGGGTGTCCAGGTCCAGCCGAGTCGTCGGTTTGCCGCGACACAAGATCTCGAGAATCGCGGCGCGTGCTCGCGTGTCAGGTGGCGGCACAAAAACCATCTCGCCGAAGCGTCCCGGTCGACGGAATGCGGTGTCGACGTACCAGGGTGCATTGGTGGCGGCGAGAACGAGTATCCCCTCATTTGCTCGGTCATCGACGCCGTCGAGTTCCGCGAGGAACTGGTTGATGATGTGGCGGCTGTGCCCACGCATGTCCGACCGACGTGACGCGAGCGCGTCCACTTCGTCGAAGAACAGCACACACGGAGTGCGGCGTCGGGCCATCTGAAAGATGCTGTGCAGGTTGCGTTCACTCGAACCAACCCACATGTCCAAGATATCGGCGAGTCCGACGTCGATGAAGTCGGCGCCGAGCTCACCCGCAGTGGCCCGCGCGAGATGGGTCTTTCCCGACCCCGGCGGACCATAGAGCAGCAGGCCCCCGCCGGCCTTCTTTCCGTATGCGGCGAACAGCTCCGGTTTCTGAAAGGGAAGCAACAGCTTCATCCGCAGCGTGTTTTTTACCGCCTCCATCCCGGCGACGTCAATGAAGGTGACGTCAGAACGCTGCGCATCGACTATCGGTTCTGCCGGGCCATCGTCCTGTGCGACGGCGCCCCCTACACGCACCCGCTGTGGGCCATCCGGAGGAGTGTGCACCGCGGTCGGTGGGGTGTCGGGAGCGCCCACTCGCGCGGCGAGGTCGGGATCAGCGAGTGAGGGGTCCTCGTTGACGGCGTGTTGGTAGTGGGCTGCTGCAGCCGCGATGTCACCGTCGCCGAGAAGCGCCATTGCGGCCACGATCCCTGCCCGTGCCGGCGGCCTGGGTTCGGCGGGAAGCGATTCGAGTGCGATCAGTGCGGCACCGCTTTTCCCCTGCCGAACAAACGATTCCGCAATCCCGATGATGACGTCCCGGTTTCCCGGGGCCAGGAGCAGGGCCGCTTGATACGCCGCTTCCGCTTCGGTGGGATGCCCTGCCGCAAGCAGGGCATCGGCGAGGAGTCGTCGCAGTGGGAAGTTGCCCGGCGACAGCCGGGCTGCCTCCCGCATCGCGTCGAGTGCGCTACTGTCGCCCATGCTTGACTCTCATTCACTGCGCGCAGGCCCCCGAAACCCGCCGCCCGATTCTGTACACACATGTGTGTCGTAGGCTACCCGCCCGAGCGAGCCCCGCCGGAGAGATCGCGAACGCTAGCGGTCATCTCCCTGGCGGAGGCCGATCGCCCACCTGGTGTGAGTCGAAATGCCTGGTGAATTCAACTGGTCGAGTGGCTGACCCGATGTCGGGCCGGTAGTGCGCACCCGATTAAGCTGGTCGATGACGCGCATGTTCATCCCAGCCGACGAGCGAGACCCAGGCCCTCTGACCCGAATCTGGATCCAGGTCAGACTCGGGGCCCGGAGTCCGCTCGCCGACGCTAGTACTTACCCACCTCTCTTACCCCGGGCGAGGCGGCGTCCGAGACGTCGAAGCATGGTCTTCACCTCCTCTGAATAGGCGTTCTGTGATAGGTGTCGGGCGTGCGGGTCCGGATTATGTGCCATTGGCTGCCTTCACTGACGGCAACAGCGGCCACCGTGCCGTGCCCTGTTACCCGCCACGCCTGTTGCCGCGGGTGAGGCGGCGTCCGAGACGTTGAAGCATGGTCTTCACCTCCTCGCGAGTGACGGGCAGCGACGTAAGCGTCGTGGCCAGGGTCCGGGCTTTGCGTTTCAATCGATCTCTACGCCGTTGCCGATGAAAGGAAGTGTTCCGCCCCACGCCTATGAAGTGCTGAACGAATCCTTAAGGCCCGGGTAGGTGACGGGAAGTCTGTCCCGGAATGGGCATTGCGTATCAGCGCGTCGCGGTATCGCTGTGGCGGCCGGACCACGGGGTCGGGCGGTCGAGTTCGCTGACTGAGCCGTTCTCAGCAGGAGCTGGGTCAAAACTAGCCCGGATGTGCACGAAAGAGCTACGAGCCTCGACAACGAAAAACCGACCGGCAAGTGGCCTTCTGGGGTCGAAACAGACGCGTCGTCCGACTTGGTGTTTCTCGCCATGGTTCTTCTGTCGACTCAAGGGGCGCGTTAAGCACCCTTCGAACTGCGGGTTGCAACACCACGACGATGCAGGTTCGATCGGAACTAGCGGAGTGGGCGCTGATCGGCGACGAACCTCGAGCGCTCACAGGACCAAGTCGCTCACTCACCCGGCACACCGCTAAACGAGCATCCCGGCACGCAGCCCGGAGTGGAACGATTGACACGCTTCGTGGCGGGAGAACATGCTCGATACACGGTCTTTCAAACTGGGGATCGCACGAGGTGGCCTCAATGGTGCAGTTCGCCGACACCGTTTCTTGGCGGATCAGTAAGCGCGGGCTGGTGCTTTCCAACCCCGACGGTGACCCGTACCTGCTCGATCACGCCCACGCGAACCGTCTTCCCGAACTTCTCGCCGCCCACCCCACCGCCGCCGATCTCACCCGGCAGCTGGGCGACGACGCGCAGGCCCAACTCCTCGTGCACGACATGCTCGATGCTGGCCTCCTGCGTGACCCGGCCGCCCCCGGCAGCGGACCGGCACCGGCCGCACAGGTGCCGCCGAAACGGGTGATCCTCACCCGCTCCGGCCTAGAGATCACCGGTATCGCGCACCAGGCCCGAATTGTTCACCGCATCCTGTTCCCGTTCCTGTCTACGATCTACGGACGCTTCCTGGTGGTCGCGATAGTCGCCACGGGACTGGTATCGCTGCTGATCGGTCGCCCGGACGTCCCGCAGGTCAGTTCCCGGCCCTGGATCGATGCCACCCTCGGATTAATGATCGGGCTCGCTTGCGCCGCCGCCCACGAGATGGGGCATGCCGTTGCCCTCGTGCACTATGGGCGCACTCCCGGCCGCGCCGGGTGCGGATTCTATTGGGGTGCCCTGTGTTTCTATGTCGATTCTTCTTCCGGGGTCACCCTTCCCCGGCGCGCCCGGATCATCCAGGCGTTGGCCGGGCTCGCGGTCGATGCGGTCACTGTCAGCATTCTTGCGTTCGTCGCTCAGGCCAGTTCCACCACTCTGTTCATTGCCGTGTGCTGGCGGATGGCGATCACCGGAATGCTGAACATGGCCGACAACGGGCTGCCGATCCTGCAGGTCGACGGCCAGATCGCGTTAGCTGATTACCTCGACGAACCCGACCTGGCGATCCGTGCCCGCGCCGCACTCGGCGAGACACTCCGGCGGAAACCGAAATCCCCGATCACCGCCCAACCGTCCTGGCTGCCCTGGTACGGGGCGTTCAGCCTGGTAGGTGGTATCAGTCTTTTGGTTGCGGGTGCGGTCGTGTGGTGGTGGGTCATCGGTGACCTTCTGCGCGCCTTGTTCACCGGGAATCCCGCAGAGATCTTGATCGGCGTCTACCTTGTCGGGCCGTTCCTGCTCGGTCTTCTCTTCAGCATCGTCGGCCTCGTCATCGAAGTCGCTGCCCAGAACGACTAGGGAGGGGGCCTGCTGAACCTTCGAGCATCGGGAGAGCTGCGCCTATCGATTCTCCCACCCGGCTGTAGCTTTCGGGCCGACGAAGGCCATCGATCATGAAGGGATCTTCCTACATGTTCATGCTGGGTTCCAGGTCTCCCGAACCTGATTGGTGTATCGGGCGGGGCTGTCAGGCGTTACTCCGAACGTTTCTGTTGAACGGATCTCTCGCGTCTGCTGCTCCGTCGTCTGCACGTAGCACGTCAGTGGGGCAGATACGTCATGATGACGCCGCTGGTCGGCGTAGTACCTTCGCCGGGTCGGCGCACCACCGAGAATAATCGGACTGCTTCTTGACGTTTCCGTGCCGCCGGCCTGGGGGCGTCCGGGACGATTCGAGCGTCGTGTGCGGCTACCGGCTTGGATGGCGTGCTCGATGAAGAATCCAATCTCCTGAGGAACTTGCTGGCGTATCTGTCTTTCGTAGTCCACCCGTTGACGGAAAGGGTGATGCTTCTGGCCTTCTCGCGGAGGAAGGTTTCGTCGATGTCGTCGACCGATGCGACAAACACCTTTGTGTGCCCAGACGTCCTTGAGCCCTCACGTCTTCTCGATACAGCAGGTTGAACTCTGCTGGCGCGGACCGCCGACCGGTGGAACCAACCCGGGGAACACCATGTCTACAGGGCGCCTGGAGCGCGGGTGCGGGCAAAGGCCGCGTCGGCGCTATCGGGTGTGCACGGCAGCTCCGCCCCCGAAACCCAGCCCACCGCACAATGCAATGGAAGGCAGGGACGGAGGTACCTCCGGTCCCCACGCGCGATAGCTCTGGTATGGCCATCCGCCGAGGGGCAGGCATCCCATTTCCACCTGGTGCGTGTTCACCGTCCCGGGGTCGCACGTCGACATGGCGCCGATGAGGAAGCTTTGCATTGCGCACCCGCTCGGGACGGTCGGCGTGGCGTGTGCGGGCGCCGCGGTCAGGGACAGGGCCGCAGCCGCCGTGGATGCGATGAAGGTGATGCGCAGAAACCGAGACATGAGTCCTCCGGTGGTGCGGGCCCCGACCCACCGCCCATTCTCGCAGGTCACCTCCAGCTACCGCGGCCTCTCCGACGAACGCGTCTCACCACTGACCGTGGCTGTGGGCCCGCGCCCGGTCTCGCGGCTCGCGTCGCAACCGCGAAACCCCGCGCCCCTTCGGAGCAGTAGCGCATTAACCGTACGCAGGGGTGACACTCATTGCTTCCCCGTTCGGGGTGGGGCTGTAACACACCGGTCGATCTATACGACGTTCCTGCGGACAACCTTCCTGAGAACGGATCGACCGACATGAATCCTCCTGCCGGCTGGCACCCCGATCCCCACGACCCTGCCCTCGATCGGTACTGGGACGGTCATCAGTGGACGGGGCACACCCACCCCAGGGGCAGTGACGCCAGGACTCAGCTTTTCGCCGCTGCCGGCACCGGCACTCCGAACGACAATGGAACCGGGCGCCGAAGCTGGCCATGGCTCCTCGGCGTGGTCGCCCTCGGTGCTGGTGTCGTGATCGCCGCGGCGGCGGCAGCCGGGGAGGACCAGCGGCCGGACTCGGCCACCGTCGTTGCTACCGTGACCAGCTCAGTTACTCCGACGACCACGACGACGCACCCTGTGACCACGTCCGAGGCGTCGCCGACAACGACCTCCCTTGCTCCGGTGCCGATAGAGCCGCAGGTGGCTGAGACCACGACCGAGGTGTACGTGCCGACGACGCAAGCCGGGACGGTCCCACCCGGCCCGACTCGATCGCTCGAGTACTCGTGCAGCGATGCGGCCTGGCGCGAAGCGATGGGCTCGGAAGGTGACGCCCTCTGCGGATCCACCTGGACACCGCGCACCCAGTCTCAGCCCACGATGCAGTACACACCGCCGCCGGTCACCACTCGTGACCAGTCGTCCGCCGGCACGGTGCATCCGGGTTCTTACTGCAGCACTCCGGGTGCGGCGGGGGTAACCATCAAGGGCACCCCGATGGTGTGCGCCCGCGGCTCCGACGGTGAGGACCGCTGGCGGTCGGCGAACTGAACCAACTTCTGGATTTCCGGCGTTCGTTCCCTCGGGAATGACCTCTCGAGGCGGTGTTTCCGCCTAGCCAGTGGTCCTGATTGATCTACCGGTACGCGATGCCCCTTGAGGGTGCCTGGACCCGTGTGGCAGAGCGTTCACCCCACCTGGTGAGCGGATGGTCAGCTGTCGGTTGCCGGCCCGGGGAGAGGGGTCTGGGAGTCGTGGGGGTGTCGAACGTCCCGGATGACGTCGGCGAGGTCGGCCGCTGTCGGCAGGGCGGGCCGGACGTCGGCGGGCAGGGACCGGTGTGTGGTGTAGGTGCTGACGGCGAGCGGGGAGTCCAGACCGCGAAGGGCGTATTCGACGACGATGTCGTCGCGGTCGGCGGCGAGGAGGATGCCGATGGTGGTGCCGTCGCCGTGCTCGGGTTTGCGGAGCAGGTCATCGACGGCGTTGACGTAGAAGTTGAGCTTGCCGATGTGTTCGGGCTCGGCGTGGCCGATCTTGAGCTCGAAGACGACGAAGCGGCGCAGGCCCAGGTGGAAGAACAGCAGATCGAGGTAGAAGTCGGAGTTGCCGACGGTGAGCTTGTACTGGCGTCCGACGAAGGAAAAACCACCACCGAGCTCGGTGAGGAAATGGGTGAGTCGGCCGATGAGGGCATCTTCGAGGTCGCGTTCGCTGTAACCGGCGTCGAGGCCGAGGAAGTCGAGGTTGTACGGATCCTGCAGGATCTCGTGGGCGAGGTCGGATTCGTGCGCCGGCAGCGTGGTGGGGAAATTGTTCGGTGCGGCACCCACCCGCAGATGCCGATCCGAACTGATGTGATGGACGAGTGTCGCGCGGGACCAGCCGTGATGGGCGGCCTGGCCGGCGTACCAGTCGCGGACACTGGGGTCGGGGAGACGGTCGAGGAGGACGAGGATGTGTCCCCACGGCAATTGCGCAGCAGCCTGTTCTCGGTACTTCCGACCACTGATCCATGTTTTTACCTGGGAGAATGCGTGCGTTGGTGGTCTTGCGCACGTGCATCCTGCGCAGGTCAGTCGTCGGGGTCGTGGCCGAGGATGCGAAGCAGATCGCGAACGGCCAGGTGCAGTTCCCAGTAGCCGTGCTCGTAGAAGGGTGCGGTCATCTCGGCTGGTTGCGTGGAGTCGAACGCGGCCAGAAGCTGCAGGATCTCAACAATGCGGGCGGCGTCGGTGGAGGAAGGAACCACCGCCGACCTCGACATCGGCGGGTGCGCTGCGCGATCGCGGGCGTCAGAGTTGTCAGTCATCATGCCTCCTCACGCGGGGAGAGAGTGTGACTGTTGAGTCGCCGCGTGAGATCGGTGTTGAGCCGACGGACGGCGTCGAGTTCCTCGTCCCGTTCGGCCAGGGCGACGGTGAGCTGCCACACCTGGTCCGAAAGCTCGGCGATGCGCCGGCCGGCGGGTGGGTCAACGTCCCGGGCAAGCCGGGCCAGCTCCGGGAGACCGGCCTCGACGTGCTCGCCGGTGACTTCTCCCAGCCTTCGCTCGAGCGCCCTAACCTGTTGGCGCAGGCGTTGGTTCGCGGCTCTGGTGTTCGCAAGATCGGCTTGCGCCGTGGCCGCGGTGACGCGCCCGTCCCGGTCACTGCGCTGGTCCCGGGAGTCGGTGATGCGCCGCATTTGCTCCCGGTAGTAGCTAACAGGTCCGCTGCCGAAAACTTCGTCGCAAATCGCGCATGGCCGGCCTTCGTGCCGGTAGAGGAACGTCTCTGTAGTTCCGGCGTTCCGGGCGATGCTGGCCGCGGACTCGGGAAGTCCGCGGGTTACGCAGGTATCCACGGCGGCCCGGACGGCGTGATGTTTG
This sequence comes from Rhodococcus sp. MSC1_016, assembly GCF_023667485.2. Taxonomy (NCBI): domain Bacteria; kingdom Bacillati; phylum Actinomycetota; class Actinomycetes; order Mycobacteriales; family Nocardiaceae; genus Rhodococcus; species Rhodococcus sp. MSC1_016. The sequence goes on from NZ_JAMOZI020000002.1 coordinate 974,512, forward strand.
GCCTCGCTTTGGGTGTGCCGCTGGCGGCGCATGCCCGCGGTGCGGTCGTCGCTCGACGGTGTCATCGAACCCTCCCCGTCGGCGGCACGCTGGTGGCCGAACGCAGCCGCTGGAAGGAGGTGGGGAACACACTAGGCTCATCGACCGACACGACCCCGAGTAGCTGCAGCGGCACGGCCTGCGTGGTGCCGGCCCGGGCGGTGCGCACCTGGGCGACCGCGGCCTCGACCTCAGCGCGCTCCTGGGCGGTCAGGGAGCTGAGTTCGTCCTGGCAGCGTCGGATCAGGAACCGCACCCGTTCGATCTCCTCGTCGGCGGGCATGGCGTTTTGCCGTGCCCACGGTTCGAGCTCCTCGCGCGCCGCGGTGAGGCGTTCTCTCGACATCAGCAACTGGGATAGGTATTCGGAGAGTTCGGGAAGATACGAGGGATCGGTCCGAAAATGCGAGCAGCCAAGGCATCGCAGCCGGTAGGGGCAGCTGTGTCCGCCGGCTTGGACGTTGGTGGGCTCGACGCACATTCCGAAGGGAACCGCGACGGACCCGACCTCTGAACGAAGGCCTTCCTCGGCCTCGAGCACCCGCAGGCCGGCGGCGACGAGCGAGCCCGTGTTCGACAGTTGTAGTCGGCTCAGCCGGGTCACCGCCCCGCGGCGTCGTTCCTGCGTCATCCGGTAGTAGATCTGTGTGGTGGTGGGTTTGCCATGCCCCATCAGGTCCTGGAGCACCTCCAAGGCCGTGCCCGCGTCGGCGTGGTCCTGCGCCCAGGTGTGCCTCAGCGCGTAGGGGTGGACCTTGTTCCGCGGGAAGTCATGTGAGCCCTCACTGTCGGCTGCTCGTCCGTCCTCGTGGCTGTCGGGTGCCCGCAACTCAGGCAGCTCCTCGACCCAGTCCCGCAGCTTCACCGCAACCTGCCAGGTGGCGACGGCACGCACCCCGTCCGGGTTGCGGTGCGGCGCCGGGAACAGTGGCAGACGGCTGGGATCCGTGCTCTGATGCGCTGCCAGCACGAGATGTTGCTGGTCCTCGACGACGGCTGCGATGTCGCCGCTGATCGGCAGGCGGTAGCCGACGATCCCCACCTTCGGCATGTTATGCACGAGCACCGGATACCTGCGCTCGACGCCCTTTTCGTCGCGGTGAACGTTGTAGTCCAAGCATCCCTCCAGCGGCAATCCGGTCAGCTCGCCGGGCCGCCGCCCGGTGCCGAGCGCGAGCGTGAACCAATTGACCGCCCACTTTCCGCCCCGGGCTTCCAGCCGAGCCAGGGCAGCGGGCGCGAGCAGTTGGCGGACAACGGACCGCGGCAGGGCCCTGCTCGGTTCGTCTGGGCCGCGCAGCGACCGTGCAGGCAGGTCGTCGCGGAGCACCGCAAAGGATTCAGGTAATCCCTGGCGGGACGCGGCCGTGTGAAGGCCCCAACTGCGGGTGTCCTCGAGGACGCGAGCCAGGTAGCGCACTGCGCGCTGCTGGCCCTTCACGGTAAGCAGGCCACCCTCCCGTAGCTGCCCGAGACGGATCAAATGTGCTGTTATGTCGTTGCGAGACAATCTATCCGGAAAGTCACCACGATCACTCCGTTCATTGAGCGTCGACGACAGTAGTGCCAGCGACAAGACCACATCGTCGATGTAGGACGTGCTGACCTGCCGCAGTCCTGCCCGCAGAACCCATTCCTTCGCGGCGTCGAGCAGCCATCGCTGCGTGATGTCCGTTGCTCCTCGGCCGGCGCGATCCGCACGGCCTCGAAAGCGCGCCCTCCTTATCCCATCGGCGTAGCCGAAGACGCGCAGATCCCAGACGTCGAGCGGGTATTGCGCCTCGATCGCATCGGAGAACGGATGATCCTGCAGATCAGCAGTTTCGGATGCAACGGAGGTCATTGCCACGCCTCGGCCGTCAGTCGCTCGGTTAACCGGTCGACCGCGTCGCGCCTGCGGTCGGCATTGACGTGGATATACGGCTCGGCCGAGGCCGGACTGGCCCAGCCCAGCAGTGTCTGCAGTTCATCGCGTGTGGTGCCCGAGGCGAGGTGCTCGGAGGCTGCGAAATGGCGGAGCATATGCGGGTGGATGTGCCGTAGTCCGGCGGCACCTGCGAGGCGTTCGAAGGTCTTGTGGAGGTTGCGAGCCGACATGGCGTTCCCGCGTGTCGGCCCGCTGAGCGCGACGACGAGCATGTCATTGTCTGCCGCCTCCCGGCACCGCTCGCGTTCGTCGGTGTACCGGTCATAGAGAGCCAGCAGGATGGCCGGCACGGGCACGGTGAAGTCGAAGCCGGCCTTCGACCAGGCGCGGTTCGGGTTCCGCCGTCGGACGATGTGCATATGTTCGCCCGGGATCCGGCAGAGTTGCTCGGTGCCGGGGATCGACAGCCCGAGACGGGAGGCGTCCGGGACGAGATGCAGGTCTTGCCTGCGCAACCCGAGAGCCTGCCCCACCCGCAGCCCCGTCAGTGCGAGCAGCATGATCAGGAACCGGTCGCGTGCGGTGGTCGCCGACCGTAGGAGTTCGGTCACCTCGGCCGCGGTGGCCTGGTCCGGTGCACTGGCCCGGCGCGGCTCCCGTCCCCGGTGTCGTACCCGCGGCCCGTTCCGGGCACCGAACCCGTTCTCGTTGGGCATCTCGAACAGCATGTCGAGCACGGCGCGTGGTAGAGCACCTTCCGCCACGGCGAAACGGTAGAACTCTCGGACCGCGACCAGAATGCGGTTGATGCGCCCAACTCTGCGCGGCCGTCCAGCACATGGCCCCGAAGTGAGGGGCGCCGTGGACAGGTACGCCTGGAACAGATGTAGGTCGTGCGCGGCGCTGGGCAGATCGCGGCCGGTACGTTCGACCCAGCCGAGGAAGAGGGCCAGCGAACTCGCGTACTGCGCGCTCGTAGTCTCCGCATGGGCGCGACCGAAGAACCGGACCTCGAGCCACCTCGATACGAGTGCGTGCGGCACGTACTCGTCGTCGACGACGGCGTAGTAGCTTCCGATGCTCGGGGTGTCGATGCGCAACCGTTGGTAGCCCACAGGGTTCACGGTAGGAGCATGCGCCAGCGGTACCGAGAACCTCGTGGGCGTGTCGCCAGACGGCGCTTTCCGCACGTGGTCGTGATTGCTCAGGAGGTACCGAGAACAGGGTGCTGCGCAATTGAGTCGGGGTATGCGGTGGCAAGGGTTCGCATGTAGACCAGATTGCGTTGCGACAGTCCTCGCATGCCGGGGAACTCGGTGCGCAGGTCGTCGGCGAGCCGGGCAATGACCCGGGCCCCCCACCCTTCCTCGCTCTGCCGAGCGCGGATCAGCTTCCCGATCTTCCAATACAAGATGATCAGTTCGGTGTTGACCTTGCGAGCAGCATGGACACGGGCGGTGCGGACCTGGGACTTGATGTCCTCGAGCAATGCGCCGTACCCGGCGGGCTCGATTTCTTCTGCTCGACTCATCGTCGCCAATCTTCTCCCATCCGACCGACCGACGGTGCAGCCGGGCGTGCAGACATACATCCGGTCTTCGGTATCGAGCTCGGAGGCACCGGCTGGTCGGCGCTCCTCGAGACGAGGAAAGACGCGGTAAATGGGCAGGCCGAGGGTGTTCGGTCGAGGAAGTGCAAGTCAGTGCGTTTTCAGGCGTCTGTCCGGTTGAAGGATGGATGAGGTGCCTACGCGGTGACTCGCGACCCGCCCGAACGCGTGTAGAGAGGACAAAACGCGGTGAACCGCAGGTTAAGGGTCGGATAGGCGAACCCCGCCAGCGCTGGGGGTTCGCTGGCAGGGTTCTCGACGCCGACGGTGAGGTTGTGCGGGGTGGTGTCGGCGTGAATGACACGACACCACGGCAGGGGACAAGCAGCAAGAGACTCGCTCTGCATTGGGTGGCCGAACAATCTCACACCAGAAAAATGGAGAATTGCAAGACGGGGAGCCCGCCCATGTGTATCGCGATGACAGCGGGCGGGACCGCCGCTGACCCCGTGGGATCTGCATCGGCCCCGCACTCTCAGGGTAGCTACCACCTACCGGCCGGGGATCTTCCCCTCGTGCTGGTCGCAGAAGGCGCCGATTGCAATGCCTGCGAGCTGGCCGGCCTGCTCTGGTGTCCATCCAGGGTTGCTCTCGAGCAGTCCCGCTCCTGTGGCGACGAACGTCTTCCCCTCATCGAGCGATGCGCACACGTAAATGGCCTGGAGGTAGAGATAGTCGTTCCCGTACTCATTCGGGAAGTCGAGTCGATTGAGTGCGGCGATGAAGATGGGAGCCCCCGCGCTGTCGATCGAGATCGCCTTGGTCGTTGTCGTACGCACCACTGGTGGGACATAGGCTGCTGGCGGCCGAGAACGGGTCGTCGTTGTTGTCGCGGCCGCCGTCGTGGCGGTCGTGGTTTCCGTAGTCGTTTCGCGCGAACTCGACGCGGTCGAAGTTTCATCGTTCGCAGCGAAAGCGCTGAACCCGATAAACGCGACGGCAACCGCGGCTAAGGCCCCTGCCGCAACCAGGTTGTTTCGCTTCCGCACCTTCGGATCGATTGGCGGCGGCGGATCTTTCGGACCCTCTTGGATCGCTCGCGGCTTGGTTGCAGACGTCCACTGACTCCCATCCCACCAGCGAAGTTGAGGTCTTCCCTCAGGGTCGGGATGCCATCCTGCTGGGGGTGCTGGGGTCGTCATGCGGGTGTCAAACCAGACGTTCGGGACATGACTTGGTGCTCCTTCAGATAGCGGGTGAGGTCGGGTAGTCACCTACCTGGTAGTGCGCTTTCGAATTGCGGGCAGTAGCCCGCGACCGCCGCTCCCACGATGAATGATGCGTCGGCGAGGTCGTACGCGCCGTTGCTGCCGATGGTCACCCCGGCGACTTCGTCGGCGTAATTCGCACCCCTACCGAAGTCGTTGCACACGCCCTGGGCGAGGTCGACGATTGCCACTTTGCTGGAGTATCGAATCCCCTCGGCGTCGAGAACCTCGACCAGCGTGGCGTCGACAGTTTGATGCGTCGCGCTTGTGCGCGCCGGTGTAGTGAGCGGGACAACCGGTGTCGACACCGGGGATGTTGTCCGAGAAATGATTACAGATGAGACCGTGGTCCGTGCCGCACTGCTGGCCGGAGCGTTCGCGCTCTTGTCATCCTCGGCGTCGCCCCGGGCGTAAAGAGTGACTGCGAGTGCGAGTGCGACAACGGCTGCGATCGCAAGAGCAAATTTCCCTTTCGATCCCTTCGCGCGCTGCTCAGTCGTCGCCGCGACGGTTCGCTGCTCCGTGAACTTCTCTCCATCCCAGTAGTGCTCGATCTCGGGGTTGGAGGGAAGTGGGAACCAGCCAGGCCCGTCTGGTGTTGCCGTGCGGGGTAGGGCTTTGGTGGCAGAGGTCCATTGCTTGCCATCCCACCAGCGCAGGTGCGGCTTGCCGTCCGGGTCGGGGTTCCATCCAACCGGAGGCGTCGGTGTCGTCACCTGCGCATCAAACCAGACGAACTGGACGTGCGGTATAGGTCGCGTGACTGTATCGGCTATTAACAAGCAAACGCCACACAAAGGGGCTGGCCGACGGGTCTAATGTCCGGATGTGACTCAACGACACCACGACTGGCTCGCTGAAATCGGTTCAGAGATGGAAGCTGCCTACAAGCGGGATGCGTTCTAAGATCCGCAACCGACCACAGCGCATCCACGAAGTACCCCGGGACACTGCTCATGAGCAGGCGCTGTCCCGCGGGTGGCACGGCCGCCTCGCCTGGCACGCCGACCCCGCATCGCTCGGCGGACGGTTCACCCCACCCACCGCGATCGACGGACTGCTTCGACGACGCCCCGATGTCGAAGTGCGCCGACGCAACGTCCAGGCCCTCGTCGCGGCGGCGCACGGCCGGGAGGGTGTGACGGTATGGAACTCGAGCTGTTCCGTCGCTTCGTTGCCGGAGGCTTCGAAACAGTCGAGTGGATCGTTGTCCAGGCTGCCACCATTAGCGGTGTGGACAGCGCACACAACCAGCTTTTCGCACGCCGACACGCCGACCGCGGGCGGGAGATGTGCTCAATCGAGCGTGACGCTCGACAGCTCACGTGGAAGTGTCAGAAAGAAGGCAATCGCTTTCGCAGCTGGTGGTCACTTCGTCTGAACCCATTGCTCAAGGCGTTCTGGGGTGATGCGCTTGGTGAACCGTAGTGCCTTGCCGGCGTTGAGATCGACAGCAATCTTCCGCAGGTCTTCCGGCCCAGTGCCTCCCCAACCGTTCCGCATTGCTTCCACCATCAGTCCGTCCGGCTCTAGGGTGACGCCGTGGTCGCGGAGATATGTCAACGTCTGCACGGCACCCGATCGCTCCCGGTTGTCTAGAAGTCCCTGATTGACCACTGCGATCCCGGAGAGTCCGTTCACGGCTGCCTTGAGCGGCGCTGATGCCTCGGGAATCCGCGCGATCTCCTCTCCGCCAAGATGCTCAACGTCGAAGGCGGTGATCCATGGGGCGTGGCTGGGCGCGCTCTCGGCGTACCTCACCGGACCATGGGCCTGCACAACAACGATGCCTCCGACTCCCGCGCTACGCTCGACCTCGAGCACCTCGGATAGGTTGAGACAGAACCCGATGACAATCCCTCGTGGCGGTCCGTGTAGGCGGGATTTGGAGGACGAGGAAGTAATCGGGATGCCAAGCCCCTCAATCCACTCGTTGTCCCGGACAGAGCTGCTGTCTGGCACATGGATCGTGGCGTTCCCCGCCGCCCAATCCAGGGCAGTTTGGACTGCTCGACGAAGGGGCACATGGGCTTCGATGTAGGCACGACGCATGGGTCTGACGCTAGCGCACCCCGTTCGGTCTGATCCGTGTAAGCGATCGGGGGGGTTTCTCATGTGTCGCGGGCTCAGCTTCGTGTCGTGCGTAGATCACCGTTAATCGTGGCAGTCGCAGGGACGGCATCGGAGGTGTCGATCCGCCCGGTCATGATCTCGAACTCGCGTGGTTCGTGAAGGTCGGCCGGCACCAGGTGGAGATCGTCCGGGTGGTGATAGACCGCCTGTCGGGCGTTAGTGATCGATGCTTGGTTGAACATTGTGGCGAGGTTCGTGGTGCCCTCGATGCTGCGGTCGAATCGCCCGGTTGCAATGAGGGGACCGCCTTTTCATCGATCAAGTTGGTCGATTCGTCCATGATCAGTCCGGTGTCTCGCGACACCGGGAGAATGATCGCCGCTGCCGTCGCGAGGCCGAGGCCTGCGTTGGGATGTGCGCTGGGGTGCGGCAGCAGGCTAACTGGAGTGTCACATGTCAGCAGGTACTTGCGACGAAACCGCACCAGTGTCCATTGCCGGCCAATGTAGTAGTAGGGCATGACATCCGCAAGGGTATCGATCATCATTCTGATTGCGCCTCCGAGATGGTTGCCGCCGAGAGCCCGTCGGGCTGAGCGAAGAATGTCCACATCTCGTCGGCCTGTGCATCCGAGACCTCCACCCCTCGGGCACGCGCGTCCGCCCTCAAGTTGTCGCGCCCACGATCTATGGAGGCAGCGACCCGCCCGATTGCGGTGGCGATCTGGCCGAGCCTGTGACGAGAATCGGGGCCGCGCATGTGCTGAAATGCCACGAGCGCCGCGAGCGCCTCACGGTCGCGTGCGTCGAGCGGCCAGCCGTCTCGGTTCCGAATCTTCTCGAAAACGCGAGCGGCGGGGCCTTCGATCTGCTCACTGATGAACGTCTCCACAGCGTCCGGCTGGCCAGTGGCGGTGTCAATGTTGTAGAAGTTCTTGATCACCGATGCGTCCTTGGTCGGTTGGACGGTTCGTACATCGCAGGGCAGCCGAACAAGCCCGATCCGTCCGCCGTGGTTTGCGAAACCATTGAGATAGAACTTGGGCACAGTGTGGTGGCGGCGCGCGATCTGTGGCATCCACAGTATGCTAAGCGCCAGTGCAGCGATGTCGAAGGACAGTTTCCGCAAAAGCTCGTCACGCTTGGCGAAGGCGGTGTCGCGACGGTGTTGGACCTATCGGGAACGCCCAGTTTGGGGAGGGCGGAGCGGAGGCATAGATGCGTTGCTCGGAAACTGTCATTAAGCGATGTGCGCCGACGAACCATGCATAGTCAAGTTCCAAATCGGCCCGTGCAGGCAACCGTGTCAAGGGGACCTGCATGCTATCCCATGAGTGCCGTGAACGGCTGTGGCGTGAGGGCGCGCTCGTTTTCGCGCCCGATAGGGCCTGACCCCTCGCTTCTTGAAGGGTCAGGCTTCCGATCTTCACCTGATCGGGGCCGAACGAAGTCGCTCAGCGGTGGGCCTGATGGGTGATGTCAAGCAAGGGTTCTGTCATCCGTGACGTCTGTTCGGCTTGTCGTTGAGGGTGTGGTGAAGGAACTGTCCCCGGGACTGTCCGGGGCTGGTGAAGGCTTCCCAGACGTCGGGTGTGCATGCTTCGTAATACCATTCGATCCCGTTGGGAAACCGGACGTAGATGGTTTCGGTGTCAGGGTTGTAGGCTTCGGCGACGATTCGTTTCGAGTCGACAGGTTGCCAGTCCAGCTGCATTACGTTGCTGCTCCTTCGGTTTCGGTTACGTTGTACATTCCACGCCACCGGGCAAGTGCGGACGAGAGATCCGGTGCGGTGGGGTCTTTGCGCCAAGACTCGAGCGTCGGGTCTTCGGCTAGCGGGAGTGGATCGGGGCGATCGATGATAGTGCGTACTGGTAGTACGAGTGCTTCGCCGGCGACGATTGCCTCGCCTGTTCGAAGTGAGGGGAGGGTTTCGGCAAGTCCTGCGACGCTGTCGGGTAGAGCGTGTCTGATCTTTGCCTGGTCGGAGCTGTTGCTGAGCCGGAGTGCGATTAGTGTCCCGCATTGAGACAGTGCGGTATCGGGGAGTTCGGACGGGCGTTGGGTTACGAGGAGCAGGCCGATGCCGTACTTGCGTCCTTCGCGTGCGATGCGGTTGGCGGCCGCTCGTGCCATGGGTGCGGCTGAGTCGTTGAGATAACGGTGCGCTTCTTCCAGCACGATCAGTACGGGTCGGGCCCGACCGATTCCAGGTTCGTCTGCTGCTGTGCGGATTGCCGTTTCGAACAGCAGGTGGAGAATGACCCCAATCGCGAGTTCGGCGCTGTTCGATGGGACACCGCTGAAATCGAGCACCGACGTGGGTTTGGACAGCCCGAGCCATTGCTGCATGCACATCGCGAGCGGATCGTCTCCGACGAAGGTTCCTTCTGGTTCACGGAGAAAGGCCAGGCGGGGATCCTGCAGTCCGATGCGGAGAAGTTCGGGGATGCTGCCATGAACTCCGTAGTTGGGGTTCTGGTGCGGTGACTTCCCTCCAGGGCCGTAATGTTCGAACGTCGCGGGTCTCAAGGTGGATGCGTCACCGGGATCGGTGACGCACGCGGTGGCGGGATCGTTTTTGACATGTCGTGTTTCGCGGTTCTCGAAGTCCAGGTCGTACCACACCTGTCTGATATCGAAAGGGATCGGTGTGTCCGCGGTGACGGTTTCTGGGGCGAGACTGAGCCAGCTGCACTTCTCGGCGAAGATTTTCCGGGCGTCGGTGACCAGTGAGCCGAATGTTTTGGCAGTGGTCGCTCCCGGGGTCGTGTCAGTAAAGGCGGCAAGGATGCTTGCCGCCGGCAGTGCCCAGTAGGGAACCTGCAGTTGGCTATCCCCAGTTCCGAGGACGGAACGGACTGACGCCTGATCTCCGAGTGCGCGTGAGTACTCGCCGTGGGTGTCGATGACGACGATGTTCGCGGACGACCAACCACCACTGCCGAGACTCTGCAGGATCGACGCGACAGCGCTCGTCTTGCCGGCACCAGTTGAACCGACTATCGCGGAGTGGCGCATGACGAACTTCTCGGCGTCGAGTGCCACCGGGACCCGGCCCGAGGCAGACACGTGCCCGATCCGCACATATCGGTCACTAGGAGTCGGGAAGATGGTCGCCAACTCCTCGATCAGGGCAAAGTGGACGGGGTCGTCGAGGCCAGGATAGGTGCCGACACCACGCTGAAAACGACCAGTGCCTCGGTCGATTTCACCCAAGAGTTGCACCTGAAGCCACCGTTCCCCGGAATGGAGCGTCTCGGTCGGAGGCTGTGCGCCCGCGAGCTCGGCAATCCCGACCAGGGTCACCGTCGCAATGAGGTCGACGATGCCCTGTGGAATCCGAACGAGCGATCCAATCTGCCCGATCGTTTGCAGTTGGCCCCGGAACACGGGAGCGACCCCGGCGAGGTTGCGATCGAGCTCGACCGTCACCTGCGATCCGAGCACGTGTCGCACCCGGCCGATATGAGTGGGTCCGTGGTCAGCCATCACTATCCCTGGAGTCGGTTCGGTTCGCCGGAATCGGTTGTTCGCTCGCCGACGGTGTGGTTGTGGCCCGCGCCAAGAACTGGGCCAACGATCGGAAGTCACCGAGCGCGACAGAGTTGCCCTTCCAGATATCGGCCGGCAGATCGTCGGCGTCGGCGGGGATGCTCCATGGTGCGCGGATCCCACCAAGGATCGCCTCGGATTGGGTGACGACCTGCAGGTTGGGTGTCTTGGTCGCGTGGGCAGCGAGTTCGTCGGGAATCGTGTCGAAGCAGAACGCGATCACCTCCGAACGTGGGCGGCGTGTGGTGGCGTCGAAGAAGAGTTCGTTCAGGTGTGCGTCCGACCATGAGTAGCCGGTGACCAGGGTCAACGACTCGGGTTCGTTCAGTGCTCGTCGTAGGCGATCCTGCAGCACGACGAACGGAACACGTCGGGACTCTTCGTATTTGGTATCAGAGGGGTAGATCGCCGCGGGGGTGCCGCCGGGAACAGGGTGGCCGAGTCGGACCACGTCCGAATCTGACCGTGCCCAGTTCAGTGACCCGTGGAGTTTCCACAGGCGCGCGAAGAAACGGGGGATGTAGTCGTCGCTCGATGGCGATGCTTCGACCAGATCGCTGCGGAAACGTGCGCGGAGGGAGCCGACGAATCCATCGAAGTAGGGCACTCCCGCACTGTCCAATGCTTGTTCGAGCAGGAGGTCGTAGTTGACGGTGAAGATTTCAATCGGGCGTGTGTAGTCGGCGCGTGCAACCCAGGCCGCGAACAGTTGTACCGGATCGAGATTGCTGTCGCTTTCTGCGATTTCAGACACGATCACCTCACAGATGCTGCTGTCGAGGTCCTTCGCGGATTGCGCATCGAGACCGTCAACTCGGTCGGTGCCTTCGACGATGGCGGCGATACGGCGGAGACGACTCAGTGCCTGCTCGAGGTCCCGGTCGGTGATGAGGTTGTCGAAGTGAGTCTTGTTCCCTTTTTCCAACTTGCTCGAGATAGCTCTCTGCAACGCGGCAACATCGGGTAACCCGCATGCTTTCGAGGTGCCGGCACCGAGGAAGGCTGATACGTGGCGTGATCGTGTCGCAAGCCTTCCGCTGAGACCTCGCGCGAATGTGAGCACATCATGATCGGGCATAAGTTCCTCATTTCACTGTTTTTCATTTGGCGCGCAGGCGCCGTTACAGGCAGTCGCCAGGCGCGTTCTCGTACGTGCTGCTCCGGAGGCAGACCCGATTGGTGACGGTGGCGCCGCTTTCGTATCTATTCGTCGAAGGTCGCGGTGAGCTCGTCGAAGCGGGCGTGGACGGCGTCGAACGCTTCTACGACGCGTCGGTCGTCCGCCCGGGCGGTGCGGGACAGTAGTTCAAGCTCTTTGCCGACCTTCTTCAACGCCTCGAGGAGTGAGTGGCTGAGGTATCCGCCGTACGGGGAGATGCCGACCAGTGCTGCGCTCATCCTAAGTGCCTCGTCGACTGATCCCGTGTGGAGCTGAGCAACGATCTCGAGTGCGTCCATCCCGATGTTGGCGTCTGGGGAGCTATCGATACCACGCCATTCAGGAAGACGCAGGAGGATCTCCTGGAACTGACCGGTTTCGTAGAGTTCGTTGATCCGGACGTTCGTTGTGGCGGCGCGTGATGCGTGATCGGGGTCGCGGTCCACGACATCTTTGAGCTGAGATCGAATTCGTCGAAGGTCTGTCGACTGTTGGTACTCCACAGTTCGATTAAGCATGTTGAACATGTCACCGGCCGCCACATACGCGGCATTGCGGATGCTCGACTGTTCATCTCGTTCTCCGCCGAAAATCGCAGGAAGTATGGCGGCTGAAAACGCAGTGAGCAGCTCGCTCGGCGCCTCGGCAAATGAGAGGTCCGTGATCATGTTGCTCAGCACCAAAATGGTGACACCACGAGCGGCACTTTCAGATCCATACTGTGCGAGGGCAGCGCTTGCGGATTTGCCCAGTTCGAGGGCGCGATCGAAACGCCTGCGACTTGCATGGCAGGCGCTGAGCTCGGCCTGAAGTAGGGCTTTGGTGTAGGTGTAGCTGCGTGCGTGCTGCTCCGAGAAGGACGATAGGGGTTCTCGCTCGTCGACAAGTTCGAGTAGTGCCTCTGCATGGAGTCGCAACTGCTCGGTTGCGAAGAACTCACCGTCGCCGCGTAGCTGGCCGATCCACCCGTACAGGAAACACATGAGAACTCCAGCCTGAGCCTGAAGCTGGCCCGGCGGAAGGTCCTCGAGGTATGAGCGTTGGAGAATGTCGTGAACCAACGGATGCACCGCAATGGTTTCGCTGGTGGGCGCACTCGTACCATGCTCGTCGTTCAGAACCCGCCGTGCGATCGATTGACTTCGGAGGGCGGTTATGACTCCACGCCTTAGCGCAGGCTCTACCGCGGCCGGCTTTGGCGGGGACGCGGGATCGACGCGCATTACTTCGGCAGTCGCAGGCAGCATCATGTTCAACGGCAACAGCTCTGGCGCCAGGAGCGAGCCGACATACAAAACGGCAGCTGCTGAGCGTCCATGGTCGGTCGGGCCACCCCTGGTGAGACTTCGCACCGCGTGTTGTACTGCCTTGAATGCCGTGCGGTGGAAGCCAGGCGGAATCGAGTAGCTGTCGTCGAGCGCAGCAAGATCAGAGAAGTACTGTGGAGCAAGTTCCGCCAAAGTCCCCTCGGTATTCTTGAAATAGACACCAGCCATGCTCACCGCAATCGGAACACATCCCAGAAGTGACACAATATCGACTACCGCGTCCATTACCGAAGGATCATCCTCGGGACGAACTCCGGCGTAAGACGCGAAGCAATCAACTGCTTCGGCCTTGGTGAACTCCCCGACTGCAACTATTTCCGCCGAAGGCCACCAGTTCAAGCTGTTGTTGGTAGTCAGAAGCACCAAGCCCCGACCGCGTGAGGGTACGTACGTCTCGATGTCAGCTCGGTTCTGGATGCCGTCGAACACGAGTAGCCAAGGACCACGGTGTCGTCCAAGTAGCCCGGTAAATACCGGTCCAGCAGCTTCGCTCGGTGAGAGGGTTCCCTGAGTGAGCTGCTGAATGAGGTCCGTGACCTGCGATTCGATGAAAGAGACATCACGGCAATCGATCCAGCAAATGAACTCGTATGCGACCGAGTCGAGGTGGCAGTAGTCCGAAGCAATGACTGACTTACCCGTGCCCGTATGCCCAGTCAGTACAATTCGACGCGGGGTGGCGATACCGTCGTCCGGGAATTGGCTGCGGATCCGGTCGAGGTACGACAAGCGCGGGATGGTCGAGATGTAATTCGGAATGCCAGCTATTGGTAGCCCCCAATCGAACCCACCGGCAACGTGGGCAATGCGTCCATCTGGCATAGCAAGTACCTCTAGCGCATCGAGTGCAGTGATCCGGTTCGGGTCGTTGCCCGCTGCGGCCTCGAAGATGTGGTCCAGCACGATCGACACCAACAAAGACGCGGACACCTGGCCCTGGCTGAGCGCACGGTCCTTCCGGAACTCTCGAATCAAGCCCGCAATCGAGTCCCGCACCTGACCAGGAGACCGGGAATCGACAACGATCAGAGGTGGCTCACTGGTCCCGGCTGGGCCATCTGGCCAGGTATACGTGGTGATATCGCCGTGCTGGTCCTTGGGTAGTACTTCTTTAGCGAGTTGGGGAGAGAGGGGTTTGTTCGTGAAGACGATGTGATTGTCTGCGCGATGTGTGATAAGCCGTTGCAGGATTCCTCTCGCGCTCGCTGGTTGCAGTGGATTGGTCGCAGGATCGAGGGAGGATTTGACCTGATAGTTGCGGGCAACTTCGTCATCAGTCTCGATGGCAAAATCGACGATGTCGTCCTCGGTGCCATCGACGGTGATGGCAAGTGGCTCGACGATTAGCGTCGTTCTGGCGATCATTTCCGGGTGATCGCGCAGGTAGAGCAGGAACTGTTCTACCGTTGCCATGTACTGGTACTTGAGGCCGAAGGCCGCTACGGTTCCTCCTCCAGAGGTCATCGGGTCCCCACAGATTCGGTGTTTGCACGGCGGACTGGCAGAAGCGCGGAAGACAACTGCCGCGACGTCGATGGTCCCGAGGAATTTTCCTCCGCCGTCTGTGCTTGGGTAGCTACGATCCACCGCTGTCGATTTCCGCATCGAAGCCGTGGTCCACGGGCGGGATGGGAATTCCAATCAGCCGATGGTGCCGGCCGCCGGTGCGTGCCTGATGGTTGCTGGCCGTCGTCTGTGGAGTACTTGTCCATCGATAAGTCCTTCGAATCCAGGGGATGCAAGATGAAGGACGTGAGCAGCTGATCGTTTGCTCTAGATCCCCCGGATGATAGATACCAGACGAACCGGATGTAACAGATACTTGGGTCGATTTCCCGAGGAAATAGCTGCTGGATGAGAACGAAGACGATGGCCACGTACCGGCGAACAGGTGGAAGAACGTCAGCCATCCTCCAGTACGAAACCCAGGCGTGTCGTATGAACAGGCGTGTCGTTGGCCGCCAGGCTGAGCGAGCAGGAAGGGATGGAACGGCTAGCGGCGTGGAGCTATCTCGCTCGACTGCTCGACTAGTGCGAGGTCCACGACCATGAAGGTTCTGCTGCGTCCTGACAGGGAGAGGCAGCGAGTGTGCCGCAGATCTTTTTCGCGTGGTTTCACTGGCCGAGCGATCGACGCAACTGGCTCAGTGCGCGGAGATCGGTGGGGCAGACCCGCACACATCTGACCGAGACGACCGAATTTCGCCGCGCCCTGACCGACCTCCGCCCGTGCAGGTACCGCGCCCGAGTCGGGATCGAAATGGGGGACGCGACCACGCAGGATGCCGGTGGCAAGGCCCGACGAAGCGGGCGGAACCGCCTATGACGTCCTCTCTAGGTGGACCCATAGAGGTTCTGGGCCGAGGTTCGCGACAATGGCCATCCTCGGAACCTGTTCACTGAACCGCTGTGACCACACGAGATCCTGGGCTGCAGGCGGATTCATGGCTGCGTGAATGTAGTCGGGTAGATCGCGGTGCAGGCTCTTCTCACGGTCTACGAACACGTCGAGTAGTTGCGCTGGGGTATCTCGGTACTGCGCGACAGCGCCCTTATCAGTCGCCATTCGAGAATGAGCCTCGAGTCTCAGCCTTATAGATGTGAGGAGTTCGTGAGTCGAGGCAACATCGCCAACATGGCTTCTGTGGATTGGGACGAACAGCTCCGACCACGGAACCGAGGCCTCCAGGTAGCGCGGAACGTACGAACGCTTCTTTCGGTTCGACGAGGTGTGAAGCCGTTTAACAATGTACGTGGAGGTGACAGAGCAACCCCAGACTTCTCGATCGGACGCCGCGATCTGGGCGAGGTCGTGCAGTCTGATGCTCTTGTTGATCGCGCGGTCGGCTTCGGTTCGCAAGCTGGCATCGGGCCAGCCGTTGGAGAACACGTGGAACGGATACTCGGTCTTCGACGAATCACAGCTGTTGATCAGCGTGTTGTACTGGAAGTCTCCGTCTTCCCGTCCGGGATGATCCAACTCCCGATAAACGGTCCCGTGTACCCGTTTCGCCTGGATTTTCAGGCAAAGCCATCCTTCCTCGCGTGCGCCGATCCACCACTCCCAGTCGGCCCCGGACCGCTTTTCCTCGTACTGGGTGAACTTGTGGACATAAAGATCGCTGTGGCTGAGGTGCAGCTGAAACAGGTTGTGCTCCGTGATCGATTAGCAGCGGCTCATCCAGGTGCTGCGGCGCGTAGCGACCGCCCCCGCCCCGTCACCCCGGTTCGGTTTCCGGTCGGCGGCGCCTGAGGGGTGAGAGGGTGCGGGGTATGACATTGCGGCTGCCGACGACCCTCGTGACGGACTCGGATACTGCGGCGGTCGCGGCGCTGACGAAGTATTACGGCCGCCCGTACCTGGGCGACGGCGCCTACGTCGGGGCGCATTTCGACTCCTGGTCCAGCACCGGGGACCGGGCGGGGGAGGCGGATCGGTTCACCGCGGACGATCTGGTCGCGGTGACGTTCCTGTCGGTGCAGGTCCCCCCGAGGACGGCGCGGGCGATCCTGCACACCCAGGCGGAGGCGCTGAACGCCCTTCTGACGGCGATAGGCCCGGATCGGGACCTGGTCGACGAACCGGACCCGCTGGCCCCGGGGTGGCCCGCCTGGGACCTGGAAACGGCCCTGTGGGCGCTGCCGGGGATCGGCCAGACGAAGGCGACGAAGCTGATTGCCCGCAAACGCCCCCGGCTGTACCCGATCTGGGACTCCGTCGTCAGCCAGGTCCTGGGCACCGAGCGAGCACATCTGAACCCGGTCCGGGATGCGCTCCGCGCCGACGACGGAGCGTTGCACCGCCGGTTGCTGTCGATCCGGAAGGAGGCCGGCCTCCCCGAAAAGATCTCCGCCCTGCGCGTCTTCGATGTCATTGCGTGGATGGACGGCAAAAACCGCGGCCTGGGCGAGCGCTCTGACCTGGGAAGATGACACGTCCCAGGGTGAATCCTCATCGGCGGGTTCGACGATGGACGGTATGGACGAGGCGCCACTCGCGGGATCGGGAAAGGGGCTGCGGATTTCGCTGGGCATTATTGCGGGTCTGCTGGTGGGGTTTCTTTGCTATGTGCCGACCGTGATCTTGCGGCAGCACTACTTCGATGTTCCGCGACCCCGGGTGTATCCGCACGGGTCGTTCACCTCGTTCGGGTCGGATCTGCCGCCGCTCGGCTATTGGGTGAGCTGGGCGGGGCCGGCTCTGTTGGTTGTGGTGTTCGGGTTGGTGACGGTTCCGTGGCGTTCTGTTCGGCAGTTCACGGTTCCGTTTGTGTTGGCGTTTATGCCGATCGCCGCGCTGGTGGCGTGGTTTGTGATCGGGATGGACCTGTTTTTCACCCCGGACTGAGCTTTGCCGGTGCGTCGCGTGCGGTGCGGGGTTTGTTGTTGGGGGTGCATTGATGGTCCGCACGGCTGGGTGTATGTGGAGGGCCGGGAGGATCGGCCCCGGGTGGATCCGGCGCTGTTGGAAGCCGGGCGGGGGTAGTCACCCGAACACAGCCCTGCACGGCCCGTACCCGAACGCGTGGGGTGCGGGCCGTGCTTGTGTGGGTGGGTGGTGTGGGTTGTGAGCTGGGGTGATGGCAGGATCGAGTGTGTCGGTCATGATTACGCCTTCCCGCCACGCAAAGCTCGGCGTGCCGGCTTGCCTCAGCTCAACCGATTACCTGAGTCCCCCTCGGATGTCACATTAGGCGCAGAGGCCTTGCAGTCCGGTGGTGCGGTCGTCCGCGGAAACAAATTGGGCTCATGTCCGAGTGCAGAAGTTGCTCGGGCTGAGACGGCGGTTTACGTTTTGGGCGAAGTGATCCTCGAGGACAAGCCCTCTTACACCGATCGCGTGACAGACCCGGCTGCGTCGACCTGTACTCGCGTGGCCCTCGACCGGGCGGTCAGGTGCTCGCCGCGACAGATGCGACGGAAGCCAGTAGGTCGGCGAGTTCGCGTGGTCGGGTGGCGAAGGGGGAATGTCCACCGACCATGGTCCGCACATCGAAGCGGGAGTCGGGGGTGGCGGCATCGGCTTCGGTGATCATGAGGTCCTGGGCGCCGAGCGGGAGGGCCTGGTCGTCGGTGAGTCGGATGTAGGTGCGGGGGATGCGGCCCCAGCGGAGGGGCGTGAGGGGCACCGGTTCGGCGAGGATCGCCAGCGGGAGGTCTGGGTGGAGGAATCTCCGCCAACTGTCAGAGGTCTCAGCAGGTAGGTCGTTGAGGAACGAATGTTGGATGGTCGCGACGTGGTCGGGGTCGGGGGAGAGTGGGTTGATGCGGATGGCGCCGAGTTCGGCGGGGTCGCCGATGGGTGGGATGGTGACGGCGCCATTGTTGGCGTCGGAGTTGATGTAGTCGAAGAAGCGTGGGCGGGCGGCAGGGACGAACGCGGACAGGTAGACGAGGTGGTCGACCAGTTCGGGGTGCTGTTCGGATGCGAGGGATGCCGGTCCGCCGCCAGCGCTGTGCGCGACGAGCAGCACCCGGCTGTGGAAGCGGCGGACGCGGACGAGTGTATCGGTGATTGTGGCGGCGGCGTCCTGCATCGTCAGCCCCGCGAGCGCGGACTTCTCGGTTGTCAGTCCTGGTTGGCCGGGGGAGAGGTAGCCGGAGGGGTGCGGCGCGTCCAGGCCGTGGCCGGGGAGATCGACTGCGACTGTCGCGACGCCGTGCCCGGCGAGGTGCCGTTGGGTCGCGGCCCAGTGCAGCGAGGAGTGCCAGGCGCCGTGTACGAGGACGGCCAATGCGTCGGGTCGGTGTTCTGCGGTCATGGCGGTCTTTCGGTGGTGGGAGGGGTTATGTTTCGGCGCGGGTCCAGTGCGCGCGAAGTAGGTCGGCGAGTTCGGCGGGGCGTTCCTCGGGTACGTAGTGTCCGCATTCCTCGATCCACGCCGAGGTAACGGTGGCGAACGAATCCTCGACGCTGTCGAGCCAGCCGAGTCCGACGCCCTGCCGGGCCCCTACGACGAGAGCCGGTGCCCCAGAGCGTCCTTCGGTGGCGATGCGCCGGTTGTCCTCGATGTCGGTGGGCAGTGCGCGGTAGTGCTCCATCGCGCCGCGGACGCCGCCGGGCGCCCGGAACGCCGTCACATACTCCTGGAAGGCGTCGTCGACAGCATCGGCCACGACGA
This sequence comes from Rhodococcus sp. MSC1_016, assembly GCF_023667485.2. NCBI lineage: Bacteria > Bacillati > Actinomycetota > Actinomycetes > Mycobacteriales > Nocardiaceae > Rhodococcus > Rhodococcus sp. MSC1_016. The sequence goes on from NZ_JAMOZI020000002.1 coordinate 993,471, forward strand.
CGCCGATGGAGTCGCGGTGGAAGATCCAGCGCAGGTAGACGTCCTCTCTGCCCGTGAGCAGGGCCTCGGGGAGGTCCGGCAGCATGTTGAAGCCGAAGTGCCAGGAGCCACCAGTGAACGGGTTGCCGGAGGCCAGGCTGTTCCCGAGGCCGGGGACGCCGGCTTCGACGAACACTACAGACTGGATAGCGTCGGGGGCGATCCGTGCGAGCGGCAGCAGCGCCTGCCCGCCGACGTCGTGTCCGACGGCGTGGTATTTGTCGTGCCCGAGGGTGTGCATCAGCTCGTGCACGGTGGCGGCGACGGTCATCTTGTCGTAGCCGGTATGCGGTCGCGAGCTGGCGCCGAATCCGGGGAGGTCCGGAACCACCACGGTGGCATGGTCTTTCAGTAGCGGCACCACCGTCCGCCAGGCGGCGCCGGTCTGTGGCCACCCGTGCAGGAGGAGGACAGCAGGACCGGTCCCGGTCTCGCGGTGCGCGATGACGTGGCCGTTGACGCGGCTGCGCCTGAGGCGTCCTGATGGCGGATCCAACGGTGTGTTCATGGGTCGACTCTGCCCGACTCGGCGCGCGGCGGTGACGGTTACCTTCCCACTCAACGGAAATAGTGCGTACGTGGTCGGCTCGGGTGCCGCATAGCGTCGCCCGCACCAGACTTCGAGATATAGGAGCGCGATGATCGAGCAGATGCGGGTGCTGAGTTTTACCCATTTCGTCCAGGGGCCGGCGGCGACGCAGTATCTGGCGGATCTCGGCGCCGACGTGATTACCGTCGAACCGTTGTCCGGTGCGTGGGAACGCCGCGAGGGCAGCGGCGGCATCCACCTAGACGGGCGCAGCGTGACGTTCCTGTCGGTCAACCGGAACAAACGGTCCGTGGCGATCGACCTGAAGCATCCCGATGCCGCGACGGCACTGGAGCCGCTGGTCGCGTCGGCGGACGTCCTGCTGGAGAACTATCGTGGCGGAGCGTTGGAGCGGCTGGGGCTCGGCTACGAGGCGGTGCGGAAGATCAACTCGCGCATCATCTATGCGTCGGCGACGGGGTGGGGTTCGCGCGGACCGATGGCCAACCGGCCGGGGGTGGACCTGCTCGTGCAGGCCCGCACCGGCCTCGCGTCGGCGACAGGGACCCCGGGCGATCCGCACGCCGCCGGCACGCCCGTGGTCGACCACCACGGTGCGGCGCTGCTGGCGATGGGTGTGCTCGCCGCGTACGCGCGTCGGCTCACCACCGGCGAGGGCACCCGGGTGGAGGCAAGTCTGCTCGCTGCGGGCCTGGATTTGCAGGCGGAGTCGTTCGCGTTGTACCACTCGGGTGGGCGTCGGCGGGAGGACCTCGACCGGCACGATGCGTTGGCGTGCTGGTCGATCGACGCACCCTACGGCATCTACCGGCTCGCCGACGGGGCCAGCGTCGCCCTCGCGATCAGCGGAGCGATGGACGGCCTCGGTGCTGCGCTGGGTTCGGACGAGCTCGAGGCGTTCGACGCGGCCGCGCGCCGGTCCCGGCGGCAGGAGTACACCGAACTGCTCGTCGGCGTGCTGGGGGCGTTGACGTATCAGGAGGTCGAGCAGCGCCTCGCGCCGGCCGGGTTCTGGTTCGAGCGGGTCGCCGACTACGACGACGTGCTCACCGACCCGCAGGTCGTCGCCGAAGACCTGGTCGCCCGGATGCCGGTCGGCGACACCCACGCCCGGGTTCTGCGGCATCCCGTCCGCTATAACGGCGCGCGGCCGTCGGTGACGCGTCAACCCGCGGAGCTCGGCGGCCACACCCGGGAGGTGCTGCGCGAGGTGGGGCTCGCCGAGGACCGCATCGATGCGTTGTTCGCCTCCGGTGCCGTCGCGGAACCGCAGACGGCGAAGGTGGACTCGTGAAGGCACTGATCGCTCCCCGACTCGGCGGGCCGGACGTCCTGGAGGTCGCGGATCTTCCGGACCCGTCGGCACCCGGCGCAGGGGAGGTGGTGGTGGCCGTCAGCCATGTGGGGCTGAACTTCCACGACACGCTGGTGGTGTCGGGCAGTCACGTCGTGCGCCCGGAGCCGCCGTTCTCGCCGGGCAGCGAGTACGCGGGGACGGTGGTCGCGGTCGGATCGGGGGTGTCCTCGCCGGCTGTCGGGGATCGCGTCGCCGGGAACGAGGAGTATGGCTGCGCACGCGAATTCGTGACGGCGCGCGCCGACCGGGTGACCGTGATTCCCGCCGACGTGTCGTCGCTCGACGCGGCGACGGTGCTGGTGACGTATGCGACGGCGTTCCACGCGTTGGTGCAACGGGCGGGTGTCCGCCCCGGGGAGACGGTCGTCGTCCTCGGCGCCGCCGGCGGGGTGGGCTCTGCCGCGGTCGATGTCGCGGACCTGCTGGGTGCCCGGGTCCTCGCCGGGGCGTCCACCGCGGAGCGTGCCCGGTCCGCGGCGGGACGCGGAGCTTCGGCCGTGTTCGACTACAGCGGCGACGCCAAGCAGCGGATCAAGGATCTTACCGACGGCCACGGCGCCGACGTGGTGTTCGACCCGGTGGGTGGGGCGCTGACGGGCTCGGCGGTCCGGGCGCTGGGCTGGGGTGGTCGGCTGCTCGTGGTCGGTTTCGCCTCCGGCGAGATTCCCACCGTGAAACTCAATCTTCCCCTCGTCAAGGGTGCCTCGCTGGTCGGGGTGTTCTTCGGGGAGTTCGTGCGCCGCGACCGGCGCCGGCACGAGCAGAACCTCACAACGATCTTTCGGTGGAGCTCCGCGGGGAAGCTGCGACCGCACGTGCATGACGTGCGGCCTCTCGAAGAGGGGGCGGGCGCCTACGCGGCGCTGGCAGGCGGCGCCGCGACCGGGAAAATCGTCTTGACGGTGGGGCAATGACCGGCACGGCCGGGTTCGGGGGCCGCCGCGACGCCGTCGCGCTGGCGGTGTTGATGGTCGGGACGCTGCTCGCGCCGCTGAACTCGTCGATGGTGGCGGTCGCACTGTATCCGGTACAGCAGGATCTGGACGCGTCGCTCGGTGAGGTGACGTGGATGGTGACGTCCTTCTACCTCGTGGCGTGCGTTGCGCAGCCGGTGATGGGACGGGTCGCCGACGTGACGGGTCCGCGGTCCCTGTTCGTCGGCGGGATGCTGCTCGCGTCGGCGGCGTCCGCCGCCGCGCCGTTCGTCACGGACGTGTGGGCGCTGGTGGTGTGCCGGTGCCTGCTCGCGGTGGGTGTCTCCACGTCGTTCTCGTGCGCGCTCGTCCTGGTCCGCGCCCGCGGCGGAAGCGGACAGCTCGGCCGAATCGCCGTCGTCAACACCACCGCCGGCGCGGTCGGCCCGGTGCTGGGTGGCCTGCTCACCGACTGGGCGGGGTGGCCGGGGATCTTCTGGGTGAACCTGCCGCTCACCGTGGGCGCGCTGCTCGTCGCGGCGCGGCTGCTGCCCGGCCGGGCACGCGACCCCCGCGCCGATGCGGTGCCCGCTGCGGGGGTCGACGTGATCGGGGTGTTGTTCTTCGCGGCCGGGATGCTCGCCCTGCTGCGTGTCATGCTCACCCTGCCCCGGGCCGACACCGTGAGCGTGGCGGTCGCGGCCGTCACGCTCACGGTGTTCGTGGTGTGGGAGACGCGGTGCCGCGCACCGTTCGTCGACGTGTCAGCGCTGTGGTCGCAGCGCGGTCTGGTCCCGGTGCTGGCGATCTTCGTGCTGTTCAACCTGACCTATTACAGCGCGTTCTACGGCCTGCCCCAGTGGTTCCAGGGCACCCTCGGCCTGGACGCAGCCGAGGCGGGGCTGCTGGTGCTACCGATCGCGGCGACGAGCGTCGTTGCAACGGTGGCCGGTGCGCGGGCGTTGCGGGTGTCCTCTCCCGAGCAGCTCGCCTGCGTAAGCGCGCTGCTGCTCCTGTTCGGGGTCGCCGTCCTGCTCGCATTCGACGCGTCCACCCCGCGGCTCGTCGTCGTGCTGGCCGGCGTCCTACTCGGAGTCCCGTACGGGCTGGGAAATCTCGTAATGCAGCACCAGATGTACGAACGGGCACCGGCAGGGCTCACCGGTCTGGTCGGGGGGCTTTTCCAGTCGGCCCGGTACACGGGGGCGATTCTTGCGGTGGGTCTCGTCGGGGCCTGCGCCCCGTCGGACCCGTCGGCGGCCGCGGATCTCACCACCTTCACCCTGGCGATGACTGTCGTCGCCGTCCTCGTCGCGGTGGCGGTGGTCGCGGATGCGGTCCTCGCCCGCAGGCGGGTGGCGGCGATACGCTGGGCTGCGCCTCCCCGGACCGTCACCGGTTCGCGCGCGGACTGACGCCCGGGCACCACTCGAGGAGATTTCCATGTCTGAACCCGCTGCGGCACCCACGTCCCTGACATCCCGGTCGGTGTCGAGCCGAGTATTCGCGTTGCTCAACGCGTTCACCCCGGAGCAGCCGGCGCTGCGGCTGGTCGACCTCCGCGACGTCACCGGGCTTCCGGTCTCCACCGTCCACCGGATCGCGATGGAGCTGGTAGAACTGGGCGCGCTGAAGAAGGACGCGGAAGGTGTCTACCGGATCGGGCTGCGCATCTGGGAGCTGGGTTCACTGTGCCCACAGCCGCGTACCCTCCGCGACATCTCCCTGCCCTACATGCAGGACCTGTACGAGGCCACCGGCGAGAACGTGCACCTCGCCGTCCTCGACGGTGGTGAGGTGCTCTACCTGGAACGGGTGTGGGGTCGCCGCTCCGTGAATGTGGTGACGCACGTGGGCGGCCGATCCCCGTTGCACGCCACCGGCGTTGGCAAGATGCTGCTCAGTCACGCCTCGCGCGACTTTCAGGAACAGGTACTCACCGCCGGGCTGAAGCGATACACCCCACACACCGTCGTCATGCCGGGACTGTTGATGCGGACGCTGCAGACCGTGCGGGTTACCGGCATAGCCCGGTGTGTGGAGGAACTGTCCCTCGGCACCATGTCGATCGCCGCGCCGATCTTCGACGGCGACCGCACCCTCGCCGCGGCCCTGTCCGTCGTCTTGCACACCGGCGCGAAGAAGCTTGCGACGGTGGAGCCCGCCCTGAAGATGGCGGCGATGTCGATCTCGCGGGAACTCGCGCGGGCTTACGACTCCGAGGTCACCATGCCAACGGGTAGGCGGTCCCCAACCAGTCCGTGACCGTGCCGGCGAGGACTGTGGCCGTGGCCTGCGGCCCAAGGCCTGCGGCGAGGACGCCGGCGACGGGGTCGAGGTCGGCCAGGTCGAACGGGTAGTCGGTGCCCACCACGACGTGGTCGGCGCCGACGTCGGCGACGAGCGCCCGCAGCAGCGCCGGTGAGAACGTCGCCGAGTCGTAGTAGAGGCGGCGTAGGTAAGTGCTGGGCGGGTGGGGTGTCGTCCGGGCCACCGCCTTGCGGGTCCAGCCGAGGTCGAGGCGTCCGGTCAGCGACGGGACGCAGCCGCCGCCGTGGGCGAGCGCGATCCGCATCGGATGGCGTTCGAGTACCCCGCCGAGGACGAGCCGCGACACCGCGACCGCAGTATCCATCGGGAACCCTGCGAGCTGCGGCAGCCAGTAGTCGTGCAGACGCGCGCCGCCGGGAACGCTGTTCGGGTGCAGGAACACCGGCACCTGCCGCTCGGAGAGCAGGGCCCACAGGTCCTCGTGGACGGTGTCGTCGGTTTCCCGGCCCAGCCCACGGGAACCGATCGCGACACCGGCGCAGCCTAGTTCGTCGAGGCAGCGGCGGGCGACGTCAACGGCCCGCGCGGTGCCGAGAGGCACGAGGCCCAGCGCGGCGAGGCGGGTGGGGGCGTGCGCGATCAGCTCGGCCAGTGCGTGGTTGCCGTGGTCAGCGATGCGTAGCGCGAGGTCCTCGTCGTCGGCGTCGGCGCTGGTCACGAACGGGGGCAGGGACACCAGCTGGTGGGAGACGCCCATCGCGTCCATGTCGGTCAGGCGTTGGATGACGTCGAACTGCGCACGTGGCAACGGGATCGGCGCGCCATCCGCGACGCCCGACACCGAGGACGCGATCCGCACGATCCCGTCGTCGAGGGCGGACAGGTCGGCGACGCCTTCATCGGCGAGGAAGTCGAGTAGTCCGAGAGGCAGCGCATGGGCGTGGACGTCGACGACGCGTTGGTTCATATGAGGCTCCGCAGGTGACGGCGGTCGATGCGGCCCATCCACGTGCGCGGGATGTCGTCGACCTCGACGAGCCGCTCCAGGGTGAGCCCGGATGCCGCGAGCGGTCCGCGGATCGAATCGGTGTCCGCGGCGGAGGTGGTCACCGCGACGACGGCGCCGTCCGCGTGTCCGGGCAGCAGGGCGACGGATGCGGTGTGCAGGCGTTGTTCGAGGGGACCGGGACATATAACCGCCGGCCGGTGGGCGAGGACGTCCTCGATGCGTCCGTCGTGGATGGCGTACCCGTCGACGACGTGGCAGATGTCGCCGGTCCGCAGCCAGTCGCCGGCGAACGGCGAGCGGACGGTGTCGGGGAAGGCGTAGCCGGACATCACCGTCGCCGACCGCACCCACAGTTCGCCGGGCTGCCCGGCGAGCACGTCGTTGCCGTCGAGGTCGACGATGCGCCAGTCGGTGCCGGGGAACGGGCGCCCGAGTGCGCCGGCGCGGTGCGGGAGCAGATGGTCCTCGGGGAGGCTGATCGCGATGGTCTTCGGCACTTCGACCTGGCCGTAGACGCCGCAGAGCACGGGCCCGGCCCAGCGGTGGACACGATCGATCTCGTCGTGGGTGAGGACGTCACCGCTGTACACAACGAGCGTCGGTGGCGCCGCAGGCGGTTCGGGGTCGGCGAGGAGAGCACGCAGCGTGGGTGGCATGGCCAGCAGCACCGCGCCCGGGTACGCGTCGAGGACGCCGGGCAGCGTGTCGTCCGGCCCTGGCAGCACTACGGTTCCGCCGTGCATCAGCGTGGGCAGCACCATGTTCCCGAACCCGCCCGAGACGGCCTCCGCGCAGACGACGGTCGGCCGCGCAGGCCAAGGAATCGCGTCCGCGCACGCTTCCGCGACCGCGGCCATGGCGGCGCCGCTGAGGTCGACACCCTTCGGTGTCCCGCCAGTGCCGGAGGTCAACGCCAGCCGGACGATGCGGTGGGCGTCGGCCTCGTACGGTGCGAGCGCCGTGGTGGGCTGCAGGACGTCGGCGAGCGACACCACCCGGGCCCCCGGCACCACCCACGGGCCGTCGGTAACGACGAGGGAGGGCGCCACTTCGGTGACGCGCCGCGACAGTTCGCCGGCGGGCAGTGACGGGGGGATCGAGCATGACCGCACCCCGGCCACGGCGCACGCCGCGGCGAGAACCCACTGCCACCAATCGTTCCCGCGGATCTGCAGCAGCGTTTCGCCGGGGCGAAGTCCTAGTTCGCTCAGCCGCGCCGCCACCGAGATCACGTGCTCGTACGCCTGCGCGTAGGTGAGCGTGAGATCGCCCTGCCGCAGCGCCGTCAGGTCGGGGGTGCGGTCCAGGGTGTCGAGGACCAGCCGGCCGAACCCGACCGGCGGTGCCGGCGTCACAGGCGCTCGTCCGGCATCACGGTGCCGCACGCCGAGCAGGTGCGCGCCTCCACGTTCCCGTAGAACCGTTCGTAGGCGCCCGCGACGGGGTCGGTCCGGTAGTCGTCGACGTGCACCGCCTCCTCGTGGAGGAACTCGTCGCAGGACGGGCAGAACCAGCGGAACCGGTCCAGTTCGCCGTCGCGGCGGAGCCGTTCAATGACCAGGACGAACGAGTCCGGTGCGAAGCGGGGCGAGTGCGCGATCCCGGTCGGGGTGAAGATGCAGGCCCCTTCGGGGATCACGGCGATGCTCGAGCCACCTTCGGGTTTGCGGTAGTGCAGGTTCATCGTGCCGCGGATCATGTACATGACCTCGTCGCTGGGATTGAGGTGGAACTCGCTGCGGTATTCGCGGCCACGAGCGACGAAGGCGAGTGATTCGCTCTCCTGCCACAGCACCGCGACCCGCCGGCCCGAGTCCTGCAGTTCTTTGGCGGCGTTCTCGAGGTCGACGATGGGCATCTGACTGGGGTGCATCATTTCTCCTGTGTTACTGGGCGATTTGTGCGCGATCGTCGTGGACTACCGCACCGTCGACGACGGTGAGGTGGACGGTGGTGTCGCGCAGGTCCTCCGGGGAACACGTGAGCGGATCACGGTCGAGCACGACCGCGTCGGCGAGCATGCCCTCGGCGAGGCGGCCCGTGTGGGCGCTCTCGCCGGTGTGCGCCGCACCGGATTCGGTGTACAGCGCGAACGCCTCGGCCCGCGTGACGCGTTGGGCCGTTCCGATGTCGGCGCCCGCCTCGTCGCGACGTTCGCTCATCGCATACATGTTCGTGAAGGGGTCGAGGTCGTTGACCGGATGATCGGTACCTGCGCTGACACGGCGGATGCCGAGCGCGTCGATCCAGTCGCGGAACGGCACCGCCCGGCTGGTTGTCTCGGCGCCGAAATGACCTCGAATGGTGGGGGTGTTGCGCCACAGGAACGGCACCTGCGCGGCGACGACCACCCCGGTGTCGGCGGCGCGGGTGATCTGGTCGGGTGTCATGAGGCTGGCGTGGATGAGTACGTCGGGTGCCCGTCCGGTGTCGCCGCCGCCCAACATATCCAGCGCCAGGTCGATGGCGGCGTCGCCGACGACGTGCACACCGACGGGGAGCCCCTGGGCGTGCGCGGCCTCGATCCGGGACCGCAGCGTCTCGGGGTGCGTGACGCACACGCCGCGGTACCCGGGGCGTGACGGGTAGTCGGTGCGCGTGTAGGCGCTACCGAGGGTCATGCCGCCGTCGACCTGCAGTTTGACGCCGCGCACCGACAGCCACCTGTCCCGTTCGGTAGGTACGTCTTTCAGCAGCCGCGACCACTCGTCCTCCGGGACATCGGGATTCAGCGCGCCGGAGGGCATCACCATCGCTGCCACCCGCACGGTGGACAGCCCGCCGTCGGCCAACGTCCGCAGCAGGCCCAGGTCGCGCGGGGTGGTCGCGCCCGACACGACGGAAGTGATGCCGTGCCGGTTCAGGGAGCGCATGGCGGTGAGCAGCTGATCGGAGCGTTCCTCGTCGCCCCACTCGGGGACAATGGTGAGGAGGAAGTCGAGGCCCGCGCGGTCGAATCGGCCGTCATGCCCGCGTGGGTCGAGACCGGCAGCGTGCAGTGCCGCCGTGCTCGCCGTCGCGCCGTGCGCTTCGGGCAGCAGCACCGGCCGTCCCCCCGCGGCGGCGTCGAGCTCCGCCCTGGTCGGCGCGCGCCGCTCCCGCAGCTGCAGAAGCGGATTCCACACCTGGCCGCGAATCCACTCGTGCTCCGGGCGTCCGCGGGCGAATTCCGCGATCGCGTGCAGCGCGTCGTCGACGGTGCCGGCGTTCGCCAAGGCGACGGTGTAGGCCTCCATCGAGGCGTCCTCGAAGTGGCAGTGGGAGTCGATCAGTCCCGGGGCGATCACCCCGCCGGGCACGTGGACGGTGCGGGCACCGCTCGGAAGCTGCCGCCGGACGTCGGCTTCCGCACCGACCGCGACGATCCGACCGTCGACAACGCCCAGCGCGTCGGCACCGGGAAGTCCGCCGACGACAGCCGCGCCGACGAGGAGGAGGGGTTGTGCCGCCATGGTCATCAGTCCCCGGCGACCGCGGCGATGCACTCGACCTCCACCTGTACACCGGTGCGGTGCGGGGTCGCGATAATGGTGGTGCGGGCCGGGAAGTGCGGGTTGCTTCCGAAGAATTCGCGGTAGACGCCATTGAAGGCGGGGAAGCTCTCCCGGTCGCGCACGTAGCAGGTGCACTTGAGGATGGTGTCCTTCCGCCCGCCTGCGGCCTCCACGACAGCGATCAGGTTGGTCAGCGTCTGACGGACCTGCGCCTCGAACTCGTCGGAGACGATCGTCCGGGACTCCGGATCCAACGGTCCCGTTCCCGAACAGTAGATGGTGCCGTTGTGGACGATCGCCTGTGACAGCGGCGCCGCAGTCCCGGCGGAGAATCCGACGATGGGTGCATCGGTGGTTGTGACGGATCGAATGGTGCTCATAGGTACTCCTCGTTTCTGTCGACGTGCGGTCGTTGCCGTCAGTGTTCGTCGATCTCCATGACGACGGCTTTCGGCTCCGTGAAGAACTCCCGGCTGTAGCTTCCCCCTTCGCGGCCGACTCCGGAATTCTTGGCGCCGCCGAACGGGGCGCGCAGGTCCCGGACGAAGAAGCAGTTCGTCCAGACGGTACCCACTCGCAGGGCGCGGGAGACGCGGTGCGCCCGCGACAGGTCGCGGGTGAACATCATCGCGTTGAGGCCGTACGGGGTGTCGTTGGCGAGGTCCACCGCTTCCCTCTCGTCGGTAAAGGGGAGGACGACGACGACGGGCCCGAAGATTTCCTCCTGCGTGACGCGGGCGTGTTGAGGGGCGCCGACGACGACGGTCGGCGGGACGCTCCAGCCATCGGGGGAGCCGCTGGTGAGTAACTGACCGCCCTCCTGCTCGGCGATGTCGAGGTAGCCGACGACCTTGTCGAAGTGTTCCCGGGACGACAGCGGCCCGATCTGGGTGTCGGGGTGCTTGGGGTCGCCGGCGCGGAGCGCGGCGGCCGCGGCGGTGAACCTGGCAAGGAACTCGTCGAGGATGCTCTCCTGCACGTACAGCCGGCTGCCCGCCAGGCACACCTGACCGCTGTTGGTGTAGATAGCCTTGATCGACCAGTCGACGGCCTGAGTGAGGTCGGCGTCCGCGAACACGATATTCGCGCCCTTCCCGCCGAGTTCGAGGCTGACCGGTGTCAGGTTCTGGGCGGCGGCGCGGGAGATGGCGCGGCCGGTGCCGGATTCGCCGGTAAAGGTGATGCGGTCGACGAGCGGCGACGCGGTCAGGGCTTCGCCGACCGAGCGGGGGCCGTAGCCGTGCACCACGTTCAGGACGCCGGGCGGCACCCCGGCCTCGAGCGCGAGCCGCGCCAGGATGGTGGCGGACACCGGAGACTGTTCGGCGGGCTTGAGCACCACCGTGTTCCCCCACGCCAATGCGGGCGCAACCTTCCACGTTTCCATCATGAGCGGAAAGTTCCACGGGGCGATCGCGGCGACCACCCCGGCCGGGTCGTACTGGGTGTAGGCGTGGTGTCCGGTGGGCATCGGGAACATCTCCGCCGGCGTGAGCCGTGCGTGGTCGGCGAAGAACCGGAAGTTCTGCGCGGATCGCGGGACGTCGTGCCCGCGGGTCTCGGCGATCGGTTTGCCCATGTCGGTGGTATCGGCGAGGGCGAGTTCGTCGCCGCGCTCCTCGATCAGGTCGGCGAGCCGGTGCAGGATCCGTCCCCGCTCGACGTGCCCGAGGCGGGGCCAGGGTCCCTCGTCGAACGCACGCCGGGCCGCGTCGACGGCCCGGTGAGCGTCTGGGGCCGATCCGAGTGCGACGGTTGCCCATGGGGCGCGTTCCCAAGGGTCGATCGACTCGAATGTGACCCCGTCGAGGGACGGGACCTCTTCGCCGTCGATGACGTGTCCGAACGACTCCACTGTTACTCCTCTGGACGGAATTGTGTCGGCGTCCACTCTCGTCAACGGGTCGTGGACGGCCAACGAGCCCTTTCCGGCTGATGGGAACGCGGCCGCGTCACGCCCGCTGTCCCGGTGAGTGGAAACCGGTTGTCGCGGTGCGTATTGCGGTTGCCGCAGTCTCGGAGGTGACCCGACAAGGAGGATGATGTGAGTACGAATGCCCTGCAGCTCGTCCGGGAGCTGCGCGCCGCCGAGGATGCGGCGCAGCCGTTTCCCCGGCCGAGTGAGCGAGTCGGCGTGGATCTGGCCACTGCCTACGAGATTCAACGCCTGCGCCTGGCCCCGCAGCCCGACAGCGGCGGCGGCACGGGGGTGGGCGGCCATCTCGTCGTCCGCTCGTGCGGCGACGGGGAGTGGGTGACCGGCCGGCTGAACCCCGGGCGCCTGGTGGCCAGCGGCGCCGTTCCCGTCCCGGCCGCCGGTACGGTGACGGTGGAGCCGGCGGTCGCGCTGGTGGTGGGGCGGACGCTGCGCGGCCCCCACACTGGAGCCGCGGACGTCCAGGGTGTGCTGACTCAGGTGCGCGGCGCTCTGGTGGTGCGCGTGGACCGGTACGGCAGTGATTCGGTGATCGACGAGGTGTCCGACAACCTCGGCGCGCACGCGGTGGCGGTGTCGGCGCGGTCCGTGGCCCTGGGCGATCTCGACCTGGGAGTGCTCGGATACACCGTGCACGCGGCAGGTGCGCTGCAGGCGACGGGGGCGGTGGCGTCCGCAGCCGGGTGGGTGAACGCCACTATCTCCCTGCTCGATCGCCTCGCCGCCTCGGGTGAGGAGCTACGGCCGGGAAGCGTTCTGGTGGTCGGATCCCTCGCTCCGGCCCTGCCCGTTGCCGCCGCGGTCACGGTCACCGCGACGTTCGCCCGAATCGGGGCGTTGACCGCCCACCTGTCACCGGAGAGCTGAGGAGTTACTCATGACCACCTGGACAATTGCGTCGGCGGTGCACGTGCTGCTGGATGCGGAAAACCGTCGTCAGGATATCGACCCGCTCAGCGACTCATGGGCGGACTTCACCCTGGAAACCGCCTATGAAGTGCAGGACGAGACGCTCGCCCGTCGGTTGATGCGCGGCGAGCACATCACGGGAGTGAAGCTGGGGCTGACCTCGCGGGCCAAGCAGTTCCGCATGGGAGTCGACACGCCGCTGACCGCGTGGCTCACCGACGCCATGGTGCTGCCGACCGGGGATCAGGTGCCGTTGGGGCGCCTCATCCATCCGCGTGTGGAGCCGGAGATCGTCTTCGTGATGGGGGAGGAGCTGCGTGGTCCCGGTGTCACGGCGGGCCGGGCGCTCGCCGCGGTGCACAGCGTCCAGGCGGGCCTCGAGGTGATCGACAGCCGCTACCGCGACTTCCGGTTCACCCTCCCCGACGTCGTCGCCGACAACGCATCGTCCGGCTTCGTCGTCACCGGCAGCATCGCGCTGTCGCCGCAGGATCTCGACTTGGCACTGGAGGCGTGTGTGCTCGAGGTCGACGGGCAGGTGGTGCACACGGCGACCGGTGCCGCGGTGCAGGGCCATCCCGCAGAGTCGCTGGCGTTGGCGGCGAATTCTCTCGCCGCCAGAGGTGTTGCGATTCAGCCGGGTTGGCTGGTCTTCACCGGCGGCATGACGGACGCGGTGCCGATCCGAGAGTATGGGCACGTCACGGCGTCCTTCACATCGCTGGGCACCCTCGCCCTCGGGGCGCACGCCGACTGACCCGCCTCCCGCGGTGACCGGGGGCGAGGTGTGCATCCGCCCGCCCCGCCCCCGGTGCCCCGTCCGCCGGACGGTCAGTCCCGCCGGACGGTCCGCGCCCACGCGGCCCGGTGCGCGGCGAACGACGGCGACGCCACCGCCCGCACCTGCGCGTCGATCTCGCACTCGATCTGGTCCTCGAGCGTACGGGTGACGCTTCCCGCCACCAGTGCCTTCGTCCCGCGGACGGCGTCGACCGGCGCCGCAGCGAGGGCGACGGCCATCTCCCACGCCCTCGCGTCCGGATCGTCCGCCACGTGGTGCAGCAGTCCGATCCGCAGTGCCTCCTCGGCACCGACGCGGCGGCCGGTCATCGCGATCTCCTTCGCCCGCGCCGCGCCGGCGGCCTCCGCCAGCAGCCACGACGCCCCGAAGTCCGGCACCAGCGCCATTGACACGAACGGTGCCGCGAAGAACGCGGACGGCGAGCCGATCCGGACATCACAAGCGAGGGCGAGCGCGGCACCCGCCCCGACGGCCGCGCCGCCGATCGCGGCGATCGTCGGTTTCGGCGACTGCACCAGCCGCGTCGACGTCGAGAACTCGCGCCGCATCCGGGCGCGGGCGGAATCGGCCGATTCGCCTTCCATATCCTTCAGCGCGTCGAGGTCGCCTCCGGCGCAGAATGCGCCGCCACGGCCGGTGAGCAGCAGGACACGGACGTCGTCGTCGGCGGTGGCGGCGTCCACAAGCTGCGCCAGCCCGTCGAGGAGCGGCCGGTGCAGCGCGTTGCGCCGGTGCGGCCGGTCGAACGCAAGGACCGCGACGCCGTTGTCCACCGTCACCGTCAGACCGTCGATCGTGGGCAGGTTCGCGTGCGTGAATGTTGTCATGTGCTCAGCATCGACGCGAATCACGCTGCGCCCCAGTACACGTTGCCGCAGGATGGGAACGGACGCTGGAGTGATCCCCGGCGCAGATGGTGATGTTGGATATCCCTCACCGACAGATCGGAGCATCGTGAATTCACGCGCTGAATCCCTTTCCCTCCCCGGGCAGCTGGCCGGCCGCACCGCGATCGTGACGGGCGCTGCGTCCGGGATCGGCCGCGCCACCGCGGACCTATTCGTTCGCCGCGGCGCCCGAGTGCTGGCCGTCGACCTGCACGCCGACGGGTTGGCGGACCTCGCCGAGCAGATCGCCGAGCGCGACCGCCTGCAGACGGTCACCGTTGACCTCACCGCGGAGGACGCACCGGACCGTGTCGTGCAGAGCTGCCTCGAGCGGTTCGGCCGACCCGACGCACTCGCGAACATCGCGGGCAAGGCGGGAGACGGTCCTCTCGAGGACACCTCCGACTTCGACCTGGACTTCTACCTCCGCGTCAACCTGGGCACGGCGTTCCGGCTAAGCCGGGCCGTGGTGCCGCACTTCGGGGAGGACGGCGGCGCAATCGTCAACACATCCTCCACCTTCGCGTTGGTGGGGGTGCGGGGGTCGGCGCCATACTCCGCGGCGAAGGGCGCAGTGACGAGCGTGACCCGCCAGCTGGCCGCCGACCTCGGGCGCCGGAACATCCGGGTCAACGCCGTCGCACCGGGACTGGTGGCGACCCCGGCGACGCAGGCGAAGATCGATGCGGGCGTGTTCGACGACGCGGTGACCCGGTCGCGTCCGCTGCCACGGGTGGGGGTGCCTGCCGACATCGCGAACGTCGTCGCGTTCTTGACCTCCGACGACGCCGCGTTCATCACCGGCGTGACGGTGCCGGTGTGCGGGGGATGGAGCACCACCCGGTTCCGGGACTGACGTTCGGGCGTAGCCATTTGGGCGGCCGCCGCGACACCTTCCACCAGTGTCGCGGCGGCCCGCCTTCTGTGCAGGAAAGGGCGCAGCGTGCCCGGGCATGGGTGGACGCCCGACCGGTGATCCGATCGGGCGTCCACCCTCTCATGGCGTCAGCTGGAGGTGCCGCACTGCCTACGTTCCGCGCTGCCTGCGTTCGGTGACGGTCTCACCGCCGGAACACCACAGGTGCGGCGGAACCGGCCGGACGATGACCTTAACTGTGTCCGCGGGGACGCCGAGCGCCTGCACGGTGGCGTCGTGGAGGGCGGCCTGCAGCCGACGGATGGTGTCTGGGTCGCGGCCCTCGAGCAGCGACACGTCGATGATGGGCATCGCGGGTTATCTCTCCTGCAACGTCGGTTCGGGAACGGGCGCGGTGTCGCCCTTGATCGTCACCGCCGCCAGGTCCACGCCGTGGGTCTCGGGAAGCGTGAAGTACAGGACGAGCACGCCGAGTCCCATCGCGATCACCGGATACCAAAGGGCAGTGGTGAAGCTGCCCACCTCGGCACCGATCGCGACCATCGTCGCGGGCAGGAGACCGCCGAAGAAGCAGACGCCCAGCTGGTACGGCAGCGACAGCGCGGTGGCGCGGATGCGGGTGGGGAACACCTCGACCATCGTGACGGACGCGGGGCCCTGCGCCATCTGCGCGAATAGCACCAGGAACAGCAGCAGCCCCATGACGGCGAGGATCCGCGCGTCGAACAGGTCGCCGACGCCCTCGATGAGAATCGCCTGCGTAGACCCGTCGATCGGGTATCCTGCCGCCGTCAGCACTCCGAGGAGATCGTCCTCGAACGTGGGGGAGGCGGTGACGGTGGTGTCGCCGACGGTAACGGTGGTGGGACCGCCCGCGGTATCCACGCGGTCGAACAGCACCGAATTGCTCTGCAGCGCCTCGCGGGCTACGTCGCAGTCGGACGTGAACGCCGCCGTCCCGGCGGGGTTGAACTGGAACGAGCATGTCGACGGGTCCGCGGCCAACGTCACCGACGTCTGGTCCTGGGCGCGCGCCAACTCCGGGTTGGCGGTGCTGTTGATCGAGTCCACCAGCGGGAACATCAGGACCGCCGCCAGGCCGAGGCCCGCGAAGATGACGGGCCGACGCCCCACCCGATCCGACAGCCGACACGCGCCGATGCACAGGAAGAACCCGGCGAGCATCACCACCAGGTACATCGCGTTGACGGTGAACGAGTCGATGCCGAGGTTCGTCTTCATCACCGTCAACATGTACACCGTCGACACGTAGCCGATGAACGCCTGCGCAGACGCCATGATGAACACGATGACGATCATCCGGACCCGGGCCCTACTTGAGAAGGCCTCCCGCAGAGGGGCTTTCGCGGTTCCGTTGTTCGCCTTCATCTGCTGGAACAGCGGGCTCTCGTGCAGGCTCGCGCGAATCCACACAGACAACGCCAACGGCACCACGGCGATAAGGAACGGGATCCGCCAGCCCCACTCGTTGTAGCTTCCCGTACCCACGATGCCCTCGACGACGAGCTGTACCGCCACCGACAGACTGAACGCCAGCGCGGTGGTGCCCGTCAGCCACCCCACGAAGTAGCCGCGAGCGCGTGGCGGCGCGTACTCCGACACATACGTGACAGCGGCGCCGAACTCACCGCTGACAGCCAAGCCCTGCAGGATGCGGCACGTCACCAACAGGATCGGTGCCAAAATGCCGATCTGCTCCGACGTCGGCAGCAGACCCACCGCCACCGTCGACACACCCATCAGGATCAATGTGATCAGGAAGACCACCTTCCGGCCTACCTGGTCCGTCAACCGCGCAAACACCACCGCACCGAGCGGCCTCACGATGAATCCCGCAGCGAACGTCAGCAACGCGAACACCGTCTGAGCGGACTCGCTGTATTCGCCGAAGAACTTGCTCCCGATTACGGGGACCAACGCCCCATACAGGAAGAAGTCGTACCACTCGAACGCCGTGCCGATGGCTGACGCGCCAACGACCTTCCGTTCCTGTCTGTTCATCTGGTCCCCTTAGGTCTGTTGCAGCGATCACAATCTGCGAGGACTCGACGCTAAGACGGTGGTGGGCGTTCGTGACCCTGTCCGTTTCCATCGGGTGGGAAGGGGGCGGATTGAATTCGTCATCGACTCGACCCAGTCGAGGGCAAGATCGTAGGCTGACATGCAAAGTAGCATCCGCTGATGGTGCCGGGGTGATCTTCTATCACGCATCCAATCAGCCGCTCTCGCTCTCGCGACGGGACATCAAGTGGGGTCGCGGTGGGCGGGATGAGCGAGAATCCGCCGCCTGGATTCTGGACGATCACGACGCGATGGACCGGTTCGAAACCGCCCGGCTGAGATCGTCACCCGCCTCGGCTACGGCATCCTGGCCCGCAGCCGTGCGGAAGCCGAGCTTCCAGATCGCGTAATACTTCTAAGGACATGGCGTTATCCTCAGCTTTGACGAACCGGCAACTCGAAGTCCTTCGCTGGATCGGCGACGGCTGCCCTGAACACCGCTGGCCCGACTATAGCTACAAGACAACTGCTCTGGCCCTGCAGAACCGTCGCCTTGTCACGGTGTCGAAGAGGAACGGCTGGAATGCCACCATCGAACCGGCCGGCCGTTACTACCTGGACCACGATCTCTATCCTGACGGCCACTTCCGCGCACCGAAGCGACGCTCCCGGGAGCAACGAACTCCTGCTGGTGCGCCGGACAAAGCGACGCCTTCGCGATCGTCAACCGGGCGCATCATGGTGTCGCCACAACACCTTATGGACAAACTCGTCCCGGACAGTCCCATCGAGATAGCAGCACCCACCGCCGACGAGCGTGCTGCATGGCGACGGACCATCCACGCGGCCTTGAGTTCCGGCCTTATCCCTACGGGCCAGGGAAAATGTTACTGGGTGAGTAGTTGTGCGGATCACATCCCGGAGTAGAACCCGGCGGGGCAACCCCTCGGGACGTGCGCAGTGCCCCGGCCGCACCGGCGTTGGGCAAGAAAATTGCACATTCGGTGATATTATTGTGCCATGAAGATGGGTGATGCTGCCGTTGCGGTGGCGGAGTTCGGTGCCGAGCAATGGGGACTGATCACCTCGGCGCAGGCCCGGGCGCTGGGTGTCACCGCCGTGCAGATGAAACGGCTCGCGGACCGCGGCGCCCTCGAGCGTGTGCATCACGGGATCTACCGCATGACCCGACTCCCGTTCGACCCCCGCCAGGACCTGCGTGTGGCGTGGGTCGCGCTCGACCTGAACACCCCCGCGTGGGAGCGTCTGTCCCAGCCTTTCCCCGGGGGCGTCGTCTCCCACCGCAGCGCCGCGCAACTGCATGAGCTCGGCGACCTCGACGCTGACGTCGCCGAGCTGATCTGTTCGCGTCGGGTCCGGCTGAGCCTGCCCGACGTGCGCATCCACACCGGGACGGTCGATATCGACGACTGGACCGTCGTCGACGGACTCCCGGTCACCACGGCCCGCCGAACGATCGCCGACCTCGCCGCCGGGGGAATCGACGGCGGACACCTCGCCGGCATCGTCCGCGACGCCCTCGCCCGCGAACTCGTCTCCATTTCGGAAGTCGCGAAGACGCTCGCCTCGTTCGCCTTCGACTACGGCCATGTCCTCGGCGACGGCGGCGCCTTCCTCGACGCCCTGATCGCCCAGGCTGGGATCTCCGAGAACACCCTCGGACTCGCCGACGCCTACCGGAGAAGCAAAGAAGGCGCCCTCACCGATCGCCTTGCCGCCGTCCACCGGCCGGGGCTTGGCCTGGCCGACCACCTCGAGTCGACAAGCGCTGCCCGCCTCATCTCGGATCTCTACCGCGATGACCGGGTGCTGCCCTTCGCGATCGCCGCCTCCACCGGCCAGTTCGGCAAGCTGCTGAAACTGACCAACGACGCACTCGTCGCGGACGCCCTGAAAGGACTCGCGGTCGCACAACTGGCACCGCTCAGCGAACAGATCCACGCCGTCGCCGCGGCCTCCCCCGGCACATCCGCGATGGAGGTCGCCCGCCCGTCGATCCGGCAGAACCTGCCGATACCGGATACCGAGGCGACCCGGGACTCGGTGGCGACCGAGATCGAACCCGCCGCCCGGCAAGCCACCGCGAACATCACCGCACGCCGGCCCGGCGAACCGGAGCCGACTACCGGCACCGACGACGCGACCCCGAACGCGGCGGACGACGACACCGCCACCTTCCCGCAGACCGATCCCGACTCAGGTGAGAATCCCTAGATGCCCACGCCATCCCCCGGCCAGCTCCGCGCCTCGATCCAACAACGGCTGAAGAATCAATCCGCGATCAGCGGGCAACCGCTGCAACAACTCCGGCGCAAGTACGTCATGACACGCTTCCTGACCAGAGTGTTCGACGCCGACCCCGACGGGTGGGTACTCAAGGGCGGCACCGGGATGATGGTGCGCCTCCCACAGGCCCGCTACAGCAAGGACGTCGACCTCATGTCCACCGAGTTCACCCACATCGAGGACGCCATCGACAAACTCCGAGAGATCCTCCGGCATGAGGTCGACGCATTCGCGTACACGATCTCACGCAAAGAGAACCTCTCTGATGACAAGGGTGCGCGAATCAGCGTGCAGGTACGACTCGGGACAACGGCGTTCGACACCTTTCCCATCGACATCGTCACCCACCGAGGACTGATCGGGCCGATCGAGATCCACCCGATCCCGCAAGTGATCGACCTGGGGGACACCGCACAATCCGTCCGGGTACGCGTCTACCCGATCGCCGACCAGATCGCCGACAAACTCTGCGCCATGTACGAATACCACCTGCGCACCGGCCAGCCGCCCCCTGGTGATACCTCCAGCCGATACCGCGATCTCGTCGACCTCCTCCTCATCAGCGAGAACCTGCCGGTACCTCTGGGCCAGGCCGTGGACGCGCTCGAGAACCAGCGCCTGCTACGAAACGCGATGGAGCTTCCCTCCGAATTGAGAGCGCCGGGCCCTGATTGGCACGACAACTGGTCTGCGCAGGCCAAGGACAGTCCGTTGCCTGATTCCCTGCACGAGCTGGACACTGCGCTGACCGCAGCCGCAGCCTGCTACAACAGCATCCTCGCCGGAATACCGTCAACGAGCCGGGCCGCCACGTGGGATCACATGGGCCAGCAATGGGTAGACCACTGAACCTTCCCTACCTTCCCTCGAACGAAAAATGAGCCAGGCGCAGACCTTCTCGAGGCAGGACAGTCGCCGCTCCATCTGATGTCACGAGCGACCGACAGATCCAGTGCCGTCCGCGGCGCAATTGTGGAACCGGTAGCGATGGCAGATTGTGATGGACGCGCCGATGCTCGCGTCCACGCCGGTGCCGGCAGCAGGGGCAAAATTGGTACATGAGTGCCCCAGCAAAGAAACTCACGCAGACTCAGCACACACGCGGTCCCCGCCGGTCGAGGAAAAGACGCGGCGCACCGGTCGTTCGGACTCCCCAAGAATACCGCCGGCGCCTGCGGTCGGGGGCGGAGGCGATCGTGATCGATGCCCATCCTGACCTCTGGTTCGACCTCGGGCGCATCCCGGGCGGAGTCGCGGTCAAGCTGATCGGACAATCGTGCGCCGGCATCACGGGCGGCGCCGTCGCGGCCGCCGGCCGCTGCTTTCTTCAGGTGTCGAACGAGGCGCGAGTGACCGCCTACGAGTACGCCCACGTCGAGGCCTTCGATGCCAGTACCGTCGATGCCCGCGGGAAGAGTCAGATCGTGGGAACCGATCATTCCAGGATCCGCGCCGAGGACAGCGCTATTGTCTTCGCGCACTGCCAGTGTCACGTCCAGGCATTCGGTGAGAGCATCATCGCCGCGACGGATGGCGCCACCGTGCGGTTGGACGGGGCCGCTCATGTACGGGCAAGCGCCGGGGTGTGTGTCACCGGTCCGGCTGCGCCGGCGAACCTGACTTTCGAACCGCATCCGATCAGCCGTCTCGCCGGTCACCTGAACCTCTGAGCCGAACATCGAACGCCGATCGGTTGCGTCCAGGAATAGATCGGATCCGGACCAGTTCATGATCGATCGGCGGTGACCGAACTGGCCCACCCGGTTTCGGTTGCGGTGCACGGTCGGCGGCAACGCACCGAGGGACGTTCGGGAGGGGTCGCGGCGATGTTGGTTGTCCCTGTGGCGTAGCCAAGCGCAGCCCCCGCCAACGATGGAAATCAGCTGGCGGGTGCGCTACACGGACAATCTGCACATCAGTGACGAGCAGCGCATCACTGATTTTCGTGAGTCGGCGCCGGGAAGTCCAGGGACTGTGATCCATGCCGTTGCACAAATATCGACACCCCCGAATTGTTGACCGTTGAGTGTACTGTCGACGCTCCCACGCAGGCGTAGGTTGGTCACTTCGGGAGGGGCGCACCATGTGTCGAGGGGTCGGTAGATGCGTCCCTCGGAAGTATCGGTGTTCTCAGGCGCAGTCCCTGCAGATCCGCTGCTCGCCATCGGCGAGGCGACTGCGGTGGTGGACCAGGAAGCAACTGGTGCAGGTGAATTCGTCGGCCTGTTTCGGGATGACGCGGACGGTGAATTCTTCGCCGGACAGGTCGGCGCCGGGCAGCTCGAAGGATTCGGCGGTGTCGGTGTCCTCGACGTCCACGACGGGGGACTGGGTGTCTTTCCTGCTGGCGGTCAGCTGTTCGAGAGACGTATCCGTCTCGTCGGAGTCGGTGACTCTGGGTGCGTCGTAGTCGGTGGCCATGGCTGTTTACCTCATGCTCTGCGTGTTCGGACCCGCCAGGCTAGAGGGTCCGGTGGCGCGACCGCCGCCCGGGGTCACGCGGTTCTGTGGTTGGTGTACACCGGACGAATGGCATCAGTAGCAGTACTGGTACCACGGGCGACCAGCACGATGGCGGCCACGTCAAGGTCGCTTCGGTGCCTCGGGTGGTGCACCGTTCTCGGCGGTCCAGTCGGTCGCGTCGCACGTGTGTGATAGTTCGGCGTCAGTGCGACGTACTGACCGGCGAGGACTCGATGGGATGTCGGAGTGCGGCCGCGGTCATTGTGAGCGACGATGTCCTCTGCGAGCGCGGCTTGCCAGTCCGGCACCCGCCGGGCGGCCCACTGCCGCCACCATGCGCCGCCGTAGGAGCCGGCGAGTGCGCCGGTGGTTGCGATGATCAGGGCCGACGCGGTGTCGGCCCGGTCGCGGTGGGCCAGTGCCGCCGCTCCCGCACCACGTGCGGCGACTCGTCCGGCGAGCGCGGGCGGGGCGAGGCGCGAGCGAAGGTTCGGGTTCTTGTCGGCGATGAGTTCGCCGCCGACGAGCACGGTCGCGTCGAGGAGCCGGGTTCGGTGTGTGGTGCCCGGTCGGCTCGAGAGGAGTGCCGCCGCGATGCCGGTGGAACTGCGCAGGCCGCTGGCCACCCGATCACTGCCGACCGGGTGGTGCTCGACCGTTCCGCCGCCGGGTCCCTTCTGTGCCGCCCTGCTGCCGAGTCTTGTTGCCGTAGCGCGGTGGTGACGGTGGCGCCGTAGGCCAGCCAGGTGCGGCACGAGGTCGCTGCGCCAGTCCTGGGCGGCCGGCTGCCGCGGATCGCTGATGCCGCGCAGGGCGATCGGGATGTCGGTGGCCGCCATCGCGGCGAGACCGATCCCGACCGTTCCCGCGGTCGGGGTCAGGTGGGCGCCGGCCCGGCGGGTAAGGGAGGCGGCCACGCCGAGTCCGACACCGACGGCGATCCCGCCGAGCGCCCCGAACGCCGACCGCCGGGCCGCGAGCGCGTCACCGCGTCCCGGTATCGCGACGCCCGACGCGGACTCGACCGTCTCCTCCGGGACGGTGCTCGCGGGGCGGCCCCGGATCGCCATGTCCAGGTAGGTGACGGCATTGAGCGTCGTGGTGCCCGCCGCACTGGCGACGATGCCGGTGGTGACAGCGTTCATCGACATGCCTCTCGCGTGATCCGACTACGGGGTCGCCCCTCTCGGCGGCATCCCCGCTGGCGTGCCCGGCAAACTCGGCCGGGGGATGGACGCGGTCGACGTGTGCAGGATGAGACCGTGAGCGACCGAACCGCAGCAGATCTCGAGCGGGAACTCGCCATGCTCGCCTACGCACGCGACCGTCTCCGGGCTTCGGAGGGCGAAGGCTTCCGTGTCCCGACCACCGCGGTCGACCAGGTTCTCGATGAACTCAACAGCCTCGAACGACCGCCGTGGGATCCGAACTGATTCCATCCAGCGGAACCCGAGGTAGTCGTCACGGTGTTGATCACCGGATCGGTGGCCACCGCGGCGGAGTCGCCGGCGTTGGTATGAACGCCGTCAGCGGGGCTCCCGGAAGGGACCCCCACCGCGTGCACTCGGTCCCTACTCCTGCGGTGTGTGCGGTATCCGTCGAGCAAGCTTGTTCGGTGCGGTGAGCCATACCGGATGAGAGCCGACGGTGCCGGTGCTGGATGGCGGCAGGGAGTGCGAGTGATGTATTAGGTGTCGCCTAATCTCGTCGGTAGCGTGTGCTACACGAATACTAAGATCGAACGAATATTCGAAACGATGGGCGAATGGACTATGGCCAAGAAGGCGCCGAAGCCAGAGATGGCGGAGGGATTGGCGAATGCGCGGGCAGTAAGTGCTTCGCTGGTGAGCATCGGTTATGAGGGTCGCAGCATCGACGAACTCGTCAGTCGGCTCAAGCTCGAGAACGTCCAAGTGCTCGTCGATGTTCGCTTGACGCCACTTTCTCGTAAGCCCGGCTTGTCGAAAACACGTCTGGCCGAGACGCTCAGGGCCGCGGGGATCGAGTACGTCCATCATCGTGCGTTGGGTAATCCGAAGGACAACCGTGACAGCTTCCGCGCCGGCGTATCAGAGAGCCGCGACCGCTTCCGGGAGGTGCTAGGCACCGAGGAAGCGACGAATGCGCTCGCCCACCTTGTTGAACTCATGGACGGTGGTGTCTTAGCGTTGTTGTGCTTCGAACGGGACCATGCGACGTGCCACCGCGAACTAGTGGTCGAGTACTTGGAGAAGACAGTCCCCGGCGTGTCAGTAGTCCACATTTAGAAGAGAACGAGATTCTCGGACCTCTTCTCCGCCTTGGGGTACCACGTGCCAAGAATCGAAAAGGTGTGTCGCCGCTGGTGCTGGTTGCCGATGTAGAAGTGCAGGTCGACCGAGGGATCGCACATCATCGACTCCCACTTCTCGCGGATCTGCTCTAGTGCGGCGAGGTCACCACTTTCCCTGCGCCATTTTCGCCCTGCCTGACCGAGCTCCCAGTCGATCACCTTTTGGGAGTGTGTTGGACAGCCCTTGGTTGCGCAGCGGTAGTGATACCGCACCGTGTACGGCATCGGTTCCAGGGGACGGAGCGTCTCGCCGAACAGCTTCGGTTGGCTCGCTTGGTCGATTTTCGCCATCTGCTCGCGAGTCCAGGGCTTTCCGGGCTCGACGATAACCTCGAGGATTTCTGGTTGGATTAGGCCCAACGATGGTGATGGTTCACTCATCTTGACCGCCTTGTTGGCTGCTATGAGCTCGCACGTTGTCGTTTCACCAACGAGATTTTGCAGCAAATTGCGCCGATGCGGCCACACCCCTTTCGCCGCTATACGCCCCAGCGATTGGATCGACTCTTGATTGGGGCGAAATGACTCTACTCGGGGGTCCGCTGATCCGTGCTTCCGAACGTCTAGGAGGACTCGCTCGTACTTTCCGAACTGGTACTCCTCGCCCATGTTCCGGAAGCGAACGGGATAGAGGCGGATCCACTGAGGGTTGCCCTGATCCAGGCGTACACCCGCAACGCAGACGGTTTCCTCGTACTTCGCCGACGGGCTGGGGTATGTCTTGACCGTGATCAGTACCTCGGCGGCTTCGAACCCTGGCTTTGTCGTCATGCTCCCCAGCCCCTGGACATCACCGAGTCTACGGTTGTCCGAGGCGCCTCGGCGTCACCGCCTTCAGTTCCCTCAGTGAGGAATCCTCGCCTGCGTTGAGCTCCGCTCGCGTGCTCCGGGCGGGGGGTCATCCGCGCTGGAGTCCTCGGAGCACCTGCGGTCCAGGGAAGTTCCGGTCGACGCAACCGGAGATCGTGCTTGTCGCTTGCGAATTGTGTGGCCTTACCAGTGCCGACGTAGATACACGCGAGAGATGGTGCCGACGGTGCGAAAAGGGTCCGCTTCACTCGCGCATCACACCAGACCTGCTCCCCAATTGGTATCGATCGGCTGAATGTATCTCTGAGTATCACGAAAATGATCGAACTCGGCTTGGGCACCTATTTCTTCAGTTATGGACGGTCGACGGGCGCGACGCTCGGAATGAAATCCGCAGGCCGAGTGACTGCAACAATGACGACGCTCAGGCGCCACGCCTACTGAGCCTGTCGAAAACCGCCTTGCACAACGTCGCTGACAACGATCCGAAGCGGCATGGCACCCAGGGACTCTGGCCACACTGCAACGCCTTACCGGCCTAAAGGCCATGACACCTCGAACTCGCCTGAGGTGTGTTAGCAACGTGGTAGGCCTCGCCTTGGCCGACAAGTACATCGATATCAGTTGCATTCAGCCCTTTCGCTGGCTACCGGTTTCGCATGTGGGCGCTGTACTCGCCACGAACCTGGTCGAAGTACGTGTCAGGTAGCGATGCCAGATAACTCACGGCGCCGCCTGACCAGACGTGGGCGGCACCGTTGCTGTGCTTCCAGGCGTACTTCGTGTTGCTCCGGAGATCCTCCTTCCAGCACACCGCCTGGTAATCGTATTGGTTCAGCGATCGACCTGTGCGGCGTGCGTTCACCTTTAAAAGCAGCTCCTTCATGCTGTACGGATGGGTTTGGTTAGGATCAGTCTTCTTCAAGACGACCTGACCATCTGCTGTCGGGGACACAGCCACCAAGAGATCCGCGCTTTCTAATTTTTTCACTGACTGCAGATGGATGTCGTACACGGTCGCGACGCGAGCGAGGTCGCTGCCCGCTGCCTCTGCCTCGTCCATGTAGCCGCGTAGTTCATCGATGAATTCTTGAACCTCGCTCACTACTGTCGCGCTCGTGTCGACGCGCATGAAATGCACAGCGTCGGCGGGAGCAGTTGCGCCAAGGGGGAGGAGCTGCCAGGTCATCGAGTCCGCGAGGTCTTTGTTGAATCTCGCCACCATGAAATCGCGATAGTTGAGAACGTTCTGCTGCAAAAAGGGATAGATCACGGCACCGAGCCCCTTTGCGTTGTAGAGGTGAATCGCACGGTCGCGATACTCGGAGAGCGCTTTGATGTTCGCCGAGATAGCAGGCCCGTCGATCCCCGTTGGCCAGAGGTTCTGGGCGGAAACTCGGCCAAGTGCGTCGTCGAGCGTAATAGACCGGTATCGCTCACCACGCTTCTTCTGGTAGAAGATCGACCGATGCGATTTGCGAAGTGTCGCCTTCAGCGCAAGTTCCCACGCGTTGACGACGAGCATGACGGTGATCTCGTCCCGGTATGTCATCTGAGGTTTGTTGTAGACCTCGACGGCCGAGAGCATCGCAGCGAGTGAATTGTCGACCAGACGTCTGATCGACACATATGGTGCCCCCACGGGGTTCCCTTCTTCCTAATGGGCCAGTCGATCAGCGTCGCGACCGGTCTGTC
>NZ_JAMOZI020000003.1:0-156034 GCF_023667485.2 Rhodococcus sp. MSC1_016
GGGACCAGGGCGTGATCTGGATCCCCGCATAACCACCAACAACAAACGCAACACCCATTACCGAAGGAGAACAAAAGACTATGTCGAAGAACATCTTCCAGCCTGGCGATCGCGTCATCATCGACCCCGTGGTCGCGAACAAGGACATGAGGGGGCGCGTTTTCGAGGTGGTTCGCCAGTTGAAGGTGAACTACGAGCTCAAGCCACTCGACGGTATCGGCCCCGGGGTGAGGGCACAGCCAGAAGTGCTGATGCCCGCGCCCGAGGAACTGTTAGCGAAACCGATCGTCGCGGTCGCGCCCTTGTCGACCGGGTCCACGGTGCGGGTGAAGCAGGCCCGGAATATCGATCCGACCACGCTGTTCGTGGTCCTCTCGAACGGTGCCAAGGTGAAGATCGCCGAGTTGGGCGGCGACGACGGCCGGTACTGGAATGTGCCACGCACCGCGCTGGAGAAGGTGACGATCGACGTCGCCGCCGCCGCGGCCAGCGCCCAGGTCGCCGAAGTCTGACACCGGATCAAGCCCGCTGATGCAGTGCATGGCGGACACGTCCTGACCACGTAGATCGGCCCCCAACGGGCACACCGGGCAGCAGCTATCTGCCCGGTGTGCCCGCACCAAGGACAAGGCAGAGCAACCACCATGACCGAGCCGAGACACCAACTCGCCCAGCTCGACCTCTTCACTCCATGCGCCATCCCCACCTGCGAAACCCCAGTCATCGAATCCGGTGAAGTGTGCACCGGATGCCTGGATGCGTTTGGCCACATGCTGCAAGCCCGATCCGCAGCACCGTGCGTTTCACCGCAGCTCGATCCCGCGCACTCTGCTGGCATCTCGGAGCAGAACAGGACGAGCCGGACCTCCAGTGCCAGCACTGACGAGCTCAAGCGGGCTCAGAGGTGGTGCTGGTTGTGCGAGGAACGCCGGACCTGCACGAAGGTGCGTGGCCGCTGGGAGTGCCGAGGGTGTACCCGCGGATAGCTAGACACCTGTCCGGTGCGACCGATGAGAATCTCGCACCGGACGGAACTAGGAGGATTTCCGAACATCGGGCATGGGTGTGGCCCCGCGCCGAGTGCGGCCGATTCTATTCTCACGCCATTTCTAAAGAGGTTTGAATTGCCTGTTCTAATTCTTGGGATTCGATAATTCGAACAGGTATATACCGCTCCTGAGGCAAATTGAATTCCGGGAAGTTGCTTCTCCTGGGGCGAAATACGTCGCCGTCCCCCCATGCGCTAAACCGCGAGTCAATTAGATGAAAGTGCAGGTAATCGCCACGGTGGCGAAGTGTCGTGGCGAACTAGAGGCGGACGAAAGAAAGGCTCTAAATTGCTCGAAAACTATCCGGGATATGTAGAAATATCTCCAATTTCGACTACAATAAGAATTGTAGAAGCAGTGTAAACGGGGAGGATTGAAAATGTCGGTTCAGCTGTACAGCAAAAGCTCGTGTGTGCAATGCAATGCCACCTACCGGGCCCTCGATAAAGAGGGGATCGAGTACTCCGTGATCGATCTGGAGGGCGACCCTCACGCCGTGAACGCTCTTCGGGCGCTCGGCTACAGCCAGGCCCCGGTCGTCATTGCCGGTGACCAGCATTGGGGCGGTTTCCGTCCTGACCGCATCAAAGCCCTCGCGGCTGCCTGAATCCCACCCACCGACCCGGGCCGCCGAACATGCCACCCCGAAAGGACCGCTCAATGACCGCCGCCGCCCTCGCGCTCGTCCCGGATGACACCGCCATCGACACCGACCAGATTCAGGTCGGCGACATCGACACCAACACTCATACCGACGTCGAGGCCCTCTGCCTGTGCGCTCTCTTGTGGGCGCCAAGCGAGGCTGCGGCCCGAGCTGTCTCCGCCCTCGAGGCCGAAGATTTCGAACGACCCATCCACCGCGAACTGTTCACCGTTATTGCCCGACTCGTGCGCGCCGGAAAACCCCACGACACCACGATGGTCGCCGCCGAACTCGAACGCACCGGAAACCTCGCCGGCCACCACGGCTCCGAACGGTCCCGCTACCTGGCAAACATCACCACCCGCGGAGCCGATCACATCGCCGTCGACCACTACACCCGCACCGTCGTCAGCCAGGCATACCGGCGCAGCTTCCGCGCCGCCGCCCAGTCCCTCGCTCAAGCCGCCGAGCAGCTGCCCGAAGACCAGCTCTTCGGGCACATGGTCGCCCTCGGCCGCCAACAGCGAGCCGCCACCAACCGTCTCAACCATCTCAGAGGAGAAGGCCAGTGACCATCTACGCCAACGGCATACACACCGACGACGAACGTGACGCGTGGAACCTCCACGAAGCTGGGCTCAGCTGGACGCAGGTCGGCCGGGAGATCGGCTGCACCGAGTCCGCGGCCCGCGCATTCGCCTCCGCCTACCGGCAGCGCACCGACGCAGCGGCGGGAGAGAACCAGGGCGCCTTGTTCTGATGCGGGCGACGAAGCCGAAGCCTATGTCGGCCCATCCTGCACACTGGCTGGCGGCAGGCCCGCCGAAGGAGGCATCAACGGCAGCCGAACTGATGCCGGCCTCCGCGTACAACAGCGGCGAAACTATGACCCGGCTCATGCGCAACACCGTGCTCATCCAACTCGCGATCGCGGCGATCTTCAGCGTGCTCGTGTCACTCATTTGGGATGGCCTCTACGGGATCGACTCCACCATCAGTCCCGGCCCCCCGTGGCTTGCCGGTTTGATCGCAGGCGGCGTTGTCCTCGCCGGCGTCGTGATCACCACGCTGATGCTGCACAACGGTGGAGGCCTGCACGATGAGCAACCCGGGGACCTCTGGCAAGACGGCCCCGATCTCCGTCGGCTTGCCGCAACCGTCGTCGAGGATGACACCCGCGACCGTCCGAGCCGCACATGAGAACCGCAGGAACGGAAATGCGGAAATACGGATAGGCGGAAATCCGTATGAGGAGAGTCCCAGGCCCATGGCCGGGGACTCTCCCGCGTTTGAGGTCTCGTGCGGGTCAGTTACCGAACCGGAACCAGAATCTAACCACCAAATAGAGACGTCGCAAACAGCATGCGGGGTTGACACAGCCCTGCATGGTTCATACTTTTAACTAGTACAAAGTATGGAGGTGAGGGCGGTGGAAGATCGAAGCGCATCGGACACAGGGGCGTCATGGCGAGACATCGCGGTATGCACGCAGGTACACCCAGATCTGTTCTTTCCGGTCAAAGGCGACGGAACGAGCCGACGCGAGGATCTCCGCGCCGCACAGTCGGTATGTGCGGGTTGCCCGGTCTGGCGCCAGTGCTTATCCGAGGCATTGGCCGCCGGCGAACAGTGGGGCGTCTGGGGCGGGGTGAACATGGAAGCGATCCGCACGGCAAAGCGCCGCCAACGCGTGAAAGCGCTGCTGCGATGACAGGCCCTCGGCGGCGGGGATGGGCTGAGTCCTCCCACGGTCGTCCATACTTGGTCCCAGTACCAAGTATGCGGAAGGGGCTGGCCTGTGATCGTGTTCCGGATGGGCGACGAGGAACCGCTCGGCCCTGGGGATCCCCTCGGCCGGACTCAGGTCGGATACCGGCCTGGATTAGACGCGGCCGAATGCTGGAACCGCTCACGGGGAGTGTGGAAGCTGAAAGAGGGTCGGGCCCTGGAGCAGGACCTTGCGGTCGTGGTCGATCCGGACTGGATCGTGCGCGCCGTGGCCCGGGTGACCGCGGTGTCCAAGCATGGCGATCGCCGAGCCGTCGAAGGCGATGTGATCGAGGGGCATCCGATGGTCGGGCAACCGTTCCCCACCCCGAATACCAGCCGCAACTCGATCAGTTACCACCCCGACGACGCCTTCTCTGCGTAGCGGCAACGGCAGCGGCCCGGCACGGTAACAGTCTCACCGAGCACCGAACCAAGACTTTCGTGTGTCGGGCGCCACACTCGAGTGGCGCGATCGGGGTGGGATGAATGATGATCTTGAGTTATCGAAGCGACAATCGCTCGTACGCTGAGCGCGGGACGGCGCCTGAGCGTGACGTGAGCATTGCCGCCGTGGTCAGTCATGCCCCGCGGCGGTCGATGCACCGCACGCAGGGAAGGTCCGTATGGCCCGCAGGACGATCACCGCACACCCCTCCCATCTGTTTCGCCTCATGGCGTCTGTGGGCGACCCCCAAAGCGCGTGCTACGCACGCGTCTTGCGCGGAGGTCGCCGATGAGCGAGATGCGCGAGACCGGCGAACAATTCACTCAGGAAGGACATGACGATGGCGGAGTTCGATCCGACGATTCGCGCGGAAGTGGAGCGAATCTGGCGGGAGCACCTGGGCGTGGACCCGGCAGCGACGGAGACAGAGCTGGCGGCGCAGTTCGACGAGGAGGCAGCGCGGCTCTCGGAGCTGGTGTTGCAGCGAGTCGGGGGCGGCCAGGGGTATCTGATGCGGAACTGGAAGGCCGAGCATCCGGGGCAGGATCCGGACGTGATGACGACCCATCAGCTGATCGCCCAGGCCGAGCACAACAGCCGGGAGGCAGTGCTGACCGAGGAGCTGTACTCGCAGGTGCCGGAGATCAGCGAGGAGCAGATCGCCCGGGAGCTGAAGATCGAGGAACGGATCGAGGCGGAGATCGCGGCGAGGCGTCAGGCCCGCGACCCCGACCGATGGCGGACGGGGATGGTCGAGGTGCCGGACCTGGCCCGGCAGGTGGTCCGCAGGGTGTGGCCGAGCGAGGCGATGACGTTTCGAACGTACGCGGAATCACTGATCGCGCAACGGATGGAGGACAACGTGAAGACGCCGCTGACGGCGGCGGATCCGCTGGCCGACGAGTTGGCGCAGATGATCGACGAGCAGATCAAGGCATCGAAGGCCGCGGGGAATCGAGTGGTGTAGCTCCACCGGAGTTGGTGGCCTATGCGCAGGCCGCCCGACATCTCGACGAGGTCGAGAGCAAGCTGTCCACTCTGATCCGCGGTGCACAGCAGATCCAGGTCCAGGCTGCCGAAACCGCGTTGCTGGGAACCGATCCGGAACTGATCGAGGACCTGAGTACGACCGCGGACCGGATGGCGGCCCGGGTCGAGAGGGTCTCGGCTGATGCCCACGAGGCCCGCGACGCGGCCGAGCGGGCCCGGCAGGTGTGCACCGATGCCGGTTACGACGTCGACGGGGTGGACGTTGCCGCGGTCAGCCGAGTACGGCCGCCGCGCCGAACCTGGCGGGACCGGCCCGCCACCGACCGTCAGCAGTCGTATCTGCGCACCCTGCGTCGTCAGCGTGGGTTGCCGGTGCGGCTGCCCGACGACCTGACGATCGGCCGCGCCGACGAGCAGATCAAGATGCTGCGCACCCGGTCCGGGAAGGTGGCCGACGCCTCCGATCCGGAGATCGCCCGCATCCTGGCCGAAGCGGAAACGCAACGGGCGCGGGACGAGCGCGCCGAGCACACCGGACCGCCACTGTCGCCGGGGCAGGCACGTGAGCGCTCCGCACTGATCCGCGACCAACTCGCAGCACAGAAGGCGGATCGAGAGCACCGACCCCCGCAAACGCCCACCCCGGCACCGGACACAGAAACCGCCCCGGGGCGACGGCCGCTGCGGGAGCTGGTCGCCGAGTTCACCGCCCAGCGCGAACCCACCGCCCCCGCCGACGACACCGCGGCGTTGCTCGACGAGATCACCGGGCAGGTGATGGCGGACGAGGATCTCAACCTGGCCGCCGGATCGCCGGCGAACACCTTTGAGCAGTTCACGTCCTGGGCCATGCGCCGCGCCCATGACGAGGTGCAGGCCGGCCTGGTCGAGCAGGCGGTGAGCGAGGACCCACAGACCGCGGCCGTCGCCCGCGCCGCCCTCGACGACCCGGCGCACTGGCAAGCGGCCGCCGCACAGCTGCCCGCCCGCATCTGGGCGCAGCACCATCGCGACCGCACGGTAGCCGACGCCGCGGTCACCGCCCTCGAATCCGACCCCGCCGTCGCCGACGCCGCCACCGGCCCGGCCGAGCAGTTCACTGCCGCTCCGCCGGTGCAGCAGGCACTCGACACCGCCGTCACCACCGCCGGCCCCGAAACCGAAACCGAGCGGCAGCAACTGGTTCAGGACACCTTGACCCGGGTGCACGCCAACAGCCACCGCACCGACCCGGTGGACTGGCGGCAGGTCGGCCGCGACGCCTGGACCGAACATGGCCCCGGTGGCGGCGCCCCCATTGCGGCGGCCGACCCGCGAGTGCGCGCCGCGCTCGACGGCGTCCCCGTCGGTGATCCACGCACCGAGCAGATCTTCACCGACTGGAACCGCGGCTGGAACGGCGCCCGGACCGAATGGGCACGCGAACGCGAGAACGAGGTCCTCGCAGACCTCCAAGCCGAGATGGTCACCCACCCCCGCTTGCAGGTGCTGCGGCGACGACCCGAGGATCACCTCAGCGTCGGCCGCCACCGGCTGCTCAACCACACCGTCAGCGACTGGCTGCTCTCCGTCGACTCCGGCGACCCGCAATATCAGGCGGCGGCGCACTGGCTGCACGACAACATCGCCACCACCCTCGACACGGTCCACGAAGCGGTCAGAACCTCCCCCGAGCTGGCCGCGCCCACACCGGAGACCGCACCGACCGTCGATACGGCCGAGGTCACGGCCGACGTCACGGCCGCCGCGGTGCCCGAGGTGGAGTCCGGTGACGAGATCCCGGACCGGGGAAAGATCCACACCTGGCTCGACGCCCAGCGGGTGCACATCGCACTGATGCTCGACGGCGCCGACGCCGCCGTCGTGGCCGAGGCCGAACGGTCCGCCGACGACGCCCGGGCGCTGATCCCGGACGCCAGCCTGCGCGCCTGGCAGGCGGCCGGCAGCATCGACGACCGCGCCGCCGACGTCGAGAAGTGGCGGGACTGGGCTCTCGGCGAGCTACGGCAGGACCCGCTGGTGGTTGCCCTGGCGGCGAGCACCCTGGTCACCAAACGCACCAGCGTCGTCCTCGAGGCCGCCGCAACCGACCTCACCGACCGCCTTCCCGACCGCCCGGACCTCGCCGCCGTCATCGATGACCACGGCGGTCACCAGTGGCTCACCGCCGAGGTTCGCGGCCCGCTGCTGGCCGCACTCGAGGACACCTACCGCGACAAGGCCACCGACTGGCTCGCCCGCGATGCCCACACGTTCGTCAAGACCAACCGTCCCCGCACCCAGGTGCACCGGTTCACCCTGCACACCGGCACCCCGGTGTGGGAGGTCACCACCGACGGCGGCGAAAGCAGGGAGCTGTGGGGCGGGCACCACCTGCCCGCGGTGCGCCGCGCCACGGTCGGTACTCCCGGCACCAGTTCGGGCCCGATCCGGGAAGGCCTTACAGCCGAACAGGCCCGCGGCCGGTTCGCCGAGATCACCGGGCAGGCACTGCGCCAGGACGAGGTATTCGCCGCGGCCGCAACATCGCTGCACCCGAGTCTGAACCGCACCGGATTCCTGACCTCCCAGGCATCCCGAGAGCTACGCGGGCGCGTGCTCACCGAGTTCGAGCGCGAGCACCGCAACCTGGCGGCAGCCTGCCGTGCCCACGGACTCGACACCTCGGAGCTGCTGCGCTTGGACATCGCCAGCCAGGTGTTCGACACCCTGCACACCAGCGCCCGTGAACCCGACGACCTGTTCGCCGCGGCGACCGGACCGGCCGACCTCGAGGCCCTGCGGGCCTCGGAATACCTCGTCGGCGCACCCGGCCAGGACCGAACCCAGGTCAATTACCGGTGGCGCACCACGGACTGGCAGGTCAGCCGCGGCGACGCCGAACCGGTCATCACGGCAACCCTCGCCGAGGCGATCACCACCGCCCGCACCGGGCAGCACATCGAGCCGGCCGCGGCCGTCGCGAGCATCACCGGGGAGCACGACACCCCAGAACGCGACCGTCAGAACCCCTCCCGCTCCCCCTCCACCAAGAACGAGGCCGAGGCCGAGGTCGAGGTCGAGGTTGCACCGCCGGCGGCGGACCGGCCGGAGGTGACGGCAACAAACTTCGTCCTCGGGTCCGAGGTGCTGGCACCATCCGGGGCGAAGGCCCGGGCCCGGGCCAACATCGACGCGATCCGCCTGGTGCACCAGCTCGGCGACGATAACCGGGCAGCGACGCCGGCAGAACAGCGGATCCTCGCCGCCTGGTCCGGGTGGGGTGCGGCCGGGGACATTTTCGACAAGCGCAAACCCGAGTGGGACGAGCTGCGCACCGACCTTGCCGCGGTGCTGACACCGCCGGAGATCGCCGCCGCCCGCGCCTCCACCCTCAACGCCCACTACACCGACCCGGCGATCGCGGCCGAGATGTGGTCCGCGCTGGGCAGAGCCGGGTTCACCGGCGGCCGGGTCCTCGAACCGGGCTGCGGGGCCGGCAACTTCATGGGTCACGCCCCGCGCGGCACCCGGATGGTCGGGGTGGAGCTGGACCCGATGACCGCCCGGATCGCGCACCACCTCTACCCGCAGCACCAGGTCCGGGGTCAGGGATTCGAGAAGTTCTCCCCGGACGAGGGCGCCTTCACCGCGGTGATCGGCAACGTCCCCTTCGGCAACTTCGCGGTCAGCGACCCCCTGCACAACCCGTCCGGGTTGACCATCCACAACCACTTCATCCGCAAGTCCCTCGCCCTCACCGAAACCGGCGGCTACGTCGCAGTCATCACCAGCGCCTTCACCTCCGACGCCCAGCGGACCAAGGCCCGCGAGGAAATCGCCGAACTCGGCGACCTGGTCGGCGCCCTGCGGTTGCCGACCAAGGCATTCGACCGGCAGGCCGGTACCGATGTCGTCACCGACCTGCTGATCTTCCGCCGCCGCGAGGCCGGCCGCGTCCCGTCAGCGCAGACCGAGCAGTGGATCACCACCTCGAAAGCTGAACTGCCAGGCGGTGAGATCCAGGTCAACGACTACTTCCTGGCCCACCCGGAGAACGTGCTCGGCGAACTCGGGGTCGGGTCGGGCATGTACTCGGCGGCCACCTTGAAGGTGACCGCCGACCCGTCCCTACCGTTGGCCACCCAGGTCCGTGACCGGCTGACCGCCATCGTCGACACCGCGAAGAACACGGGACTCGGGCAGGACGCGGAAGAGCCGGCCGCCGATCCGATGCTCGATCGGGCCGGGCTGGTCACCGCGGAAGAAGCGGCGATCACCGAGGTGCCGGGATCGGTTCGCTACAACGACGAGATCGACCTGTTCGAGCAGCTCTCCCTCGGCGGGCGGTGGGCGCCGGTGCCCTCGCGGATCGACAAAGCCCGCACCGCCCAGTGGAAATCGATGCTCACCATGGCCGGCACCGTCACCGACCTCATCGACGCCCAACGCACCGGCGGCGACGCCGACATCAAGAACCGGCTGCGCACCCAACTGAACCGCCAGTACGACGCGTACACGCGGAAGTACGGGCCGCTGAACAGGTTCACCTGGGTCACCCCCGCTCCGCCCAACCAGAAGGTGATCGACAAACGCTTCACCGACCTGGAGAAGAAGTGGCGGGCCAACAACGGCGACGAGACCGGCCCGGTCACCGGCGGTCTTCCCGAGGACGTCGCCGCCCGGCTGCTGGCGGAGGCATCGGAGCCGAACCCGGCGTGGAAGAAGATGCGGCACCTCGAGGGCGCCATCCGCTACGACCCGGCGATCCAGCTGGTCCGCAGCATCGAACTCTTCGACGAGGACACCCAGCAGGCGCGTAAGTCGAAGATCTTCACCGAGGACGTCATCACCGCCCCGCAACGGGCGCAGTCCGCCCAGGACATCGCCGAAGCGCTGGCGGTCAGCCTGGACGAGACCGGGCAGGTCGACCTGGACCGGATCGCCGGGCTGGTGGGCATCGACCCCGAGACCGCACGAACCCAGCTCGACGGGCTGGTCTTCCCCGACCCGGAAGACCCGACCGAGCTGATCCCGGCCCCCAGGTTCCTGTCCGGAAACGTGCGGCAGAAGTTGGCGGCCACCGAAGCCGCCGCACGGCAGAACCCGCAGCTCTACGCCGGAGCGGTTGGCGCACTGCGGCAGGTGATCCCGACGGATCTGGATCCGACCAACATCACCGTTCGCCCCGGTGCGAACTGGGTACCGGTCCCGCTGTACGAGCAGTTCATCCGGGAATCGTTCTCGGTGCACCCGGACACCCGCATCGCGGTCGAGTACTCCCCCATCACCGCGTCCTGGGACTTCACGATCGCCGGAGACCAGTACACCGACCCCTACGGGCTGCCGTACGAAACGGCCGGGGACAGGCGCGGCGTCGACGGATTGTCATTGCTCGAGAAGATCGCCAACAACCAGCCCATCCGG
This sequence comes from Rhodococcus sp. MSC1_016, assembly GCF_023667485.2. Classification (NCBI taxonomy): domain Bacteria; kingdom Bacillati; phylum Actinomycetota; class Actinomycetes; order Mycobacteriales; family Nocardiaceae; genus Rhodococcus; species Rhodococcus sp. MSC1_016. Next base: position 10,304 of record NZ_JAMOZI020000003.1, read on the forward strand.
GTCTTCAAGACCGAAGCCGAACTCGAACACTCCCCCAAGCCGCGGTTCCACGAAGAGCTCACCGAGGAACTGCAACAGCGGGCCGAGATGCTCGAAACGGCGTTCGGGGAATGGTTGTTCGCCGACCCGGCCCGCACCGCCAAGCTGACCCGGGCGTTCAACGACCGGTTCAACTCCTTCGTCGACCCCTCCTACAACGGGCAGGGCCGCACCTTCCCCGGGCTGCGGATCACACCCCACCCGCACCAGGCGGCGGTCGCGGTGCGGCAGATCAACGAACCGGCGGTGCTGCTCGATCACACCGTCGGCACCGGCAAGACCTGGTCGATCACGATGTGCGCGATGGAGATGCGCCGCCTCGGTCAGATCAAACAGCCCTGGGTGGTGGTCCCGAACCACCTGGTCGACCAGTGGTCCCGTGAGGTGGCCGACGCCTACCCCGGTGCCCGGGTGCTGGTCGGTGACGACTTCAAGTCCCGCGCCGACCGGCAACTGTTCATGGCGCAATCAGCCTCGCAGGACTGGGATCTGGTGATCGTCCCGGAACCCGCCTTCACCAAGATGCAGTGCTCGGTCGACACCCAGGCCGCCTACATCGCCGACGAAATAACCCGGCTCGAGGAAGCCCGCGAAACCGCCACCGGGCAGAACACGATCAAGGAGATCGAGAAGGCCAAGAAGCGGTGGCAGGAAAAGCTCGAGAAGAAAATCAACGCCGACTCCAAGGACGTCGGCTTCTCCTTCGAGCAAACCGGCTGCGACTACCTGTTTCTCGACGAAGCGCACATGTGGAAGAACCTCTCGCGCCAGTCCAACAACGCCGACCTGGCGCTGCGGGAAGGATCGAGCCGGGCCACCGACCTGGACATGAAACTGTCCTACCTGCGGCGCAAATACCGCCAACGCGCCGCCGTCGAGGGCCGCAAACCCGTTCCGGAGAAAGTGGTCACCTTCGCCACCGGCACCCCGGTCGCCAACAGCATGTCCGAACTGTGGGTGATGACGAAGTACCTGCGCCCGGACCTGCTCGAGGCCGGCGGCATGGAGAACATCGACGCCTGGGCGGCGAACTTCGCCGCGATGCGCCAATCGGTCGAAATGAACATCACCGGCACCGAACTGCGATCGGTGTCGAGGATCGGCAAGTTCGTCAACCTACCCGCCCTGATGTCAATGAACGCCCAGTTCACCGACATCGTCGTCCGCGAACAGGTCCCCGCCACCCTTCCCGAGATCGCCGGTGGCGCCCGCCAGAACCTGACCTTCGAAATGCCGCAACAGGTCCGCGACTTCATGATCGACCTGGACGAGCGGATGCAGATGTACACCGGCAAGACCGCGCACATCGACAACCCCCTCAAAATCGGCAGCGACGGCGCCAACGTCACCCTCGACCCCCGCCTCGGCGGCCTCGACGCACCCCCCGCGGGCGAAGGCCGGGTCGACCTGCTGGTGAACAAGCTCTGGGAGATCGAGCAACGCACCGCCGACACCGTCTACTACGACGACGCCGGCAACCCGGAACCGCGCACCGGCGGTCTGCAGATCGTGTTCCTCGACCGCGGCACCCCCAAGCCCGGCCGCGACGACACCCTCTACGACATCATCCGCGCCGACCTCGTCGCCCGCGGCATGTCCCCCGGGGCGGTCCAGTTCATCCAGGACTACCCCAAACCGAAGGACAAGCGGGAGTTGTTCGCCGCCTGCCGACGCGGTGAGGTGAAGGTGCTCATCGGCTCGTCCGAGACGATGGGCACCGGCATGAACGTGCAGAAACGCGCGACCGCGCTCTTCCACGTCGACTGCCCCTGGCGGCCCGCGGACCTCGAACAACGCGAGGGCCGGATCATCCGGCAAGGCAACCAGAACAAAACAGTCGAGATCATCAACATCGTCGGGGAACGCTCCTACGACACCACCAAATGGCAGACCGTGGAGAAGAAATCCGCGTACATCGAGCAACTCCGCCGCGGAGTGCTCGACTTCTCCGAGGCCGAAGACATCGGCGGCGACGACATGACCTCCTCGATGGCCGCGACCAAGGCCGCCGCGACCGGCGATCCCCGCTACGTCGAGGTCGTCGAACTCGAAACGCAACTCCGCAAGCTCAATGCCGAAGCCCGCGCCCACCGCTCCGATCAAGAGCGAATCAAGTGGCAGCTGCACGACAACCGCACCCGGTTGCCGATCCTGACCAAGCAGATCGAGGAAGGCCGCGAGGTCGCAGACGCCCTCACCACCTGGAATGAACTGCCCCGCAAACAGCGGACCCTCACCGTGGGCGGCCGCGCCGTCTCGTTCGCCGAACCGGCGGAGGTACGCAAGGCGGTGCAAACCCGGCTGGCGCACATCGCCGGTGACCTCGAACGCCAACCCGACGGCCAGCACCTGGTGGCCGAGATCGCCGGCGCCGAAATCTCGATGGGCCGGCTCCCTGTCGGCGGATACGCATTCCGGCTCACCGGTGGCATCGTCCGCACCGTCGATGCCGAGGTCGTCGACCTCGCCCTCGCCAGCGCCGAAGGCGGATCCGGGATGGTGACCCGGCTGACCAACATGGCCGCCGACCTGCCCGCCGCGATGGACCTGAACGTCAAGGACCGCGACTACATGGCCGCCCAGACCGAGCAGCTCGCCGACAAGCTGGGGGTCCCGTTCGCCAAGACCGAGGAGATCACCCGCCTCACACACACCTACAACGAGATGCGGGCCGACCTCGCCGCCCGGGAGAACTCCCCCGAAGCGCTCGCCGAAAAGGCGGCGACCAAGGAACGATTGGCGGCCGCCGGCATGTACCGCGGCTGGACCCGCGACCTCAACCCCACCCGCGGCCACGCCGACAACCAGCGCATGACCCAGGACCAGTTGCGGGCGGCCACCCCGGCCCGGATGGTCGCGGCCGCCCAGAAGCATGCCGAACGCAAAGCCCAAATGGCGGAGAACCCGCAACCCCCACGGTGGCAGCACGGTGACGAGATCGGCTCCGAGCTCACCGCCGGATTCGACCGCGACACCGGCGATCCCGGCGCCGTGGTGAAGTGGACCGGCCGCGACTGGTACTGGTCCGCCCACAACGATCGGGAAATCCTCGACAGCGGCACCTTCCCCACCCGGGACGCCGCGATCTCCGCCGCCGAGAAAGCAGTCGGAACCGCACTCACAGAAGCCGCCATCCCACCGGTAGCGGTTTGGGAACGAGACCACGCCGCGCTGACCGAGACGCACGCCAACGGCGCCCAGCCTTCGGCCGCCGCCGAAACGGTGACCGACACGGAGCTGGCAGAAGTCATGCGGCTGGTCCAGTCCGACTACCCCACCCACGCAACCGCGGCCACCGCCACGAACACCACCACGATCGAACGGCTCCCACCCGGCCTGCGAGCCGAACGCGGCCGCGACACAGGTCAAGAACGGTAGCGATGGCGGGCGCGGTCAGCCACAACTGGTTGGCCGACAGCCCGCAGTTCTGGCAGGCGAGGTCAGGCTCTTCGGAGAAGGGGTGGGCCGGATGCCCTCCAACTTAACGTCGCATCGTGAAGGTGACCGGAACATGCTCCCATGGATCTGACCAGCGGAACCGTATCGTCTTCGGTACTCCGTTCAGCACCCAGGAAAGCGAACTCGGGCGCTGCGTGACTCTGTGAAGTGGATTGATTTCGTCATCGTGCAGCAGTGCTTCGGACTGGTTGAACAGGCAGAGCGTGAAGCTGACACCCGCCAGGTCGACGACCCCGCCGAACAGCAATCTCGGATCGTGTTTGATGAGTGGTGCGGCCGACCACCAGTCGCTCGTAACCGTCTCGATCCGGGTGAACGGATCGAACGACAGATGTGCGTTTGAGAGATCGCCTGTCACACCGAGCCCCCATGCGCTGGGCCAGCCCGCGCGATCGAGCAACAGGTCGATCGCCTCATCGGAGACGACAGTCGTTACGCGCTCGCCGTTGCTCTCAGTGAACACGTCCGCGGCGGCATGAGTGATCAGTAGTTTGAGCACCCATCGCTGGAAGTCGTCTCCTGACACCTCGAACTCGTCCGGCTCACCCCAGGTGCCAGCTCCGTTCATGTACCGGAGAGCGATGCTGCGCAGGAAGGTCGCGAAGGCGAGCGCTGCTCCGTCCGCATCGCTGAGTCCATTGTTGTGCGCCGTGCAGAGCACATTAGCGACGAATCTCCTTGGCTGGATGCCGACGGGAATCCGGTAATTCGGTTGGATCCGGACGCCGGGGTCGTCGAATGTGTAGAGGCGGATCAGCGCGTGAGATATGTAGTGCTCGCCCGAGATAGTGGTCGAGCAGCCGCCTCTCGTGTTCGCGTAACACTTCGGGTGAACGTAGCTTGAGCCCGTGTCAGGCATTTCCGTGTCCTGTCTGCCAAGGTCGCAAGAGACGAGCCCGGAATCTCGCGTATCGAACCGAGCATAGGGGCGACGACCGACACCACAAGTTGGCGAGTCTCAGGCCGGATCTGCCGCGCCCCACCCCCCTTCTCTCCTCCAGAACCGGACAACGCCCCGTGAAGTCATCTCCCGATGATGCAGGATGCCGCCCGTCAGCGATCGGCTTGCGGAACACGTCAGGGTCTGTCCATATGCGGGCGTTGTTGGTCTTCGTGTGCAGTGGGCGTGGTCGCCGCCGGGGCGTTATCGGTGTGGGGGGTGGTGTGTCGTGGGGTCAGGAAGTGGTCGATGTCGACGATGAGGAACACGGCGGTGGCGGTGGTGACCACGTGGGCGTGGTCGTTTTCGATGGTGGCTCGCAGGTGCAGTTTGCGGCCGTCGCGGGCGTGGATGTGGGCGCGGAGGGTGTAGGGGGTGTCGAGCAGGACCGGGGCGAGGTAGTCGATGGCGAGGTGGCGGGTGACGGCGAGTTCTCCCACGGTGTAGAGCAGGAATCCGAACAGGTCGTCGAGGACGGTGGCGACCGCACCGCCGTGGGCGATCGTTGGGGCGCCGACGTGGCGGGCGTCGAAACGGTGGTGGGCGTGGACGCCGTGTGCGTCGCGTCGGACGCGCAGCTGGTGGCCGTGGGGGTTGGCCGGTCCGCAGCCGAGGCAGTGGTCGTGGTGAGGCGGCAGGTCGGCGGATTCGGACGCGACCACGGGGAAGGTGGGGATCGAGTCCTCGGCCTCGCAGGGTTCGGATCCGGGCTCGTGTGTGCCGGTGCGGGGTGTGTCCTCGGTCATGAGTGCTTTCTGTGGGTTTGTCTACCGGGTGGCGGCGATGAGGATGTCGCAGGGGATTTTGCGGGCAAGCTCGATCGGTGGGATGGACAGCAGCCGGGCCAGCAGTGATGACGGGTGGGGGTTGCCGGTGACGATGAGGTCGGCGGCGGCGGTGGCGGCCAGGTGCAGCAGTGCGGGCAGGAGGGGTTCGGGCAAAATGTGGGTTTCGATGTCGGTGGCGCCGTGGGCGAGGGCGTGCTGGTGGGCGGTGCGCAAGATGGCGTCGGTGGGGGCGGTGCCGCGCAGCAGGTAGGCGTCGGGTCCGAGCCGGTCGAGGTCGGTGCCGACCGCGCGTTCGTCGATGTCGTGGCGGGCGCTGATGATCAGTAGTTGGGCGTGAGTGGTGTGGGCCAGTTCGGCGGCGTGGTCGACCACGCGGTAGGAGCGGTCGGATCCGTCGGTGTCGACGATGATCGTGCGGTAGGCCGTCATGACGGGCCTCTTTCACGAGAAGGGGGTGTTCGAGCGGGACGGGGTGGACGTGTGCGGGCGTGGTGTGCGGGAGCGGCGGGTGGTGGGGCCGGGAGCGAGGACCGCCAGCACGATCGCCCCGGCGGCTGTGAGGGCGGCCAGCGCGAGCGCGGCCTGGCTGCTGCCGTGCACGAACGCGGCCTTGGCGAACTCGGCCAGCGGCTGGGCCGCCGGTCCGGCCTGGTCGGCGACCTGTAGGGCGGCGGCCAGGGAATCGGCGACCGGGCCGCGGGCGGGCTCGGGCAGCCGGGGCAGGGCGGGCTGGATGTGGTGGGTGTAGCCGGCGGCGAGCACGCTGCCGGCCACGGCGATCCCGATCGCGGCGCCGATCTCGCGGGCGGCGTCGTTGACCGCGGCGGCGACCCCGTGTTTGGCCTCGGGGGTGTCGGCGACGATGGCGTAGGTCGCCGGGGCGGTGCACAATCCCAGGCCCGCGCTCGTGATCAGTAGCGGCCACAGCAGGTCGGGGTAGTGCGCGGCGACGGTGAACCGGCTCACCAGCACCAGTCCGGCGGCGATGGTGAGCAGGCCGGTGACGGTCATCGCCCGCAATCCGACCAGGCTCGACAGCCACGGCGCGATCACCGAGATCACGATCAGCGGCACCACCATCGGCGCCAACGCCAGTGCCGAGGCCAGTGGCCCGTAGCCGAGGATCAGCTGCAGGTACTGCACCAGCAGCAGGAACACTCCGAAGGTGACCAGGAACTGGATGGTCACCGACAGCGAGCCGGCACCGAAACCGCGGTGGGTGAACAACCGCACGTCCAGCAGCGGTGCCGAGGAGCGCAGCTCGACGACCACGAACACCACCGTCGCGAGCAGACCGACCCCGGCGGTGGCGGCGACGAGCGGGTCGGCCCAGCCGTGCGCGGGGACCTCGATCACGGCGAACACGATCGCCGCGACCGCGACGGCCACCGCCGCGGCACCGACCCAGTCCACCGGCGGATGCTCACGCTGGCGGGACTCGGCGATGGTGCACGCCAACCCCGCCAGCACCACCCCGGCCACGGTCAACCCGACGAACACCGACAGCCACGACCACCGCTCGAGCAACACCCCGGTACCGAGGATGCCCAGCACCGCCCCGGACCCGGCGACCCCGGCCCACACCCCCACCGCCCGGCCGCGATGAGCAGGGGCGAACCCCGCGGTCAGGATCGACAGCGTCGAGGGCATCACCAGCGCCGCGCCCGCCCCGGCCAGCGCGCGCGCCGCGATCAGCCACACCGGGTCGGCCAGCAGCAGCGGCAGCGCTGAGGCGGCGGCGAACACCGCCAGCCCCGCCACCAGCACCGCGCGGCGCCCGTAGCGGTCACCGATGGCTCCGGCGGGCAGCACCAGACAAGCCAGCACCAGCGTGTAGCCGTCGACGATCCAGGTCAGCTGGGCTTGCGTAGCCCCGGTCGCGACCGCGATCTGCGGCAACGCCGAATACAACGCCGCCATGGCCGCGACCACCAGCGCCACCGCCAGGCACGACACCGTCAGCATCCACCACTGGGCCCTGGTCCACCGGGCGATCTCGACAGTGTCCGTCCCGGGTGTGTTCACCGCCACCTCCCGACTTAAAGACCAACGGTCTCGGTACGAGACCATTCGTATCATAGTGGTCGGGGCGTGGGATAGAGTCCACACATACACCCAGGGCTGAACGACACGAATCGGAGGAAAGCGCGGCCATGACCGACCCCGACCCCGCAGCGACCGACCCACTCACCGCGGCCGCCGAGCAGGCCGATCCGCGGCTGGCACGCTCACGCAACCGGTTGCTCGACGCGGCCGGGCGACCGCGCCCAACACCAAGTGGGTGGCCGACCTGACGCGGATCCTCACGGGAGGGGGCGTTGTGGTTGGCGAGTGTGCGCGATGCGTTCTCGAACAAGGTGGTCGGCTGGCGATCCGGCCCGCGGGCGGACACCGACCTGGTGCTCTCGGCGCTCGACTGTGCCCTGTTCTCCCGCGATGTCCGGGCGGGGAGTTGATTTTCCACAGACAAGGGCCGTCAATTTACGGCGGTTCGGTTCACCCAGCGGCTCGTCGACGCGGGCATCGCCCCGTCTACCGGAGGCATCGGGGACAGCTTCGACAATGCGCTCGCCGACAACCTGCGGTCGACACCCCAGATCGAGCTTATCTACTGGCCCGCAATAATATTCGACACCAGAGCCGAGGCGGAGGCGGCGTTGTTCCGCTACATCGATGGTTGGTACAACCCGCGCAGGATTCAGGCCGGCCTGCGCGGACTGTCATCCGACGAATACGAACGCGCCTACTACGACCGACCAGACGGACAGGAGGCAGATATCATCGAACCCGAGCTCGTCGGAGCCTGATGGAAAGTCTCCGGAGAAGCGTGGGAATCTCAGGCGCTGCGGCCCTTCTTCATCGAAGTGTGCGTGTTGGCCATGTTGTGCAGGTCCTCGAGGGTGTCGTCGATGAGCAGTGCGTAACTGCCGCAGTGCCTGCCTTCGATCCGGAGAATGTGGGTTGTCATGCGGAGTTGTCCCTTTCCGAGAATGGTGATCATGCCCGAGTACATGCCCATGCCGCAGGCCCTAGCCCACTCGGCCTGGCTGCAAAGTGCCCAGGTCGATGCGGATTCCACCACTGGTCGCGCCGTCGTGGTGACCCCGAGACTCGGGAAGACCATGTCGGACCGAAACCTTGGTCGGTCCCCTGGACCTGTGCCACTGGTCTCACGCACTGGGGACGGACCCACACGTCTCTAGCACATCCGGCAGCCCCTTCAACCCGTCGGAGACGGGACGGCTCAGGGTTATGGGTGCCGGAACTCGTTCGGAGAGCGGCCGGTCCATCGCTTGAAGGCGTGTGAGAAGTTGGTGAGGTCGCTGTATCCGAGCTCCGTGGCGACCTCACTCACCGACATTGATCGGTCGAGTAGCCGCAGCATCGCGCGCTCGCGCAGGAATGACTGGCGCAACTCGCGGAAGGTGGTCCCCTCTTCGGAGAGGCGCCGCTTGAGTGTGCTGGTGGATATCGACAGCTCGTGTGCGACCCAGTGGCTACTTCCCTGTCCGGGATCCTTCTCCAGCAGCCGTCTCACCTTCTCCGAGAACGACGTGGTTCTGCCCCGCTGGTCGAGAGTTCGCTGCAGATCGCCGATGGCGAGTCGGTACGTGAGGGGATCGGAGAACCGGCAAACCTCGTTGAGCGTGTCCGCGGGAACATGGAGGAACGACATCGGAGCGTCGAAGAACAGGCGCCCGGCTAGTACGTCCTCATGATTGGTCAGGAGGGGCGGCGCTGGCCAACTCAGGTGGAGTGTGACGGTCGGCATGTCGCCGGCGAGCATGTCAAGCAGTCGCAGTAGCGCCGACCCGCAGTAGGTGACGACCAGGCAGTCCAGGGCCGGATCGCTTGTGTGTGCGGTGAACCCGACGGTGAGGCCGTGCTCACTTGGATGGAACTGTGGACTGAGGGCTGTCGAGATCAACGGCAGATAGGTGAGCAGCTCCACGATCTCGGCTACCGAGCCTGCGCTGACCAGCGGAAAACTCAACGGGCCGAAGGACGTCAACTGGGCCTGTTCAGCGAACGCGAAGCCGAGCAGGGTTGCCTGGTCGACGTCGAGTTCGGGGTAGACCTCCCGAAACCACCGTATCGGGGCCTGGACGTCATGCTGGATCAGCGTCGCCTCGTCGGTTCCTTCGCGAGACATGATGTTGCGAAGCCGCGCGAGGGCGTCTGGGTCGAGCGCTTGGCGCTCGAGCAGTTGCACGAACAGAAGCGGGGGCACACCCTCGTCATTGAGGATCATTGGCTCACCATGATCCCTTTGAGCCGAATTCACAAGTTTCTGACTCCGCCGAACATAGCCGCCGCGCTCATCCTCGACAACACTTTGACCAAGTTCCCAAGCCGAGGACAACGTATCAGGAGTTGGCTATGGCAGTTGTCACCTTTGTCTCCCACGACGGCGAGAAGCACGAGGCGCCTTTCGAGGAAGGTCAGTCGCTGATGCAGGTCGCGACCAACAACGCGGTGCCCGGCATCGACGGCGACTGCGGAGGCGAGGCCGCGTGCGGCACCTGCCATGTGATCGTCGATCCGCAGTGGTCCGAGGAGGTGGGCCTCTCCGGCGCCGATGAGGAGGAGATGCTCGCGATGAACCCTGAGCGTCAGCCGACCTCTCGACTGTCCTGCCAGATGCCGGTCTCCCAGGCGTGGGACGGCTTGATCGTCCGAATGCCTGAGTTTCAGATGTGACGACGAGAGAGACGGATAAGACGCGATGAAGATTTCTGAGGCAATCGCCGCCAAGGTTCAGTCGACTATCCCGATGGAGCGGCAGATCCAGGGCGCACAGCTGTACGACAAGACCCGGCGATGGGTGACCGGAACGAATGGAGAGAGGCTCTTTGTCGAGAGCCCCATCCCGCCGGTGGAGGACGTCGAACTCGCCGACATCGACCTCAGTAACCCTTTTCTCTATCGACAGGGGCGCTGGCAGTCGTACTTCGAGCGCGTGCGCAACGAGGCTCCGGTCCACTATCAGCCCAACAGTCCGTTCGGTCCGTTCTGGTCCGTCACGAGGCATGCCGACATCGTGGCCGTCGACAAGAACCATGAGGTCTTCTCCGCCGAGCCGTTGATCGTCATCGGGGTCCCGCCTCGTTTTCTTGATATCGAGATGTTCATCGCGATGGATCCGCCACGCCACGACGCGCAGCGGTCCGCTGTCCAAGGCGTGGTCGCGCCGAAGAACCTGCGTGAGATGGAGGGTCTGATTCGATCGCGCGTCCAGGAGGTGCTGGACAACCTGCCCGTGGATCAGCCGTTCGACTGGGTCCAGAGCGTCTCGGTCGAGTTGACCGCTCGGATGCTTGCGACCCTCCTGGACTTTCCGTACGAGCAGCGTCGCAAGCTCGCTTACTGGTCTGATCTCGCATCCTCGATGGAGCAAGCCAACGGCGGTCCCTCGGACAATGACGAGGTGTTCCGCGGCATGCGCGACATGGCGCGAGGTCTCAGCGCTCTCTGGCATGACAAGGCGGCCCGGACAGCTGCCGGGGAGGAACCCGGCTTCGACTTGATCACCCTGTTGCAGAGCAACGAAGACACCAAGGATCTGATCGACCGACCGATGGAGTTCCTGGGCAACCTTGTGTTGCTGATCGTCGGAGGCAACGACACGACGCGGAACTCGATGAGCGGCGGTGTTCTCGCGTTGAACCGGTTCCCTGACCAGTTCGAGAAGCTGAAGGCGAACCCTGACCTGATCCCCAATATGGTCTCGGAGATCATCCGGTGGCAAACACCGTTGGCCTACATGCGCCGGATCGCCAAGGCCGACACCGTGCTGAACGGGCAGTTCATCCGCAAGGGCGACAAGGTAGTGATGTGGTACGCCTCGGGCAACCGCGACGAGCGTGTGTTCGAGCGACCCGATGACTTCATCATCGACCGGGCCAACGCCCGCAACCACATCGCCTTCGGGTTCGGCGTACACCGCTGTATGGGCAACCGACTGGCCGAGATGCAGCTGCGAATTCTCTGGGAGGAGTTGCTCCCCCGCTTCGAGAACATCGAGGTCGTCGGCGAACCCGAGTACGTGCAGTCCAACTTCGTGAGGGGTATCAGCAAGATGATGGTGCGCCTCACTCCGAAATCCGGCACATGACATCGCAGCGAGCCCTCATCATCGGTGCCAGCCATGCCGGAGCCCAGCTCGCAGCGAGTCTGCGCCAGGAAGGGTGGAGCGGTGAGATCGTCCTTATCGGCGACGAGTCGGCGGCTCCGTATCAACGCCCCCCGTTGTCGAAGGCCTACCTGGCCGGCAAACGTGTACTCGACGAGATCACCATCCGCAGTGCGGACTTCTACTCCAAGCAGCGAATCCAGCTTCTGGACGCGCACGTGGAGGCGATCGACCGCTCGGCTGGGCACATCGTTCTGAGCACCGGCGAAACACTGACATACGACAAGCTCGCGCTGTGCACGGGAGCCCGCCCTCGTCAGCTCCGAGTTCCTGGGGCCGAGCTCGCCGGGGTCCATTACCTTCGGACCGCCGCAGACGTCGAGATGATCCGCACGTCCGCCACCCCCGGGCGGCGGGTGGTGATCGTCGGGGGCGGCTACATCGGACTGGAGACGGCCGCCTCGCTGCGGGCACTGGACCTGGAAGTCACCGTGCTCGAGGCGACCGGGCGCGTCCTCGAGCGGGTCACCGCCCCGGAGGTATCGGCGTTCTTCGACCGGATCCACCGGGAGGAGGGCGTGAACATCCGGACGGGCGCGCGGGTCGAGGCTCTGTCCGGCGACGGCAGGGTCCGCGAAGTGATCCTGGCCAGTGGCGAATCAATTCCCGCCGACCTCGTCATTGTCGGCATCGGCGTTGAGCCGAACACCGAGCTCGCCGCCGCCGCCGGTCTGGTCGTCGACAACGGCGTCGTGATCGACGACCAGACCCGGACCAGCGACCCCGACATCGTCGCCGCCGGGGACTGCGCCAGTCACGACATGGCCCGTTACGGCCGTCGCATACGCCTGGAGTCCGTGCCGAGCGCGGGCGAGCAGGCCAAGGTCGCCGCCGCGACCGTCTGCGGGAAGTCCAAGAAGATAGCGGCGCTTCCATGGTTCTGGTCAGATCAATACGATCTCAAGCTCCAGATCGCCGGTCTCAACACCGGGTACGACGAAGTCGTCCTCCGCGGCGACCCCACCCGGGACCGCGACTTCACCTGCTTCTACCTCCGTGCCGGCGAGCTCATTGCCGCCGACTGCATCAAACGCCCCCGCGACTTCATGTTCAGCAAGCGGGTCATCACGCAGCAACTCCCCATTGACCGGGCCGAATTGGTGCTCGCCGGCTCGGCCTGAGATGACGGGTCCTTGGGCGATGGGTACGACGACTGCGAGTGCGGACCGCGTTTCGGAAAGGAACATCAGTGACGAACGTCATCCATCTCCCGCTGGCGAAGGGTCGTGAGCGGCTCTCGTCGGTCCTCATGGTGCCACTGCCGAGTCGGGTCGACGCGGCCCTGCTAGGGGCCAGTGACCGGTGGCCTGTCCGTGAGCTCGCCCCGCCCCCGGCGGGGTCGGGCCTCGAGCCGGTCCTAGGGACCGCCGGCTTGCCTCTGCTCGGTCACACCCTGGACTACATCCGGTTCGGCTCTAACTTCTCCCGTGCCAGGTACCAGCGGTTAGGACCTGTCTCGTGGATGGGCGCCTTCGGCACGAAAATAGTGGCGGTGGCCGGCCCGGATGCCACACAGGAGGTGCTGACGGCCAAGGCGAAGTCGTTCTCCCAGGACGGGTGGACCTATCTCATCGATGCCTTTTTTCACCGGGGCCTGATGCTGATGAGCTTCGACGAACACAGGATGCATCGGCGGATCATGCAGGAGGCGTTCACCCGTGACCGGCTCGCCGGCTACGTCGACCAGCTCGGCCCGACGCTGGAGACCAGAATCCCCGGGTGGACAGCGGGCCAATCCACGCGCATCTACCCGCTGCTGAAGGCCCTGACTCTCGACGTCGCAACGAAGGTCTTCATGGCAGGTCGGGGGGGAAGCGAGGACACCGACGCCATCAACGACGCCTTCGTGGCCACCGTGCGTGCAGCCAGCTCGCTCATCCGTTTCCCGCTGCCGGGGACTCGTTGGCGAGCCGGAGTCCGTGGGCGCGCGCTCTTGGAGGACTACTTCACCCGGCACCTGCCGGCGGCTCGAAGTGGCCAGGGAGGCGACCTCTTTGCGGGGCTGTGCCATGCGCGCACGGCCGACGGTGAGGCGTTCACCGATGAGGACGTCGTCAGCCACATGATCTTCTTGATGATGGCGGCCCACGACACATCGACCATCACCACCACCGCTGCCGCCTACTTCCTCGCCAAGCACCCGGCCTGGCAGGAACGGGCGCGGGCCGAGTCCGACCAACTCGGTGGACGCCGCCCGGACATCGACGACCTGGACTCGCTGGGGACTCTCGACCTGGTGATCAAGGAGACGCTGCGTCTAGTGGCGCCCGTGCCGATCGTGATGCGCAAGACGGTCGAGAACGTGGAGATTGCCGGACACCACATCCCGGCGAACACCCTGGTGGCCGTGGCTCCGTCGGTGAACCACTTCGACGAGTCGTGCTGGACCGACCCCGACACCTTTGACCCTGACCGCTTCAGCGAACCGCGGCGTGAGGACCAGAATCACCGCCTCGGGTGGATCCCCTTCGGAGGAGGGGTACACAAGTGCATCGGTCTGCACTTCGGCACCCTCGAGGTCAAGGCGATTCTGCACCACATGCTGCGCACCTACACCTGGACGGTCCCCGACCAGTATGAAGCGAGGTGGGACAACACCTCGCTCCCCATTCCGGTCGACGGGTTGCCGATCACCCTGGAGCGCAGATGAATCAGGCACCGGTGGCGTACTTGGGGGCGACCGACTTCCTCGACATCGAGCACGAGTCCGTCCGGGCGTTCACCGCCGCCGCGGTTGGGGATGCGAGCACCGACCGGGACAAGGCGAAGCGCCTCTTCGCCGCCGTCCGCGACCAGATCTGGTACGACCCCTACACGGTGTCGGACGATCCCGCCCATTATCGAGCGAGCTTCGTCCTCGAGACCGGGCGCGCCTATTGCGTCCCGAAGGCGGTGCTCTTGACCGCGGTGTGCCGTGCGGCAGGGATTCCGGCGCTGCTGGGCTTTGCCGACGTCCGAAATCATTTGCAGACCGAAACGTTGCGAGCGCTCATGGGCGGCACAGACCTGTTCGTCTATCACGGCTACAGCCATCTCTACATCGACGGCCGGTGGTTGAAGGCGACGCCTGCGTTCAACACCGAGTTGTGTGCGCGTTTCGGTGTACCGCCGGTGGATTTCGACGGCGATCGCGACGCCCCCCTGCACGCCTTCACCGCCGACGGAGCCCAGCATATGGAGTACGTCCGCGAGCGCGGCGTCTTCGACGACCTGCCTTTGAACGCGATCCTGACCGAGCTTCGGCACACCTATGGACCGCTGATCTTTAAGTGCGCTCACGTGATCGCTGACGCTTTCACCGACACACCCGCCAGCCGCGCCCAGCCCGACGGGATCTCCCGCGGGCCCCACTCACCCCTGGAGGCCCGATGAGCACGGCAGCCACAGCGGACGCCTTGGACGTGCGTAACCCGGCCGACGGCCGGCTGGTCGCAACCGTCCCCGTCGATGATCGCGAGACCGTGAACGGCATCGCGGCTGACCTCCGCCGCGCTCAGGTCGGGTGGGCCGAAGCAGGCCCGCGGCACCGCGCCAGATGGTTGCATCGCTGGCGGGACTGGATCCTGGCTCACACCGACGAGCTCACCGACCTGCTGCAAGCCGAAACGGGCAAGGTGCGCCCTGACGCCCTGGTGGAGACGGCAGCATCGTGTGAGTTCATCACCTACTACGCCAACCATGCCGAGAAGTTTCTCGCTGGCGAGCAGGTCAGGTCCTCGGGTCTGCTGAGTCTGCCGAAGCGGCTGTCCAAGACCTACCACCCGTACCCGGTTGTCGGGCTCATCACGCCGTGGAACTTCCCGATCACCCTCTTCCTCATGGATGCAGCGCCCGCGTTGGCTGCCGGATGCGCGGTCCTGGCGAAGTCCTCGGAGGAGACGCCACTGACGTGTGCGCGGGTCGTGGAGGGCTGGCACGAGATCGGCGCCCCTCCGGTTCTGGCGCATGTTGTGGGTGCTGGCGAAGCGGGTGCGGCGGTGGTGGACGCCGCTGACTTCGTGCAGTTCACCGGCTCGACAGCCACCGGGCGGGCGGTCGCGATCCGCTGTGCCGAGCACTTGAAGCCGGTGAGCCTGGAGCTGGGCGGCAAGGATCCGGCGATCGTGCTGGAGGACGCCGACCTTGCTCGTGCGGTGGAGGGGATCGCGTGGGGCGGTCTGTTCAACGCGGGGCAGGTCTGCATCTCCGTCGAGCGGGTGTATGTGGTCTCTGAGATCTACGACGAGTTCGTGGCCCGGCTGACGCACCGGGTGCGGTCCCTGACCCAGGGTGCGGCGGCAGGTGACGACGTGGGTGCGATGGTCACTGCGAGGCAGGTCGAGATCGCCGATCGCCACGTCAGCCAGGCAGTGGCGGCGGGTGCGCGGGTCCTGGCCGGCGGAACCCGGAGTGCGGTCGGGAACTACTACGCTCCGACCGTCCTGGTCGGCGTCGACCACACGATGGCCTGCATGACCGAGGAGACCTTCGGCCCCACGATCCCGGTGATGCGGGTCGCGGATGAGGACGAGGCCATCCGCCTGGCCAACGACTCGGCGTACGGCCTGTCTGCGACGGTGTGGACCCGCGACCATGCTCGTGCGCAGCGCATCGCGCGACGGCTGGATGCGGGTGCGGTCAACATCAACGACGTCTTCAGCAACCTCTTCGCCACCACACTGCCGCACAGTGGATGGAAGGCCTCAGGTATCGGTGCGCGGCTCGGCGGCGCCTACGGGCTGCACAAGTACTGCCGGGTCCAGGCGGTGACCGAGCCGCGGATCCCTGTCCTGGCACGAGAACTCACGTGGTACCCGTACACCTCCCGGCGTGCGGCCATCGCCGGAAGAGTGTTGCGCGCGGCAGCCGGTCGCGGCCTGCGGCAACGCCTCGGTCTGAACAAGGAGCACAGCAAGTGACGACGCACAGCCCCCACACCGCCGCCAAGACCGTGGCGATCACAGGTGGAGCCCGCGGCATCGGTTACCAGACCGCGAAGGAGCTGATCCGACGAGGCCACCGCGTCGCCATCGGCGACATCGACGAGGCACGTGCCAAGGAGACCGCCGCCGAGCTCGGGGTGAAGGTTGTCACCCGCCTCGACGTCACTGACCCTGACTCGTTCAGAGACTTTCTCGACCTGGTCGAGGGGGACCTCGGCCCCCTCGACGTGCTGATCAACAACGCGGGCATCATGCCCACCGGGCACGTCCACGAGGAAGACGACGCGGTGACCCGGCGGCAGGTCGAGATCAACGTCCTGGGAGTCATCTTTGGGACCAAGCTCGCCCTTCAGCGGATGCTGCCGCGGCGTGCCGGGCACATCATCAACACCGCATCACTGGCCGGCGAGCTCGCCGTGCCCGGTCTGGCGACCTATTGCGGCACCAAGTTCGCGGTCATCGGATTCACGGAGGCAGCACGACTGGAATACCGCAAGTCCGGGGTCCAGCTGTCCACCGTCCGGCCCACGTTCACCAACACCGAGCTCGTTGCTGGGACAGCTGGAGCCAAGGGACTGCGCAACGCCGAGCCCGAGGAGATCGCTCGAGTGACAGCCGATCTAATCGAGAACCCGCGTCCCTTCGTGCGCGTCACCCGCCTCGCAGGCGGCATGGTCGCGGCGATGAAGTTCGTCCCCGGACGGCTGGCCGCCAGGCTCGGATCGGCCCTGGACACGGACTCGGTGTTCCTCGACGACGTCGACATGGGGGCCCGCCAGGCCTACCTGGACAGAATCCGGAACAACTGACCTAGTCGTCGAACCCATCGTCCGCCCCTCCACTCGAAGAGGAAGCAACATGCCCCGCAGGACCCTGATCAAGGACTACCCCCATCAGATAGGGGGGCACTGTGGTTCGGGCGCGATGCGGGATCTTCTGCACTGGCAGGGTCTGGGGTGGGACGGACCGCCCGATGAAGGTCTGGTGTTCGCGCTCGGCGGCGCGCTGGGGCTAGCGTACCTCCCATCGAGCGACCTCGTTCCACCGCTGTACCTGGTGGGACGAGGCGCCGACTTCGAAATCGATCTACCCCGCCGGCTCGGCGGACAGGTCCACGTTCTCACCACCGACGATCCCCGCGAGGGCTGGTCGTGGGTTCTCGACGAGATCGACGCAGGCAGACCCAGCCTGGTGTGGGGCGACATCGCCGAGCTGCCGTACCTGCGGGTCCAGTTACAGATGAGTCGCCACGACATCGTGGTGATCGGCTACGACGAGGCCAAGGGGATTGCCTTTGTCGTGGACAATGACCGCGCCGAGGTGCAGGAGGTCCCGCTCGATGCCCTGGCTCGGGCGCGGTCTTCGACGTCCTTCCCACAACCGACGCGCCACTGCACCTACCGCATCACCTGGCCGGGCGCGCTGCCGGACGTGGCAGGAGTGGCGGCAGAGGCATTTCGCCAGTCCGCGGCTAGCATGCGCCGCCCGTCGCAGCCGGGGATCGTCGATCTCACGACAGCGACGGCCGGGGCCGAGGGCTTAGCTGCGGTCGCGCAGCTGGCGGCCGACGTTCGGACCTGGGCCGACCTTCCGGTAGGCGACCTCGAGATCCTCCTGTTCAGCCTGAGCGCTTTCATCGAGAAGGCAGGCACCGGCGGCGGGCTGTTCCGCCGGTTGCTCGCCGATGGCTGCGCGGATGTCGCACGTCTGACCGGTGACCTCGCCACCGCAGACCTCGCTGTCGCCGCCAGCCGTTGTGCGCAGGCATGGACCGAGACTGCACGTGCCGGGATCCAGCGCGACGTAGATGTGCGAGCTCGCCTGGCCGGGGTGGCCATGGCGGCTAGCCGGCTGCCGGAACTCGAGTTGGACCTGGTCGAGTCCCTGGAGTTCGCTTCAAGCTCGCTGACGGCTGCAGATCGGTGACAGCCCACTAGTCCCCGGGACGCACGGCGAATCGATCTCCGGATCGCTGTTCGTTCGAAGGCACTCTTGAATGAAGGAATGTTATGCAGAGCACGATGATGAACGTCCCGTTGACAACTGCGGCGATTCTGAGCCACGGCTCGAGTGTGCATGGCTCGGCGACCGTGCGGACCTTGCAGCCCGACGGGAGCGTGAAGGTCGGCACGTTCGCCGAAGTCGGACGGAGGGCCGCCCAGTTGGCCAACGCGTTGCGCGGATGCGGGATCACAGGCGATGAGCGTGTTGCGACCTTTATGTGGAACAACCAGGAGCATGTGGAGGCATACTGTGCGGTGCCCTCGATGGGCGCGGTGCTGCACACCCTCAACCTACGTCTCACCTCAGACCAACTTGTCTACATCGGCAACCACGCCGAGGACCGGGTCGTCATTCTCGATGGAAGCCTGGTCCCCCTGCTGACCCCCGTGCTGCTGCAGCTCACCAGCGTGCACACCGTCGTCGTGACCGGCGAGGTGGACCTCGCCCCGCTGCACCGTGACGGGCTCATGGTCGTGGGTTACGAGGAGTTCATCTCCGCTCAGCCCGAGACGTTCGACTGGCCCGACCTCGATGAGCAGTCAGCAGCCGCCATGTGTTACACCTCCGGCACCACCGGCAACCCCAAAGGTGTCGCTTATAGCCACCGGTCGACCTACCTGCACTCGATGGCGGCCTGCGCCGCCGACGGACTGCGAGTCAGCTGCGATGACCGGATCCTCGCCATCGTGCCGATGTTCCATGCCAACGCCTGGGGACTGGTCTATGCCGCCCTCATGGCAGGCACCGACCTGCTGATGCCTGACAGGTTTCTACAGGCCGAGCCGCTGGTGCGGCTCATCGACGCCCAGAAGCCAACCGTCGCAGGCGCGGTCCCGACGATCTGGAACGACGTCTTGAACTTCTTGGAGGCTAACCCCAGCTACGACGTCTCCTCTCTCAGCCTGGTCGCCTGCGGTGGCTCCGCAGTGCCCGTTCACCTGATGAAGGCCTTCGAGGAAAAGTACGGCGTGCAGGTCGTCCAGGCGTGGGGAATGACCGAAACCTCGCCGCTGGCCGCCATCGCTCGTCCGCCGGCATCGCTCGACGTGCAGGAGCGGTGGCGCCTGCGCGCCACCCAGGGCCGTCCGGTTGCAGGAGTGGAGCTGAGGATCGTCGACGACGCGGGCAATGAGCTCCCGCACGACGGCGAAGCGGTCGGTGAGCTGCAGGCGCGTGGACCCTGGATCACCGGCTCGTACGTCGGCGAGGAGCATCACGGTGAGAAGTTTCAGGAAGGTTGGTTGCGCACCGGCGACGTCGGGCGGATCGACGAACGCAGTTTCGTCACGCTGACCGACCGCACCAAGGACGTGATCAAGTCCGGCGGGGAGTGGATCTCCTCGGTCGAGCTCGAGCTGCTCCTTGCCGGTCACCCCGACGTGCTCGAGGCATCTGTGATCGGGGTGCCGGACGAGAAGTGGCAAGAACGTCCCCTCGCGGTGATCGTCGTACGTGACGGTCGCGAGCCCACACCTGCTCATCTGCGCGACTTCCTCGACGGCAAGGTCGCCAAGTGGTGGCTGCCTGAGCGATGGTGCTTCATCTCCGAGGTACCCAAGACCTCGGTCGGCAAGTTCGACAAGAAGCGCCTGCGCTCCCTGCACGCCGAAGGAGAGCTGGCCGTCATCGAAATCTAGGAATCCTCTCCAGCCGCAGATCTGGGTAGGACGGAGCAGAGAAATTGATACGCGGGGCGGGAAGTTCTCACGACCATCGCGCGCACCACGGCACCGGTGAAGGAGACGCCCAGGAGAGATGGGGCAGTGATCTCCCGGTGGGCGGCACACCTCGCCCTGGCCAAGGTGGAGTTGGGCCCACAGGCTGCCACCGCGCTCCCCGGAGTGCGCCAGGGGTATTTGCATAACGGTCACACTCGAGACCGGTGTTGGGCGCGGTTTCATCGACAGGAAGGTCTGACCATGGGCAAGGCTTCGGATGCGGTCGGCGGGTCGTCCGACCCCGACATGGAGGACTGGGTGCGCTCGTTCCGGCTCCTGGAATCTGGCTCGCTTGAGTTGCCGCCCCACCATCCCAACTGTCTTGGTTGCGGGCCGGCGAACCCGCACGGGCATGCCCTGTCGGTACGGCGTTGCGGAGACGGCGTCGTTGCTCACCACCTTTTCGACCAGCGTCACGTAGGAGCGCCCGGGATAGCACACGGCGGCGCGGTGGCGACCGTAATCGACGACCTGTTCGGCTTCCTGCTCTACACGGTCGGCGAACTCGCCGTGACGCGCCGGCTCGACCTCGACTATCTCGCGCCGGTTCTGCTCGCCACTCCCTACACCCTGCACGCCGATATACGGTCTCGCGATGGCCGGAAATTGAATCTCGCGGCCAGGATCGAGGATATAGAGGCTCGCTCGGTCGCCACGGCGACCGCCCTGTTCATCGTGGTCGAGGTCGAACATTTCCTGCAGTCGCAGGCGAATGCCAGGAGGCAGGCATGACCGTACCGACCGAGAGGGAACTGCTCCTGGACGCCTTGCTCACCGATCACGGCGCAGCCGGACCTTACGAGGCGTTCCGACGACTGCGGGAGACGCGACCCGTCTTGGTTACACGATCGGGGGTACTGGTGTTGAGTCGCTACGACGACTGCGCGGCGGCGCTCCGCGACCGCAGCCTCGGCAAGGCCGACGAGTCGCTGGGCTTCGGCTTGTCCGAGATCCCCGAAGAGTTGCAACGTCGGGCCATGCATCGATTCCGGCGCACCATGCTGTTCCGCAACCCCCCTGACCACCACCGGCTGCGTCGGCTGGTCGCCGACGTGTTCACCCCTCGGCACATTGACGAGTTGCGCAGCCGCGTCATCACACAGATCCATCACCTGCTCAACGTCATGGAGGAACAGGTCTTCGTCGACATCATCACCGATCTGGCGCTCCCGCTGCCTGTGAATGTGATAGGCGAACTTCTGGGGGTTCCCATGGCCGATCGGGCAGTAGCCGCGCCCCTGGTGCGTGCCCTGCTCGCCTCGCTGGAACCCGGAGCCAATGTTGAGGCTCTGACCGCCGCCTGTGAAGCCGAAGACCACCTTGCCACGTATTTCGCTGACCTGTTGGCGGTCAAACGCGCCCGCCCCGCCGATGACCTACTCAGCCGACTCGCCGTCGCGCACGGCGACGACGTCTTGGATGACAACGAATGCGTCGGCACCGCGATTCTGTTGTTCGCCGCAGGGTTCGAAACCACCACAAACCTCATCGGCAACGGCGTCGCCGCGCTGCTCGCTCACCCCGACCAAATGCGCCAACTGCGTGCCAGGCCCGAATTGGCGAGCAATGCCGTCGAAGAATTGTTGCGTTACGACTCCCCCGTCCAGACCAACGGGCGCACGGTGCTCGAGCCGACACGGCTGGCAGGAGTCGATCTACATCCCGGTCAGGTCGTATTGACCCTGCTCGGGGCGGCCAACAGAGACCCGGACCGATTCTGTGACCCGGATAGGCTCGACATCACCCGAACCGGGGTCCCGCCGTTGTCGTTCGGCGCCGGCATCCACTTCTGTCTCGGCGCGCCGCTGGCCCGGCTCGAAGGATCCATACTGTTCCCGCTCCTGGTGGCCCGTTTTCCCGGTCTCGGGCTCGTCGAGCAGCCTCGCTGGCGTACCGGGCTGTCCTTCCGCGGGCTGTCGAGTTTAAAGGTGGCCACCGGATGAGTCGGGTAGTCCTGCACTACCCCACCAGAAGGGCTCGAAGGTCCCGGGAGTGAGTGGGAGTTGAACCCGCGACCGAACCACCGCGAACGATCGGGATCACAGCGTCAGCGCGCGGCCTCTCCTTAGGCCTTGCAGGTCGGGCGCCGACTCGCCCGCACGGCGTGACCGGAACCGGAGTTTGCCAGATGCACTCTCAGGGGGACGCGGTGAAGGCCTGCGGACGTGGTGCGCGCGAGCGGCGGGTGGTGGGGCCGGGAGCGAGGACCGCCAGCCCCGCCACCAGCACACCGCGGCGCCCGTAACGGTCACCGATGGCTCCGGCGGGCAGCACCAGACACGCCAGCACCAGCGTGTAGCCGTCGACGATCCAGGTCAGCTGGGCTTGCGTCGCCCCGGTCGCGACCGCGATCTGCGGCAACGCCGAATACAACGCCGCCATCGCCGCGACCACCAGCGCCACCGCCAGGCACGACACCGTCAGCATCCACCACTGGGCCCTGGTCCACCGGGCGATCTCGACAGTGTCCGTCCCGGGTGTGTTCACCGCCACCTCCCGACTTAAAGACCAACGGTCTCGGTACGAGACCATTCGTATCATAGTGGTCGGGGCGTGGGATAGGGTCCACACATACACCCAGGGCTGAACGACACGAATCGGAGGAAAGCGCGGCCATGACCGACCCCGACCCCGCAGCGACCGACCCACTCACCGCGGCCGCCGAGCAGGCCGATCCGCGGCTGGCACGCTCACGCAACCGGTTGCTCGACGCGGCCACCCATCTGCTGTCCACCGGCGGTGTCGAGGCGGTCACCGTCGAGGCGGTCACCCGCGTGTCGAAGGTCGCGCGCGCCACCCTCTACCGGCACTTCGGCAGCACCACCCACCTGCTCGCGGCGACCTTCGAACGGCTGCTCCCCCGCGTCGAGACCCCCACCGGCACCGGACCCGTGCGCGAGCGGCTCATCGCGCTGCTCACCACCCAGGCCGACCTCATCGAACAGGCCCCGGTACAGATGACCACCCTGGCCTGGCTGGCTATGGGATCCCTCGGCGACGACCACACCGACCCAGACCGCCGCCAGCCTGATCCGGCCGCGGTCACCTCGCTACGCGCCCGCGTCATCGAGCAATACCGCCAGCCCTTCGACCACATCCTCACCAGCCCCGACGCCCGCGCCGTGCTCGGCGAGCTCGACACCACCTTCGCCCTCATCCAACTCCTCGGCCCGATCGTCTTCGCCCGCCTCACCGGACTGCGCACCATTGACCACGACGACTGCGCCCGACTCGTCGACAACTT
Organism: Rhodococcus sp. MSC1_016; assembly: GCF_023667485.2. Classification (NCBI taxonomy): domain Bacteria; kingdom Bacillati; phylum Actinomycetota; class Actinomycetes; order Mycobacteriales; family Nocardiaceae; genus Rhodococcus; species Rhodococcus sp. MSC1_016. Next base: position 33,611 of record NZ_JAMOZI020000003.1, read on the forward strand.
CCTCACCACCCACCGAACAGGCACGGCAGCAACCCCCCCGGCCGAGGGCGGAACGCCGTAACCGCAGACCCGGGCCGCGCGGTCGGAACAGAGTGTCGCGGACCCGCAGCGGCCGGTACCCGGTGGGACCGAGCGCGGCGCGTTCGGCGTCGAGATCGACCTCGATCCCGCCGAAGAAGTTGATGTTGGCGCTGCGCGCCGGGCAGGTGTGGGCCAGCACCTCATCATCGATGCGGCGGCCCTGACGGCGCATCCAATCGGGCCGCGAGCCCGTAATGCTCTGCGGTCCAGGCGATCACAGCGTTCACGGCCAGGGTCAAACACCAGGCTTGTTCGGTCTGGGCTTCCAAGTGGCGGGCACGGAAGGCCCGTCGTGGGCGTAGATGAGGTCGCGTTCGCCAGGCGTTCCTGGATCGAGTTGACAGAGCCACACGCAGCAAGGGCGAAGAGCGCATTCATCGCGGCACGCGAGCGTGCCACCCGGTTCGGGATCCCCGACGAGGAGGCGGTGTACCCGCCTGGGTGACCAGATTCTCCGAGACCGGGACAGCCAAACCCTGTGAGCTGACCGCGCACGCACCAGAACGGGTTCAGACGGCGGCGAGCCACTGAGTGGCCATCCCAGATGAGATTTGGCCAGAGTCTCGAGACCTACACAGCCTGTGCCGGAACACCGGCTCGCGGTCAACCAAAGGTGTACCTGACGTGTCTACCTCGGTCACCACCACAACAGGCCCATGCCGTCCAGCCAGTAGATCCACTGGTAGATGTCCGGATGGATGAAGTAGTTCCAGTCCATTGCATATTCAGCTCGATCCAGTCCACGAGTTGTCGGCCACCTTCGGTGTCCCCCAAGCGGATGCTGTAGGGTCTCGCTGCCGGCGGCATTTCGAGACGCCGCGAACTGCGGACTTGTTGCTTGTCTCACGGCATGGCCGAAGCAATCTGTCTCAATTCCCTGGCGTTTCCTCAGCCATTACGAAGCGAGACGGGCCGTGCCGGTGCTGCCGCGGCGGGCGATCAGGACGCCCTGACACCCACAACCGGGAGTGGTTGGCGATCCCGTAAGCGGATCGCCTATCGGAGCACCGGAGGACGATGGGGCTACTACCTCAGTGCGCGTGGCCGCATCCCCCGAGGACCCTCACCTTTCGAGGACAGCCACAACCTGAATGCTTCGGCCGTCGCCGCCTGCAAAGTTGTCCCACGGGCGGCTACTTCGATCTTCATCTGCTGTAGCAAGTCTGGGTCCAAGCGGGCGGAGAACTGCGTAAGCGTCATAGCACCCCCGGACGTGGTAGCAGACTTGTATGAAGTCCTCGGCACGCGCACCCGGGTGGCATGCTCGATGAAGTAGCCGATCTGCTTGCGGAACTCGCTGGCGTGCTCGTCCTTCAGGTCGATCTCGTACTCGACACCGTTGACCGCGAAGGTGATCTTCTCGCCTTCTTCGCCGAACACAGTCCCGTCGATATCGTCGACGAGTTCGACAACCACCTTGCGCGCCACAGTTCCCCCGATGCTTCACGGACCGTCTCGATACAGCATGAGCGCACAGTACTGGGAGCTGCGCGAAAACGGGTTGACCGCTGACGGACGTGTCCGAACGCGAATGGGTGGTGAACTGCACGAATGATCGGTTGTTTTTTGGGTTGGGTGACGCCCAGCGACGACCCCATTCGAGGCCTTCCGCGACCTCGACGCCCTCGTCACCCTCGGCGCCCATCCGGACTGTGGACAACGGCCGCGCCGAAGAGCAGCACGGTTGAACGGGAAGGTGGTGGATCTAACTTTGGCGCGTCGGTTGAATTCTTCCCCGGGTGAATCGCGGGCGGATCGGCCTGGGCGACGTAGGGTCGGTAGTAGAGGCGTCGCCATACGCCTTCGGTTCGTTCTTTGCCGGTTCGAGCGCCCACCTGGGCCCGGAGACGCGGCGAGCGCCCCGTACCACTCGAGATTTCGGAGGGCGCAGCACATGACTTCCCTCGACCACGAAGACCTCGGTCGATTGATGGCCGACGTCGCCCGGGGTTGGGCTGTGTCGTCCGACCTCGACACCACCCTGCGGGGAATCACCGACACCGCGGTGTCGATGATCCCCGGCGCCGACAGCGCCGACATCCTGATGATCGTCGGTAAGAGGTTCGAATCCCACGGCTCGACCTCCGATCTACCGGAACAGATGGACGCCCTGCAGCAGCGTCTCGGTGAGGGACCGTGCGTCGATGCCGCCCTCGACGCACGGATGACCCGCAGCAATGACCTCACCGACGAGCGCCGGTGGCCACGGTTCACCCGGCACGCGCTCGACGCCGGGGTGCGCAGCACCCTGTCCTTCCAGCTCTACACCGGTAACCACACCTCCGGTGCCCTGAACCTGTTCGCTAAGACCCGGCACGCCTTCGATGACGAGTCGGTGCTGATCGGAGAAGTTTTAGCAGCTCATGCGGCCATCGCGATCGCCGCGGCCCGCACAGCAGAGCAATTACTGTCGGCGGTGGCCAGTAGGGACATGATCGGGCAGGCCAAGGGCATGCTGATGGAGCGGTTCGGGATCGACGCCGCCCAGGCGTTCGCGATGCTGACCAAACTCTCGCAGGACTCGAACACACCACTGGCAGACGTGGCCACGAAGATCGTCGAACTCGGCCCCGACCGGCGCTGAGCGCACGGTCGACGTTGCGGTCTCGCGAGCCCAACGACACATACGCCAGCCGGCGGCCGGCATACGCCCCCACAAACTTCGAGGGGTGCGACACTGCTCGACTGCCTCGGCACGACGGACGGCCGGGCGTTCGGTCAGTGGTTGCGCAGGGCGTCGATCAGCTCACCCTTTCGCTTCGACGAATAGCCGGACAAACCAACGTCCTTGGCCTTTTTCTTCAGCTCGTCGACGGTCCAGTCCTCGTACGACGGCGACTTCCCACCTTTTCGGCCGGTGCCGGAGCGGCCCTGCTTCGCGGAGGCGTTCGCGATCCGCGCCGCCTTCTGCTTCGATGCGCCGTCCTTGCGTACTTCCTCGTACACCTTCTCGTCCTTGATCGACGATCGCGGCATGACAACCTCCTCGTCTCGGATGACCAGTACACCGGTCGGGTACCCGATTGCATCGGTTCACACCCGAGGAGACTTCGCGCCACGCCCCGCGTGGTTCACTGACCCCACCGCCGCGGACCGATACCGTGGGCAGCACTGATCCCGCCGAGGTGGAGGTGGTCGTGGTGCGGCACGTGCGACGGTGGGGTGCGGTGTACGTGCTGGTGGTGCTGTTCCTGGGGTCCTGGCTTGCCCAGTTCGTCACCCAGATGATCAGCTTCCGCAACGAGCAGCAATCACACGGCCAGTCGTTCAGCTGGACCGACTACTGGCCCGAATTCCTCGCCGCGACCTTCGAGAACTGGCAGAGCGAATGGTTGCAACTGGTGTTCCAGGCGATCTTGTTGATGGGTGCCCGGCACTGGATCTTCAAGGTCGAGGCCGAAGATATGGAACGGATCGAACGCAAGATCGACCGCATCCAAGACCACCTCGGACTGCCCACACCACCACCGAGCAACGACGATCCCGCGTAACGGACAGCTGCACCCCGCGGCGACGAGGGCGGCTCCGTGCCCTTGTAGGAATTCACTCACCGGGCGGCACGCCAACATTCCAACTCGTGCACCGAAGCGGCACCGCAGGGCCTGGACATCCACACACGAAATCGTCTTCCGTGCAACACCTTTGCCGCAGGACCGGCGAATTCGCCAACGTCAGTGAGTTCTAGTCATGGGACGCGATCGGGAAGCGCCGGTGAGGGTTGGGCTTACGGTATCGGGACGACGGCTCGGCGTATGAGAGGTTGTTGGTATGCAGGGACACAGCAAGGAACTCCAGGCCGCTGCTGCCAGCTTTGCGGCGGCACTTCCCATCACGTCGGAACTTGCTGATGCTGCAGACGAGGTCCTCACTGAAATCCAGACTGAGATCGATGCGACTGATGCCGAGATCGACAGGTTCGGCCGCGAGCAGGCCCCAGGAGAGACTGGTACCGAAATGGCGATCGCTTTCCGACGCGGAGCCCACGGGGCACTTCTTGCGGATCGAGCCCGATGGCGGAAGATCGTGAACACTCTTCGCCAGATTCCGGACCGCCCCGTTGATCGCAGCGGTACTGCGTACATCGCGCGTGACGGAGAGCCCGGTGCGAATGGTAATCCCACGCCCTGATGCCCGGCCAGCCATCGGCCTGCCTCATCCGACCAGCGGGCGGTATTCACGCAGGTGGAGCAGTGCGCGGACGTACCCCGCTTCGGCCGCCGCGGTGACGTTGTCGAGTCGGTCGACGTCGGCGGGCCCGGCCGTGTCGGGGTCGAGGTGCATTTGTTCGGCAACCCAGCGCCGGATGGAGTCATGGGTAGTCATACGATCACCGCCTCCCTGCGATCGGGTACCCAGACGGTCCTGTGTACAGCCGGTCTCCGCCGCGTCGGCAGCGAACTCCGACGCTTGAGAATGGAGATGGCGGCGCTGCCCTGTCACGATGAGCCATCCTTGGAAAATGCGTTGGAGTCACGGTAATTCGATAGTTGACGCTGCTGTGTCCTGTCTGGGTCCCCTTAATCTCGAGATCGCTCCAGCTAGGGAACCGAGATGGATCCGAACCCAGGACTGACCGGTACCTGGGGCCATCTGTCGCTCGCGGGCGGGAGGACGTGGGCGTTGACGTCGGCGGTCGCGACGACCGTGCCGCCGCCGGTGGCCACTGTCTCGGGGGTGTATCGGCACCACTCGTCTGACGTGCGGGGGCGACTGAAGTCGACGGGCTGCACCGCTTCGAGCACGGTGGTGCCGGCGGCGCCGGTGCTCAGGTTTCGCCAGTTCACCGACACATCGATGCAGTCGAGCGTGGTGATCGAGATGGTGGTCGGAGGCGTTGCCGAAAAGGTCACCATGCCGGGTGCGCTCGTTGTTGCTGACGGAGTTACGGCGGACAGCAGGTACGGTACCCAGCACCTGAACCCCACCGTGCTGCATGCGGAGACGAAGGTCACTGGGGCCTGGAACATTGTGGTCGTCGCGGACGGGACCGACGGCGGGTTCGCCCTCGCCCAGGCGGACGAGCCGAGCGGTGCGGTGAGGATGGTCACGGCTGCCACGGTCCAGGCGACCGACGAACGAGGAATCTGAACACCGCGCATGGCGTGCCCTCCAATTTGGGAGCTGTCCCGACCCTGCTGCAGTGTCAGCAGACTCGCTGAGTGTCAACCAGCGATGTCGAACTCGAGTCCGGTGCACTTCCGAGCGGGGGAGCGTATGCCGCGATGAGCGGAAGTGTCGTCGTTTCACATCCCTGGAAATGGGACGCCATCCAAACCCCGTCGGGATCCTGTGGAAGCCCACGTCGGAGTGTCCCAGAAGTTAATTCCATAATTGTGTGTCACAAGTTCCGTTCGAACATTACTTTCGGTACGCTCCGGGTGTGGAGTTGGGATACGCCCGGGTGTCGACGAGCAAGCAGGACCTCACCCGGCAGATCGACGCACTCACCAAGGCGGGAATTGATCCGGCGAACATCTACGTGGACAAGAAATCCGGGACCACCACCGAACGGCCCGGACTACAGGCGCTGCTCGAATACGCCCGCGGCGGTGACGTGATCGTGGTGCACACCCTCGACCGGCTCGGCCGCACCGTCCGCGACACCCTGAACCTGATCCACGACCTGCACCAGCGCGACATCGGCTTCCGCAATCTGGCCGACCCGGTCCGGATCGACTCGACGAACCCGGACGACCCGATGGGCCAGCTGGCGGTGGTGCTGCTGGCGCTGTTCGGGCAGATGGAACGCACGTACGCGGTCGAGCGAGCCGCGCACGCCCGCACCGTGGCCACCGAGAAGGGCCGCCGCACCGGCCGGCCCAGCGTGGTCAGCGACGCCCAACTCGCCTACGCCACCCAGCTACGCGAGGGCGGCGCCACCATCGCCGAGATCACCGCGAAGACCGGACTGACCCGCTCGACCCTATACCGGCATCTGCCGCCCCGACAGTCCGAGACGCTTACCGCCTACACCGACCCGGACGAGGAGAAGCCCTCGCCGTCACCGGATCCGGCGGCGCCGCCGCCCCCGACGACGGGATCGGCATGCCCGACCTGCGGGTATCAACCCACCACGCGTCGGGAACTGGTCCCGCACCGCGCCGACCTCGCCACCGTCTGGCTGCACCTCGACAAACGCGAGCACCTGCACGAGGCGCGGCACTGTGCCCGCTGTCAACCGCACGGCCACGTCGTGGTGGTCAGCTGCTCGAGGTGCGGTGACGGCCCGCTGCTCACCGGCTCCTCCGGCGACGACCCACCCTCACCGGTCCTGGCGTGGCTCGAACGTCACGAATGGACCACTACTCCAGAACTCGTCTGCGGCAACCACAACACGCGACGGCGACTCGATATCGAACCCCGCAAACGTTGATGCTCACCAGCGGTGGCCCCCAACGGTGAAGCGCTGGGGCAACCGCAGCTCGGCGAGTGCGCCGGATCGTCCGCGGGGCACCGAGTCCGATACCTGCCGATCTATGCCGAGAGGCGCGTGATCTTGGCGAGGGTGTCGCCTAGCTTGTCGGCCGCAAGGTCGAGCTCGTAGCGGTCCTGGATGTTGAGCCAGAACTGGGCGCTGTTGCCGAACGCCTTGGCCAGCCGCAGCGCGGTGTCTGCGGTGATCGACCGCTTGCCGAGCACGATCTCGTTGATCCGCCGGGGCGGCACACCGATGATCGTGGCCAGGCGGTTCTGCGTGATGCCGAAAGGCTCGAGGAAGTCCTCGCGGAGGATCTCGCCGGGGTGAATGGGGCTCAGGTCTGTAGTCATTGTCGGTGTTCCTTTCCGTGGTCGGAGGTGTCGGTTCCGGGTGGTCAGTGGTAGTCGGTGATCTCCACGTCGTATGCGGCGGTGGCGCGCCAGATGAAACAGATGCGGTATTGATCGTTGATCCGGACGCTGTACTGGCCCACCCGGTCTCCGGAGAGCTTCTCCAGGCGGTTGCCTGGGGGCACGCGCAGGTCGTTGACGTCGGTGGCCGCCTCGATCAACAACAGACGCCGCCGCGCGATCCGCTGAATGTCCTGCGGGAGCTTCTTCGAGAACTGCCGGCGAAAGACTCGCTCGGTCTCCTTGTCGGCGAACGATTCGATCACCTCACCACTATAACGTACTGCGTTAATAACGCACAACGTTAAACGCGCGTTCGAGCGTCGGGACCAGCGGCGCAGTCACCTGCGGTCTTGTTCTCCGGGCAACGTTTTGCCCGGGCCCTGCACTGTGCACCACTCGAGCGTGCACCGCACGACGGCCGAGACCGATCAGTGCGCCAGCCGCCTGATCGCTACGGACTGCGGGTTGCCGGCGTCGGTTGGCGGCCGAATCGGGATGCCGTAGTCCTTTGCGATTCGGCTCATCCGCGACACGCTGCGCCCCACCTCGTGTCCGAGGTCCCGCAGGGTTCGCCGCTGATTGACGTACTGGTGGTGAAACCATGCCGGATCGACCGGTGGGCCTCCGGCGCTCGGCGTGATGCCGTGGTGTCGGGCCAGCCGACCGGTCACCTTCCTGCTGGCTCCGATTATCGCGGCGATCTCGGCGAGGGTGCGGCGTTGGACGCAGTAGAGTTCGACGAACTGCGCCCGACTCAACGTTTCCTCTGCGGCGGTCTGGGCCGTGCGCCGCCTGAGTCGTTCTGCAACAGTATGTGATTCAGGTGCGGGATGGTTTTCGAGGAGGTGGCGGATCACGTCGAGGGTGGTACCCAGTTGCCGCGCGATCTCCGACAGTGCGGTGTGTTCGCCGCGGGTCAGGCCATGCAGGGCGGCGAGGTCCACGGCGGTGGGATCGGGTCCGGGCAGGGCGAGCCCGTCGAGCAGATGCAGGGGTGGGTGCCAGGCAACCGGTTCCGCGCCCAACCCCTGGTCGTCGAGGAAGCGGCGGGCCTCCTGGTTGAGCAGCGCGGCCTGGGCGGGGGTGAGGGTGCGTGGGAATCCGGACAGTTTCGCGCGGACGTCGTAGCCTCCCTGGAGGAATGGGGATCGGGACGCGGGGAGCCCGCTGAGTCGTTCGAACAGCAGGCAGCGGGCGAAGTCCGCCTTCTGGCCGGCACCTGGGGGTGTGCCGGTCCGGCGGCAGATCTCTTGCCAGCGTTCGTCGGGTAGCAGGCCGCGGTAGTCGACATGGCGGCGTCGGTCGTAGTCGATCGGCGGCGGCTCGGCGCCGAGGTGGTCCGCCAGCCGGGTCAGCGCGGTCAGGGTGTCGTCCCAGTGCGGGGCGTTCCGCAGGTGTGCCAGTGTGCGGGTGACCCCGTCCGCACGGACCGCGGATCCCAAGCGGTCGATGGCCTCACCGATGGTGAGCGGGGTGCCCACCAGCAGAAGTGCCGCCGACAGTGCCGGTCGGACCTGCGCCGGGCTGCACGGCGGCACCGTGCACCGCAGCGACCATTGCGGCCAGAGCCGGGTCGGGAGGCGGCGGGCGGCGGCGTCCACCGCGGTGGCGTTCGCCGAGGGGCGGCTCGGGACGGCGGCGGCGCTGCGGTATCGCAGCTGATCGACGGCGCGGACGAACAGCGGCCGCAACGCGGCGAGTTGGATGGCAGCCAATCTCTCGCTGGTGGCGCTGCCCCAGTCGCCCATGACGCCGGCGTCGATCTGCCGGCCCAGTCGCCGGCCACCGTGCACCAGCCACCGCAACGACTCGCCGGCGTCGGCGATGTCGGGCCGATCCAGCACGGCCGCGGCCGCCGTTACCGCGACGGCCGTTGTGATCGCCCCGCCGGCCGCCGACAGCTGCGACGATCCTCGTACCGGCACCGGGGTCGACGATGCGGACGATCGAAGCTGGGTGAGCGCATGGGCGAGGTCGGCGGGAACCCTGTCGGCGATCTCCTCGGCGGTGCCGTAGGTGATGACGCGAGAGCCGATGGCGTGCAGATCGGCCAGCACCGCCCGGGCCGGATGGCGATGGTCGGCGTACACCCCGAACGTCCCGTGCCCGGCCGCGAGGACATCGAGCACCAGGTGCTGGGCCCGCAGCGCCGGGTGCCCCGGCGACAGCCGCATCACCGGTGCCGAGGCCAGGTCGGCTCCGCACCGGGCGAGCCGACTCCGCCCAGCGGTGTCCCTACTCGGGTGTGGGCAGCGGCCCGGACTGGGAACGAGCACACCACTGGGTCGACGACGCGGCCGCTGGAAGGTCCCGCAGTACGGGCAGGTGTCGGCCAGCAGGCAGCGGTGTTCGGTGCAGGCGAAGACGCACCCCAGCCGCCAGTGGAGTTGCCACCGTCCACCGGACTCGGCCAGACAGTCTGGGCAGTACCGGGATCGGCGCCCGTTACCCCAGGGCCAGCCCCCGGACCGTCCCTTCCGAACCTTGAGCGACAGCGCGACGCCGTCGTAGCGGACCAAGGTCATCGCCTCGACGGCGGCCGCGGACAGTTCCGTGGCCGCGGCGATGGTGTCCACTTCTCCTGGGGGCAGGTGCATCGGCCACATGCTCGGGCGCTGAACCCTTTCCGCGGCAGTCCGGTCCTCGTGGTGCAGGGCCGTGCCCAGGTCGACGAACGTCGTGCCGGTGCGGTGCGCGATGGCCTCGAGCCAGGAATCGATTGCCTCACCGGGCAGCGGGGCCACCCGGATCGGCAGGGACCGCACCCCGGTCACCGGCGGCGACGCGTCGGCCGGGTGGTGATGCGCCGCGCGTCGAGGGCGGCGGCGAGTTCTCGCCGCGCGGTCTCGGCGTCCTCGTCGTTGCTGACGGTATCGAGCACCTCGGCATCGAGGCGCTCGCGGCCGGTGGCGACCGCGCGGTGGCAGCCGCGGTTGACCAGCACCATCAGCGACCCAATGTGGCCGGTGCTGCGGACGAACAGGTAGTCCGACAGGTCGTCGGCGAGCATGCCCGGGTACTTGTCGGCCAGCACCAGCCCCTGTTCGATCGCCAACAGCATGGTCCGCCACTCACGGCGGCCGGTGTCGGTGTCGATGACGAACGGCCGCATCCCCACCAGCGTGGTGCGCCGCGCCGTCTGCGCCTCGGCGAACAGGCCGCGTTCGGCCAACTTGACGCCGATGAACACCACGGTGACCGGGAACTCGTTGGCGATGTACTTGAAGTGGTTGCTGATCTCCACGCCGCTGGTGGCGTGCATGCGCAGGAAATGCAGATCATCGACCACCAGAAGTCTTGTCTCACAGGAGGTCACACAGTCCAGTGTGCGGCGGGACAGGTCGGCGCTGGTGCCGCGGGCGGTCCCGGGGTGGGCGTAGAACTCGAGCATCGCCCGGTTGAACTCCTTGAGGCCCGTGTTGCCGGTCAACCCGACCCGGCACACCGGCCACCGCTGGTGCCCGTCACGGGTGTGGGTGCCCTTGATCCGGATCTCGCGGCGGTGGAACGCTTTCGCGAACGCCAGCACCGATGTCGTCTTGCCCAGGCCGGGGTAGGCGTCGATCGCGACCGCACCCTTAGCCTTGTCGCCGAACTGGAGGTTGCTGTCGACCACGGTCGAGAGCTGCTCGTGCAGGGCGGTCAGTTGCGGGGTCCGGATCGGCCCCAAATTCGCGTGCCACAGCTGCCGGAAATGGTTGTAGACCTCGGCGTCGCCCTCGCTGAGCGCCCGCAGCTGTCGGCGGGTCAGCACCTGAGGGGCGACCAGGGAAGGGGCGTCGGCGAAATCGCGCCACCCCTCCTTACGGGAGAGCGCCACATTGCCCAGCGGCGCGTAGTCCTGCAAGTGCTGCCGGATCAGTGCGATCGTCACAGGTACTCCAGCGCATCGGCGTAGAAATCGTCGCCGTCGTCGGGCCGGTCCGGCTCGTCCTCGGCGTCGTCATCACCGATGTCCTCGCTGGTCTGCGCGGCGTCGACCGTCGCCGGTGTGCCGTGACGCGTCATCGATAGCAGTCCGGTCGGGTCTGTCGGTCCGTCCGGGTCGAGGTCGAGCGCCGCGTCCTCACGTGCCATACGCAACGCCATGCGCCGCTCGGTCATGCTCGACCCGAGGCCGAGATTCCACCGCTCGAGCAGGTCGGCGACCGCGATCCGGTCGTCGGGGTAGAGGTACTTCGCCTTCGCCAACCGGCGGGCGAACGCCAACGCGTCCTCGCTGAGCGGCATCTGCATCGACCGGGCGTGCTCCCACTCGAGCGGGTACCACCGCCGGGAGGTCGGATCCCGCAGGTAGATTCGGGTGATGTCGTCCGGGTCGACGTGCAGTGGCCACCACCGGCCCTTGCCCTTTCCCCGGTCCGGGTACGGGCTGGCACCGTCGCGGCACCCGGGCGGCAGGTTGCCGTGGTAGCGGCGGCCGTGCACCTCGAACCCGTAGTGCTGGAGGGTGCGCCACTCCACCTTGAGGAACTCGTACCCGAGGTCCGGGTCGCGGGGGACCTCGATGTAGCCGGCGCGGGCGATGCCGTGCTCGAACATCACCGCCGGCGACATCTTCACCGCCGGCAGATGCGGATCGAGCAGGCTCTCGTGCGGCCGGTGGTGATACACCACCGCCACCCACTCCCGGATGATCGCCTCCAATTCGTCGAGGTAGAAGAACGCCTCCGACTCCGGCGCCACCCCACGCGAATGCACATCCGGGCCCTTGTACCCGGGCAGCGCCTGCAACAGGTCCTCCCGGATGGTGCGGAAGAACCGCTCCACCGGGCCCTTATCGCGACCGGTCCGCAACCGGGCCGGCTGGATCGAGATCCCCATCCGCTGACACACACTGGTCAGATGCTCGGAGACGTAGATCTTTCCGTGATCGATCACGATGGTCTCCGGCGCCAGCGCCGGAGACGCCGCCCCGACCATCGGACCGTCGATCGCCGAGGTGTCGATCAATAGGGACCGGGGAATCCCGTGCTCGGGCCACACCGCGTGCGCGGGCCAATCCTTGCCCGCCGGACGCGGCCGGAACGCCTGATACAGCGTGGCCGCGGCGTCCACCGCCTTCGTCGACACCGGCGTGAGCCGGATCCCGAGGACACAGCGTGTGTACCAATCCATCCCGACCGTTAATTCCGCCTGCACCCACCGCAACGTCACCGGGTCCAGGGCAAACACGTCCAGCCGGGTGGTGTCCATCAACAGGTACTCACCCGGCCGGGTCGGCCGCAGCTTCCCGTACGGCCCCTCCGGGCGGGAAGCGATATCCCGATTCCGTTTGGTGCTCAACCGGAACGTCGGATGCCCCCGCTCCAGATCCTCGAGTATCCGGAACGCGGTGGCCCGCGACGGCAGCTTCACCACACCGGCACCGAACCGGGCCACGACCCGGGCGTTTGCCCGCTCGATCACCATCGTCCGTGACGGCCGCGACTGATCGGTGTGCTCGACCATCACCTCCAGGGCAGTCTCCACCCACCGGTCATCCTTTTTCGATGAACTCGTGCCAGAATCGCGCCGCACCGCCAACCCGGCCTCGCCGAACTTCTGGAACTTGCCGACCCAGCGCTCGATTGTGCGAACACCGACCCCCAACTCGGCCGCTTTGGCGGCATATCGGTCCGACAACGCGACATCCTCGCCGAACTGGGGGCGCGGCTCGCTCGGGCCCGCGATTAGCGGGTTTCCGGACCGATATCCGGTAAGCACCTCGCGCACATGGGCTGCTCGCACAGTGAGTTGCTCCTGCTCGGCCGTGGTCAACTGGGCCAGCACCACGGCGGCGACTTCCTGATCGTCATCGCTCGATGGGCCGGAGCCGTCCGGGATCACCCGGGCACACCCGCACCCCAGGAGCTCCTTCAACGCGACGCGTCGATACTGCCGGCCGGATGCGTCCTTGACGACGACCTCGTTCCCCGCCGCGGTCGACACCATCTCCACCACCTCGACGGTCTCGCCGTCGTAGAGGAACCGTGTCCCGACACCGACCCGCACACCCGCGCCCGTCACGAACGCACTCCCAGCACGCTGCACGAACTCAGGGTCTTGCTCAAATCGAGCGTGAAATGGTGTCGCCACAACAAGTGCAGGACAGCCGATCGCACGACAGGTTCCGGCTGCTCGGGCAGGCACCGGACGGCCTCACCCAGCGTGACGCCGTGCAGGTCGACCGATCGCAGGCCCGCCAGCAAGTCCTCGTCGAACAGCCAGTCACGACGATAGCCGGCCAAGAATCGGACATTGCTAAACTCCGGCTCCGCCGGTTCGCTGGCAATCTGGTAGCGCCAACCACGCGACTCCACCACCAGCCGCGTCCACGCAAACGTCAGCGCAACATCCGGCTTCGCCAGCCGCCGAGTGGGTTTCACATCAACAACAACCGGACCCGCATCGCTCAACAGCAGATAGTCCGGCACGTGCCGTCGTGCGCGCCCGCCACGTCAGCTTCGAGCAGGAACGGCTGAGCGAGAATGCGCCGCACCGAGCGATCGAAATCTGCCAGCAGCAGGCGAGCCAACTCCAGCCGCGACTCGTAGATCACCAGCGCCCGCTCCGTACTGGACCAGTAGGCGCCCGAATAGTGCTTCTGACCGTGATACCAGCGGAACGTTCGCCACGGTGTAGCGGCATCGACCAGCTCCTCCGGCGAGACATCGCCCCAATCAACTTCTGATTCAACACCATCCGCCTTACGGCGGACGCACGCCACAACAGAGGTCGGATGCGCATCAAGATCAACGGCCATCAGGGAACCTCGATACCGAAGCGGGCCGCACCACCGCAGCCCTTCACCATCAATCATCAACCCTGGTGATCCGCTGACCCGACATTCGGCGTGGGCGTGTCTCACGACAATGGCGGATCCGCCATCTGCCCGCCACTCACCGTGAGATTCCGCCACGGTTCTCGAGACCCTACAGATGCTCCGCTGCGCTCCGCTCTGTTGAAGAGCATCGTTCTTTTGACCTGCTGGCCTTCCGATCCTGATCGACGGCGGCCGGGGAACAACCCCTGGCGGCGCAAGCGCCGGCACAAGGCTCCGAGAACTTTCTCAACCCGTACTCGCTTCGCTCGCTGAGAAACTTCTCGGCCCAGGGGTTGCACCCCGTCCTGATACCGCCGATCCGACTCTCCTTTGCCAGCAGGGCAAAAAGAACGCCAGGGGCCACGGAAGTGGTCCGGCAGAGCATCGGAGGTTCATGTGAGCAGCACCATCGTCCTCGACAAGGTCATCGACCCCATCGCCGTCGCACGCGCGATCTACGCCGACCTTCGGGTCGAGGAAGACCCCGACTTCGACGACCTGGGCACGGACATGCGTGCCGAGCTGGTGGGCATGGTCTTCGGTCTTGTCCCCGACGACCCGTACATCCAAGCGGCCGAGATCCGGCTGGTCCCGGCCGACTTCGGCCTCTGACCACACCCAATCTTCAGAAGGAGACAGAGCATGCGCACCACCTTTTCCGCCATCGTCATCGAGATCGACGGCACCATGACCGCCCAGCACCTGCCGGTAGACCCGTTGTGGGCGAGGCTGCGTGTCCCGGCCGGTATCGGTGCGGCCCTGGACGCTGTTGGTGACGTCGGCGCGGCCGGGTTCGTTCTCGGGCGCGGCCCGCACCAGGGCACGGCGAGCCTGCTCGCGGGGGCGAACCATCAGGGTGTGCCTGCTGTCCCGGTCAACCCGGTGGCCACCGCGATCATGAGCCGGTACGGACCGGGCACCGACCGCCCGATTCGTGGCCGCGCCGTTCTCGTCGCCGGATGGGACGAGAACCCGGAACCGATCCTTGAACCGGTCGCGGAGGCACTGATCGCCAGCCACAGCCGCCACAGCCCCGCCCAGGCGGCGTAAGTAATCCGATCCGAAACGTCGGTGGGAACCGGACAGCAACTATCTGCCCGGTTCCCACCGACACGACGGACACCACTCACACACGTTGGGGCCGGAATGCCCCGCCATCACCACCGAAAGGAATCACAGATGAACGTGACACCGGGAGCGCCGAGTGTGCCGATGCGGGTGCTGCACAACGAGGCACGCGACGCGATGCTCATCGGCTACACCGACGGCGACCCCTTGCGCGAGGTGATCCGGTTCGAGATGGACCCACGCCGCGACCTCGAGGCCAATCTCGAGGAAGTTTTCGAGGCGCTCAACGAACCCGGTCCCCGACTGGCCCAGTTCGAGGTGGTCCGCCGGTACCGGGCCGAGCGGAACCGGTCGCTGAGCAAGGGCGATGTCCTGTTCTACGGCGAACTCGCCTACGCCTACGCCTACGCCGTCGCGGGAGCCGGATTCACGCGGGTGTACCCGACGCGCGAGTCCATCACCTTCCGCTGAACCACACCCGGAAACAAGAGAACACCGGGCAGCAACTATCTGCCCGGTGTTCTCGCCCGAGACAGTACAGGAGAGAGAACATCATGACCGCAACACAGCAACCGGTGGGCGTCGAGCTGATCGAGGTCGATCCACACACTCTCGACGTCGGCAAGAACGTGCGTGACCGAGTCGACCTGGACGCGACACCGGGGTTCGTGGCGTCGATCCGCGAGCACGGTGTGCTGCATCCGATCACCGCGAACCGCCGCGAGGACGGTGTCCTGGTGGTGATCGACGGACAGCGGCGGCTGCTTGCCGCGCGTGCTACCGACCGCGACACCATCCCGGTGTTGGTGCGCTCGCAGGACACGGCCGACGAGGTCGAGCGTGCACTCGCCCGGATCAGCGAGCAGATGAACTCGAACAACCACCGCACCGGCCTGACGACCGCGCAGAACGCCGCCGGGGTGGCCGAGATGCTCGACCTCGGGGTGCCGGTGGAACGGGTCTCCAAGGAGCTGAGCGTGAAGCGGAAGACGGTGAAGCTGCTCGGTGCGGTCGGTCGCCGCGAGGCCGCGAGGGCGATCCTGGAGGAGGGCTTGACGATCGAACAGGCTGCGGTCGTGGCGAAGTTCGAGGCGGACGGTGACACCGAGGCCGTGCAGGTATTGGTGTCATGCCATCGCAACTCGTTCGACTACCAGGCCCGCACGTTGCTGGCGGACCGGCAGGAGAAAGCAACCCGGGCCGAACGCACCGCCCCGTACGCCGACGCCGGATTCACCGTGCTCGACGGAGAACCCGGCTACCAGGATGACTCGAAGATCCACTGGCGGTACATCGCCACCGCCGAGGACGCCGAGGCGGACCCGCGCGCACACATCACCGAGGAGCAGGTGCGGCAACGGCCGGACCTGTGGGGTGTGTGGGTGACCACCGACACGATGTACGTCGACGTCGAATCCGGAGAGCCGGTCGAAGAGGGCGACATCGATTGGGACACCTTCGACGACCCGGACGTCAAACCTGAGGAAGGACTGCGGCACGCGAACTCGGTCGAGGAACGCGACGTGTATGTGCCGCAGTTCTACTTCCTCGACGTGCTGCGTGCCGAGGAGGCCGGGCTGGTCCCGGTCAACGGCGGCCGCTACCAGTTCAACCGGGCGATTCAACTCGCCGGGTTCAACCCGGCCAACCCGTTGCCGGAGAACGAGGAAGCCCGCGAGGCCGCCCTCCTGGCGGCGGAGGAGACCAAGCGGGTGCAGCGGCGCCGGGTACGGGAGCTGAACAAGTTGGCCGAGTCCGCTACCGACGTGCGCCGCGAGCTCATCCGCGAAATGTTGTCGGCGACCAAGCCCCCGAAGAACGCGGCCACGTGGACGGCAATGATGATCGCGCTCGCACCGCACCAGTTGTCGGAATACCACTCGTCCGATCTGCTGCCGGAGTTGATGGGTGAGAAGACCTGGGCGGCATACGACGCGAAGAAGAAGATCGCGGCCGCCGCGACGGCGGCCAGTGAGTCCCGCGCCTGGATGCTCACGTTCGCGGTCACCGTCGCGGCGATGGAGTCGCGGATGGCGAAGGACGCATGGCGGTCGCGGCCGCAGTACGTGAGCGAGTACCTCGGGATGCTCACCGAGAACGGTCACACCCTCTCGAATGTGGAGAAGGTGATCAGCGGCGAGCTGCGGCCCGAGGACATCGACATCACTTAGCTGGACTGCGCCCCCGGAAGTACGGAGTTCCGGGGGCGCTGACCGGAGAGCATGGAGGGTGTTCGGGCATCGAGCCCGAACACCCTCTGCGCACAGCGGTCTGTGCGCACGACGTGCTGTGCGACGCGCTGAGAATCACCAGAGATCACCAGAGAGTGAGCGGCAGGCCGGCGGATTCGGCGCGGCGAATCCGCAACTCGATGCTGTCGGGTCCGTCGCCGTTCGCGAGGCCGGCGCGGACGGCGGCGGCGATAGCTCGGGTGCGCCCGGCGGGACCACGGACGTCGGCGAGTGGACTCGCGAGGTTTCGTCGGCGCAGGTGGTACTCGGTGCGGTTGACGGCGTTGGTGCCCAGGCGCATGTGGTGCGGGTTGACGCATCCGGCGAAGTCGCATTGATGACACAACACCGCGTCATCGGCACCCGACCACCCCAATCTGGGGATCACTCCGTATTCGAGTTGATAGGCGAACAGATGGGCGGGCACGGTGCCGCGTCGAGACGCACCGGGGAGACTCGCGGCCCGAAAGGACCCGTGCCCAGTTGATGAGACCCCGGCCAACCATGGCGTGCACAGGTTCCCGCTGCGTCGATACCGTTTGGCCTCGAAGCGGGCCACGATCGTGGGCTCGGAGAGCCAGGACCGCCACAGTTGTGCCGGAACGCGAACCGGTTGTGGCTGACCGATCAGGGTGAGTTGCTCGACGTCTGCAACCACCGGGGTTTCGGGCATTCCGGGCAGCGCGGGAACGCTGCCGGTGACGCCCACGTGTTCTCCGCTCGATCGCTGTTGAGTGCTGTTACCGAGAGGGTATGCGTGGAGACCGACACGTTTGATGCGCGTGGATGGCCGTCGATCAGCGGCGAATGGATTCGCCTCAGCCGCGGTACGGAGTGGGTGAGTGTGTGACGTGAATGTCGCCGAATGTCAGTTGGTTCAGCATCCGCGTAACTGACTCGACGCGAAGCTCTTGTTCGGGGCTCGGTCCTACCCAGACCGACTCGACTAGTTTTCCGGGGTAGGCAGTGTCTCTCTCGGGCTCGTACAGGTTGAACGGTGTATAGCGCAACTGCATGTATGGGATCAACATCCCCGTCGGCGACGGCCGAAAGTCACACGCTGTGTACTGGTGGCCAGCTGAGTAGATCAGACGCCACTCCTGCTCTTCTTCGAAGGCGTCGTGCTTGAACTGTGCCAGACATTCGACGGCCTTCTCGACGGCGGCGCCGCTATAGCTCGCAGGGTGCACGATCGCCTCGGCCGCGGCTTCAATGATCGACTCGTCGAGCTTGTAGTGGACCGGGAAGAGTTGGCTTGCGCCGAGATAGCCGATGGACTCGTTCCCTGCCCGCATCGCAGGGACTAAGAACGACTTGAGTACGTCTACAGGAAACTCGATGGAGTATCCGTTGGCGCCGTATCCGCGCCACTGACTAAGCAGGTCGGCTCTGCTGCAGAAGCTGGTGATGTATGCGGTGTGAGCGGTTTGGTCGATGCCGGGGTTGGGGTCAGTAAAGTTCCCAACCCGAATCCGTTCGGCAAGGTTGGTGATGCGGTCTTTGTGATTGGCATCGTCGCGTGCAACGCAGTCGAGCATCGCATCCGCCAGTGTGTTGGCAGCGAAGCTCAACTCTTGTGAGTCGTTCAGGTACCGCGCATCGCTTGCCCATAGTGTTAGGGAACGTTCCGTCGGAACCCGGGGGAAGCCGTTGATTGGCTTCGGTGCAAAAATTCCCTGGAGGCCGCTTGCTGTTGTGTAGTGGTGCAGAGTCTCGGGAGTTTCGTTCACTTGGGGATCGTAGGCGGAGTTGCCGACACCTAGCGTCTGAGGTACGCACCGTGCCACTGACAGGGGTGTCAGTGGCACGGGTTTGAACTACTCGGTCAGGCCGACGCGGCGAGGGCTTCCTCCCCCGGTCGCGGTGAGGCGTCGACCGTTTCGGTGTTGGTGGGTGCCCCCTGCTGTTCCTTCTGAGTGCTCTTGCGGGGCCGGCGTTGCGGTCCGCGTCGGCTCGGCTTGCTGTCGTCGGTCTGCCACCGCTTGAGATCGGACTCGCTGAATCCGGCGCTGCGCGCGACGGCGAGTGCGTCGGCCAACGCCTTCTTGTTCGCGGTGTCGGCGCGGGCGAACTCTTCGCGGGTGTCGGCGAGAGTTTTGTGTGCTGTGGCGACCACGCGGATCGCCTGCATCTTCTTCTCGGCTTCTCGGCGGATCTGTTCATCGAGAGCGGCGAATTCGGTTTCCAGTGGCTGGGTTTCCATGGGCACGATCGTATAGGCGTTGCGCGCGAATCTCGAGCCGTACACGCGGCCAACCACGTGAGGTGCGGCGCGCTCGGATTCTGTTGTCCCCGGGTGGGTGTCCGGGTAGGCGTTGTGTGCACACGACACAGCGGAGCGGAGTGATGTCGTGTGTGCCCAATGCCGTTAAGCCCGGTACCCACTTGGGGACAACTCCCCCGCTGTGACGTCGCGTCGGACGCGCGGAGCGCGGCCCTATGCCAGCCCGTTCGGGGCCGGCCGACCACAAGTGTGGAGCGCCCTGGTCCTCATGTGGATGCCTGAGATTCCCTGTCCCGCTCCGCTCGATCTCGGGCACCCACAATCGGGTCCGCACCACAGGTGGGGACGGCCGGAAAACCGGGCAAAGGAACTCGCTGCGCTCGTCCTGTGCTTCTTTCAAAAGCGGGCACACGACGCAGGCGCTGCGTGCCAACGGATCGAACACCGGTGGAGCAAGATAGTGGATTAGGTGA
Organism: Rhodococcus sp. MSC1_016; assembly: GCF_023667485.2. Lineage (NCBI taxonomy): Bacteria > Bacillati > Actinomycetota > Actinomycetes > Mycobacteriales > Nocardiaceae > Rhodococcus > Rhodococcus sp. MSC1_016. Next base: position 53,324 of record NZ_JAMOZI020000003.1, read on the forward strand.
CCTAATCCGGCGTGTCAGATTCGGCGGTGCCCGCCGAATCTGAGACACTGTCGCGTAGCCCCACATTGGTGGGGGCGCTGCGCTGGGCCGGGAAAGAGGTGAGGACGTTGAGTGATGAATCGACTGAACGTCCGCGCCGACTTCGGCGTGAGAGGCGCGCCAACGTCCTTGGCGGCCGACAACATCGGCACATCGTGAAGGTCACTCCGGAGGAAGAGTCGCTGCTGCTCGCGAAGGCGCAGCAGGCGCGGGTGAGCGTGCCCCGACTGTTGGTCGAGGCGGCGATGGCGGATGGCCGTGAGACCGCTACGGATCGACAGGAACTGGCGATCCAGCTATTCGGTGCCTTCCGGTTTCTGTCGGCGCTGTCGAACAACATCAACCAAATGGCGAAGGCCACCAACGCGACCGGCGAGCTGCCCGACGGGCTTGGTGTGACGCTTGGTGAGGTGCGCCGGCTGGCGATGCGGATCGACGGTCTGCTCGACGGGTTCGATGCCGGATGATCGCGAAGATCGTGCGCGGTGAGAAGATGACCGGTCTCCTGTCGTATCTCCAGGGTCCCGGCCGGGCGAACGAGCACACCGATCCCCACTTGGTGGCCGGTGACTCAGCGATCATGGCGTGGCACGACGACAACGAACTCTCGCATGAAGCTGCGATCGAGATCGCCCGTCAGATTGACCAACCCCGCCGTGTTTTCGGAACCGAGGTCAAGGTTCCGAACTACATGCGCGACGCGAATGGTGCCGATGTTCTGGACTCACACGGTAAGAAGCTGCGCGACCCGATCGACCCGTTCCGCGATGGCAATGTCTGGCACTGCTCGCTCTCGTTGCACGCCGACGAAGACCAGCTCACCGACGACCAGTGGGGTGCAATAGCGCAAGAGTTCATGGACGAGATGGGCTTTACGGAGTCCTCCGGACGCTCCCCCGCTCGCTGGGTCGCGGTGCGCCACGGCCTGTCGAGCAACGGCAACGATCACATCCACATCGCCGCCTCCGCAGTGCGCGAGGACGGAACTAAGGTCGACCTGTACCGTGACTGGAAGCGCGCCAGCGAAGCAGTCAACATGCTCGAACGCAAGCACGGACTAGCGGTCATCGAGTCCCGCAATGCCAAGACCGGCGAGCGCGGCTACCACCGCGCCGAGAAGTATCGCGCCGCCCGTGAGGGTTCGAGTGAACTCGATAGGGAGCTGCTCTCGCGGCGGGTCCGCGCGTGCGCGACCGCGTCTCGCGACGAAGCCGAGTTCGTGCGCCGACTACGCGGCCAAGGACTGATCGTGCGCCCACGCATGGCTTCCGGACGAAGCGACGTCGTGGTTGGCTACAAGGTGGCGGTGCGGCCGAAGGACCGTGCCGCCGCGCCGGTGTTCTACGGCGGAGGACACCTCGCGAAGGACCTCACCCTCCCCCGGTTGCGGCACGAATGGACCGACTCCCCGGAAGCCTCCAACGCTGCTGTAGCTGAGTGGAACGCCGCGCGCCGCGGGCAGAAGCCCGTCGCACCAGGACGCGAAACCAAGGTCGTCGCTGACCCGAAGATGCTCGATCGCGCAGCAAGAGACATCACCGCATGGAACAAGTACCTCACCTCGATTCCGGTCACCGATCGCGCGCAGTGGGCGCGCGCAGCGGGGCGTACCGCAGGCGTGTTCGCCGCATGGTCGCACCAACTGGAGGGGAAGCCGGGACCCCTTGCCGAAGCATCACGTCAGCTCGCCCGGTCGGCGCAGGTGCCAGCACACCAACACTGGCCGAAGAAGGCCGGCGCCATGTCAGCCGGCGGTGCCGCGCTGATCGTCATGCAGGCCAGCCCCAATCTGTCGAAGACCGTCGCCTACACACTTCTGCTCCGTCAGCTGATCAAGGCGACCGAGGCGATCGCCGACGCACACCGTGCTGCGGGTGACGCGTCCCGCGCAGCCGAACTCGAAACATTTGCACGTACGCGACTGGACGCCGTTCACCGCCAGCTTCCTCGAATGGGGACGAGTGCTGTGGCAACTGAGGCCCTTCCGGCTGAGACGTCGATCATGGACATCGATGCTGATACGGCGGAGGTGAAGTGGCAGGCGGGAACAGACTTCCCTGTCGCACCTGGGAAGGTGCCCGGCGCGCCGATTCCGGCAAGGCTCCATCCGCCACGAGACCACAGCCGTAGTGTGCAGCCCAGTTCGCGTACTGGAACCGAGAGGTAAGTAGGAACCGCGACCGGCCACCCCCTCGGACAGTTGGCCTAGCCGATTACGCCGGTCTCATGAAAATCGCCTTCGGCTCAGCCGTCTCGCTGTCCAATCGACGTCGGGCCGTGCCAAACAAACTGGGCGGTGTTTGACTCTCCAGGTGTGAGGGTCACGGCAACGGGTTCACCAGAATCATCTCGCACGATGTCTTCGATTCGGGCGCTTTCAAGCAGCATTCGCTGCAATCCGAGATCGACCGATACGTCACCGATTGAGACCTCTAGGCGGGCGTCGATAATGTACGGACGCTCCTCATCTTCCACGATGTTGCTGCCGTCGTGCACCGTGATCGAAAATGGCGACCATGTTCCTCGAGCTGGTTCGCGACGGAGGAGCTGAGCGACATGGTGGACGTCGGCCAGATGCGCGTCATCCAGCTCTTCCGGAATCCGAATCTCTTCGCTCGTGTGCTCCTGGATCACTTGGAGATTGCGGAGATAGGTGAGAAACGTCTTCTGCACACCGAAGTCGGCGTCGGTGGGGCACTCCTGTACTGCCGCCCGGTGGGCCCCGCGTACTGCCTCAACACTGATCCGATTCGGCGGATGGCAATTCGCTACGAATGCCACAGCTTGCTCAACCTCGTCGGGGAACCGTCCGTTGATGGGTCCTCGAGTGAAGCGTTGCCTCATCATGTACGGCGGCGTGAGCGTGGACATGATCTCGACTTCGAGGACGCCTGATTCGTCTCGGCCGCGGTTCGACCCGCCCGTTCGGTTCTGGTTAGTTACGAGGGGCGTGAAGTTGACGATCACACTCGCGAGTTCTTGGTCGTCAGGAGTGATTACCCGCATGCGCCGCTGGTGGCCTTGATCCGAATCCTCGGGTGACGGCGCCGGCAGAAGGCGGACTGAGCCGGAACCATCGGTCATGCCGAGACCTCCCGGCATAGTGATACTCAGATCCCTAGCCTCGATCGGGAGAGTGAACGGCCGACCGTATTCGATGAACTCTTTCAACTCGCGGTGTTCGTCACTCTCGGGCGTCACGACAAGGGTCATGTGCGACTCGACGGGGCGCTCGTTCAGCGATTCGGCGCACCGAGCGTGCACAGTGAATGTGACCCAGCTGTCCCCGATTTGCCGAGTGTTCAATGCGACAGTGCTCGGCGCGAAGTTATCCGGAACCGGCGGGACGGAGCCACTGATTGCGATGTCGTACTCAAAATGGGGGTCTCGGATGTTGAGACTCTCGCGCAGTTGCGTCAAGCCGTCCAGGACATCGGCAGGGGCCAAATTCGCATACTCATCGTCGGTCGGGGCTGCCATCGGCAAATGAGCGATCGCGGAGAAGCGTGCAAGATCCTCCGCCAAGCGCTCTCGCCCGTCGTGCAGGTAGTAGTCCACGATGTCTTGGTACTTGGCTGCCCATCCGTCGGCGTGGGACAGCCCTCGCCATTCGCACGGGAAGTCGCCAGTCTCCTGAAGTTCCGTCAGCTTCACGAGGTTGCCGGGGGTCGGATCCAGCGGCATGGTGAGGTACCACTGATCGATAACCCAGCCCCGTTCGCTTGCGTATGTGCGGAGACGGCTGTGAGATTTATTGATCTGGGCCCATTGGGTGCTTGTGAGGTTCGTGGCGAAGTACTTGACCTGATAGACCGTGTAGTGGTTTGGGTCAGTTTCCGATGGAATACAGACGTCTATGCCCCCGTCGCCGCGAGCAGGGCGCACGCGGTATGCGGATGGGAACTCCCGGCACAGGAACATCGAGACCATGCTCTCGGTCTCCTCCGATGTTCTCCTGGACCATTCGATGCGCGGCATGAGAAAAGTATCGCCCATACGAACAGCCGGCCCGGCGGTTAGATTGCGTGAATGACGGGGTCCACGAGGAACTTCGCCATATCAGTACCGGGAAGCCGTCCCCAGCCCTTCCACCATTTCGGTATGAAGTCCGATAGCGAGGCACGTCACCACTTCCTCAACGCGTGCACGGCATAGCGCTGAGAAAGTGGTGAGGCAATCGGGCGGATCCCACGTGTCAGCGGCTCCCCATTGCCCGTTCACTGTCCTTGCCTATCTGAGCACGGCCCCTGCGGGCTCTCGGTGCCTTCTTCGGTCCGCCTTGTGCGACGGCGTTGCGGGGGTGAGTGGCTTCGTCGAGGTCGGCAGTGATGCGGGCGGCGACCGTTTCGGCGTCGATGCCGGCGGCGCGCATATCGTCGGCGAACTTGTCGCGCCGTTCAGCCGAGTCCCATTCGGTGTGGGCGGCGTCGCGGAGTAGTTCACCGTCCGGTGACGGGGCCGCAGGACCCAGCGCGGGTTCAGGTTCAGCGCCGGTGTCATCCGCATCGAGTGTGGGCTGTTCCTGCTCGGCTCGATCGGTGCGATCGGCCTCGGCCATCAGGGCGGATGCGGTCAGATCGTCGGTGAGTGCGTTGTCGTGTTCTTCCTTTTCACGGGCGCGGCGGGCTTCGGCTTCGCGGAGCAGACGGTCGATCGTGGCGTGGTGGACGGCGGTCGACGGGTCGACGCCGTAGCGGCGTTTGACCTCTTCCTCGATGCGTTCGGCGGCGCGGGCTGCGGCGGGTGACTCGTTCTGCCAGGCCCGGGCGCTCTGATAGTTGTCGGCGATCTGACGGCTGTTGGCGCGGTCCCACCATTGGTCGTCCAGAACAGCTCGAAGCTGTGACTCTACGGCGGCGCGTTCACTGTTCATCCGCTGCTCGAGCTCTCGGGTGGCCTGTGTGCTCTGCTGCTCGGCCCGGCGCCGTTCCGCTTCCCGAGTTCGAGCCATTTGTTCGGCCAAGCGGGTAGCGGCCTGCATCCAGACTCGGAAGATGGCGCCGGTCTCGCGGGTGATGTTGCTGATCTCGTCGTGGTTGTCCATGGTGTCGATCCCCTTCGCTGGTGAGTGGTTACCGGCCGTGGTCGTGGCTCTGGACGGAGGAAAGCCCTGTTGTCCGAGAGGGTTCAGGGGTGTGGGTCGGTGAGGTTTGGGGCGGTGAGGTGAGCACGGACCGGGGCGGGGCCGGGAAATCGCTGGCAGCGAGGCGGGCGGCGGCGGTGACATCCTGCTCGATGTTGGTGGTGTGGCTGACGACAGGTGCGATGCCGTTGTGTGCCGCGACTCCGGTGACGGCCGCTGCCCGGGCGTCCTCACTGAGGGCGCCTTTGTGGACGTTGAGCTGGGTGACGGTGGTCTCGGCCTGGTCGACGGCAGCGGAAAGAGCTGCCCGTTGCTGAGATGTGAGGGTGGGATCTTCGGCGAGGTTGCGGACGGTGTCGAGTAGGGCCGCAGAGTGCTGGCGGAGCGATTCCATATCCAGGTCCGGGTCTGTGCGAGCGGCGGCCTCGATTTGGGCTTCGCTGTGTCCGGCGTCGCGGGCGCGGTCCTTGGCTCGGTCGAGTTCTCCTGCGAGATGGGCTTGTAAGCGTTCGTGTTGCTGCACGTAGTAGTCGTCGGGTGTGGCGGGTACGTATCCGAACGGTTCGTCGACCGGCTCGTCGTGCCCCCCGACGGCCATGCGGTCGGCGTCGTAGACGTTTTGGGCTGCCCAGGCGACGTCGCGTAGTTCCGGTGAGAGTGGTTGGTGGACGGGTGAGTGCGGGTTTCTGAGTTCGGAGAGGATCTCGTTGGCATGGGTGGTGAGGATCTCCCATGCGCGGGAGTATGAGGACCGCTGTTCGTCGAGCTCAGGGTGGACGTTGTCGATATGTCGGGGGCCGGCCGCGAAGATCACCTGGGTCTGCGCGGTGTCGTCGCGGGTGAGGGACACGTCGACCTGGGATGCGCGGTCGGCCCGTGCTGCGTGGAGTGCGTGGTTGAGTGCTTCGAATGCGGCGGCCCGTGAGGTGTGCTGGGTGGTGGAGGTGCCATGCGGCAGCCCTTGCGTGCCGTTGCTGCGGAAATAGTGGCAGGTGGCGGTGTAGATGCCGTCGTCGCGGTGCATATCCATGAGTTTTCCTTTCCCTGGTGCTTAGAGGTTCCGGGTGTCGGGGAACATTTCGGCCGGGGGTTCGATGAGTGGGAAGGGTTTGATTTCGCTGTCAGCGTCGTGGTGGCCGCGACGTTCGGTGCAGTTGCTGAACGGTCCTTCGCTGGACAACAGCACAGCCATGTGGGGGTCGGCGTGATCGCGCCACCACACGCTCATGCCGGTGGCAGGGTCGAGTCGTAGGTGTTCCCATGCGCGCCAGAGCGCGGTGACGCGAGAGACGGCTTCGGCGTGTAGCCACCACTGGTTGCACCACCGTCGGTTTGATAGATCCCGCCGGTACATCGGGGCGAGTTTGTCGCGCATGAATTCGGCGGCCGAGCCGAACACCAGCTGGGGTGGCTCCTCCGCCGCCGCTTCGGTGGTGGCAGGCTCGGCGGGGTCGGGTTCGTCTTCGAGTTCGTCCCAGTCAATTTCGTCGACGCTCATCACAGTTCCTTTCCGGTGAGCTCGAGTTCGCTATCCGGGGCGGCGGGCGAGACCTGGGGTTGTTCGCCCTTGGGGGCGTACTTGTCCTTCGAGGCATCGATCGCGGCGGCGTGCGGTCCTTCCCAATACGGCATGGTGGCCACGAGGGCGGCGGGGTTGCCGGAGGAGCGAATGACGGCGCGGCCACGGGGCAGAGCCTCGAGTTCCTTTTCGGTCAGAGTGCGCACCAGGGAGCGTTGGCGTGAGACGGAGCGACCGTTGCTGCCGTTCGAGGACACCGAGCCGGTGATCTCGTAGTGGTCGCCGACGGCTTCGGACATCGACCGCAGGAAGCCGGCCCCGCCGACCTTGACGCCGCCGCCGTAGCCGAGCACGTTCGATGCGGAGGTGAGCATGTCCATCCCGTCGCGGCCCCACACGTTCATGCCCTGTTCGTAGGACTGCAGGATGGTCTGGATGACGATCCCGCGTGAGCCGTAGTGGCTGTAGAGGGCGGGCAAAGAAGTCCAGCGCACGACGTTGGCGGCCTCGTCGAGGGACGCCAACAGCGGCGTCGCCAACCGTCCACCGGGTGAGTCGGTGGCGAACAGTTCGGCTGCCTCACACACGGCGACGGTCAGTGCAGTCACCAGCGGACCGGCGGAACCGGCGCCTTCTTTCGACAGGGGGTAGAGGGTGTCGGTGGACCGGACGAAGGCGGCCGGATCGAAGTGCGGGCGTGAATCGCCGGTGTCGGTGACCCAGGACCGGATCGACTGAATGGTCAGGCAGTTGATCATCTTCAGGGCGGTGCCGAAAACACCACCGCGCTGCTTGTCCGGGGCGTTGTACTGGCCGGCGAGACCATCGGCCTGGAGCGTGTAGCGGTCCCCTGCGTTCTTCAGGATGCGCACCGGCTCCTGGTCGTCTTCTTGGGTGACCCAGGTGTAGACGTCGGTGATCGGTCTATCGGCCAGGGCCGCGGCGAGGAACAGGCCGGTGAGCAGATTCTTCGCAGCGGGTTCGAAGAAGGCGTCGGTCTTGGCGTCGGCGGAGATGCTGCCCGCGGCGAAGTGGGTGGCCAGGTCGGCGGCGCGGACTTCGTCAGCGATGATCTGCGGCCGCCCATCCGGTCCGATGATCTCGCGGCGGAGCCAGGACAGCGGGTTCCACCACCAGGTCGAGGCGGCCTTGGCTACCTGTTGCGGGTCGAAGATCCAGACGTTGCCCACCTTTTCGCGGACACCCCGGGTGGCGTCGACGACGTCGCGTTTGTTCGAGGTGGTCAGTACGGCGCCAGGTGCTCCGACGACTGCGGGGATCACCACGGACGTGGACTTTCCGACGCGGGGACCGCAGATCCACACGTGCATGTCCTCGTAGGAGGCGTAGAGCTTCTTATTGCTGGGAAGGTGCCGTCCGATCGGCACTCCCGGTACCTGACCGTCCGGTACTTCCACCTTCAGGCGTTTCGCCGACGCGCGGGCGGTCTTCTCGGTCAGCGACCTGACGTCTTTGAGGGTGGCCATGTGATCGGCCTTGTGGTCGACGCGGGTGCGGTTCTTACTGATGCGGACCTTCCGCACGATCAGCGCGACTGCGACGGCGAGCAGTAGAAGCACGTAACCGACCGCAACGGCGGTCGCGCCTGCCGTCCAGGTCAGTTCGCTGCGGACGAGGCCGGCGAGGACGCCGGCGGGGTTGGCAGGAACGTTCTGGCTGGTACCCAGGTGCATGGCCAGCCAGATCCCCGCGATGAGGACGACCAGCACGGTTGCAACGAACAGGATGAACTCGACTGCGGGGTCCCGGCCGCTGGGATCTTTGACCTCCCTGGGCATCAGGCCACCTCACTCTCGTCAGCGGCGGTGTCGGGCGCGACGAGGTGGTTGAGGTTTTGCTCGCGCCAGTTCTTGTAGCCGTTCTCCCGGCACCATTCGAGGGCGGGGCTCTCGTTGTCGATTTCCACGGTGACGACGACGCGGACGCGGGTGGCGGCCAAGGAGAGATTGTGGGGGCCGACCTCGTGATTGAGCACGTGCAGGGTCAGGTTGATCGCATCGACGTCGAGTTCCTCGCGGGTCTTACCGGCGAGGAAGACCGCCTTGCGGGCGGCGGAGAGGTCGGCGGAGGTCTGATCGCCTGCGGTGTAGGTCTTGTCGTCGTCGAAGAATTCGCCGTACCAGGCGACGGCCCCTTCCGGCCCGCAGACAGCGAAGGTGCCGGCTTCGTCGTCGCCGGCGGCATAGAGCTCGACGGTCGGGGCGGCGGCCGCCGCCTCGGAGAGTTGCTCACGCTCGGCTTCATGGGCCTGCTCGCGCAGAGCCCCGTAGTCGATGTCGCACCGCTTGAGCAGCACTGTTTTGAACTTGGGGAACAGGGCTTTGGTGGCCAGCCCGTTGTCGGTTGCCCATTGGCGCAACGCGAGGTGGTCGGCCATCGTGGCCAGTTCGCGCTCGTTGCTCTTGACGAGCTGCTCGACCTTGTCCCAGTCGGCGGCGGATGAGGCGGTCTTCGTCGGCATCGATGTCTCCTTTTCGGTGGGGTGGTCAGTGCACGTCGACGACGGTCGAGATCGTCACGACGAACCCAGCTTTCGGACGGCCGAACATTCCGGCGGTCACGATCTCGGTGGCAGCGCAGGTATGTGAGTGCCCGATCACGCTCACGCTGGTGAATTGGTGTTCGAGGGTGGTCAGTTGTCGGTCCATCTCGTCGGTGGCGTTTTCCAGCGCGATATGGGCGTCACCGTCGGCGGCCGAGTACGCGTAGAGAACCCGAATGCTCATAAGCTGCTCCCCCTCAGCTGGGTGACGACGTTCTGCAGGGTGGTCGAGAGGGCGTCGAGTTCCGCGCGTAGCCGCCTGACTTCGGCGGAATCGCTCTGCGGGCCGCGAACGGTGATACCGACTGCTGCCCGGACCCAGGTGCGCACCGTGGAGGTGTGGATCCCGGTTCGGGCGGACACGGTTTCGATCGCGGCCCAGCGTGAGGGCATGTCCGGCTCGAGTGCGAGCACCATCTGCACTGCCGAATCGCGGACCGCCTCCGGGTAGCGGCGGCGGGGGCGGCTCATGCCGCCTCCTGCCGCTGGCGCTCACGCTCGATGCCTCGGTCGAACAAGGCGTTCGTGTCGTGCCAGTTGTAGTGCAGTTCGGTCGGAGTGAATGTGGTGCGGAACCGGAAGCCCGGAACCCGTTCGGTGCCCAGACGCAGCAGAAAGTACCCCCGCCCCGGGGGCGGAGCTTCCTGCTCGGTGACCGGGTCGTAGCCGGCCGGGGTGGACAGGCTTGCCACCCACTCGCGGTCGGAGTCGGTGAACGGGACGATCGCGTCGAGCTTGTCCATCTCGCTTTTGGGCAGGCCACCGACGATCAGGCCGCCGGCGCGTTCGATGAAGCCCTTCGCCTTATTGATGTCGACAGTCGACTCCAGCGATTCGAGGTCCTTGACCGTGTGGGTGATCATCGCCAGTGCCGTGCCGCGAGTGCGCGTCAGACGGGTGAGTTCGTTGATGCGACCGACCATGCCGGGACCAGAATCGAGGACCCTCCAGAGTTCGTCGAGCACGGCCACGAACAGCCGCTGCGGCCCCAAGCCGCATTCGGCGAGGATGTGGGCGGCTTCGATGGCGCCGAACCCGTCCTCCCAGCACGCGACCATGACGGCCGCTTCGAGCTTCGAGTCGTCGGTGTTGACACCGGAGATGTCGACACAGATCCCGCGAGGCATCTCCCGCAAGTCGATCGGCTGGCTGGTCTGCTGGGAGAACACCTCGCCGAGGTCGCCGTCGAGCAGTGCGGTCAGCGTCTGCACCAGTTCGTCGACGCGGGCGTTGTACGCGTCCGCAGTGGTGGTGCGGCACCGGCGCATCAGCTCGGGGTGGTGGGAGTCGATCAGTTCGACCAGGTCCGAGATCAGCGGTGGGGTATCGGGGCCGAACCGTTCATCCTTGGCCAGCACCCGCAGCGCGGTATCGAGGACGTTCTTCTCGACGGTGGTCAGCTTGTCGCCGCGCTCGATTTCGCACAGTGCCCGCATGAGTCGGCGGCGGCGCTGCTGGACCTGCTTGGCGACCTTTCTCTGCACGGCGGGGAACGCGTCGAGAAGCGGAATGATCGAACCGAGTGCACCCAGGGCGAGAGGGTTCAGGTACCCCTCACCGTGGCCGAGTTTGATGACCTTGCCGCCGCACACCTCGATGGCCTTGGCGAAGTCGGGCTTGGTGTCCGCGAACACGAACGGGATGTGGCCGCGGGACATCGACCCGGTCACCAGCTTGCGGGCCAGGCTCGATTTTCCGAGGGAGGGCAGACCGAGGACGAACACCGACGGTGTGTTCTGCAGGTTCGTCACATAGGTAGCGGTGACCGGGTCGTAGCAGAACGTGCGACCGTACAGGTCCTCGCCGAGGGGCAGCCCCCGCTTCGGGTAGTTGTCGCCGACCACCCACGGGTTGATGCCACACGCTTGGAAGGTGGTGGCCCGGAACGACGGCGGCGGCTCGACGACATGCATCGCTCCCCCGCCGTGCCCGTCGAAGCCGCGCGGGGACAGCTTCCGAGCGCGACGCCACCCCGGCTCACCGATCGAGGGATCGCGCTCGCGGGCGATGCGGCGACGTTCCGCCTCCTCGGCCTTGGCCTGCGCACGTTCTTCGATCCTGCGGCGCTTGCGCGCGGCGGACATCGGGTCGGTGATCGAGTTGCGGTCGGTGATCCGGCGCGGCTCGTAACTGTGAGACAGATCCGCTACCGCCCGGCGCAGACTCAGCCGTGTGCGGAGCCGATCGCGCAGGCGTTCGCCGGCCATCGCCCTACCCACGACGACTCTCCTGGCCGAGCGCGAGCAGGCCGAGGACGAACTCTGACGAGGATGTGATCATGGCGGTCCTTTCCAGACGTCGCGGGCTCATGCCTGCAAGCTCTTGGGGGTGGAGGCGTGGTCGGGAAGGAGCACGCCGATGGCGAGGCCACCGAGGAAGGCCGCGGCCTGGTACCGGTAGCAGGGGCGCAGGCCAATGCGGGCGTGCTGACCCATTTCGATGATGTCTTCGGCGATGCGATTGAGTTCGGCTTCGGTGTCGGCGGTGGCGGTGACAAGTAGCGAGAAGTCGGTCACGCCTGCGCCGTCTGCCTCCTCTCGGCGGGTCTGCTCGGCGGCCCGCAGGCCGAGGTCACCGCGGGCGGTGCCGTGTCCTCGGTTGGTGTTGGAGGCGGTGAGGGCGGAGAGGAAGCTTCGTTCGACGGCCGCGGCGGCGTCGGCCGGGGAGAGCGGCCGGTGCAGCAGTGTGATGCGTTTGCGCGGGGCTTTCGCGTTCGCTTCGAGAAGGCTGCGGAGCACCTGCTCGTTCGGCTTGCCGCGCGGGGGGATGTGCATTTCCCAGGTCCGTGACACCGCGCCGTCGTGGAAGTAGCTGGCCTTGGTCTCTTCGGCGGTCACCGGTCCGGCGTCGAGCCAGGACACCAGCGGATCGTCGGTGCGGGCGACTTGCTCGGCGACCGCTTCGACACCGGTGCGTGGGTCGTAGCTGCGGCGGACCACGGCGGCAATCAGGTTGTCGCTCATCGGGACGCCGGTCACCCGGAGCTCGGCGAGGTTGCGGCAAATCGCGGGGATGCGCTGGGCGAGGTCGCCGAGCATCACCATCGGGTCGCGGCGGGCGGCCGCGGTCTTCGCTCGCCAGGTGATCGACATCCGTGCGTGGAATTGCAAGCCCTGCGAGTCGACGTCGGTAATGGTTTCGCGGACGGCTGACTGCGCGATCGGGCTGCCGCCGGGTGCGCACATATCCGCGACATTCGATTCCGCGCGCGCACCCGTCTCAGGCAGCCATTCGATGGTCGTGGCCACGCAGTCGATGTCGCCGGCCTGTCCGTTGAGGTTGATGAACTCACCCCAGTTCGCGACGTCCAGGTCGATACGGGACTGTTCGGCTCCACCGAAGCCGGGCACGGTGCAGCGCAGATGGATCGTGTACTGGTGAGTGGTCGGCAGGTGCATCATCGCGAACTTCCGGCCGAGTGCATCGATGCCCCACCACAGTTCGATGTTGGCGGCCACGCCGGGCAGCCGAATGCGTCCACCGGCCTGGTTCGACAACGCACCGGCCCGCAGGATGTGCGAGCCACCTCGCTTCTGTCGCCGCCATCCCACCCGTGTGGTGATCACCTCGTAGCCGCTGCGACCGCCGTAACGCCAGGCCATCAGCAGCCAGGCCAGACCGATCATCAGCAGCACCAGGACCGAGAAGACCCAGCGGCCGAGCATCAGCCCGAGGATCGAGAGACTGATCAGGATGCAGAAGGTGTAGAACAGCTTCTTGCCGATGCCGCCGATGTAGGTGGTGCTCGGCTCGTGCCAGCCGCCGTACGTTCGGCGTTCGGGAGTCTCACTCATCACTGCTCCTCAGTGGATTCGAGTCGGTTGGCGAGGTGGGTGGTGCCGGAATCGGGTGTCATGTCGAGCGGCCTCCGCGCATGGACCCGGACGGGTCCTCGCCGGCGGATGCGCCCGACTCGGCGGCAGCGGCTACTTGGTTGCCGACCGCTTTTGCTCCCTTTGCCACGGCCTGACCAGCCACAACCGCGATACCGGCGGGCCCCGCTGCTGCGGCCGCACCGCTGCCGGCGCCGGCGCCGGCGCCCTTCGCTACGCCAGTTGCCGCGCCGCTGCCACCGATCGACGAGCCGCCTCCGGTGGAAACGGCGCCGGTCGGCCCCTGGCTGCGTCCACCGGCGACGCTGTTCGTCGACGTCGTGGCTCCGCCGCGGCTGGCCGAACTGCCCATCGAGGACAGGCCTTTCGCTGCGACAGCGCCGGAACCGACGGTTGCCGCGGCTACGGCGGGAGCTGCGCTGCCACCTGCCATGCCCGACATGGTCGGCACGATGAGACGGGCAAGTGTCGGGGCGACCAGGAATGACAGTGACAGCAGGATCATCCCGGCCAGAACCCCCTGACCGGACTCGTCCTCGTAGGAGATCGAGGTGAACGCGATGCCGTACACGACCGACGCGACGAGCGGGAACAGCACCAACACCACGCACCAGGACGAGACCTTCGCCCACACCTGGCGGCCGGCATTGCCGAGGCCGGACGCGGCGGCAGCGACCGGGGCGAAGCCGAGTACCAGTCGCGCGAGCGCGATCTGCACCATGATGAACACTGCCTGGATGATCGTGCCGATGATGCCGAGCAGGGCGAGCACGAACACCAGTCCCGCACCGAGGGTGCCGAGCTGGTTAGCCGTGAGCAGCTTGTCGAGTGCGCCGTCGATGTTGTCGCCGACCATCCGCTCGATCAGCCACACCCCGAGGCCGCGCGAGCCTTCGTCGGCGAGGATCACGATCGGTGTCAACGCCCAGGTCGCGAACACCGATCGGGTCAGTACCTGGGCAGCTTCGGTGGCGTGGGCCGCCATCATGTGGTGTTTCGCCCAGGCCAGCTTGATCATCGACGTGACGATCGCGGCGAAGAACACCAGGATTTGGATCACTCGCAGGTACTGGTGCAGCACATAGACCAGCGACTCGGTATTGCTGTTCCCGAGTGGACCGCTGACCGAGTTCGTCATCCACCAGGTCATCATGAACGTGATGGCTTCTTTCCAGCCTTCGGCGAAGACCTGAGCGGCTTCGCCGACCATCGTGTCCCATGTCCCGGAAGCGAATTCACCGGCAGCGTCGCTGGGATTGGTGACTGCTTTGAAGACGTCGCAGCCGCGTTCGAGGAAGACCGAACCGATAGCGTTCGCGACACCGTCGCCCAGGGCGCGGCACTCGGCATAGAGATCTTGTTCGGTCTGTTCCGCGGTTTCCGGCTGTGCGACAGCGACTCCGGCGGGAACAGCGACTGCAATCGCGAGTGCAGCCAGGAGTGCGACGAGCAGTTTTCTCACCACAGCGTCCACCCCGCGAGGGTCGTCGTCTGTGTCTCCCGGGGTTTGGTCTCGGGTAACCGCAGCTTCCAGTCACCGTCGACCCACACGGCCTCAGCTGCAAGGATGGTGTACGGGCCGTTCTCGCTGTGCGGGAGGGCGTACTGGATTGCGGCGAACTCCCCCTCGATCCACCCCGTGACCCGGAATGCCGCAGGTCGCGGGGTGAACTTGAGGATCGCGGTGGGGTCGCTCGACTTGGTCTGCTCTGGCCGACTGTGTGCAAGCATCTGCTCGAGTTCGGGCGTGTGCAGGATCTGCCGGTCGACCACCTGCTGGTATGCGTCCGGGTTCGCGACGCGGACAAGTGCTTGCAATGCCGCCAGCGCGGCGCCTTGTGGAGTTCGGGCATAGCCGGTCGCGAGCCCATCCACGATGCGGGCGGGTCCGTCCGAGGTCGAGAACGGGAGCACCGAGGGGCCGACCTGCTGCCACATGACCCCTACCGGAGCCGGAACCAGCTCACCTGCGGTGAAGGGGCCGCGGCTGACAGCGGTCTGCGGCAACACCTGACCGGCCGGGTTGTTCGGCTTCGTCACCGGACGGCCGAGCCAGTCGGCGCTGGGCGGGCCGAAGCCACTCGCACCCGACTGGTCCTGCTCGGGCTCGATTGCCGGTGAGGACGGCGTCGGTGCCGCCGCCGATGGAACAGATCCTGCGCGGTCCTCGCCGCCGCCCCGTGCGATCAGGATCGCACCGGCAATGACAATCACCAGCAGGAATCCCACCGAGGCCCACAAGGTCGCTGGGCTGGCCAACCACCATTGGCCGGTGCGCAGCAAGACGTTGGGCCTTTCCGATTCTCGGGGCGTCTTTTTCGAGTCGCCGGACATTAGGCCTCCTTCGCCGACAGCGGTGTGTAGCCGTCGAGGGAGTTGAGTTCGGCCGGGTCGGTGGCCGTGGTGCCGTCGTCGCCGACGGGATTGGCTGCCGGATCCGGAAGTGTGATTCGCCAGTCATTTCCCTTCCAGGTCAGCGTGGTCGGGGACGCGGCGAGTTGGCCGCCGGGCATCCGGGTGGCCAACGACACGGTCGCGTGGTCGTCGCTGTAGTCGTCCACCCGGAAGCCGGCGTACTGCGCGGTCTGTGCGGGGTCGGCCGCGTCGGTGATCGAGGTCATCGACCGGGCAATGGCATATGCGTCGCGGCCGGGACCGAATGCCAGCACCGTGGATGCCACGGTGGGCCACTCGTCGTCCGGCGCCAACGCCAAGCGGGTCTGGCCCTGCATGGCCGCCAATACCGCCCCCTGCGGGGTGTGTGCGTATCCGCCCGGGACCTTCCCGTTCGCCGATGGGCCACCGGTGGTCGACGAGGGCACCTCAACCCCGCGGTAGTTGGTCCAGGTCACCGAGTCCGGTGCGGCCGTGGTGTCGACGTTGTCGGCATCGGTGTCAGGGGTCGTGGTGTCGCTGCCACAACCGCCAAGGGAGATTGCCGCCGCTGTCATGAGCGCGGCGGCGGGAAGCCCCCACCGCTTGCGGGGTCGAGTCCGTGTCTGCATGGATGCGCCTTTCGAAGCTGTTCGGGCAGGGGAAGGTCGGGTCAGATCAGCAGCCAGCCGCCTATCGCGGTTGCCGACGTGCACACGATCGCTGCGATCGCAGTGACGCCGTATCGGATGACCCCGACGTTGACCCCGCGGGCGGCGCGGTAGCAGAGGGCTGTTTCGAAACCGGCCCAGATCGCCGCCCCGATGAAGGCGGCGGCGGCGGCGAACATCAGATAGCCGCCGAGAGTCAATATCGGATCCATCGCTTCCCGGTCCGGCCACACGATTCCCCCGGGTCGCGCTGGAGGTGCTTCTTGTGCGAGGAGCGAGGGTGGGGTGGCGAGCACTGGTCTCATCGCCTGCTCACATGAAGAAGGTGACCCAGGAGGCCGCCCCCGCCGACATGATCGCGCCCACCGCCACGACTCCGAACAGCAGTTTCTGCCCGCGGCTGGCGGCGCCGTCCGAGAACGCTTGTGCGAAGGCGAATCCGGCCCACACACCGAGCCCGATCAGGCCGATGGTCACGGCCCACAGCAGCACGCCGAGGAGCACTTTCGTCTTGTCGTCCATGCCCCCGGGAGGTGCGGTGATCGTGAAGTCGATGACCGGCGGCTTGTCCTGTGCGAGGAGGTCGGTTGTGGTGGTCAGTGCGGTGAGAAGCATGGTGAATGTCCTTTCGTCAGGTGAGGGTGGTGATTCGCTCGCGGGCTGCGGCCCGGATGCGGTCGTAGAGGTCGATCACCGGTGCGGGTGGCACCTTGCGGTGGTCCGATCGGTCCTTCTTCGTGGTCGGGATGGTCGATCCCGGTCCCCATGCGGGGAGTTCGTTGTGGCGCATCACGCGCCACGGTTCGATCCACGGAACGTCCCAGCACGCCCCGGCGAGGGAGGTGATCAGCCCGATGTGGTGGCGTACCGGTTTCGACAGAGGGCGGTCGCTGTCGGCGACCGTGATCGCGCCGAGCACTTCCACCCCCTGCGGGGTCCCGCCCGCCGCGTGTTGCAGCAGCAAGTCGTGCGCACACGTGAGGCCGTGCATGGTGGTCCGGGCGACGATGATCACCAGTGGCGACTGGGCGTCCGGGCCGACATGTGACGGCCAGGTGCGGCCACAATCGCCGGCGTAGGCGAGCGAGCGCGTGAGAACCGAGACCCCTGCCCCGCCGGTGGCCCCAAGCAGCCAGACCATCGGGTTCGGTGGGGAGAACTCGCCGGCGTGAACGGGGCCGTTCCAGATCGGCGCGCACCGGTTGGGGAGTGGCAGCTGCGCGCCAACGAGCCGAGGGCGGCGGGGCAGGTCGTCGAAGTCGTCGACGGACATGGCGATGCTCATCGCACGGCCACCGCGTTGACCCGCCAGACACCGAGTTTGGTTGCGGACATGTATGCCGCCCAGTTCATTCGGTCGACTTCTCTGCCCGTCGGTGCGGTGGCAACCACATCGACCGCGACCACTCTGGAGATGCGGGCGGGTGCGTCGGCCGGGTGGTCGTCGTCGGTGATCCGTGCCGTCGCCGTCACCACGGCCTGCTCGTCACGCCATTGTTGCCAGCGGTTTCCTGAGATCGGCGCGAGTACCGAGAACGAGAGTGTGTTCTCGTCGTAGAACTGTTCGTCGAGCAGTGGCTTGGCCCGCTCCGCTGCCGCCGCCTGGTTCGTGTCGGTGATCGGGTCGTAGCTGAACAACGCCTCCGCGGCCGCGACAATCACCGACTCGGGGTCGGTCTGATCGGTTCCGGCAAAGCGCTCGGGCAGTGACGGCGGCGGCGGGGTCGACAACGCCCCCGTGGGACCGCCGTCGTCCAGGTGGTCGTGCTCGCTGGATTCGGAGCTACACCCGGCCAGTACCAAGCCGGCGACCGTCACGGTGAGCAGGCTGCCTCGCAATCCGCGCCGAATCGGTGTGTCGCGGCTCATCGAACTACCCCTTCCTGGGCGAATGTCCGGACAGTGCCGGTGATTCGGAGCTGCTCGGCAACAACATCCGGTATACTTTTAACTAGTTCAAAGTATGGCGCGGAGGGTGTGATGTCAAGAAGTGGAGGCCGACGAGACACCGCCCCGAGGTCAGTCCTTGGTGGACCCCAGACCCTTGCGGCGACGATCAGCATGTCGGGATCAGCGCTGGTATGAGAGTTCATGGCGTCTCCTCGTGTGGGGATGGTGTTGATCCGAATCTCCTGACGTACATTTCTTCTCCGGCCCAGTTCGAAAGCGGATCGATGCCGACGACATCGCCGGATTGGGGGGCGTTGAGCAGCATTTCCTGGCCGTCCTGGACGCCGTAATAGATGCCGACGTGGTGGGTCGCGCCGCCGGAGCCGAAGTAGATGAGGTCCCCGGGTTGCTTCTGGTCGAGCGGTATCTCTTGGCCGCGTGGGTCGTAGAGCTGACCCGGGTTTCCGGGGGTACCGGTGAAGTGCGGCAGGGTGATCTGGCCGCCGGATGCCTGGTAGACGGCGTAAAGGGTCAGTCCGGAGCAGTCGAATCCGACTTTGTCGAAGTCGCCGAATCTGTCGGCGACGCCGCCGTCACGGATACCTTTGGTCGGTCCGTTCGTGTCGCCGCCGCCCCACGAGTACGGGGTTCCGATCCACCGGGAGGCTGCCGCGATCACGTTCGCCCCGAACGGTCCGCCAGGAACGTATTGCGGTCCATCGGGATTCGTCGGTGTTCCTTCTTCGCATCCGCTGCGGGTGCTGCCACCAGCAGCGACGCCCACCGCGTTGGTGTTGCCGCTGGCGATTGCCGCGCGGTCGGCATCGGTGAGATCGTCGCCGGCGCCCTTGAACTGCTGATACAGCTGGCGGGCGAGTGGTTCGTCGTCGGCGTATGCCTCGGGGTGTGCCGAGACCTGGACCGTTTGCGCCGCAACGGTGACCGGGAGGGTCTCCCACTCCGGGATGGCGAGGAGTGCGTTGTAGAACTTCACGTTCGCGGTGACCGGATTCATCAACTCTTCGGCGGTGCCCCAGTACCCGACCTGCTGCTGGAACTGGTTGACCGACTTGTTGTCGGAGCCCACCCCGTCATTGGGATAGGCGAGGGACTCTGGGACGTTTGAGCTGGCCAGCATCCGGTAGGTCGATTCCTGACCTTCGGTGGACAGGGCCACGACGATGCCCTGTTCGGGAACCCCCATCGCTTCACCGATCGCGACGGTCTGCTTCGCGATGGCCAACTGCGCTGTATTCAGACCGCCCACCGGGGTATCGGTCTGGCCGCCGCCGGTACCCGGGGACGGCGTGGAGGCGGTGCCGGGGTCGGTTGCTTCGTCCACCCACTGTGTCGGGTCGAAAGCGGTCCCGGCGCCGTCGGGGAGGCGGCCACCGTCCCAGATCTCGAAATGCAGGTGTGCACCTGTGGATTGGCCGTTGTTGCCGATCAGGGCGATCTTTTGGCCGACGGTGACGTGGTCACCAACCTGGACCAGCACACCGTCGTCGAACATGTGCCCGTAGACGGTGCTGTACGTTTTGCCGTCGATCTCGTGGTCGATGACGATCCAGTTTCCGAAACCGGTGGCCGGTCCGGCGGCGACTACACGGCCGTCGGTGAACGCGTAGATGGGGGTGCCGACATCACCGGCGTAGTCGTTGCCTTGGTGCTGGGTCCCCCACCGTTCCCCGAAACCGGAGGTCATCGTCGTGGAATCTGGGGCGGTGGGTTTGACGTGCGTGCCCGCCGGCACCGGCGCGCCGCTGCCGGGGACGTCGGGTCGGCACTCGTTCGGGGGGCTGAGGAGCACGACCACGACGGCGACCATGAACAGCAGGCCGGCGACTGCCGCAGCGAGCAGCACGATCACCGAACTGCCTTTGTTCTGGTCGGACACGCTCACTCCTTCGCTCAGGTGGAATCGGCGGAACTTCGGCAAATCGGGAAAAGCCCCCGGTGGGCAGGCAAGGACGGTTGCCTGCCCACCGGCGGCGGTCTAACCCGAGCTCGCGGAACCCGATGTGGTGGTGACCGGGGTGCGCGTGCTCGAGGCGGTGGTAGACGGCGAGGTCGATGCCGGAGCGCGGGTGGGAGTCGACGGTGCTGTTACCGATGCCCGGCTGGTCGTGGTGCTTGCCGGCCGGGTGCTGTCGGTGAGGGCGGCAGCGATCTCGGTCAGCCACGCGACGGTGAATCCGGCGGCGGTGCGTCCGACCGCGTCGACGACATTGACGTCGTAGACGGCATGGTTGCGGGCGGCATCCCAGTACTTCAGGTCAGCCGCCATCTTGAGCAGGCCCTTGTTGTCCTGAACGCCGCGAGTGACTTCCTTGTAGATGTAGCGCTCGACTTCTCGTCCGGTGGCCGGCGGGAACAGATCGAGCGCCGCGTCCCCGACCTTGAGGGCAAGGAGCCCGAGCGCCGCGGGAGGATTTGCCAATCCCACTGCGGCGAGCTGGCCGATGTTCTCGGGGGTCAGGACCTTTTTCGCGATCGCGACACCGGCCTGGAAACCCATCACACCGGTCTTGATGACTGCGCGAATGATCTCGGCGTCGGCTTCAGGGGTGGCCGAGCGGGGATCGGAGTTGTCAGCCAGTCGGCCGAGTACGGTCTGACCCGACTGTTTGACCTGGAAGCGGCCGCCACTGAAGTTGATGTCGTTGTTGATCACGTCGGCTCCGGTGCGCAGCACGGCGCCGCCGAGGGCGCCGGTGAGGTCGAGAAGTGTCTGCTGCGGATCCTGTGCTTCCAGATGCAGCTGGCCGGCGATGTTCGTCACGGTTCGAGCCAAAGGCGCGTCCTCGGGTGTCGCGCACGCGAGATCGCCTTCCCCGCACCATGATGCGACCCGCCCTGCCAACTCGCCGTACCCGTTCGCGGAGGCGATGTTCGGGGCGATACCGCCACCGTCGGCAGGCGGTTCGACCTCGACTGTCAGGTCGGAGAGTGCATCGGCGGGCACCCCTTCGGGTGCCAGTGGGCTGGTGCGTCCCGGTGCGTCCGGGAAGGTCGATGCCCCGTCGGGTCGGTTCGGGGAGGAGAACAGGCTGACCGCTGCGACCTGGTCCGCTTTCACCGGTCCGTCGCCCGCTCCGATGTTGCGGGCGAGGATGTCCGCAATCTGACCTCCCTGGCTATAGCCGATGATCGCGAACTGGGTATCGGGGCAGCGGGAGGCATAGTCGCTGAGAACCTGGTTCGCCTTGTCGACTCCGCCGAGCATCGACTGTTCGTAGGTTTCCCCGCGCCAGCCGAAATCGCCTGCATAAGGCACGTACTCACGGGAGATGTTGCCCTCGGCCGTCTTCAGCAGGGGACCCAGCACTGCGTCACCGAGAAAGCCTGAATCCGTCGTCGGTGATGCGTCGGGGGCGCTTTGATTCGTTCCTTGCACCCCGACCACGTGCAATGGTGTGCAGTCTGACTCCGCCGGGTCGGCCGCTGCCGTGGTCGGTCCCACGGCAGCTGCCGCCACGGACATGGCCGTCACGAGAAGCGCCACCATGGGCATCGTCGCTGGGCGCAACTTTCGTACCGCCATCACGCACCCCCGGCCGGGGGCAGCAACACGAACTTCTGCCACTGGTCGCGTTCGACCGTCGCGCCAGGTTGGGCTACCGATGTTGTCACCGCTCCTCCTCGTTGTTTCTGCTCTCGTGTTCGGGTTCCGTCTCGCCATAGGCGGCGATGTTCGGGCACGTCAGCGTTGCCAGCTGGTGGTAGGCGGCAGCGGTGTCGTGGGCGAGTGCGGCAAAGTCGAAATCGGCGCACTCGGCGATATGGGGGTCGTGCGGGATCGCAGAGACCGATCCGACCCGCCCTGCCAGGTGGGTGCGTAGGTGGTCGACTATCGGTTGGGTTACCGGCCGTGTGTTCGTCACCACCACGTGCACGGCCGCCAGACCCGGAGCATCCGGGTGGTCGATGGTCGCTCCTAAGCAGTTGCCGAGCCGGTCGAGAAGTGCGGGAAGCCGGTTGATCTCGCCACCACGTGGCGAAACGGTAAGCACGATTGGCGGCCATCCCGCCTGGTCGAGCGGCATCGAGGCGAGAACCCGTAGGCCACAGCCGCCGTCGACGACTGGGGTGAGTCCGAGTCTCGGCAGCATCGCAACGAGTCCGCGGTGACGATGCGGGTCGTCGATGAGTCCCCACACGACCCCGTCCCGCAGGTGCCACTGCCCCAGCTCGCCGACGGAACTCGTGGGCAGTGGGTTCGCTCCGGTGCCGTCGCCGAGCCCGCGTTCCCACAGGTCACTGTCGCGACCCTGCCCGGCTGCGTCGATCAGTGCCGGACGTATCGACCACGGCAGAGCTGCGCCGACACCGAGCGCGGTCGTCGTCGCGCCCGAACCCCCTCGGTGCCCGATGACGATCACCGGAGCTGACGTCTCGACGGGAGAGTGCCACGACGAAGCGGCCAGCGCCTCCGCTGGTGGCGGCGTTCCTGCTGCCGTCGAAATCTGCTCGTTCGTTAGGTCGGCGCCGGCATCATCGGCGTCTGGGTCACCAGCGGCCCAGTCCGTCCACGATTCGGTCATCGTCAGCCTCGCTTCGTGATTGCGGTGACGAATACCTGGCCGTCACGGTTGTCGGTACGGAAGATTTGCGGGTACACGTTCACCTCGCCGTTCGGTCGCTTCTCCTGCACGTCGACGGCCCACTCGCCCGGGGCGAGCGGACGGATACTCAGGCAGTGCTCGGTGCCCTCGGGGGTCTGGTCAATGCCTTCTTGCAGCTGTTCTGCAGAGGCGACCTGCGAATCGGGGGCGACCACGCGGCGTGCTTCCGTCCCAGAGCGTGCGACGTAGAAGCCGTGATCGAACGCCAGAATCGCCGCAGGTCCGGAGTCGGTGCCGCCGGTGCCGTTCCCCTCCACCCGGTCATCGAGGACGAGCGCAGGGCACCAGGACACGGCGGAGGCGGCGGTGGGGGCCGGCGGCGTGGACTCCGCCGAGGCCGTGGTGGTACCGGGGATGTCCAGCGGCTGCGCGTTGCTGCTGCTCCCGGTGAGCGATATTGCGGCTGCTCCGACACCGGTCACGGTGACCAGGGCGACGGCGCTGCATGCACCGATCAGCGCTCGGCGGTTGCGGCGGGCACGATCGGCCTGGTTCGGCACTTCCTTGACGTCCGGCGCGGACATTTCGGTCGCCTCGTTTTCGGCGACTGGGGAATCATTCCTAGAGCCAACCGGATACACGTCCGAGGGATGCTCGGCGTCGGTGGAAAGTGGCTCATCCAGCCACCCCGATGCCCACCCCGGCCCGGTAGCGGGGGTGGGCATCGGTACAGCGGACAGGGTGGGGCGTTGCGCGTCGGCTGGCTCTTCGTCGGCATCCGGCTCCAACGCGTCGCCGCTGCTCGCGGACGGTTCGTTCGAGCCCGACTCGTCTACTGAATCGTCGGTGGTTATCGACTCGACGAGCAGCTGCTCATCTGTTTCGTCCTCCCCCACAGCCGGGTCCAGCTTCGGGAACCAGTCGTCGCGCTCCATCGTTCTGTCTCCTTGCGTGATTTACGCGTTCAGTCCGTCATTGACCGCAGCCACCAAAGCGGCGGCCTGCGCAGCGACCGGGGCGGTCGCGGTCGAGACCTCAGCGATCGCCTGATCGACGGCAGCGACAGCGTCGGGGCCGCCGGGTTGTGCGAGCGCGGCCTCACGGACCTGAGACACACCCGTATCGACCTGGGACTGCGCCGCCGCCGCATACGACGGGGCCACGTCAGTGAAATCGCGGACCGCCTCGACGACCTGCTCCCCGGCGGGCGCGTGCGCGACCTGACCGAGGACCTGCTGTGTCTGCGCGGTCACTGCCTGCGTGTCGACGACCGGCGGAGTCCATACCGGCGCGGGAGCAGGCACCTCCGGTGCCGGGGCGGGAGCGGGTTCTTCGATGACCACGTCCTGGCCACCGGCAAAGGTTGCGCCATAGATGCCGCCGAACAGCATGCCGAGAGCGCCACCCGCCATCGCGGCGGGAACACCGAGCGCCAAGGCACCCACACCTGCTCCGATCAGCGCGCCGTTCACGCCGCCGAGCACCGGCCCGACGACGATTCCGACACCAGGGATGAACACCGACGCCAACGTGGTGCCGACCGCGATACCCACGACGGTGCCGATGGCCGTGCCTCCCGCTGCGCCGAGCACGGCGGCCGGGGCGCCCAACGCGAGAGCACCAGCGGCGCCACCGACCACGACTCCGGTGACCGTGCCAGCAGCGAGACGGTCGGCCTGGTTCGTCGGGACACCGAGGGAGTTGATGAAGTTGGCGCCGTCAGCCTGAATTGCCGACATCGTGTTGCTAATCCGCCGTGCGTCCGGCTCGGGAATGAAAGCCGGTCGGTCCAGCAGTGCGGAGCCGAGCAGCATCTTGTTCTCCGGCGCCTGAATCGGGGCGATACCCGGACGCTGAACCATCGGCGGTGGTGGCGGCGTCACGACCTCCGGCTGCGGCTCAACATAGGGCTCGCTGTATCCGGAGTGGAACGGCTGCACATACGACGGCTCGACGTATGCGGGCTGCACGTTGTACGACGGCTGCGAATATCCCTGCTGGTAGTCCTCATACGAGCGCCACTCCGCGTTCTGCACCTGCTCCGAGGGCTGATAGCCCGGCAAGTACTCACGCTCCACCGGAGCCTCTGCCCGCGGCGGCGTACCCGTTACGCCAGGCTGCTCACGCGGACCAGAAGGAGCCGTTACGCCAGGCTGCTCCCCCGGAGCGGCCTGGGCGAT
Source organism: Rhodococcus sp. MSC1_016 (assembly GCF_023667485.2). Lineage (NCBI taxonomy): Bacteria > Bacillati > Actinomycetota > Actinomycetes > Mycobacteriales > Nocardiaceae > Rhodococcus > Rhodococcus sp. MSC1_016. Next base: position 78,040 of record NZ_JAMOZI020000003.1, read on the forward strand.
ACTCGCGCACGACAACATCACAGCCACAGCAAGCGACGTCGTCACCGCCGCCCGTTCCTTCACAGCACGATGCCGCCCTGCAGGACTATTTCGAGTCTTCATCTCAAACCTTTCACGTCACTTGTCTTCCCAAAAAGATTGATTAACAACGAGATACGTTCACCGGAACGTTGGCGAAGGAAGAACTTCGACAAAACCGACGGTTAGTTAAGAGGTGATCTGCGGCGCCGATAGTCATCCGATCCCGCCCCGAATGAGCTCATCCGACGGAGTTAGAGGGCCGACTGGAGGCCGATCCAGGGCGACGAGTACGGCACCAGAGAGTGGCCCGCGGGGCAGGTCGAAAACCCAGGAAGAACGAGGCTGTAGCACCTGTAGCCGGGTGCTCGGCCAGCGCAATGAGCGACGACGCTGAGCGGTCGCACCCCTCCGCTCATCGAGATCGGAACCTGAGGAACGGACTCGCTGGAATCTGCCTGTAACGAAAACGGGGCAGCAGTATGGTTAGTGGTCGGGTGGATCTGGGCACCCAAAGACATCGGAGCCTCCAACTGGGTACAGAAATGGCCCGCGAGGATCCGAGATCCTGCGGCTTGGACGTTTACGCGTTGAAACGCTGTGGGGAGTAGAACCCCAGGTGCGGGCGAGGACGCCAATCATCACCGCACCTGGGGTTTTCTGCGCAGCACAGTTGGCCCGCGTGCGAGCCACGAGCTGCGAAGTGAGACCACTGAGCGGTGACTTGGGCAGAAGTTCAACCGCACAGTGGAAGTCTTGGGGATTCGGAGTTCGGTCCGGAGCGAATGAGCCTGAGCCAATTCGACTTCAGAGACGCGGCGAGCCGAACCGCTGGTCGCCGCGGTGGTGACCTGGACGTCAGAAGCACGCGAAGGTGCGGCTCTACGCGAGCCACACCTTGTGTTAGTTGCTTCCGACACGATCGCCCCTGAGAGTCCAAAGGGCACACCAAATAGACGGTGTGCAGCACCTTTTGCGCTACAAGCGGACCCGACGTGTACAAGGCCGCAGGACTCCCCGGTGGGGCGCGCGGAAAGATAGTAAACCGCGGCAGCTTCTGTGCGCAACCTATTCACGCTTTTCATTCACGCCCCTTCCTCTGAGCGAGTCCGCTAGCAGCAGCTAAGATAATCGCAACAATAACACGCAACTATAAAACGCACTAGCACATGATGACACCCCGGGAAGGGCAACAATGGTCGGATACATAAGTGGTCGGACCCCGGGAGTTGATGAAGTGCCTCGCAGCGGAGTCAGAGGATTCCGGGGTGACAAGCTCCGCGAACAGCGTGTGAAAGCACAGCTCACGCCGGACGATCTCGCGGCCCGAATCGGTACAACTCGTCAGGCAGTCTCGACCTGGGAAACCGGACGGTCAAGGCCGGCACCGGAAATGCTCGGCCTTCTTGCCGAAGCCCTGGACACATCAATCTCAGTGCTGGTGCCGATCCCGGCAGGCAAGCTAAGAATGAGCGACCTTCGAGTGCGGGCAGCGCTGAATCAGCGAAACGCAGCCGCCCGACTCGGAATCGGGGCCACTACGTTGGCCGAGATCGAGAACGGGGTAAAGGCTGTCCGCGATGACCTTGTGCCCAAGATCGCCGAGCTCTACGGGGTCGACCGGCGAATCATTGCAGAAGCATGGAAGCGCGGTTATGAACATCGAGAGACACGCGCGAAGAACCTATAAATAATCACGCAACTAAAGCACGGATTCGGCATCTCTGAGAGCGCTCGACGGCGTGTCTTCATCGTTATCGGTCCAACTTGTGACAGGTTTGGTGCTGCAGATTGGAGTCCGAAGGTGGACGGTCGGGGTCAGGGAAGGAGAAGGGGATGGGAAACCCATACAAGGGAGACCGAACTCGCGTAACCAGCAGAGTCCCTGACGTGGTGTTCGAGGAACTCGAACGTAGACGGATGGCAGCGGGTGTGAACATGAGCCAATTCCTGGCAGATCTTCTCGCAGCCGCTACAGGCCATGCCCAACTCGTTCAGGAGACCAACCAGGAGGTGCTGAAACTTTCCGCGTGAACGCGATGGCGGCCTTGACGCTGCACAAACGAACACACATCACGTAGTGCATCGCACCAACTAACCAAAAAACCCCCGACCGGGCAGGGCCGAGGGCATTGGGTCTTTGAAGTTGGTTGAGAAACGAGTTAGCCGCTCGATTCTCTGTACTGCTCATCCCCGGAGGGACTGTCTTGCTGGACAGAGCCCAGGGTATAACACGCCCTGATTCAGGTCTAGAAACCCATGCGCGTGTCACCCCGCCAAGTGGTGGCCCAGACAGCACACAACTGCTCTACAACACATGCACCCGCATGTGGTCGCCGCGGCGGCGCGTCCGCGTCGACCCGGACCGAAAACACGAGTACGACGCCTCTATCTCCATGCCCCTGCAACAGCCGGAAATTCCCTGGGCGATCTATCTCGCCAGCTCAGATCACCGCTTTCGGCTTCTCGTGCTCGACTTCGACACCTCCCGTTATGGCGCCGATCAGGCTCGTGCTGATTCGGACCGCCTCGCTGCACACCTCGACGACCTGGGTGTCCATTACCTGCGTGCGTACTCCGGGCCGTGGGGCGGCCAACACATCTGGCTCCGACTTGGTGAGAACGGCGCCGATCCGGCCGCGGTCGGTGAACTCAACCGCGTGCTCGCTCAGCACTACCCAACCTTCGACACATCGCCCCTGAGCAAACCCCGTATGGGAGTTGTCCGGCCTCCAGGCGCACCACATCGCGACGGTGGACGGTCCGTCCCCCACCTGGCCGGCGCCGAGTTGCAGCAGGCTCTCGAGCGCGTCAGCCGCGGGACGACGCCGGAAGTCGTCAACTGGCTCCTTGCGCGGCATCCCCATGTCGAGCCCGCTACACCGCCCGAAGAACATCGACGGCCGCGGATCATTGAGGATGCGGCGGGTCCGAGACTCGACCGACCCCGGCGGCCGCTACCCCACCGAACTGCGGCTTTGCTCGCGACGGTGCCGTCTAAAGGGGCGGACCGCAGTGCCCTCGCGTACACCATCCTTCTTTCCATGGCCCGAGCCGGACACACACTCGACGACGCCCGCGCCGCCGTTGCCACCGCCCCAGGTCTGATTCGACTTCGTGAGGATGCGGTCCGCGGCCGCGACGACACAGAACGCCAATGGTCCCGCGCACTCGCCCGAGCCGCGACCTTCACCGCTGACCCGGACCAGGCACCCCGTGAACCGATCGACGACGACCTCGACGCCATCGAACATGCCCTCGCAGCGACAACAGCGCACTGGGGCCGGCGAGGAGGAGCAAGTGACGAGCGGATCCTGCACGCACTGACCGCGCTAGCGCGCACCGCCCGGACTCGGGTCCTCGACATCGACTGCCGTCGCCTGGGACAGGCATGCGCTCTCGACGCCTCCACGGTCTCGCGCAGGCTTCGTGTGCTGGCACGGGAAGGCTGGGTCACGCTAACCACTCCAAGCGCCGGGACGCGAGCTGCACGGTGGACCCTCAACCAGCCGCAGGATGTGGGCGTAGAGACTACTTCTCATGCAACACAAGGGGAACCCGCCCCCGCTCCTGGGCCCCCGCTCCCGCTCCTCCCCCACCACACCCACGACTTATGGAGTCCCTCCCGGTCCGGCGGCCTCGGTGCGGCAACCGCACGCGTCTACTGGTTCTATCGGTCTGGGGTCGTCAGCCTGATCGGTTTGTCGGAGAAGACTGGTTACGGCACCAAGTACATCGAACGAGCACTGACCAGCTTGCAATCGACAGGACTGCTCACTTCGAAGGCCACGGGCGAGCAGCTGCTCCGGACGCTTGAGACCGTCGCACAGACCCGGGGAGTTGCCGGAATCAACGCCCGCCGAGCCGCACGCCATCTGGTAGACCGTGAGCTGTTTACCTGGTGGAACGAAGAGCAACAGTGGCGAAGCACTCGGGGTAAGAAGCGCGGGACACGGCGGACTACCTCGACCGGAATGCTGACGCTACCAATTTCGGCCCCGGCCCGAGTCCGCTACGGCAGGTTCCCCACCAGATCCAACGGAAGGGCTGACTACTCCACCGCCCGAGCCGTGGTGTCTCAGATCAATTCAGCCGTGCGGTCGGCCGCATGACAAAAGACCAAGTGGATCGACGAATAATGCAGCGACTGGGCATACACGGGCCCAGACAGGACTCGTCGCCGCCAGCGCGGCACCCACTCCCCGGCCGCGGATCCCGACTAGGTTATCGAGCATGAGGCGCCCAACCACCTCGACACGTAACCCACAGTGCCGCACACCCCGGACTCCGTGCCGGACCGCTACCGACGTCGTAGCCCGGTTCGCTCAGGGCGCGAAGACCGTCATTGTGGACTCCCCGCCCGATCAGATCCTCGAACTCCACAACCTCATTGGCACCGGCACCCTGCGGATCACCGGCACCTCACGCGTCCGCATCACCACCAGCACACCACAACAACAGACACGGTCGCCGGCCATCGTCGTCACTGACGCGGCCCAGGTGCAGCTCGAGGGACACTCTCGCTGCTATGCGTACACCACCGCCCTGATCGAAGCGTTCGACGACACCCAGGTCGAAGCCCGCAACAAGACCACCGTCTACGCAGTCGACCGAGCCAAGGTCCGCGCCACCGACGAACCCACGATCTACGCCTACGACCAGGCCACCATCCACGCCGACGGACACACCACCGTCCACGCCACCGACAACAGCCGAATCCTCCTCCACGACAATGCCCACGTCACAGCGCAACGAGGTGTCACCATCCAAGGCCCAGCGCGTACCAACACTCGTATACGCCAATAATGGCTGGCGATAAACTCTTCCGGTTCCACGCGAACAAGGAGACTCGATGGACATCCCAAGCGTGTCAGCATCCAGCCGCGGCGCGGCTGGGCCGTCAGGTGCATCGAGAACTGGCGCCGTACCGGCGCGCCTGTGATCGCGAGCTAGCGAGGGAGTGCCACCGTGTCCCGGCTACGGCGCCGCTGACACGGTGACAAGTCCACCAGTCGTGTGCTGGTCAAAGACCATCAACGAAACCTCAAGGTGCAATGGCTTCCACTCACCATCCAGCCCGCGAAAACGAACAACACCAGAGGTGCTACCACGCGCAAGCTCTGCAGATAAACGCCGCGCTACCGCGACGTCATCCGGGTGCATCGCCGGCGTCGGCTCCCCTACCCCACCTTCCCACGCAATCCCGGGCATCGGGTTGCCTCGCCACTTGATCAGGCTCAGCTTCTTGATATCCACGTAGGCCAGATACTCACCAGGCTTCAACTTGGCGTCCAAGACGCGATGTTCCAGAATGACCGGCGGCGGCGCAGTCGGCACATCGTCCGCCGGACCAATGTCATGTGTAACACCCCTCAGAATCACTACCTTCCGATCGCTGTTCGGATCGGGCCGTTCCTCAACAGCGCGGCACGAGAAATGCGCAGCACGGCGGTCGCCGTCGTCGCGTTTGACCGTCCACACCGCCTGGTGTTCCATCCCCGGGGTGGACTGAACGATCTTGGCTAGTGCTTGCCCCTCGTCGACGCCGGTATCCAACCGATCGAACGCCCCGGCCATTGCAGCCTCAGACCGACGATTCTCGGGTGCTACCCCATACAGGTCGAAAAGATCCTCGCTACCACTAACTTTGAGGTCGGTGAGATTGAAGTACCAGGCTCCAGCCGGATCACGTTGTGCAACCTGCTCCTCAGCCAATCCGGCCCACAGATAGATCGCGTGAAGTCTGCCCTCAAACGTGCAGAGAGGGTCCGCGATAACCCGGCGGCGGCCGTCACTGGAAAGCCTGTCAATCTTTATCGGGTGCGCCATGACCTCGGTGATTGCCGAAGTCGCATCTGCAAATGACCGCTTGCTCTTGATCACTTGCTCCAACGGCACGAAGGGCTTCGGCGTGCGGCCCTGTCCCACAATCGACGGCACCGCGCCCCCGAACGTACTTACCAGCAACCACTTTGTCGCCATCCAAAAACCTCCCCGACCGAATGAACGAGGAGATCCTAGCCTGTCCGTATTGAACGCTGTTCAGGTCGAACGTCCAGCTACGTACCAAGCTTCTTCAGGGCGGGCAGGATGGACAGATAGCGCGCTCCGAGCGTTCGCGTAACCATGTCAACCGCTCTGGCGTCTGCGCCGATCAAGACGCGCGCAGACCCGCGTTGAATGCCACGGAGGATCGTCCGAGCGGCGGCATTCGGATCTGTTCTCGCGATACGCCGCTCGAATGAATCAGCGAGTTCGGTCCCGTCAACTCCTGCCGCGTGCCTAGCAGTGCGCGCGATGTTGGTCCGAATTCCACCCGGGTGAACGCAGGTCACCTTTACGCGATGTCCCCCGAGAACCATCTCCTGGCGGAGCGACTCAGTGAAGCCCCGTACAGCGAACTTGGCCGCGTTGTAGGCGGAATACGACGGAGCGGCCATCAACCCAAAGGCTGAGGAAATGTTGACGATGTGCCCTCGATCTGAGCGCATCACGTGTGGGAGGAAGGCCTTCGTTCCGTTGACGACCCCCCAGAAGTCAACGTCGACCACTCGCTCGTAGTCCTCGAAGGTGGTGTCCAGGACGTCGCCGGCAAAAAGTACACCGGCATTGTTGATCAGAGCGTCAACTCGGCCGAAACGAGAAGCAACATCTGCTGAATGGGCGAGTACCGCAGCTCGGTCCGTCACATCGACAACCGACGTATAGACGTCTCCTGGTCCGCCTGCGCACAGGTCAGCAGTATCGGACAGTTGAGACTCAGACGAGTCTGACAGCGCCAGATGCGCGCCAGACTGAACGAGCTGTAGAGCTAGCTCGCGTCCAATTCCTGCGCCGGACCCTGTTATTGCGAAGACACGACCCTCGAAGTATCCCATCTGTTCCCCTTACCTCGCCGGGCGGCGTCCCTATCTCTACCTTATCCAACGTGCGCCATCTGTCCGAGCGGGCCAGGAGGGGGCGCTTCGCTTGGCGCCCCGGACATCCAAACTCGGAGGACCGGATCCCGCTGTGTGGCGTGCCTTTGCACGGGGCAGGGAACGTTGCAGCGAAGAGCGAACAGACGTGAGGGTCGTTGCACGCAGCGAAGGGGGTTGGCCGGGGGAGTCTTCTTGCCTTCTGCGGACCTCGAAGTTGCATAAGGGGGACGTTGACGGCCATCCCCTGCCGGCTGCGCGACTCCAGTTGTCGCAACTGACTTGTTTTTTGATTCCAGCCCTCATACTTCCGCGTGGATCCACGGAGACGCTACGCCACGTTCAGAGGCTGCACTGACGTGATTCTGGGTAACTCTTCACCTGGGTGCCAGCATTGCTGGCGATAAAAGGATTGCTGCCATACGGGCGAGAAATTACTGGCATTGCTGTGATTGCTTGGGTAACCGATGGCCGAAGCCGCCCAGTCAAGCGTTAGTCGGTTATGAAAGTAATGCTGGTATTGCTTGCAATAACTCTCACTCTATTCGACCAGTAGAGCAGTCATTGCTTGCATATGCATGTGACCTCGTGGAAAGCATTGCTGGCATTGCTGTATAGGCCGACACGCCAGGATTGCCAGTAATGCTTGCATTGACGTGATTGCCGGTATCGTGTGCAATGCAAGCAACACATGCAACGCCAGTAACAACAGCAACGCTGCTAACGCCAGTGTTCAAAGCGAAGCGTGGATTACCTGCATTGCCAGTATTAACGGGAAATCTGTGTAGGACCATCGAGGGAGATGCCGGTGTCAGCACGAACGCAACCAGCTCCGCAGCATGACGCGACGCAGTTGCGTCGTGTCATTGCGATCATCAACGGGAAGGGGGGAGTGTTCAAAACGACCCTGGCGGCGAATGTCGGAGGACTGCTTGCCGCATCCGGTTACAAGGTGCTACTCGTCGATCTCGACCCACAGGGGAATCTAGCTGAGGATCTCGGCTACACCGGAAGCGAGTTCGATGACCAGGGGCGCAATCTCGCGCAGGCGCTGGCGTTCGGTGCCCCGCTCGCCCCAATCCGCGACGTGCGCGCGAACTTGGATGTGCTGCCCGGCGGAACACACCTCGAACAGGCTACGGCCGCGCTCAGTTCGATGGCGTCGAAGGATCCCGATGGGGCGAAGCTGGCACTTGCAGCTGCACTCACGCCATTCGCATCGCAGTACGACATGGTGCTGCTCGATTGCCCGCCTGGTGATGAGACGCTGCAAACCGCAGCCGCGGCGGCCGCGCGGTGGCTGCTGGTGCCGGTCAAGAGCGACGCTTCCAGCCGAAAGGGCATGGCAGCTGTGGTGCAACGCCTCGACGCTGTTCTCGGAGTCAATCCCGATTTGGACCTCCTTGGCGTCGTCCTCACCGGTGTAGGCACCTCCGCCAAGACCGTTCAGAAGCAGGCACGCAACGCGATTGCCGAGGCGTTCGGCGGGAGTGAGGACGTCGTCTTTGACAAGACGGTCCGGCATTCGGAAGCGACAGCGCAGGCCACGCGGGAACGAGGGATGTTGGTCCACGAACTCGACAATGTTGTTCGGAGCGGCCCGAAGTGGTGGGAGGTGCTCCGCGGAGACGCAACGGCACAAAGCATGGCACCGCGGTCATCGACCTCCGTTGCGGATGACCTCCTCGGGGTCACCGAAGAGATGGTTCACCGCATCACAGCAGCTGAGAGCGAGGAAGTGGCATCATGACCGACTCAGTATCGCCGAGGCGGACGATTACCGGCCTCGCGCCACGAGCAGTCACCGGCGATCTCTCGCGCCTAAGGGCACAGAGCCGCAACGTTGCACCGGCGCAGGTGCAACAGGGCCCGCAACATCCGCAAGAGCAGGTAGTACCGCCTGCAACGCCGACTGAGCCGGAGAAGAAGCCGAGCAACAAGGCCGTCACCGTTTACATCGCTCCGGACGTCTACAAACAAGCGCGTCTGGCTTTCAAGGCAACACGAACCGTCGAATCCGACCGCAACTGGTCGCACTTCGTGGAGAAGGCGCTCGCCGACGCAACGCAACGGCGCGCCATGCAACACAACGACGGAGACTTTTTCGGTGGCGAGGACACACCCCTGCCACCCGGCCGTCCGCTCGCTGACGACTGACCAAACGGGGAGGCCCCTGCCGAGTGGGTCGGCAGGGGCCTCGTCGACCGGGACCCCGTGGAAGGAAAACCCGATCATGACTGACCTTAATCTTCGAGCAGCACGAATCCAGCTCCGCTCCCTGATCGCAGCCCTTGCCGTTGCGATTGCCATTGCGGTGGGTATCACCTCTGGTGCATTCGTGTTGTCCTTTGCGGTGCAACGCGACCTCGCATTGCAGGCCGGTGTCCCGCACCACCTCACTTGGATCTTTCCCTCGATCGTCGACGGCGCAATCCTCGGCGCAACGATCGCGACCGTTGCGCTGAGCAAGATCAATGGAAGTGCAGCGGGGAAGAAGTTCTTCCTGACGCTGGCTGTCAGCGTGGTCCTCATCAGCGTCTACGGCAACGCCTACCACGCGCACCGGGCCGGTGAAGACGCTGCACGGAAACTCGCCGCCGGTATCGACCTGGGCTACACCCCCCTCACACCGACCGGCGCCGCCCTCCTCGCGATCATTCCGCCGCTGCTGGTTCTGGCTTTCACACACGGCGTGGGCATTCTCATCAAGTCCATCGGGACCGCCTACACCGAGTACAACGCCCTCGTGCAGGCTGCAAACGTCACGGCTGAGGTGGCGCGCAACGAACTCAGCAACGAGCTCGAGGAGCAAGGTATCGAGATGAACCGCCAAGCATGGGAGGCGTTCCGAAGCTTTCAGGCCAACCCTGTTGCACCCGACGTTTCGTCGGCATCCGCCGTTGCGGCAGGGCCGGTTGCCGAGGCCGGCGATCCGGCACAGCGAGGGACCGCAGCTGGCGACGCGTCGGTGCCGGTCGGGAACCAGGTAGACACCACGCCAGCCACTGTTGCGGTGGTTGCCGAACCGCTCGTTGCGGATGCACCCCGCGTTGCCGCCGTTGCGGACCTGGGGGAGCGGTCGGTTGCCCGCAATGCGCCCTCCGAGGCGTCACCGGAGGTCTACGTGTTGCCGGACGGGGAACAGACCATCGAGAACCTCCTGGACTTCATCGACGCCTGCGACGACTTCGACCCGACAGTCAAAGAAACCGCCCGCCTTCGGATCACCGAGAATCTGAGCTACGCGGAAATCGCAACGATTACCCAAGCCAAGGCGGCCTCCACCGCGATGCGCCGATACGACAAGGTCGCACAACGAGCCGTACAGGCGGGGTTCCGCACCCCGCCGCTGCCCGAGGTCGACGACGCAACGGATACCCGCAATGCAGCAACGACAGGTCAGCAGTACGCACTGGTCGGTGCCCGGTGATGTCCGACCCTAGGCTGGGGGAGTGACGACCAGTTCGCGATTTCGGCCTGACCGCCGACAACCGGTCCGAGGACAACCCCTCGACAGATCCGTTGCGGCAACAACGTCCATCGAGTCCGACGTTGCGGTGCAACATCGACACGTTGCGGCCGCACGGAAGTCGCCGTTGCACTCCTCGTGCAGCGCAACGAACCCAGCACCCTTGGGGGCCGTGCCTGGTTGCCGAGGGGCCGGCGGGTCATCGGGCGGCAACATGGGACCGCGGACCTTCTGTCTGCGCCCCGATAAGCTGTCCGCAGAAATGGGGAGGGGACAGTGCCGATGCGCGAGCGATCGTCAGTCTTCCGGGGGGCATGGACCCGGGATGAAGTGGTTGGTGTCGCCGTAGCTGCTGCTGAGATCGCGGTGGTGATGGGTGCGTTCTCTGCCGGGATCCTCGTCGTGGCAATCGCTTTCGACGAGACTACTGGTCTGACTGCGGTCGTGGCAGCGTTGAGCGTGTCGGTTGTCGCGTCCACGGTGATGCTCGCAGACCACCGCAGCGGTCATCGGCTTCCACGCTCTGCCGCCTGGGCGCTAGGCGTGATCGGAATGGCGTCGGCATCTGCCCTCTACATCGCCGCCCAGCTTCTCGTCTCGACCACCGGTTCGGATCTGCTGCTGCTGTTGTCCTCGCTGCTAGCCGCTATTCCCGGACTGCCCACCATCCTGTACGTGTGCGAGCTCCACGCAATCGCCCAGCACGATCGCCTCAGACGCCCAGTCGCGATCCTTCAGGACGGAACAGAGTCGCAAGTGGTCGAGATCCGTACCAGTGACGGAGATCTACTCGATACCTGGACAATGGATGTCGTGTCCGGCGATTCGCCGACAGTTGCCTGTACCGCCGCTCGAACAGCCCTCAGGGAGCGACGGTGGGTGCCTGTTGGGGCGTGGGTTCCGCACGCAGATGGCTCGCTCCGCCAACGGGTCGAACTCACCGCCCGTAGCCGCCGGACCTAAGGAGTCACACTGACCGGGTTGACGGAGGAACTTAGCCAGGTCAGTCACCGCGCCATGCGATTTCCCCTTCTGGCCTCGGACTCCCCGCCGTCATCACTTGTACGATCTCCGCTCATGGGATACTTCAGAGACGCGACACCCGAAGAAGTCGAACGCAACGAGTTGTCCATTACATGGAGCTGGAAGACCCCGGCCGACGCCCGCGACCTCCCATTCGCCGAGCAGTATCGGCGTGTAGTTGAAGCCAACGAACGCATCGATCCGAAGGTGTGGGTCAAGGAACCCACAGACGACTGGCTCACAGCCGAGGAGTTGGTCAGTGAATACGGCTACAAACCTGAAGCCCTGGAAGACCTGTTCGGCGAACCCGCCGACGGCCCCGACGACATCCGCGGCTGGACCGTGAACCATGTCGATCACATCGAGGGCAAAGTGATCACGGCGGCGGTCGATCTGCTGAAATCGAGCCTGCTTCCCGCCATGCTGGAGGAAAAGGTTGCCCCGTTCGGACGAGAGCGGCACCATCGACCGACACGGGCCGAAGCCGCCGAAATGCTGAAGGCTCACTACGCCTCAAAGCGGACGCAAGAGAGTGAGTCAGCGCTACACGGATGACCACGAGCGGCATCTGAATGCGCCGGCCGATCAGGGGGTCTGATCACCTTTGATCTGGCCGGCTCCGGTGATTCGTTGACCAATCCGGCTGTCAGGCTGACAGTTCATCCTCCGTCGACTCCGATGTCGCACTTGCGCGTTCATTGCGTGCGAGCTTGAGGTTCTCGTACAGGGCCGTCTTCTTGAGGTTGTAGCCCGCGCAAAGATCATCGACGGTGAATCGGCCGGTCTCGTGGTCCCGTAGCAGGAGGTTGCGGCGGAGCGGTGACAGTTTGTGCTGTTTGCCGCGCATCTTGCCCTTGGCCTTCGCGACCTCGACGCCGGCCTTCGTGCGCTGACGATTGAGGTCTGACTCGAATTCAGCCATGATCGCGAGGAACCCGATGAACATCTTGCCCATCGGATCGGTTGGGTCATATACCTTGCCGTCGATGTTGAGGGCGACGTTGCGCTCGACGAGTCCGTCGACGATCTGGTGGAGGTCGCGGGCCGAGCGTCCGAGGCGGTCGAGCTTGGTCACCACGAGCTGGTCGCCGCTGCGGCAGACCTCGAGCGCGCGGGCGAGCGCCGGTCGTTTCCGGTTGCGTCCGGTGTAGCCGTGGTCGGTGTAGACCTGAGCGTCGTCGACGCCGAGCTTGCCAAGCCATGCAACTTGGCCGGCGACGTCTTGTCGGGCGGTCGAACACCGTGCGTAGCCGATTTTCATGCTCGTCAGTATCGCCGAACGGGCCGACATCTCACATCGTTCGTTTTCTGGCGCGTCTTACCGGAATTTTCAACCGAACATCTATAACGAACTAGTCGGAGTCAACTCACCAGCCGTAGGTTCGCCGTGGAGCGCCGTTCTCCGGCGTACCGGTATGACCAAGGCCAAAACGGACCCTGGTGGCCGCAGAACGGCGCTCAGCCCGTTTTCGTCTTTGTCGGCGGTGCAAGTTGCGGCTTCGGTTGCAGTATTAGGGCCTTCAGCTGCGTCAAATCGGAGAGAAGCATTCAAACGATCGATACCCCATCCTCTAATCTCCTGATTCGATAGTCGGGGACGACGTCACGAGACGAGGATCTGAAGCCGAACGCGCCTGCCCGGGTGGCCATGACCCAGGGCTCAAGACCCCAGGACGGCGCCGAGCCGTCTGGACTGGCGGCGCCCACCGGCGAAGTTGCCGCAACGACTTATACCGGGTATCGAATAGCGAAATCGACTAGAGGACAAAGCATTGCTGCGAACTGCACACCACCCGCGCATTCTGCGACGGCTCGTGACCGCCGTCTTCGGCGGAGTGGCGATACTCGCCATATCCGCTGTGCCAGCGGCTGCCTCACCTATTCCTTGGATTGATAGCCTGTCCGCTGCACCGGTGGCTCCGGGTCCGGAAGACGGTCGGAACGTGCCTCCTGGTCCTGAAGTCAAACTGAACGCCTACTGCGATGATCACCATGCAGCAGGACATCTGGCAGACGGAAGGACCGTCTACTGCACCCGAGTAGCTCGCACCGACGCCTACGTGTGGTCCTACACACCGGACCTGATGCCGATCGATCCGAACGGCCGCAAGTACAGCTGCGACAGCGGCGTGTGTCGTTACCCAGACGGTTCTATTGCGCCGAACTATCTCCGCTGTGGAACTCTCTGTGGGGAGCCTCCCACCTCCGGCGACATTCAGTCGGGCTTCTACGACTGTTTCAGTTCCGGCCTGAGTTACGAAGAGTGCCGCAAACGCCCACCGAACTGACGCGCACTGGTGGCCACAGAACGGCGCTCGGTAACAGCTGACGAAGCGAATGACCGCAGCCGTTAGCTAGCTACTGCTTCCTACGAACGCGTGAGGTGTCGTCGGAAGCGTTAGGTGGCATGCCTAACGCTTCCGAGCTCGATACCTGGGCACACCAGGGGTTTTCGTTATTGGGGCTGTTCACCGCGTACGGTGAACAGCCCCAATAACGGTTTCTGGATCAGTGTCGATCGGTGAGTGCCTGGATCAGAGTTTGCAGTCCGTCGGCGTCGAGGTAATCGACCAGGGCCTCGGCGAGCGTGGTCGGGTCGGCCTCCAAGCGGCGGAAGGTGCGTGTGACCTTCGCTGCGGTGACGGGGGTGCGTGCCGGCAAACGGGTTTCGGAGTCAGGTGTGGGTTCCGAATCGGGCTTCGTGTGTTCCCGCTGTTGTTCGGCGGCCCAGGCCTGGACTTGGGCCTCGGGCGGGACCTGTGCGAGTGAGCGGGCGGTGCGGACGGCGAGTTCGCCTTTGCGGAGTGCGGTTTGCAGCTCGGGGGCGAGCTTGAGCAGGGATCGGCGGTACGAGATCCAGGCTTTGGACTTATTGAGCTTGAGTGCCGCCTTGTCGACGGTTCCGCACTCGTTGATCAGGAGTTCGACGGCCTTGGCCTCTTCGATGACGTCGAAGTCGCGGCGGCCGACGTTCTCGATGACCGCCGCGGCGAGTAGGGTCTCCCGGTCCTTGGCGACTTCGTCCTTGACGATGATGTCGAGGTTGGGGCGGCCGAAGTTTGCGGCGGCGGCCAGGCGCCGGCATCCGTTGATCACCACCCATCGGGCCAGCCCGATCTTAGTGTCGTCTTCCGGATACAACCGCAGATACGCGTCCCGGGTGACTACCAGCGCGGGTTGGAGTTGAGTGCCGGTGATCGAGACCAGATCGCTGAGATCACCGAGATCATCACGCGGATTGCGCGGATTCGGTGCCAGCTCGCTCAGTGGCACGTTGGTCGGTGTCCCGCCGGCGGCGGGCCGGTCGACGGGGGAGTTCTCGCCGACGACGCCGGCGAGGGTCGCGAGATTGGTGCGGGTACCGCGTGCCATCACCGACCACCGTCGATTCGCAACTCCAAAGCCAACCGGTAGAAGTCCTCTCGGGCTTGCAGCGCCACCCGGTTGGCCGGGTATTCGGTGACCACCAGGCCGTCGGCGCTCGCCCGGGCATGCAATTTGTAGTGCCGGATCACGGTTTTCGCGAGCGGCCACTTGTTTGCACGGACGAAATCCTTGGTTTCCTCGAGGTCGAGTTTTCCGTCGCGGGGATCCCAGTTGTTGATCACCACCGTGTACGGAATGCCGCGGGGCTCGAGGATCTTTCGGATGGTGCGGGCGGTTGGGTCGAAGGACAGCGGTTCGGTTTCCATCGGCACGATGACGTGATCGGCAACCTCGAGCACCGTCCGCAGGGCGTCTGCGGCTGGTCCGCGGCCGAGGGGGTCGGAGGTGTCGTCGGCGGCGTTGAGGTCGATCCAGCCGGGGGTGTCGACGTAGACGTGGCGGATGCCGGGCAGCTGGCCCAATTGACGGAGCCCGTTGAGATCGTCGTGCGCCTGCACGATGTGGAACGGCAGGTTGTCGAGGCGGTCGGCCCACCAGATCGCCGATCCCTGCGGGTCGACGGACACCGCGGCGACCGGGGAGGTGGCATCGGGGTCGTCGTCCTGGTTGAGCACGTCCGCGGTGACGGCGGCGAGATTGACGGCGACGGTGCTTTTTCCGACGCCGCCCTTCTGGTTGAGAAGGACATGAATGGTCATGGGACCCTTTCCGTTTGCTTCACCCGCTCGTGTGGGCTACTTCGGACGGAATGCACGGTACGGCACCAGGCGGGCGCATCGGGTCCGACACGCGGCCGGGCGGTGAAACGATGCGCGGACCATTTCGCCGGGACCTCGGTATGTCCGTTTTGTCCGTTGTTCACCGCGGTGAACAACGGACAAAACGGACACCGAAGAACTTAGTGCTGGGTAAAGAGCGCCTCGACGAGGGCGGCGGCCGACGCGGTCTTCGCTGAAGTCTTCGTGGTTGCATCGGCGGTGGCGGTGTGGCCGGCGAGGTACACGGTGGCGGTGAACCGGGGTGCGTGCGCAGGCCCGTCGGTGCGGAACTCCCATTCGGGCGGGGCCTGATTGTTGTTCTGGGCCAGGCTCATCAGCCAGGCGGTGGGGTTCGAGAGTGCCTTGGGCTTCTTCGCCCCACCCAGATTCAGCGCGGCCGGGGCGGTCATCCGGCGCGGTTCCGTCGTGGTTGTGGGACCGGAATCTTTCGACGCCGGCGGGGGAGTCGTGGGATGCGGGGATGGCTCGGTGGTGGGCCAGTCCGGTTCCGCGTCGGCGTGGTCGGTGCCGGTCAGCTGTGCACGCATTGCCGCCCAGAGGGCGGCCTGTTCGGCGGGCTTCTTCGCTGTAGCGGTGGTCCAAGGTCCGCGGATGCCGAGGTGGGTGGCGCGGGCGGCGAACAACGGGTTGTGGACGGCGCCGCTGCCCCGGATCTCGAGGTCGGTGGGCGGTTGGTCGGGGTGCGTTTGCCGCCACACCGACGCAACGCTGGGCCCCATCTCGGGGTGAGTGTCAGCGAGAGTGTCCAGGATGCGGAGTTGGATGGGCAGCCAGGAGGGGTCGGCGGCGTCGATCAGGACCGCGACGTCCGGGGCGGTCAGCAGGTCGGCATCGACGCGGCGGGCGAGCTCGGAGGCGAGTTCGGCCCGTAGTGGCCCAGAGGCTTCGGCTTTGAGGACCTTGTGGAACCGGCGACTGTCGAGGGCGGCGAGATCGAAGGTGGCCTGTTCGGCGATGATGCGTTGGTCGGCGTGTTTGAAGTGATTCTTCTTCGCTTCCCGGGCGGCGCGGGTGCGCCGGTTCAGGTCGGCGCCGAGGGCGGCGAGCTGTTCGCCGGTGTAGGGGGCGGGGGAGTGGTCGAGGTGGGCGAAGACAATCCGCTGGTTGATCAGATCGGCTACCCGGCGTAGCGGGGAAGTGACGTGAGTGTAGGCGCTCAGGCGTAGACCGTAGTGGCCATGCACGGTGGGGTCGTAAGTTGCAGCCCGCAGCGTGGACAACAGTCGTCCGCGCAGTTTCGCGAACAGGTCCGGGTCCCCGGCCGCGGCGGCGATCTCGGTCATCAGCTCGTCGGTGCTGCCGGCGACCGGGTTGGGCCGGTGGTTGCGGAACAGGATCGGCAACCCTCGCTCCGCACACCAGAGGGCGACTGCCTCGTTGGTGGCGATCATCAGCTCCTGCACGATGACGTAGGCGACGGTCCGCCGTTCGGCGGCGATCGACACGATTGCCCCGTCCTCGTTGCTCGCCCAGCCGCGGGTGAGGTCGTAGAACGCGAGGGCGCCACCGTCGCGGCGGGCGGTCAGCAGGACCTGTGCGGCAGCATCCGCGGCGGCCAGCTGGGAATGCAGCGGATGTCCCGGGTCGGACAGGATGCCGGGCACGTCGGCATGATCGACTGCCGCGCATCGGCCCGCCGGGATCTCTCCACGACGGACGACTACATCAACGAGATGGCCGTCGGAGGTGATGGTGCCGGTGACCCGCAGGCTCGTCCGCCGCGCTTGCGTGGTCAGGGTGGCTGCCTGTTCGGCCGTTTCGCCGAGCATCGGAATGGTGCGGCTGCGCAGGTACCGGGTCGCAGCCCGCAGGAACGCCTGCTCGTCGGCGACCGACCCGAGACCGACGACATCGGCCACACCGGCGATATGGACCTCGACCGTCCATCCGCCGCCGTCGTCGGGAGGGATGACGGAGAACGCGTCGTCCCGGTCCCGCGCAGATGCCGAATCGATCATCAGCAGCGTCGACACGTCGGTGACTGTCGAAGATTTCATGGCCACCGTTCCCTTTGGGTCTACAGGCCTCCGACGATATCCAAATCTCCCACAGGGGCGTCAGCGACGCGCCCCCTGGAACATCACCTGCAGCCTTAAAACCGGCTTCGGGTACGGTTTGTTCACCGCGGTGAACAACAGACAAAACGGACATCTCTCGTTGTTTCGAGCCCTCATTGGCGGTGGAGACCGGCGCTGCCGGAGCGATGACGGCGCCGTGCGGGCGTTCGGACGTCGGTAACAGCACAGCCGGCGTTTACGAAGTTGATCTCATGCGGACACTGATACTGATCGGCACGGCCCTCGGGCTCGGTGCGGGCCTGGTATGTACCGGTCTGTTCGCCTGGTGGCTGTCGTACCCGGTGCGGTTCTCCGTGGGCTATGTGGGTGATCAGTTCGCCTCCGAGGGAGTAACGGGGGACATGGATTCCGTCAATCCCATGCCGTTCCTGTCGGCGGGCCTGATTTTCAGTGCGGTCCTTGGGGCGGTCTGCGGTCTCATTGCCGCACGCCGCGGCTGGCGGCTGATCCGCCACACAACCTGATCCGAGCTTTCGTAGGTGCAGGGATGCTCGATGTTCGGCTAGGTCACTGCATTCAGCCGGGCCGGCTACCGCGGTTGTCGGAGGTACCGGCGATACTCGTGTGCACATCAGTCACACAGGTAACAGGAGAACAGAACGTATGCGCCATCGACCCCGGACCGCTCTTCTCGCTCTCGGGGCGGTCACCGTGCTCGGTATGACTGGGTGCTCGGCCCTTGCTGATGCGAACCCGGGGACCGGCTCGCTTGGGGACGCGCCGGCCGCTCCGGCACCGGCCGGGTTTGATGCGGCGCCGGCGTTGGCGAAGCTCGACACCCTGGCGGTCAAGGGCCGCGCCCCGAAGACCGGGTACACCCGTGAGCAGTTCGGTCCGTCGTGGTCCGACGACAACGGTGTCGAGGGCGGCCACAACGGGTGCGATACGCGCAATGACATCTTGCGCCGCGATTTGGTGGACCTGACCTATAAGTCGAGTACGCGGGACTGTGTGGTCGCGACCGGCACTCTGCTTGACCCCTACACCGGTACCACGATCGCCTTCGTCCGCGGGCAGGACACTTCGACCGCGGTGCAGATCGATCACGTCGTCGCGTTGTCGGATGCGTGGCAGAAGGGTGCCCAGCAGTTGAGCCCGGAGCAGCGCCGCGACCTGGCGAATGATCCGCGGAACCTGCAGGCCGTGGACGGGCCCACCAACTCGAAGAAGTCCGATTCCGACGCTGCATCGTGGTTGCCGCCGAACAAGAGTTACCGGTGCACCTACGTCTCACGGCAGATCGACGTGAAAGCCTTGTACCGGTTGTGGGTGACCCAGGCAGAGAAGGACGCGATGAGCCAGGTCCTGCACTCCTGCTGAGCGGGGAACCCGACCTAGCTGGGTTCGACTCACGACGGGCCGCGGTGACCATGCTGAAGTGCCGGACGCACAGCCGCGGTCTTATCGAGCCTGGGAAACTGCCGTACAGCCAGGGAATTGCGCTCAGTTTCGCGCTTATGGTCGTCGGCCGGGGTGACGGACTGCCGCCCGGTGTGCTGCGCCGAGGTGCGCGGGCCTGGCGGTACTGAGAAGATCGCCCTGCTAGAACTGGTTGAACCAGACTACGAACATGTTCCATGCCGGTACGAAGGGGAAGTAAATTCCCGGTATTTCCGCGAGGTCGAACACGTTGCCGATCATGATCCCAGTCCAATCAACTGCTTGATGGGCACGATGCCCGCTTGCCCGCGGACTATGAGCGAGTCTGGCCACGGCCCCCATGGTGTTGTTCCCACGATTGCTCCTAGGTTCTCCCCAACCCGATTGGTGTATCGGGCCGGTCAGTCACTCGTTACCTGATGCTGAACAACACCACTGTGCATTTGCCTGCTGGCTGGGGAGGATGCACAACTGAACCATCGTCGCCGAGTGGCAGGCGCACCATGAATGACCTGCAGTCATGCCCACGGATTCGATCGGTATGGAAACGGCGGGGTGGCTGAAAGCGATGTAATCTGAACCACACTTGCCGCCCTGTCAGGATCACTATGCCTCTGCAGATTGCCCCGAAATTGAGGCGGAGAACTGCGCAGAAGTGGTTGGTCGCGCTCGAACGGCACATGTATCCGGGCGAGTTCGTGTGGGCCCTGGCGAGGACGACGGCGAAGTATCCCCCATGCGACGGTTTAGCGATCACCAATGCCAGGGTGCTTGCGTTCCTCGGGAGTGACGTGGCGACCAGCGGACCCAGGGTGGTCGTTGTCGCCGGAAACATCCAGCGATTCGACATCATGGGGTTGGGATTCAACACTTTAGTGATCACGACTCGCGACAACCAACAAGTCTCGTTCGGCGTCCTCCACCGCAAAGACGTTGCCTTCGTAAGCCATTTCGTTCACTACCTGGGTATGTCCGGCTTTCCTCCGGAGGTGTGGGCAGCGATCGAGGCGCAGAGGAGGTTCGCCGAGGACTCCGCGGCTGCAGCGCAGCGCGAGGCGGCGAATCGCGCCGCTGCCATGCGACCGGACGTCGAAGAACGTGCAGCAACGGAACGATCCGCCACCGACCCGGTAACTCGACCGAGCTCGGGTCGAGCCATCACTCAGCCCGGACAGCCACCGACAGGGCAGGACATACCGGAACCCGCGCTCAAACCGGGTGCCGCAACGAGGGCGGCGGTCAATCACGCACTGAAGTTGGTGGACTCGCTACTCGACCGGGGCCGGGCCGCGCAGAATCTTCCACAGAAGCTGAGAGATGAGCTCGCTACCAACGTGCGTGCGGCAATCGAGGACCGGACTCACGCCGCCCTGCGGGACCTTCCGGCCAGTTCCTTGAAGGACGCGCTGCCGAGGGGGACACGGTTGGGCAGCCTCGGTGCGTCCCGATTCCGCACGGTGGCAGACATTGCGGCGTCGTCGCCCGCAGCGCTCGACGCGGTTCCTGGCATCGGTCCGCAATCGGCTTACGCGATCTACACGGAGGCGATGGCGCAGAGGACCCGAGCACGCGAGCGGATTCGGCTCCGTCTCGACCCGGACCGTCGATCGAGGATCGACACCTCGCTGCTGCGGTTACTGCTGGTGCTCCGGCGGGTGGATCCGCTGGTCGGTGAGATCGGCGCACCTTTGACCGAACTTCGGACCCAGGTCGATCCGCTGCGCGGTCCGGCGCAGCGGGCGGGTAAACGAGTGGCGATGTTCTTCGCCGGCGAGGCCGAGCGCACGCGCGCGGAGGCCGCGCGGGAGCAACTGCAGGCGATTGCCGCGGATCCGGCGCTCGCCGAACTCGACACCAAGATCACCGATGTCCTGGCGGCGGCTGAGTGGCGGGGTGACCCGTGGTCGGCATACGAAAGCGACGCTGCCGCTGTCAATGCCCTGCTGAGTCAATTCGTTCCCGCGCGTGATGGAGACGAGCGGGCCGCTCATGGATTTGTCGGTGAACGGTTCGTTCGAGAAGTCGAGCGGACCCCGCTCGATCGCACCTACATGCGGTCTCTTCTGCGTGGATACCAGTCGTTCGGGGCGGGGTACATCCTGAGCCGCCGCAAGATGATCCTGGGCGACGAAATGGGCTTGGGGAAGACCGTGCAGGCGCTCGCGGCGGCCGCCCACCTCGCGGCCCAGGGCGAAAAGTATTTCCTGGTGATCTGTCCGGCCAGTGTGCTGGTGAATTGGTCGAACGAGACGGGAAAGCAAACCAGCCTCGTCCCCCACGAGGTACGCGGACAAGACCGGGACATGCAGTTGCAGGTATGGGCGCGAGAGGGCGGCGTTGCGATCACGACCTTCGACACCCTGAAGCGGATCCGGGTTCCCGTTCGCCCGGCCCTGGTGATTGTTGACGAGGCGCACTACATCAAGAACCCAACCACTCAACGTGCCGTCGCCGCGCGCGGCGTCGTCGAATCCAGTGGCAGAGCCGTCCTGCTCAGCGGTACGCCGATGGAGAACCGGGTGGAGGAGTTCCAGAATCTGGTCCGATACGTGCAACCGGGTGTCGCCCGGCAGATACATGCGCGGGACGGAGTCGCCGGTGCCACCGCGTTTCGCAAGAGCGTCGCACCGGCATACCTGCGACGCAACCAGGTTGACGTGCTCACCGAGTTGCCGGACCTGATCGAGGTCGAGGACTGGGTTCAGCTCTGCGGTGACGACGAGAGGCGGTACCGGGAGGCGGTGGCCCAGGGCAATTTCATGGCGATGCGCCAGGCGGCGTACCTTCCGGGCACCCGGACCGGCTCGGCGAAACTCGACCGTCTCGTCGAGATCGTCGAGGAGGCGGAAGACAACCAGACCAAGGTGCTGGTGTTCTCGTACTTCCGGGCCGTCCTCGAGACACTTCGCGCTGCGGTCCCCGGGACCGTTTTCGGTCCACTCACCGGCGCCACCAGCTCCGTCGAGCGTCAACGCATGGTCGATGATTTCACCGCGCACCACGGCCGCGCGGTGCTTCTGTCCCAGATCGAGGCGGGAGGTGTGGGGCTGAACATTCAGGCGGCCTCGGTCGTCGTCCTCACCGAACCGCAGTGGAAACCGAGCACCGAGGTGCAGGCGATCGCGCGTGCGCATCGAATGGGACAGGTGCGGACGGTGCAGGTGCACCGGTTACTGGCGAAGGACAGTATCGACGAACTGATGCGCAGGACGCTTGCGCACAAGAGCGAATTATTCGATGCATACGCGCGCCGCAGCCACGCGAAGGAATCAGATGCCGCCGCGGTAGTGACGGAGTGGGCTGACGGGGTGGAACCCACCCCGGCGGACTTCGTGCGTGTCGAGCAGCAACGTCTCGGAATGTGACACGTCCATGGACCCGGAAAGTATGTCGTTGGAGGGGCTCGAGAACATCTGGCCTGGGCAGTATCGTCGAGGTGCGCCAGTGTTAGAAGGGCACGCAATCGCAACACGTGCGGCGGCCAGGCACAGATGTGTGCCGGGCGAGGCGGTGTTTCCACGGTTCGTCGGATCGCCATTGCGGATACTGATGTGGCGCGGATGGATCCGATCAGCGGGGGCCAATAACGTCCTCGGCGAGCACGGCGAGGCGGCTCCGGACGGCCGTTCCCGCTCTCGGGCCTTCGACGCGGCAGGGGAGGGCAGAGTCGGCGCTGACCTCTCCGAAGTACATGGCCATACTCCCGGCGGGAATCGACCAGCTCGCCGCCCCGATCGTGCGGAGTTGATGCGTCTGGCGGCGCAGCGTGTGCTTGAGGCCCCGGGAATGATTGAACAGGCAGTGAACCAGGAGATCTTTCGCAGCGAGAAAAACAGAGCGCATCTCATGGCACGCCACGTCCGCCGCCAGGCGCGTCGCCGCACACAGCCCGACTGATCAACCGCACATCCTCCGCGCCATCTGCAACGTTTCCGGTATTGCCTAGGTCAAACCGGACCCTGGTGACCGCAGAATGGCGTTCACCCCGTTTTGCCTTGTCGGTTGGGCTCGGTAACAGCTAACGAAGTGGATGTTCGCGACCGTCAGCTACTGCTCGCCTAGATATTGGTAGACGCAGGCATAGTCGACGAAACGTGCGGACGTTCGTCGGAAAACGTTAGGTTCGTCGGATGTCGTGCGCAGTTGCGCAGTTGCGCAACAAGGATTTCGATGCTGGGGCTCTTCACCGCGGTGAAGAGCCCCAATAGGCGGTCCCGAGTCAGTATCGATCGGTGAGCGCCTGGATGAGTGTTCGCAATCCGTCGGCGTCGAGGTGGTCGACCAGGGCGTCGGCGAACGTGGTCGGGTCGGCCTCCAGGCGGCGGAAGGTGCGCGTGACCTTCCGTGCAGTGCCGGAGGTCTTGTCGGCAAACGGTTTTCGATTTCTGGTGTGGGATCCGGATCGGGCTTCGTGTGTTCCCGCTGCTGTTCGGCGGCCCAGGCCTCGACTCGACCTCCAGTCTGCGCGCGAATCGGTGATCGGAGCGTTCCGCCCGCTCGACCCCGCCGAAGTAGTCCTCGGCCAGTACGAGGGATACCGCGACGTCGACGGTGTCGCCGACGATTCGTGGGCATCGGGGCTGGACCTGTGCGAGTGAGCGGGCGGTGCGGACGGCGAGTTCGCCTTTGCGGAGTGCGGTTTGCAGCTCGGGGGCGAGTTTGAGCAGGGATCGGCGGTACGAAATCCAGGCTTTGGACTTGTTGAGCTTGAGTGCCGCCTTGTCGACGGTTCCGCACTCGTTGATCAGGAGTTCGACGGCCTTGGCCTCTTCGATGACATCTACGGCGCCTCGGTGTCGAGGGAGACGATCAGTGGCCGAATTGGGGCCTACTCAGGACCACACCCACGAGCAGCAAGATCACTGACAAAGTCCTCGCGGAGATGGCCGAATGGTCCGTCCGGCCCCTGGACCCGGTGAATCCGGTGTACCCGGTGATTTTCATCGACGCCATCCTCCTCCCGCAAGCGGGGGCATCCCCAGTCAAGGTCCGGGACGGTCAGGTCACCAACCGGCCGATCTATGTCGCGATCGGCGTCACCGTGAACGGGGAACGCGCCATCCTGGGGCTATGGGCCGGTGACGGCGGTGAGGGAAGTTCTGGCTCGCCGTCCTCAAGCATCGGGCAGTCGCCGATGTGTGCATTGTGGTGTGTGACGGACTGAAGGGCCTGCCGGACGCGATCACCGCGGTGTGGGATCGAACGATTGTCCAGACATGTGTCATCCACTGCTTAACAACACGTTTCGGTACGCGTCCCGCAGATACTGGAACGAGAGTTACAGTCCCGTCACAAGGGGTGTGTCCATCTGCGGCGTTGTGTGTCTTCGTGTGCGTGGGCATTGCCGCAATCTGGGGGTGTTACCGGTGGTGGGGTTGGTGTGTTGTGGTCAGGAAGTGGTCGATGTCGACGATGAGGAACAGGGCGGTGGCGGTGGTGACCACGTGGGCGTGGTCGTTTTCGATGGTGGCTCGCAGGTGTAGTTTGCGGCCGTCGCGGGCGTGGATGTGGGCGCGGAGGGTGTAGGGGGTGTCGAGCAGGACCGGGGCGAGGTAGTCGATGGCGAGGTGGCGGGTGACGGCGAGTTCTCC
This sequence comes from Rhodococcus sp. MSC1_016, assembly GCF_023667485.2. NCBI lineage: Bacteria > Bacillati > Actinomycetota > Actinomycetes > Mycobacteriales > Nocardiaceae > Rhodococcus > Rhodococcus sp. MSC1_016. The sequence continues at coordinate 102,682 of NZ_JAMOZI020000003.1, forward strand.
CACGGTGTAGAGCAGGAATCCGAACAGGTCGTCGAGGACGGTGGCGACCGCACCGCCGTGGGCGATCGTTGGGGCGCCGACGTGGCGGGAGTCGAAACGGTGATGGGCGTGGACGCCGTCTCCGCAACGCCGTACCGACAGGCGATGCCCGTGCGGGTTCGCCGGCCCACAACCAAGACAATTGGGATGGTGAGGCGGCAACTCAGGCGAGCCAGATTCCGGGAACCGGAACGAGCGCACCCAGTCCTCCACGTCGGGGTCGGACGACCCACTGACCGCATCCGAAGCCTTGCCCATGGTTCAGACCTCCCTGTCGACGAAATGCGCCCAACGCCGATCGCGAGTGTGACCGCTAGGCAAATACACCCGGCACACTCCGGGGAAGAGCGCCGGCAGCCTTTGACGCAACTCCACTTTGCCCTCGCCGGCGAGGTGTGCCGCCCACGAGGAGATCAGTCTCCCATCGTCCTGGGCACCTCCACCGGTGCCGTAGTGCGCGCGATAGTCGCCGGGGTCATGAACTCCAACTATGCGTATCAATTCTCTGCTCCGTCCTACCCAGATGTCTGACTGGAAAGAAATTCTAGATTTCGCTGACTGCCTTTCGTCTTCAGCGTGCTGTCAGCGAGCTTGAAGCAGACTCCAGGGACTCGACCAAGTCCAACTCAAGTTCCGGCAGCTGGCTAGCCGACAAGGCCACCCCGTCAAGGCGAGCTCGCACATCAACGTCGCGCTGGATCCCGGCACGTGCAGTCGCCGTCCATGCCTGCGCACAACGGCTGGCGGCGACGACGAGGTCTGCGGTGGCGAGGTCGCCGGTCAGGCGTGCGATATCCGCGCTGCCATCGGCGAGCAACCGGCGGAACAGCCCGCCGCCGGTGCCGGCCTTATCGATGAAAGCGCTCAGGCTGAACAGGAGGATCTCGAGGTCGTCTTCCGGAAGATCTCCCCAGGTCTGAATGTCGGCCGCCAGCTGCACGACCGCATCTAAGCCCTCGGCCCCGCCCGCCGCTGTCGTGAGATCGACGATCCCAGGCTGCGACGGGCGGCGCATGCTGGCGGCGGACTGGCGAAATGCCTCTGCCGCCACGCCCGCCACGTCGGGCAGCGCGCCCGGCCAGGTGATGCGGTAGGTGCAGTGGCGCGTCGGTTGCGGGAACGACGTCGAGGACCGCGCCCGAGCCAGGGCCTCGAGCGGGACCTCCTGCACCTCGGCGCGGTCATTGTCCACGACAAAGGCAATCCGCTTGGCCTCGTCGTAGCCGATCACCACGATGTCGTGGCGACTCATCTGTAACTGGACCCGCAGGTAGGGGAGCTCGGCGATGTCGCCCCACACCAGGCTGGGTCTGCCTGCGTCGATCTCGTCGCGAACCCACGACCATCCCTCCCTGGGATCGTCGGTCGTAAGAACTTGGACCTTTGCGCCGAGCCGGCAAGGTAGGTCGATTTCGAAGTCGGCGCCTCGTCCCACCAGGTACAGCGGTGGAACCAGATCGCTCGATCGGAGGTAGGACAGCCCCAGCGCGCCGCCGAGCGCGAACACCAGACCTTCATCGGGCGGTCCGTCCCACCCCAAGCCATGCCAGTGCAGAAGATCTCGCATCGCGCCCGAACCACAGTGCCCCCCTATCTGATGTGGATAGTCCTTGATCAGGGTCCTGCAGGGCATGTGACTTCCCCTTCGAGTGGATGGGTGGATGATGGATTTCGAAGACTGGTTCAGTTGTTTCGGATTCTGTCCAGGTAGCTTGGCGGGCCGCGACGTCGACCTCATCGAGGAACACCGTGTCCGTGCCCAGAGCCGAGCCTGCCGGCAAGCTGTCCGGGGACGAACTTCATCGCCGCGACCATGCCCCGGCGAGGCGGGTGACGCGCACGAAGGACGCGGGTTTTCGATCAGAACGGCTGTCGCTCGGTGAACTGCACGAAGTCAACGGCGTCCACCACCGACGCACCCGCTTCGCCAGAACCAAAGGGCTCCGATCTCGTGCCAGCCCTCGATGACCCGCACACATCAGTGGCGTCCCCGAGGACTTCACCAGGACCGCGCTTCCGGCAGCCAACCCGGGCGCTGCGTCCATGAGGAACAGGGTGACCGGAGTTCCACGGCGTGATGAGCGACGACCGGGTACGGGTGGTAGGTGGTGGACAGTCGCTTCGACAGTCTCAGCAGACCCGAGGACCTGACCTGCTCGCCAGTGAGAAACTCCTCGGCATGGGTTGGCGTAGTAGGTAATGAACTCACACGACGCTGTCGTCTCCACCGGGGCGTCAGGGCGCACCTTGCCCGTTTCGGCTTGCAACAGGTCGGTGAGGCGTCCAGGATCCAGTCCCGCCAGCGATGCAACCACCTGGCGCGTTGCCTCGGGCCAGCTTCGGCCCCGACCTGGGCGCGGCGGAGATCAGCCGCGATGCCATTCACGTTCTCACGGTCATCCACAGGGACAGTTGCGACGTGCCGGTTGTCGGCTGGGTTACGCACATCCAAGGTGTCCGCTGTGGTCGCCGTGCTCATCGGGTCTCCAGGGATGAGCGGGGCCCGCGGGAGATCCTGTCGGGCTGGGTGTGGTTGGTGGGTGTGTCGGTGAAAGCGTCAGCGGTCCCGTGAGTGCCCTTAAGCGTCAGCGGTCCATAGGTATGCCGAAGCTCGGTCAGGATCGCGTTCAAAGGCAGGTCGTCGAAGACGCCGCGCTGGCGGACGTACTCCATATGCTGGGCTCCGTCGGCGGTGAAGGCGTGCAGGAGGGCGTCGCGATCGCCGTCGAAATCCACCGGCGGTACACCGAAACGCGCACACAATTCGGTGTTGAACGCAGGCGTCGCCTTCAACCACCGGCCGTCGATGTAGAGATGGCTGTAGCCGTGATAGACGAACAGGTCCGTGCCGCCCATGAGCACTCGCAACGTTTCGGTCTGCAGGTGATTGCGGACGTCAGCGAAGCCCAGCAGCGCCGGAATCCGTGCCGCGCGGCACACCGCGGTCAAGAGCACCGCCTTCGGGACGCAATAGGCTCGCCCGGCCTCGAGGACAAAACTCGCTCGATAGTGGGCGGGATCCTCTGAGACTGTGTAGGGGTCGTACCAGATCTGGTCGCGGACGGCGGCGAAGAGGCGCTTCGCCTTGTCCCGGTCGGTGCTCGCATCGCCAATCGCGGCGGCGGTGAACGCCCGGACGGACTCGTGATCGATGTCGAGGAATTCGGTCGCCCCCAAGTACACCACCGGTGTCTGCTTCATCTGCGCCCCGACGCGATTGGCAACCCGCCGCCCGGGATGGGGAGCGATGTGTCGCCCCATTTCCCCTCATGTCGATCGGGGATCGGCCAGGTGTAGGTGCGTAGCATGTGGTGCCGAATCGCTTCACCCTCCGGGCCCCACCCCGCTCGACGAGGGTGGCGGATCACGGTCGTCAATTGATGTTCCTTTCCGAAACACGGTCGCTGCTCGTCGTATCCAACACCCACGATCGATCAACTGCGGGCAAGTCCGCCGAGCATCAGCTCGGCCCTATCGACGGGAAGTTGCTGCATGATGGCTCGCTTGCTGAACATGAAGTCGCGGGGGCGGTTGATGCAGTCGGCGGCGATGAGCTTGCCACCGCGTAGGTAGAAGCAACTGAAGTCGCGGTCCCGGGTGGGGTCACCGCTGAAGACGACTTCGTCGTAACCGGTGTTGAGACCGGCGATCTGCAGCTTGAGATCGTATTGGTCTGACCAGAACCAGGGAAGTGCCGCGATCTTCCTAGATTTTCCACAGACGGTCGAGGCGGCGACCTTGGCCTGCTCCCCCGCACTCGACACGGACTCCATGCGTATACGGCGGCCGTAACGGGCCATGTCGTGGCTTGTGCAATCTCCGGCGGCCACGATGTCGGGATCCTCGGTCCGGGCATGGTCGTCGATCACGACGCCGTTGTCGACCACGAGACCCGCAGCGTCGGCGAGGTCGGTGTTCGGTTCGACGCCGATGCCGACGATGATGAGGTCGGCAGGAATTGATTCACCACTGTCCAGAGTCACTTCACGGACTGTACGGTCACCGGTCAGGGCATCGACCCTCGCGTTCGTTCGGATGTCGACGCCCTCCTCTCGGTGGATCCGTTCGAAGAACGTCGATACGTCGGGAGCAGTGACCCGCTCGAGGACGCGAGTGGTTGCTTCGAGCACGGTGACTTCCAGGTCCAGTGCCCGCAGCGAGGCGGCCGTCTCAAGTCCGATGTAGCCGCCCCCGACGATCACCACCCGCCGCCCGGGGGTGGCGGACGTGCGGATCATCTCGACGTCTGCGGCGGTCCGAAGGTAATGGACCCCGGCGAGCTCGGCCCCAGGAACTCGGAGCTGACGAGGGCGGGCTCCCGTGCACAGCGCGAGCTTGTCGTATGTCAGTGTTTCGCCGGTGCTCAGAACGATGTGCCCAGCCGAGCGGTCGATCGCCTCCACGTGCGCGTCCAGAAGCTGGATTCGCTGCTTGGAGTAGAAGTCCGCACTGCGGATGGTGATCTCGTCGAGTACACGTTTGCCGGCCAGGTAGGCCTTCGACAACGGGGGGCGTTGATACGGAGCCGCCGACTCGTCGCCGATAAGGACGATCTCACCGCTCCACCCTTCCTGGCGCAGACTCGCCGCGAGTTGGGCTCCGGCATGGCTGGCACCGATGATGAGGGCTCGCTGCGATGTCATGTGCCGGATTTCGGGGTGAGGCGCACCATCATCTTGCTGATACCCCTCACGAAGTTGGACTGCACGTACTCGGGTTCGCCGACGACCTCGATGTTCTCGAAGCGGGGGAGCAACTCCTCCCAGAGAATTCGCAGCTGCATCTCGGCCAGTCGGTTGCCCATGCACCGGTGTACGCCGAACCCGAAGGCGATGTGGTTGCGGGCGTTGGCCCGGTCGATGATGAAGTCATCGGGTCGCTCGAACACACGCTCGTCGCGGTTGCCCGAGGCGTACCACATCACTACCTTGTCACCCTTGCGGATGAACTGCCCGTTCAAGACGGTGTCGGCCTTTGCAATTCGGCGCATGTAAGCCAACGGTGTCTGCCACCTGATGATCTCCGAGTTCATGTTGGGGATCAGGCCGGGATTGGCCTTCAGCTTCTCGAACTGGTCTGGGAACCGGTTCAGCGCAAGGACACCGCCGCTCATCGAGTTCCGGGTCGTGTCGTTCCCTCCGACGATCAGCAACACAAGGTTGCCCAAGAACTCCATCGGGCGGTCGATCAGGTCCTTAGTGCTCTCGTTGCTCTGCAACATGGTGATCAGATCGAAGCCGGGTTCCTCCCCGGCAGCTGTCCGGGCCGCCTTGTCGTGCCATAGCGCGCTGAGACCGCGCGCCATGTCGCGCATGCCTTCGAACACCTCGTCGTTGTCCGAGGGACCGCCGTTGGCTTGCTCCATCGAGGTCGCGAGATCGGACCAGTAGACGAGCTTGCGACGCTGCTCGTACGGGAAGTCCAGGAGAGTCGCGAGCATCCGAGCGGTCAGCTCGATCGAGACATTCTGAACCCAGTCGAATGGCTGATCCACGGGCAGGTTGTCCAGCACCTCCTGAACGCGCGATCGAATGAGCCCCTCCATCTCACGCAGGTTTTTCGGTGCGACCACACCCTGAACCGCGGCCCGCTGCCTGTCGTGGCGAGGCGGATCCATCGCGATGAACATCTCGATATCGAGAAAGCGAGGCGGGACACCGATGACGATGAACGGTTCGGCGGAAAACACCGCATGATTCTTGTCGACGGCCACGATGTCGGCATGGCGAGTGACGGACCAGAACGGACCGAACGCACTGTTGGGCTGGTAGTGCACTGGCGCCTCGTTACGCACGCGCTCGAAGTACGACTGCCAACGCCCCTGCCGATAGAGGAAAGGGTTGCTGAGGTCGATGTCGGCGAGTTCGACATCCTCGACCGGCGGGATGGGGCTCTCGACGAACATCTTCGTCCCATTCGTTCCGGTCACCCAGCGTCGGGTCTTGTCATAGAGGTGTGCGCCCCGGATCTGCAGATCCATCGGGATGGCCGACTGAACCTTGTCGCCGATCGTCTCGGAAACCTTCACGCGTCTTACCTGCCTTTCGTCGTCACAGTTGGAACTCGGGTGTTCGGACGACCAAGCCGTCCCATTCCTCTGAGCCCACCATCTGGCAGGACAGCCGAGAGGTAGGTTGCCGCTCAGGGTTCATCGCGAGCATCTCTTCTTCATCGGCACCCGAGAGGCCCACCACGTCGGACCATTGCGGATCGACGATCACATGGCAGGTCCCGCACGCCGTTTCTCCACCACAGTCCCCATCGATCCCGGGCACCGCATTATCGGTAGCAACCTGCATCAGCGACTGACCTTCCACCAAAGCCGCCTCATGCGTCTCGCCGTCGTGGGAGACAAAAGTGACAACTGCCATAGTCAACTCCTGATATGTAGTCCTCAATGTGAATACTTGGTAGAAGTCTTGTCGAAGATGAGCACCTACGACTATGTTCGACAGAGTCAGAAACTTGTGAATTTGGCTCAGCGAGACGATGGTGAACATCAGTGACGAGGGGCGTGCCCCAATGACGCGGGCGTGCCCCAATGACGCGGGTGTGCCCCCGCTCGTGTTCGTGCAGCTGCTCGAGAGCCAAGCGCTCGACCCAGACGCCGTCGCACGGCTTCGTAACATCATGGCACGCGAAGGAACCGACGAGGCGACGCTGATCCAGCGTGACACCCAGGTCCCGTTACGGTGGTTTCGGGAGGTCTACCCCGAACTCGATGTCGACCAGGCAACCCTGCTCGGTTTCGCGTTCGCTGAACAGGCCCAATTGACGTCCTTCGGCCCGTTGAGTTTTCCGTTGGTCAGCGCAGGCTCAGTGGCCGAGATCGTGGAGCTGCTCACCTATCTGCCGTTGATTTCGACAGCGGTCAGCCCCCAGTTTCACCCAAGTGAGCACGGCCTCACCGTCGGGCTCACCGGACACACACGTGATTCGGCCCTGGACTGCCTGGTCGTCACCTACAGTGGGTCGGCGCTACTGCGACTGCTTGACATGCTCGCCGGCGAGGTGCAGACCGTTACACTCCACTTGAGTTGGCCAGCGCCCGCCTTCCCGACCAATTACGAGGACATGCTAGCCGGGCGCCTGTTCTTCGACGCTCCGATGTCGTTCCTCCACATCCCCGCTGACACTCTCAACGAGGTCTGCCGGTTCTCTGATCCCGTCGCGTATCGACACGCCATCGCCGATCTGCAACGAACTCTCGACCAGCGCAGCGGAACCACGTCGTTCTCGGAGAAGGTGAGACGGCTGTTGGAGAAGGACCCCGGACAGAGAAGTAGCCAGTGGGTCGCGCACGAGCTGTCGATATCCACCAGCACACTCAAGCGGCGCCTTGCCGAGGAGGGGACCACCTTTCGCGGGTTGCACCAGTCATTCCTGCGCGAACGCGCGATGCTGCGGCTACTCGACCGATCAATGTCGGTGAGTGAGATCGCCACGGATCTCGGATACAGCGACCTCACCAACTTCTCACACACCTTCAAGCGATGGACCGGCCGCTCCCCGAGCGAGTTCCGGCGCACATAACGCTGAGCTGCCCGGGGAGTCCGGAGACTTTGGCTTCGCCTCGGCTCCTCGGTGGACTGTCGGAACAACGGCTGATCTGATGACCGATCGAACCCGTGCCCGGCTTCTCGCGCTCGACGTCCCCCGCGAACGGATCTTCATCGACAACGGCTTCTCCGGCACCACCCCGCAACAACCTGGCCGCCTCGATAACGTGCTCGCTGCGGTCACCTCGGTCGCGGCGGCCATCACCGGGCGGCAGCCGCGTTCTGACGCCTGTTCCTGGGCCCGAGCAACTCGACCAACGCATCGAGCCGGGCATAGACCGCGTCCCGGCGCTTGACCATCGTGGAGCGCTGCTTGACCAGCCGGACGGCCACGACGATCCGCAACGTCCATGCCATCGTCATCGCTCCTGTCGGTCCACATCCTGGGGTCACCAGGTGACTGACCATCGCGGCCACGGCCCAAACATCTTCTAAGCAGGAGTCCACGCCTACCGGGGGTCAAAGTCCTGGGTGGTGGTGTATGACGTCGTCGCGTGAGTCTTCGTCGGGTGGTTATGCGGTCAGCGCCGCTTGGGTCACCTCCTGAGCGGGTTCGGTGGCGGTGTTGTCTGAGGTTCCCCCCGAAAAGTGGACATCGAGTTAGCGGGACTCCAGTCCCGCTGGAAGGATGTCCGTATGCCTCCTCGCAAGCGTCGGTCGTTCACGGCCGAGTACAAGGTCGAGGCCGCCCATCGTGTGATCGATTCCGGCCGTACCATCGCAGAAGTGGCCCGGGAGCTGGGCCTGAGCGAGAGCCTGTTGGGTGAGTGGGTCAAAGTCGAGCGACGCAGGATCGCTGCCGCCGAGGTCCATGGAGAAAAACCTCTGGACACGGCCGAACGCGCCGAGTTGCTGCGATTGCGACGGCAGGTCGGCGAGCTCGAGAAAGACAACGCTTTCCTGGTAAAAGCCTCGGCTTATGCTGCGACGCAGAAGAATCGACCCGGTTCGATCTGATGGTGAAGTACGCCGGCCCCGACGACATTGCGGAGACCGCCGGTACCGCCGCACCGGAAGGTGAGCGCTTTTCGATCACGCGGATGGCGCGACTGCTGACAGTGTCCACATCTGGCTACTACCAGTACATCAAACGTAGAGCTACCACGGTGTTGACGCCGGGACAGCAGCGTCGCGCCGACCTCGAAGTCAAGATCGTCGAGATCCACAAGGATTCGAAGGGAACCTACGGGTCTCCGCGGGTCACGGCCGAGTTGCGTGCTCACGGCGAGGTGGTGAACAAGAAGACGGTGGCCAAGATCATGGCCTCGAAGGCATGGAGGGCATCAGTCCGCGCACGTTCAAGGTCAAGACGACGGTGGTCGATCCGCAGGCGTCGTTCCCGCCGGATCTGATCGAGCACTTCGACCAGGGCCGACTCGATGCCGTCTGGCTCACCGACGTCACCTATCTCACCTCCGGTGAAGGTGACATGTTCTTGTGCAATCCGGGACGGCCATTCGGCGGAAAGTGTTGGGATACAGCATTGCTGATCACATCGGTGCCGAGATGGTCACGACAGCCATCGACCGCGCCGTGGCTGCGCGCGGTGGGTGGTGTCGTGAGACGATCCTGCACTCGGACCGGGGTGGGGAATACACGGCTCACCTGACCGCTGAGGCTGCACCCTTGCAGTGGACACCCCTGACAATGGTTCCAATGGAGAGCCAGAAGGATGTCGAGGTGGGACGCCCGTCTCTGTACCCGGAGGAATTCCGGAAGGACGCGGTCGCGTTGTATCGCGCGGCCGACGGTAAACGCACATACGCTGTGGTGGCTGCGGACCTGGGATCACTGGCGAGACGCTGCGGACGTGGGTTCGCAAGGACACCGCCCGTAACGGGCCGTCGCAGGACCGCAGTACCGGCGCCGACGGGACCGAGTCGGACGAGCTCGCGCGGCTGCGCTCGGAGAATGCTCGGCTGCGGGGTGCGGAGAAGGAATGGCAGCTCGAACGCGAGATTCTGCGCCGGGCACGCCGGCACTGAACGCATTCGCGACCACATTCGCAGGCCGGATCACCCTGAGTCAGAACTAAACCGATGTGCCAGAGACACAGGCCTGACCGGCTGGAAACGCCCAACGCAACCTGGATGTCCAACTGGCGCAGATTCTACCGAATATAGAGAAGACAACGACGGTGCCCGGCACCCACAGGGGAACAGTAAAGAAAAAGAGACGAAGTGGTCGTACTCGTGTTTCGGGGTGAAATGCCTTTCGGCGGCGGCGTCGAACACATACTGCCCCTCGGGTGTCACATCACGTGTCGCACCCGCATATCGTCGAAAACCGCCGCCACACGTACTACGTCACCCGTTGTCGGCGCATGGATCATCTGCCCGTTCCCGATGTAGATGGCGACGTGTCCCGGCCCGTTCGGTCCCCAGTTCCCAAACAACAGGTCACCGGGCACTGCCTCGGCGAGGGGCCGTTCGAGACCGACGTTCCACTGGGTCTCGGAGGTGCGCGGGAGGACGACCTTCCCGGCGGTCGCCGCGTACAACGCGTAGGAGGTCAGGCCGGAGCAGTCGAATCCGCCCTGCGAGGGGCCGTGAATGTTTCCGCCGCCCCATACGTAGGGAAGGCCGAGAAACTTCATGGCGCTCTGGACGACCCGTGCGCCGGCCTCGGACAGGGCCGGTCCCCCGAAGGGGGAGAGCAAGCTGGCGAAGTAGGCCTCGGACGCGCGGATCTTCGCGACGTACGGTTTTGTCTGATTCTCGTAGTCAGGGCTACCGGAGGGCATTCCCCGAGAGGCGAGCACGGCGCCCAGGCCGGCGTTGTAGCCGGCGATCGCCAGGTCGAGGGTGTCCCCGCGGACTCGTCCTTGGTGCTTCCACGAGTCGATCTGGGTGTACATGTCGCACAACAAATGCCCGGAGGCCATGACGGAGTCCGCGACGCCGAGAACATCTGCGGTACCGTCACCGTCGGCGTCCTTGCCGTACGTGCGCCAGGTTCCATCCATGAATTGACCGGGGCCCTTGGCGCCGACCGGAGATACCGGGGCTGACGGTCCGTAGCGGAATCCGTTCTCCGCTGAATAGAGTGCCGCGAGCGTAGGCGCTGTGATCCCGTCGCACAGTGCGCCGGCCTTGTTCAGCCAGGGCACGAAGGTGGCGAAAGTATTACCGGGGGCCAAAGTGAGGCGGGGCAGTACGCTGCTGATCGGTGCGAGAGACGCGGTGTCTGCGAAATTGGCACTGCTCCAATATCCTCCATCGGATCCGTCGGTGGCAGCGGTGCCGGGGCTGGGTACGACGGCGCGGTCTGCCGGCGGCACGGGTTCTGCAGGGGCGGGATCTGGTCGTGGGGGTGTGTCGGCCGGAGGAAGCGGGATCGGCGGCGCGGGCGGGGGTTGAGGGGGTATCACCTCCGACATCGCCTGCGCCGCATTGTCGATCCCTTGCTGCGCAAACTGCTGCACGGGGGTGGGAAGTGTTGCCAACACATCTCCGACCTGTTGATCGAGGGCTGGTGCTGCCTGCTCGACCGCCGCTAGGGCGTCGGTGACCGGTGTTTTCACTTCGGGCGGCAGGGCGGTGTTGTTCGCGGCGCCACCGACGGCGATGACGATCGCCGTGATGATGGCGGAGGGGTCGGACATCTTGCGCTCGTTTCTCTACATCGGATAGTCGTCTTCGCGTCCCCCCATTGGGCTCGCCCGTTCCGCGAGCCGGGTCATGGCGTGCTCCATTCATGCACGTCGGTGGTGTCGATTTCCTCAGTGACGTAATCGAACTCGTTATAAAGCTGGTGTTCGTCGAAGCTTTCCTGGATCGCGATCTGCGCGCTTTCGGGCAGGGTGTGCAGGATGTGACGGACGCGTTCCTGTCTGCGGGTGACGGCTTGGCGGAACGGCATTCCGGGGGTGGCCTTCATCTGCGGGACGATGCCCTCGACGTCGTCGACGCCACCGGCGTGGTGGCCGGCGTCGACCATCGCTTGTTCGGCGGCCATGGTGGCTTCGTCCTTTTCCTCGGACATGCCGATCGGGCCGATCATGGTGCCGTTGAGGAACTGTTTGACCACCGGCTCCTCACTGGTGAGCAGCACCTCGCGGGGTCCGAACATCACCAGTTCCTTACGGAAAAGCATGCCAATGTTGTCCGGCACCGTCCGGGCGAGGTTGATGTTGTGCGAGACGATCAAAATCGTCGCGTCGATCTCGGCGTTGATGTCGATCAACGTCTGCGAGATGTAGGTGGTGCGCACCGGGTCCAGGCCTGAGTCCGGCTCGTCCACCAGAATGATCTGCGGATCCAGCACCAGGGCGCGGGCCAGGCCCGCGCGTTTGCGCATACCGCCGGAGATCTCGCCGGGGAGCTTCTCCTCGGCCCCGAGGAGACCGACGAGTTCCATCTTCTCCATCACGATCTTGCGGACGTCGGACTCGGACTTCTTGGTGTGCTCGCGCAGCGGGAACGCCACGTTGTCGTATAGGTTCATCGACCCGAACAGGGCGCCGTCCTGGAACAGCACCCCGAACAGTTTCCGGATCTCGTAGAGCTCCTTGGAGGAGCACTCGAGAATGTTGGTGCCGTCGATCACGATGGAGCCCTGCTCCGGGCGGAGCAGGCCGATCAGCGACTTCAAGAACACCGACTTACCGGTTCCCGACGGCCCGAGCAGCGCGCTGACCTCACCTGACGGAAGCGTCAACGACACGTCCTGCCAGATCCTCTGCGAGCCGAACGACTTGGTCAGGTCGCTGACTGAAACTTCGACACCCATCGTGACTTCCTTACGTCGATTTCGTGAACTGGGGGGGAACTCGGGTAGTTGATGCGGGAGCTCATACCGGGGTCATTTCGGTGATCTGCCAGGAATCTCCATCGCGCTGCAGTGAAACCTGGACGCGGCTGCCGTCCAGCTTGGGTGCAGGGCTGTCGGTGCTGGTGGTCGACTGGTTGAGGAACATCAGCACGGTGGCGGCGTCGGCGTCGGCAGAGACCACGGAGGATTCCACGACGGTCGCCGAGGTGACCACCTGTCGTTCCTTCGCGGAGGGGATGATGACGTCTTTGCTCACGCTTTCGAACTGAGTGCGGAAGTCGCCCCCGAGATACTCCAGTGCGTTGGTGAAGTGGTCGTCGATGGTGTTGAAGTCGTAGGACAGGATGTCGGGAACCATCTGCGCGGCATGCGCGCGGGCCTGGTGCCGGGTGTCTTCCTGGCTGCGGCCTTCGTGGGCGCGGATCGTCAGTGTCGCACTGGCGATCGTCACCGCGACCGCCAGGACGCCGAGTCCGGCGACCACCAGGGCGCGTTTGCGGCTGCTCCACGTGCCGAGGAGCGAGGTGATGCGAGCGAGGTAGGTAATCATGCGACGAACTCCACGTTGGATACGAGCCAGCGACCGTCGACCAGGTCGAGGGTCATTTTCATGCGGTAGACCCGCATCTCACCGTCGGGGGCCTCGGTGTTCTTGACCGTCGAGGTGACTGCCGCCAGGACGGTGGCGTGATCGTCCGTCGCGTCGACGATCCCGGCGGATTTCACTTCGCCCGTGGACTCGACCTGTCCCTGGTTCAGCACGTCACCGAAACCGCCTGAGGAAGTGGTGAATTGGTCGTGGAATGGTCCGGTGGTTCCGTCGGAGACTTTCTGGATGTCCTCGTCGAGGCTCTGGTGGCGGAGGGTGACCAGGTTGGTCGCCATCTGGGCGGCAGTGTCGAGGATGGTGACGTCGCGGGTTGCGGCGGTTTCCGTGGTCCGCCAGTCGTTCCACGATCTGACCCCCAGAACTGTGCCGGCCAGCATGAGGGCGCCGAGGAACACGATCGCAGCGAGAGTGATCCGGCCGGTCCGTCGGCGGGCGGAGTCGCCGGAATCGTCGGCGGCGGTCGTCGGGGTTTCGGGTGGTGGTTCGGGTCGATCGAGGACGTTTTCGTCGTCGATCGTCTCGGTGGCTAACGCTGTAGCAGACTTTGCCATGTCAGTTCCTCCTCGGACTGGGTTGGGGACTTGGCGTCGATGGAGTACAGGGCGCCGTCTGGGGCGCGGAACGTGCCGGTGATCGGGTCGTAGGGTGCGGTGGCGATCGCCCGTGGTTGCCGGCTGTCCCAGGAGGCCGGGGTTACCGTGACAGGCGCCTGCTGCGAGTTGCCCGACTGCTCGGGCTCCGGTGGAGCGGCGGGCGGTTCTCCCGGTGCCGGGACGTAGGGCTGCCCCGGCCGTGCGAGCATCTGCGGCCAGCTCGAGGGCAGGCCGCCGGGGCATTCACCGACTTCAGCCGTGCGCACGGAGGGGTCGGTGGCGCAGGGAAGGTTGCGGGCGCCGCGGACCACGCGGGGCTCGTTCGGAGGCAACTTGCAGTAGGGGTCGGTGGCTGGTTCGGCGGCGGACAGGTCGCCGGGGTCGCGGCGCTGGGTCTGCTCGTATCCCTCGGTACAGGGCAGGGGATTGGCGGTGTTGCCCAGCTTGATATCGAGCGGTCCCTGCCCGTAGGTGCGGTCTGCGCCCTGCACGCCCAGAGCTGAGTAGTTCATCGCGGCCGAGATCGCCGGGTAGATCACCAAAATCTGGCGGAGACCGGGCACGTTGACCCGCAACACTTCCCCGGCGCTCTGCAGGTTCGCCAACAGCAACGGCAGAGACGGCTGGAGGTCGGTCATGGTTCCACCGAACGCGTCGAAGAAGGCGGGGCCGTTGTCCAACACGCCGCGAATCTGAGTGTCGTTCATGGTCAGCTGCTCGGTGAACGAGGCCAGATCGGTGGCGAAGCTGGAGATATCCGGGCCGGCCTCGTTGGCCGCACCGAGGACCGGCTCGACGTCGTCGATCAAGGTGGTGGTCGGTTTCAGGTTCGCTTGCGCGAGCGCGATGAGCGGGCGGGCGGAGTCGATCAACCGGGACAGGGCGGGCCCGGCGCCGTTGAAGGCGATGTACGCCTCGTCGACGGTGGTCTTCAGATCCTCTTTGGGCAGCCCCTCGAGGAGCGTGTTGACCTCGTCCACCACCTTCGCGGCCGGCACGGGCAGGGTGGTGCGCGATCGGTCGATCACGTCGCCGTCGGCCAGGAACGGCCCCTCCGAGGTGGTCGGCACCAGGTCGACATACTGCTCACCGATCGCGGAGACGCTGCGCACGTAGGCGTCGGTCGACTGGGGAACCTTGTGGTCGGAGTCCAGCTGCAGGTGCACGGTCACATGGTCGGGGTTCACGTCGAGCGATTCGACGACGCCGACATCGACGCCGCGGTAGGTGACGAGCGCATTCGGATAGAGTCCTCCCGCTCGTTCGAGTTCGACATCCACCGAGTACATTCCGATACCCGAGAACCGCTTCAGGCCCATGTAGCTGTAGACGGAGTTGCCCACGGCGACGAGAGCGACGACGGTGAAGATGACGAGTTGGATTCGAACCAGTTTGGTGCGCATCAGCGTTGACCTCCCTGCTGTTGAGGTGTGCCAGCAGCCGGAGTTGCGGGGAGTGTGGCCTGGCGCGGCTCGGTGGGTGCCAGCAGCGGGTTGGCGGCTTGTCTGGCGGGGTTGAGCCCGGCGAGCTCGGATACCGGAATGCTGCCGAGGACCTTGCCGCCCACGGTCTCGGCGCTCACGTCGAGGGTGAGGAACAGGTTCACGTAGTCACCACGCGCCGCGCGGTCGGTGGTTTCGATCGGGAACGGCAGGGTTGTGGCGATCTTGAGCGCCTCGGGGATCGAATCCCCGACGGAGGCGAGCTGGCTCAACGTGGGCTGCAGCGCCGTGAGATTAGCGTGCAGATCCTCCCGGCTGCTGTCGAGCACCTCGGTGGCGACCTGACCGAACTCACCGACGCTGGTCAGCATGGTCGTCAGCTGCTGCTGCTGGTCGTTGAGCACCCCCATGGCCGGGGTGATGGTCTCGATGCCGCGATCGAGTGTTCCGCTCTGCGTCGCCAGCTCGGCTCCGAGCCGGTCGAGCCCGTCGATCGCGCGGACGATGTCGGCGCGCTGCTGATCGAGCCCGCCCATGAGGGTCTCGAGGTTCCCGAACAGCTCGTGCAGGTTCTGCTCCCGACCGTCCAGGACTCGCACGAGTTCGGAGGTCACGGTGCGGATCTGCTGCAGCCCACTGCCATTGAGTACGAGGGACAACGCGGACAGAACCTCTTCGGTGGAAGCGTACTGGCTGGTGCGGGACAGGGGTATGACGGCCCCGTCCTGCAGGGTTCCCCTAGGTTCTTCACCGGCGGGAACCGTCAGTTCCAGATACTGCGATCCAAGCACACTGTTCTGAGCCAGCTTCGCGGTGACGTTCGCCGCGATCTCGGCGTTGTCCTGGAGCTCGAGTGTCAGGTGAGCGATCCAGTCTTGTCCGCCGATTCGGGCGATGTTCCCGACGATCACGTTGTTCGCCTTGACCGGCGAGTTGCCCACCA
This sequence comes from Rhodococcus sp. MSC1_016, assembly GCF_023667485.2. NCBI lineage: Bacteria > Bacillati > Actinomycetota > Actinomycetes > Mycobacteriales > Nocardiaceae > Rhodococcus > Rhodococcus sp. MSC1_016. Next base: position 118,641 of record NZ_JAMOZI020000003.1, read on the forward strand.
GATTCTGGACGTCGGCGAGCTCGACCGTGACCTGGTAGGTGTCTCCGCCGACGGCGTTGCCTGGCAACGGAATGGAGTTGATCCCATCGAATCGGCACCCGGTCGAGGTCACCGCCACCCCGAGTACCAGGGCCGAGTAAGCGGTGAGTTGTTTGATCGAGGTCATCGGGTTCCTCCGCTCGGTGCCGGCGCGCCCGGGGGTTGGACCAGTCCGGTTGCCAGTGCTCCTGTGGTTTTGATGCATTCGTCGGCGGGGGCGTCGACTGTGGTGAGGAGGGCACAGATCAACGACCGTGGGTCGGGGGTATCGGAAACGGCTATCGCGGCGGTCAGTGAATTCGAGTCCGGGTCGTAGATGTTGTAGAAGTTCGACAGCGTCGTTGGAGCGGTGTGGAGGATGGAGGCAAGGGCGTCCTCACGGTCGACCAGCTGGCGGGTGATGTCGGTCAGTTTGCCTACGTCGGTGGTCAGTGCCCCACGATTGTCCTGGAGGAACTGGGTGACCTCACCGAAGGTCACGAGCATGCTGTTGAGCAGTGCATCGAGTTCGGTGCGATTGGCGTTGAGCACCGACGACGTGGTCGCGAGTTCCCGGCTGAAGGCCGTGATCTGCTGCTCGTTGGCCGCCAGTGCGCTGGTAAACGACTGCAGGTTCCGGACGGAGGCGAACAGGTCCTCCCCGCCCTTGCTGAGGGTGCTGCTGGCATCGGAGAGCTTGACGAGGGAATCGTGCAGGGTCTGACCGTTGCCGCGCAGGGTGTCTGCGGTGTTCGACACGAAATCGTTCAGCGATCCGTTGGGATTTTCGGGCGTGCGCCCGACGTCCTGGGCCAGCTTGACGACCTGCTCCTTGACCTCGTCGAATTCCACCGGTACCGCGGTGCGTTCGACTGGGATGGTCTGTCCGTCCTGCATCTTCTCGCCGCCGGTGTAGGCCGGTGCGAGTTGGATGTAGCGGCCGGTGACCAGGACCGGTGCCACGATCACCGCCTGCGCGTCGGCCGGGACGTCGTAGTCGCCGTCGTATTCGAACTCGATCCGGACGCGATCGCCTTCCGGGGCAATTTCATTGACCCGGCCCACCTCGACGCCGAGGATCATGACTCGGTCCCCGACATACAGTCCCGTCGCGCTCCGAAAGTAGGCCGAGATGTGGTGGGTGGCGTTATTGGCGACCCAGGCCCCGGTTCCGGCCACGACGGCGACGATGACCACGATAAGCAGCAGAACCTTCGCCGGCATCCGCACAGTCGGCCTGCGTGTCCCCTTCATCGAGGGCCTCCGAGGCTGCCGGGAAGCTGGCCGGCGAGATTCGCGGGCAGGATGTTCTGCAACAGTGCCGCGAAGAACGGTCCGCTGCCCACGACGTCACCGATCTGCTGGGAATAGCGCTCGAGACCGGTGAGGGAGGCGTTGATGTTGTCGTAGTTGTTGTTCAAGGTGGTCACCAGGGTGTCCATCTGCGCGAGGGTGGGTGCGAGGGTGGCTTCGTTGTCCCGCTTCAGCGCGGTGAGTTCGTCGGCGATCTGCCGGGCCTGCACGAGGATGTGGTGGATGGCGTCGGCCCGCTGATTGAGCGCGGCGAAAAGCGACTGACCCTGGCCGAGTAGTTCGGCGACACGCTGACTACGGTCGGAGAGTAGGGCGCTCACCCCGGCGGTGTTCGTCAAAAGGTGACGCAGGTCGGCATCGCGACTGGCCACCGTCTCGGACAGCCGGGACAGCCCCGTCAGCGACGACTGCAGGTTCGGGGGCAGCGCCTGCTCGACTTCCGAAAGCTGGTCGAGGGCACCGGACAGATCGACGGTGTCCGTCTTGGAAACCTTGTCGGTCACCTCTTCGAGCGATCGTGTCAGGTCATATCCGGAGGTGGTGTTGGACAGCGGTATCGTGCCACCGCGGCCAAGTTCCCCGTCACCTCCTGGTGTGAGTTCGATGTATCGACGTCCGAGCGCGGTCTCGACCTTGATTGTGGCGTGCGTGTCGTCGCCGAGGCGTACATCACCGCTGTCGGCATCGAATTCGACATCGACCTTGTCTCCGTCCAGCGAGATCTCCCGCACCTCGCCGACCTTGACGCCGGCGATCTGGGTGGTGTCACCCACTACCAGGCCGCTCGCGTCGCCGAACTCGGCGTGATAGGTCTTCGCCGCGATGCCGGGGATCGTGTCGTAGTTGAGGGCCACAACGATTACGCCGAGTAGGACGAGGGTGCCGACGACGCCGACGCGGATCGGGTTTCGTTCGAGGAATGATTTGGTCATCATTATTTGCACCTTTCGGCGGGCGCGGTGAACATCGGCGTGAGTCCGCCCGGCCCTTGCGCGTACTTGATCGCCAGCCCACACACGAACAGGTTCACGTAGCTTCCGTATCCTCCTGCGCGAGCAGTCAGACGGTAGTTCTCGGGCAACTTGGCCAGGATCATGTTCACCGTGTCGGTCTTGGCATTGAGTTGGCCGGCCAGGTCGCCGAGGGCGGATACGTCCTGCGCGATGGCGGGCCGGTTTTCGGTGAGAACCTCGGCCAGTGTCTTGGAGGCGTCGTCGATCTGCCCCAGGGAGCGGCTGATCAGATCCCGGTCGTCGTTGAGGCCGGCGACCAGGTGTTGCAGTTGGTCGACGAGTGCCCCGAACTGGTCGTGCCGGTTGTTGACGGTGCCGAGCACGGTGTTGAAGTTGGTGATCACTTGGCCGATGGCCTGATCGCGGTCGGCGAGGGTGTTGGTGAACGTGTCGATCTGGGAGATCAACGCGCTGATACTGGCTTCCTGACCGTTCAGAACCTGGATCAGAGAGGTGGACAATTGATTGGTCTGATCCGGATCCAGGCCCTGGAGAAGTGGACGGAAACCGTTGACGACCTGGTCGAGATCGAGGGCCGAGGTCGTCTGCTCGAGCGGAATCGGGCCGTCGAGCGCATGCGTATCGAAGGCGCCCTGGGACAGGTCGACATACCGGTCCCCGATCAGGTTCTTGTACTTGATCTTCGCTTCGGTGGTAGAGGGCAGGGGACGCTCGGTGGACAGTGAGAAGGTGACCAGTGCCGTGCCGTCCGGATTGAGGGCGACATCGGTGACCTTGCCCATCGGCACTCCGGCCACCCGGACGTCCTCACCGTTTCCGAGTCCGGACGCGCTGGTGAAGACCGCGCTGTAGGTGTGTGTGCTGCCGAAACGGAGGTTGCCGACCACCGTGGCGACACCGAACCCGGTCAGCGTGGTCACGAGCATGAAGATCAGCAGTTTGAGGACGGGTGCTTTCGTTGTCATCGCAGACCTCCCAGGAAGAACTGCGCGAAGGGGTTCCCGATCAGATCCATCGGGGTACGCGCGGGACGGTATGCGTCACTGCCGTCGTCAAAGTTGGTGTGTCCCTGCGGCTGTGTCCAGTCGTAGCAGGCCACGGGACCGTCGGCCTCCACGACCGGCAGATTGGCCGAGTTCGTATAGGGCGGGTCACCCATCAACAGGGTGCTGGTGATGTTCAACCCGGGCATGTCACTCCCCCCGAAGATCCGTTCGAGGTAGGTGTTGGTCTGCTTCAGGCTTTCGACGAAGCAGGGAAGGGCCGGAGCCCGCTCGGCGAGCAGGGCGGTGGTCGGCGCCAAGGATGACAGGGATTCGGTCAGCGGTGTGCCGGCGGCGTCGAGAAGGCCGTGACCACTGTTGCCGAAGCCGGTGAAGCTGAGGATGAACGCGTTGAGCTGGTCTTGGCGTTCGGTGATTGTCGTCGCGGTGGTGCTGGCGTGATCGACAGTTGCCATGAGGTCGGGAGTCGCGGCGGCGAGGATGTCGGTGGTTTGTGCGCCCTGCATCAGGTCACGCTGCAGGGTGGGGATGCTGTCGTTGAAACTCGAGAGATAGGTGTTGAGTTCGACCAGGGTGTCCCCGAGGTGGTCGCCCCGGCCGTGCAGTGACGTCGCCAATGCGTTCAAGGACCCGTTGACCTTCTCCGGCTCCACCGTGCGCAACACGGTCACCAACGATTCGAGTAGATCGTTGATTTCCGTCGCCACCTGTCCCGTCGAGAGCACCGTGCCCGCCGAGATCGTCTCGGAGGAGGGCGTTGCAGGCTGCACCAGGGTGACGAACTTGCGGCCGAACAGGGTCGTGGGATCGATCGCCGCTGAAACGTTCGCGGCGATGGTGCTCGCACGGTTGTCGTCGATGTCCATGGAGATCTCGGCCTGCCCGTCAACCAGCTTCACGTCGGTGACCCGGCCGACGACGACCTCGCGTATCTTCACGTCGGATCCGGGTTCGAGCGACAAGCCGGCGCGGGTTGCGTACAACTTGACGGGGATAGCCGAGGTGAAGTTTCCCCGGTAGACGGCGATTGAGGTGGCCGTCGCCAACGCGCCCACCACGACCAGCAGCAGGCCGAGTGCGACGTAGGTTTTGCGGCTGCGTTCTGCCAGATGTCCACTCATGTCAGCCCGACACCCGCACTGCCCCGGCGGTGCCGCCGTACACGGCGATACCGATCAGAAGGTCGATCACCATGATGGAAATCAGGGACGTTCGAACTGCCCGACCGACCGCGACACCCACACCGGCGGGACCACCGCTGGCGTTGTAGCCGTGGTAGCAGTGCACGCACATCACCACCACGGACATCGCCAGCACCTTGACCGCCGACCAGATCACGTCGCTGGGTACGAGGAACACGTTGAAGTAGTGCCAGAACGTTCCTTCTGCTTCCCCGACCATGTAGACGGTGACCAGCTGGGTGGAGGCGAAGCCGATGAACAACGCCACCGAGTACAGCGGGATCACCGCAATCACCCCTGCCATCACCCGCGTGGTGACCAGGTACGGCAGTGAAGGAATCGACATGGTTTCCATCGCGTCGATCTCCTCGCTGACGCGCATGGCGCCGAGCTGTGCGGTGAATCCAGCCCCCACGGTTGCCGTCAAGGCGATGCCCGCGATCACCGGGATCGCTTCGCGGGTATTGAAGAAGGCAGAGATGAAGCCGGACAGTGCACCAAGGCCGATGTGGCCGAGAGAGGTCGAGCCCTGCTGGCCGACCTCGTACCCCACTGCGGCGGTGAGCATGGTGATGACCACCAGGGTCCCCCCGATCACGGCGAGGGCTCCGGTGCCCATGCTCACTTCTGCGAGGAGCCGAATCGTCTCGGCGCGGTAGCGCCGGAAGGTCCGCGGAACCGACGCGATCGTGTGGTTGTAGAAGGAGAGCTGTCTACCCATCTCTTCGAGATGGCCGACCGGCGCATCAATCAACTTGATCGCGGCGGCTCCGGTTCCCCGGAGACCAGTAGGTCTGTTGGATTTCGACACGAGATTCCCGTCGTTCTTGTCGTGCGGTTTTCTGTCAGTTGTCCAAACGTGTTCAGTGCAAGGCCAATGTGGTGATGATCGAGTTCGCCAGGAACAGCAACAGGAAGCTGAAGACCACTGTCTGGTTGACGGCGTCACCGACGCCCTTCGGCCCGCCGCGCACGTTCAGGCCGAGGTGGCAGGCGACCAGTCCGGCGAGCATCCCGAACACCGCCGCCTTGATTTCGGCGACGAAGAAGTCCCCGAGACCGGTCAGAATCGAGATCGAGGTGACGTACTGGCCGGGGGAAGCGCCCTGCATGTACACGGTGGCGATATAGCCTCCGACCAGACCGACCGCCGACACCAGGCCGTTGAGGAACATGGCGATGACCGTCGAGGCCAACACTCGCGGAACGCACAGGCGGTGAATGGGATCGATGCCGAGGACCTTCATCGCATCGATCTCCTCGCGAATCGTCCGCGATCCGAGATCGGCGCAGACCGCGGTCGATCCCGCGCCCGCGACGACCAGGACTGTGACGATCGGTCCGATTTCGCGGACGATGGCGACACCGGCGCCGGCGCCGCTCAGGTCGACGGCACCGATCTCGGCCAGCAAGATGTTGATCTGATAGACGAACATCATGCAGAACGGGATCGCCATCAACAGAGTCGGCATGATTGACACACCGGCAATGAACCACGCCTGGAGGAGGAATTCGCGCAGATGAAATGGTCGACGAAACATGAAGCGGAACGTCTCGAGTGAAGTGGCGTAGAAGGCGCCCACCGCGCGGGGTGCCACGCGTAGGGCGGCCGACGCCTGCGCTCTTCTCTCGCTCGCCGATCCGGATTCTTCAAGCGTTTGCACGTAATCCTCCGCGCTGATAAGTGGGTGCCTGTGTGTGAGTAGGTGACGGCGGGTGCGCCGTCACCGTTCGATTCGCCCCTGCCAAAGACGGTCTTCGGTCGGCCTTGGCAGGGGCGGAGCCCTTTCCGGTGCTCGGTGCCCAGCGGGGTGCGGCCACCCACTACCGTCGATTCGACCGTGCCGGGGTCCGTGCCGGGTCCGAAGTCGTGGGGAGAGCCGCGCGGCCCCGGTGCCGACCGTGTCAGAAAGGTGTCACATCGGCTGACAATGCTCGTCGCGTTATCCGAGCGTTCCCTGCGGGAGACTCCGATCACCGTCGGCGATGGGTGAATCGCGGGTGAGCTGTGCTGCGTCGGTCGAAATGTGCTGTTCGATGTCACCTCGTGCGTACAGCGCGCGCAGCGCCTTCTTGTCGAACTTTCCGACGCTGGTTTTGGGCACCGTCTCGAGAAATGCCCAGCGTTCGGGAATCCACCACTTTGCGACCTGTGAGTCGAGGAAGGTGCGCAGTTCGTCCGGGCCGATCGTCGAGCCTGGGTTGCGCACCACACAGGCCAGGGGCCGCTCTTCCCACTTGGCATCGGGTACGGCGATAACGGCTGCTTCGAAGACCTCTGGGTGCCCCATCAGGGCGTTTTCGAGGTCGACGGAGCTGATCCACTCGCCTCCCGACTTGATGACGTCTTTCGTCCGGTCGGTGATCTGGATGTATCCGCGGGGGTCGATATGGGCGACGTCACCGGTGCGCAGCCATCCGTCCGCGAACTTGTCGGTGGCGTCGACGCCGTAGTAGGCCCCGGTAATCCATGGCCCTCGCACCTGGATCTCGCCGATCGACTTTCCGTCCCAGGGCACCTCGTTGCCGGAGTCGTCTATCAGACGCGCTTCGACGCCCGCGGTCACCCGGCCGGTCTTGGATCGCCAGTACATTTCGTCCTCCGGCGCACTTCCCTTCGGCGGCAGGGCGACCGCTGCGAGCGGGCTGGTCTCGGTCATTCCCCATGCCTGAATGATGCGGACACCGAAATCGGACTCGTAGCCCTCGATGAGAGAGCGTGGAACCGCGGATCCTCCGCAGGCGACGAGCCGCAGACTGCTCAGATCTGTGCTGTGTGTGCGGGCGTAGCCGAGGAGGTCGTTCCAGATTGTCGGTACGGCACCGGCGAGGGTGGGTCGCTCGGACTCGATCATTCTTGCCAGATGCTCAGCCTGGAGGTAGCGGCCGGGCAAGAGTAGATCGGACCCGGAGAGCCAGGATGTGTAGGCCAATCCCCACGCATTTGCGTGGAACATCGGTACCACCGGAAGCACGATGTCGTGCTCGTTGACACCGAAAACATTTCCTGCGGCCGACGCCAGGGAATGCAGGTATGTCGAGCGGTGACTGTAGACGACACCCTTCGGGTCGCCCGTCGTGCCGCTGGTGTAACACATTGCTGCAGCCTGAGATTCGTCTAGATCAGGCCAGACGAACGGTGTGCGGGTCAAGGTGAGTAGGTCTTCGTAGCGAAAGTTCCGGTCGTCGGGCAGCTCGTTGGTGTCGGTGTCGCCGACGACGATGACATGCTCGACGGTCGTGAGCTGGTCGAAGACCCGGGCGAGCAGCGGAAGGGTGGTCCTGTCGGCGATGACGACTTTGTCTTGAGCATGGTTGATCACGAACGCCAATTGCTCTGGAGTCAGTCGCAGGTTGAGGGTGTGGAGGACCGCGCCCATCGAAGGGATCGCGAGGTAGCACTCGAGATGTTCCTGCGTGTTCCACAGGAGTGTGGCGACCCGGTCGCCCGGAGAAACTCCGATCTCGGTCAGCCCGCTGGCGAGGCGTTCGGCGCGGTGGGCTACCTCGTCAAATGTGGTGCGACGGCAGGAATCCGGCTCGTAGGTCACGACAGTGGAGTTCCCGTATATGCGCTGTCCGTGAAGCAGAATCTCGCGGACCAGCAGGGGAGAGGTTTGCATCGTACTAAGCACGGGGGTCTCCAGGCTCCAGGAAAAAGGGGGGACTTGTCGTCGAGGGGGCGCGGCGCGGCGAAATCGGCGTGCCGCGCCCCCTCAGGGTGACTTAGGCGTTCAGCAGATCAGCGCGTTCGTCGGCGGCGAGCATTTTTCGGTACGGGTCGAACAGTGTCTTCGCTGCAGGGATGAGTTTGAGGAGCTTCGGCACCGGCCCCTTGGCGCGCACCGTGCCCTTCGCCATGGCAACGGGGAGATTGAGGTTGCCGAGCCAGAACTTGTTTCCGTTGTCGGCCGACATGAACAGCTCGACGTTCGGGTCGGGCCCGACGCCCGCTCCGGTGTAGACCTTGCCATTCGGAAAGTCGACGGTGATCACCGAATCCGGATCGGTGTAGGTGATCCGAAGGGTCACACCCGACTCCGCAAACTTCGGTCCGAGTTCGGGGTCTGCAACTCCCTGAGTGAACACCCCACCGACATACTTGTACACATCGTCGTCGTTCTTGAAGACGCCCATTGCGTTTCTCCTTAGTCGAGATTTATCCAGACCGACTTGGTCTGGGTATTGCCGAGAAGCGCTTCCTCGCCGAGGTCACGTCCATACCCGGAATTCTTGAAACCACCGAAAGGTGAGGTCGGGTCCAGCATGTTGTACATGTTGACCCACACCGTCCCCGCATCGAGTGCGTGCGCAACCCGGTGTGCGCGTGACACATCACGCGTCCACACGCCGGCCGCGAGTCCGTATTCGCTCGAGTTCGCGCGGGCGATTGCCTCGGCCTCGTCATCGAAGGTCAGCACCGACAGAACCGGGCCGAACACTTCCTCGCGGGCAATGCGCATGTGATCGGTGACGCCGGTGAAGATCGTGGGTTCGAGGAAGAAGCCGGCGGACTCGGGGCGGCGGTTGCCACCGATCTGCAGAACCGCTCCTTCCTCGAGTGCGGCCTGGACAAAACCCTCGACCCGGTTGAGCTGACTCTCCGAGACCAACGGTCCCATCTGCGTGTCGTCATCGAGTCCGTGCCCGGTCACGATTCCCTGTGTCGCCTCGACCAGTCGGGCCACCACCTCGTCATGGACGCTGCGGTGTACGAACAGTCGGCTACCGGCGCAACAGACCTGCCCTTGATTCACGAAGATGGCTGTCAGGGCACCCTCGACCACTGCGTCGAGGTCAGCGTCCTCGAAGACGATGTTGGCGGACTTGCCACCGAGCTCGAGCGTCACCTTCGCAAGGTTGCGGGCACTGGCGGCAACGATGCGCCGACCCGTCTCCGTCGACCCGGTGAACGTGATCTTGTCCACACCCGGATGTTCGACGAGCGCTTGTCCCGCCTCGTGGCCCAAGCCGGTTACGACGTTGAACAATCCCGGAGGCAGCCCTGCCTCGATGGCGAGTTCTGCGAGCCGCACCGCCGTCAGCGAGGTCATCTCGCTGGGCTTGACAACGACGGCGTTTCCTGCGGCCAGGGCGGGCGCGATCTTCCAGCTGGCGATCAGCAGCGGGAAGTTCCATGGGACGATGGCGCCGACGACACCGAGTGGTTGCCGCCGCGTGTATGTCAGGGCCTCGCCCACCAGCGGCGATACGGGCAGAACATCGCCGGTCAGCCGGGATGGACTACCGGAGTAGTATCGCCAGACTTCCGTTGCGATGCTCATGTCGAGGAAGAGTGACTCCGTGAGCGGCTTACCGTTGTCCAGGGTTTCGAGGATGGCAAGCTCCTCCGCGTTCTGTTCGACGAGGTGCGCGAGCTCGGCCAGCGCACGACTGCGTGCCGTGGGCTTGAGCGCGCCCCATTCGGTCTGGGCGGCGTGGGCCGAGCGCACAGCGGCGTCGACATCGTCACTGGTGCCCAGCGCGATCCGGGTCAGGACCTTCCCGTTTCCTGGGTCGACGGTGTCCAGGGTGTTGCCGCTCAACGCTGGGCGTCGCTGTCCTGCAATGAAGATGCTCTCCTCGGCACCTTCCAAGGACGGTGCCGTGCCTTCAGGGATGATCGTGGTCATCGAATCTCCTGCTTGAGGACGCCGGACTTCGGCGCACCAGAGGCAAGTCTGGTGATCCAGGTCACGTCTTCGCGCGGGGCGTACGGGCCATGGATGGCCCGAGCAGGCCGTCGCGGCCGCGCTGGAAGGCCCGAGACTTCCGACCGAGCGAGCACTGGGTGGACGGGTAGAAAGCGCCCACAATGCGCACACAGGGGAACCGCCGCCCCCAGATCCGTTCACTACGGGTAAGCCCGGCACCGGAGCAAGGTCGAGAAGTACGCCGGATCAGTACGGCAGAACTGGCTGTGGCGCACCGGGATGAACCGTCCGTAGTGACCGGATCCTGTCGCGGAGTGGTGCCAGTTTTCGTGGACAATGTTGTTACGCGGGCGGGTTGACGGCCTGATTGGCGGCGATCGGGCCGACGCTGCGCAGTGCAGGTGGTGGGCGGCGCCGGCGGGCCGCCGCATTACGAGCAGAGGTTGAGGCTGGGACCGATTCCCGCCCTTTCGGCGTGGAGGAGTCGCATCAGCGTGTGCCGGCGCGTGCTGGGGCCTCCGGGGGGCTGTCCAGTGGGATGACGACGCGGGCGATCAGTCCTCCCCCGGTGCGCGGCACGAGGACGAAGGTACCGCCCATCGCGCTCGATATTTCCGCGACGATCCACAATCCGAGCCCCGCGGTGCCTCCTCGCTCGCCGAGGCTGACGAACTTGCGGGTAACCAGGGTGGTCTCGTCATCGGTCAAACCCGGCCCGCGGTCGCCGACTTCGACCTTCAGGGACGATGAGGTGCAAACCAGGGACAGTTCCACCGGATGGTCCGCACCGTACCGTCGCGCATTCTCGAGAAGGTTCGTCATGACACGGCGTAGTCGGTGGGCATCGCAGCGGACCACGGCGCCGGGAGGTGTGATGGTGATCTTGCTGTTCGCGCGCGAGATGCCCGCCGCTTCGATAGACGCGTGGGCAAGCTCGTCCAATGCGGTGCGCCGGACGCGGGCGACGCCGGTGGGATCACCCGTCCGCAACGCCACATCGGCCAAACTGTCGAGCATGTCGGTGAGGTGCCGGCTATGTGCTGCAATCAGGCTGATTGCCCTTTCCTGGGCCTGGGCGTCAAACCGGCCTGGGGTGGTGAGGGAGTTGGCCAACGAACTCAATGAAGAGATCGGCGTGCGAAATTCGTGCAGCACCACCCGCAGCCCATCATCTCGCATCGCTTGGGCTTCGAGCAGTCTGGCGCGCAGATCGCGTTCCTCGATAACTGCCAGGTGCTCCGAGAGTGCCTCGGCCTTGGCCCGGATCGCCCGGTCGTGTTCACGATCGAGGAGGCTCCGCAGGGTGCCGGTCAATATGGCAAACATAATTAGGTAGCCGAACCACCACAATGCCGTCTCTATGCGGTACGCCGTCGCCACATCGGGCAGCGGGGTGGCGAGTGTAACCACGGCAAAGAGTGCACCCACACATGTTGCGTCGACAATGGCATGCCGCATCCCCTGGCGTACCGCGATCGCGACGATCGCCAAAGGCAGAACCGCGACCAGGTGGCTCACTGCTGCACCGGTCGCGGCCGCCACCGTCACCGACACCACCCCGTCGAGGGCTGCGACCGCATCCTGGGGCAGCTGGCGCAGCCCTCGTAGATCAGCAATCAAGACGTAAGTGGCGTACGTGTAGGCGAACCCGAGACCGATCACCGCCAGCGGCAGGTATGTGCGGTTTATCGGCGTTCCGAACGCTACGACCACGGTGATGCTGACGACGACCAGAACCCGGAGCACCGCGATGACGCGCTCGGGTTCCTTCCATTGAACAGGCTTCGTCGCAGCAGCTCCCACGACAGAGTCGTTCTTTCTCGACATGATCGTTACTCCTCAAGGCCGCACCGAATCGGTCCTGTCAGATCCGCGCCGTAAGCGACCTCACAGCGCCGTGTGCCGATCGGGCGTGTCACACTACAACCTATGCCTGGTTCCCCACTCGTCGTAGTTATTGTGGACGACCACGCGCTCTTCACCCAGGGCCTCGAACTCCTGTTGGGCACCAGGGCCGACCATCTTTTCGACGTTGCCGGCACCACGACGAACGGCGATGAGGCGGTAGCACTGGTCGGCAAGAACCGAGCGGACATTGTGACGATTGACCTGACTCTGCCGCCACGAGGCGGATTGGAGGCCATCGCCGCAGTACGGGCAGCCTATCCCGCAACGCGGATACTTGCGCTCTCGGGCACCGAGGACCTCGCCTTGGCCGAGCGTGCATTGCGGAGCGGTGCGGACGGATTCATGGCGAAGTCGTCCGACGCGGACGCGCTCGTGGCCCCGCTACTCGCCCTCGCCGCCGGAATGAAAGTCGTCGAGGCGGACTTGCTCGAAAAATTACTCACCAGTAGTCGCAAGCCCGAAAATGATCTCTTAGACAAGCTCGGCCCCCAACAGGTGACACTGTGGAGCCTGCTCGCTCATGGTCTGGAGACAACGGAAATCGCCGAGCGACTGCATGTCAGCGAACGAACAGCCAAGAGGCTGGTCGCCTCACTCATTCAACGGGTGGGGGCGCGAAACCGTATCGAAGCAGCGGCCATGGGGGGGCGTTACGGGTTACTCGACGCCGATTCCTGAGACCTGACTTAGAACATTTCGCTTAGTGCCCCGCCTCGAGGCCGAATAGAGCAAGATTTCACGCTCTTCGGGCGGGATCACCGGTGGGAAGTCTTCGGTGACGCCGGTCAGGCACCCAACAGGTGACACTGTGGAGCCTGCTCGCTCATGGTCTGGAGACAACGGAAATCGCCGAGCGACTGCATGTCAGCGAACGAACAGCCAAGAGGCTGGTCGCCTCACTCATTCAACGGGTGGGGGCGCGAAACCGTATCTAAGCAGCGGCCATGGGGGCGTTACGGGTTACTCGACGCCGATTCCTGAGACGAGAAGCCCTCGGCCGACAGCTGAGGGCCTACGCGCGTGCATCTGATCCGGGAGTGAAGCCCGTCCGTTCAACGGCGCAGCACCCTAAGGGTCTTGGGGCTGGTCGACGCCAGCCCCAAGACGAAACAGCTAGCTGCCGACCAGGTTCTCGTCCTGTGCGATGGAATCTGCGATTACCTTCTGATCCTCGATGTGGAAACGCTCTTCCAAGTCGGCGGGGGAGTAGTCGAGATCGATACTCGCAGGATCGGCACCGCGAGCACTCTCCATCGATTCGAGTCGACGGTTGACCTTGTCGAGTGCGTAGTCGGTCATCTCGTCGATTGTAATGCCGAAGGGAATCTCACGATCCTCGTACTCGCTGAAGAGACTGACGATCAGACTCAATGCGGGATTGAGCAGTTCCTGCATACGGTCACTGATCGCGCCCCAGTTACCATCGTCAGCGGCGATGAGACGACGGCACGTGAACGTTCCCCACGCCATATGCCTGCGCTCGTCGTCACCGATATGCTTGATGAGCTGCTGCATGCCAGGCAAGATCCCGCGCCGCTGACACATCTTGGCCCACGCAAAATAACCGGTCAGAGCGAGGCAACCCTCTACCACGTGGTTGTAAGTCACGCTCGCCCGCACCTGGTTCACCGGAGAGGGATCGTCGGCCAATGCGTAAAGGGCGCTGGGCAATTCGTCCAAGAAGATCTGCTTGTACGAATCGCTGTACTCGACGTACTGGTGCAGGTCGGTGTTCTCGTGGCCGATGGCGTTGAAGAAACGTCGGAAACCTTCGGTGTGCTTGGCTTCTTCGTAGATGAACTGGGTCAGGTACAGCTCGTCGCCGAGGCGTCCCTGCGCAGCCATGGCCGCCGCGAACGGCTGCAGATCCTGGGTCACCGATTCCTCGCCGCCGATGAAGTGAGCGGCCAGCACCATGGTCAACCGCTGCTCGTCCGGGCTCATCGCGGCAAAATCCACCGCATCCTGCGTGAAGTTGATATCCGCCGGATTCCAAACCTTCCCGTTGCCCTTGGTGAAAAGTTTCATCGGGAAGTTGTCGAGATTCAGGCCACCGGGGGTAAGGCTGCCGAACCCGGTCCGACCGTTGTGTGTGATCGAGCGCTCCATGCTTTGCTCCTAACAGTTTTCGGTGACGTCGCCGCGTTCTGCGACGACTTATGCATGTGATATGTCGGAGGCGAGACTCGCCCGGTTAGTCGTCCTTGACGAAGTTCTTGACGAAATCGGGATCCTCGAGTGCTCCCTCGACGTTGGTTGAGCCGCCAGAATTCCCAACGGTCTCGAAAAGGTTTGCAGCAGCTTCCTTGAAAGGCTTCCACTCGTCGGCCAGACGTTGCATGGGTTTGATCGCTTCCACAGGGCAGACGATTTCGCACGCGCCACAGTCGATGCACTCGGTGGGGTTGATGTACGCCATCCGCCCGCCCTCGTAGATACAGTCGACCGGACACTCCTCCATGCAGGATTTGTCCATGATGTCAATACAATGTTCGCCGATGACGAAGCCCATGACGAGCTCCTTTCCGATCTGGGTTTCTAGCTGATGGCTGCGAATGCCGGCGCATTGTCGCTGGAATGACCGGGTGCAAGACCGACCTCGGGCTGAAGAACGGCCGCGGCGTTGTTCACCGCGGAGGCGACCTCCCCGAAACCGACCGCGATGAGTTTCACTTTGCCTGGATATGTGGCGATGTCACCGGCAGCAAAGATGCCGTTGCGGTTGGTTCTCATCGCGGTGTCGACCAGGATCGACCGGTTCTCTAGTTCGAGTCCCCAGTTCGCGAGCGGACCCAGCTGCATCGTGAACCCGAGGGCGGCGACGACCAACGTGCACGGCACGGTGACCGGCTCGGCGGCGGCTTTGACGTTGACCACGGCGGATTCGACGCTGCCATTTCCGTGCAATGAGGTGATCTCGGCGTCGACCAGCTGACGGCAGGACGATTCCTGCAACAGCTTGACGCTGTGTGCGTGGGCGCGGAACTGCTTGCGGCGATGCACCAGGGTCGTCGACCGGGCACGCTCAACCGAAGCCAGCGCCCAGTCAACGGCGGAGTCGCCGCCCCCGACCACGAGCACATCTTGCCCATCGAGCACATCGAGCTTGGGGACGAAATACTGCACACCCTTGCCCGTGAATTCTTCGCCGCAGGGCAGAGGGCGAGGCGACACCGACCCCACCCCGGCGGTAATGACGACAGCGGACGCCAGAATCTGCTGGCCCGTGCTGGTGACGATTTTCCACCGGTCACCGACTGGGTCGAGACTGACCGCCTGCTGACCTAACAGATACGTCGATTGAAACGGTGCGCCCTGCTCGAGAAGCCCGTCGATCAGCTTTTGTCCCTTGATCGCTGGGAACCCGGCGATGTCGAAGATGGGCTTCTCCGGGTACATCGCTGTGATCTGTCCACCCGGGTTCGGTAGTGCGTCGATGACCGCGACCGACAGTCCGCGGAAGCCCGCGTAGTAGGCGCCGTACAGACCCACCGGGCCGGCACCGACGATGAGCAGGTCGACATCGACTGAATATTCCGTACTATCCATTCCGCTGATCTCTCTGTCAGTCCAGGGATTAGAAGCGGATCAACCCGCGAATGTTGTGTCCCTGACGCATGTCTTCGTAGCCATCATTGATGTCCTCGAGCGCATACTCCTTGGTAATGAGCTCGTCGAGTTTGAGTTGGCCGAGGTTGTAGAGCTCGAGGAGACGAGGAATATCCATCTGAGGGTTGGACGAGCCGAAGAGGGATCCCTTGATCGACTTCTCATACAGGGTGAGTTCGAAGAGTGACCCGGAAAAAGAATCCTCATCCGGATGGCCAATGGCGGTGACGACCACTCGACCGCGCTTTCCGACCAACGACAGGGCCGGGAGAACGTAGGAACCTTCGGCGACATCCGTGGTGATGATGCATGCATCTGCCAGCTGCCCGCGGGTGAGATCCGCGACCACCGGCCATGCCTCATCGACAGTGGCGAAGGCATGCGTTGCACCGAACTCGAGTGCCTTCTCACGTTTGAATGCGACCGGATCGATCGCAATCACATAGCGGCAACCAGCAATCCGCGCGCCCTGCACTGCGTTACTGCCGATACCTCCCACTCCGATGATGACCGCACTGTCGCCGGGGCGCAGTTCGCCTGTGCGAACCGCCGAACCGAAGCCGGTCGTCACGCCACAGCCGACTAGTGCGGCCCGGTCGAGTGGGAAGCCTTGATCGATCTTCACGACGCTGGCCACCGGGACCACGGTGTACTCGCTGAAAGTGCCGAGCACACACATCTGCCCGATATCTTGACCGCGACCGTGGAACCGGTAGGTGCCGTCAAGCTGTGGCCCCAGAATGATGGAAGCGCCCATGTCGCACAAATTGGTCATTCCCCGAGCACAATAGCTGCATCGCCCACACGCGGGCAGGAAGGAAAGGACGACGGGATCGCCCTCTTCGACATCGGTGACGCCGGCTCCGACCTTGTGGATAATTCCAGCACCCTCGTGGCCACCGACCACGGGGAAGGGAATCGGGATGTCGCCCGTGACCAGATGCTCGTCCGAGTGGCACAAGCCGCTGGCTGTGAGCTTGACCATCACCTCGCCAGGCTTGGGATCGTCGAGATCGAGTTCTTCGACCTGCCATTTCTCGCCGAGCCCCCATAGGACCGCAGCCTTAGTTTTCATCCCATTTTCTCCATTCATCAGTCACCCGAGACACGTCTACTGTGCGCGTGTGGTCTACGTCACCGCACGGTCCTTACGCGCCACGTTTGGCCCGAACGCGCCAATGGCGGCACGTCAGAAAGCCACCTAGACCGGCCTGTGAGGTCGGTCGGAAGGGGCCCGCCCGCGGTAGTTGTCGTTGGCTTGTGCCCCCGGGTTCGGGCGGCACGAACCCTCCGAGAGGTCAGGGCCTAATACTGCAACGACAGTTTGTGATGTCGACGTTTGTAGTGGCTGGCGCGGGCTCTGGCCTGGCTGGCTCGGCGCCAGTTCGACCAGTGCCAGACGTGGACGAGGGCGTGTTGCACCGGACAGGCGACGCGGTTGAACAATCGCCGGATCTCGTTGATTGTCAGAGGTATTAGATCTCGGGAACCGGCTGGAGATCCCCTTTTTGAGCACCGCGGCGCAGGATCGTCAGGAAGGCGGCCGCGGCCATCGACAAGGTGATGTGCCGGTACCAGGCCGGGTACCCACGCGCCTGGTAGTGGTCGAGTCCGGTCTCGTTCTTGGTGGTCTGGAAGCACTCCTCGATCGCCCAGCGACTGCCGGCCACCCGGACCAGTTCGGCGGGTTCGGTGTCGGCGGGGCCGTAGCAGATGTAGTAGGCAATCTCGTCGGGGTCGGTGATCGACCGTCGGGCCAGCAGCCAGTGACCGCGACCGCGTTCTCGCAGTGGCCGGATGTCTACGACCGCCCAGTCGTAGAGCCTGGGTCCGTGGGCGCCGTCGCCGCAGTTGATCCGCTGCCACGCGGTCGCCGGCAGGTCGGCGATCACGGCGTGGGCCCGGCGCTGACGCAACTCCATCGAGATCACCATCTGCGACTTCGGAACGGCGAGAACATGGGCCACACCACGGGATTCGAGCCACATCCGGAGTCGGCCGACCTGCCCGTAGGCCTCGTCACCGGCGAACCATCCGAACGGCATCCCGGCATCGAGAGCCCGTTCGATCATCGTCTGCGCCAGTTCGGGTTTCGTCGCGAAAGCCACCTCGTCGCCGATCCCGGCGGCCCGGCACCGATCGCGGTCCTCGGTCCAGGCCTTCGGCAGATACAACTCCCGATCGATCAGCGCCCGGCCCCGGTCGGAGGCGTAGGCGAGAAACACCCCGATCCCAGTGGCTGTTCTCGATCCGTCCGGCCGTGCCGGAATACTGCCGGGCCACCCCGGCCGAGCGCGTGCCCTTCTTCAAAAACCCTGTCTCGTCGACGATCAACACGCCATTGTCGGCGTCACCGATCGTCTCGACCACGACCTCACGCACGTCGTCGCGGAGCCCTCGCAGTCCCAGGAGTAGAAGTTCAGCAGCCGCTGCATGCCCTCCGGGCCCGCATCACCGGCCGCCTCGGCCAGTGTCCATCCGTTCTTGCGCTCGACCTCACCGAGCAGTCCGCGCACATACGCGCCCATCCGCCGCCGCGACTCCACCCGCGAAAACCGGTGGGCGAACCGCGTACAGAACGCCGTGAACCCCGCTGACCACTCCAGCACCTCTGACTGCACACAGATCAATTACCACAACAGTCCCATTAGTCACAAACTGTCGTTGCAGTACTAAGCCTCTGTCGGCGGGGTCGGGGCGTCGTAGAGCGATTGGAGTGTCACGGGACGGGTCACGGTGTGGTGTGGATCTGCGCGACGAGCGTGGGTGATGACCGGCGGCGAAGGGATCGCCGGGTCGCGACCCGGCGATAGACGTAGCCCTCCACACGCGCCCCACCGTCGACCTCGGGCCCTTCCCCCTGAGTGAGGACATCGTGAACACTGGGTCGTGAAGGTCCCAAGAGGAAGAGGGTCGTGGCATAGTAGGAGATCAGATCTCGGTGAATGCAGCACGTCTGGTTTGGCACACCGGCGACGCCCCGGCGCGGCTCGTGCTCGACGACGTGCCGTACCGGATCACCGATCGGCTCGCCGATGTCACCGACCGTCGCACCACCGCGGCGCCGCCCTCACCTGCCGCCTCGACGTTCGACCCGAGTCCGCTGCCACCGCTCCCGAACGTCGACACCGGCGCTTTCCGCGCCGTGGCGCGCGAACAGCTTCCGCGCGCCGAGTCCGACCGGATCGCCGAGCTCTATGACCATGGCCGCACCGCGTGCCGCTGGCTCGCCGACTGCGACACCGCAGAACTCGACCACCGTGCGCGCCGGCCACCGGGGACGGTCCGGTGGAACCGTCACACCTGTGAGTGTTGCTGACCGCGCTGGTGCAGAGAGTCCGACCAACCGGCACACCGTCACCATGCTGCGCGCCGCCCAGCACGGATTCGCCCAGCACGGATTCGCCCTGCACGGCTATCGGCTCGAGCTACCACCGCAGCAGTTGCCCTACATGGTAGGTCCGGGGCTGACCACCGGCCCGTTCACCGCCGAGACCGCCGCCCGGATCCGGGAGCGGATCGCCCATCCTGTCCGCGCCGGTGCGCTCGCCACCGCGCTGATCACCGGCGTCGGCTACGGCACCCTGGTCTCGATACCGATCACCGCACTCAGCGATCGCGCCGATGTCCTGCTGGCTGGAATCCCGCCGCAGCGGGCCGCACCCGGCGCACTCGCCGTCCCACCCACCGCTCGACCGCTGCTGGCCGCGGTCCGCACCTTCCAGGTCCTGCGCCGGTGCCGAGCCGCACCGTGCGCTGTTTCGCGGAGGCCTCGGGCGGCAAGGGCCGCGACGTGCGGGAGTCCGCCGATTGCTGCGGGCTGACGTTAGCGGCACTGGCCCGCGCCGCCGGTGGCGATGGCGCGGTTGGCGGAGCAGCTGGAAGTTGATGCTTCGCTGATCGGTTCGTATCCATCTTGGTCGACATCGACGCCGAACTCGCCCCACCGGCTACCGGCCACTTCGCGTGCGCGACACCCTGTTCTGATCGGAGCGATCAGGTGCGGCCTACGTATCTCTCTTCGGTCCGGGCGCTGTACGGTCCGGAGGTGGACACCACGGTCGGGGTGAGGGCGGTCGACGATTCAGTCGTCGGTCGGTGCGTTTACGGCCGTGGCTGTTGGGTGGGTGGCGAGGAAGTTGTCGACGAGCCGGGCGCAGTCGTCGTGGTCGATGGTGCGTAGTCCGGTGAGGCGGGCGAACACGATCGGGCCGATGAGTTCGATGATGGCGAAGGTGGTGTCGAGCTCGCCGAGCACGGCGCGGGCGTCGGGGCTGGTGAGGACCTGGTCGAACGGTTGGCGGTATTGCTCGATGACGCGGGCGCGCAGCGAGGTGACCGCGGCCGGGTCGGTGTGGTCGTCGCCGATGGAGCCCATCGCCAGCCAGGCCAGGGTGGTCATCTGCACCGGGGCCTGTTCGATGAGGTCGGCCTGGGTGGTGAGCAGCGCGATGAGCCGCTCGCGCACCGAGGCGGTGCCGGTGGGGGCGTCGACGTGGGGAAGCAGCCGTTCGAAGGTGGCCGCGAGCAGATGGGTGGTGCTGCCGAAGTGCCGGTAGAGGGTGGCGCGCGCGACCTTCGACACGCGGGTGACCGCCTCGACGGTGACCGCCTCGACACCGCCGGTGGACAGCAGATAGGTGGCCGCGTCGAGCAACCGGTTGCGTGAGCGTGCCAGCCGCGGATCGGCCTGCTCGTCGTCCGCGGCGACCGGGTCGGTCGCCGGAGGGGCCGGGTCGGTCATGGCCGCGCTTTCCTCCGATTCGTGCCGTTCGGCTTTGGGTATGGGTGGACTCTATCCCACGCCTCGACCACTATGATACTAAGGGTCTCGCACAGAGACCATTGGTCTTCATCGTCGGGAGGTACCGGTGAACACGCACGGGACGGACACTGTCGAGATCGCCCGGTGGACCAGGGCCGAGTGGTGGATGCTGACGGTGTCGTGCCTGGCGGTGGCGCTGGTCGTCGCGGCGATGGCGGCGTTGTATTCGGCGTTGCCGCAGATCGCGGTCGAGACGGGGGCGACGCAAGCCCAGCTGACCTGGATCGTCGATGGCTACACACTGGTGCTGGCGTGTCTGGTACTGCCCGCCGGAGCCGTCGGTGACCGCTACGGGCGCCGCGCGGTGCTGGTGGCGGGGTTGGCGGTGTTCGCCGCCGCCTCGGCGCTGCCGCTGTTGCTGGGCGACCCGGTGTGGCTGATTGCGGCGCGCGCGCTGGCCGGGGCGGGCGCCGCGCTGGTGATGCCCTCGACGCTGTCGATCCTGACCGCGGGGTTCGCCCCCGCTCATCGCGGCCGGGCGGTGGGGGTGTGGGCCGGGGTCGCCGGGTCCGGGGCGGTGCTGGGAATCCTCGGTACCGGGGTGTTGCTCGAGCGGTGGTCGTGGCTGTCGGTGTTCGTCGGGTTGACCGTGGCCGGGACGGTCATGGCGGGGTTGGCGTGCACCATCGCCGAGTCCCGCCAGCGTGAGCATCCGCCGGTGGACTGGGTGGGCGCGGTCGCGGTGGCGGTTGCGGTCGCGGCGATCGTGTTCGCCGCGATCGAGGTCCCCGCGCGCGGCTGGGCCGACCCGCTCGTCGCCGTCAGTGCGGGGGTCGGTCTGCTCGCGACGGTGGCGTTCGTCGTCGTCGAGCTGCGTTCCTCGGCGCCGCTGCTGGATGTGCGGTTGTTCACCCACCGCGGTTTCGGTGCCGGCGCGCTGTCGGTGACCATCCAGTTCCTGGTCACCTTCGGCGTGTTCCTGCTGCTGGTGCAGTACCTGCAGCTGATCTTCGGTTATGGGCCGCTGGCCTCGGCGGTGGCGTTGGCGCCGATGGTGGTGCCGCTGGTCGCGATCTCGGTGATCGCGCCGTGGCTGTCGAGCCTGGTCGGATTGCGGGTGATGACCGTTACCGGCCTGCTCGCCATCACCGCCGGACTGGTGCTGGTGAGCCGGTTGACCCTCACCGCGCACTACCCCGAGCTGCTGTGGCCGCTGCTGATCATGAGCGCGGGCCTGGGGTTGTGCACCGCCCCGGCAACCTATGCCATCGTCGCCGACACCCCCGAGGCCAAACACGGGGTCGCCGCCGCGGTCAACGACGCCGCCCGCGAGATCGGCGCTGCGATCGGGATCGCCGTGGCCGGCAGCGTGCTCGCCGCCGGCTACACCCACCGCATCCAGCCCGCCCTGCCCCGGCTGCCCGAGCCAGCCCGCGGCCCGGTCGCCGATTCCCTGGCCGCCGCCCTACAGGTCGCCGACGAGGCCGGACCGGTGGCCCGGCCGCTGGCCGAGTTCGCCAAGGCCGCGTTCGTGCACGGCAGCGGCCAGGCCGCGCTCGTGCTGGCCGCCCTCACCGCCGCTGGGGCGATCGTGCTGGCTCTGCTCGCCCCCGGACCCACCCCTCGCCGCACACCGCGCGCTCTCACACGTCCACCCCGTCCCACTGAGACGCCCGCCGCTCGCGAAAGACGCCCGTCATGACGGCCTACCGCACGATCATCGTCGACACCGACGGATCCGACCGTTCCTACCGGGTGGTCGACCAGGCGGCCGAGCTGGCCCACACCACTCACGCCCGACTACTGATCATCAGCGCCCGCCACGACATCGACGAACGCGCGGTCGGCACCGACCTCGACCGGCTCGGACCCGACGCCTACCTGCTGCGCGGCACCGCCCCCACCGACACCATCTTGCGCACCGCCCACCAGCACGCCCTCGCCCACGGCGCCACCGACATCGAAACCCACATCCTGCCCGAACCCCTCCTGCCCGCACTGCTGCACCTGGCCGCCACCGCCGCCGCCGACCTCATCGTCACCGCCAACCCCCACCGGTCACCACTGCTGGCCCGGCTGCTGTCCATCCCACCGATCGAGCTTGCCCGCAAAATCCCCTGCGACATCCTCATCGCCGCCACCCGGTAGACAAACCCACAGAAAGCACTCATGACCGAGGACACACCCCGCACCGGCACACACGAGCCCGGATCCGAACCCTGCGAGGCCGAGGACTCGATCCCCACCTTCCCCGTGGTCGCGTCCGGATCCGCCGACCTGCCGCCTCACCACGACCACTGCCTCGGCTGCGGACCGGCCAACCCCCACGGCCACCAGCTGCGCGTCCGACGCGACGCACACGGCGTCCACGCCCATCACCGTTTCGACTCCCGCCACGTCGGCGCCCCAACGATCGCCCACGGCGGTGCGGTCGCCACCGTCCTCGACGACCTGTTCGGATTCCTGCTCTACACCGTGGGAGAACTCGCCGTCACCCGCCACCTCGCCATCGACTACCTCGCCCCGGTCCTGCTCGACACCCCCTACACCCTCCGCGCCCACATCCACGCCCGCGACGGCCGCAAACTACACCTGCGAGCCACCATCGAAAACGACCACGCCCACGTGGTGACCACCGCCACCGCCCTGTTCCTCATCGTCGACATCGACCACTTCCTGACCACAACACACCAACCCCACCACCGGTAACACCCCCAGATTGCGGCAATGCCCACGCACACGAAGACACACAACGCCGCAGATGGAAACCCCCTGATTTGCTCCGTAAGCCGTCACCAACGGAACACCACATCGGATGAATACCCGTCCAGCTCACCGGTGTTACCTAGAGATGTCCCGCGAACCGTCCCGTTGCACCCCCGCGATCCGGAACAATCCGGAAGATGGGTAAGCCCTTCCGCGTCGGATACTGCCGCGGAGCGCGACAACGGACGCCGGGCGTGCCTCGTCCGCGCTAGTTGATAACACTTATCGGATAGTGAAAATGGTTGGGGGAGCGGGCCTTTCAGTTCCTCGGCCGTCCTCGATCTGAGCGTTCGTCGAGCAGATTGCGCAGCATGTCGGTGACCTGTTGCTCGTCGCGGAAGCCGCCATAGCTGCCTTACCGCAGCCCCGTTGCGGCACAGCTATCGCGACATCTCAACGGTATGGTCCCAGTGGCGGCCAGTTCGGCTTGGCGGCACCAGGTAGGCCAGCGTGGTCGCCCAGGGATCAGTCAGCGGCATATGCGTGGCCCGGACACAAGAGATCCGGGGTGACTGCCCATTCCGCTGCAGTGAGCCATCGTCGAACGGGCTCGGCCAGGTTGCCGTTCTTCGCTTGCTCGGCGAGCGCGCCGGCGATGATGGGTCCGTCGCCGCAGACGCTGCAGGCGATGTCGAATGCTGGTTGCCCGGGTTCGCAATGCCGACAGTGGTGGCGGCTGATGACCCTTCCCCGGCGATTGGGGTCGGCGTGGACCCAGGTCACCGCGAGGTCGGCACGTTGGTGTGCTGCCTCGGCGCGAGTGGTCGGCTCATGTCCGCAGGTCGGGCACGTCCGAGGCGGGCGGACTGGAGGATCGGTGACCACGGCGCTCGCCTGCTCGGCCGGTGCGCGGTCCATCTGCCGTTTGTTCAGATGTCCATATACCGTGGTGCGCGGCAATTTCAGCATGCCCGAGATCTGGGCGACGGTGTGCTCGCCGGCGTCGTAGAGGCGTTGAGCGAGTCCGATCTGATCCGGGCTCAGCTTCGACGGCCGGCCGCCCTTGCGGCCGCGTGCGCGGGCGGCGGCCAACCCCTCTCGGGTGTTCGCCATTATCTAGATGCGAAGCATTCAGAATCTGGCTCCAAGTTGCGGAAATCACGACTGATGACCGTAATCGGTCTATGAGTTACGTGAGCGACAGGCGCTGGGCCCCAGTCGATTCTTCTACCGTTCCCGGTCGCCGACAGATCCCTCGATTCGCCGCGCGCGCCGACAGTCGGCGTGTCGATACCGGTCGAGCTCGTCGCTGGCTGGGGGCTCGGGCCCCGGCGTGGCAATTCAGCAGACGATCAGAGTTGCAATGGCTCCGGCGACACAGCAGTGCCGTGAGGAGGCAACGATGGCACGGGCTGGTTCGGTTTTTCAACACCATCACGAATAGCCATTATTCAGGGTAAATACGTCGGCTCTCGACGTCGAAAACCAGGGTGGTCGGGGTATTGTCGACGCATGTTGCTCGGCTACGCGCGGGTGTCCCCCGCGGATCTGAACCCGGATCATCAGGTCGACACGTTGCGCCGGGCCGGGGTGGCGGCCGAGGACACTTACATCGATCACGCGAGCGGCGCGAAGGCGTCGCGCCCGCAGCTGGATCTTGTGCTCAAGCTGCTCCGCGACGGCGACCACGCTGGTGATCACGCGACTCGACCGCCTCGGCAGGTCGGTGCTGCACCTGATCACTCTCGGCGCCGAGCTGCGCGAGCGCGGGGTCGGGCTGAGGGTGCTCGAGCAGGGCCTCGACACCGCGTTTGAGTACCGTCCATGCATCGTTCTCAAGCTCGCCCACGCGTTCGCGCTGCTGCCGAAAAGACAGGCGACGCCCCAGCAAGAAGATGGCGATGGTGACGCTGAGCGAGGTTATCGATACGGCGAGGGATAGAAGTCCCATCCAGGTAAAAGAAGCAGGCATTCGGTGAGGGTATCCGCAGGCCCAGTGGTGGTCGCTCGGCTCGCGTTGCGGCCACTGACGCGCCGGTGGGTGTCCAAGAAACGGCCCTTTTCGAGACACCGAAGCGCCGAGATGCGGCACGGTGCTTCGATTGGGCATCGAAGGCGGGTGGGCCGCACGCGGCCAGTGGGGTGGGGTGGGCGAGTGCTCGCACTTGGGTGTAGATGGGTCGACCAACAACCGCAGCTCGGTGGCCGGAAATGTGTTAGTTGGGCAGGCGCGGCATTTCATGATTGCTGCAAAATGAGACACGACACACTCACGATGCCTCGTCGGCTTCCTTCACCACCTTGACGCTCGCATGGTCCGTGCCCCGGCCGAAGTCAATTACCCCGAGGAAAACCTGTTCAGAAAGCTCAACACGTAGTCGGTACGCGTGCAGTCCGGCTTGAGATGAACCTCGATGATCTCCGTTGCACAGCAATAATGCGGCCACCTTCCTGTGTACCTAGCGGATTGACGAGGATCCCACCTGACGCGCCGAGGTACTGAATCCGGAAGGCGAATCCGCCCACGGTCGCCTGATCAACTCTCCTTTTGGGGTACCGTTTGCACTCGATAAGGACAATTCCTTCGTCGCCGAGCTTCACACCTTTGCCGTCGACCTCCCAGGACGTACCAACGTCACCGACGAGCGTCTGCTTGCCCTCAACTCGCTCTAGCCCTAGCTCGGCGGCGACCTTATCTAGCAGGAAGTTTGCTACCTCTTCGTAGTCCTGCCACAGCTCGCTCTTCATGACCCCTATTTTGCCGCCAACTGGGCCTGCTGATGTGCGAGAACACCGGTCGTGAAAACCTGATTCAGGCACTGAATTGCCTGCTCGAGGGCGGTCGGATGTTTCTGAGACAGTCATGCCCCATGAGCGGTTCCAATTCCTTCCGCCCCTTCAGACTGGCCAACGGCTCGTCGTGTGGACCACAGCGGCCCTTCCGCCGCTGCCGTGGTCCCAAGTCCGGGAGGCAATTCTCATGCGACGATCCAGGATTTGTCGGCCGTCGACGGCGTTACCTGGTTCGATGGCATGAATGAGCTCAAGGAGGAGTAACCGATGTCTGCCTCTGGTGGGTGTCGGTGACCACACCCACCCCGATGTCCGTGTCACCGAGGGCAGTCGGTGCCTTGCCCGGATCATCATTGATCGCCGCGTCGCGGATGTGCTGACCGTGGCTGGGTGACACAACTGTGAACTACTAGGCAGCCTGACCAGCCCTTCTCGTGAGAAAGTCAACCCACATGTCGAATCCGTTTTACCCCCAGCAGCCGCAGCGCCCGCAGGGGCCGCAGCGCCCGCAGGGGCCGCAACCGGGCCAGTTGGGGCAACCCACTGCAGGTCAGTCTCCGAAGCCGCCGAAGAAACCGTTCACGCCGCCGTGGGCGCCTCGTGAACCTGATGCTCCAAAGCGGAACTGGCCGTGGATCGTCGGTGGCATCTTCGCCGTGCTGATCGTCACTCTGGGCGTTGCCGCGACGGTGAATGACTACGATTCGCCATCGGCCGCGGACGCCGCGCGGAACTCGACGACGGCCCGCATCACCCGGACCATGACCCCGGAGGAGGTGGCGGCGAGGACCGCGCAGCAGGAGCAGGCCCGCCGGCAGCAGGAGGAGCAGCAGGCCAAGCGACAGGCCGCGATTGACGCGGAGAAGGCTCGGCTGGCTGCGATCGAGGCTGCGAAGTGGGATCGGTCTACGTACGAGACGCTGAGTGACCGGGATTTCGCGCTGGTGATGAAGAATCCGGATGCGAACAAGGGCAGGAAGCTGGTTGTGTACGGGCATGTGACCCAGTTCGATTCGGTGACCGGACCCGAGCGGTTCAGGGCCGACACAATGGCTGCGCCACAGGACTACAGCTTCCTCTACGACAACAACACCGTGGTCACCGGGGCGGTGCCGATATTGACAAATGTGGTATCCGGGGACTTCGTGACCATGTACGTCGAGGTAGTCGGTTCGCATACATACTCGACGACCCTGGGCGGGGAGACGACGGTACCGAAGCTGAACGCGCTGATGCTCGATGTAACCGGATCCAGTTAGGACAGGACACCCTTCGACGAGGAGGTCCCCTCGAATGCAATCAATGCTGGTATTGCTTGCATTCAGATGCTGGTCCCTTGGGCCGCATACAGTTGCCGATGGAAATCGAGCGTCAAGATCTCCACGCATGGATCAGTGAAGTCCACGATCGAGTCGATGCACGCCGCGATCGGCGACAGGGTTGCTGCACCTCGGAAACAACCGATACCGCGACCGTCTCAGCTTCGGTCGTTACCGGGAGCTGGTCTCATGAGACACCACAAGGGATCGCTTGCGGGGCGCATCCTGCATCATCGGGAGATGACTTCACCCGCAGGGTCAGCGAGACGGCGTTTCTAACGCGGGCGACGCAGCAGAACCTCTTGAACATTCTCTACATCGGCAACCCACGCATGGATCTCGCTGGAACGCCAGGACAGAACTTCCATCATTCCCGTGTAGCACTGGGACAAGTCGAATCGAGAAGTGTCCGAGATGGGTTCATGATGTCCCATACGATTTCTGATCCTGCGCACCCGTTCGTACCTCGTGCGCAGCGCATTGCGGTGATCGCGGATAGGTTCGGCGGAATCAACGTTCGGAAAGACGGTGCAGAGGTAGCTATTCCAGAAATCGGCATCATGCCGTTGAGTGAACATCTTCTCCCAGAATGCCATTTTCAGTTCGGGAATCACCTTGCCCGGTGTCGGATGGAGACGGCTCTGCTTCTGGAGATCTTCCCGTGCGCCGTACCCGGCGGGCCGGTTCGTGCTTCTGTCACGCGGCGCGGGTGGAAGTTTCGCGTGGAAGGAGGCGTCGTGAGTCCAATTCGGTCCGTGGACCTGGGTCACAGCATCGCTCACAGCATTCCGTACGGTGACTTCGAAAACGTGCATCACAGTCCACAGGGCCGCAGCGATCTCGGCATTCCATCGATAGAGCCTAAGAGCAGCAGCCAGCGGATCCTCGCCCTGATCGCAGGTGACCAGCGGAGGGTGATATGACCCAACTCGACCAGGCGAGAGGCATTTCTCGATAGCCTGCGCATCGGCAGGGGTCATTGCGTAGGAGGCCGTAGGCATGTACGGTGTCTACCACAGAGCCATTGAGGATCGTGGGCCGAGTGCCTCCCTCTAGGACATACGAATAGTGAAAGAACCCCCAGGGAAACCTGGGGGTTCTTTCGTGTGCGCGTCTGCGGGCCGTCCGGATGATTTTGCGGATAGCGTCCTCGGCCGCTTCCCGTCGCCGGCCCATGTCCCGAACGAGCTGAGCTGCACGGGTCCCGGTAACCCCGTCCGGTGAAGGAATCCCGAATCGGGACGGCGAACGGGACACCAGTTGGGTCCGCTCTGGATAGTTATGCGCTGTTTCGGGTTGTCTCTCATTCGACCATTACTGAGACGCCCGGAGTTGAGACACCGGACGGGAATCGAGTGCGTGCGGCCGCGAGTGGGCCGAACGAGACCGACGGCTGCTCGGCAGGTGTCCAGGAGTCGAATCGATGGGAAGCGTTACCGAATTGTTATGTGTCTCAGAAACCTGTCTCACCCTCTTGGGTGCCCACTGGAGGGTGTCAGACGTTTCTGGGACAGTCATCGCCTGTGAGCGCCGTATTCGGGTATCTGAGGGTAAGTGGCACCGATCAGGTGCTGGATTTGCAGAGGGACGCTCTGGCGGCCGCCGGGTGTTCGAGAGTCTGGGAGGAAGTGGCGAGCGGTGCCAAGAAGGACCGCCCCGAACTGCTGGACCTACTCGGGCATCTTCGCGCCGGCGACACCCTCGTAGTGTGGCGCCTGGACAGGCTCGGGCGATCGTTGAGCCATCTGATCGAGACGGTCGAAGACCTTCAGGCCCGCGGGGTGGCGTTCAAATCGCTCACGGAGACGATCGACACTTCATCTCCTGGCGGGATGCTGATCTTTCAAATATTCGGTGCCTTAGCGCAATTCGAGAGGGCGCTTATCCAAGAGCGGACGGTTGCCGGTCTCGCCGCTGCCCGGGCACGAGGCCGGATCGGCGGGCAGCCCAAGGCGATCGATGCGGCGAAGGCACGTCACATCCGACAGATGGTCGAGGCGGGAACCCCGAAAACTGAAATCGCAGCAGTTCTAGGGATTGGCCGCGCCACGCTATACCGGCATCTCTCGGCCACATCGCAATAGAGGCGTTGTCTCATGGACGGCGACTGCTGTGCCGAAGGGCCGGATGCGGAGATCTCGGCACTCCATGAACAACGCCAAATTCGCGGATCTATTACTCCGTGAAGTTCTGTGGAGCAGCCGTAAAAATGTCTATGCATTGCTGCTGCGAGCAGATATAGCCTTGTCAGAATTTTGTGTCAAATCGGCTATGCAGCTCGGCATCGAAGTCTCCGTTCGGTCTTCTGTACCAAGTTTCGTTTGAGGCGTCTGGCGTCAAATCTGACGGCTCGAAGTCCACTTCCGGGACATTCACCCTTGCGGTGTCCGAGCTTGGCACAGGTGACCGACAGGGGGCATTACGGGATTTCTGCTATGTGACGAATGGCACATGGGCAATTTTCAAATGCCGTGAGCAGGGAGAACGTACTGACGAGTAGGGCGTCGGGCACATAAATGCCGGTCGTTCGTCTCAAGTAAAGCGGAAATGTTGAAATCGGGTGCTAACTTAATTTGGAGACAGCAGAAAACCTCGAAACAACTCGGGGGGACTGAAAGTTTCGAGGTGTGTATTTATCTGCATTTTGCCGATGCACAGATGACCATACCTCGTGGCTCTAAGACCGCAAGATGCGGGGCGGAGATTCTGGTCTGGATAGCTGCCCTTAGGAGTTGTGCACATGGGTACTATCCGTCGAATCACTATCCGCCCGGGCCAGAAGAAGACGATCAGCGTGCCTGGTCCGATTCGCAAGGTCACCATCACGACGAAGCCTGGGCGGTAGAGCGCGTGGCTACCAAGAAGAACATCCACGTCGTGAAAAGTGGCGATGCCTGGAAGGTCAAGGTCGAAGGGAACTCCCGGGCAAGTGCTGTGACCGGGACGCAGAAGGAGAGCATCGCCAAGGCTCGTGAACTTGGTCGTGCAAATTCCGCCGGCGCTGAACTCAACATCCACGGTGTGGATGGAAAGATCAGGGCTAAGGACTCTGTTCCGCCTGCCACCGATCCCCGCAACACCCCGGGTTAAGAGGACCTGCAAAACTCCCGGTTAAACAGGCACCCCGGTCCATTCGGACCGGGGTGCCTGTGCACGATCGAGGTGCGAGAAGGCCGCGACATCAGCCTCGGAGCTTCAGTGGGCGGCGTGGAAGGCCTGCTCGACCTCAGTGGGGATACGGCCGCGGGAGGAGAGCTCGTAGCCCTGCTCGAGCGCCCAGGCGCGAATCTTCTGCGTTTCGCCCCGCGGCCGCTTCCCGGCAGTGGCGTTGTCCGGCCGGTCGGAGCGGTGCTTGCGGCCGCCGACCCGGGTGGAGTGCGCGATGTAGTACTCGAAGGTCTCGCGGAGTTCCTTCGCATCGTCCTTCAAGTCGATCACGTACTCGACGCCGTCGACCGCATAGTGGATGCTCTCGCCGTCCTCACCGAAGGCGGTGCCGTCGATGTCGTCGACCATCTCAACTACGACCCTGCGTGCCACAGATTCCACTCCTCAGTCTCCGGTACAGACCGGATGACAGTACTGGCAGCATCAGCGTCTCGACACGCCCGACATTTTGTCGTCTTTGTTAGGCTCAGCGATGCCGTACGGCATCGCTGCTGGTCAAGGCAAGCAACAACCTTCTTCGGGACTCCCGAGGTTTGGCTACCGTTCGCGCCATGACGAACTTTCTCGCTCCCTTGGCATGGCACCTGATGGTTCTCGGTGCGATCGCCGCCGCAATCGGGTACCTCTCGTCCAGAGGTGTCATCTTCCGGATGAAGATAAGCACTGAATTCCCGGTGCTGTTCGGTCGCCTGGGGGTCTTCCTCATAGGGTTCATGACCTTGCTGGCCTAGCGCTTCATTCAAGGGTCGCAGCGACTTTCAATGGGTTGCGTCGGGTGCAATTTCGCGCAATTGATACAAGAGAAAGTCTCTTTACCAATAGAACTCAAGGGGGGGTATGCGTTTCAAAGACGAGCACCCAGAGCTGTTTCAGCAACTACATCGGGCCCGCAATGCTGGGGTCGATCTTGATTCGATCTCGGCCTCTTCGCACGAGATGCTGTGGTGGCGATGCCCCGTGGGACACGAGTGGCGAGAAACACCGCTGCAGCGGCGATCACACGCGACGTGGAAGAAGGGGGACCTCCACGCATGCCTGTACTGCGTGGCCCCTGGCTGCGTTGTTTACAGTTGCGGTCACCGCAGGTTCCGGAGCAGTGAATCCACCTTTCGTGTACTCGCGGACCCGTGCGACAAGTGCGAGGTCACAGAGCACACGCGGCTGATCCTCGACGCGCATGAGGACTCGGCCGCGGCCGCGGTCCGCATCCTCGACGACAGCCCGCACTACGCCCTTTTCTGCGGCAGAGCGGCCGACACAGTCGAGTGGTGGGTAGAGATCTTCCCGCTGGTGGAGGCGTACTTCGTGCGGATGGTGAGCCTGTACGTCGCTATTGCGACCGTCGAGCATCGTCCCATGCTGAGCTACCCGGCATCGAGGTTGCTCGGCGCGTGCATGCTGCGCATCCTCGACGCGCTGCCGCAGAGTTGCCGGGAGGAGATGCACTCGGCTGTGCCGGAAGATGCCGGCCGCTTTCATGACCGGTATGTTCCCGGCGAGCATTCCATCCAGATCGGATGGGCGTTGAAGAAGCTCGGCTTCGATATTGTCGACGCTGCCCTAGATGACGATTTCGAGCGGCGCGTGCAATTCTGTGAACAACAGCGGTTCACGGCGACCGGTGCGCTGCCTCCGGTCAACCTCGCGAATCGGCACTACCCCAGCTTCGATCACATCGTCCGTGACCGTGAGAGAGGAGCGTCGTCCGAGCTGCGGCGGTTCCGGCCGAAGCAGCTTCCCGCGCGTTTAGCGGCCTTACGGGTCACGCTCCCCACAGTCTCACCCGCCGAACCCGACGACCCTCTCGGCCGAACTCACGTCGGTTACGCCCCAGGTCTCACGTCACAGGAACTGTGGGAGCGTGGCCGGGGGATCTGGAAGTTCCGGGCAGATCATGTCGCCGCATCGAAGATCATGCTTCTGGTCCACGACAAGACAGTTGTGCTGGTTGCGTCGATCACCGGACTGACCCTGCACCGCGGCGGCCTGGCCATCCTCGGTGAGCCACTCACCGATCACCCTCTCATCGGTAGGCCGGACCCGCTGCATACACCGAATCCCCTTGCTCACGGCATCATCAATCATGGACAGGCCCCGTGAGCAGCTGAACCTTCCGAAGCGGCAGTGAGCCCCGCCGGAATACCGCCAGCTCGGCCCATGTTGAAGAGGGCGACGGTGGCGCTCATACCCCGGGTACCACACCAGAAAAGTCGCTGCGAGCGACCGCTTGCCGAGAGGCGATATGGCGTCACTGTCACCCCCGAGCCGGGTAAGACCTACATTGCGTAGCGTTCCAGGCGTAGGGGATGAGGAGCCGCTGACGCCGGGGAAGGTGTCGGCGGCTTTCCTCTGGCCGGCCTACAGGTCCTCCGCACGAACCGATTGAAAATCGACGTCGAAGCGCCGGCCCTTCAGAGAGGGATGCCGTAGCCCACCGGCCGTGTGCGCCCTGTAGGCGACGTCCACGACCAGCCGCGGAGTGAGCCACTGAATCCCAGGGAAGGTCTCCGCGGCTGCTGACGGGTCCGTGAGAGGGCTGCTAGGGCGCTCCAGCGGCCGGAAGTCCTCCCGGAGCTGTCGGCGCATCGGCACCGTGAGCCCGGAAGAAACGGAACCCACCTGGATTAATCTATTCTCGGCGTCGTACGCTCCGAGGATCAGTGCCGCGACCGAACGGCTCGAGCCGACGAACCCGATCACCAAAACCGAGCTGCGCGTGCGGATTGCGTGTTTGATCCAGGATCGGCTGCGCTGGCCCGGAAGGTAGATCGATGCCGATCGTTTGGCCAAAATCCCTTCCATGCCAGCACTGTTCGCCGCATTGAGCATGATTGTGCTGCGCTGATTCTCCCAGTGCGGAGGGGCGGTGATGGGCAGGCCGCCGACGTCCTGGAGGATCGAATCCAGCTCGGCCAGCTCCGCCCGCCGATCCAGGTACGACGCACTCGTGAGATCCAGGTCGTCGAGCACCAGGACGTCAAACGGTAGAAATGTCACAGGGATTCGCCGCTGCAGCGGCTTCGTGGCATGAGCAATCCCCATGCGCCGCTGGAGCAGTCCGAACGAGGGCCGGCCGTGATCAAGTACGACGACCTCCCCGTCGAGAACGATGCGCCCGCGGCCGCCGAACGCCGCTGTCAATGCCTCGGCGATCTCGGGATACGAGGGTGTCACCACGTTCATGGCGCGGGTCCACAGCACCGGCTCCTGGCCGCCGCCCACCGAGGCCAGCATCCGGCACCCGTCGTACTTCATCTCGAAACTCCACGGCCGTTCCGCCGTGTCGTCCGGGAGTGCGCCGGCCGTGGCCAGCATGGGCGCGATCAGCCGCATAGCCCCGATTGTGCCCGTGACCTGCTAGCTACACAGACGGAAGGACTCGAGAACGGTCCGATCCCATCGATCACCGATCCAGGCTCCTGCCGCACCTTAACTGTGGTTATCACACACAGTGTTATGGTGTTGGGTATGGCTGTGTACCACGACCTCGCCGACCGGCTCCGCGAGCGCATCACGTCTGGTGAATGGGGACTCGGTTCCAAACTGCCCAGCATCAGCGAACTGCAAGACGAATACGGCATCCGCAGCCTGAACACCGTGCGCGCCGCGCAACAACGTCTCGCCGAGGAAGGACTGATCGAAACCCGCCAGGGAGTCGGCGCCTTCGTGGTCGGCAACGAACCCCTGACCGCCGTCGACGTGCCAGGTGAATTGGCGCAGATCCGGGAGCGACTCACTACGGTCCTCGCCGCGATGGACAGTCAGAGCAAGCACAGCCTGACGATCGACCTCGACGATCCGGCCGAACCTCATCTGTACTTCGTGCTGACCGATGCACTGGAAGAATGGGCAGGTCGAATGCGCGACAGGGTCGAGGACGAACCCGATCATCCGAACAGTCCGCACCACAGCGAGTGGGCCGAAACGGCAGACCGGCTCCGGCGGAAGGTGGAAGACGCCGTGTGAGTCCTTGGAATATAACCATCTCGCCTAACACCTCATCCCGTAAGGACCCCGAATGACGTTGCTGACACTGCACACCGACCGCCTCGACCGACTCACCCCCAGCCGGGTCAACGACGGCTATCGTCTCGTGGGTCACTGGCTTCTGCAGAAGGCCGTCGACGCCGAGGTCATCACCTGGGACAAGGCAGTGTGGGGGCACCTGGACTTCGGTGTCGAGCCGGCGGATCGGGACGACCTGCGGCCCCGGGAACTAGTGATCAGTTACATGGTCTCGAAGGACGGGCCGACGATCACCGGCGGGATCTTCGCCGATCTCCCGGACAACTGGAACGAGCTGACCACGGAAGAAGAGGCAGACGTGCCGGCGAGCTTCCCGGACCCCACGCAGCGGCCGGGCGAATTCTTGGTCCTGGTCGTCGACGAACTCAACCAGCTGCACGCCAGCATGGAACGTCTCGTTGCCGCGTGGCCGGGAAATACCGGCACACCACTGATCTGACCAGCCTTGTCGACGTCGCCGGCCACTACAACCATGCCGGACAGCCCCCGCAGTCATGGCCACGCGGCGACTCGCCCGATTCAAGAGGAAGGACCTCATCGTGCCCCACCGCCCAGATCGCCTCAGTGCGATCGCTTCCGAAGCACTCCACCGCGGTGCGACGGCGGCCATGTCCTGTTGGATCGCTACTGTGCCAGGTGTGAGGGAACCGGTGCTGGATCGGCACGTCGACGTTGCACAGCTGTGGCAGCTAGCCAGTGAGGCGGCCCGGAAGGGCGAGAAGTGGGGGCAGCGCAAGAAGTCGGTGAGCGACGCCATGGTGACCTACTACGCCCAGCTGCGACGTGACAGACGCGGCGCGAAACGGTGGGTCGCCGAGGTCGTTGATCTCCTGGGATATTTCGATCTGTCAGCGGACTGGCGCGCAGTTGAGAAAGGACTGCAAATACTCGACCAAGCTGACGGTGACGTCACCGGTGCCGGTGCTGAGCTACAGCGGCTGGAGGTCGTGCCGGCTTCCTCGACGAAGAACTCTCTCTTCAAGAGCTCCTAGTAGGGCGGAGTCAGGCGAACCGCTCGCGTTCGCGGCCAGGTGCGACGGCAGGTTCGCGTCGCTTAGGACACGGATCGAGAACTTCCCAAATAGCTAGGTCAGACTACGAATCGGGCAGTTCTGAGCCGGAATCCGGCCATCCTTCCCTCGCAAAGTTCTCCAGCCATTCGGGTGAAGCCATCGCAGTGAGGATCACTTCGAGCGATTCCGTGAACCGCTCGCCGAGGTCGCCCTCCAGCGCCACCATGTCGGACATGTACCGCTGGCCGGCGAGCGACGCCGCCAGGACCCGGGTGAACTGCTCGGGGTCGGCGCCGGGGCGGAGCAGTCCGTCGCGCTGAGCGCGGATCGCGAACTCGTGCGCGGTCCGCCCCCAGAACTGCGAGCCGCCGGACTGTACGTCCGGATAAAACTCGAGTTCGACGATCAGCCGGAACTCGGCCCGGACGAGGACGCTCGAATGGAACAGCTTCGCGAGATCGAGAACGAAGCCGTGGAGGGCTTCGAACGGCCCGATGTCCGTGCGACGCGTCCACCGATCGGTCAGAGCAGAGAACTGCTCGATTCCGGACTGGAGGACGGCTCGGGCGAGTTCTTCCTTCGACTGGAAGTGGAAGTACATCGCCCCCTTGGTGGCGTTCGAGCCTTCGAGGATCGTGTTGAGCGGCGCCGCCGCATAGCCGCGTTTGGCGAACTCGATCGCGGCCGACTCCACCAGCGCAGCGCGAGTGCGTCGCGCGCGCTCCTGCTGACGTGTCATGACGGTGAATCCCTCTCCCAGATGTAGTAACCCCGCCTTTCGCCTTCCGGGACGAGCGTGGAGCCATACATAACAGTATCCCCGTTTTGAAAGAACCGACAGAGCAGTCTGTCGCTCATAAAAACCTTACTAGAAACTAACCTGAAGACCTTTATGGAGACGGAAACCGGACCGCTGCCGAAAAAATATTCACCGGCTCGTCCCGAGAGCCGGCCGTTGACCGGAACTCGCTGACCAGCGCCGTTCCGGTAGCCCCGTCCGGTGATGTTTTAGCTTTCGGGGCGTCAATCGGGACACCCCGAACGATCTGGATCACGCCGAAGATGGGCGAGTCTCACCACGGTGGCGGATCCGCCACCGCATTCGAGATCAGCCACGCCGCCACGTCGAATGCAATCTCACCCAATTGGCCAACTGGCCACTGAGTGGCCATCCCAGATGAGATTTGGCCACGAGTCTCGAGACCCTACATCGAGCTCCGCTGCGCTCCGCCCTGTTGAAGAGCATCGTTCTTTTGACCTGCTGGCCTTCCGATCCTGATCGACGGCGGCCGGGGAACAACCCCTGGCGGCGCAAGCGCCGGCACAAGGCTCCGAGAACTTTCTCAACGCGTACTCGCTTCGCTCGCTGAGAAACTTCTCGGCCCAGGGGTTGCACCCCGTCCTGATACCGCCGATCCGACTCTCCTTTGCCCGCAGGGCAAAAAGAACGATCGGGACACGGTGAGTGGTCCGATCCGTACGAAAGGTCACTGACATATGAACCCGCCCACAACGCCCGAGGATCCCGTCGAGGAGACGTCCGACGTGCTCGACTACCGAAGCTACGGCGCCTTGGAAGAGATGTACGCCCGCGAGCTGACGCGACTCGAGGCAGTCGGCGTCGCCGATCCCGAAGTGGCCTCGACCGGCGGCAATTGCTACGCACTCACCGGCGGTGCCGGTTACGCCCCCGATGGCCGGTCGATCTACCTCCTTGCCACCACCAACGGTGGCCCTGCCTTGGCGACCGGTGAACCCATTACGAGTTGGGCTGTCGGCCTGTACGACACGCAGGGTGACTCGGTAGCCCTGGCAATGGGCGAGGCCAGCGTCGAGGCACTCGGCGACTCCCCCGATGCACTCGGCTGCGCGGTCACCCGCGCCCGCACGGCACTGCACCAGTACACCGGCGGTGCACCGGCAGGGCAGTTCGCTCTCATCG